>JADJAE010000006.1 GCA_016704445.1 Deltaproteobacteria bacterium
GTGTCGCGCCGCGCTGGAGCGCGCCATTACCCCTCCCTGCCACCCAGAACCGATCGACGCCGATCTCGCCGTGTAAGGAGGCGGACGAGGCCCGCCACGAGTTCGCGCGTGAGGGCGCGCGCCATCGACATCGGTCTTCAGCCCGACACGAGCGCGTGGACGTGCTCACTCCACGCCACCGATGGCCTTGGCCACGCCGCCGAGCGAACGCAGCGCCCGGCGATCATCCTTGCAGCCGCGAATTGCGGCAGCGTCGAGGTGATCCACAACTCCCGCCCTTCGTCGCCCAGACCAGTTCAGACGGCGAAAGTCGGGCGTAGGTCGACGACATCGCGGTGCTCGATCGTGAATCACGATCGACCCGGTAAGCGACGTCCGAGCCGGAGCCCCGGGCCGATCCGCGGGGCCGCCATCCCTGTCTTTGCCTGGGGTGACGCGCCATCGCGCGGGCCCAGCCTGCAAGCGGGTTGGGCCGATTGTGACCAATGCTCAGTACTGAGGGCTCATCCTCGGCGGCGCGCCCGCCTTCGGGCGCATCGGCATCGGAGGTGAACTCCATCCGCGGATGCACGAAGGCCGGGGTCGGACGGGCGAAGAGGTAGCCGCCCGGCAGGTCTGTGCAGCGGAGGCCCAGGAGGGTGTCGCGCCTCGGCGACGGTCCTCACCTTCCCGGCCACGAGGCAGGTACCTCTCGCCGCACACCGCCGTCAGCGCGGATGATGCGGGCGGAGATGCTGGTTGCGGTCGACCCCTCGCACCAGGTCCTGTCGAGCTTCACCACCTCCAGGTGCAGGCCGCCGACGCTGGCAAGGCCTGGCGCGTATCCGGCGCCGAGGTCGTCGATCGATGTGGTAGCCCAGCGCCCGTAGCTGCGTAGCTATGCGCCTGCGCGGCCTTCTCGTCGTCGAGCCCGGGCGCTCGTTACTCGGCGAAGGTCACCGGTGGCGTGGCGCGTGAGCGGGGCGGTCGGGGCCTAGGAGTCGGGGCGTTGAGGTCCTGCGGGTGGACGTTCGACGAAGAGTCGGGCGGAAGAGGGGAGGCTGACGATGGCCTACGCGGCGAGGGAACGAATCCGGCGGCCGAGGTCATCCAGGCGACCGAGCACCTCTGCGGCGGCTATCGAGCAGCGCCGCTGGGGCGACGGGAGCGCGGCTCGATGCAGCGCTTAGCGCTGTCCGGAACGCCACGGGCCTCCGATCGGTGCACGAGGACGATGGGGCTGGAAGGGGCCGGTAGCGCGCGCGCAGCGCTCAGCTCGAAGCGCCTCTGCCCAGCGGGAGGCGTCGCCGAACGATCACCTGTGGGGGCTACCGAACGCGGATGACTGCGTCATGGAGTGGTAGCGGCGTCGGGCGTTGCGACGGATGCGCGCGCCCTCGTTGACCAGCGTGAGCATATCTCCGCGTCCGAGACGGCCGGGTGGAGGTAGCGAAGCGCCGCGCTCCATGGCCGCGACGGCGTTGACCGAGGTCGTTGCCCGTCCCGAGACCAATATCACCGAGACGTCGGGGTCGATCGCCCGCACGCGCAGCAGCCAGCGATGGCCGGAGAATGGGGGCTGGGGCGCTGCTGCAGCACGTCGATGTGCGCCCGTGAGGAGCCGTCGCAGGGCGGCACTCCGCGCCGTGGCGCTCGGCGCAGACACGACATCGAAGCCGTCGCGTCGCAGCGCGCATCCAGCTCCGCCTCGGCCTGGGGCCTGAGGTGAGCGCCAGCAGCACCCGTCCGCCGCGCCAGGTCGTCGCCCCGAGTGGTCACGCGCAAAGGGTCGCGGCTCCGGGACGAAGGCACCTTTGTGGGACTGATCCAGTCGCTCATTGGGGGATTCGATTCTATCGACCCGGACGCGATCGGCGTGAACGGCCCACTGGCCGAAAAGACCGGCCGCCGAGTGGATTTCTCCCTGCATCCTACCGACCACCGAGCGCCCCCGACGCCGGTCGCGCTACACCGTTTAGCTCGCGCATCGTGAGGGGCCGATAACCTCTCGCGCCATGGATAACGACCCGCGGAAGTTGATCGTGCTCGGCTTCGACCCGGCGCTGAAGGCGCAGGAGGCGCTGATGGCCGCGACGCGTCTGATGACCGAGGGGAGATCCTGCTTCACGACGCGGTGTTCGTCTTCCAGGACGTCAGCGGGGAGACCCGCGTGCAGGAGACCACCGACGTGACGCCGGGGCAGGCCGCCCTCGACGGCGCCTTCTGGGGCTGTCCTGGGACGCTCTCGCCGGTCGGTGGGGCGCTCGTGGGCAGCGCGCTCACCGCGGGCACCGGGCGCTGATAGCCAGGGTCATCGACACGGGCGTCCCCGACGAGCGGGTGCGAGCTCAGGCAGATCGTGACCCCGGGCACCACGGCGCTGGCGCTGCTGGTGAGCCACATCCACGTCAGGCGCTGGTGGCCGAGCTCAAGCGCTTTGCTGGGGCGAGGGTGACCACCGACCTTCCGGAGGCGACGGTGGCGGCGGTGCGAGGCGCTGGCGGGCTGAACGCGCCCGGCCGTGGGTGATCCATGGCCGGGACGATGTCAGCGCCTGCGATCAAGAAGGGGATGTCGTCGTTGTCGGTGGTGTCGCCAAGTCGTGCGCAGGGGCGGCCGTACCGGGGTCGGGGCCGACGGGCGGCGGGGGGCGGCGGGCGCCGACGGGGCCGACGTGCGGGCGCGGGGCGCGGGGCCACGCCGCCCTGCTGCTACGCGGAGGCGGGGGGACCAGGCGCGGGCGCGGGCCGCGTCGAGGCGGCTCCGCCTCTTGGGGCCGCCGTTCTTGTCGACGGCGTTGGACTCGTCATCGCGCTGGGCGAACCACTCGTACGCGTCGGCCAGCAGGTCGAGGAACTCCGGCTCGCACGCCGAGAACGGCCGCCCCTTGCAGTCAGGACCGGTCCACCCGCTTCGGCATGAAGCGCACCTCCGGGTCGCCTCGCGGCCCGTCGATGTCGGCGTCGATGTCCCCGCCGGGGAGCGGCGTTGCCGCCCGCGGCGCGGCCACGCTGCCCCCGTTGGTCTCCCAGCGCCGCCATCAGGGCGTCCAGCTTGGTTTCAATACGATCGAGGCGTTCTTCCGAGGCTGCTCATGGTTGGGATCTCCGTTGTGTGCGCCCGCGGGACGAACCGCGTCGACGAACGCACCCTAAGCGACATCCCGAGCCATCACGCGAGTCTTTGTCTGACAGGGAATGTCACAGGAAAAACCCTGTGCTTTCGTGAGCTCACCCCGCCTGGAAACCCCCTCCGCGCGGAGGGTGATCACCAGCGTATCGCGGTGTCCCTCGCTGCTCGTCGGCTGGATGGGCGTGCTCTCGTGGATCACCCGCGCGTCGTCGAGCAGCATCATCGTCCACGGCTCGGTGAGGGTGAAGCGCTCGCCTCGCGGCCCGCTGGCCTCGAAGACCCGCGTCTCTCCGCCCTTCACCCCTTCGCGCGCCACCAGCAGCACGGCCACGAAGTCGACCCCGTCGCGGTGCGCGCCCTCCGGGGTCGGGCGTCCGATGCCGTCGGTGGTGTCGATGCGAAACTGGTGCGCCTCGACGAACCACCGCGGCGCGTCCGGTCGCAGCGCCGCGCAGGTGCGAGCGAGCGAGCGCAGCAGCGCCCCCATGCCCGGAGCGCCACCGTCGAGGGGCCATCGGCTCGAACCAGCGCTGCATCCCGCCCTGCGGCGCGTTGTACTCCAGGGGATTGCCGAGTGGGCCCGGTGCGCGACCTGCTCCACCGACTCGGGGGTGACCACGAAGCAGGAGTGGCGGCGGCGACGGTAGCGCCCGCCGTCCTTCAGCCAGGCGTCCGGGGGCAGCGAGTCCCAGTCGGGGCGCATGGCGTCGAGCGCCGCGATCGGCGCGCCCGACCACGAGGCGACGTCCGAGGGAGAGAGCACCGCGTAGCCCCGGTCGCGCACCGTCGGCACGAGCTGCTCCGGGGCGGTGAAGGTCGGTGCGAGGAGAGGCGCGTTCATGACCCGAGGGGGTGCCGCACAACCCCCCCTCTCGTCCACCGCTACCGGCGCTGGCCGCGGCGGCCGTAGCATTCCCCGCTCATGGGACTCCTCGACCCGACGCCTCCGCCCTACGACCCCATCGCGTGGCAGCAGCCGCTCGACGAGCGGGGCCGCATGGTCTGCGAGGCCTGGGCGGCGCAGGGCTACGGGACCCCGCCGGGCGTCTTCGCCTTCTACGCCGCCAAGCTCGCGCTCTACCTCGGCGCGTGGGTGTTCTTCTGCGGGCTGAGCCCCTCGCTGGGAGGCGTCTCCAGCATCGCGTCGTGGGCGCTGCGCCCGCTGGCCTTCCAGAAGGCCATCGTCTGGAGCCTGCTCTTCGAGGTGCTCGGCCTCGGCTGCGGCAGCGGCCCGCTCTCCGGGCGCTACCTCCCTCCCATCGGCGGCTTCCTCTACTTCCTGCGCCTCGGTACCACCCGGCTCCCGCTCTTCCCCGGCCTTCCCCTGATCGGCGCGCCCACCCGCTCGCTGCTCGACGTGGCGCTCTACCTCGGGCTCGTCGCGGCCTCGCTGCGAGCCCTCGTCGCCCCTTCCCCCGAGCTCGCCCACTTCCTCCCCATCGTGCTGCTGCTCGCAGCGCTCGGCGTGCTCGACAAGACCATCTTCCTCGCGGCCCGCGCGGAGCACTACTGGGTCACGCTGGTGTGCTTCGTCGCCACGCCGCACTGGATCGCTGCGCCCAGGCGGTGCAGCTCGCGCTGTGGTTCTGGGCGGGCGTCTCGAAGCTCAACCACCACTTCCCGACGGTGGTGTGCGTGATGACCAGCAACGGCCCGCTCACCCGCTTCCCCGCGCTGCGCCGCAGGATGTACCGCGACCCACCGAGCGACCTCCGCCCCTCCCGCCTCGCCACCGTCCTCGCCCACGCCGGAACCGCCCTGGAGCTGGGGGTCCCCATCGCCTTCCTTCTTACCCCCCTCGGTACTCCTCCCGTGGCGGCGGTGCTGCTCATGCTGGCCCTGCACGGCTACATCACCAGCAACGTCCCCATGGGCGTCCCCATCGAGTGGAACTTCGCCGTCGTCTACGGCGGCTTCGCCCTCTTCTGGGCGCACCCCGAGGTGTCCGTCACCTCCATCGCGCCGCTCCCCTCGCGGCCTTCCTCGGGGTGATGCTCGTCGCGCTGCCCCTCCTCGGCAACCTCTTCCCGTCGCGCGTCTCCTTCCTCCTTGCGATGCGCTACTACGCGGGCAACTGGGCCTGGTCGGTCTGGCTCTTCCGCGGCGACTCGCACCGCAAGCTCGCCCGGCTCACCACCACCAGCCCGTGGGTCTACGACCAGCTCTCTGCTTCTACGACCGCTCCACCGCCGTGGGGCTCGTGGGCAGGTGATGGGCTTCCGGATGATGCACCTCCACGGCCGGGCGCTGCCGCTGCTGGTGCCCCGGGCGGTCGATCGGCTGCAGGACTACGAGTGGGTCGACGGGGGAGATCATCGCGGGCCTCGCGCTGGGATGGAACTTCGGCGAAAGCCACCTCCATCAGGAGCAGCTGCTGGCGGCGATCCAGTCGCAGTGCGGCTTCGAGGAGGGTGAGCTCCGCTGCATCTTCGTCGAGTCGCAGCCCCTCGGCCGAGGCACCCTCGCGTACCGCATCGTCGACGCCAAGACCGGCCCCCGCGCCCAGGGCGAGGCTCGACGTGACCGACCCTGCGCTCCCGTCAGCCGTGGAGTGCGCGCCGTAGCGGCCGTATGCTCCGCGCTTGGCCATGGCGATCCCCGACGACATCGAGCGACAGCTCCTGGAGCCTCATCGAGCAGCGCTGCCTCCCCGGCGCTGACGCCGCCCTCATCGACCGTCGCATCTGGGAGCGCTTCGGCGAGGAGTGCGCCGTGATGTTCACCGACCTCACGGGCTTCTCCCGCCACGTCGCGGCCTTCGGGATCATCCATTTCTCCAGGAGATCTTCGAGCAGAAGCGCCTGCTGCTGCCCATCGCCGCCGCGCACGGGGCACGCTCATCAAGGTCGAGGCGGACAGCTTCCTGCTGCTCTTCCCCGGGGCCGATGGGGCGGTGCGCTGCGCCGGTCGAGATGCAGCGCGCCTGTCAGCGCTTCCAACGAGGGCCGTGCGCCCGAGGCCAGGGTGCTGCTCTGCGTGGGCATCGGCTGGGGCAGGTGCTGCGCGTGGGCGACCGCGACGTGTTCGGCGCGGAGGTCAACGCCGCCAGCAAGCTGGGCGAGGACATCGCGACGGCCAACGAGGTGCTGGTGACGGAGGGACTGCGAGGGGCCGCGGGCGAGCTCGCAGGGATGGCGTACTCCGAGCTCGCGGTGGAGGTGCCTGGGACGGCGAGGGCTTACCGGCTGGAGTATTCGCCCTGAGGGAGAAGCGTCAGCCGCGCGCAGCGAGCGCCGCCCGGAGCGCCGCGACCTCTGCCTCCGCCGCCTCGGCCCGCGCGTCCGCCTCCTCCTTCGCCGTCGGCCACAGCCGCTCGCCCGCCTCGTCCTCGGCGAGACGTAGCCGCGAGCCGCCCTCGGTCAGCACCAGCCACGCGCCGAGCTCCTCCGAGTATGCGGGCGCATCGCCGACGTACACCCGTCGAAAAGCCTCCTCCGTCCGGCGCCAGAGCTGCAGCGTCCAGGGACCGCCCATCAGTCCCCGGCCGCGCCGCTCGGGGTCGAAGACCCACAGCTCGCGGGTGCCGCTCGCGGCGTACTTCGCGGGGCCTTCCTCGTAGTCCTTCCGGGCGGTGTCCCGGCTCACCACCTCGACCGCGACCCGAGGCGCGTGGTGGCCCGACTCCCACGTTCGCAGGCTCCGCACCTGCCGCTCCAGCGGCGCCGGCTCGACCAGGCACACGTCCGGGTCGACGCCGACCTTCGGGTGCTCCTCGTCCCAGCGAAGCGCGAGGTTGGCGTACACCGTCGCGTCGCGCGCCGTGCGGGCGATCCAGGCGCGCAGGATCGCCTCCAACAGCTCGCAGGCCAGTCGATGTTCGCTGCTCTCGGGCATGCTGACGCCGTCCTCGAGCACCCACCGCTCGGACCAGCGCGGGACCGTGAAGACCAGTTCCACGCCCCGTCCGCTCCCGTGCCGCCATGACGCCCATGGTACCACCCGCTCCAACGGCCATGCCAACGCGAAGAGGCTTGTTTTCAAGCCCTGCGACGGTGGCGGCGGGTGGCGGCGGGTGGCAGCGGGTGGCGGCGGGTGGCGGCGGAGAGAGCGGCCCTTACCGGCTGGAGTATTCGCTCATCGGGGGGCAGGTGCAGACCAGGTTGCGGTCGCCGTAGGAGTTGTCGATGCGACCCACCGCCGGCCAGAACTTGGAGTCCTTCAGCCACGGCGCGGGATAGGCCGCCTGCTCTCGGGAGTACGAGTGCTTCCACCCGTCGCTCGCGATCGCCGCCGCGGTGTGCGGCGCGTGCTTGAGCGCGTTGTCGGCCCGGTCGCTGCGGCCCTCCTCGATGGCGCGAATCTCCTCGCGGATGGTGATCAGCGCGTCGCACAGCCGGTCGAGCTCGGCCTTGGACTCGCTCTCCGTGGGCTCGATCATGAGGGTGCCGGGCACCGGGAAGCTCATCGTCGGCGCGTGGAAGCCGAAGTCCATCAGCCGCTTGGCCACGTCGTCGACCTTCACCCCCGAGGTCTTCTCGAAGGGCCTCACGTCGATGATGAACTCGTGCGCCACGCGGCCGCGCGCCCCGCGGAAGAGCACCGGGTAGACGCTCTCCAGCCGCTTGGCCATGTAGTTGGCGTTGAGGATCGCCACCTGCGTCGCCCGCTTGAGCCCCGCCGCGCCCATCAGCGCGATGTAGACCCACGGGATCGACAGGATGCTCGCGCTCCCGTAGGGCGCTGCGGAGACGGCCCCGGAGGCCTCCGTCCCGGTGCCCTCGGGGGCCACCACCGCGTGCCCAGGGAGGAAGGGCGCCAGGTGCTTCGCCACCGCGATGGGCCCCACCCCCGGACCGCCGCCCCCGTGGGGGATGCAGAAGGTCTTGTGGAGGTTCATGTGGCAGACGTCCGCGCCGATGTCGCCGGGGCGGCAGAGGCCCACCTGCGCGTTGAGGTTGGCGCCGTCCATGTAGACCTGCCCCCCGCTCGCGTGCACCGCCTCGCAGATCGCGCGGATCTCCTCCTCGAAGACCCCGTGCGTCGAGGGGTAGGTCACCATCAGCGCCGCGAGGTTGTCGCGGTGCGCCTCGACCTTGGCGCGCAGGTCGCTCACGTCCACGTCGCCGTTGGCGGTGCACTTCACCGCCACCACCCGCATGCCCGCGATGACGGCGCTGGCGGGGTTGGTCCCGTGCGCCGAGTCGGGGATGAGGCAGACGTCGCGGTGGTGGTCGCCCCGGCTGTGGTGGTAGGCGCGGATGGTGAGCAGCCCCGCGAACTCGCCCTGCGAGCCGGCGTTGGGCTGGAGGCTCACCGCGGCGAAGCCGGTGATCTCCGCGAGCCAGGTCTCCAGGTCGCGGAAGAGCTTGCGGTAGCCGCCGGTCTGCTCGGCGGGCGCGAAGGGGTGCATGTCGGAGAAGGCGGCCCAGGTCACCGGCAGCATCTCGCTGGTGCCGTTGAGCTTCATGGTGCACGACCCGAGGGAGATCATCGAGTGCGTGAGCGACAGGTCGCGCCCGCGCAGCTTGGTGATGTACCGCAGGAGCTGCGTCTCCGAGTGGTACGAGTTGAACACCGGGTGCGTGAGGATCGCCGAGCGGCGCACGAGCGCGGCCGGGATGGCGACCGCGGAGTCGTGGAGCAGGGCGTCCGGGGAGAGGGCGGCGGCGCGGTTGCCCGCGAGGTCGAAGGCGGCGAAGAGCGAGAGCAGGTCGTCGCGCGTGGTGGCCTCGTCGAGGGCCACGCCGAGGGTGCCGTCGGCGTGCTCCCGGAGGTTGATGCGGCGCTGGTGAGCGCGGGCGAGCACCTCGTGGCCGCGGCCCTCGGCGACGCGCAGGTGCAGCGTGTCGAAGAAGCTGGTGTTGAGCACCGTGTGCCCGAGGCGGCGCAGGCCCTCGGCGAGCGCGCGGGTCATGGCGTGGGTGCGCACCGCGATGCGGCGCAGCCCGTCGGGGCCGTGATAGACCGCGTACATCCCGGCCATGATGGCGAGCAGCGCCTGCGCCGTGCAGATGTTGCTGGTCGCCTTGTCGCGGCGGATGTGCTGCTCGCGGGTCTGGATCGCCATGCGCAGCGCGACGTCGCCGTGCGAGTCGCGGGAGACGCCGATGATGCGGCCGGGCATGCGCCGGGCGTGCTCGCTCCTCGTGGCGATGTAGGCCGCGTGCGGGCCGCCGAAGCCCATGGGGACGCCGAAGCGCTGGGTGTTGCCGACGGCGATGTCGGCGCCGAGCTCGCCCGGGGAGGTGAGGGAGACGAGCGCGAGGACGTCGGCGGCCATCACGACCTGGGCGCCTGCCTCGTGGGCGCGGGCGACGGTCTCGCGCCAGTCGATGAGGGCCCCGGCGGAGCTCGGGTACTGGAGCAGCAGGCCGCAGACCGGGGCGGCGGCGTCGATGGGCAGCGGGGCGAGGGCGTCGACGGTGACCACGAGGACGCCGAGGGCCTCGGCGCGGGTGCGCACCACGGCGACGGTCTGCGGGTGGCAGCCCTGGTCGACGAGGAAGGTGCGCGGGGTGTCGTGGCCGCCGGCGATGTTGACGCACATGGCCATGGCCTCGGCGGCGGCGGTGGCCTCGTCGAGGAGGGAGGCGCCGGCGAGGGGGAGGCCGGTGAGGTCGGCGATGAGGGTCTGGAAGTTGAGAAGGGCCTCGAGGCGCCCCTGGGAGATCTCGGCCTGGTAGGGCGTGTACTGGGTGTACCAGCCCGGATCTTCGAGGATGTTCCGCTGGATGACCGGCGGGGTGATGGTGGGGTGGTAGCCGAGGCCGATGAAGGAGCGGAAGCGCTGGTTGCCCCCGGCGACGCGCTGGAGCAGGTCGATCAGGCCGTGCTCGCTGCGGGCGGTGGCGGCGTCGACGTTGTGCTGCGAGAGCTCGATGTGCAGCGGGCGCGCGAGGCGGATGGCCGCGGGCACGGTCTCGTCGGAGAGGGCGTCGAGGGAGGCGGCGCCGACGACGGAGAGCATGGCGGCGAGCTCGCCCTCGTCGGGCCCGATGTGCCGGTGGACGAAGGTGTCGGAGGCGTCGAGGAGGGAGCTGGACTCATGCTCTGATCGCATCGATGGGTGCCTTTGGTCTTTCGGGGAAACGGACGAAGCCGACGAGGCGGAGTGCTGAAACGCCCGAGGAGATAGGTCAACCGACCGCTGGGGGTCAACGGTGGGGCACCCCGCGCAGGATGTCGAAGTCCACCAGCATCCCGACCGCGCCCGGGGGAACCTCCTGGCCCGCCGAGGCGCTCGCCTCGCGCAGGGCCTCCTCGACGGGGCGTCCGTCGAAGCGGTGGAGCTGGTCGAAGAGCTCCCTCGGGACATCCAGCGGATCGAGGTGGCTGTAGCCCTGCACCCGCACGCTGGAGACGGAGAGCCCCACGACCTGCACCCGGCCGAGGGCGACGCGGGCCGGGAGCGCGTCGTCGAGGAGCTGCCGCTGCGCGAGCCTGACGGTGGCCGCGAGCGCCCGGGCCTCGGCGCCTCCGAGCGAGAGCACCTCGGCGGGGGAGAGCGCCTCGGCGAGCTCCGCGCAGGCGAGGAAGTACCCCTCGACGTCGCCCGACCATCGCCCCCAGAGGGCGTCGTCGGGGGCGCTCACGTCGGCCCTGGGAGCGCCGTGGGGGAGGTCGAGCGGGGCGATGCGGGCGAGGGCCTCGGGGGGGATGTCGAGGGAGAGCGCGCAGTGCCACGCGACGGCGCGCTCGAGGCGGGAGAGGAGCTGGTGCAGGCGGTTCCAGAGGGCCTTGGCGCGCTCTCCGCGGGTGTGCTTGCAGAACCACGTCGCGCAGGTGGCCTCGCGCCACGCCCAGACGCCGCAGCGCCCGTCGACGGGCTCGTAGTGGGGGCAGCGCAGCGAGGCGTCGCGGCCGAAGCGCTCCCGGTCGGTGTGCGTCGAGGCCACGAGCGCCGGGTCGGCGACGAGCCCGATGGGGGAGAGCCCGTCGCCCTCCGAGAGGCGTCGGCGCACCGAGGCCGCGCCATGCGGCGACGCGCTGCGGAGGGCGCCACCGACGAGGAAGTTGGCCAGCGTCGGGAGGTACGTGCAGCAGCGGGTGTCGGGCGAGAACACCAGCGCCCCGGGAGGGAGCGACGGGTCGGCCAGCATCGCGCAGTCGTCGCAGGTGGCGTTGCTCTCCTCGGGCAGCGACGGGTCCGCGAGGACGGCGTCGAGCCAGCGGGCCTGGAGCGGCGGCAGCGAGGCGTCGGCGGAGCGGAGCAGCGGCAGCGATCGGCGGGTCAATGGGGGCCTTCGAGGGTCTACGCCTCGCGGGCGGCCTGACGCCACTGCTGCGGCAGGTCGAGCAGCCCCTCGCTGTGGAGGTGGTCGTAGAAGGCGTCGCACATCACGGCGCAGGCGGTGCTGAACACCCTCGGGTCGGCCACGAAGGCGAGGGTCTCTGGGCGCAGCCGCACCTCGGAGGCGTTGAGCCGCGCGACCAGCGGGTCTTGCACGTTGAGCACGAGGTCTTCGAGGAAGTGCTTCTCGAAGGCCTCGCGAAAGCGGAGGAAGAAGCGGGGCCCGATGCGGGGCATGCCCTGGATGGAGTCGCCGGAGCGGGCCACGGCGCTCTCCCTCACGACGGCCCAGCAGAACTCCCCGAGGTTGGCGCGGAAGCCTTCCTGGAAGAACTCCGTGAACACCTCGATGACGATGGGCAGCAGCCGGCCGAGCTCCGGGGCGCGCTGCGAGAGGTAGGCCGACTGGAGCTCGCGCTCCCAGCGGCTCAGGCGCTCGAGGGCGATGTCGTGGAGCTCTTCGCGCTCGTAGCGGAGCGCGCGCAGGTCGTCGCGGACGCGCTGCTGGTTGCGAAGCACCGCGGTGTAGAGGGCCTGCTCGGGGGTGGTGACGAGCCGGGCGGCGAGCTCCGAGGGCCCCGCGTGGTGGCCCAGCGCGAACTCGAAGAAGAGCGTGGTGAAGCGCCGGGAGAGCAGCTCCAGCTTGAGCCGCAGGAAGGACCCGCGCCGGGCGTCGAGCACCTGCTCCAGGCTACGGCGAAGCACGGCGATGAGGTCGATCTCGTAGTCGGCGCTGGAGACCGGCAGCTCCGGGCGCTGCGACTGCCGCACGTCCTGGATGGCCCGCAGGTCGTCGATCACCTGCTGGGTGATGGCGTCCAGCTCGGCGTTGGTCTGCTGCTCGGGGTTGAAGTACACGACCCTCGCGCTCACCTGCTCGTCGCGCAGCCTGAGCGCCGCGCTGGCGAGGTCGAGCCGCTGCTGGGTGTTGCCGATGAGAGAGCCGCTGGCGGGATCGCCCGTCGCCGGTCGATCGGAGGGCATCGGCCCGGGCGCGGTGGTGGTGACGGAGTTGGTGCGCCTCACCAGCGGGATCGGGGCGCTGTCCCGCCGCGCGTCCGCGGGCACGGGCGGTGGCATGTGCGTCGGGCCTCCCGGACGGGTCTTGTCACTCACGGCGGCGCGGAGTGTATCCGTAGGTCGCGCGCGCTGCCCACAACCCTGCCATGATGTTCGACGGCCTCAGACGCCCATCCATGAGCACCCGCGAACTGCTAGCGCTCGGCACGGCCTCCCAGGTTCCGACCCGGAGGCGCAACCACAACGGCTATTTCCTGCGCTGGGACGACGAGGGCTTCCTCTTCGACCCCGGCGAGGGGACGCAGCGGCAGATGGCCTTCGGCGATCTCCCTGCGAGCGCGCTGCATCGCATCTTCATCACGCACTTCCACGGCGACCACTGCCTCGGGCTCGCGGGCATCCTGCAGCGCCTCTCGCTCGACCGCTGCGCCCACCCGGTGACGGTGCACTACCCCGCCTCGGGGCAGGTCTACTTCGAGCGCCTCCAGGACGCGTCGATCTACCACCACGCCGCGACCATCATCCCGGCGCCGCTGGAGGTCGCCCCCGACACCCTCTCGCTCATCGCCGAGACGGACACCTACCGGGTCTACGCGCACCAGCTCGACCACCCCGTCCCGACCCTCGGCTACCGCATCGAGGAGCGGGCCTCCCGCACCTTCCTCCCGGAGCGCCTCGCCGCGCACGGCGTGCTCGGCCCGGCCATCAAGACCCTCGGGGAGCAGGGCTTCCTCCCCGTCGGGGGTCGGGTGGTCTCGCTCGAGGACGTGAGCGTCCCTCGCCCCGGGTCGGTGTTCGCCTTCGTGATGGACACCCGGCCCTGCGCCGGGGCCACGGCCCTCGCCCGCGACGCCGATCTGCTGGTGATGGAGGCCACCTTCTCCGCCGCCGACCAGGAGCTAGCCGCGGCCTACTCGCACTCCAGCTCCGTCGACGCCGCGCAGACGGCGCGCGACGCGGGCGCCCGCCGCCTCGCGATCACCCACTTCTCCCAGCGCTACACCAGCACCGACGCGCACCTCGCGGAGGCCCGCGCGGTGTTCCCCGAGACGGTGGCGCTGCGCGACCTCGACCGCATCCAGATCCCCCGCCGCCGGGGCTGAGAGCCGTCGTATCGTGGGGCCCGCCATGGACCTCGCCGCCCTCATTCCCCTGCTGGAAGAGACCGCCCGCGCTCGTTGCACCGACGACCCCGCCCACGACTGGCTGCACGTGCGCCGCGTGGTGGCCAACGCCCGACGCATCGCGGAGGCCGAGGGGGCCGACCGGACGGTGTGCACCACGGCGGCGCTGCTTCACGAGCTCTTCAACCACCCGAAGGGCCACCCCGAGTCGCACCGCTCCGGGGAGGTCTGCGCCGAGCACGCGCGGACCCTCCTGAGAGAGCACGGAGCGCCCGAGGACTTCGTCGATGCGGTGGGCTACGCGATCGCGGTGCACCCCTTCTCGCTGGGCGTGACGCCGACCACGCTGGAGGCGCGGGTGCTTCAAGACGCCGACCGGCTGGACGCCATCGGGGCCATCGGCCTCGCGCGCTGCTTCGCGACCTGCGCAGCGATGCGCCGTCCCTTCTACGAAGAGGGCGATCCCTTCTGCGAACGCAGGGCGCCGGACGACAAGCTGTGGGGCATCGACCACGTCTACAAGAAGCTGTTGAAGCTGCGAGACGGGATGCACACCGCGACGGCCCGGGCGATGGCCGCCCGGCGCAACGAGGTGATCGAGCGCTTCATGGAGGAGCTGAGGGAGGAGATCGCCGCCTCGGCGTGAGGGCGCGGGTCGTCGCGCTCCAGCGCCCTGGATGATGGGTAGAAGTGCGCCCTCACCCCTCGCGAGGCGCTGTCCACCCCTGGAGCAATCCCCCGTGGCGGCCAAGACGGCGTCCCGGGAGCTCCTGCCAACGCTCGCGGGAGCGCGTGCTTCGCACACTGGGTTCTCTGTAAACCCGAGGAGATCCGTGCCAGCCGGGGTGCCGGGTTGAATTCTCGATACCCCGCGGCGGCGTGGCAACGGGAAAGCTCGGCGGCGCGCGCTCGCGTGGCCTATTGCGTGCAACCTCGACCTTCATCCCCGGTGCTTCGGGCGGGTACCGCGCGGCGATGGTACGCGCGCTGTGCCAGCGTGAGCCGCGGCGGAAGAGGAGATCCACCATGCGTGTCAGGCCCCGATGCCTTCCCCGGCCCTCAGAGTCCGCGTCGTTTCCGACGCTGTTCCGGTCGATCCTCGTCGCGGCCTTCGCCGCGGAGGGCTGCGGCCCCCAGGTGACGCCCGCGCCCGACGCCGCCGCGCCCGACGCCGCCGCGCCCGACGCCGCCGCGCCCGACGCGGACGTCATCGGCCCGGGCCTGCCCTTCGAAGATGTGTGCCCCGCCGAGGAGGGGAACTATTCCGTGCAGAACCGGCTCGACGCGCTCCGGGGCGCCGCCCGGCTCGACTACCTCGAGATGAGGACCATCGATCGGTCGAACCACTGGGACGGCGGGCTCAACCCCAACGCTTCGTGGATGACCGGCGGCGCCGCGGGCGTGCGCTGCGCGACGGCGACCTCGGCGGGCGCGTGCGAGGCGGCCTTCGCGGCGCTCCAGAACGATCCCCCGTCCGGCGCCGCCGTCGCGTGGGTCTTCGCGTACACGCGCGGCGACGAGGCCGGCGTCGCGCGCGGCGTCGACGAGATCGCCGCCCTGTATGCACCCATCGACGCGGCCGGCGAGGCGGCGTTCATCGCGGCCTACCGCCACGGCTTGCGGGTGGCTTGCGTCGGCTCCGCGCGCCCGCTCGCCGCCGGCGGGTGGGAGGTGCTCGGCGGCGCGCTCTCCGACTGTACGTTCCGGAGCGGGCAGCGACGGACCCTCACGCGCACCCTCGTGCGCGTCGCGCCCGACGGCACGTCGACCGCGACCGCCCTGGGGACCACGGACACGGACGAATGGTGCCCGGTGCCGGGCCGCCGCCCCGACGGGCTGCGCGACGCGCCCTCCCATGCGACCGACCCCGTGGGCCGCTGGCTCGCGCGCGCCGCGCACATGGAGGCCGCGTCGGTGTTCGCGTTCGAGTCGCTCGCGCGCGAGCTCGCGGCGCTCGGCGCCCCCCCGGCGCTCGTCGCCGACGCGCGCCGCAGCGCCGACGACGAGCGCCGCCACGCGCGCGTGATGGGCCGCCTCGCGGGGCGCGCGGGCGCCGCGGTGCCCCCGGTCGAGGTCGAGGCGCCCCGCGCGCGCACGGCCTTCGCGATCGCCCGAGAGAACGCGGTCGAGGGCTGCGTGCACGAGACCTGGGCGGCGATGGAGGCCCTGGCCCAGTCCTCGCGCGCCGCGCGGCCGGGCGTGGCCGCGGCGATGGGCCCGATCGCCGACGACGAGGTGCGCCACGCCGCGCTCGCCTGGCAGGTCGCCGCGTGGCTCGAACCGCGGCTCTCCGAGGCCGAGCGGGCCGCCGTGTGCGAGGCGCGCGAGGGAGCCCGCGCCGCGCTCGCAGCCCGCGTCGCGCGCGGGTACGACCAGGGCATCGGGGAGGCGCTGGGGCTTCCCCCGCCAGGGCTCGCCGCCCGCCTCGTCGCGTCGCTTCACGCGGCGCTCGCGTAGCGCGGGCCCGGCGCGGGCGGGGACTTCGCACGTGCGAGCGCGACGGTCGGCAGTGCGAGCACGCCGGTGGGGCGCGCGAGCAGCGACCTTTGCCCGTGCGAGCACGCCGGTGGGCCAGCGAGCTCTCCAGCGGCCTCATCCAGACGACACGCTGCCGCCGCGACGGCGCGAGGTTCGGGTCATGGGCGTTCTGTAAGCCTGAGCGGATCCGCGCCAGGGAGGGTGCCGCGTTGGACGCCTTAATCCCCGCAGCGCGGCGACCCCGGGGCGTCGCGTGCCGCTCAGCCGACGTGGGCGCTGGAGTTCGGAGCCCGGGGTGACGGAGGCTCGCGCTGTTCGCTCCTCGTGGGGACCCACCCGAGGTGCCCGCCATCCTGCAGGTCGAGCTGAGGGACGAATGATGGCGTCACGAGGCTGCGCGTGGTCGACGCGGGGCGGTACGATGGTGGTCATGCGAAAGCCATCGGTCGCCAACGGTCTGCGTGACGAGCTGGTGATGCGCGATCTGGCGCGTACGCCCGAGCAGCGCGTGGCCGACGCCCTGGCTTTGGGGGAGCAGTCCATCGTCGCGTACATGACGGCTCACGGAGTGGGGAGAGCGAGCGCGCGGGCGTTCATGGAGGAGATGCGCGCGGCAGGTCGGAAGCCATCCAGGGCGGCGCGGCCTCGGCAGTGACCCGTAGCGCGCTCGCTACCGCGGTGAGTACTGCGCGCGCGGCAGGCGTGGACGTGGTCGTCATTGGCGCTACCGCGCTCGCGACACACGGACTCGTCCGCTCGACGGCGGACCTCGACCTGCTGGCCGTCGATGAGTTGATCATCGCCGGGCGCACGTGGACGGAGGCACGCAAGGGGACCATCGGCATCGATGTCCGCGCGGGCGACGAACACGATCCCTTGCGGGGGGTCGTTCGCATTGGCCCCTCCGCACGCGTGCCGGTCGACATCGTGGTGATTGCTGGCCGCTGGGCCCGACGAATCGTCGATCGGTCGATCGGCCCCGGAGGGATGAGAAGCGTCTTCTCGGGGTTCGAGCTGCCAGTCGCGCGACTGTCCGACATCCTGCTGTTGAAGCTCTACGCGGCGGCGACGGATGAAGTCGAGGACGCCGAACTGTTCCTGCGTCACCCGACGGCGCCTGCGGTCATGGATGAGGTCGCCAACGAGATCGCGTACATGCCGCGAGACTGCCGTGAGCGTTGGGCGCGGCTGGAGCCGCGGTGGCGGGCGCGGCTCGCTCGGTGAGCTCCACGGGGCACGGTGTTCGGCTGCGCCTGACGGTCCCAGCGCTGCTGACGACGCTGGTGATCGTCGCAACGAGCTGTACAGCTCCGGTTCGAGGGGTTCCCCAGGTTGCCTCGAGCGCGCCTCGCGGGTCGGTCGACACCGCGGACGCCGGGCTCGCCGGCGGGTCCGGACCGGGGCATGAGCCGATCGACCGTCAGACGCCTGTCGAATACTTTCGAGCCTCCAGCGTGGGCTGGAGGGACCCGCATCGGCTGTTCGAGTGGTCGCCCGACCCGGAGCGGGTGGAGGTGTGGACCGACACGACAAGCCAGGACGAACCGGCGTACGCGTGGGTTCGCGTCGACCGTGACGGTCGAGTCGTCTCGTCGTATCCGCTCGGCAACGCGCGCGCTCCGATGCTGGCCGACCTCGACGGGGACGGTCACGACGAACTCATCTCCTGGGTGAGGACGTCGGGAAGCCCGGAGCCGCCCGTGGTCGCGTGGTCGCTCGACCCAGGGCGCGACCCCCGCCACGTCAGTCGCCGGGCGATGATGCTTGCGGAGACGCAGTCTCCCGAGGACGTCGAACGGGCGCTGCCCTTCATCCAGGGTCCGTTCGTCGCGCCGACCGAAAGCTCGCGCGTCGAGTGGATCGTCCTGTCGCTCCAGCGCGCGACGCCGGAGCAGTTCCGGGCGCTGGTTCTGCCGCGCGGCCTTCGCGTGTGCGAGCACTCCTTCGATGAGCCCGCGGAGGGCGTCTGGCGGCGCCTGCTCCGCTGCGCCGTGGTTCCCCGCTCGCAGATGAACGCGGTGGTCGTCCACTCGCTGACCTTCGGGTTCGGGGTCTTCGCGGAGTACGAAGAGACACCGTTGCCCTACGGCGTCGCCCCCGAGCGCGAAGCCGACGACGACCGCGAGTGACGGGAGGAGGCATTCCAGTTCAATCGGATGACGGGTCGGCTGCACTGCGCGCCTGAGGCGTCGCGCATCAGGTGCGGGATGTGGCGGGACGACGTGCCATCCCGTGGAGGCCACAGCCCGTATTGGGTGTTCGAGGGGAGGGGCGCGCGCCGGCGCCTCGTCGAGATCGGGTGGTGGTTGCCAGATCCTGGCAATGGGGATGACGGCTGACCTGCCTTCCGCTCACCCCCGCAGCTGTTGCCCGAAGACTGCCTCCGCGAGCCCCAGCCCGGCCGCCGTCACCGTCCAGCGCACGACCCGCTGACCCACGCCGCGCCACCCAGGCGGTGGTGCGCGAGCTCGCGACGGTCGATCGGCGGTCGCTGACGACGGAGTGAGCGGGCGCGCGGCGGTGCGCCGGGTGGGCTAACGTGCAGTCATGTCTGGCGACGCTGCCCGCACCCTCGACCCGGAGTATCCCAACCTCGCTCCCGACGTGGTGGCGGGCTATCGCAACGCCCCCGAGCACCTGGTGGCGGAGATCATCGACGGGGAGCTGTCGCTCATGCCGCGGCCGCGGCTGCGACACGCTCGGAGCGCGAGCGCCCTGGGTGGCGAGCTGCAGGGTCCCTTCGATCGCGGGCGCGGAGGGGCCGGGCGGTTGGATCATCCTGGACGAGCCGGAGCTGCACCTCGGGCCGCGGCCGGACATCGTGGTGCCCGACCTCGCGGGGTGGCGGCGCGAGCGGGTGCCCGCGGACTTCATGGAAGGCGCCGCGGCGACGCTCGCGCCGGACTGGTGCTGCGAGGTGCTGTCCCCTTCGACCGAGGAGATCGACCGCGGCCGCAAGCTGGACATCTACCGACGCGAGGGCGTCGCGCACGTGTGGCTGGTGTCGCCGACACTGCGCAGCGTCGAGGTGCTGCGCCGCCACGACCTGGGGTGGCTGCTGGTGGCGACGTTCTGGGGCGACGCCGTGGTGCGCGCGGAGCCCTTCGACGCGGTGGAGCTCGACCTCGCGGCGCTCTGGGCGCCGTAGCGGTGGGAGGGCGGCGCTTCGAGGTCGAGTTCCACCGCGTCGAAAGGCTCCGCGCGCACCACGGCGCCGCCCCGGTTCTGGCGGCCGCCCATTCCACTCCCCACTTCGCTTTCTCTCTTCCTCCTCCGCGAATCCCCCCGATAGGCTCCCATCCAGTGCGCGCATTGGCACTTTCGCCTCCCGCCGCGCCCGTTGGAAGGAGCACCCATCCATGGCACTCACCATCCCTGCGACCATCGCCGATGTGACCGACCTCGCCGCCCTGAGCGCCGCCCTCGGCCCTGCGACGCAGGCTGAGGCCCGCGCGCTCGTCCCTGGCCAGTCCGACGAGGCGCTCGTGAAGTCTGGCAACCGCGTCGCGACCCCGCGGGTCGACGACGACGCCCTCCGCCTTCTCCGTGGCGCCGCGACCTTCTACGCCACGGCTCCCGCCGCCGTCCGCGCCCGCGTCAACCTGTCTCCCGACTTCCTCCGCGTGGCGGCGTGGGCGGCGCTCCAGGGCCACGACGCCTGGACCTCCATCGCCACGCGCGCCGCCCAGTCCGGAACCAGGGACGCCACCCGCGCCGTCCAGTCCGCCGATGCGCTCAAGCGCTCTCGCGCGCTGCGCGACCAGCTCGCCGAGACCGTCGCCCAGGTCGGCGGAACCCCCGCATGGCGCGTGAAGGTCACCGCCGCCGTTCGCCCCGGCGCGACGGGCATGCCCGAGGCCCGCGCCGACGTGGCGCTCGCATCGCTGGTGGCTCTCGGCCGCGAGCTCCTCGCCAGCAAGAAGGCCGACGTGAAGCAGCGCGTCGCCCTCTACTCGCTCACCGCCGCGAAGCTCGACGAGGCCGCCGCCGTCGCCGCGCAGACCGCGAGCATCGTGGGCAAGGCGAAGGCCCCGAAGAGCCTCGCGAAGCAGGGCGAGGTCGACCTGTGGGACGGCCTGAACCTCGCGATCCTGGAGCAGGTGACGCGGGCCTTCTCTCGGGCGAGCGCGGTCGACCCGGCGGTCCCCTCGCTGGGCTTCGTGTCGCTGCGCTCGCGGGCTGCTGCGAAGGGCAAGCAGACCTCCGGCACCGAGAAGGAGACTCCCGGCACTGCGAAGGAGACCCCCGGCACTGCGAAGGAGACCTCCGGCACCGCGTCTCCGCTGGCACTCGCCACGACCTGAACCCCCGGCACAACGCCCGTCGAGCCCCGATGAAGCCTTCGCGAGCCCCGATGCGGGCTTCGGGAGGCCCGATGCGGCCTCGCCGACATCCGGCAGTGCCCGTGGTATCCGCGATGGGTGGATCGTCGACCCCACCGCGCCTGGGCCTTCGTGGCGCTCGCGCTGCAGATCGTCGCGTGCGCCGCGGCTTGCGTCGTCTACTGGTTCGTCCCCTACGAGCCGGGCCCGTGGCACCAGCGCTGGACGGTCACCGTCTCTCACGGCGGTCGCACCGCGGCGTCGACCGGCTTCGGTCTCGGCCGCTGCGGCGACGAGGGCGACCACGGAGCGACGGTGGCGAAGCGTGGGGCCCTGGGTCGGGCGTGCTACTCGGCGGGTCTCTGCCCCGGCGACGCGGTGTGCGACTGCGCGTCGGCCGCATCGGTCCGCACCCGCTGCGAGCCGGGGCAGGAGCCCGGCCGAACCCGCCTCGGTGATCGGATCACCGTCCCCATCCACTGAACCCTCTCCCCCCCCCCCCCCCCCCCCCCCCCCCCCCCCCCCCCCCCCCCCCCCCCCCCCCGGCCCCCCCCCCCCCCCCCCCCCCCCCCCCGCTCACCCGAGCCGCCCCACCGCGCGGGCGCCGTCAGGAGCGCCCTCGCGCGCCCGTGCTCAACCCACCGGAGTTCTGATGGATGTGGGACGGCGGCGTAGGGTGGCGCCACCACCGCCCGCGCCTCTCACCCCTCGCGCGGCGCCGTCCACCCCTGGAGCATCACCCCCGCGGCGGCCACCAGCAGCGTCACCATCACCGGCTCGACCCTCGCTCCCGCGGTGAACAGGAAGGTCGCCACCAGCGCCGGTAGCTGCGGCACCGAGCTCGCCACGTAGAGCGCCGTCAGCCGCGCGTTCTCCTCCGCGTCGGGGTCGCCCTCCCGCCTCGCCGCGCGCTCCAGCGCCCTCCGCAGCACCGCCCGGTGAACGAACACCCCCAGCACCGACGCCGCCGCCGTCACCGGCACGAACCACCACGCGATGGGCGTGAGCGTGTCCCTCGCCATGAGCCGCAGCTCGCGCATCTCGTCGGTGAAGAGCGCCGTCCGGATGGCCGTCTCCACCGCCAGTGACAGCGGGCTCGACAGGGCGATCAGCGGCAGCAGCACCCGTCGGCTCACCGTCGCCATGACCGCTCCGATCGTACACGCGCCTTGACGCCGCGGGCACTCCTCCCGTCTGGTCGTCGCGATGGTCCTCCGCGCCAACGGCACCGCGTCCGATCGCGCCCTCGCGTGGGCGGCGCTGCTCCTCGGCGGCCTCGGAACCTTTCTCTACCGCATCACCCCCGTCTTCGACCCCGACGCCTTCTGGCACCTCCACACGGGCCGCTACATCGCCTCTCGCCACTCCGTCCCCTCGGTCGACTCCTTCTCCCACACCGCCGCGGGCCGTCGCTGGGACTTCGTCGACTGGCTCGCCGACCTCCTCCTCTACGCCTCGCACCGCCTCGACGGCCTCCGCGGGCTCATCCTCTTCACCTCCTTCCTCGGCGCTCTCGGCGTCGCGATCACCCTCCTCCGAGTCCTTCGCCGGGTGCCCCCTTCGGTCGCGCTCGCCCTCACTCCCCTGGTCATGGGCGTCGGGGTCTTCCGGGTCACTCCGCGCCCGCAGACCTTCACCTTCGCGCTCTTCTCCGCGACGCTCCTCCTCCTCGACCGCCCCGGCGGCGCATGGATCGTCCCGGCCCTCCTGGTGCTCTGGCAGAACCTCCACTCCAGCGCCCCGCTCGGCCTGCTCGCCCTCTGCGCCCACGCCGTCGGCCTCTTCATCACCGCTCGCCGCGACCGCACCCCGCTCGACCTCCGCGCCGCCCTCGGCCCCGTCGCCCTCGGAACCCTCGCGCTCTTCGTCGCCGTCCACCCCGTCGACCGGCTGCGCGCCGGCTTCGGCCACATGGTCGACCCCGCCCTGATGGCCCTCATCACCGAGTGGCAGCCCATGTACCGCATGCCCGCGGGAACGCCCGTCAACCTCGCCCTGGAGGCCCTCATCGCGCTCGCGCTCGTCGCCGCGGCGCACCGCCCGACGCGCCTCCGCATCGACCCCACCGCCGCGCTCGTCGCCCTCGGCACCACCGTGCTCGCGGTGCGCGCGATGCGCTTCGTCCCGCTCGCGGCCATCGCCCTCGCGCCCCTCTCCGCGCTCGGCCTCGCCGCTCTCTTCCAGCGCTCGAAGGGCACCCGAGCCCTCGCCGCCCTCCTCGCCATCGCCCTCGGCGTCGCCACCGTCGGGATGCAGCGCAAGCCCCTCGGCACGGGCCTGCTCCCGGGAATGTTCCCCGTCGGAGCGGCCCGCTGGGTCGACGAGCACCAGCCGAGGGGCAAGCTCCTCAACGACTTCAACGACGGCGGCTACCTGATGTTCACCCTCGGCGAGCGCCACCCGGTGTTCTCCGACGGGCGCTCCTGGGCGCTCTACGACCCCGGCTTCCTCCGCGACGCGATCCAGCCCGACCCCTCTCGCCTCGACCGCCTCATCCGACGCCACGACCTCGGCCTCGCCCTGGTGCTCTCCGACGCTCGCATCGGGTGGTTCCAGTCCCGGCCCGGCTGGTCGCTCGTGTACTTCGACGACCGCGCCTTCGTCGCCCTGCGCGACGACCTCAACCCCCACCTCGCTCGCTCCGCCTACCGAACCCTTCGACCCATGTCCTGGTCCGACGACCTCCCTCGATGGATCGCCGACCCGCCCACCGCCGCCGCCGCCTGGGAGGAGTCCTCCCGCGCCATTGCCGAGGCCCCCCGCGACTCTCTCCCCTGGGTGCTCCGCGCCGCCGCCGCGACCGCCGTGGGACGCCCCGCCGAGGCCGACGCAGCCGCCCTACGAGCGCTCTCGCTGCGCCCCGACGGCCTCCCCGCTCGCCGCGCCGTCATGCTCCGCTGCGCCGAGCACGGCGACCGCGCGTGTGTCTGCCGCCACGCCGCGTGGGTGCTCGCCCGCGCTCCACGCAACCTCTTCACCCGACAGCTCTCCCAGCGCTTCGGCTGTCCCCGGTGAACCCTGCGAGGGCCCGTCGATTGCACCGCCCTGCATCGATGCGCGCCTCGTCTCTCACCGCCCTCGCCGCCCTGCTGCTCGGAGCCCTCTCGGGCGCCGCGTGGGCGACGCCGCGCATCACCGTGGAGGGAATGTTCTCCGGCGGTCGCTCGCCGATCGCCGTAGGCCCTGCGCCCGCTGGAGTGTCCTCGACCGACGCGGCCTCCTGCGCCACCTGTCACGCCGAGATCGCCGCCGAGTGGCGCGGCTCCCTCCACGCCTTCTCATGGACCGACGAGGTCTTCCAGGCCGCCTACGCCGTCGAGCCGATGGCCTTCTGCCGCAACTGCCACGCGCCCGGCGCCACCACGGCCGCTCCCCGGGGAGTCGCCGCCGACGACGGGGTCTCCTGCGCCATCTGCCATGTGAGAGCGGAGCACGTCCTCGGCACCGGCCGCTCGCCCTCGGCGCCGCACCCGATGATGGCCGTGCGCGCGATGTCCTCCAGCCGCTTCTGCGCCGGGTGTCACCAGTTCAATTTCCCCGGCGACACGGGTCGCGGCGGAGCCCACTTCGACACCGCCGAGCCCATGCAGGACACCTACGCCGAGTGGCTCGACAGCGCCGCCGCCGCCGAGGAGACGCAGTGCCAGGGCTGCCACATGCCCTGGGTCGACGACGCCCGCGGTCGACACCGCAGCCACCGCTTCCCTGGCGGTCGCGACCTCTCGCTCCTCCGCAGCGCCGTCGACGTCGCCGCCTCCGCCCGCCTGGAGGGCGACCACGCCGTGGTCACCGTCACGCTCACCCCTCGCGCGCTCGGTCACTCCTTCCCCACCGGCGACCTCTTCCGCCGCGTCGAGGTCACCGCCGCGTGGGAGTCCGACCCGGCGAGCACGGTGCGCGTCGGCCTCGCGAGGGAGTTTCGCAACGTGCCCGAGCGCTCGCCCCACGGAGGGATCACCTTCGTCCGCCGCCAGTCCGCCGACACCCGCCTCGCCGCCGCGGGCCTCGGCGCTCCGAGGGTGCTCACGCTTACCCTTCCCGGTAATCCATCGGGTGGCCGCGTGCGCTGGTCGCTCGACCACCTGCTGATGCCGACGCCGCTCGCCGCCTCGCAGGGCGTGGTCGTCGCCCGCAACCGCCTCGTCGTCTCCGACGGAACCATCGCCCCATCGCAAGGAGCCCCCTCCCCATGAAGACCTTCCTGTTCGCGTCCGCCCTCCTCCTCGCAGGGTCGTCTGTCTTCGCGCAGCCCGTGGTCGACCGCGCCCTCCGCGCCCCATCGCTGGAGACCGCTGCCGCACCCGCCGCCGAGGCGCCGCTGCCGGTGCCCGATCTCCCCGCGGTCCCTCCTGCGCTGGCGGCGAGGGTGACGTCGCTGGGCGCGGTGGTCGAAGAGACGCGCGAGTGCTTCACCTACCTCGGCGGGCGCGACGAGCACATCGCCGACCGCCGCTGCCCCGGGTGGTTCGCGTCGCTACAGCGCGGAGGCGAGGCGGGCGCTCATGCCATCGGCGCCTCCCTCGACCACGACTTCCGCGGCAACGAGATCGACTACGAGAACGTCGGCAACGGCGCGTGGCTGGTGCGCCCTCGCATCATCCGGCTCATGGGCGCGGGCGGCGGAGCGACGGCGGCGACTTACCTGGTCCGGTATGTCGGCCGCGCGCTCTCGGCCGATCACGGCCTCGACACCGAGTCCTCCCGCGCGGCCTTCGACACGCTCGCGGCCATGGCGGGGGAGGACCTCACCCGCGTAGCCCCGTGGGAGGACGCCTCCGCAGCCTACGGCGACCGCGATCGCATGACCGCGGCGGTGCAGCGCTGGCTACGCTGGCGCCGCGACGTATCCACGCTCCCGATGGGGGAGCAGGCGGCGATCGCGGCGAGGCACAACGCCGAGGCGCTGGCGTCGAGCGACCCGGCGCAGCGGCTGGGGGCGATCCAGCGGATGGTGGCGGTGCCGGCGCAGCGCGCGGCGGCGGTGGCCTCGCTGCGAGAGCTGGTGGCGAGCCCTGGGCTCAGCGCGGAGGAGGAGCTACGTGGTGCGGTGGGCGCGCCGGCAGCGCATCCCGGTGACGGTGCCGAGGGCCGCGCGCGCGGCCCGATAGATCACGGCGGGGCGGTCGGGGCGATGGTGGTGACGCCCGCGCCATAGAACTGCGGGACGGGCATCGACACGAGGGTCCCCCTGCCGGTGGTGATGTTCATCGAGATGAACTCCCCGTCGCGGGTGAAGCCGTAGAGGGTGTTGCGGTAGTAGGCGAGGCCGAAGATCCGGTCGAAGTTGGTGCTGCCGATGATCGTCAGCTCGCCGGTGGTGGGGTTGACGCTCGCGAGCTGGTCGGTGCTGGTCGACGAGGCGGTGGAGGCTCGCACGGTGGCGAAGGTGCCCGCGCCTACGATGGACACGATGTCTCCCGAGAGGGCGTAGTTGGTGCCGCCGCGGCGGAGCTGCCCGAGGCGGGTCGAGCGCCCGGTGTCGGCGTCGATGCGCCAGTAGGTGCCGTTGCTGGCGCCGCCGACGAGCACCTCGCCGGTGGTGCCGGGGATGACGCCCGCGGGGAGGTACGTAAGGCCGACGAAGTTGCCGTCGGGGAGCGTGGAGATCAGCGAGCAGGCCGCGGTGCTGGCGTCGATGCGGAAGAGCGCGTCCTGGGTGTTGCCCACCAGGGTGCCGTCGGCGTCGACGGCGAGGTCGTTCATCGTGTGGTTGTTGCGGTCGCCCGAAGGGAACGTGAAGGTGCCCACGCGGGTGAGCGCGTTGGTGCGGGGGTTGACCGCGTACAGGATGTCCGCCGAATGCGCGTAGACGATGGTCTGGTCGAGGCTGGGGCCGTTGTCCCGGATCGGGATCACCCCACGGTCGACGGGCCCCTCGACGTCCCCGGGGGAGGTCACATCGAGGGCGACGCCCGCGTCGACAGGATCGGGGACGAATCGCGAAGGTTCGTCCGAACAGCCAGCCAGGACGACGCCAACCACCGCGATCGCAAGAAAGGGTCTGTGCAACACGCGCGGAAGCTGAACGATCCGCCCTTCGAAGGCAAGGTGAGGGCTTGAGCCAGCGCCGGGGCGGAGCATTCTCGACTGCCCACAAAGCAGTTCAGTAAAAAAACTCGCCCCCCCCCTTTCGAAACGAATTCGGTGCTAGGGTTCCCTTGCCTTGCGGATTCCCCAACGCCTCGGAGTCGAGACTGCGCTGACGGGGGTGGAACCGCCGCTGCCATTGAAAGATGGGAGTGGGGATGGTGCTCATCCCGGGCGTGGTCTGACGGTTGGTCCGTCACCCTGAACCTCGCCGTGGATTGTCACGGCGCAGACCACGGTCGAGTGGCGGTGCATCGCTCGACGAGACGACCCTACCGGGCGTCCGTCCCAACTGTTTGAGGTCGTGTCATGGGATCCAGAATCTACGTCGGCAACCTTCCCTTCAGCGCAGATGAGTCACAGATCCGCGCCCTCTTCGAGCCGAGCGGCGGCGTCCGGGAGGTTCGCATCGTCGAAGACCGCGAGACCGGGCGTCCCCGCGGTTTCGCGTTCGTCGAGATGAACAGCGACAGCGAGGCCCAGGCCGCGATCAAGGCCCTCCACGGCCTCAACTTCGGTGGCCGTAGCCTCACGGTCAACGAGGCTCAGGAGCGTGAGAACCGCGGCGGCGGCGGCGGCGGCGGCGGCTACGGCGGCGGCGGCGGCGGCGGCGGCGGCTTCGGCGGCGGTCGTCCCCGCGGCGGCGGCGGCGGCGGCGGCGGCCGTCGCGGCTGATCGTCCCTCCCCCCTTACCCTCCCTTCTCCTCGTCCCTTCCCACAGCCATGACGGACCCTTCGCGGGTTCTTCTGTGATCGCCTGACGATCCCTCGTCGACCTGCGTGAGCTTCCACTCACGCCAGGTCGCCGACCGGGCGCATCGGTGTTCGCAGCGGACCGTTGACGTCCGAGGCGAACCCGTTCTCATCCTAGCGCGAGGACAGGGATCACCATGACCACACCCAACCGACCATTCCTCGGCGTCGCTATCTTCTGCGCGACCCTCACGGCGTGCACCGCCAGCGGATCAGGCCCCAGTGCAACGGGCAGCGACGCGGGCGTCGCCGACGCGCCGATCGCTCCCGCAAAAGACGCTGGATCGATGCCTGCCAGCGACGTGTCGGTCTTCGTCGACGTGCCGGTGGTGGTCGACCTCGACGCTCCCGCGGTCGACGTTCCCGGCTCCCTCGACGCTCCCGCGACCGACGCTCCCGCGAGCGACGCGACCGCCTCCCTCGACGCGCCAGCGACCGACGGCGGCCCGCTGCCCAACCTCACGCCGGTGATCCAGAACACGCAGATCCAGGAGCGCACCTTCGGCGCCTCGTCGTGCGAGGTGACGGAGGGCTGCACCGTGGCGGGCAGCCGTCGGCTGCTGCGCTTCGACCTGCTCACGCCCAACATCGGCGAGGCCGACCTCTACCTCGGCGCTCCGACCAGGGCCGGTCGCCCTCCGGACATGTTCGAGTTCGGAACCTGCCACAACCACTGGCACCTCCGCGGCTACGCCGACTACCGCCTCTTCGACATGGCGGGCGCGGAGGTGGGGCGCGGTCACAAGCAGTCGTTCTGCCTCCTCGACACGGCGCGCTACATGGGGATGAGCACCGACCTCCCCGCGGCGAGCCGGTACAACTGCGGCAACCAGGGCATCCACGCGGGCTGGTACGACCTCTACGGCCGCAGCCTCGACTGCCAGTACGTCGACATCACCGACGTCGCACCCGGAACCTACCGGCTGCGCGCGCAGGTCAACGCCGAGCGCGTCGTCGCCGAGAGCCGCTACGACGACAACGAGGTGTTCATGACGGTGGTGATCCCGCCGCGACCGCTGGGGCCTGACGGCGGCCTGCTCAACGACCCGACGCTCGCGTGCGGCGGCGCCGACGAGGGCCTCGACCGCGACTGCGGGTGGACCACCGAGGGAACGCCGCGCAGCTGCACCCCCGGCGCGCGGGTGCAGGTCGGCTGCAACGCCGGCTGCTCCCCCGCCATCGGCGTCTGCGCGGGCGACCCGATGCTTCGCATCTGCCCGGGAGACCGGCCGTGCATGCGCGAGGCGCAGATCGCTGCAAACGACGACTCGTGCCCCGGCGGCGACGGCGGCCCCGACACGCACCTATGCTCCAACGTCACCTTCACCTGCCCCGCGAGCGGGCGCTACACGATCCTCTCGGGCGCGTTCAGGGCGGGCGGCGCCTACGAGTGCCACTTCGACATCCGCTGAAAACACAAGTCCCTGGCGACGATCTGGGCGTCTATGTGGGCCCGGGTAACGACAGGGTCCACGCTTCCTGCCAAATAACTCGCAAGAATTTTCGACGAGACCGCAGCCGGGGTTAGCCTCTGCCGGTGGTTGCCCCCAGCGTTCGTGCCGGAGCTCTTGCCTGCGCCTTGACGGCATCGCTGCTGTCCTCCACGGCGCGCGCGCAGACCGGCCTGCGCAAGGGCCCGTACCTCATGGCTCCGAGGCCCGGGGCCATCACGGTGATGCTCGAGCGCGCCGCGCCGGGGCCGGTGACCGTGCGCGCCTGGCGGGTGGCCTCCGAGGGCGTCGCGGTCGGAGCGCCCATCGAGGTGCGCGACACGGCGATGGTCAACCTCCACGAGGTGCTCGTCGAGGGGCTCGCGGCCGGCGTGCGCTACCAGTACGAGGTGAGCGGCCCGGGCATCGGCGCCACCGAAGGGGTGTTCAACACGGCGCCGCAGCGCGCGGAGCCGTTTCGCTTCCTGCTCTACGGAGACACGCGCAGCAACGCGAGGTCGCACGCCTCCATCGTGGCCGCGATGCGCCGCGAGGGGCCGGACTTCGTCGTGCACACCGGCGACCTCCTCGCCGACGGCCGCTCCGACCGCCAGTGGGACGACTTCTTCGCCATCGAGCGCGATCTCTTACGTGACACGGTATTCATCCCGGTGGTGGGCAACCACGAGCTGCGCAATTCCTCCCGCATCGGCATCGAGAACTTCCGCCGCTACGTGAACTGCCCGCCCCCCGACGCGCCGCGCCCGGAGCTCGACTACGTGGTGCGCTACGGCAACGTGCGGATGATCCTCGCCAACGCCTACGACGACTGGTCGAGGGCGCCGCAGCGGGCGTGGCTGGAGCAGCACCTCTCGCAGGCCCGCCGCGACGGCCCCGACGACTTCCTCCTGGTGGTCACGCACTGGGGCATGCACTCGTCGGGTCCGCACGGGGAGAACCGCTCGCTGCGCGCCGCGGGGCTGCCGGAGATGTTCCGCCGCTACGGCGTCGACCTGGTGGTGGCCGGCCACGACCACGTCTACGAGCGCGGCGAGGAGCGAGGCCTGCGCTACATGGTCACCGGCGGCTCGGGCGCTCCGCTCTACAGCCGCCGCGCCGAGCACAACTACACCCGGGTCTTCGCGGCGCAGCACCACTACGTGCGCGTCGACGCCGAGGGGGACAAGCTCGACTTCACCGCCGTGCGCCCCGACGGCACCGTCCTCGACCGCTTCACCATCCGCCACCCGAGGGCCCGCGCCCGCGTGGCCGCCGAAGGGTCCGCGGTCGATCCCTCCCTCGTGGCGGCGGCGCCGTCGGTGACCGAGGAGAGCGAGGCGGTCGCTCCGGTGCCCTCCAGGCGCCATGCGTCGAGCCGTCACCACCGCGACGGCTCGAGCCGCCGCAGCCGCCGCCGCCGAGACCAGCTCCCGCCTCCGCCCACCCCCGCTCCGGCGGTCGCCCAGGCCAGCGCGACGGTTCCGGTGCCGCCGAGCGGGCTCGACCCCGAGCTGCGCCGCGCCCAGCTACCCCTCCACGCGCACCGCGCCCGCCGGGTGCAGCCGCACGGCTGCCTCTGCGCCTACCCCGGCGTGGCCTCCCGCAGCGAGCTGGGCCTCGGGCTGATCGCCTTCGGTCTCTGCGCCATGGGCCTCGGCGGCCGCCGCTCGCGCCAGAGCTGAGAGGGCTCTCAGGGCAGGATGGTCTCGACGACGATCGTCGAGGCCATCGTGGTCGCCACGTAGAGGTAGTAGGTCCCGGCGTCGAGGGTGAGGTCGAAGCCCTGGGTGGTCGAGTTGCTATTGTCGCTGCAAGGGCGGAGCGCCGCCTCGTCGCGACACGAGCGCGCCGGGAAGTCGTAGCCGTAGTTCACCGACACCCCCGACGGGACCGTCATGCGCGTCACCACGCGCCCTCGCCGGGCCACGCGCAGCCCGATGACGATGTCCGGGCCGCCGCGGCCGTTGCAGCCCGTGGTGACGTCGTTGCGAGCGCCGCAGGTGCTGACCACCGTGCGACGCTGCCCGGAGGTGCTGATCATGATCGGGTTGGAGCAGTTGTCGCCGCCCGCGACGGCCGCCGCGCACACCGAGCAGCCGTCGGTGGAGCAGCCCGCGTAGGAGAGGCACGCGCCCGCGCCCGTTCCTGGGCAGAAGGTCACCGGCGCGAAGGCCGTGCACGCGCGACAGCTCGGAGGGCCCGCGTCGACCGGCGGCGGAGGGCCCGCGTCGACAGGAGGCGGAGGTGAGCCTGCGTCGACCGGGGGCGGCGGAGAGCCTGCGTCGACCGGTGGCGGAGGTGAGCCTGCGTCGACCGGGGGCGGAGGCGTCACCGGAGAGCCGGCGTCGACCGGAGGAGGCGGCGTCACCGGAGAGCCTGCGTCCACGGGCTCCATGGGATTACCCAGGTCGGTATTCCCTGAAGGGCCGCCTGAGTCGACGGGCGTCACCTCGCCAGAGTCCACCGGGAGCGGACCTTCGAGGGCGTTGCGATCGACCGAGCCGCACGCCACGAGGGAGAGCAGCGCACCGGGAGCCAACCAGCGGAGGCTTCGCATGGCGAGAGTCTAGATCGCTCGATGGCCTCAACGCACTGTGGTTGAAATGCCCACCGCTGACCCGCGGCAGTCAGAGCCCCAGGCGACGGAACTCCACGGCCGAGGTGAAGTCGGGGTCGAGCTCGCCGTCCTGCGAGGTCATGCGGGCGACCTCGCCGTAGCACTCGACCAGCCAGAGGTACTGGATCTTCCGCACGCCAGGGCCCGCGGGGAAGCGCTGCGTGAGCTCGACGCGCACCCGGAGCGCGTCGGTGAAGGTGAGCTCCGGGAGGCGCACGGTGCCTCGCGCGTCGACGGTGAAGACGTAGCGGTCCATCGACGCGACGGGCGTCCCCTCGACCATGGCGTCGCGGGTGGTGGACTCGGCGGTCCAGGTCGCGCCCATCGCCAGCGGGAAGCGCAGCACCGCCACGCCCGGCTCATAGGGGACCACCGTCATCGTCGCCTCGGAGGGAGCGACCAGGCCCAGCAGCTCGACGCTCACGTCGCCGGCCCGGTACACGCCGAGGTTGGGGCTGCGAGGGTCGATGCGCGACGCGTACTGCGCCGTCGGGAAGCGCGACTGCCACCACTGGCCCGCGCTGGTGGAGAGCGAGAGCGTGACCGCGTCGCCGGTGCGGTCGGTGAAGTCCCAGAGGCGCGTCCCGTCGGGGTTGACGACCCCGCGGGCGTTGACGTTGGCGAGGGTGTTCGAGGGATTGATGCGGTAGCGCACCTCCACGCCTGGGGCGAAGACCACCTCGCCGCGGGCGATGGTCCCGTCGCGGTTGCCCCGACAGGTCACCCCAGGACCGGCGTCGGGGATGGGCACGAAGCCGCCGCCGTCCGCCGAGGGGTTGCCCTGCATCTCTGGTCCCGCGGCGCAGGCCGCGAGGCAGAGCGAGAGCGCGAGGCCGATGCGCGCGCTCAGAATCGCCATGCCATCACCGCGTGGAGGGCGTGGGCAGCAGAGGCGCTCAGTCGTCGCGGAGCGTTGTCGAAGCCCGAGAGCGGGAGCAGGAGGCCGTAGTCGAGGCGCATCACGAAGCCGTGCTCCTGTTCGTAGATCAGCCCGATGTCGGTTTCGACGCCGAGCGGGGCCTTGCCCGATGGGGTGCTGTTGGGCTCCATCGCCGCGCTCCCGATCACCGCGAGCTCGGCGGTGAGCATCGGACCGATGCGGTATCGCACCATCGGTCGCACGTACCACGCGTCGGTGACGGTGCCGATGAGGCGACGCCACATGATCAGGTCGACGCGGTAGTTGGGGTGGAAGCGGAAGTTCTGGATGTTGACGTCGCGCGGGGTGCGGGTGAGGTCGAACTGCAGCCCGTCGAGGTCGCCCGCCCGCCCGCTCTGCGCCGCGGTGCGCGCCCCGAAGCCGGGGCGGTCGTCGCCCGAGGCGAAGCCGAACTCCACCCTCGCCATGAAGCGCTCTCCCCCGCGGTAGTCGGCGCGCAGCACGCCGCCGTACTGCCGGCCGGTGACCGCGAGGTTGAGCATCGCCGCAGGGTCGAGCGAGGCGTTGGCGATGCGGAAGCCCACGAAGACGAACTCGCCCTCGAAGGTGAAGCGGCCGAGGTCGGTGCGTACCCAGGCGTCGCCCACGAAGGCCGTGAGGTCGCGCACCAGCGCCGTGCGCGCCGAGGGGACGTCCCCCGCGCTCACGTCGTAGGACTGCCAGCGGTAGCTGCCCACCAGACCGAACTCCACGGTGTTGCGGCCCGCGCGGAGCAGGCGGTTGCGCGTCGCGGGGGAGTTGTAGCGGGCGACGGAGAAGGCCACCGTGCGCACGTCGTCGCGGGGGTCGAGGTCGAAGGCGGGGCGAATCTCCGGGCGCACCGCGTCGCTCGCCGGACCCGTGGCGCTGATCTCGTAGAGGGCCGTCCAGAGCAGGCCCGCGAGGGGGGTGGTGAGGGCGATGCGGTCGCCCACGTCGCCGTAGTCGTCGTCGAGGCCGTTGCCCGCGTTGAGGAAGAACCCGGTCCCCCAGTCGACCAGGGCGCCCATGCGCCCGACGGTGAGCACGCCGAAGGGCAGCAGCGCCTGGCCGTAGACCTGGCGCACGTCGATGGGCTGGTCGGGGCCGCGCTGGGTCACGCTGCCGCCGCCGAGGTCGCCGGTGGGGAGCGATCCGAGGCGCAGGTTGTCGAGCACGTGGGCTCGCGCCCGGATGGACACGCCCCAGCCGACCTCGATGGAGGCGTCCACCCGGAGGCGCATGTCGGCGTTGGTCTGGGTGTGCGAGGCGCCGTCGTCGACGTAGGGCGTCGGCCAGATCGAAGGCAGCGAGGGGGTGGGGCCCCGGCCGAGGTCCCAGTTGTGGCCGAGGTCGCCGCGCGTCCGGAGGAAGCCAGAGAGCCGCACCCGCTGGTCGGGCGTGTCGGCGGTCGCCCTTACCGCATCGCCGATGGGCGTCACGCCCGGCGCGTCGCGGTAGGGCTCCCGGTCGGGCGCGCGGTGCTCGTCGCCCGCCGGGCGGGGCTGGGCCGCCGAGGTGGAGGACGCCAGCCATGTCGCAGCGCAACACGCGAGCAGGGGTGTGATGTTGCGGCGCAACATGGGGCTCACCGCGGGCTCCCGTCGAGGAAGGAGAGCACCTCGCGGCGGGTGACGCCCGCGGCCTCGATCATGGGGAAGTGGCCCACCGCGGGGACGACCGTGAGGCGGGCGTCGGGGATCTCCCTCGCCAGGCGCTGGCCGTGGCGCAGGAGGGCGACGTGGTCCTCTGCGCCCCAGAGCAGGAGGAAGGGCTGGGTGACCGTGCGGTAGCGGGTCTGGAGCTGGAGGAAGCACTGGCCCCGGGCGGCGGCGAGGGCGGCGCGGGAGGTTCCGGGGCGGTCGAAGGAGCGCTCGATGGCGTCGACCAGCTCCTGGGAGACCACCGAAGGGTCTTCGAAGGCCAGCGGGAAACGCTCGTCCGGGCGCTCGTGATAGAAGCCCGAGAAGAGCATCTCGCCCACGCCGGGCAGGCGCGCCCAGCGGAAGAAGGGGGGGATCTGCTCGTCGTAGATCCAGGCCCCGACGAGGACGACGCGGCGCACGCGGTCGGGGTGGTCGAGGGCGAGCGCGAGGCTGACCGAGCTGCCCCAGGAGTGGGCCACCACGTCGACCGGACCGGTGGCGCCGACGGCGTCGAGGACATCGACGAGGTCGGAGGCGAGGGCGGCGGGGGAGTAGTCGCCGTCGGTGCGGGACGACCAGCCGAAGCCCGGGAGGTCGACGTTGATGGTGCGTCGGCGCTCTCGCAGCGCGGGCTCGAGCGGACGCCACACGTCGTGGTTGGAGGCGAAGCCGTGCACCAGCAGCACCGGGGTGGCGGTCCCCTCGGCGGGGCCCCGGACCTCGGTGTAGATGGCCCTGCCCGAGCGGGTGTGGACGTAGCGGGAGTCAGGCCCGAGGCGCGCCCCGAGGGTCTCGCCGGGCTGCTGGAAGGAGGCGCACGCCGGGAGGAGGCATGCTGCGATGCAACAGAGGAGCGCTCTCACAGGCTCAGCCGGCGGTACTCGGAGGCGCGGGTGAAGGCCTCGGCGGACTCGTTGTCGACGCTGGCGATGCGGGCCACGACGCCCCAGCACTCGCTGAGGAAGGTGTACGTCCGGCGGGTGCGGCGGATGATCGTGAGGGGGATGGTCTGGTCGATGTCGGTGCGCACCCGAAGCGCGGGGAAGCGGCCCGCGGGGGTCCACACCTCCCCGGCGGCGTCGACGCGGGTGGTGTACGCGGTGACGTTGGTGAGGGGCGTGAGGTTGTAGAGCCCGGTGGCGGTCACCGACTGGCTCCAGGTCTCGCCCACGCGCAGCGGGAAGCGCAGCACCACCACCGGGGGATTCATCACCAGGTTGGTGCGGTTCTCCACGACGGAGACCGTGCCCAGCAGCTCCAGGGCCGTGGCGCTGGCGCGGTAGACGCCGAGGATGTTGTTGGTGCGGTCGAGCATCGCGGCGTAGGTGGCGTCGGGGTAGCGGGCGCTCCACCAGCGGCCCTGCGGGCGCATCACCTCGTCGAGCACGCGGCGGTCTTCGCTGCGCGCGGCGCTGTAGTCCCAGCGGCGGACGCCCTCCACCATCGTCCCGGCGGTGTCGACGGGAGAGACCGTGGCGCCCTCCTCGTTGACCGCGTAGAGCACCGAGGCGCCGACGAGGAAGTTCACCTCCGCGCGGGTGATGGTGCCGTCGCGGTCGGCGGCGCAGCGGGGGCCCGCGTCGGCCGGAGGAGCGACGTCCTCCGGGGGGAGCGCCCCGGCGTCGTCGGTCACCGCGGGGACGTCGTCGGTCACCGTGGGGACGTCTCGCTGCGCTGCAACATCGCGGGCGCCGGAGTCGGCGGCGGGGGTGCGGGACTCCACGTCGCCGGTGGCGCACCCGGCGAGGCAGAGGGCGGCCAGCGCGGCGGCGGGGAGGCGGGCGTTGGAGCGCATCGGGCTCTTCACTACTCCGTCGCGGCGGTCTTGGGCAGTGGGGCGTCGAGGCGCTCTCTCAGCCACTGCGCTACCGCAGGGTACAGCTCCTTCGAGGCGCGGCCGCCCACCACGGCGCCGACGTGGCCGCCGGGGACCGACAGCGCCCGGGTGTCGCTGCTGCCGCTGAGCGAGAGCAGCGCGAGGGCGGCGGCCGGGGGGCAGATGGTGTCGCGCTCGGCGGTGATGGCCATCACGGGGCAGGTGATGTCCGAGAGGCGTGCGACGCGGCCTCGCACCCGGTGCTCTCCGCGGGCCAGGAGGTTCTGCTGGTAGAGCTCGGTGATGTACGTGCGGTACGCCGCCGCGGGGAAGGGGATGTTGTCGTTGCCCCAGCGCTCGATGGCGTCGAGGGACTGCCTCGCCCCGGGGACGTGCAGCCGGTCGTACTGGCCCACCAGCTTGGCGAGCTGGAGCGTCGGGCGCATCGCCGAGAAGCCCGACTGCATCTGCGCGGCGGGGAGGTTGCCCGCGTCGGTGATGGCCTCCACGTCGAACCACCGGGGGTCGACCATGTGGCCGAGCATGCCCGCGTGGGAGAAGTCGATGGGGCCCGCGAGGTTGACCAGCGCGGCGACCTGCTCGGGGTGCAGCGCGGCGTAGATGCTCGAGAGCGTGGCGCCCATGCAGTAGCCCAGGATGCCCACGCGGTCGGCGCCGGTGTTGCGGCGCACAAAACGCACCGCGCGGCCGAGGCGGTCGAGCACCTCGGGCCAGGAGAGGTAGCGGTCCTCGTCGCGGGGCGTGCCCCAGTCGAGGAGGTAGACGTCGAGGCCGGAGGCCACCAGGGCCTCGGCGAGGCTCGACCCGGGGCGCAGGTCGAGCACGAACCACCGGTTGATCATCGAGGGGACGAGCAGCACCGGGCGCCGGGGAGCCGCCGGGGCGCCCTCCACCGGGCGGAAGCGGTAGACCCGCGCGGAGCAGTCCTCGAAGACCGTGTCGCGCGGAGTGGTCGCGAGGGGGGTGGGCGGCGAGGGATCGCCCCCTATGGCCGTCTGCGTGGCTGCGTCGAGGGCGATGCGAGCCAGGGCGCCGGGCAGGTCGAGGAGGGCGCTCACGGGGGCGTCTCCGCTCAGCGGGAGCCGGGGTGGACGAGGTCGAGGCTCTTGCGGGCCGCCTCGAACATCACCTTGCGCCACTCGGCGGAGAGCTGCGCCGCGTAGTTCATGCTCTCCTGGGCGAGCTTCGCGCTCTCGTCGATCATGGTGCGCGCGTGGGTCATGCCCTGCGCCTCGACGCGGGCGACCTCGTCGGTGACCGCCTGAACGCGGGCCATGTGGTCGGTGACGCCCTTGCGCCACAGGTCGCCCCCGAAGGCGGCGAAGAAGGGGTTAGGCCCGCCCAGGAGGGCCGCGAAGGGGTTAGGCCCGCCCAGGAGGGCCGCGAAGGGGTTGCTGCTGCTCGGGGTGGGCTGCGTCGAATCGCTCATGGGGGGTTTGGTCCTCGGGCGACGCGTCGGGGCGCTGGCGATATTGCAGCGCGCAACGGCGTCGATGCGCCAACGGATAGGCCCGCGACGCGGTGCTGTCAACGGGTCGTTGTGCAGTGCACAATGACGGGCGGGGTCAGCGGGTGCGGGCGGGCTTCTTCTTCGGGGCGGCGGGTGCGGGCTTCTTCTTCGGGGCGGCGGCGCTCGGCTTCTTCTTCGGGGCGCTGGCCTCGTGCTGGGCGGCGCGCACGGTCTTCTCCAGGGCGTCGAGCTGGCGGCGCAGCTCGTCGAGGGCGATGGAGTCGGCGGTGGGGGCGGGGGCCTCGGGCGCCTCGGGCGCCTCGGGCGCCTCGGGCTCTGGGGGCGCGGGGGCGACGGAGGCGTAGGGCACCGGCGGGGGGCCGTTGTGTTGCGGTGCAGCACCGAAGGGCAGGGCGTTGCCCACGAGGCGGGCGAAGGCGCTGGTGGCGGCGTAGGGCATCGCGAAGGGGGCGAAGGGCCCGAAGGACTGCATGCCGGTGCGGGTCTGCTGGTAGAAATCAAGGGCCATGCTGACGTAGCGGCCGAAGAACTCCGCGAGCGAGTCGTCGCTCATCCGAAGGAGCTGGGTGAGTATCGGCACCGAGAGAAACTGCGCGGCCCCGCGGCCCTCCAGGATCATCTGGGTGAGCGTGGCCTGGGTGAGGTCCTCGCCGGTCTGGGCGTCGATGATGCGCGCGTCGTGGCCGGCGCGGATGGACGCGGCGAGCTCCTCGAGGGTGACGTAGCTGCTGAGGGTCGTGTCGTACAGGCGGCGGTTGCTGTACTTCTTGATGATCCTCGGGGGGGCGGGGCGCCGGGTCATGGTGGGCTTCAGGGGCTTCGTGCTCCTCTCGGCGATGTTGCGCCGCGGGTCAGGATACCCGATGCGCCCGACGCCGGGGAGGGGGAGGCGTTGTGCAGTGCAACATCGGCCGTCTTGACAGCCCTCGAAGCGGTGACCTAAGCATCCCGACGACGCCCGAGCGGCCCCCGGCGGACGGCGGCGATTGCTGCGGTGCGACAGGCGCTGCTGCGGCGCGCACACCCGGAGGACCACGATGATCGGTTGGGACAGCTGGAAGAAGGGCTTCGACGTCTGGGAGAACGCCACCGCGAAGTACCTGGAGGCGTGGATGCGCTCTCCGCTGGTGCTGGGTCCGGGCGGGGCGCTGCTGACCGCGGCGATGCGCTCGAAGACGGCGGTCGACGGGGCGATGGACTCGTGGTGGTCGGCGGTGGGCCTGCCCACGCGGCGCGATCAGGAGCGGGCGCTGCACGCGCTCAACCAGATGCAGAGCCGGCTCATCGACCTCGAAGAGACGCTGGCGGAGATTCGCGCGCAGCAGAAGCAGCAGGCGGCGACGAAGGCCTGAGGCCAAGGGAGCATCGCCCGATGGACATCACCCCGTACCTCGAGTTGAAGCCCGCGCCGCGGGCGGTGTTCGACCGGCTCGCCACGCACCGGGCGCGAGCGCGCTTCATGATCCCCGCGGCCGACGGCGACTGGCGCTGCGTCACCTGGGGCGGCTTCGCGGGGATGATCCGCGACCTCGCGCTGTGGCTCCAGTCCGTGGGGGTGGCGCCGGGCGACCGCGCGGTGGTCTTCGCCCCCAACCGGGTGGAGTGGGGCGCGGCGGCGCTGGCGATCCAGTCGGCCGGGGCGGTGATGGTGCCGCTCTACGGGGCGAGCACGGCGTCGCAGGCGGCCTATGTGATCGAGCACTCCGACGCGAAGGTGATCTTCGTCGACACCCCGGCGCTGCTCGGGCGGCTCTTCGAGGTGTGGTCGCAGCTCCCCAAGGTCGAGCGCGTGGTGCTGCTCGACGAGGCCCTCGACGCCTCGCGGGTGCTGGCGTCGGCGAGGGCGAAGGGCGCGGCGGCGCCGTCGGACGAGGAGGCGGCGGCGAAGCTGGTGCCCTGGACGGCGGCCCGGGAGGCGGGTGCTGCGGTGCACAAGAGCCACCCCCTGCGCTTCGACGCGATGCTCGACGCCATCGAGCTCGATGCCCCCTCGGTGATGCTCTACACCTCCGGGACCACGGGCAACCCCAAGGGGGTTCCGCTGTCGCACCGTAACGTCGGGGTCAACGGCCGCGACTGGCTGCAGCTCAACGGCGGGCTCATCGACGAGGGCGCGGTCGACGCGCTCTGGCTCCCCATGAGCCACATCTTCGGCTTCGGCGAGCTGTGCCTCGGCAACACCCTCGGCTTCACCACCTACCTGGTCGACCCGGCCTCGGTGCTCTCCCGGCTGCCGGAGATTCGCCCGAGCGTGTTCATGAGCGTCCCGGCGTACTGGGAGAAGATCGCCCAGGCGGTGGCCAGCGAGAAGGATGTTGCGCTGCAGCAGAAGCGCCTCGCGGACGTGACCGGGGGGCGGCTGCTCTTCTGCCTGTCGGGTGGCGCGGGGCTCAAGCTGGAGGTGAAGCAGCTGCTCCACTCCTGCGGGCTGCTGATCATCGAGGGCTACGGGCTCACCGAGTGCTCGCCCACGCTCACGCTCAACCGCTCGGACGCGTTTCGCTTCGACTCCGTGGGCAAGGTGTTGCCGAGCGTCACGCTGCGGCTCGCCGACGACGGGGAGATTCTCGCGAAGGGCGAGAGCGTGTTTCGGGCTTACCACAAGGACGAGGCCGCGACGCGCGAGGCCTTCGACGAGGAGGGGTGGTTCAAGACCGGCGACGTGGGGAGGTTCACCGAGGACGGGTTTCTCCAGATCGTCGACCGCAAGAAGGACATCCTGGTGACGTCGGCGGGGAAGAACGTTCCGCCGGCGAACATCGAGCTGCGCTTCGCGGGCGACCCGCTGATCGCGCACGTGGTGGTCTACGGCGACGGTAAGAAGTACCTGGTGGCGGGGGTGTGGCTCGACCCGGCGCAGGCCGCGGCGGCGGCGGCGCGGGGCGAAGACGTGAAGGCCCGGGTGCAGCAGCGGGTGGATGCGGTGAACGCGCAGCTCGCGAGCTACGAGACCATCAAGCGCTGGGCGGTGATGGAGCCCCCGCTGACGGTGGACGCGGGCTGGCTCACGCCCTCGCTGAAGGTGCGGCGCAAGAAGGTCTACGAGGCCTTCCGCGGGGCCTTCGAGGCCCTCTACGACGAGGCCCGGGGATGACCGACGCGGCGAAGGGCGAGCGGCGCTGGCGCAACCTCCTGGGGATGGTGAAGCGCCCGAAGCCGGTGGTGGGCGCGACGCCGGCGGACGTGGTGCACCGCGAGAACAAGTGGTCGCTGCTGCGCTACCGCGCGCGGCCTGAGGGGGTGGCCTTCGCGACGCCGGTGCTGCTGGTGCCCTCGCTGATCAACCGGCACTACGTGCTCGACCTGCAGCCGGGCAGGAGCATCGCCGAGGCGCTGGTGGCGCGAGGCCACGACGTGTTCATCGTCGACTGGGGCACGCCCGGCCCCGAAGACCGGCACCTCAGCTTCGACGCGATCACCGACGGCTACCTGGGGAGGGCGATCCGTGTTGCGGCGCAACATGGGGGCCGGGGCAAGACCCACGTGCTGGGGTACTGCCTCGGAGGGACGCTGGCGGTGGTGCACGCCGCGGTGAGGCCCGAGCACATCGCGTCGCTCACGGTGCTGGCGGCGCCGGTGTCCTTCCACGACGAGGGCCTGCTCTCGCTCTGGACGCGCTCGTCGACCTTCGACCTTGGGGCGATGATCGACGCGACGGGAAACGTCCCCTGGCAGCTGATGCAGGGGGCCTTCCAGATGCTGCGGCCGACGCTGCCGCTCTCCAAGGCGGCGCACGTGATCGACCGGGCGTGGGACGACGAGTTCCTGGACGGGTTCTTCGCGCTGGAGGCGTGGGGCAACGACAACGTGAGCTTCCCCGGCGAGGCGTACCGCCGGTACATCGAGGGGCTCTACCGGGCCGACGGGCTGATGAAGGAGACCTTCACGCTCTCCGGGCGGCCCGTGTTGCTGCGCAACATCGAGTGCCCGACACTGGCGGTGACCTTCGCGCACGACAACATCGTCCCCGAGGAGAGCGCCGCGCCGCTCATCGAGCGTATCAGCTCGACGGACAAGCAGCGGGTGCACCTGCCGGGAGGGCACGTCGGGGCGGTGATCTCCCGCAAGGCGCTGGCGACGCTCTGGCCGACCATCTCGGCGTGGTGGGCCGCGCACGACGCGGAGCCACAGGCGAAGGTGGAGCCGAAGGTAGAGCCGGAGGCGAAGGTGGAGCCGAAGGTAGAGCCGAAGGCGAAGGCGAAGGCGAAGGCGAAGCCCGAGCGTGCTAACGCGAAGGCGCGATGAGCGACTGGAAGAAGACGGTGTGGCCCGAGGTGGCGAGCGCGAGGGCCTCGGGGGGATTGCTGCTGTTGCGGCTGTACGCGGGGGCTGCGCTGATGAGCCACGGGTGGGGGAAGATCCAGAACCCGATGCACTGGATGGACAGGTCGCCGGGAGCGCCGCCGGGGGTGTTCCAGGCGCTGGCGGCGGTGTCGGAGTTCTTCGGCGGGCTCGCGCTGATCGCGGGGCTGCTCACCCCGCTCGCGGCCTTCGGCATCGCCTGCACCATGGCCGTGGCGGTGTTCAAGCACGCGTCGAAGGGGGACCCCTTCGTGGCGCATGGGGGAGGGTCGTTCGAGCCTGCGCTGGGCTACCTCGTGACGGCGGCGCTGCTGATGCTCGCGGGGCCGGGGCGCTACTCGCTGGACTCGCTGGTGTTTCGCAGGCGCGCGGGCTGAAGGGCGGCCGTCAGTCCCGCGACGCCTGCAAGGCCGCGAGCGTCGCCCGGAGCACCGCGAGCTCCGCCTCTGCCGCGTCGGCGCGAAGGCGGGCCTCGTCGGCCATCTCTTCCGCGGTGGGCCACAGGCGCTCGCCTCGTCGTCGGCGATGCGCAGCCGGGTGCCGCCGTCGGTGATCACCAGCCACGCACCGAGCGCCTCGGAGTACGTCGGACCATCACCCGCGTAGACCTGTCGAAACGCGCCCTCCTCCGAGCGTCGCCAGACCTGCAGCTTCCACGGACCACCCGGCAATCCGCGGCCGCGCCGCTCGGGATCGAAGACCCACAGTTCGCTGGTGCCGCTCGCGGCGAACTTCGCGGGGCCGTCGATGTAGTCCTTGCGGGCGGTGTCCCGGCTCACCACCTCGATCGCCAGCCGCGGCGCGTGCTGTCCCGGCTCCCAGGTGCGCAGGCTGCGGGTGTCGCGGGCGAGCGCGGGCTCGACCAGGTACACGTCGGGGTCGACGCCGACCTTCGGGTGCTCCTCGTCCCAGCGCAGCGCGATGTTGGAGCCCGCGGTGGCGTCGCGGCCCGTGCGCGCCACCCACGCCAGGAGGATGTCGAGCAGCAGCTTGCAGCAGCGTTGATGGTCGAGACTCTCGGGCATGGTCACGCCGTCCTCGAGCACCCACCGCTCGGACCACCGCGGGACCTCGAAGATCAGCTCCACGCCCCGCTGTACCCGTGCCGCCATGCCGCTCACGGTACTTCACGTCTTTGAGGGGGGCGGGGGGCGGGGCGGCGGGGGGCGAGCCTTTAGGGGTCCATCGCCTCGCGCTTGCGGCGGAGGATGCCCACGAAGGTCGTGCGGTCGAGGGTGACCGCTCCGAGCGCGCGGGCGCGGTCGATCCACTCGCCCGCGAGGTCGTGGTGCTCGCGGTAGGTTCCGGGGTGCTGCATGGGCGCCCAGGAGACGCCCATCGCCTCGACGAAGTCCGCGAGCTCGCGCGCCCCATCAGGGCCCGCCAGGTCGGAGATGAGGTGCGCCGACGGACCCCAGCGGCGGTTGAAGGCGCCGCCCCAGTCGGTGGGCTGGTCCATCACGATCATCGGGCGGCGGGGGCGAGCTACAGCACCGACTCGATGGCGCGGGCGAGCTCCTCCTCGGAGGCCGTGCCCGCGTGGCGAAGGCGCACCTGGCCGCCCTTGTCGATGAGCACCAGCGTCGGGAGCCCCTGGACGTTGAAGGCCCGCGAGGCCTGCCCCTGGACGTCATACACCATCACGTAATCGAGCCCGAAGCGCTGGCGAAACTGCGGCACCAGCGAGGGGCCGCCCTCGTCGACGTTGACCCCGACCACCTGGAGGCCGCGCGCGGCGTAGCGGCGGTGCAGCGAGGCGAGGATGGGCAGCTCGACCCGGCAGGGCGCGCACCAGGTGGCCCAGAAGTCGAGCAGCACCGGGCCGCTGCGCATGGCGGCGAGGTGCACCCGCTCGCTGGAGAGCTCGCCCGCGGCGCTCACCACGGGCAGCTCGAAGTCCCCGGCGGCGCCGTAGCGCTTCGGGCGCAGGCCCATGAACAGCAGAGAGCCCAGCAGGACGACGCCCAGCAGGGGGAAGAGAACCCGCTCGGCGAGGAGGCGGTCGATCAGCGAGGGAGCAGGGGGAGGAGGGGCCATGGAGGACGGCAGACGATCCCACGATCGGCCCCGAAGGCAACCCGGGGGCTACGGCGCGATCACCCGCGTCGGCGCGCGGAACACCCGGCGCCCCGCGGCCGGCGAGGAGAGCGCGAGGCTCTGCCAGGCGAGGGCGCGCGCGATGGGTCGGGAGGAGGCGAGGTCCTCCCCGTCGGGGTCGTCGACGCTGCGGAGCGAGAGCCCGCCGCCCAGGGACATCGGGCGGGGCAGCGCCAGCAGGGCGCCGAAGCGCAGCCCGAGGCCGCCGCGGGCGTCGCCCTCCACGGTGAGCGCGCGGTGGTGGAGCGAGTCCGCGTCGCGCACCGAGCGGCCCTCCATCTCCGCGGGGGTCTCGATGTCGAAGGCCGCGAGGGCGGTCGCCGCGCCGTCGACCACGCCCAGCGGCGCGCCCAGGAGGGCTCCCGCGGGCACGCCCGGGCCGCGCCAGAGCATGGCCGTGGTGTTGACCTCGCGCTGGGACATCGGCCCTTCCCACACCGAGCGCTGCTCCCCCAGCGGAACCCCCCGGTCGCCCACCACCACTACCATCACCCGGTCGGTCAGGTGCGCCTCGTCGATGCGCTCGAGGAGCTGCGCCAGGCCCTGGTCGACGCTGCGCAACGAGGCGTCGTAGAGGAGGTTGAGGCGGTCCTGGTCGCGCGGGTCGAGGCGCACGTCGCCGCGGTGGCCGCGCTCGGCGAGGGCGACCGTCTGCAGGGGGGTGAGGGTTCCCTCGTAGGGCGTCGGGTCGATGGCGGTGATGTGCTCGGCCGAGGGGTCGAGGGGGAAGGCCCCGCCGCGGCTCAGCACCAGGGTGAAGCGCTGCGTCGAGCGGGAGCGGGTGAGCTCGTCCGCCACCGCCGAGAGCGACATGTCCGCGCGGCACGGACCCGGGTGGTCGGCGCAGCTCCAGCGGGTCGCGCAGCCGCGGTCGGCGCCGCTGCCGAACCACAGCGGGTCCTCGCTGAAGCAGGCCACCGCGACGCCCCGGGCGGCCAGCTCGGAGGTGAGCGTCGGGGCCTCTTCGGAGAGCTGGTCGGTGGGCTCGAACACCCGGTGCACGTCCACCGGCAGCCCCGACGTGGCGCTCATCACCGCCGACCAGGGGCGCGGACCGGGAGAGGTCACCATGGCGTGCGATCCCTCGCGGAGGAGCCTCGCGAAGCCCCCGTGGGTGAGCCGGGGCGAGAGCTGCGGCCACAGCCGGTCGGGGCGCAGCCCGCGCACCACCACCATCACCACGTGCGCCGGGGCGGCCCGGGGAGCGGCCGTTCGGGGAAACTCCAGCCGGGGAGAGGCCACCGCCAGCCGGGCCTCCGCCCCCTCCACCGCCTGCACCGTGATGCGCGCGGGCCGGCCGGCGAAGCGGGAGAGGTCGAGGGAGGCTTCGGTCCAGGCCCGGTTGGGGGCGATCTCGAAGCGGCGCTCGAGGGGGGCCTCGCCGTCGAGCTCGACGCGCACCCGGGCGATCAGCGGCGGCGGCGGGCGGCTCGACCCCCGGGGGCACTCGGCCCCGAGCGCCAGGCGGAAGGTCGCGCCAGGAGGGAGCACCCGGGTGAGCCCCAGCGCCGTCGGCGGGTGGAAGGTGAGCGCGCGCCGGGGTGGGCCCGCCAGGCTTACATCGCTGAGTAATCCAGCGACGACCGTGGGGGAGGCGTCGGTGCGGGCGAGGTGCACCCAGTCGACCTCCAGGGCCGCGCGAGGGGTCATGCCTGGCTTGAGCCGCGACGTGGTGAAGCGCAGCTCGACCTCGGTGGGCGTGCGGGTGAAGCGGTCGCGGGGGATGGCGACGCTCACGACCCCGGCGGTGTTGTTGGCGGGGAGGGCGGCGCTGCGCACCAGGAGCCCGTCGACGATGACCGCGACGCTGCGGCTGTTGGCGCGGCGCACCCGGAAGCGGATGAAGCCCGGCGGGTCGAGCGGGTCGTCGTCGCCGCCGCCGCCCTGGTCGATGGGCACCCGGAGCGAGAGGCGGGCGCTGATGTCCGCCCAGGAGTCTCCCTGGAGGGTCTCGTTGCGGAGCGGAGCGGCGCCGTAGATGAAGGCCGCGGCCTGGGGCTCGCCGAGGTCGACGACGGGGCCGTCGGTGTCGATGGAGCCGCGGGTGAAGCTCTCCAGCAGGTCGAGCACCATCGGTCCCGCGGGGGCGGCCGAGGAGGCAGGGGGGCGTCCCTCGCGGGTTCCGGGGCGGGGAGGGCTCTGGGCGTCACGGCGGCAGGCGCCGAGCGCGAGGAGCAGCGGGAGGAGGGCGGTCGAGGAGGGGGTAAGGGTCAACGGTCGAAGGGCGTTGATAGCACCGCGGCCAGGCTGCGTCGGACCACGATGAAGTACGTGCCGGCCGTGTCGCCCGCGCGAAAGTGCACCGGGTAGAAGCCCTCGCGCAACACCCGCTGGAGCGGCGCCGTCCCCACGGGATGACTGGCGATGGAGACTTGGATGGGCGATCCGGGGCGGCGAGGCCCGGGGATCACCAGCAGGCCCCGACCGGGCGGGAGCGCTCCCCCGTCGAGGAAGCGAGAGGCCTCGCGGTAGGGGCCGTTGACGGTGACCATGGGCGCGGGCCCGGTAGGGACGCCGAGCTGGGGCTGGATGGGATCGTTGTCGGAGGCGGTGAGGTTCGCCGAGAGCGCGGGGACCAGAGACGGAGCCGGGGACGAAGCGTGGAGATCGCGAGGGGCCTCGCGCACGTCACCGGTCGGGGCGCTGCTCGGCGGGACATGGGCGTCCGAGGCGAGGTACCAGCGCACGCCCAGGTAGCTGAGGGCGAGGGCCGCCGCGACGCCGACCATCAGCAGCATCGGTCGGGTCCAGGAGGGCTCCTCCGGGGTGGTCGACGTGGACTGCGAGGTCGTGCTGGTGGTCGCGGGCTTCGGTGCCTCCGGGGCGGCGACGGGGGCAGGGCGGCCGCTCGGGGTGAGCCCCGAGGAGGTCTTGAGGTCGGGCAGCTCCAGGGCCGCGGGCTCGGCGACCGGCTCCGAGGGCGAAGGCTCCTCGGCGGGCTTCTCGACGGCTGCCTCGGGCTCCTCCGAGGGGGCCTCGGCCGGGCGGCTCGCCCGATGGACCACCAGGTCGAAGGCGGGGTCGGAGGCGCTCTCTTCGAGCTCGGGGAGCGGGGCGGATGGCTCCGGGGACTCCTCGACCGCCGCCGGGGGAGGAGGCTCGACGGGCGCTTCGACCGACGCGGGCGGGGGCTCGAAGGCCGGGGCGGGCTGTGTCTCCATCCGAGGCGCGGAGGGAGCGAGGGAGTCCTCCTCGTCGCCCGTCGGGCGGCGGGTCTCGAGCGCATGCACGCCCTCGGTCGCCGGGAGCATCTCCGGGGCCTCGCTCGGGCGCACCACCATCAGCGCCGAAGAGGAGAGTTCCTCGACCTCGTCGGGCGGAGGGGCCGTGGGCTCCGCGGGGGCTTCGGGCTCCGACGTCGGCGGGGTGATCGGGACGAGCGATCGGGTGACCCGGGGCTCCTGGGCCTCGACCTCCCAGCGCACCTCGGCGTCGGGGGGAGAGGGCTCCGGCGCAGCGACCCCGGGGGAGGTCACGCGCGCCGGGCGAGGGGGCTCCTCCACCGAGTCTCGAAGCTCGCGCCAGACCGCGTCGGCCAGCGTGTCGACGGTCGCGACGCGGGACATCGGGCGGGTGGCCTTGGTGACCGGCTCGTGGGTCCCGGAGCGGGCAGCGGGCTCCACGCCGAGGTGCTCCCAGGTGCCGGAGGTCTCCTTCGGGGCCCTCAGCGGTCGCGGGGCCGCGAGGTCTTCGCGGTTGCGCCCCACCACCCGCTGGATCGCTCCGCGTCGGGATAGCTCGATGAGCAGGGGCTCGAGATCCTGGGGGGCGAGGCCGTCGCGGAGCACCATGTCGCGGGGCGCGTCGCCCTGCACCATCCGCTCGACGGCCACCCGCAGCGGCGTCGGCAGCGAGCGCGCGTACTCCAGCGCCTCCTCGGCGTCGAACTCCACCCGCAGCACCTCCAGCAGCGACGCGCCGGAGACCGCCTCCTCTAGCGCCGTCACGCTGCGGGCGCTGCGATCGAGCACCTCGGACAGCTTGCCGGTGAGGTTCTCCCGCACCACGTGCGACGCGCGGCGCACCACGAAGCGAGCGGCGTTGAGCCCCAGCGCCCTGGCCAGCGCCGCCTCGCCCCTCGCGAACGAGCCGTCCTGCGCCGTGCGCACCGCCGAGAGCAGGGCCCCCTGGCGGATCTCGAGCTCGGTCACGCTTCCAGAGTCGGCCAGGGAGATGGTCGCGTCGCCGAGGGTCTTCGCCGTCGCCTCGATCAGCGCCACGGAGCCGACGCGCTCCAGCCTCCCCCGCACCTCCGCCCCGGTGGCGAGCTCGCCGATGCGCTTGAGCGTGCGCACCCGGCCCCGGAGCGTCGAGCGCACCCGGGCGAGCACGGCGCTCCCCTCGGCTTCCTTGCGGAGGTAGCCCGAGGCCTGCGCGCCGAGCTCCCTCATCCGCACCAGCAGGTCTTCCCGCCACGACAGCAGGATCACCGGCGTGTGGCGCAGCGCGACGTCTCTGCGGATCGCCCGGCAGAGCGCGAAGCCGTCGAGGCCCGGCATCAGGATGTCGGCGAGCACCACGTCGGGGCGCTCGATGCGGGCGGACGCGAGGGCCTGCTCGCCGTCGGTGTGGGCGCTGACGATCATCCCCGCGCCGCGCAGCAGGTCGGCGAACACGGCCACCACCGAGGGGTCGTCGTCGACCACCAGGGCACGGCGGCCGGGCAGCGGGTCTTCCGAGGGCTCTCCGGCGGAGGCGCTCTCGGAGAGGGCGCCCGGGGCGAAGACCTCCGCGCCGTGGAGGCCGCGAGGGGTGATGGGGAGATCGAAGCGGACGGTTCCGCCGGAGCGGCGCTCGACCACCGAGCGGATGCGGGCGATGGCCTCCCAGGTGGCGGCGAGCACCTCGTTGCCGGCGCCGAGGGCCACGCGGGCGCCCCGGCTGGCGGGGAGGGCGGCGCCTCCGAGGCCGCGGCGAAGCTCCTCCTGCAGGGCGCGGATGAGCTCGTCCAGGGTGAGCTCGCCGAGCTCGTGGGCGGTGGCCGGGGGCAGCGACGCGGAGCCGTGCAGGGCCCGGTGGATGCGCGCTCTCAGGACCTCGGCGCTGGCGTCGGACTCCAGCACGTCGAAGGCCTCGGGGCAGCGCGCCCGCACGACGGCGGCGGGCTCTCCGTCGCAGGCGATGACCAGCACGGGGATGAAGCGCACCAGCGGGTCGGCGGCGACTACGGCGGCGAGGGAGACGCCGTCGTAGGGCGAGTCGTCCTCGGCGACGACGACGTCCGGGGCGGCGTCGCGGGCGCGGTTGATGGCCTCGTCGGCGGTCTGCGCCAGGGCGACGTCGGCGGTCTGGCCGAGGGCGTCGAGGAGGGCGCTCGCCCGGATGGACGAGCCCACGAAGAGCACCTGCGTGCCGTGCGTGGTGGGAGAGCGCGCGGGGACGAGGGAGTCGGTGGTGCGGCCGGTGACGGCGCGGGCGAGGTCGTGGAGGCTGGGGGCCCCGGGGGCGAGGGCTGCGCCGGGGATGAGCGTGCGGGTGGCGGGCTGGTCGCTGCGGCTGCTGGAGGGGATGGCCATGGCGCGGACGCCGGGGGCTCCGGGGTCGCGGGTGTCGAGCTCGGCGCGGGCGGAGAGCGAGGCCACGAGGGCGGTGAGGCGGTCGAGCTGGGGGCGGCTCAGGAGGGCGGTGCCGCGGGCCTCGGTGAGGGCGTCGGAGGTGGCCTGGAGACCGTCGCAGAGGGAGCGGAGCTGGTGCGTGCGGGCGATGGTGAGCACGGCGTCGACGCGGCGGCGGAGCTCGTCGCGCATTCGGAGCTGGCGCGGGTCGGCGAGGACGGCGCCCAGGGTGGCCTTGATCTCGACGATCTTCCGGGGCAGGTGCCGGACGAACGCGCTGCGTGGATCTTCGTCGGGGGTCTGCACGGGGGAATGACCTGGAGCCTTAGCTGAAGGGCACGGGACGGGCCAAGTTCTGCGCGGACATGCTAAGGGAGCGCCCCGGAAAAGAGGCGACGCGGCAGTGAAGTTCATCGACGAGGCGGAGATTGACGTGGCGGCGGGCGATGGCGGCCCTGGGGCGGTGTCGTTCCGTAGGGAGGCGCACGTGCCCTTCGGCGGTCCCAACGGGGGCGACGGCGCCCGCGGGGGGAGCGTGGTGCTCACGGCCGACGAGCAGGTCGGGACGCTGTTGCAGTTCAGGTTCAAGCCGCGCTGGCAGGCGGAGCACGGGGAGAAGGGCGGCCGCACCGACTGCAACGGCAAGAGCGGCGAAGACCTGCTCCTGAAGGTGCCGGTGGGCACGGTGGTCTACGACCTGGAGACCAAGGAGGTGCTCGCCGACCTGCACACCAAGGGTCAGACCGTGGTGGTCGCCAAGGGCGGCCGAGGCGGCCTCGGCAACATGAACTTCGCCACTCCGTGGGACCAGGCGCCCCGCAAGGCGCAGCCCGGAGAGCCCGGCGACCGGAGGCACCTTCGCTTCGAGCTGAAGCTCCTCGCGGACATCGGGATCCTCGGGTTTCCCAACGCGGGCAAGAGCACCTTCATCGCGGCGGTGTCGCGCGCGAAGCCCAAGATCGCCGACTATCCCTTCACGACCCTGGTGCCCAACCTCGGGGTGGTGCGGGTCGACGACGACCGGAGCTTCCTCATGGCGGACATCCCGGGGCTCATCCCCGGGGCGGCTTCGGGGGCGGGCCTCGGGGTGAGGTTTCTCAAGCACGTCGAGCGCACCCGCGTGCTGCTGCACCTCATCACGGTGCAGGACGAGGACATCGACCTGCTCTCCCGCTGCGACGCGCTGATGAAGGAGGTGCGGCTCTTCGATGAGTCCATCGCCCAGCGAGCGCAGATCGTGGCCGTGAGCCAGATCGACCTGCCCGACGCGAGGGCCGCGTGGGAGCTGTACAAGCCGCTCTTCGCCGAGCGCGGCGTCGAGCTGCGCGGGGTGTCGGCGGTGACCGGAGAGGGCGTGCGGGAGCTGGTCTTCGCGCTGGACGCGGCGCTGCGCTCGGCCCCGCCGGTGGAGCTGCTGACCTCGACGCTGAGCGTCGACGACGGGGACTGAGCAGGGAGCGGAGGGGGCGACCGCGCGGGTTGGGGGCCCCTCACACCTCCGGCAGCGGCTCGTCGCCGCCCGCGCCCGTCGGAGAGCTCGCTGGCTCGCGGCGCTCCATGTGATGCCGCGCGTCGCTACAGCGCGCGGAAGTTCATCCAGACGCCGTCGAAGAAGCCCGCCGCGCGCACGCCCTGGGCGCTGAACACCATCGCGTCGGGCGCCGCGAACTGCGACGAGAACGGCATGAACCGGTAGAGCAGCCGCTCCGATCCGGCGGTGGTGACGATGGCCGCGCCGAGGCGGTCGGGCCTCTCGGGAAACACCACCACCATGGCGGCGTCGGGGTGGCTGGCGCCGCCGAGCGTGAGGGCGGCGTCGCTCCAGCGGGCGTCGACGGTGGGGCGCACCACGTCCGCGCCGAGCCCGAGGTACACGAGCACGTGGGCGTCGCGCACCGCGGCGTCGACGGCGCTCAGCGGCAGCGCGCAGCCGTAGCCGTTGCCCGTCACGGCCCAGGACGAGACGAGGTACGCGGCGTACTCGCGCCACACCGCGGGGCCCGCGTCGGGGTACACGAAGCAGAACGGCTGCTGCAGCGCCTCGTTGAAGGGACCGTGCGTCCCGGGGCGCTTTCCCTCCTGCGGGCCGACGGGGAGGTCGGCGTCGGGCACCTCCATGCGTCGCCCGTCGACGACGACGGCGGTGACGCCCGCGGCGCGCAGGGCGTGGCCGTCGAGCACCATCGAGCGGACGTTGGTGGCCGTGAGGGTGACGGTGCCGCCCTCGCGCGAAGAGACCACGCGGAGGTCGGCGGAGGGGTCGGTGGCGCTGCGGAGCGAGACGAAGGAGTGGCGCGGGTTCACCCACGGGCCCGGCGAGGTGAAGGTGAAGCGGGTCTCCGTCGGGTCGACCGTGCGCGTGCGGAAGAACTCGAAGAGCGGAGGCCAGTCGACGCAGTCGGCGCCGGCGGAGGCGTCGCCGTCCCACCAGTGGCCCGCGCCGGGCTGCTCGTGGGTCTGCACGTCCATGGTGAACATCCTCGCGGCCGCGGTGAGGGAGCGCATCTCCCGGATGGGGACGTTGTCGTCGGCGGTGCCGTGGATGCCGTAGATGCCGCGGTGGGTGAGGTTGGAGAGGTAGCCCTGGGTGTTGCTCGACGCCTGCGAGCGGGCGAAGGCCCCGCGCGGCGCGGCGGCGCCCGTGTACGACTGAAACGACCCCCAGCCCGCGCTCGGACCGATGGCCGCGAAGCGCCCGGTGTGGTGCGTCCCGAGCTGCCAGGTCCCGTGGCCGCCCATGGAGTGGCCGGTGAGGTACACGCGCGTCGGGTCGACGCGGTAGCGAGCCATCGCGTCGTCGAGGATCTCCACGCCGTCGAGGCGACCCCACTGCTCCCAGTCGAAGCCGAAGGGGCGGCGGTTGGTGGGGGCGACGATCCAGAGGTCGCTCTTGGGCGAGTAGGCCTGCGCCTGGCCGATGCCCTCCACCCCGGCCCCGTGCAGCGTGAGCGCCATCCCATAGCGCCGCGACGCGTCGTAGGGCCTCGGCGGAACCACCCCGAAATACTGCGCCGAGCGGTCGATGCGAGAGCGGAAGGTGACCCGCCGGGTGGCGTCCGCCGCCACCGTGGCGAGCTGGATCGTTCGTCGATAGCTGGCTCGCAGCGAGGCGGAGTCGATGCGGAGGGTGACCGGCACCATGCGCCCGGCCTCGGCGGGAGCGCGCCGGGGCATCAGCCGAAACGGCACCTGCGTGACGGCCCCGGCGGGCAGCGAGGGGATGGCGATCTCCGAGGGCTCCCAGTCGTCGCCGGCCTCGACGCGCGCGGTGACGCCGAGGGCGGGGGCGTCGGTGAGGTTGAGCACCGCGAGGCCGACGAAGCGCTCCTCGCGCTCGCCCACCGCGAGGTCCGGGGCGGTGAGGTCGGCGGTGTTGAGGTAGACCTCGTCGGCGGTCTGGAAGAGCTTCACCCGAAGGGCTCCGCGCGTCGCGGCGGAGCGCACCAGCACCGTGCTGCCGCCCTCGCGCACCGGCAGCGGAACCCGGATGCGCCCCGAGGCGTAGACGTCCCCCGGGAGCACGGCGCGGTCGACGTAGAGGGCGAGGGCCGTCTCGGCCTGCGCGAAGAGGTAGCGGCCCGCGGGGCGCTCGATGCGCGCGGCGGCGTAGACCACACCCCGCCGGGAGCCGGTGGTGAGCTGGCCGTCGGTCCCGGGCTCCGGGTCGGACCAGTCGATGCTCCAGGCGGCCTCGGTGACCGGCGCGGTGAAGCTCCCGTCCTCGATGGCGGGGACCACCTCGTCGGGCGCCCCCTGTGGCAGGAAGCCTACGCGCCAGTCGGGCATCGCGAAGGGCATCGGGTCGCCCTGGTCGATGACCGGCCGGGCGACCGGGAGATCGGGCGAGGGCGATGAGTCCGAAGGAGCGTCGGCGGCGGCGTCGACCGGGGAGGTGGCGTCCGGCGCGCCCGCAGCGGGGGCGTCGTCGGAGCAGCCGAGCAGGAGCAGCGGGAGCAGCGGGAGCACGCGGCGCATGGCCCTCGGTCTCGTTGGGGTCAGTGGTGCCTCTGGAGCACGTCGAGGTTCATGTATGCGACGTAGTAGGCCGTCGTGAGGATCGCGAGGGTGACGAAGAGGACGGCGTAGTACCGCGTCACGGGGCGTTCGCTCCGCGCGAGGCTGACCGCGGACGTGACGCCGCCGAAGAGAAGTCCGAAGAGGCCACCGCCGAAGATGTAGATCACGCCGGCGACGCCCAGTGACGGCAAGACCTCCAGGGATAGGAGCAACAAGGGGAGGCAGATGCCAAAGAAGAGCGCGCAGAGTGCCGCCATGGACACGACGAGAAGCACCCTGCGAACGAGCGGCCAGAGCGCGACTCGTCCTCCGCGAGGCTCTGCTCCGGGATCATCCGTCACGCGGCACCCAGGCGGAGGTCACGACGAGCATCGCGCTCGATCATGGGCGGTCGATGAGTTCGTGCGGTACGGCCATGGGCTCACTGCTGCTTACATTTGCACAACATGCGGCGATGCATCGAAATTCGGGCGTCGCGCGGGGCGCCTCAGCGCCCGGTTGTCCCCTCACCGCGGTGTGAGGCGCCTTGCCTCGCTCTCCCACAACGACCGCTGCACCGTCGGCCGCGGCCACGGGGCGGCGCCCGCGCAGGCGGTGGGATCGCGCCCCGCGGTGACCGCGTCCTGGCCGCGGCGGACTTCCTCCTCGCTGCAGCCGCTCACCCAGAACGCGTGCGCGAAGAGCGCCACCGAGGGGGCGACCGTGAAGTTCGGCCCCGCGCCGTCTGTGATCCAGGTGACGTGCCCGCTCGGCATCGCGCGCAGCGCGTCGGCGAAGCGCGCGCGGTCCCCGAGCGCCACGCGGAGCGTCAGGGTGTCGTTCGCCGCGCCCGCGTCACCGATTGCGTCGACCTCGCCGCGCAGCGCCTCGGCCGCCGGGCGCGGGAGCCTCGCGAGCAGGTCGATCACGGCGACGCGCGCGAGGGCGTCCTGGGAGATCGCCCATCGTCGGAGGAGCCCGCGCCCCTGCGCGAGGTCGGGTCGCCACGCTGACGCCGCGAGCCGCGCGAGCACCGCCGCCGCCGCGGGCCCCTGCGCGCGGACGAGCACCGCGTGGAACCGCTCGGGATCGAGCCGACACAGCACCGCCGAGCGCAGCACCTCGTCCTCGCCGTCGAGGGCGCGCTCCACGGCCGCTGGGTCCGCGGGCCGCTCCTGGAGCGCCGCCACGATCGGCGCGCGGGGGCCCTCGCAGCGCAGCTCGCCGTCGAGGGTCGTGAGCTGCGCGAGCGCGCGCGCGGCGCCCGCGGGGGGGGCCGAGCAGACCTCGCGGGTCAGGGTTTGAACGAGCCGCGTCCGCTGCGCCCCGGAGAGCCCGGCGCACGACAGCGCCGCGCCGCTCGCCGTCGGCGTCGCCGCCGCGACGAAGGCACCGAGCAGGGCCGTCCGCGCCGCGTCGAAGCTCGCATCCTCGATGAGGACACCCTGCGACGGCACCGAGGCGCTGCAGAGGTTCGTGAACATCGTGGAGACCGCCTCGTCGTCGCGCGCCGCGATGCGCTCCAGCGCGATGGGGACCGCGTCGGTGCCGAGGGTTCGCACCGCCTCGGCGGCAAGGCCTCCCCGGGCCTGAGGCGAGCGCGCTGCGATCATGGCGCGGCGATAGGGGCCGACCAGATCGACCTGTCGGGCGATCGGCGTGCGGGTGACGGGCCCGACGCCTCCGTCGGGGAGAATCGGCGCGCGGGCCACCTCGACCAGCCAGTCTTGATCGAGCGCAGGGAGGTGAACCCGGCGCAGCTCGCGCTGCATTCCCCCGTCGCGGCTTACCCCCTGCACGAGCCGGCCGCGCAGGTCGAACGCCCCACGGAAGCGGGTCTGACCGCCGCGTGAGAGCGAGGCGTCGTCGTAGAGGGGCGGGAGCACCGAGACCGCGAGCGCGATCGGGAGCACCACGAGGCACAGCCCGCTGTGGCCGCAGCGGAAATCGAAGCCTTCCGCGGGCGTCGGCGCACCTCCACCCGATCGCCGGGGCGAGCGCTGGCCCTCAGGGCGTCGAGGGTCTCCGGCGCATCGAGGGACGCCGCCGCCCTCACCTTCGGCGCCCAGAGGTCTCGGAGGCCGTCACACGCCGTTTGCGACCCGAGCGTGAACACACAGACGATGGCGGTCGCTCGAAGCTGATGAGGGGACACCCTGGCGACAGTAGGGCTTCTCCCGGGGCCGCGCGCCCCTCGTCACCAGTACGGGGGGCTCCGCGACGGCGGAATGACAGCCCCGGGGCTTCGGTGGTCTCCTCCGATCGGCCATGTGGATCGAGACACAAGTCTTCCTCGGTGTCATCGATGCCGCCCGCATCGCGCAGTCAGTGATCGCCCCCGGCGAGGCGATCTGGCACCTCGCGATGGGCGACGTGGCGCGCCCCGATGTGAAGGTGCCGACCTGGCAGGACGTGAAGGACACCGCGGGCTCCCTGAGGGAGAGAGCCATGGTCCGGCTCAAGACCGTGGGTGCCGCCGAGGTCGTGGGCGGTGTCGCGATGCTGGGTGGGATGCTCGCGGCCGACGGCGTGCTGCGCGCGATCGGCGTCGACGACGGGCTCCCTTTCCCGACGGGCCCTGCGACGGAGACGCGGGACGGCTATCTGCTCTTCCTGACGCCCGCGCGCCTGGTCCTCGCCGAGGTCGCGAGCCTGGCCGAGGAGCGCCCCTTCGCGATGCCGCGATGCCGCTCCCGCGTCCGGTTGATGCAGCACTGGACGCCCGAGGCGATCCCGGGCGCGGCGCTCTCGTTGACGCACACCTCGCTCCGTTTCGGGGAGCGCTGGCGGCTCACCATCGGGCGCGATCCTGCCGAGCAGTCCTTCGACTTCTGGAAGCATCCGAAGGCGCCCGACAACCTCGCGCAGGTGGCCGCCATCGCGGCGCGGCTCACCGCCCTCCGGCGCGCGGCGCCGTGAGCCACACCGGTTCAGCGCTCCCAGAGCGGCGGCGACGACGGGATCTCGCGCTGCCGCTCCACGCAGCGCCGCGCGCGGAGGGTGACCCCCGCCTCGCAGCGGAGCCAGCAGGGCCCCCACAGCGCCTCCGCCGCCCGGCCGCAGTGGGCGTTGCAGGCTGTGAGGTGGCTCTTGTGCAGCAGCGCGAGGGTGTTCTCCTCGTCGGCGGCGCTGCGGGCGCACGTCGTTCCGCGGTCGGTCCATGTGTCGGGGACGAGCGCACCTCCGACGTCCCACTCGAAGGTCCAGCGGGCGTCGGTGACCGTGCGGGGGCCACACCCGACGAGCAGCGCCGCACACAAGGCTAGACGCAGGGTGCTCACGCCGGTCGTCGCTGCACGACGCCGCCGATGTTGTGCCCCACGGTGCCGGCCACGTAGAGCGATGGCCCCTCGCAGAGCAGGCTGGTCACCGCCACCGCGGACTCGCTGACGGGGTGTCGGCGGTCCGCGATCGTCACGCTGCCGAGCGCCACGACGCCTACTCGCGCCTCGGGGACGAAGTGGGTTCCGGCGTACCAGGCCCGCTCGTCTCCGACGGCGAGCGCGTCGGGGTCGTCGATGCCATCGACCAGGGTCTCGACGTCGCCCCCTGCGAGGTGGACCCGGCGGAGGGAGCCGGTGAGTGTGCCGCGGGGTCGAGCCTGCTCCGCCCAGTAGGCGTACGCACCGCGCACCGCGATCGCCGCGACGCCGTGCGATGGTGCGAGCACGGCCGTCGCGCCGCCCCGACGGGGCGCCCATCGCACCGCGCCACCCGCGACGAACACCAGCCCGTCGGGGGCGAGGGAGAGCGCCGTCGAGGGCGCAGGGAAGAGCACGCGCTCGGGACCACCGGCGAGGGGCACGGCCACCGTGGGACCGTCCGGGGAGGAGCAGTAGACCTCCGTCCCGTCGGTCACCATCGCGCTCATGAAGCCCCGCGGGCGGGTCGCCAGGACGCGGGGAGCGGACGGTTGCGCGTGCGTCGCGACGCGGAGTTCGCCCGAGCGCCGCACGGCCCAGACGATCGCCGTGGCGGTTACGGCCGCCCCAGTGAGGCCGTGGGACTCGAACACCAACGCGCGCGCCAGGCCGCCGCCGAGAGGGATCCGAAAGAGCACGCCGCCGCCGACCGACTCGGGCGAGTCGTCGATCACGAAGAGGCCACCCCCCGCCGTCGAGAGCGAGCGCGGCCTACCGAGCCCCGCGACGCCCCACCGGGACGGCAGCCGCGGCGGGGAGCGCCCGCACCCGACCAGCGCAAGGACCGCGCTTTGTAGGATGCCGCGACGCAGTACCATCCGACGAGCGTACATGGCGCACGAGCGCCGCTCCATCCAAGCCGCGCCCCGTCGGTGACCGCCTCCCGAATCCCACCGCAGCATGGTTGGTGCTGACTTCCCATGATGCCTGTTCGCCGGGGGTGGAGGTCTCTCGGATCGAGTTGAGCTTTTCGGTGACACGAACGGCCCCCTCCCCGCCAACACCCGGCTGGACCCGATGGAGGAGACCGCTCGATGAGAAGCTTTCTATCGTTTCTTCTGGTAGCAGCCGCGCTCGTTCCGCTCGTTGCGGGGTGCGCCGGCGATGCGACCGCGCCCGACGCCGCCGTCGATGCACGCGCGGACTCCGTAGCAGACGCAGACGTCACGGTGACCGCCGACGCCGTAGCGGACGCCGACGTCACGGTGATCGCGGACGCCGTAGCGGACGCAGAGCCGCCGGACGACGCTCCGTGGATGGCGGCCCCGACCATCGTGACGGCCTCGATCGGAGCCGCGGGCGGCGTGGTGGAGCTCGGCGGGTTCACCCTGACGATCCCCCCCGGCGCGCTCACGGAGACGCGAGAGATCACCGTGGAGGGCGCCGTCGACGCCACGGTCGAGGGCTACTCGCTCTCCTCGCGGCTCTACCGCCTCCAGCCCGAGGGGCTCACGTTCGCGCTGCCGGCCACGGTCAGCATCCCGTTCGTCCCCGGCGCGGAGTCCCCGGCGCTCTTCTGGTCGCTCGCGGACAACTCCGGCTACGAGGACCTGCATGGGACCGTCATGGGCGCGGCGATGGCGGCCGCGGTCACGCATTTCAGCGGCGGCTACGTGGGCTCGGTGCTCCCGCCCGCGTGCAACCCCGGGGACTTCTACTGCTTCAACGAGGCCCCGGAGGGCCGACGGCGCTGCACGGCGGACCGCACCTACGCCTACGATCCTTGCCCGGCCCGGCACATGTGCTCGACCGGCCGGTGCCTCCCGTGGGTCTGCGAGGCCGGCACCAACCGCTGCCGCGGCGCCGGCGCGGTGGAGATCTGCCTATTCGGGCGGGAGCCCACCGTCACGTACTGCTGGTCAGGGTCGTCGTGCCAGACCAGCCCGGAGTACTGGGGTGGCGCTATCTGCGTCCCGCAGGTGTGTCCCCCGGGCGAGGCCTCCTGCGCCGGCACCACCACGCGGCGGCTGTGCAACCCGGGCGGGTCGGGCTATTCGTACACCGCCTGTCCGTCGGGCAACTCCTGCATCCTGGGCGTCTGCCGGCCACGGATTTGCACGACCGGGACCTCTCTGTGCGTGAGCCCGACCCACCGCCGACAGTGCAGCGCAGACGGCCTCTCGCACGTCTACGCCCCCTGCCCGCCTCGCAACGCGTGTACGGGCGCGGGCCTGTGCACCCCGTGGGTCTGCACGCCTGGGATGGCCACCTGCGCGGACCCCACGACGCGCTCGGTGTGCAACGCCGACGGCCTGGGATCGGTGTCCACCGTCTGTCCGAGCGGGCAGCGCTGCAACGGGGGCGCTTGCGCCACGCCGGTGTGCACGCCCGGAGCGTTCTCGTGCGTGGGCTTGGGCTTCCGGAGGCAGTGCAACCCTGACGGCTTCGGGTACACCACCCCCGCGGCGTGCCCCGCCAGCAACGCGTGCCTGGGCGCGGGCGTGTGCACCCCCTGGGTCTGCACCCCCGGGACGGCTGCCGCGACCTGCGCGAGCGCCACCGCGCGCTCGGTGTGCAACCCCGATGGACAGGGCTCGTGGTCGGTGGCCTGCCCGAGCGGGCAAGGCTGCAGCGGCGGGGCGTGCGTGCCTCAGGTGTGCACGCCAGGCGTGTCTTCCTGCACGGACCTGAACACCCGACGGCAGTGCAACCCCGATGGACAGGCGTACACGCCTACGGCTTGCGGACCGGGCAGCGCGTGCCTGGGAGCGGGCGTCTGCACGCCGTGGGTCTGTACGCCGGGCGTCGCGTCGTGCGCCGACGGGACCACGCGGCGGGTGTGCAACCCGGACGGCCAGGCGTACACGCCTACGGCTTGCGGACCGGGCAGCGCGTGCCTGGGAGCGGGCGTCTGCACGCCGTGGGTCTGTACGCCGGGCGCCGCGTCGTGCGCCGACGGGACCACGCGGCGGGTATGCAACCCCGATGGCCAGGGCTACGCCCCGAGCGCCTGCGGGGCGAGCACAGCATGCCTCGGCGCGGGTGTCTGCACCCCGTGGACGTGCACCCCTGGAGCGGCCACCTGCGCGAGTCTCACCGCGCGCTCGGCGTGCAACCCCGACGGTCAGGGCTCGTCGACGGTGGCCTGTTCGAGCGGGCAGAGCTGCACCGGCGGCGCGTGCGTGCCTCAGGTGTGCACGCCAGGCGTGTCTTCCTGCACGGACCTGAACACCCGACGGCAGTGCAACCCCGATGGGCTCGGGTACACCGCGGCTGCGTGCCCAGCGGCCAACGCCTGCCTCGGCGCGGGCGTGTGCACCCCGTGGACGTGTACGCCGGGCGCCCCCTCCTGCGCGGGCCTCGACGCTCGAAGGGTCTGCAACCTCGACGGACAGGGCTACTCACCCGCCGCGTGTCCTTCGAGCAACGCGTGCCTCGGCGCGGGCGTGTGCACCCCCTGGGTCTGCACGCCGGGGGCGTTCTCGTGCGTGGATCTCGGCACTCGAAGGGTCTGCAACCTCGACGGACAGGGCTACTCACCCGCCGCATGTCCTTCGAGCAACGCGTGCCTCGGCGCGGGCGCGTGCACCCCGTGGGTCTGCACGCCCGGTGCGGTCTCCTGCGCGGACGCGAGCACGCCCAGGGGGTGCAACCTCGATGGTCAGGGCTACACGAACAGGACCGCCTGCGCCGTCGGGAGCGTCTGCACCCCGACGGGGGTCTGCGCCGCCCCGGCGATCGTCGCGATCTCCTCTGCCCTCTCGGGCTTCCACTCGTGCGCGCTGCGCTCGAGCGGCGCGGTCGTCTGCTGGGGGCGCAACAACAACGGGCAGCTCGGCAACGGAACGCTTACGGATTCGCAAAGGACGATCGCAATCACGAAACTAACGAACGTCGCGAAGATCACAGCGAGCCAGTGAACGACCTGCGCGCGAAGCACGAGCGGGGCCGTCGTCTGCTGGGGCGCCAACGATTTCGGGCAGATCGGCAACGGGACGACGACGCGCGCCCTGACCCCCGTCGCGGTCGCCGGGCTCACCGACGCGGTCGAGCTCTCGGGTGGCGGCTGGCACAACTGCGCGCGGGGCTCGTCGGGCGCCGTGGTCTGCTGGGGCATGAACACCTTCGGGCAGCTCGGAAACGGCGCGACGACCAACTCGCCTACACCTGTCACCGTCGCCGGGCTGACCGACGCCGTGCAGATCGCCTCGGCTGGCTACCACACCTGCGCGAGGCGGGCGGCGGGCGGCGTCGTCTGCTGGGGACGCAACACCAGCGGGCAGCTCGGCGACGGCACGATGACCAACTCGCTCACGCCCGTCGCGGTCACCGGGCTCACCGACGCGGTGGAGGTCGCCGCGGACATGCAGACCGTCTGCGCGCGACGCGCGAGCAGGGCCGTCGTCTGCTGGGGCGTCAACAACAACGGCCAGCTCGGCGACGGCACGACGACCAACTCGCCCACGCCCGTCGCGGTCACCGGACTGAGCGACGCGGTGGAGATCGCCGCGGGCTCGTCGCACTCCTGCGCGCGACGCGCGAGCGGTGCGGTCACGTGCTGGGGTTCCAACGGATACGGGCAGCTCGGCGACGGCACGACCACCGCCAGGCTCGCGCCGGTCGCCGTCACCGGACTGACCGACGCCCTGGGGATCTCCCGCGGCTGGAACTTCAGCTGCGCGCGGCGCACGACCGGGGCGATCGTCTGCTGGGGCAGCAACGTCTACGCGCAGCTCGGCAACAACTCGTCGCTGGATTCGTCCGTGCCGGTCGACGTGTTCGGCCTGTGAGGGACGCCTCGCGCGGCGCTCAGGGCCGCACGCAGGCGACGGTCAGACGGCCGCCGTCGTCATCGATCGGCCCGAACCCCGAGCGCTGAAGGCGCACCATGCAGAACCGGTGGATCGCGGCGTTGCACTGCCCGCTGTGTTCGAACACCCCGTCGCAGTCTGGATGGGCCGCGGTCAACGCCGCGTAGGTGGTCTCGTAGCGCTCGACGCTCGCGGGCGGCACGCACACCACGCTCACGCGGCCCCCGTCGGCCTCGACGGGCCCGAAGCCCGCGCTCCCTGGGCTCTCACGCTCGCAGAACCTCGTGATCGCGCGGTTGCACGCCGGCCCGAAGCGCTCGACCCTCCCGTCGCAGGCGGCGTCGAAGGCGCTCAGCGCGGCGTAGTCGGTGGCGCGCACCGCGGCGTTGTCGCCGACCAGACACGTGATGGTCGCGTCGTTCCACGCCTCGTTGAGCCCGAAGCCCGCGCTGCAGCACCCGCGGGCCACGCAGATCCGGTGCGCGGCCGAGAGGCACGCGATGCTGTAACCCCGCGAGAGGGTCGCGCGGGTCAGGGAGCAATCCGCGTTGGCCGCGGCCAGCTCCGCCAGCGACACGGTGAAGCTGCCGCTGCGCACGGGCATGCAGGCATCGGGGACCTCTACGCGGTCTGAGACGGCATCCCCGGGAATGTCTGAAGCCGCGTCGGGGGCGTTCACCGCGCCGAGGTTGAGGTCTACCTGACACCCCTGCGCGCCCGCCACCGCGACGAGGACACGCATCGCGCCGAATCGCAGCGCCCGGCTCACGGCGAGCCCTCGATGGACACCATCGGGAGGAACGGGCTGTCGGGGTAGCGCGCGCGAAAGGCATCGGCCCTGCGCCGGGCCTCCTCCGTGCGCCCGAGGGCCACCAGCGCACGTACCCCCAACGCCTCGCGACGCTCCGCGAGCTGACCGCGCGGGAACCGCCGCTCGTGCTCCTGGATCGCGGCCCACGACTCGCGGTAGTTCCCTCCCTGGAGGGCCGCACGAGCCGCGTCCAGCAGTTGTTCCTCGGCCTGGAGGTCGAAGCGAGGCCCCGCGTCCGGAGGGCCAGGCGCTCGCACGCGGACAACCGACTCGGGCGGGCGCGTACCGCTCGGAGCCGTGACGCGCGGCAGAGCGACGGGGGCCATCGGGGATGCACCCGCGTCGGCCGGGGTCGAGCGGGGCTGCACGGCGACGGGCACCTCGCGCAGCACCTCGCGAACCACGACCCGGGTGTGCGTAGGAAGCATTCTCGCGGTGACCACGGAGCCGACCAGCCCCCCGGCGACGAAGGTTCCGACGTGGAGCAGCGCGCGCACCAGACCCGTACGCGCCAGGGTGGCCGTGGGCCCAAACGACGTCGTGGGGGGGGCGGGTTGCGCGGGAGACGCGGGCCCCATTGCCGCGCCGGCCAGGACGCTCTCGAGCATCTGCCGGTCGAGGTCGGGCGGCACGTCCTCGCCGAGGCGCTCGCTCTCGATGAGCCGCTCGAGCAAGGGGTCCATGGGGTCGGGGTCGAGTGAGCTCATGGATCACCTCGAAGGCGGCGGAGCTTAGCCGTCTCCCTGGAGAGATGCTCGCGGGCCAGGCGAAGGCGGCTGGCTGCCGTGTTCTTCGATACTCCGAGAATCTCCGCGATCTCGGTCAGGCTCATCCCCTCGACGTGGTGCAGCACGAACACCGTACGCTGAGCGCCCGGGAGCCCGTCGAGAAGATCTCCGAGGAGACCTCTGTCCTGCGCCCGCGACGCCTCGGCCTCGGGGCTCGGCCCTGGCGAGTGCAAGACCGCGGATTCCAGGTCGACGGTGTCCTCCCAGTCCCGAAACCGCGAGCGCAGGTGGTGTACCGCGACCTTCACGGCGATCCCCATGAGCCAGCTCCGTTGTGAGCCTCGCGCGGGGTCGTACTCGGCTCGTCGGGTCCAGAACACATGAAACGCCTCGGTCGTCACGACGCAGAGGTCCTCTCGTCGAACGCCCATTCTGCGTACGAGGTTGAAGACCCCTCGGGAGTGCTCGCGGTAGACCGCGGACAGCAGCGCCCGGTCATCCTCCGTTGTCGTCGGGGGCTCCGTTCGTGTCATCGGAAATGCCAGGCCAGACCCACGACGCCCTCCACCGCGATCGGAGGGCTGGACCAGGCGACCACGCGCCGCCCGGTCGATGTCTCGGTGAAGGCCGCGGAGAAGGCTCTCAGGGTCGCCACGCCGTCCACGCGCGCGAAGAGGTGCAACCGCCCGACGAGCCTCGGCTCGAAGAGCAGTCGGAGACCGGCCGCGAGCCACAGCGCCTGATCTCGCACCGGCACGCTCGCGTCGATTCCTTCGGTCCAGACCGGACCGCCCGAGAGCAGCGCGCATCCGGCGAACCAGCCCGCGTGCCCGCAGAGGGCCACGGTCGCCCGCGCCATCCCCGCGTCGTACCGCAGGCCCTGGTCCGAGCGGTGGGTCGTGGTGGGGGACAGCGAGAGGTCGATGCCCACGGACCATCGCGCACCGCCCAGGGCCAGACCGCCGTCGACGCTCGCGGCCGCGCCGGGGAGAAGCCCGAAGCCGAGACCTGCGCCCAGGGACGCTCGGATGCGAGCCATGGGCGACGGCGCCGGGCTCGGGGACGGCGCCGGGTCTACGCGCCGAGGCACGGGAGGAGGCACGGGAGGAGGCGGCGTCTCGGGCGGGGTGGGGGTCGGGGTGACCACGGATTGAAAGATCAGGGCGAGGTCACTGCCCGCGGCGTCCACCAGGTCTGCGCAGCGTGAGACCGGGCCGCGCAGGTCGTCGCGGGTCCGACGGACGTGGCCCTGCGCGTCGACCACCTCGACCCGAACCTGCACCTGGTCGCCCTGTGCCACGAGGCTCACGCGAACCTCGGGGAGCGCCCGCCACGTGGGGCGCGTCGGGCGTGAAGGGATCGAGGCCGTTTCTGCGCGTGATGGCCATGCGCAGCCCTCGCTCGTCGGGGCAATCCGCCAGCTCGGCGCCGCGTACGAAGACGAGCCGTACTCCCTGGGCCCACGCCTCCCCGCCGACGGTCGCAAGCGCCAGACCCATGACGACCGCGGGCAGCCCTGCGCTCGGTCTGCGATGCACGAAGAAGATGGGATGGCAGGGGTCTGTCATGGTCTAAAGGGAAGATCACGGGCGTGCTTCACGGCCCCGGGCAGCGGTACGTCGCCGCGAGAGGGCCGTCGCCGTCGGCCGTGCTCACCGCGCGCGGGCCCGCCGTCGGCACGAGCACGCCCAGGCGCAGAAGCATCGCCGCGGCGGTGGTATCACGGAGGCGTCGCGCGGTGTTCTATTGACGCAAATCGTCGGGCTTCCTAACAATCCGGCCCGACCGACGGCACGATGAAGAGCCCAGAAATGACGCCCGACGAGGGCGATGCGAGGCGAGACCGGAGGCACTTCTTGCTTCGACGGCTCCACTCGCTGTCGGGCGTCGTGCCGGTGGGGGTGTTCCGCGCGGTCTACGGCCATCCAGCGTCCGATCCCTCGACGCGATGCCCGGACGCCGTGAGCCCCGAGCGGCAGCCAGTGGGTGCCGCTGGAGACGCACACGTCTGTCGGCGCGACCTCCGGCGGCGCCTCCTGATCGACGCCTCCGACGGCGAGCTCTCGGCGGGGAGTCCGGGCGCCCTCGTCGAAGGTCTGCGGTCGGTCATCCGCTCGCTCGTCGGAGCGTCGCGGTAGCGCCGTGGGCGCAGCGACCGGGACGGCGGAAGAGCGAATGGCCGCGGCTCGCTACGTCTGCCCGAGGTGCCACGGGCGCGGACCTTCCGCGGCGCCGTGCCCGACGTGCGCCACACCGATGGTGGACGGCGGGGCGCTCCCGGCGTGGGGGCTGGGCGAGCTCGCGCGGGAGTTCGCTCCACCCCCTGCGGGCGTGGCCCTGGTGGCGTCGGCGAGCACGGCGGGGGCGCTCGCCGGCGTCGCGCTGTCGACCGTGGTGCACGTCGGCGAGATCGCCGCGGTCGGCGTCTACTGGGCCTCGCTCGTCGCTGTCGCCGCGCTCCTGCTCCGGTACGGCCCGGAGCCCGACCAGCGCACGGCGGCCTCGCCCCGGTTCAACGCGCGCGCCGTCCCGTGGCTGTTTCTGTTCGCGGCGACGGTGATTCCCTTCTTCGGCTCGCTCGCGCTGGGTGCCACCACGGTGCTCGCGTTCGGCGTGATCGGCGCGGTGGCGTGCTCGGCGCTCGCGGTGGCGCTCTCGGCGCGGCGGGCGACCCCGGACCCGGACGCGGCCGCCTTCGAGGGGCTGGCGCCGTGCGCCTCGGGCGACGCGCCGGAGGGCCGCGTGCGCCTCGTCGGTAGGGTGCGCGTCGTGACCCCGACCGTGACCGTGGAGGGGCTCCCCTGCGCCGCGTGGGAGGCGTCGACGCGCGCGGGCGGAGCGGTCTCGGTGCGCTCCGCGGGCGGGGTGTTCGAGCTGGACGACGGCGGCGTCCGGGTCGTGGTGCAGGGGCGGTGGGTGCGCGTGCTCGGCGGCGGACGGCGGGGCGACGCAGTGACGGTCGACGAAGGGGCGCAGGTCGAGCTGGTGGGCGACGCGAGGTGGCGCTCGGACGACGGAGCGCAGGGAGGCTTCCGCGAGGCGCGCCGGGTGCTTGAGATCACCGGCACCGAGGATCGCCCGGTCGTCCTGCGTCGCCTCGCAGCGCCCGTGCGAGGGACCACGGGGGTGCGCGTGGCGTCGCACGCGGAGGAGGACCGGGACGCAACGGCGGTCGCCGAGCGGCGCCCCGAAGAGGTCGCGCGCAAGCGGTGACCACGGGCGGGGGGTGGCGGCGGCAGGTCGCGGCGGGCAGAGGCGCTGCGCCGCCGGCCGGAGGCCAGCCTTGTGCGGGGGAGGGGTTCCGGGTGAGGCTGGGCGCCGTCGAGATGATCGCTTCGCCTGGGAAAAGAGCCGCCCCCACCATCGCCCTGGTCCTCGGCCTCCTCGGGGCCTCGGCGCCCGGCGTGGCCCTGGCACAGCCTCGACCCAACGAGGCCGAGGCCCGCTTCGGGCGGGGCACCGAGCTGCACCGTCAGGGGCGCTTCGCCGAGGCGGCCGAGGAGTTCCTGGCGGCCTGGCGCCTCTCGCACCGCACCGAGCTGCTCTACAACGCCTACGTCGCCTACCGCGACGCCGCCGACACGCGGCGCGCGTCCGAGGCGCTGCGCGAGTACCTCGACGTCGAGCCCCGCGCGCGCAACCGCCCGATGCTCCAGGCCCAGCTCGCGGCCATGGACGCTCAGCTCCGCGCGGCCACCCCAACGCCCGCTCCTGCGCCCGCTCCTGCCGCGGCCGCGACCCCCGCGGCACCCGCGGCCACCGTGGCCACCGTGGCCTCCGTGGCGGTGCGCCCGCCGGCTCCGACGGAGCCTCCGCGGCGCTCGCTCGCGCTCCCCATCGCGCTGATCTCCGGGGGCGGCGTGGCCGTCCTCGCGGGCGCCGTGCTCGGCGTGACGGTGCTCTCCACCGAGAGCGATCTTTCGTCCTCGTGTGTCGGTCATGTGTGCGACCCGGCTCTGCGCGGCGAGGCCGACGCCGCGCGCACCCGCGCCGTGGTCACCGACGTGCTCCTCGGGGTGGGCCTCGCGTCGGCCGTGGCGGGGGTCATCGTGCTGCTCGGCTCGCGCGGCGACGCGCACGGCCCGGTGGTCGGCGCCGCCTGCGCCCCGGGCGGCTGCTCGGCGAGGCTGCATGTTACGTTCTGAAAGCCCACGGGGATGACCATGCGTAGGCCCGCCCTCATCGCTCTGTGCTCGCTCGCGGCGTCGTGCAGCCTGATCCACGGCCTCGACGAGTACACCTTCGACGGGGGCCTCGACGCCAGCGCCGACCTCGACGCCGCAGACGCCGCGTCCACGCCGGACGCACCGGGCTTCGATGCGACGGAGGCCGCGGTCGACGCGCCGGATGCAACCCCCGACGCCCCGGATGGGGGCCGCGATTCCGGCATTGATGTCGGCATTGATGTCGGTAGTGATGTCGGTAGTGATGTCGGTGGTGATGTCGCTAGTGACTGCCCGGGCTGCGCGGTTCCTGCGCCCCGGCCCGTGGCGCCTCTCTCGAGCAGCCGGGTGACCGTCGCGCAGCCGCAGCTCTCGTGGGCGCTCCCTGCGGGCGCGACCGGCGCCCGGGTGACGCTCTGTCGCGACCGGGCGATGACCTCCCGCTGCTCCAGCTTCGATGCGGTCGGGACGCACGCCCGTCCCGACTCGGTGCTCTCCCGGGGGGTGTGGTTCTGGCGGCTCCAGGGCCGCTCGTCCGCGGGCATGGGCGCGGCGAGGAGCCCCGTGTGGCAGTTCACCGTCGGCGCCGACAACGGCCGCGGCGGCGTGGTGGACACCTCCTTCGGCTCGACGCTCGACCTCGACGGCAACGGCCTCGCCGACCTGGTCGTGAGCGCCCCGGAGGGCAACCGGATCTTCGTGTACCTGGCTCCGCTGCGGGGATCGTCCCTCCCCACGGAGATCGTCGAAGGGGTCGGCGGCTACGTGACGCCGGCGGGCGACGTCGATGGCGACGGGTTCGCCGACCTCGTCTGCGAGCGTCAGGGCACGGTGACCGTCTTCCGGGGCAGCGCCGGCGGGATCGTGAGCTCGCCGCTGGTCCGGCTCGAGCCTCCGGTGGCGGGCGAGGCCTTCGGCGCCTCGATCGCCGGGGCGGGGGACCTCAACGGCGACGGATACGCCGACCTCGTGGTGGGAGCCCCGGGCATCGCCCTCTCCGACCCCGGCCGGGCCTACGTGTACTTCGGCAACTCGGGCGGCCCGGCGCGCTCGCCCTCGCTCACCCTCGCCGCGCCGACCAACGGGCGCTTCGGCACCTCGGTCGCAGGGGCAGGCGACGTCACCGGCGACGGGCTGGGCGACCTGATCGTCTCGGCCCCCATGCAGGCCTCCACTACCGGCAGCGTGCGCGGCCGCGTCTACCTCTACCCGGGGCGCGCCACCTCGGGGCCCGCGGCCATGCCCACGCGCACGCTCGAGGGCCCGCCCAACCCAGGGATGCTGCTCAACAACGGCAACTTCGGGGTGCGCGTGGCGAGCGCCGGCGACATCAACGGCGACGGCCGCGCCGACGTGCTGGTCGCGGCCACGACGCAGGCCGTCCCCGCGGGCAACGGGCAGGTCTACGCGTACCTCGGCTTCAGCGGCGGGATCTCGACGAGCCCGGTCACGACGCTCCCGGGGCCCCACGGGGGCTACTTCGGCGACCCGTTGGGCGCCGCGGGAGACGTCGACGGCGACGGCTTCGGCGACGTGGTCATCGCCGCCCACGAGGCCACGGCACCCGGCGGCGGCGGGGCGGTCGGGCGCGCCTATCTCTACCTGGGCTCCTTCGCTGGGACGCTGGCGCAGGTGTCGCTCACCGACCCGTCGCCGCGCAGCGAGGCCCGCTTCGGGCACGGCACCACGGGGCTCGGCGACGTCGATGGCGACGGCTTCGACGACTGGGCGGTGGGCGACCCCCACGACGTCCCGGCGAGGGCGCACGTCTACCTGGGCGCGAGCTCGCCGCGCGAAACGCCCGCCTTCGCGATCGTCGCCCCCACGGGCCTCGACGTGCGGCAGTTCGGGCTCTGGCTCGCGCGCTCTCCGCAGCGCGGCGGGCTCCGGCGCGGGCGCGGGCTCTCCGGGCGCTGAGCGCCCCGCCCGCCCTACGCGGCGCTCCCCGTGGGCGTCAGAGCGAGACGACGGGCGCGAAGACCAGGGGCGGTCCGAGTGGCCTCACCCACGCTCCGCAGTAGCCCGACGAGTACGGCGCGGCCGTCACCGGCAGCTCGTTGCACCGGATCCGCGGCACCACCATCGGGGTGAGGTCGGGCATCGCCGCCAGACCGGCGTCACGAGATGCGCAACCCGGGTCGTTGGAGGTGGCCACCTGCGGCGTCCCTGGGGTTTGGGCGTTCGCCCGCACCCATCTAACAGGCGCGGCGGAACAGGACGGCCAAGGGGGGTTGCGCCACCTCCAACCGACCCGGGTTGCGCATCTCGTGGGCTCTAGCCATCGTCGCCGCGGCGCCGGGAGCTGTATGGTGACGCCCTCCGATGCCACCCCCCGCCCTCCGCTTTCGCCGCCTTTGCCTCGCCGCCCTCGTCTCGTACGCCTGGGGCTGCGGCACCGAGCAGCTCGTCGACCCGCCCCGCGACGCCTCGACTCCCGACGCCTCGACGCGTGACGTCCCCGCCCTCGACGCCCCGACCGCCGACCGCCCCGCCCTCGACGTCCCCGCCCTCGACGTCCCCGCGCCCGACCGCCCCGCCGACGTCCCCGCGCCCGACCGCCCCGCCGACGTCCCCGCGCCCGACCGCCCCGACGCCGCGCGCGACGGCGGCCCGCCCGTCGACGCATAAGCATGGTCACCGGCCGGCTCGCGTTCGACGCCCCGGAGGAGTGGACCCGCCTCGGCACCTCGTACGCCGTCGCCGCCGACCTCACCGGCGACGGCCTCCGCGAGGCGGTGCTGCTCGACACCTTCAACCCCGTCGGGTCGGTGCGCGTCACCTTCGCCGTCGCGCGGCCGGGCGTCGACTTCGTCCCGGCCGGGAGCTTCACCGTCACCGGCTACTCCGCCTCGCTCGACTACGCCGACTTCGACGGCGACCGCCGCGTCGACGTGCTCGTGCGGGTGCAGTCCGCCTCGACGCCCAACTCCGTACATCGCGCGCGGCCGCGGCGACGGCACCTTCGCGCCCGTCGAGGCCCTGACCTTCAACGCGCGGCTGCCCGCCGACCTCGACCGCGACGGCCGATCCGACCTCATCGACGCGTCGCTCCGCTCGCCCGTCGTGCACCTCCGCACGGCGGCCGGCGGCTTCACGAGGGTGCCCACCACCATCACCCTCGGCGACGCCCCCACCGTTGTCGGCGACTTCGACGGCGACGGCGCGCCCGACCTCGCCAACGGCACCGTCGTCTACCGCGGCCTCGGCGGCGGGCGCTTCGCCGCGGGCCTCCCGGCGACCTGCGCGGGCTGCGCGCAACCCTCGCGCATGCTGGTGGCGCGCCTCGACGGCGACGCCCGCGACGACCTCGTCATCGCCGACAACGCCCAGGTCACGGTGCTGCTCGGCCAGGCCTCCGGGGCCCTCAGCCGCGCCGCGGCCTACGCCGTCCCGCGCCCGGTGCAGCTCGCCGCGGGCGACCTCGACGGCGACCGCCACACCGACCTCGTCGTCATCGGCCAACCGCTCGCCACCACCAGCGACGACCTCCTCCAGCTCCTCTACGGCGACGGCACGGGCAGCTTCCCCGACCGCCGGGACTACGAGAACACCCGCCCCAACAGCCGCCTGCCGGTGATCACCGACGCCGACGGCGACGGCCGCAACGACGTCGTCCTCGACGGGCGCTTCGTGGCCCACAACCGCGGCGGCCGGCGGCTCCGCGCGCCCGAGCTCAGCGCCTTCGCCCCGGAGAGCGTCTCCCGCAACCAGCAGATCGCCGCGCTCGACGGCCCCGGGCCCCTCAGCCTCGTCGTCGCGCGGGCTGGAACCGCCCTCGACCGCTGGCCCTTCCAGGCCGACCGGCGGCTCGGCGCGCGGAGCAGCTGCGCGGGCCCCGGGATGACCGTCTACCGGGGCGTTGCGGACATCACCGGCGACGGCCGCCCGGACGTCTTCTCCTCGGCCGCGGGGGTGCTCTCCGTGTGGCCGGGGACGGGCGGCTGCGCGTTCGGCGTCGAGCGCCGCTCGAACGTCACCATGTACAGCCGGGTGTTCGTGCGAGTCGACGGCGACGCGCTGCCCGACCTGGTGTTCTCGACCGCCGGCGGGCTCGGCGTCGCGCTCGCGACGGCGCCTGGCGCCTTCGGCCCGACCGTGACCAGCGCCTTCCGCGGCGACGTCAGCTACCTCGCCGCCGGCGACTGGAACCGCGACGGCGCCGTCGACGCCCTCGTGGTCGACAACGAGGCCCACGCGATGACGGTGTTCAACGGCGACTCGGGGCGGCGGCTCACGGCGGGGCAGGTCTTCCCGGGCGCGAGCACCGACGAGCTCTGGTACCCGAAGGCGGGCGACGTCGACGGCGACGGCGACCTCGACGTCGTCATCACCAACAGCCGCGCCTCGCAGCTGGAGCTGCTGCGCAACAACGGCGCCGGGGTCTTCGCGCGCGAGGCGCTCGGGCCCATCGACCCGGTGGTGGAGCTCACCCTCGCCGACCTCGACAACGACGGCCGCCTGGAGGTGCTCGCGGCCGACAACCAGCTCGCGACCTCCATCTACCGGGTCGACGCGCGCGGGGCCACGCGGCTGCTGCGGCTGCAGATCCCGCGCGGGGCCTTCCCCTACGACGTGGATGGCGACGGCGACCTCGACCTCGTCTACGTCAACGCCTACGGGGGCTCCGCCGTGGTCGCGGTGACCAACAACCGCCTCGTCGACTGACCCATCCCATGCGCTACGAAGGCAAGCTCTACCGGCCGCCCAGCGAGGCCGACGCGTACATCCTCCAGGCCACCATCGGCTGCTCGTGGAACCGCTGCGTCTACTGCGACATGTACCGCGAGAAGACCTTCCGGGTGCGCGACCTCGCGGAGACGCTCGCCGACGTCGAGGCCGCGGGCCGGCGCTTCGGCCACCGCGTCGACAAGGTCTTCGTGGCGGACGGCGACGCGCTCGTGATGCCGCTCGCGCACTGGCGCGCGATCCTCGCGGCGTGCCGGGAGGCGTTCCCGTCGCTGCGCCGGGTGTCGTGCTACGCGATGGCGCGCAACGTGATCGAGAAGACCGACGAGGAGCTCGCGACGCTGCGCGCCGAGGGGCTCTCGCTGCTCTACATCGGGCCCGAGTCGGGCGACGACGTGACCCTCAAGCGCATCGCCAAGGGGCAGGACCACGCCGAGCACGTCGAGGCCGCGCGGCGGGCGAAGCGCGCGGGCATGGCCCTCTCGGTGATCTTCCTGCTGGGCGCGGGCGGCGTCGAGCGCAGCGACGAGCACGCGCTCGCCTCGGCCGGACTCGCGACCGAGATGGACCCGGAGTTTCTCTCGGCGCTGACGCTGACGGTGGTGCCCGGGACGCCGCTCGCGACGCTCGTCGCGCGGGGGCGCTTCGAGCTCCCGGCGGTCCCGGCGCTGCTGCGGGAGCTGCGGACCTTCGTGGCCGAGGCGAGGCCCACCGACGCGCTGTTTCGCACCAACCACGCGTCGAACCACCTGCCCCTGGGCGGGCGCCTCCCGCACGACCGCGCGCGCATCGTCGCGACCCTCGACGCGGCGCTCGAGGGGCGCATCCAGCTCCGCCCGGAGGGGTCGCGCGGTCTCTGATCGGCCCCCGTGGCGCGCCCCGTCGTCGCCGCGCGTGTGGCAGTTGACCCTGTTTCCCGGCGAACTCCCGTAAGATCCACGTCGCCTTGAGGCCCCGTCGCCATGGACCCTCACACCCCGTATGTCGATGCGTAGCGCCTTCGCCCTGGTGCTGGTTGCCGCGCTCGCGGTCGGGGCCCGCGCCGACGCGTGCAGCAGCGCGGGCGGCATCGCCCTCATGGACCCGCCGAGGGACGCCACCCACGTGCCCACCGACGTGGAGCTGTGGCTCATCAACACCGTCGAGCTCACGCGCCGTCCCCTCCTGACCGACCCCGACGGCGTCGCGGTGCCTTACGCCCTGCGTACGCTCGAGGAGCCGTCGAGGCGCGGCACGCACCTCCTGCTGCGCCCGGACGCGCCGCTGCGACCGCGCACGCGCTACACGTTCCGCGACCCCGGCGCCTCCCCGACGGAGTACGTCCACGCCTTCGAGACCGGCGACGGGCCGTCGCTCGACCCGCCCGCCGCGATTCGCGTCGAGGCGTCTCAGGTCGTCGACAACATGGTGCGGAGCTCGTGCGGATACAGCTCGCTCGCGTGCGTCGGGCTGTCCTACCGCGGCGTCGTCGACGTGACGATCAGGGGCCGCTGCGACGGGGCAGTGCTCGACCGCTACCTCACCCGTACCGACGAGGGCGGGCTGCAGGTGCGCTACGACGGCATCGCCATCCGCGTCCCGTTCTGCGCCGAGCTCCGCGCGCGGCGGGCGGACGGGGCGCGAGGGCCCGTCGCGACCTTCTGCACCGACCCGGCGGCCGTCTCCATCGTGGCCTCGACCTGCGAGCTGTCGTGCCGCGGAGGGGTAGGCCTCGTCGACGGGATGACCGTGGGACTGCCCCCCGACGACCGCACGCCCGACCGCTGCCTCCAGCGGGGGTTCACCCAGGAGCGATGGACGGAGCTGCGCGCCGTGCACGACGCGATGCGGACGGGCGTGAGCGAAGGATGCCTGCTGCCCGACGGCGGTCGCGCGCCGACGGACGCGGGCGTGGTTGCGACGGACGGCGGCGGGGTGGAGGCGATCGACGCGGGCGTGGTTGCGACGGACGGCGGCGGGCACGGTGGTGAGCGCGGGCTGCGGGTGCCGCGCCGGGGGCGACGCGCGGACGAAGGGGTGGTGGGCGCTGGCGCTGGTCGCGCTGTGGCGGAGACGGCGCTCGCGGTAGCGCGAGCAGCCCCGGGGCGGCGAGGCGCAGCGCGAGCACCGACCCGGTGAGCGCGGAGGCGGCGAGCCAGCGTCGGGCGGGCGGTTTCACCATCGGGCGATGGGCGTAGCACGCGCCCACGACCCGGAAGCGTTCGAGCGCGGGTGCGATGCTCCCCCTGCGCGGCTCAGCGGGCGAAGCGCCGGATGCCGCCGGTCCGACCCACGTTCATGGTGCCCCAGTAGACCGACGTGGCGTCGACCTCCAGGCCCTGGGTGAAGCCGGAGCCCAGCGACGTGATCGTCTCGGGCGTACAGGCCGCCGCCGCGCAGCGGTAGAGCGTGAGCCCGATGGCCCAGTAGAGGGTCGTGCCGTCAGTCGCGAGGTCGAAGGTGTTGGCCCCCGCGAACGTGGTCACCGTCGCGAGTCGCGTCAGCCCGGTGCCGTCCCGCCCTACGCGGAACAGTCCATTGTTGGTCAGGAAGAACACCACCCCTGGCCCGAGCGCGATGCGCTGGGGGTGGCCGATCATCGCGCCCTGGGCGATCGCCGTCGGGGCGCATGTGCTCCCGCTCACGTTGCAGCGAAGCACGGTGCCGGGCGTCCCGCCGGGGGCGCCGCCGGGGAGCGGGATCCCGGCCGTCGTCCAGAACAGCTCGTCGCCGTCGAGCACGAGGCTCGTGGGCGCGTACTGGGACTGACCGGCCGCTCGATACCCTGTGCTGCCTCCGCCCATCGCGCGGCTGCGGACGAGGACCGAGGCGATGGTGGGGGACGTCCACGCGACGCGGGTGGGCGCGAGGGCCACCGCGCCCGACGACTCGCCGCCGCTGTACGCCATTGGGGTGGCCGGGCAACCGGCGTGGGGACAGCTGCGCACGATGCCCGCGACGCTGCTCGCGAAGCGCTCGGTCCAGGCGACCCCGTCGGCGTCGGCGGCGATGCCCTGGGGCGCGCTCATCATGGCCCGGTAGAACGTCTCGGTCGGGCCGCCCCCCAGCGGGATGCGCCGCACGGTCGTGTCGTGCGTGTAGTACAGGTAGCCCGCGGCCACCGCGAGGTCCGAGGGAACCTCCATCGTGAGCAGGTCGCCCTCGACAGGTCCTCCCGAGTCGACCTGCGGTGGGACGTCGACGGGAGCGACATCTGGAACCGTCGCGACATCGGGCACCGTCGCGACATCGGGCACCGTCGCGACATCGGGCACCGTCGCGACATCGGGCATCCCGGCGTCCTCGGTGACCGCGGCATCCCGCGCGTCACCGCCCACCCCCGAGTCGCTACCAACAGGCGTGGGCCCGCCGCACCCCACCGACAGAACCGCCGCAAACAGTGCCGACCACGAGCGCGCAGTGAACATCGAATCTTCCTCTCCCGATGAGCGCCCATCGTGGCGGGAAGGCAGCCCGGTCTTCCATCGCACGATCGTGCGGTGTCGACGGTCGACCACAGCGACGTCGACGCGAGGGATCAGCGCGGGGCTGATGCACGCTGTTTCGGGTCTGTGCGCGCCGTTTCGAGCCCGATGCAAGGCGCCCGGGGGCCGATGCACGGTGATCTGGGGCCGATGCAGACCGTATCGGGTCGATGCAGAGTGCTCCGCGCCCGATGCAGAGTGTTCCGCGCCCGATGCAGCGTGTTCCGCGCCCGATGCACGGTGTTGGGCCTCGATGCGGGGCGCAGCGCCCGTGCAACATCAACGGCCGCGTGAATCAGGTCGATTCGAGCCGAGCGAGCAGGCCGTTGAGGTCGACGGAGATCGTCCCTCCGACCGCCTTCGTCGCCTCGCGCTCGTAGTCGTAGGTGTCGTAGGGCGCGCCGCGCTCGACGAGGTGCACCGCGCAGCCGAGCGCGGCAGGGAGCGCCAGGTCGAGCTCCCAGATGTCGCCGCAGACCAGCGTCGTCGCGGCGCGGGACGGGTCGCCCTCCCACGCCTCGGCGAGCTGGCGCATGTACGACCCGCGCCGCAGGTAGATCGGGCGCTGGAGGCCTGAGGGCCTGCTGGTCGCGACGGGCAGCGCCCCGAACACGCGCCGCACCTCCGGGGAGATCTTCGCGTCGTCCCAGGGCAGCTCCGCGATGACGTACTTCTCGGCCCCGCCGCGCTTGCCGATGCGCGCTACGAGGGCGGGGTCGTCGGCGAGGAGGTCCATCAGCCGGCCGGCGATCTTGGTCGTGCTCGAGTTCGAGATGAACTGGATCTCGACTCCGAGCTCGTCGGCCTTCTTCAGCACCGCGCGCAGCTCCGGGCGGAAGGGCGCGACCGCCTTCGCATAGGCGAAGCCGTAGGCGTCGAAGTCGGCTGGCAGCGGCCGCCTCTCCAGACGCGAGATGTAGAGCGCGGCCTCGCCGGCGAGGATGTACGGGTCCGCCGCCGCGGGCGCGGAGGGCGTCCTTCCGAGCGTCCACCCCGCCTCGGGCGAGCGCTCGGTCACCGCGGCGAGCGCGTTGTTCCAGGTGTCACGGTTCGTGAGCCAGCCCTTCTGCGAGAGGTACTCGAACGACGCATCGAGGAACCTCTGATGAATGGCCGGGACGTCGGTGCAGGTCCCGTCGAAGTCGAGCAGGAGGGTCTTGATGGGCATTGAATCGCTCCCCGCGTGGCCTGAACGCCGACCCGTCTCTATCAGATCCCGAGGGAGCCTCTCAACGCGACCGCAGCGGGTGGGCGATCGCTTGCGCCTGCGCGCACACCACAGCCGCCGGGGCCGCTGAGTCAGGGAGCGCAGAGCCCCCGCGCCTGCGCGACGAGCTCGTCGGGCGAGAGCGCCCGGTCGTAGAAGGCCACCTCGTCGAGCGCACCCGTGTACCAGGCGCGGCCGTCTTGGGTGCCGTTGGAGCCCGGCGCGCCGGGCGTGCAGCGCCCGACGCCGAGGTAGCTCGGCGACCGCGACGGGTCGACGAAGTCCCCGGAGATGGCGTGCGTCGCCGTCGTCGATCCGTCGACGACGAGGTGGAATACGTCGCCGCGGCGCACCATCGCGGCGTGGTGCCAGGCGTCGTCGTTGAAGCCCGGCGGCGAGTGCACCGAGAAGTACCCGGGGCCGGAGGTGAACACCTCGACGGCGACGTAGCCCTCGGCGGTGAGGTCGAAGTCCTCGCCGGTGTAGGGCGGAACGTTCCAGCAGCCCGCGCGACGCCCGAGCATCACGCCCCAGTACCTCGTCTTGAACCACAGGGCGATGGTGAAATCTCCGTCGAAGTTGCCCACGGTCGGCGGGATGGTCACGTAGTTGCGCGGTCCGTTGATGGAGAAGCCCTGGCCGAAGCGCCCTTCGACGTAGGCCACTTCCCCGGTCGCGGTGGCGTGCTGGTCGCCGGCCGAGTCGAGCGTCGTGCCCTCGCCGCGGTAGAGGGTGACCGGGCCCTCGCCGCACGCGGTCGCGTCGGTCGCGGCGCTGTCGGTCGCGGCGCTGTCGGTCGCGGCGCTGTCGGTCGCGGCGCTGTCGGTCGCGGCGCTGTCGGTCGCGACGCTGTCGGTCGCGGCGCTGTCGGTCGCATCGTCCGCGAGGCCCACGTCGGGAGCGGGCGCGTCGATCGCGGCGCTGTCGATCGCGGCGCTGTCGGTCGCGACGCTGTCGGTCGCGGCGTTGCACGGCGCGACCATACCCGATCTTGGCGGCGGGAGACCCCTTAAGCCCGCAAGATGCAACGCCCGCGAGCCCGCGCACCGCAGGCTCAGGCGCCCGCGGGCAGCAGGACGAGGTAGAGCTCGCCCGCCGCTGCCTCCGCGCGCGTGCCCGAGGGGAGGGCGTGCGCCGAGAGCAGCACGTCGGCCGTGGTCCCGTCAGGCAGCGTCGGCATCTGGTCATCGCGCATGAACGCGCGCACCTCGGCCACGAGCCCGTGGCGGTCTGCGAGGCGGTCGCCGAGCCTGAGCTCCCGCTCGACGTCCAGCGTCACCCGCACCACCGCGACGACCCCCGGCGGAAGGTCGTCGCCTCGGTACGTCCGCTCGATCTGCCTTCTGCAACGCTCGGCGAGCGTCTCCAGCGCGCCGTCGGCCTCGGGCGCCATCGCCGTGCGGGCGACCTCCTCGACGCGCGCCCACAGCGCCCGCTCGGCCTCGCGCAGCGACGCGGAGCGCGGCGACGGTTCGTGTCCCCGGCGCTCGAAGATCGCCACGTCGCGCACCGTCGCCGCGGCGTCGCGCGCCCGCAGCGAGGCGTCGCGCCAGCCGCCGTCGAGCGAGGGCGTCTGCGCCCCCACCAGCACGTCGCCCGATCGCAGCGCGGCGCCCGCCAGCGCCACGCCCGACGCATCGAGGTGGCGCGTCTCGGGGCCCTGCACGCCGGGCGGCGTCGCGGTGAGCTCCTCTCGCCCGAGCGACGTGTCGCGCAGCGCGACCTCGTACGCCGGGCGGGACCGGGACGCGAACCACCCCTCGCGCGACACGCGCTCCGCGAGGCGGACCTCCCCCTCGGCGAGCTCCTCCGTGAAGGCCACGCGGACGTGTCGGCCGAGGGCCAGCGCGCCGCCCTTCGCGCCGTCGCCCTCCGCGACGACGTCGCCGGCGCGGACGCGCGCCCCGTCGGCCAGCGTCGCGCGCTCGGCCCGCAGCGCGCACACCTGCACCTCGGCGCTCGGGTCGTCGGGGAGCACCAGCACCACGCGGTCGTCGACCACCGCCACGCGACCGTCGCGCTCGGCCAGGATCACGGCCCCCGCGGCGCGCGCGACCTCGGCCTCGACGCCCGAGCGCGACCGCGGCGCCTCCGGATTCACGAGCGGCGCCGCCACGCACAGCGCAGCGGCCGCCCGACGCGCATCGGCCAGCGCGTCCTGCGCGCGCGTCGGCGAGAGCGCCTCGGCCACCGGCCACGGGCGCTCGGCTGCCTCGGGCGACGCCACGAGCTCCCCGCGCGCCCCGAGATCCACGTGGAGGGGCAGCGAGGCCGCCGCCGCGGGCGAGGCGTACACGCGCCCGCGCGGACTCGGGCACGCGTCGAGCGGCGACGGCCACGAGACGCCCTCTCCCGTCGTGATCCTGCGCAGGTGGCACACCGCCGCGAGAGGGTTCGCCGCCTCCAGCGGGGCGCACGCGTCCGCGGCCCCGAGCCACGCGTGAAACGCGCGCATCAGCGGGCTCGCGTTCAGCAGGTCGTGCGGCAACAAGGTCTCGACCTCCTCGCTGGCGTCCATGCGCAGGCGCGCTCCTCGGGCCACGACCCACAGCCCGCGGAGCGCGCGCTCGGCGAGCTGCTCCCCGGCCGCGGCCGCCGCGTACCGCGGGGCGTCGCCGTCGGTGGGCTCGCCGAGCCACGCGAAGGCCGCCGCGAGGTCGTCCCTCGTGAGCGACGTGGTGGCCTGCGACGACGACACGCCCAGGGCCTCGTCGGCGGCCGCGCGCCCCGCCTCGTCGAGGTCGAAGCACGCGAAGTGCTCGAAGGTCCAGGCGAGCGCGGCGTCTGCATCGGCGACGACCGCGGGCGCCGGTGGGGTCGGCTCTTCGTCGCCGAGGTACACCGCCACGGTCGCGACCCCGGCGGCCACGAGGCGACGCACGACGGCGGTGTTCAGCGGGCGGTCGCGCCTCAGCACGATGGCACCGTCGGGCGCCACCACGTCGCCTGCGCCACGGTAGCGCTTGAGGTCACGCGGCGAGAGCGGGACGCCGGGGCACCCTGCGTCGCGCAGCAGTGCGACTCTCCGCGCGTTGAGCTTCTCTCCCTTGCGCGCGACGACGCGTCCGTCGGGCGCGTGCACGTCCCAGGGCGCGGCGGGCGCGGCGCGCGGGGCCTCGTCGAAGGGCGCGAAGGCGCCGTCCTCCGTGAGGTGCACGGCGCGAGTCGACGCGTGCGTCCGCAGCACCAGCGCGGGCGGCGTGTGAGGCGCGAGGAGCACGCGGGCCGTGATCGCCCCGCCACGCCGCTCGAAGCTGAGCGCGTCGCCGTACACGTCGCGAAACACGACGATGGCGGCGTCCTCCGCGCGCTCCCTGCGCAGCCCGGACCGGGGACGGAGCGTCGGCACGCACACGCGCTCGCGCCCCGCGACGATGAAGGTCCCGCGCGCCGTCATGAGCGGGACCTCGCCGAAGAAGCACTCCTGCTCTTTGATGTCGCGGATCGCGGAGCCGTCCCCGAGCGTCCCCGGACGGTCCCACGTGATGAGCCGTATGGTGACCTTGAGCGGCGCGGCGAAGGTCATCGTGCGGTGCAGGCACTCGGCCTCGTCGAAGCGCGGCGGCTCGAGCGCGTACTCGACGAACTCCAGCGACGCGAGCCCGTCGCTCGATCGCACGGGAAATACAGCACGGAGCGCCCCCTGGAGGCCCTCGTCGCGGCGCTCGGTCGGGGCCTCGGTGGCCTGGAGGAAGCGCGCCATCGAGCGCAGGTGGAGGCCCACGAGGGGGCTCGTCGGCGCAGGCATCGTGACGTGGGCGTACCGCATGGCGCACCACTGGTGCACGCGCCCTGCGCGGACTGTCAATCGCGGCCAAGGGCCCTTTACCCGATGGCGACGAAGCGCTCGGCCAGCGCTTGCGCGTCGAGCACGCCGCGCACGGTGACGCTGAGGTCGCCGCCTGAGCGCGCGTCGATGGCGGCGCAGGCGCTGACGTCGCGGCCGTCGGCGAGCTTGATCCCGAGCGTGAGGGTGCAGCGCTCGCCGTGGACCCCGCGGCCCGACTCGATGGCCGTCGCGGCGATGCCGACGAGCACCTCGCCCCGCCGCCAGAGCGCGGTGCGGGTGGACTCCGGTCCGCTGGTGTCGATGGTGTCGTGCACGCAGGCGAAGGGCTCGCCGGAGAGTCCGGCCACCGTGGAGACGAGGTCGAGGAAGCGCGCCGTCAGCGCGGCCGACACAACGGCGGCCTCGTCGGCGGAGACCCTGCGCTGCGCGCTCGCAGCGGGCGGCGCAGCCGAGGGCGCCTGCAACGCGGCTTCGAGGGCGGCCCACGCGCGGTCGAGCGTGGCGACGTCGGGGAAGAGGATCTCGCCGGGGTAGCCGGAACGCACGGAGACTCCGAGCGAGGCGAGGAGGCGGTGGACGAAGACCTCCTGCTCGGGGTGCTCGACGATGCCGAAGTCGTCCCAGCTCCCGCGCTGACAGAACGGGATCTTCAGCTTCGCTTCGCCCTCGGCGGTGACGACGTGGGTGAAGCTGTACCGGCGGGTGGCTGCGAGGGGCGCACCAGCGGTGCCCGAGGCGTGGCGGTGGGCGTCGGACATCGCGCGAGTGTCCCACGCTCGCGCCCCCGCGGTAGCGCCCTGCGCTAGCATGGCAGCGATGCGATACGGACGCTGGCTGCGCTGCGCCTGGTGCGAGTCCGAGGCGACCCTCGGGCGCGGCGCGGAGGGCTACCTGCTGCCCGCGTGCGAGGCCCACCGCGCCGAGGCGACCGCGGCGTGCAACGAGGTCATGGCGCTGTGGCCCCCAAGGCCCTCCCGCGGCGCGTCGACCGGCCACGCCATGGCCATCTACGAGCACCGGCGAGAGGTGCTGGCCCGCGACGCCGCCGAGCAGTCCGACGGGGACCTCGACTGGACCCGGCCGGTCGCCGGGTGGGTGCTCTTCGACTGATACTTCGCTCGCCCTCGACGAGCGCCGTCACGCGGAGTCAGGCAGCGTCCGCCTGCCTCCCGTCGCGAGCGCGGCGGATCTCGGCGAGCGCGCCCTCCTTCGCGGCGCTCCAGCGCGCGGCCCGCTCCGCCGTGTAGCCGAACCACGCCCACGGCGCGCGTTCGAGGAGTTCCTTCAGGATTGCGCCGTCCATCGAGATCGTGTGCGAGACGTGGGTGCCCGCGCCCGAGAGCGTGAAGATCTCCAGCGTCTCCGAGGTGCCGATGGGGATGAAGTTGATGCTGCGGCTGGTCGACTTCGGGTAGACCCACGCGACCTCAGCCAGCGGAATGACCCCATGACCGAGGCCCAGCGTGACCAGCCAGCGCGGGCTGACGATCACGTCCCCGTGCTGCTTCGCTACCCCCGCGGCCACCTCCTCTTCGAGCGAACGGGCGAGCGCGAGGGGATCGCCGAACGCCGCGAAGTCCCTGAAGATCGGGTGACGCGCCACATCGACGAGGCGTCGCGCTGCCACGACGAGGCGCCACCCGAAGAGGGTGATGAAGAGGCTGTTGAGGCCGACCGCGGTAGACAGCGACGCGCCCGAGCCCGCGGCGGGACCCTCGATCAGCACCATGGTCAGGAAGCCGACGAACACGGCGACGAAGAGGCCGTTGCGAACGAGCGCCCACCGCGCGCTGCGCCGCGCCTGCGTTTCGAAATACCCCGACGCGATGCTCATGCCCGCTATGTCTACTCCTCGCAGCCCACGTCGTGGTGCGAGCAGCACCCGCGGTGAGCCCTCGTCGTCGCCTGCGCCGACGTCGACGCTGGCGGCGCCGCGCTGCCGAAGCCGTCGTTGGCGGAGGGGTGGTGTCGGCCGGGCCTGCGGAGCCAGGCGATGCGATACGATCGGGGCATGACTGCGATCTCGCGGCTTCGGATGGCGGCGGACGAGTACCTCGTGCGGGAGGCGGGCGCCGAAGAGAAGAGCATCCTGTGGGACGGCGAGGTCTACGCGATGGCGGGCGCGCTGCCCGACCACAACTTCATCGTGGCCAACGCCCTCGCCGAGCTGCACCAGCTGACGCGCCGGGGGCCCTGCCGCGTCGCCGCCTCGGACCTGAAGGTCTACGTCCCGTTGCGCGACGGCTTCGTGTACCCCGACGCGAGCGTCGTGTGCGGCGCGTTGGAGTTCTACGGGCGGACCCGGGACGTCATCACCAACCCGACCCTGCTGCTGGAGGTGCTCTCCGAGGGCACCGAGAGCTTCGACCGCAGGGAGAAAGCGTCGGGCTATCGGGCGATCCCGTCGCTCCAGCACCACGTGCTGGTCTCGCAGACCGAGCGCCACGTCGAGGTGTTCACCCGCCAGGCGGGTGGGGGGTGGCTCCTGCGGGAGTATCGCGGTTCCGAGGAGGCCCCGATCGACGCGCTCGGAGGCGTACTCCGGTTGGACGAGCTGTATCTGAAGGTGATCTGAAGGGGAGTGCAGCCTTCGGAGCGAGTCAACCGACGACCCCGCCCATCTCCCCATCATCACGACAGTTGACACTGATACTGTCGTGAGCCTATAGCTGCCGAGCCAGGGGTTCAGACGGCTCGGGGGTGCGCTGCGGCGCGCGGCGGAGAGGCGACGATGGCGGACGACGAGGTGACCCTCACGGAGCTCGCGGAGCAGACCGGGGAGTCTGCGCGCACCCTGCGGTTCTATGTGATGCAGGGGCTGCTGCGCGGCCCTGACGCTTCGGGTCCTCGGGCGCGCTACCCCTTCGAGTACGTGGCTCGGGTGCGCTGGATTCGCGAGCGCCAGTCCGAGGGGCTCAGCCTGGGGCGCATCGCGCGCGACCTGCAGGCCCTCGACGCCGCCGGGCTCCCGCTGCCGACGTCGTCGCATGGCGGCCCGGTCGAGGCGCCGCCGCGCGCGTCCGCGGGATCGTCGGCGGTCGACTACCTGCGCCACGCGGGGCTGCTCCCGGGGCACAGCCCGCCCGCCGCCGCTCCCGCCGTGGTGCCCGCGCCCGCCGCGGTCGACGCGTCTGCCGACCCGACGCGCAGCACCTGGGAGCACGTGCTCATCGCCGACGGCGTCGAGCTCCACGTGCGTCGTCCGCTCGATCCGTTCACCCAACGGCGCGTGAAGCAGCTGCTGCAACAGGCCCGGGACATCTTTCGGAAGGCCTGAATTCCCATACGGTTTGGAGAGGCTTACGGGCCTCGAGGAGGCTCATCCCATGAAGCGCAACGACCCCGGCTCGCTCCCTTCGCCCGTCGCGAACTGCACCGTCACCGTCGACCGCGAGTACGTCCGCGGTGACGTCGGCGGTCGGCGCCACATCCGCCTCGCCCTCCAGGCCGCGCGCGCCCCGGCGGGCCGGGTCCGCCCCCCGCTGCGCCTGGCCTTCGTGGTCGACCGCTCGGGCTCCATGGCCGGTGCGCCGCTCGCGCTCGCGGGACGCGCGGTCTGCGAGGCCGTCGCCCTCCTCGACGCCGGCGACGCCTTCGCGCTCGTCACCTTCGAGAGCGACTGCGAGGTCGCGATGACCTTCGGCCCGGCCTCCGACGAGCGCAAGCGCGAGGCCCTCCAGCGCTGCCAGGCGCTCGCCACGGGCGGGTCGACGAACCTCAGCGGGGGCTGGGCCGAGGGCTGCGCGCAGGTCGCGGGCGCCGCCGGTGACGCGCTCGCGCGGGTGCTCGTGCTGACCGACGGCCAGGCCAACGTCGGCGAGACGCGCCCCGCCACGCTCTGCGAGCACGCGCGGGTGCTGCGCCGCAAGGGCGTGGCCACGTCGTGCCTCGGGCTCGGCGCGGGCTTCAACGAGTCGCTCCTGAGCGCGATGGCCGACGCCGGGGGAGGGCGCTTCTACTTCGCCGAGCGCCCGGAAGAGCTCGTCGAGCACATGCGCGCGGAGGTGCTCGAGGGCCTCGACGTCGTGGGCCGCGGCGTGGCCGTCGAGGTGCGCCCGCACGACCGTGGCCGCGTCGAGGTGCTCGGCGGCCTCGAGTCCGCGTGGACCGGCCACGCCCTGCGCGTCGAGCTGGGCGACCTCGTCTCGCAGCAGAGCCTCGACGCGGTGTTCTCCGTGCTGCTGCCCCCGGGCGCCGTCGGCGAGGCGCGCGCCTTCGACGTGAGCGTGCTCGACGGCGAGGGGCGCCCCTGCGCGCCCGTGCAGACCGTCCGCTTCGTCTACGCGCCGGGGGAGGTCGTCGACCGTCAGCCCCGCGAGCTCGCGGTCGATCGTCGGGTCGCGCGGTACTACGCCAACGACGCGCGCCTCGCGGCGGTGGTGCTCAACCGCGAGGGCCGCTACGCCGAGGCCGCGGCGAGGCTCTTCGGCGTGGCCGGGCGCGTCGCCTCGTACGCGGGCAACGACCCGGAGCTGAACGCCATCGTGGGCGAGCTGCGCGCGTCGGCCGACGAGTTCGGGCGCCCGGTGCAGGAGATCAACCTGAAGCACGCGCACACGGCGGCGCACTTCGGCAACCGCTCGAAGACCGCCCGCGGTCGCTCGACGCGGGACGACGGCGACGTCTGAGGCAGGGCCCCTCTCCCCGCCCCATCGCTGATGGTTGACCTCATCTTGGGGAGCGACCGCTGCGCCAGCCCAATGCGCCTCACCGTCGCGAAGCGACAGGGCTACCGCGGCGCCAGCTCAATGCGTCCTAGCGGTCCTACGCTCCGAGTCCGAGAGCGGTTGAACCCGGTCGGGTGGAGCCGCCGATTCCACGAACTCGCATCGGGCTGGCGTCGCGGTAGCCCCGTCGCTTCGCGACGGTGAGGCGCATTGGGCTGGCGTCGCGGTCGCTCCCCAAGATGAGGTCAACCATCAGGCCCCATCGGGGGAGGGCCATCGACGTGACCCTGCCGATGAACACCGATCGGTGAGCGCAACCCGCGCAGTTGGTGCTCGAGTCTGCGAGTGACCTTCCGCTCGCAGGAGCTGCGCCCCGCACGCAACCTCCTCCGACGCCGGGGACGACACCGCGCGCCCGATCGCCGTCACCGGACCTGTTCCGGCGGCGCGTCGCGCGTGAGGAGCCACTGCACCGATGACCCCGACCCCGACCCCGCTCTCGCCCTACTTCGCAGCCCTCGACCTGCACGGCGCCGTGACCCTGCTCGAGCACACGCCGGTCGGCGCCGGCCACATCCTCCTGACCCTGCTTCAGTTCAAGTGCGCCTCCGTCATGCTCGCCTCGGGCTTCGGCTTCATTGCCTGTCTGCGAGCGTCCTGGGAGATCCGCGACGACGGCGGCGCCTCGGTGTTCGCTCCCATCATCGTCGTCACCCTGGTCCTCGGTCTCGGCGCCTGGGCCGCGTACGCCCTGTTCGGTTGGCTGCGACGTCGCGGCCAGCCCCCGCCTGCGCGGGTGCTCGAGCTCGCCCGCTACGGACTCCGCGTCTCGGAGCAGGGCAAGCCCACCGTGCCCGACGCGCCGCTCATCGACGCGCACGGGCGCACGCTGCTCCCGTGGACCCCCTGGCGCGACGTGTCCGCCGACAGCGTCGATGGGGGCGTCCTGTCCTTCGCGCTCCATGTTCCGCCGGAGCGGGTCGACCTCTCCCTCGGACCTTCGTGCGCCGCGGAGATCAGCGCGCTCGCCCGCACGCTCGCGGCGATGAGCCACTGAAGACCCGGGACCGCCCTCCTACGGCTCCCGCGCCCACGCCAGCGGCGTGCGCGACATCCCCCGCCGCGCCTCCCCGATGTTCCCCGGCCAACCCCCGCCGGTGAGAAACACCCGGCCCCCCTCGGTGTGCACCTCGCCCCCGTGCGCCCGCAGCACCGCGACCGGCGGCTGCTCGAAGCGCGTCGGGTCCGCCGAGCGGAACACCGCCGTCTGCTCGTAGGTCCTCGGGCTCGAGTCGGTGTACGTCGTGAAGAGGAAGTACATCCCGCCGAGGGCCACCACGAAGGGCGACTCGTAGAAGCCCCAGCAGCTCGCACGGCACGGCCTCGGCTGCTCCAGCGCCGGGTCCATCGCGCGCCACGTGCGACCGTCGTTCGAGGCGTGAAGCAGCACCACGTCGTGCTCGCCATCCGCGCGTCGCACGAGGCCCACCGAGTACATCAGCCGCGTCCCATCGGCGCGGGTGAACACCGTCGCGTCGCGCCCCGCGGGGAGCGTCTCGGGGTCGCGGGTCCAGGTGCGCAGGTCGGGCGAGCGCGCGGAGCGCAGCCACGACGCGTCGTCCGCCCCGTGGGCGAAGTAGTAGAGCGACCACCCATCGCCCTCGCGCGCCGCAAACGGCGCCCATAGCTGTAGCTCCGGCGCACCAGGGTCCCTCGCCGCGAGCGCGTCGGGCTCGTCGCGCCAGGGCCCGCCCAGCGTCGGTGCGCTGGCGTGCAGGAGGGACGTCTCTCTCCACGGGTCGCCGTTGCCCGCTGCGCCGTTGGCGAAGGCGTGCCACGTCCCGTCTCCGGTGCGCACCAGCGTGGGCTCGTTGACGTAGCGTCCGTCCGAAGGCCGCCACACCGCCACCGACTCCCCATCGGCCACGGGCACGTAGCGCCCGGGCTCGGCCTCGCACAGCCCGGCGTCCGAGGGAGCGCACGAGCGCAGCACCAGCCACGATGGGTCGACCCGCACCGAGCCCACCTCGTGGACGATCCCGGTGCGGGGGTCGACCGTGGGCGCTCGGAGCCCCCCATCGGGAAGGCTGGCGTCGGGAACCTCCGAGGAGGGATCAGCCCCGCCGCACGCGGAGGCGAGCGCGACGAGGGCCAGGGCGGCCCACGATGGCCCGACGCGGTCGGAGCGGAGGTGCGCCTCGGGGGTGGCAACGGAGTTCATCGCTCGCCCCTGCTGCATAGCATCCGAGGATCGTCCGGCGAGAGCCCAGGGCAGCCGTCGGCGGTGGTGGTGGTAGGAATCTCCGGCATGGCACCACGCCCGAAGGTTCCGTTCTGGCTGCACCCCGCGGTGAAGCTCCGCGCCAACATCGAGATCGCGCAGGGCACCGACCTCGCGCTCTCTCCCGACGGCGCCGTCGCGGCGGTGATCCGCGGGCGATGGGGGCAGAAGCGGTTCGAGCTGCACACCCTCGCCACCGGCGTCGTGGAGGACGCGCTCCCGAACGTGGGGGACCTGAACATCGAGCTCCCGGCGTGGTCCCGCGACGCTCGGCGCTGGGCCGTCGCCGCGATGCGCTTCGAGGGGGAGGCCCGCCGCGGGATCGTCCACGTCGGCGAGCGCGGGCGCGCGGAGCCCCTCTGCACCGCGCAGCTCTCGCACTACTGCCTCATCATGCGCAACTCGCTCGCTCGCCCGTCGACGCCCCTCGCGTTCTCGCCGGAGGGCGACCGCCTCGCGCTGCGGGTCAGCGGAGCGAACGACCGCAGCGCGCTGATGCACGTCTCGCTTCCCGACGGCGCGGTGCGAGAGCAGTGGCTCGACGAAGACGAGTCGGACCTCTACGCCAACGCCTTCACCGACGACGGACGGCTCTACACCGCGAGCGCCGATCCGGGCGACACTGCCGGGCTCGCGTGGTACCCGCCCGGCGCCGAGGAGCCCGCGGGGCGGATGCGCTGGGTGTTCGGGTTCACGGTGATCCCGGCGAAGCGTGGGCTCTGGGTGCTGGGCTCGCCGCGCTACGCCTTCCGCGTGGCGCCGGGGCCGGAGACGCCGGTCGAGCCAGCGGTTCCGCCGGCGATGGAGCGCGCGGTGGCCCTCCGCGCCCGCGCCAGCGCGCAGTGGGATCAGCGCTACCTCGACTCGGTCATCGAGCGCATCACCACGAACCAGACCACGTACAACTACCGCGTGGGCCGCTCGGGCTGGGGCGCGGGGACCGTGCCGCCGCCGCCGACCGAAGGGGCGCGCGGCTTCGAGCACGAGCTGCAGTGGGAGACCTCCTTCGCGGCGCTCCTGGGCGACGACGACGTGGCGGTCTCCGACGGCGTCGGCGTGTGGCGCTGGCGAGACGACGGCGCATCGGTGACCCGCGACCTCCTCGTCGACGACACGCAGCGCTGCACCCACCGCGGCGCCAGGATCATCGGGCTCTCCGCGGCGGGGGACCTCCTCGCGCTGCTCTGGAAGAAGGACGCGGGCGGCAGCAAGACCGTGCTCTCGCTCTTCGACATCGACCGGGCGGCGCTCGGCGGCTGAAGGAGCCCGTCGCGGCTTCAGGGCCTGCGCGCCCTCCAGCGCAGCACGGCGACGACGATCACCGAGGTGAAGAGCCCCAGGATGAGCGGCCCGACGACCGACTCGGCGGCGTAGGAGCGGAAGTTGAAGTAGGCGCGGGCCTCCGCGACGGTGCGGCCGTGGGACGCGGCGTGGAGGATCATCGACGTGAAGAAGCGCGGGTTCACGTAGCGCAGGAAGACCCAGAGCATGGGCACCGCGAGGGCGGAGGTGATCGCGGAGACGACCATCCCGGCGCGGATGCCTTCGGACCAGGAGATGTTGCCGTCGGCGTCGCGGTGACGGCGGATGGCCAGGGTCATGATGGTGACGGCCACCGGCGCGTAGAGGTTGGTGAGCACCGGGTGCAGCGCGATGCGCGTGGTGTGCAGGCCGAGCGCGTACTCCAGGCAGATCCAGAGGAAGCCGGAGAAGGAGAGGATAAAGCCCCAACGGAGGTCTTCGGACAAGCCACGCATGGGGGCACTCTGGGAGCGTGTCCTCCGGGCGGGCAACTATCCGGGTCTCAGGCCCCGCGGAGGCTCACCCCCAGGCGCGCGGAGGCGTTAGAGTCGCGCGCATGCGGCCAGGTAGACATGTGCATCCGGAGACGAGCTCGATTTCGGAGGGATACGACCCCTCGCTCAGCGTGATGGCGGTGAGGCCGCCGATCTACCCGGTCTCGACCTACTGCTTCGCCACGGCCCAGCAGGCGGCGCACCACTTCGAGGTGGCGCTCGGCAAGGTGGCCGCGGTGCCCGGCGAGCGGGAGAGCCTGATCTATGCGCGGCTCAACCACCCGAACGCGGAGATGTTCGAAGACGCGCTGCGCTCCGTCGAGCGGGGCGCCGCGGCCTGCGCGGCGTTCACCAGCGGCATGTCGGCGATCGTCACGGTGGTGCTCACGCTCGCGAAGCCGGGCAAGAAGGTGCTCTACCAGCGCCCGGTCTACGGCGGCACCGACCACTTCTTCCGCCAGATGCTCCCCGAGTGGAACATCGACGCCATCGCGGTCGCCGAGGGGGAATGGCACGAGGCGCTCGCGGAGCACGGCCCCAACCTCGCCTTCGTCTACGTCGAGACCCCCGCCAACCCGACGCTCCAGATGATCGACCTCGGCAGCCTGCGCGCCGAGATCGACCAGGCGGTGACCGACCGGCACATCCCCATGGTGGTCGACAACACCTTCCTCGGCCCGGTCTTCCAGTCGCCGCTCGAGCACGGCGCCGACGCGGTGGTCTACTCGGCGACGAAGTTTCTCGGCGGGCACAGCGACCTCGTGGCGGGCGCCGTCACCACGCGCGACCCCGAGCTCGTCGCCCGCTTCAAGACCATGCGCGCGTTCTTCGGGACGATCTGCGAGCCCTTCACCGCGTGGATGCTCCAGCGCAGCATGGCGACCCTCTGGCTTCGGATGACGAAGCAGTCGAAGAACGCCAGCAAGCTGGTTCCGCTGCTGGTGAAGCACCCGGCGGTGCTGCGGGTGCACTACCCGTCGCTCTTCGAGGGCGAGCAGGCCCGCATCTTCCAGAAGCAGTGCCGCGCCCCCGGCTCGATGATCGCGATCGAGCTGCGCGGCGGCCGAGAGGCGGCGTTTCGCTTCCTCGACGCCCTCAAGCGGGTGCTCATCGCCGTCTCCCTCGGCGGCGTCGAGTCGCTCGCCTGCCATCCCCGCACCACCACCGCGTCGGAGATGTCCGATGACGACCTGCGCGTGAGCGGAGTGACCGACGGGCTGGTGCGCATCAGCATCGGCGTCGAGTACTGGCGCGACCTCGCGGAGGACCTCTCGCAGGCCCTCGACGTCGCGGCGGGCTGATCCATCGCCGGGTTGAAGGGCCGTGCGACCGTGGCGATGACCCCCCTCCGATCCATCGGGAGCGTCGATGACCGCACGCTCCTCGAGGTCGCGCGGAGCGCCTTCCTCGAGACCTGCGCGGCGGACCGGCGCGACGGCCTCACCGCCCACTCGCTCGACACCCGCGGCGAGGTGCGCTTCGGCGACGCGGCGCTGCACGAGCTGGCGCATGTGTCGGCGACGCGCCAGGAGCGGGTCTTCGTCGCGGGCGAGGCGCGCGCCCTGCTCTACGTCGACGTCGCGGTGATCCACGGCCGCGACGACGACATCGACGCGTCCACCTCGGGCTTCGAGCTCTCCTGCGGGCCGATGCGCATCGAGAAGCGGAGCGGCGAGCACCTGTCGACGGAGGGCTCTGCCGCGCTGAGGGGGCGCATCGAGCGGCTCCTCACGCAGCGCACCGCGCTCCGCCTCTCGCCCACCACCCCGCCGTCGACGCCCCTCGACTGGAACCAGCGCGTCCTCTCCTGCGAGCTGTACCAGCGCGTCTCCTTCGACGGCGGGCCCGTCGAGCTCGTCGTCGCCAGCTACGGCAGCCGATGGTTCGGGGTGCTGCTCTCCTCCGACTTCCACTACGCGCCCATCGGGTGGATCCCCAGGCCGACCGCGCCGGTGATGACCGACGAGGCCGTGAGCGCCCATGGAGAGCGGGTGCTCGCCGACCTCGACGCGCTCGCCCTCGCGCTCGGCCTGCCGCCGCCCGAGGTGCTCCATCGCGAGTCGTTCACCGCCGACCCGGAGTCGAGGGCGAGGGGCTTCCACTACGACCGGGTCGACGTGTCGGTGCCGAGGGGCCACGTCGACGCGGCGTACGGTCGGTCGGGCGACTGGCACCTCCGCCTGGCGCGCCACACAGACCCCGCGGGCCTCCGGCGCTGGTCGTTCATCGCGCAGGACGATCGCTGCTCCGGGCTCGTGCGGGGGAGCGCCGCGCCCTCGCCGGGCGACGCGACCCGGCTACGGGTGACGCTGCGCAGCCACGGGGACCGCGCCGTCGCCGACGCCCTGCTCGCGTCCCTCGGGTTGCCGCTCGCGCCGCAGGCGTTGTAACGCTCCCGCGCGATGACCCTCCTCGCCGCCCTCGCGCTCGCGCTCGCGGCCTGGGCCCTCGGGCGGGCGCTGCTCGCCGACGAGGCCCCGCTGCGCGCCCGGCTCGCGGCCACGCTCACCGCCGGGCTCTTCGTCCAGGCCGTCGCGTTCAACCTCCTCACGTCGCTGCACCTCTTCCGCCGCCCGGCCGCCCTCGCGCTCGCCGCCGCCCTCGCCGCCGTCCTCGCGCCTCGCGTGATCGCGCGTCGCGCCGAGCTCGCTTGCGACCTCCGAGCCGCCAGCGCCGCCCTCGGGGCCCTGCTGCGCGACCCGCTCACCGCCGCGATGGCCCTCAGCGCCGCCGCGGTCGTGGCGTTTCGGGTGCTGCGCGCGACCGTCTCGCCCGCCCTCGCGTGGGACTCGCTCACCTACCACCTCGTGCGCCCCGTGCTGTGGGTGCAGCACGGCTACGACCCGGTTGAGCGCGCGCCCGACCAGGTGGGGTACCTCACGTTCTTCCCGCGCGGCGGCGACGTGCCCTGGGCGTGGTCGATGCTGCTCACCCGCTCCTCGGCCTGGGTCGCCGCGACCGGGGCGCTGGTGTGGGCGATGGTCCCGCTCGCCGCCGCCTGCCTCGCCCGCGAGCTCGGCGCCCGCCCCCGCGGGGCCGCCCGCGCGGGCCTCGGCGCGGCGCTCATCCCCTGCCTCGTCAACCTCTCGACCTCCGGCTACGTCGACAACTTCGTCACCGCGTCGTGGCTCCTCGCGGGGCTCTTCATCGCGCGCTGCCTCCGCGGCTCCGGCGGCGGCGAGCTCGTCCTCGCGGCCATGGCCCTGTCGGTCCACGCGGGGTCGAAGCTCAGCGGGCTGCCGCTGCTGGCCTGCGGGCTCTCGGTCGCCGCGCTCGCGTGGTGGCGCCGCGGCCCCGCCGACGAGCCCCGCCGATGGGCATGGCCCGTCGCCGCGCTGGGCGTCGCCGCGGCGGCGCTGCTCCCCGCGTACCTCCGCACCCTCCTCGCCACCGGATCTCCCCTCTGGCCCCTCGCGCTCGAGCTCGGCGGGCACACGCTGCTCCCAGGTCATCCCCAGCTCGCGGACCTCTACTCCCTGCGGCTCGATCCGCCGTCGGCCGAAGAGAGCGCCCCGTGGCGCTTCGCCGTGGCGCTGATGCTCCCGAAGTTCAACTACGGCGCAGAGCGCCTCGACTGGGGCGAGCAGGTCGTCGCCGTGCTCGCGCTCGCGCTCGTCGGGCTCCCCGGGCTCGCTCGTGACCGGGCGCCCGGCCGCCGCGCCGCCGCCGCGCTGCTGCTCGCGCTCTCGGCGGTGCCCCTCGCCGCGGCGCTCTCGGACGACTACGTGGCCATCCGCACGACCTGGGCGCTCGTCGCCGGGCGCCTCGTGGTGACGCTGCCGGTGATGCTCTACGTCCTCGCCGCGCGCGCCCGCGGCCCGCTCGCCGCCGCGGGCTGGACCCTGGTGCTCCTGTCGTCGCTGCACAGCGCGTGGCCCCAGGGGACCAGCCCCGCCATGCGCTCGGCCATGAGCGCCCTGGCCCGTTCGCCCGCGCGCGTCGAGGCCGTGAGGGAGCGGTACCGCTGGGACATCTGGGCCGAGGCGGCGCGCGTCGGGCCCGACATGGCCTACGAGCTCCACTCGGTCGAGGTGGACTACGCCGACGCCTGGCCGCTGTGGCGCTTCCTCGACGACGGCGCACCGCACCGCGTCGCCGCGGCCTTCGGCTGGGACGGCGTCGGCCACAACGCCTACCGCCTCCCGCTCTTCGGCTCGCGCTGGCAGAACGCCGTGCTCTACGTCCCCGTCACCGCCGACGGGTCGATCGTCGACCAGGACGACCCCGCCCGCCTGCGCCGCCGCGCCGACCCGGACGCCTGGCTGCGGCGCCTCGACGAGCAGCGCATCGAGTACGTCGTGGTCACCGATCCCGCTGGGGTCGAGCGAGGGTGGATCGAAGCGCGGCCCGATCGCTTCGCGCGCGCGGCCGTCGCAGCCGGCGGTCGCCACGCGCTCTGGCGGCTGCTCCCCGCCGTGCGCTGACTCAGACGCGCGCCTTCAGGGCGTCTCGCACCGCGGTGGTGAGCTCTCCTGCGCCGAAGGGCTTGGCCAGGCGGCGGCCATCGACCGGGTCTTCGCTGCCCTCCGCGTAGCCGGACATGTAGACGATGGGCATCGCCAGGCCGCGCTCTCGCAGCCGCCGGCCGAGGAGGGCCCCGCCCATGCGAGGCATCACCAGGTCGGTCAGCACCAGGTCGATGGCGCCCTCGTGGGCATCGATCACGCGCAGCGCCTCCTCGCCGTCGCCGGCCGCGATCACCCGGTAGCCCGCGTCGCCGAGCACCCCGGCGATCACGTCGCGCACCAGGGCCTGGTCCTCGACCACCAGGATGGTCTCGCCGCCCCCGGCCACCGCGTCGTCCGGGGCGGCCTCGCGCTCGGTGAGGGCCCCGGTCGCGCGCGGGAAGTGCACGACCGCCGTGGTCCCGACGCCGACGGCGCTGCGCATCTGCACGGCGCCGCCCGCCTGCGTGGCGATGCCGTGCACGCTCGCCAGGCCGAGCCCGCTGCCCTGGCCCACCGGCTTGGTGGTGAAGAAGGGCTCGAAGACCCGCGCCAGGATCGCCGGCTCGATGCCCGCGCCGGTGTCCTGCACCTCCAGGCGCACGAAGCGGCCCGCGGCCACGTGCAGCTCGTCCGCGGCGCGCTCGTCGAGCTCTACCGCGGCGCTCCGGATCGTCAGCACGCCCCCATCGGGCATCGCGTCGCGGGCGTTGATGGCGAGGTTCACCAGCACCTGGCTGAACTGCGTCGGGTCGATGGAAATGGCCGCCTCGGGGGCCTCGTGCTCGACGCGCAGCTCGATGTTGCTGGGGACGATGGGGCGCAGGAGGCCGCTCACCTCCTCCACCAGCTCGTCGATGCGGCGCACCTCCGGGGAGACGCGCTGCTTGCCGGCGAAGGCCAGGAGCTGCCTCGTCAGGTCGGCCGCGCGCCGGGCCGCCTCCAGGATCAGGCTCGCGGCCTGCTGCGTCGGGGCGTCCCCGGCGCTGCGCTCGATCGACGTCGCGGTGGCGGTCATCACCGTGAGCAGGTTGTTGAAGTCGTGGGCGATGCCGCCGGCCAGACGCCCGGTCGCCTCGAGGCGCTGCGCGCGCACCAGCTCCTCGGTGAGCCGCTCCCGCTCGGTGATGTCGAAGTTGAGCCCGAGGAAGCCCATCACCTGATCGTCGACGCGCACCGGCGCGAGCAGCTTGTCGAAGGTGCCGTCGACGCCGTCGTGGCGCTGGTGGATCCGCTGGCGGACGACCTCGCCGGCCAGGGCGCGGGCGTTGTTCTGCTGCCACGAGGCGAGCACCTCCGGGGGCAGGTCGAGCTCCGCAGGCAGCTTGCCTCGCAGGTCGCCCCAGTGACGGATCGACGTGGCGTTCTGCAGGACGTAGCGCCCGGCGGCGTCGCAGACCCAGAAGTCGAAGGGCAGGCAGTCGATGGCGGTGCGCAGGCGCGCCTCGCTCTGCCCGAGCTCGCGCTCGACGCGCTGGCGCTCGTGGATCTCGGCGCTGAGCGCGCGGTTGGCCTGCGTGAGCCCCTCGGTGCGGGCGGCGACGCGGGCCTCGAGGTCCGCCTGGGCGTCGCGCAGCGCGCGGCTGACGGCGTCGCGCTCTCGCACCGAGGCGGCGAGCACGAGCCCGGTCGCCGAGATGGCGATGAGGTACCCGTCGAGCTGCAGGAGCTCGCCGTTGATCGACGCGGCGGAGAGGGGGCTGCGCCCTCGCGCGGTCGCCCACAGCATCAGGGCGTCGACGGCGAACACCGCGAGCGCCACGCCTCGGGTGCCGAGGCGGAGCGCGGCGAAGACCACGAGCGGCAGCGCGAGGTAGCTGCTGATGGTCACGCCCTCGATGTGCAGCGGCCAGCCGTGGACGACCGACGCGAGGCCGAGGCCCGCGAGCAGGACGACGTCGGCGCGGCGCAGCGACATCTCGCCCCGCTCCTGGAAGGACAGCGCGATCGGCGTGACGAGGACCACGCCGCCGACGTCGCCGAGCCACCAGGTGAGCCAGGTGGAGGGGAAGCCGGCGGCCGGCAGCCGATCGGCCGCGACGAGCGCGCCGACGCCCACGGTCGCCGCGATGGTGCAGACGCCCAGGATCGCCGCGAACAGCGCGGCGACGCTGTTCGGGGTGTGCAGCGCGCGCCGGCCTCCCGCGAAGCGCTCGATCAAGGCGGCGCCGACGAGGCCCTGCAGGGTCGATCCGATGGCGGTGGTCACCGCGACCACGAGGGTGACGGTCGGGGGGACGCCTCCGACGCGGGAGAGCACGATCAGGTTCGTCACCAGCGACCCGAGGGCGATGCCCGGCCAGACCTCCCGCCCCGTGAGCAGCAGCGCCGAGAGGGCGATGCCCGACGGCAGCCACACCGCCGTGACGTTGCCGGGCGGGATCGCCACGAACATGCCGATGTACCCCGTCACGACATAGAGGGCGGCGACCACGAGTACGGCGGCCACGAGGTGTTTTGATCGAGGCAGAACCATGGACACCAGATGCCGGTACTGTACCCAGGGGGTGCGTCTCGGCGAGCCGAGAAAACTCTCGCCCGCCGCGGCGGACGCTGGGCGGGTTCAGGGGCCCTGGACGTCCGCGGGCGACTCCCTCATACCGCTCCTCCACGATGCGCGTACTCCATCTCTTCAAGGTCTCGCACTACGCCGAGAAGGCCCGCTGGGCCCTCGATCACAAGCGCCTCGACTACCGCAAGCACGAGGTGCTCTTCGGCGCGGGGCAGGTGCTGCTCAAGCTACGCACCGGCAGCCGGCAGGTCCCGGTGCTCGAAGACGAAGGGCGCGTCGTGGTGGGCTCCACCGCCATCCTCGACCACCTCGACGCGCGCTACCCCGAGAGCCCGCTCTGGCCCGCCGACCCGGAGCAGAAGGCCGCCGCGAGGGAGGCCGTCGCCTGGGCCGACGAGAAGATCGGCAAGGGCGTTCGGGGATACCTCCTCGCCACCGCCCGCCATGACCCGCGGCTGCGAGGCGCCGCAGGCATCGCCCGGCTGCTGGGCCCGGGCTTCATCCAGATGGCGTCCGACTACTGCGGCTACGACTCGCTCGAGCTCGCCGAGAAGGACTTCCCGCAGGTGCTGCTGGAGCTCAAGAGCCGCCTCGGGACCTCCGCCTACCTCGTGGGCGACCGCTTCTCCGCGGCCGACCTCACGGCGTGCTCGCTGATCAATCCCCTCTACGGCCCGCCCGCCTCGCCGCTGCGCAACCGCTGGACCCGCCAGCGCCCGCCGCTCGCGAGCGATCCCGCCTTCGCGCCGGTCTTCGACTGGTTCGATCACATCTACCAGAAGCACCGACCCGGAGCGCGGGGCGTAGCGACGACGGCGCCACCGCTCCAGGGAGGCGGTTGCACGGCGCGTTTCAGACTGTTTCAGATGTGTTTCACGTCGCGTCCCCCGCTCGCGGGCCCACGGAGCCCGCGGAAGCGAGGGATTCGCGTGGTTTCGCGGATAGGGCACGTGTCTTGCGGTGGCCCCCTCGCCCACCATGGATCCATCGAGCGAGAACGACAGGACCATCCGCTACTTCATCGGCGTCCTGGTCGTGACCTTCGCGGCCCCGGTGCTGTTTCTCACCGCCTCCGGCTCGCGGGCGCCTGCGCCTGCGCCGGTCGTGGTGGTGGAGCGACCCGTTGATCCCGGGGTGAGGGCGCCCGCGCCCATCCCGATCCCCGACGGGCCGCTGGGGGACGCCATCCGCCGCGGGAAGCTGATCGTCACGCGCACCTACGAGACGCTGCCCGAGCACGTAGGCAACGGGCTCCACTGCACCAGCTGCCACCTGGAGGAGGGAACCCGCGCGGGCGCCGCGTCGTGGGTGGGGGTGCCTGGGATGTTCCCGGAGTACCGGGCGAGGAGCGGGCGGGTCGACACCATCGAGAAGCGCGTCAACGACTGCTTCGAGCGCAGCATGAACGGCACGGCGCTCGATCCCGCGGGCGAGGACATGGCCGCCGTCGTCGCGTACATGGGCTTCATCTCCCGGGGCGTTCCTGCCGGTCGCACCCCGCCCGATCGGGGCTTCCGACGCATCTCCAGTCCCCCCACGCCAGACCGCGCGCACGGCGCACAGCTCTATGCCCAGAAGTGCGCGAGCTGCCATGGCCCCAACGGCGAGGGCATCTCCCCGGGCGGCAACTACCAGTTTCCGCCGATGTGGGGGCCCCGCTCGTACACCAACGGCGCGGGCCTCGCCCGGCTCCACACCGCCGCCTCCTTCGTCCGCTGGAACATGCCGCTCGGCCAGGGCGGAACCCTCACCGATCAGGAGTCCTACGACCTTGCAGATTACTTCATCCATCAAGACCGCCCCGACTTCGCTCGCAGGAGCCGCGACTGGCCGCGCGGGGGGCGTCCCGATGACGCGCGCTAGCTACGCCCTCAGCGCCGCCGCCATGGCCGTGCTCGTCGGGCTCTCCCCGAGCGTCGCGCTCGCGCAGCCCGCCCCGACCGCGCCGCCTGCGCCGACCGCCCAGCCCGCTCGGCCCGCGCCGCCACGCATCCGCCTCCCACTCGGGGCGCCCGCCGATCCAGCGGCCTATCCCGCTGCGCCCGCGCCCGCGTCCGCTGCTCCCGCTGCTCCGTCGGCCCCTGGGGTCGAGCTCCACGGCTTCGTCGCGGGCTGGTTCACCCCCTGGGCGGAGGCCTCTCCCTCCCAGGCGAGGGACGCGTTCCGTCTGCGCTTCGCGGTGCTGCGGGTCGACGCCCAGCTCGCCCGCAACCTCACGGTGCTCGGTCGCCTCGGGCTGATGGTCCCTGACTCGCCGCTGCTCGACTTCCACGCCACGTGGACGCCGCACGACGCCGTCGGCGTGAGCGTCGGGCAGTTTCGCCTCCCCCTCGGCGCATCCGCGACCACGCTCGCGCCGCAGCTCGTGATGCTCGACCGGCCCGGCTACGTGTACTCGATGACGAAGATCGCGTTTCGTGACGTGGGGGTGATGGTGCATTCGAGCCCCCGCGGCATCGCCGACGGGCTCCTTCACTACTGGCTCGCCGCGACCAACGGCGCGGGGCGTCTGGGCGTCGGTCCTTCGCGCGCACCGGGGCCCGTCGAGAACTACCTCTACGCCGCTCGGGCGCTCCTCGACGTGGGGCGGCTGTTCATGAGCGCTCCGCAAGACCGCCTCGCCCTAGGCGCCACCTGGGTGCACTCGCATGACCCCGCGATCAACACGGGCAACGTCACGACCGACCGCAACCTCGCGGTGAACACCATCGGCCGCACCCTGGCGCCCATCGGCAGCGAGCGAAACTCCCAGCTCGTCGGGGCCGACCTCACCTTCGCCCACGCGGGCATCTGGGCCCAGGGGGAGGTGCTCTACCTGACCACCAGCGCCGTCGGATCGGGCGTCTCCCGCGAGGCCCTGGGCGCCAGCGTCGAGCTCGCCTACACGCTGCCGGTGCGCCCCTTCGACCTCGCGAACGTGCAGCTCGCCGTGAGGGGAGAGCGCTTCGATCCCAACCTGTCCGCGGGGGGAGACGAGCAGCTCGTCGGAAGCCTCGGGGTCAACGTGATCCCGGCGCCCGCGTGGCGCGCGTCGCTCTTCGGGACGGTCACCCGCTTCCACGCCGCGACCGGCGAGCAGCGCAGCGCAGGGGAGCTGACGGCGAGGCTCGCGGCGGCGTTCTAGCGCCGTGCATCACCCCCACACGGGGTCGTCCGCGTCGGCGATGCGGCAGTCGGCGTAGCCGTCCTGCGAGCGCACGAAGGCCGCGACGAGGGTGCGGCCCACCTGCGACGCGAGCGCCTGGAAGGCCCGGTGGCGTGCGCCGCCCAGCGAGGCCGCCTCGATGCTCGCGCCAGGACCAGGGTGGAGGAAGATGTTGTAGCCGACGATCGATCCTTCGGAGGAGAGCAGGGTGATGCCGTCGGCGCTGAGCATCCCGGACAGCAGCTGACCGAGGCCCTGCACCGCGGAGCGGGCGGCGATGGAGCCCTCGCGCTGCCAGCGCGCCACGGCCTCGACCACGGCGATGGGCTCCGGGAGCAGCAGCCCGTCGGCGAAGGGGCCGAGGTCGCTCGCGCCCCGGGGGAGCACCGCGATGAGCGAGCCGTGGGTCGAGCGAAGGGCGTCGATGAGGACGCGGCGGAAGAAGGTCCCGGTCGAGGGGCGTAGCGCGACGGGGACGTCGCGGGTGATGGCGGCCATGAGGGCGTGGAGGAAGGTCGTCGCGGGCGGAGCGTCGGTGCGCGCGCCCGACAGGTGCACCAGCCGTCCGTCGCCGCCGCTGCTGCGCACCTCGAGCACGTTCTCGGCGAGCTGCACGATGCCGAGGAGGCAGAGCGAGGGGTCGCGCAGGCCGCGCAGCCGGGAGAGGGGAGAGTCGCCCAGCACGAAGTCGTCGGCGCGAAACACGCCGTAGCGGTACTCGCCGTCGGTGCGCACCAGGAAGATCGACCAGGCGCCCTTGCCGAGCGGGGCGCACTGCTTGAGGGCGCGCCGCGTGGTGACCGCCGTCCGAGGCCCGACGCCGACGACCACCGGGTCGTGCCCTCCGAGCTGGTCGAGCAGGCGGGAGAGGTCGTCGCAGAAGAACACCGCGGGGAAGAGCGCGGTGCCCTCCTCGCGGTAGCGCGAGAGCGCGACGATGGTCTCCGCGACGTCGTTGGCGAAGTCCCCGGAGGACATCCCCTGCCCGGCCAGGAAGTCCTCGATGGCCCCGGTCAGCAGGTGGCGGAAGGACAGCACCTCGGTGGTGGGCCGAGGGAGGTCGAGCGCGTCGGGGGTAATGGGCTTCACGGGCGCACCAGATCGAAGGAGAGCGTTCCGCCAGCCGCCACCTGCGAGTGCGTCATCCGGGGGTGCTCCAGGGTCTCAGCTCCCCAGCGGATCGACCGCGCTCCCATCGCTCCGGTGCCCGCCGCCGGGGCGCTCACCCGCAGCGTCGCTCCTCCTGCGAGCGTCACCTCCGCCTCGGTCACCGAGGGGGCCGCCAGCAGCCAGTCGGTGGTGCCCGCGATGGGAAACACCCCGAGGGCCGAGAAGAGGTACCAGGCGCTCATGGTTCCGGCGTCGTCGTTGCCCGGGATGCCGTCTGGCCCGATGCCGTAGCGGGTCGAGCGCACCCAGTCGACGTAGCGCGACGACGCCGCGAAGTCGTCGAAGGCCGACGGGATCCACGGCGCGTGGATGTCGGGCTCGTTGCCGTGCCAGTAGTAGCTCTCCGGCAGCGGGGTGCGCCTCGCCTCCATCGAGAGGTCGAACATCTCCCCGAGCCGCGAGAGCATCGCCGTGCGCCCGCCCAGCAGCGTCGCGAGCCCGTCGAGGTCGTGCGGCGCGTACCAGAGGTACTGCCACGCGTTGCCCTCGGCGTAGAAGTCCTGCCACGACTCCACGCGGCTCATGCGGGCGAAGCTCCCGTCGCGGCTGCGCCCCACCAGGAAGCGCTGCGCCGGGTCGTACAGGTTGCGGTAGTTGCGAGAGCGCTCGGCGAGGGCGTCGGCGTCGGCGTCGTGGCCGAGGCCTCGCGCCATGCGGGAGAGCGCTCCGTCGGCGTAGGCGTACTCCAGCGTGGCCGAGGCGCTCGACCCGCGGCCCTCGATGGGAACGTACCGGAGCGAGAGGTAGTCACCCAGCGCCTCGCGTCGGCTGGGGGTGGCGAAGGCCCCTCGGCGGGCGATGTCCCAGGCGTGGGCGGCGTCGTAGTCGCGCAGCCCGCGGAGCCAGGTGTCGGCCACCATCAGCGCGCCGCAGTCGCCGAGCATCCCGCCGGTCTCGCCTGTTCCGAGGGGCCACCGGGGGTAGAAGCCGAGCACGTCGCCCATGGCCATGATCGAGCGGACGAAGTCCCGCTGGTACTCGGGATAGACCATGGTGAGCCACGGGTGCTCGGTGCGAAACGTGTCCCAGAGCGAGAGGTCGGTGTAGTACCGGAAGCCCTCCGCGCGGCGCACCATCTTGTCGACGCCGCGGTAGGTCCCGTCGGCGTCCGAGGCCAGCGTGGGCATGAGCAGCGTGTGGTAGACGGCGGTGTAGAGGGCGGTGAGCGCAAGGCTTCCACGAGCCTCGACGCGCACCCGGGAGAGCAGCGACTCCCAGTGCGAGGACGACTCCCGGCGCACCCGGTCGAAGTCGAGGTCCGCGGCCTCGGCCACGAGGTTGGCGCGGGCGTGGGAGAGGTCGGTGAACGACAGCCCGATGGCCACGGTGACGCTCCCGTCGGTGGTGGTGTCGACCGGGAGGTAAGCGCCCACGGCGCTCCCTGACTGGGAGAGGGCGCCGGGGTGGAGCGCGCCGTCGGACCAGGTTCCGGCGCGGGCGATGGGGCGGGAGACGCGGGCGACCCAGTACGCGTCGACGCCGCCCAAGCGGTTGGAGTAGCCGCCCTCGAAGCGCACCCGGCCGCGGATCTCCTGGGCCATGGGGTCGACCTCCACCTCGCCTTGCGTGACGCGCACCTCGGAGAGCGTGTGGCCCACGTCGAAGAGCAGGTGCCCGTCGGCGCCTCGGGGGAAGGTCACGCGGTAGAGCGCGACGTGGTCCGTGGCGGTGACCTCGGTGACGGTCTCGCTGCCCTCGAAGGCCACGCGGTAGTAGCCCGCGGAGACGGTCTCCCGCTCGTGGCGGAAGCGCTCCAGGCGGTTGTTGTGCTCGGTCTTCGCGGCGGACATCCCCACCGTGGGCATGAACCCGAGGGCCCCGTAGTCGACGATGCCGGTGCCGTGCATGTGGAGCTGGCTGAAGCTCCCGATGTGCGTGTCGGCGTAGGAGTAGCCCGCGCAGTGGGAGAAGACCGGGGCGTCGCCGCGGTCGTTGCTGGTGTCGGGCCCCGGGCGCGCCAGGCCGAAGGCCCGCTGAGGACCGGGGTAGGCGCTGCCGGTGCCGAAGCCGAGTCCGCCGGTGCCGATGCGGGGGTCGACGTAGCGGACGTAGGGGGCGGTCGCGCGCAGCGGGGCGGCGGGCGGCGGGGCGTCGGCGGGCGAGGGGGGCATCGACGGAGACGTCGGAGGCGGGCGTGGCGGCGTCCGCGGGGGGCGTCGTCGCGGGTTCGGAACACGCGGCGAGGCAGAGGCTAAGGGCGGGCGCGAAGACGCTTCTCATGGGGGCGGGAGTGTATCAGCGCCCGACGCAGGCGGTTCTCGCGGAACCGTCGCCCTCCGCTACGCTCCGTTGCCCTGCTGCTCCAGGCCCCGGAGCAGGCCGCTCGCCACCGGGTGCGCCCGGAGCATCGCCCTCACCGCGTCGCCCTCCTCGCCCAGCGCCGCCAGGATCGTCGCGATCTCCTCGCCCACGGACACCGCCCGCAGCTGCAGCCGCTGCGAGGTCGCCTGGCTCTCGCTCTCCAGCGCGTCGAGCGTCGCCTGCACCGCGTCGCGTCGCTCCTCCAGCGCGCTCGCGGTCCGCTGCTGGGCGGTGCGTCCGCTGCCGACGCCGTCGAGCACCGAGCGCACCGCGCGCCACCGCGAGGCCACCGCCCCGAGCTCCTCCAGCTTCACCGCCCGCTCCACGGTGATCTCCCTCGGGTCGCCCGGAGGCGCTCCCACCGAGTCCCACGCCAGCGCCAGCGAGCGCCGCAGCTCCGCCTCGTCGCGCTTCGCCTCGCGCTCCCGGGTCTCCAGCGCCTGCGCCCGGCTCGCCACGCCCTCGTGCTCCACCAGGATCTGCCGCAGCTCGCCCAGCAGCTCGTCGCGCTCCCGCTGGTGCCTGCGCTCCCGCTCGGTGAGCTCGATCATCATCCCCCGGCGGTCCTCCTCCAGGACGCGCAGCCGCTCGACGTTGGCGTGGAAGCGCCGGAGCTGGTCTCGCATCGCCTCGGGCATGTCGCCCCTCGGAAAGGCCGCCTCCGCCGCCGCCTGGAAGGTCGCCACCCGCTGCCGCAGCGTCGGGATCGACACCGACGACGGCGCGCTCTTCTTCAGGGCCATCCAGGTGGTCTCGCCCGCTCCGTCGCGCTCCGGGGTGTTCTCCGAAGGGCGTCCCCCCGGGGCCATCGCCGTGGACTCCTGCTCCAGGATGCCGGCCAGCGCGTCCAGCACCTCCGCGGCGCTGCGCGGGCGCTCGGCGGGCTGCTTCTGCATCAGCGAGAGCACCAGGGCGTCGAGGGCCTCCGGGGCCGACGGCATCCTCGCCCGGATGGCGGGCGGCGCGGAGCGCGCGTGGTGGTCGATGAGCTGCTGCACGGTGCCGTTGAAGGGCAGCGCGCCGGTGACCATCTCGTAGAGCATCACCCCGAGGGCGTAGAGGTCGCTGGCCGGGCCGCACTGCTCCCCGCGGGCGAGCTCCGAGGCGAGGTACTCGGGCGTCCCGAAGACCTCGCCGGGCATGGTGAGCCGCACCTCGCCGCGCATGTGCACGATGCCGAAGTCGAGCACCTTCACCCGCAGCGCGCCGGAGGGGGCGCGCACCAGGAAGACGTTCTCGGGCTTCACGTCGCGGTGCACCACCCCGAGGGAGTGAGCCCGACCGAGGGCGTGGCACACCGGGATGGCGATCTCCACCGCCTCGCGAACCCCCATCGGACCCGACTGCATCCGCTGCGCGAGGCTCTCCCCCTCCAAAAACTCCATCACCAGGAAGACCCGGTTGCCCTCCTCGGCGACATCCCAGATGTCCACGATGTTGGGGTGCTTCAGCAGGTTGGTGGCCTGCGCCTCGCGCACGAAGCGCTCGCGCATCACCGGGTCGCGGGTGAGCTCCGGGGACAATAGCTTCAGCGCCACGTCGTGCCGCAGGATCACGTGCCGCGCCCGGTACACCTGCCCCATGCCGCCCGCCCCGACGCGCCGCAGGATCTTGTACCGCGACGCCAGCGTGCGCCCCACCATCGGATCGGGCGGCGCCTCCAGAGAGGCCCCGTCGACCGAGCAGACCGTGGACGCGTCGTCGTACCGAGCCTGGCAGCGAGGGCAGTGCTTCATCCCGCAGCCATTGGCCCCCCTCCATCGAGAGCCTGTCAAGTGTCTGACGGGGGGTGCGGTCGTCGTGCCCCGGCCATGGAGCGCTGGTATGCTGCGCGGGCGTGAATCAGCACCCGACGGATACCTCTGCCTTCCTGGCCGCGAACGCTGATTGCAGGGCGACCGCGCGGCTCCTGGTGGCGGAGCACGACCGCAGCCCGCGGGTGGTGGTGCTCCCTGCGGGGGCGGCGGTGCGCATCGGCCGGGCGGACTTCGTGGAGGTTCCGCTCGAGGATCACCGGGCGTCGCGGGTGCATGCGACGCTGGCCTTCGACGGGCGCTCGGTGACCGTGCGCGACGAGGGCAGCAGCAACGGCACCTTCGTGGCGGGCCTCCAGGTGCGCGGCGAGCGGGCGGTCGAGGACGGCGAGCGCATCGAGATCGGCAGCACGAAGATCATCGTGCTGCTCACCCTGAGCGGGGCTCCCCGCCCGGCGGCCCCGGAGGCGTCCGGGGCGGACGACGAGGTGGTCGCGGTCGACCCGGCGACGGTGGCGCTCTTCGCCCTGGTGCGCCGCCTCGCCGCGAGCGACCTGCCGGTGCTGGTGCAGGGCGAGACCGGCGTCGGCAAGGAGCTGGTGGCGCGCGCGCTGCACCGGGAGTCCCCGCGGGCGCGCAAGGCCTTCGTGGCCATCAACTGCGCGACGCTCACCGAGTCCATCGCCGCGAGCGAGCTCTTCGGCCACGAGCGCGGCAGCTTCTCCGGCGCCGACGCCCGCAAGGTCGGGGTCTTCGAGAGCGCCGACGGAGGGACGCTCCTGCTCGACGAGGTGGGCGAGCTCTCGCTGGCCAACCAGGCGCTGCTGCTGCGAGCGCTGCAGGAGCGGTCCATCACCAGGGTGGGCTCCACGAAGCCGGTGCCGGTGGACGTGCGCATCGTCGCGGCCACCAACCGCGACCTCCCCCTTGAGGTCGAGCAGGGGCGCTTCCGGCAGGACCTCTACTTCCGCCTCAACGGCGTGACGGTGCAGGTCCCTCCGCTGCGCTCCCGGCCGAGGGACATCCTGCCGATGGCGGAGAAGATCCTCGCGAGCCGCGGGGGGCGCTGGACCTTGGGGCCCGGGGTCGCCGCCGCGCTGGAGTCCTACCCCTGGACCGGCAACGCGCGCGAGCTCCGCCACGTCATCGAGCGCGGCATGGCGCTGGCCGAGCGCGACGAGATCCTGCTGGAGCACCTGTGCCTGACCCCGGCGGCGATGCTCGGCTCGGTGACGCCCTCGGACGAGCCCTCCGCGTTCAGGTCGAGGGTGGAGGACACCGAGCGCCGCACCATCGTGGAGGCGCTCGCGAGCGCCGGGGGCAACCAGTCGAGGGCCGCGAGGGAGCTGGGCATCTCGCGCCGGTGCCTCATCACCCGCATGGAGCGGTACGGCCTGAAGCCCAAGCCGGTGAGCGTCCGTGAGAGCTGAGCGCGTCGCCGCGGTGCTGGGCCTGCTCCTCCTGCCGTGCTGCACGGTCGCCCTGGATTTCGGCCCCGGGGTGCTGCTCCCCTCGCTCGACGCAGGCGTCCTCGACGCGGCCGGAGGCGCGGACTCCCAGGCCGACGCCGCGACCGACGACGCCCCCGTGGCCGACGCGAGCTGCGACGGCCGCTGCGTGTGCGCTCCCGGTCGGGGCGACTGCGACGGCGACCCGGCCAACGGCTGCGAGGCCGACCTCCTGGTGACGGACCTCCACTGCGGCACCTGCGGCCAGGCGTGCTCCGGGACCACCCGCTGCTCCGACGGCCTCTGCCGCGGCGGCGGGTGCCGGGCGCCGCTGGTCGCCTGCGGGATGCAGTGCGCCGACCTGCTGACCGACCCTCGGCACTGCGGCTCCTGCGGGGCGAGCTGCGGGGCTGGCACGCCGCGGTGCTGCAACGGCGCGTGCGCCGCGCGGTGCCTTTGAGGTCCGACGGATGATCAACGACGGCGCGGAGCTCGAGGGGCGGTACCGCATCCTGCGTCGCCTGGGCGAAGGGGGGATGGGGGCCGTCTACGAGGCCGAGCACACGGCGCTCGGGCGGCGCGTGGCGATCAAGGTGCTGCACGCCCACGTCGCGAAGATGCCCGACGCGGTGAAGCGCTTCGCCCGCGAGGCGCGCGCGGCGGCGGAGATCGGGCACCCCAACATCGTCGAGGTCTTCGACACCGGAACCTACCTGGGAGAGCCCTTCCTGGTGATGGAGCTGCTGCGGGGAGAGACGCTGGCCGATCGCCTCGCGAGGCCGGAGCTGGTCCCGTGCGAGGAGGCCTGCCGGATCATCGGGTATGTGCTCTCGGCGCTCGCCGCGGCGCACGCCAAGGGGATCATCCACCGTGACCTGAAGCCCGAGAACGTGTTCCTGCGGGAGGGCGACGGGGAGCAGTCGGTGAAGCTGCTCGACTTCGGGGTGTCGAAGTTTCGCCGGGTGAGCGCGACGCTTGATCAGACGACGCAGGAGGGAGTCCCGGTGGGGACGCCTGCGTACATGGCCCCGGAGCAGTGGATGGGACGGCGGGACATCGACCACCGCGCGGACCTCTTCGCGGTCGGGGTGATGCTCTATGAGCTCCTCACCGGGGGCCTCCCCTACGAGGGCGCCAACCAGGGGGAGCTGTTCCTGGAGATCGTGCGGGGGTCGTCGCTGCCCATCGGCCCGAGCCTCCTGGAGGACGACATCCCCGAGGGGCTCGACGCGGCGGTGCTGCGCGCGCTCGACCGGGAGCGCGAGCGGCGGTTCTCCAGCGCGAGGGAGTTCCTCGACGCGCTGCGCCCCTATGGGGCGGCCTCGATCAACGTGGTGGACGATCCGCCCGCGAAGGTCGAGGAGGACGCCGTGGTGGTCTCCTCGCGCCGTGCCCTGCGCGCGGCGCCCACCTTCATCGCCGCGCCGAAGCGGGGCGTCCCGATCGAGGTGCTGGGCACCACCCTCGTCGTGCTCATGGCCGTGGGCGCGGGCGCGTGGTGGCTCTCCCGATCGACCCCATCCCCCGTGGGCGCCGTCGTCGTCGCTCCGCGGGCGGCGCCCTCGCCGCTCCACGACGCCGGATCGCCGAGGAGGGTCCCGGAGAGGGAGGCGCCCCCGGTGCTCGCGGTGGAGGTGGTCGTCGACGCGGGTCCACCGTCTCGCCGCCGCGCCTCGGTACGAACCCACCGCCCGAGCTCGTCGCCGCGCGCCTCGTCGGGGGTCGATCGACTGCCGGTGTCGCGAGACTTCGAGCCGTGAGCGCCAGACCGCCGCGCTAGAACGACCCGAAGGCCGTCAGCGCCGCGCCGCCCGCGGTGGGAGCGACGAAGGCTCGCGCGGTGGGAGCCCCGCTGCGGGAGGGAAAACGGAGCCCGAGCACCAGCGCCGTGGCGCCCGCGGCGAGGGCGCCGACGCCGAGCAGGTCGGCGGTCCATGAGAGGGCCCGGCCGCGGCTGGCGAGGTCCCGGACGTCGGGGTCGCCGACCCGGTGCGAGGCGTAGTCGCGCTGCGTCTCGATGGCCACGATGCCCGTGATGGAGGCCCCGAGGGCGAGCGCCCCTCCGGTGACCACCATCGACCAGAACAGCCGACGATTGGCGGCAACGACGGGGGCTGGGAGGGTCGGCTGCGCCACGACCGGCGGCGTTGGCGTGAGGAGGGCCAGGGCGAGGGTCACCTCCCGCTCGTCGCCCGAGACGACCGTCACCTCGACCTGACGGGACTCTCGCCCCGGAGCGCTGGCCGTGAGGACGTGAGCGCCCGGCCCGACGGTGGCGCGGTCGGACTCCAGCGCGCGCCCGTCGAGCAGCACCGTCGCGTCGGCGGGCTCACGCACCACGCGGAGGTGGGCGACCAGCGGCTCCATCTGCGAGAGGGCCCGCATGGCCAGGTCGCGCTGCGGGGTGCTGCGGCCCTCGGTGGAGGCGACGTAGCGGCGGAGCGCGTCGATGGCCCGGGGGTAGTCGTGGAGCGCCTGGTAGGAGGCGCCGATGTTGTAGAGCACCGAGGCGCGGCCCGTGAGCTGGTAGGCGCGCTCGAACTCCGCCAGCGCGCCGCGGGCGTCACCAGACTCGAAGAGGTCGACCGCGCGGTCGAAGTGGACCCGCGCCTCGGCCGTAGCGGGGTTCTCCTGGGCGAGCGCAGGGCTGCCCGATCCGAGCAGGCCCAGCAGGATCACAACTGCCAGCTGATGTTGGCGGGTCTCGCGCTTCGGGAGCGGCGCGCTGCCGCGACGACACTCGGGGTGGGCCATCGTCCTTCGTGGGGGGACTGTGCCGTCGCCTGACGGCGCCCGTCCATCCCCATTCCACCGTTACAGCGACACCCGGGCGTGCACATCGCTTCCCGATGTGTGCAAAATGCGCACAATGGCTTAATTCCAAGGGGATTGGTACATCGGAGCGGAACGTGGAAGGTAAGGGGCTTCGCTGTACGGCCCCTCCGCTCTTCCAACAGCGATCCGGAGATGAGTTGATGTCGAGACGACGATCCGTCGTGATGTTGTGCGGTGCCCTGCTGGCAGGCTGCGGCGATGAGGCGATGACCGCGGGCGATGCGCAGGTGACCGATGACGCGATGATCGCGTCGCAGGATGCGATCGTCGACGATCGGGGTAGCCAGGACGCTGCGGTCGTCGATGCTGCGCTCGAAGACCGCGCGGCGCTCCCCGACGCGGCGCTCCCCGACGCGGGAGAGCGCGACGGGGCCTTGACGGACGTGGCCGTGGCGGACGATCGGCCCGCGATCGATGCGGGCGCCGATGTGCCGCGCATCGATGTCCCCGGCGTCGATGCAGGCGCGACGGACGTGCCCGCCGCGAGGGACGTCGCGGACGCGGGCGACAGCCGACCTTCCACCGACGTGCCCGCGATCGACGTGCCCCGCGATGTCCCAGCGATCGACGTGCCCGCGACGGACGTGCCCCGCGACGTGCCCGCGCGACGTGCCCCGCGATGTCCCCGCGGCGGATGTGCCCCGCGACGTGCCGGTCGATGTCTCGAGCTGCACCGGGGCGGGTCCCGTGCTCACGGTCGGGGCGCCGACCAGCGGGCAGGAGATCGAGACCTGCACCACCGGCGGATTGCCCGTCTTCTTCGACTTCACCGCCTCGGTGACGGCCTCCTCCCCGGTGCGCTCGGTGGGAGCGCGATGGCTCACCCCCGACGGCCTCGAGGCCCCTCCGCCGGCCTCGCTCTCCGCGGCTCCCTACGTCTTCCGTCGGCAGGTGGGCGGCCCCTCCGCCGGCGCGCCCGCGCTCTCGGTCTTCGGCATCCGCGGCAACTGGCGGGTGGAGTTCACCGCCGTCGACGCGTGCGGCCGCAGCACCACCGCGTCGCAGACCTTCTCGCTCATCTTCACCAGCCGACGGTGTCCCAACCCATGAACACTTCCATCCATCGTTCGCGCTCCCGCCTCGGGTGGCCCTCCGGCCTCGCGGCCCTCTTCGCCTTCGCGATGGTGGCGTCGCTCCCGTCGGTGGCGAGCGCTCAGGGCCGGTGCTCCTGCAACAGCGGCTGCCACCAGTACCCGGGGCAGTGCGTGCAGCCCGGATCGTCAGGCTGCGAGGCCGGCTACGCGCCCTTCTGTGGAACCCGCGCCGAGTCGTGTCCCCGAGCCGGTTGGGTCTCCTGCGGCGGAACCTGCACCTGCGTGCGAGTGACGCCCATCGACGCCGGGGTGCCCGACGCGGGCCGCGTCGACGTGCCTGTCACCATGGACGTCCCCGCCTCGATGGACCTCGGCGTCCCCACCGACGCGCCCGTCTCCGTGGACGTGCGCCCCCCGACGGACGTCCCCGCGTCGATGGATGTCCCGGTGGGCTCCGATGTCCCGGTGTCCAGGGATGTTCCTGCGGGCAGCGACATCCCGGCCTCCTTCGATGTCCGGCCGCCGCTCGATGCGCCACCGGGCACCGATGTCCCACCGGGCACCGATGTTCCGGCCCTCGATCGCCCGACGACCCCGACGGACTCCCCGGTCGTCGTCTTCGATGGGGCCACGGTCGCGGACGCTCCCCCCGGGGTCGACGCGGTCGCTCCCTCCTCGGACGCCGCGGTCTCCACGGACGGCTGCGTGTGCGAGGGCGGCGCCTGCGTCGCCGGCGTCTGCTATCGCGAGCGCTGCTCCTTCCACCCCGAGCTCGGCTTCATCTGCGCCACGGGCGGCACCTCGTGTCGCCTCTTCGATGGAAACCCCATCTGCGTGCCGATCTGCGCGGGCGTGAGCTGCGCGGAGGGGCAGTTCTGCGACGAGCGCTCGAACGGGGCCTGCGTGGCCGACCGCTGCGCCGCCATCCAGTGCCCCATCGGGACCACCTGCGTGCGCAACCAGTGCGGCCGCTGGGGCGGCGCCGACGGCGGCACCTTCATCCCCGACGACGGCGGCACCTCCGCCTCGGAGGACGGCGGCACCAGCGCTCCCCCGACCGCCACGGACGACGGCTGCGGCTGCCGGGCCGGTCAGGTCGGCGGAGCCGGCGGGGCCTGGGGCGCGCTGCTCCTGGGGCTGCTCGGCCTCAAGGGCCGACGCCGTCAGCGCTCTCGCTCGATCACGTAGTCGACCAGCGACTGCAGCACCGCTCGGTGCACGCTCGGCTTCATCCACGACCACGAGGAGAGCATCGCGCCCGCGGCGGAGGCCCGGGCCCTCGCCACCTCGCGGGCGTAGCCCAGGCTGCCGTGGCGGTCGATCTGGGAGAGCAGCCACTCGACGTCGTCGCGGGTCTTGGTGCGGGTGACGTCCTCCAGCAGGGCGTCGAGCCTCCGCCTCGCCGTCGCGTCGAGGTGGCCCTCCTCGGCGAGCGCGGGGACGATCCGACGCAGCCGCCCGGCGAGGTCGTCGCGCGCCGGGTCGACGGTGTCGGGCCTCGGGCGGTCGAGGATCTCCAGGGCCCGCTCCCGCTCGGCGGCGCCCATGGAGCGCAGGGCGTGCAGCAGGATGAGCGTGTGCTTGCCCTCCCAGAGGTCGCCCGCGATCTCCTTGCCGTAGTCCGCCTCGCGCCCCTGGAGGTTGAGCACGTCGTCTTGAATCTGGAACGCCGCCCCGAGCGCGCCCGCGAAGGCATGGAGCGCGGTGAGCACCTCCGCGGAGGCTCCTGCGACGATGGCCCCGATGCGCACCGGGGCGATGAAGCTGTACCAGCCGGTCTTCTGGTCGACCATGGCGAGGTAGTCGTCGTCGGTGAGGTCCCAGCGGGCGTGGCGCACCCAGTCGAGCTCGACGGCCTGGCCCTCGGCGGACTCGCGCGCCATCACCGCGACGGTCTCGAGGATGCGAAGCGCGCGGCCCATGTCGAGCCGGTGCATGTTGTCGAGCAGCGGCTGCAGCGCGAGCGCGAGCATGGCGTCGCCGACGTTCACCGCGATGGGGACTCCGTGCAGGCGCTGCAGCGTGAGGGCGTCGCGGCGCTTCTCCGAGCGGTCCTCCACGTCGTCGTGGATGAGGAAGGCGTTGTGGTAGAGCTCGAGCACGGCGGCGCTGGGGAGCGCGCCCTCGAGCGACCCTCCGAGGGCCCGGCACGCGGCGACGCAGAGGGCGGGGCGCAGGCCCTTGGCGTCGCGCATGGGGTAGTCGAGCATCAGGTCGTAGAGCACCCGCGAGGCGCGCGAGCCCTGCGGCACCATCGCGCGGATCTCGTCGAGCACCATCGCCCTGCACTCCGCGAGGTACTTCGCGAGGTCTACCCCCTCGGCGTCGCGCTGCACCGCGCTCACGCGTCGTTGAACAGCGGGATCAGGTCTTCGAGGTCTTCGAGCACGTGGTCGGGCCTGGCCCGGATGAGCTCCTCGCGCCGCCCGTGGCCCCAGGTGGCGGCGGCGGTGCGCACGCCCGCGGCCTTGCCGGCGAGCACGTCGCGCAGGGTGTCGCCGACGAGCAGGCAGCGGTCCGCCGGAGTCTCCGAGCGGCGCAGCAGGGCGTTGACCAGGTCGGGCGCGGGCTTCGGGGGAATGGCAGTGCCGGAGGTGCCCTCGATGGCGCGGAAGTGCTGCTCGATGCCGAGGTGCTGGCAGACCGCGCGCGCGGTGGCGCTGCGCTTGGCGGTGGCGACCGCGAGCCACGGCGTCGGGCGCAGCAGCGAGAGGGCCTCGAGGGTCTCGCGCACGCCGGGGTAGAGCCGGGTGTTCTGGTGCCCGAGGGTCTCGTAGCGGGCGCGGTACGCGAGGGCGAAGCGGTCGAACTGGGCGCTGGTGCTGTCGGGCGCCGCGAGCGCGAAGATGGCCTCGAGGGGCGAGCCGTCGACCAGGCGGTGGATCGGGTGCTCGGTGTGGATGCCTACGTCCGCGAAGGCGAACTCCAGGGCCAGGGTGATGTCCTGCGCGGAGTCCGCGAGGGTGCCGTCGAGGTCGAAGAAGACGGCGGCGAATCGGGGGGCGCGCATCGGGGAGGCCGCGGAGGATGCAGCCAGAGGGGGCCGATGGGCACGGCGGAGCGGCGGCGCGCCATGACCGCCGTCCGTCGATACCTCGCGTCGCGAGCGCCCCCGCTGATAGCCTGGGCGATGATGAACACTCGAATCAACCGATGGTCCCTGGTGCTCTGGGCCACCGCGCTGGGCGCGGCGCTCGCGGGCTGTAGCGACGGCCAGAGCGTCGTGGGAGGCCCGGCCGACGCCGCCGTCGCCAACGACCTCCGCCGCGACGTCGCCGGGACGTCCCGGTCGACCCGGCGCCTGATGGACACCGCTGCTCGCCGGACGCCCCAGTGGACGCCCCGATGGACACCCCCGCGGACATGGGTCCGCCGCGCTGCACGAGCGCCGCCGACTGCATGACCAACCCCGGGCGCGGGGCCTGCGACACCGCCACCGGCATGTGCGTGCAGTGCGTCGCCTCGAGCGACACCTGCCCCGCCACGGAGCACTGCAACGGCGCCACCAACACCTGCGAGCCGGGCTGCCGCGGCGACGAGGGCTGCGCGCCCACCGGCGGGCCCACCGACGGCGGCGCCGCCCCGCAGAACCGCTGCGACACCGTCAACCACACCTGCGTGCAGTGCGTCGTCAACGAGCACTGCCCCTCCGGAACCCTCTGTGTAGGCAGCGTCTGCGTGATGGGCTGCACCCCCGAGCGCGGGTGCCCGTCGGGCCAGTCGTGCTGCTCCGGCGCCTGCGTCGACGGTCAGACCAACCTCGCCCACTGCGGCCGCTGCGACAACCGCTGCTCGGTGGCCAACGCGATGCCCCTCTGCCTCAACGGCACCTGCGGCGTCGGCGCCTGCAACGCCCCCTTCGGCGACTGCGACTCCAGCGGCGCCAACGGCTGCGAGACCAACACCCAGACCGACCTGGCCCACTGCGGCGCCTGCAACCGCGCGTGCCCGGCGCGCGCCAACGCCACCACCACCTGCGCCTCCGGCACCTGCGGCTTCACCTGCACGCCAGGCTTCTCGGACTGCGACGGCGACGCCAGCAACGGCTGCGAGGTGAACACTGCGACCAGCACCACGAGCTGCGGCGCCTGCGGGGCGTGCAATCCCCCCAACGGCACCGCGAGCTGCGCGGCCGGGGTGTGCGCCGTCGCGGCCTGCGACGAGGGCTTCGGCGACTGCAACGGCAACCCCACGGACGGCTGCGAGACCAACGTCCGCACCTCCACCACCCACTGCGGCCGCTGCATGAACGAGTGCCCCGCGCGGCCCAACGGCTTCCCGGGCTGCGTGGCCGGGGCCTGCGTGATCTCCTGCGTGGCGGGATTCGCCGACTGCAACGCCGTCTCCTCTGACGGCTGCGAGGTCGACACCCGCACCACCACCAGCAACTGCGGATCGTGCGGCCGCGAGTGCACCGCCGTCGGAGGCACCGCGAGCTGCGTGTCGTCGGTGTGCCGCGTGGCGGGCTGCGACGCGGGCCGCGGCGACTGCGACGGCAGCGCGGGCAACGGCTGCGAGGTGGACGTCACCAGCGCCGTCGCCCACTGCGGCGGCTGCGGGATGGCGTGCGCCGCGAGGGCCAACGCGAGCTCGACCTGCGCGTCGGGCGCCTGCGGCATCGCCTGCAACGCGGGCTTCGGGGACTGCGACCGGGCCATCGAGAACGGCTGCGAGGTCAGCACCACCAGCACGGTCACGCACTGCGGCGCCTGCGGCCGGATGTGCGCCCTCGCCAACGCCACGGCGGGATGCGCGGCGAGCGCGTGCACCGTCGCGACCTGCAACGCGGGCTTCGGCGACTGCGACGGCGCGGCCGCCAACGGCTGCGAGGTCGACGTGCGCAGCAGCGCCGCCCACTGCGGCACCTGCGGCCGCGCGTGCACCTACGCCAACGCCGCGGGCGTGTGCCGCGGCGGCGCGTGCTCGATGGGCACCTGCAACGCGGGCTTCTCGGACTGCGACTACAACCCGGCCAACGGGTGCGAGACCGCGGGGGCGTGCGTGTACGCGAGCTGCAACGCGATCCCGAGGGCGGCGCCGACGGGGGTCTACACGCTCAGCGCGGGCGGAACCAACTGGCGCGCCTACTGCGACATGACCAGCGACGGCGGCGGCTGGACGCTGGTGATGAAGGTCCCCGGGCGCGATCCGGGCTTCGTGTACAGCTCCGCGATCTGGACGAGCACCTCGGTCCTCAACGAGGCCTCGACGGACCTCTCGACGACGCCCGCGAAGTTCCGCGGCTTCTTCACGCTGCCCTTCCAGCAGCTCCGGGTGGGCATGGTCGACGGCTCGCCGCGCTACCTCGTGGTGCCCGTGTCGAGCAGCAACGTCGGCCCGCTCAACGCCATCTTCGCCGGCCCGGCGCGCGCCACCTCCCTGGGCCGCAACGCCTGGCGCACCCTGGTGGGATCTCCCTCGCTGCAGCCCTTCTGCAACGCCGAGGGCTTCAACATGGTGAGCGGCGGCGACTACCAGGCCGTGCGCCTCGGCATCCTCACCAACCAGGAGAACGACTGCGGCACCGCGGACTCCCGCCTGGGCTTCGGCGGCCAGTTCAACCGCTGCGGCGCGGGGGGCGACGTCTCCTGCGGCAACATCTCGACCTGCGGCGGCGACGCGGGCGACCGGGACAACGCCTTCTTCGGCTACCTCTTCGTCCGCTGAGACGCTCTCTCTCTCCCCTCCGCGCCGCGGCTGATGGTTGACCTCATCTTCGCCGATGCGAAAGGGGCTCAACCCGCTGGATCGCTGGGGTTCCGCGCGATGGCGCGTCACCCCAGGCAATAACACGATGGCCGCCCCGGGCACCGCCCGGGGCTCCGGTCGGCCGTCGCTGGGCTCACATCACCCAGCGCCCTGCGATCCCGAAGAAGGACGTCGAAGGTCGTCGCTCCGTCCTGGGCAAGCGATGTCCGACCGGAGCCCGGGCAGCCCGGGGCGGCCATCGTTATTGCCTGGGGTGACGCGCCATCGCGCGGAACCCCAGCGATCCAGCGGGTTGCGACACTTTCCCGCCGCCCGAGATGAGGTCAACCATCAGGCGCCGCGGAGGGGGAGGGGAAACCCCCCCTACAGCCCCGGCACCACGAACGGGACCCCGTGGTTCACCGTGGCGCCGTCGCCGATCTGGCCGAAGCCGTTGCCGCCCCAGCAGCGCACCGCGCGGTCTTCGGTGCGGGCGCAGGTGTGCACCTCGCCCGCGCTCACGGACACCGCGCCGGTGACGCTCGCCGGGATGGGCGCGGGCCGGTCGATGGCGGTTCCGTCGGCGAGCTGGCCGAAGGCGTTGCTGCCCCAGCAGCGCAGCGTGTGGTCGACCAGTCTGGCGCAGCCGTGGAAGGCCCCGAGGCCCAGGTCGAGGGCCCCCGCGAGGCCGATCACCGCCACCGGCGTGGTGCGGCTCATGCGCGTCCCGTCGCCGAGCTGGCCCGTGTCGTTGCGCCCCCAGCAGCGCACCGATCCGTCGTCGAGGCGGGCGCAGCTACGGTAGGGGCCGAGCGCCAGCGCCGCGGCGCCTCGCAGGCCCGCCACGACGGCGGGGCGGTAGTGGGTCTCCGCGTAGCCGTCGCCCACCTGTCCGAAGTTGCTCGCGCCCCAGCAGCGCACCGTGGTGTCGGCGAGCCTGGCGCAGGTGTGCAGGTTGCCCGCCTCGACCTCCTCCACCCCCGCAAGGGCCGGGACCGCCCCCGCGAAGGGGCGCGAGGTGGCCGTCCCGTCGCCGAGCTGGCCGTGGGTGTTGTCTCCCCAACAACGGAGCGTGTGGTCGCCCAGCCTGGCGCAGGTGTGGCCCTCGCCGAGCGCGAGCTGCACCACCCCCGTGATGCCCGACACCGCCACCGGGACGCCGCTGTTGCGGCGGGTGTTGTTCCCCAGCTGGCCGGAGCTGTTGAGGCCCCAGCAGCGGACGGTGCCGTCGTCGCGGCGGGCGCAGGAGTGGGCGTGGCCGACCACCACCTCGACGACGCGGTCGAGGCCGACCACGGTGACGGGCGTGGGGCGGTGGGTGAGGGTGCCGTCGCCGAGCTGTCCGAACTGGTTCCAGCCCCAGCAGCGGACGGTGCCGTTGGAGGCGCGGGCGCAGGTGTGCGCGAAGCCCGCGGAGACCGTCGAGACCGGGGGGCTGAGCTCCATCGCCGCGACCCGTCGCACCGCGGGGACGTCCGCAGCGCGAGGAGGCAGGAAGGCCCGGGCGTCGGCCGGGAGCCCGGCGTCCGAGGGGTGCTCGTCGCGGTAGTGGGAGAGCGCGAACCACCCTCCCACCAGGATGGTTCCGCCGAGCAGCAGCCCGACCACCGCGGCGCCGAGCAGCGAGGGGCGCGGAGGCTCCGGGGCCATGGGCGGCGGGTACGGCGTGCCCTGCGACGAATACATCGGGTGGTATGGCGGCGGCGGGGCGGAGCCCTGCATCGAGGGCGAGGGCCACGGGGGCGCGCCGGTGACGACGAGGGGCATGGCCACGGTGGGCGGGACGGCCGAGCGGCGCGGGTTGTCGACGGTGGAGAACGCGGCGGTGGGCTGCGGCCCGAGGAGCACCGGGATGAGCCCCCCGAGGGCCTCGGTGGCGTCGCGGAAGCGGTGCTGCGGGTCGCGCGCGACGCAGCGGGCGAACCAGGCGTCGAAGCCCGGCGGGGAGCGAGGCGCCGAACTCCCGGGCGCGCTCGCTGGCGGGGTCGATGGGCTCGGCGAAGAGCTCGCGGAGCACCCGCTCGACGGGCGCCTCGGGCATGTTTCCGCTGCGCCAGTACGAGCGCCCGGTGAGCAGCTTGAAGGCCAGCAGCCCCATGGACCAGACGTCCGCCGAGGGGGTGACCTCGCCGCGCTGGGCCTGCTCCGGGGCCATCCAGAGGGGCGTTCCGACGGCGGAGGTCTGGCGCAACGGCGCGCCCTGCTCGGAGGACTCGTCGAGGGCCTTGGCGATGCCGAAGTCGAGGAGCTTCACCGTGAAGGGCACGCCCTCGCGCCGGGCGACGCACAGGAAGACGTTGTCGGGCTTCAGGTCGCGGTGCACGAGGCCCGCGCGGTGCGCCGCGGAGAGCGCGTGCCCGAGCTGGCGGAAGACCTCCAGCACCTCCGCGGGGGGGAGGGCTCCGCGGCGCTTCAGGGTGTGGCTGAGGTCCTCTCCGCGGAGGTGCTCCATGACGATCCACGGGACGCCCTCGTCGTCGAAGCCTGCGGCGAGCACCTGCACCACGTGGTCGCTGTCGATGCGGGCGCTGGCGCGGGCCTCCTGGAGGAAGCGCTCCCTGCCCCGCGGGTCTCGGAGCAGCCGGGCGTGCATGACCTTGAGCACCCGGTCGGCGCCGGTGGAGAGCTGGGTCACGCGGTAGAGGGTGCCCATGCCTCCGCGGGCGATCTGCTCCTCGACGCGGTAGTCCGTCGCCACGACGGTGCCGGGGGCGAGCGGTAGGGCAAGGCTCATCGGCCGCGGATGCTACAGCGGCTTGCAGCGTGTAGGGTGAACTCGACGATGGCTGACGAGCACGACGCGGGCGCCGACCTGCATGGGATCACCGACGCGCTCCAGCGCGCCATCGACCGGGACGAGAACGTCCAGATCGTCCGTGACGCGGGCACCCACCCCACCTGGAACGGCTTTCCCCTCGCGCTCGGCGACGAGCTGCTGCTGGTGCGCTCGCTCCACGAGTTCGCGGTCAACGGCTTCGCGGTGCTGCGCCTGAGGGACGTCACCGCGGTGCACTCGACGGACGCCGAGCGCTTCTTCGAGCGGGTGCTGCGCGCCGAGGGGGCGCTGGACGAGGCCCCTTCGGTGAAGGCGATACCGCTGCGCTCGTGGCGCTCGGTGCTGGAGGCGGTGCGGCTGCACTACCGCTACGCGATCATCGAGTGCGAGCGCCCCGACGGAGCGGACTTCTTCCTGGGCGAGCTCGCGGGCGTCGAGGGCGACGAGGCGACGCTCCACTACATCCAGGTCAATGGGATGCGGGAGAGCGGGCTCACCCGGGTGCCCCTCGACGACATCACCCTGGTGCGCTTCGACGAGCGCTACGTGAACCTCTTCGGCCGCTACGCCCTCGGCGAGGACCATCACTGAGAAGGTCAGCATGAACCTGCTGCGCCCCCCGATGCAGCGGTCGGCCGCGCTCGAAATACCCCGCGTATGTCTCGCGCGGCCTCCCTCGCCTCGGGGTGCTCGCGACGGTTCATGCTGACCTTCTGAGGGCCCCTGTACGATGTCACGCCTGCTGCTCAAGCGTCGGTCACGTCCCGATCGCGGCGCCGTCATCGCGAGGTCACGCCATGAGCAAGCAGTACATCCGTCTCGAGCACCTCTCCCTCGTCCGCGCGTTCGCCCTGGCCGGCGCCATGGCCGCGCTCCCGGCCTGCGGAGCGGAGGTGCAGGGCTGCGACGCGCAGGCCGCCGCGCTCGAGGCGTGCACCAGCGGCGAGGAGCCCACCTCCGACGCCGGAACCGAAGCCCCGCCCTCCGACCGCTGCCTCCCCGACTCGGTCATCCCCGACGACATCGCCGCGACCATCTGCGCCAGCGTCCCGGCGACGCCCGTGCCTCACGACTGCCCCGGAGGAGCGCCCTCGGACGACTGCGTCGCCTCCCCGGGGGGCGGAGGCCAACGTGTTCTGCTGCGCCCGCTGACTCGAAGCGCGGCTCCCGCGCCAGTCGAGCAGAGCCTGCTCAACGCGCTACAACCGGCGCCGCGATGTTTGCCCTCGACAAGCCCGTCGGACCCACCGCCGCCCAGGCCCTCGTCGCCCTCCGGGAGAGCGACCCCTCGCTCCGAGGGGTGAAGCTCGGCCACGCGGGCCGCCTCGACCCGATGGCCGAAGGGCTGCTCACGGTGCTCGTGGGCGACGAGAACCGCGCCGTCCACCGGCTCCGCGCGCAGTCGAAGACCTACGAGCTCGACGTGCTCCTCGGGGTCGGCAGCGACTCCTTCGACGCCCTCGGGATGCTCTCCGCCCCCGTCGACGCGGCCCTCGACGCTCCCTCCGTCGCCCTCGCGTGCTCACGCTTCGAGGGCGATTACCTGCAAGCGTATCCGCCCTTCTCGCAGGCCCGCGTCGGGGGCGTGTCGCTCATCGCGTCGAGCCGCGCTGGCGTCGCGGTCGAGCGCCCCGTGGCGTCGCGGACCATCCACGCCATCGCCCTCCTCGGCGTCGGCTCCATCGAGCTCGCTGCGGCCTGCGAGCGCGCCCTGCCTCGCATCGCCCTGGTGCGCGGCGACTTCCGCCAGGAGGCCATCAGCGCCCGCTGGCGAGAGCTCGCCGAGGAGCGCCCCGACGCCCGTCTTACGGTGGCCTCGCTCCGGGTGCGCTGCTCTGCCGGGACGTACATGCGCTCGCTCGCCCATGACCTGGGCGCGGCGCTGGGCGTTCCGGCGCTCGCGTGGCGCATCCGTCGCACCGAGGCGGGCGGGCTCACGCTCGATGGGGCGCGCACGCTGCCCGCGCCGACCTGACTACGGGGTAGGGCTCGAGGTTGCGTGAGGTCGGCAACGAGGAGTCCTCGGTACGACCGCGAGGTCGTCAGCGACCAGAGCCAGACCCCAGCCCGTAAGGGTTGTCCCCTGGTCTCATTTTCCACGATGGGGGCCGCTGATTTCGTGGATCGTGGGGAGCGACCGCGACGCCAGCCCAACGCGCCTCACGTCGCGAAGCGACGGGGCTACCGCGACGCCAGCTCAATGCGCCTCACCGTCGCGAAGCGACGGGAGCGACCGCGACGCCAGCTCAATGCGTCATCGTGGAATCGGCGGCTTCACTGGACCGGGTCTGACCGGTCTCGGACTACGGAGCGTGGGCCGCTGTGACGCATTGAGCTGGCGTCGTAGCCCTCCGCTTCGCGACGGGAGGCGCGTTGCTCCGCGGTCCCCCACGATCCACAACCCCACGTGGAAAGAGCCAGGGGCCAACCCTTACGGGCGGGGCGGGCCCGCCACGACCCGCGGTCGTACCGGGGACTCCTCGTCGACGGCCTCGCGCAAACCTGAGCCCGACGCGGCTACGGAGGCGGCGCGATGGGCGCGCAGGTCGAGACGCCGGCCCCCACGATGCGGAAGCCGATGTTGGTCATGTAGGCGGTGTCGATCGATCCGTCGGAGGGGCGGTAGCGGGTGACGTTGGTGGTGCGTCCGCCGAGGGCCGACGGGGCGGTGTAGAGGTAGAAGTCCCCGCCCCAGAAGGAGAAGGCCCACGCCTGCGGGGTCTCGACGCCAGGAATCGGCGTCGACTCGATGACCGCTCCGGTGGCCTTGTCGAGCTGGGCGACCTGCACCGGGGTGGTGGTGAAGAATCCGTAGAGGCGCCCGTCGCCGGTTCCGGTGAGCTCGGCGCTCTGTCCCCGGAAGGCGCCGCTGAAGCTGCCGATGACGTGAAGCAGTCCGCGCGAGGGATCGATGCTGCCGAGCCCCGGGCTGCCTCCACCGAGGGGGTCTCCCGTCGCGGCGACGAAGAGGGTCTCGGCGGTGTTGTCGGCGCTCACGGTGGAGAAGCCCATCCCCAGGCGGAACCAGCCCGCGGGCATGCGTGACGGGCGCCGCCGCGGTGCAGCTCGCGTCGGTGGTGTTCACCCGGTAGATCGATCCGGCGGAGTCGCCGAGGCCCGACTCGACGTAGTTGACCCACGCGACGGCGTCGCGGTCGATGGCCATGGAGTTGGGCGACGCGGCGGTGGGGCAGCGCAGCGCCCCGATGCGGGTGAACTGCCTGAGGTTGGGGCGGAAGCTGTAGAGGTCGTTGCGGTCGGAGAGCACGTAGACGAGCTGCGCGGCCTCGCTGCAGTTGGAGGAGGGCCCCGCGTCTCGGATGGGGATGGGTATCACCCCGCGGTCACCGGGCGGGGTTCCGGCGTCGACGACGGCGGGGGTGCCCGAGTCGCGCCCCGGGGTGAACACCGTCGGAGGGTCGCTCGCGCAGCCCGCGAGGGCCGACAGGACACCGACGGAAGCAGCAGTCATCGCGAGGCGCATCACGTGGACTCCATTGGGTGAGGCGATGGGGTCAGCGCGCGGCGCCGACGGGGAGACAGAGCTGGAAGGGAAGGCCCGAGCGGGCGACGCACTGCGTGCCGGAGCCGCAGTTGGCGGTGGTCTCGCAGACCTCGTAGCACTGGCCGACGCCGGTCTCGGGGGTGTCCGTGGCGCAGCCCACCGGGAAGGTCGAGTGGGTCCCCCGGGCGGGGCACGCGGAGGCGCGCGAGCAGGCGCGGGTGCACATCCGGGCGGGCACCCCGTCGGCGCTGTAGCCGGTGGGCAGGCAGGCGGTGCCGTCGCGGCAGGAGTCGCCCTCGAAGCAGCGCTCCCACGCGCCCACGGACGAGTTGACGGGGCGGTCGATGAGCACGGGGACATCGGGACCGGCGTCGCCCTCGCGGAGCCCGGTGCTGGCGCCGCAGGCGGTGGTCAGGAGGGAGAGGGCGAGGAGCGCGGAGGGGCGGGTCATCGAAGCGGCGACGCTACCGCGCGAGCGCGGCGCGGGACAACGGGGAGCCTGCGACGCGCCGAACCCGGCTCTGCGACGGCCCATCCGCCGGTCGCGCGCACGCCGCGTCGGGCCGCGCGCAGCCCACCTCGTGCTGCGACGGCCCGGACGCCGCTCGCGCGCAGGACCACGGCCGCGACGGCGCACCCTTCGGCGCGCGCGACCGATGCGACGAGAGCCTGTCGGCAGCGTCCTGGCTGTGATAGCGGTGGTGTATCCGTGGTGCGACAGCCCATTGGGGGGCCAAACGGCGCCACGGCGGGGAGCGACGCGCATGGCACAGCAGAGGTCGACGACGCGACGAGGGGCGACGCACGAGGGTGAGGCGACGAGCGCGACGGTGAAGGCGCTCGCGCCCGACCGCATCGCCGCGGTGCAGGCTGCCGCGAAGGCGCTCTCGCCCGCGGAGGTGACCCGCGCGCCGGGGGCGCTGCGCGCGCGGCTGACGCGGATGCAGCGCGCGACACAGACGGCGCTGGCGAAGGTGGAGGCGCTGGTGGCGGTTCCGATGGCACCCGATGCGCCGCTCACGAGGGAGGAGCTGCAGCGCACGGCCGACCTGGTGGCGGTGCTGGCGCTCACCAACGCTGACGTCGGGGCGGCGGCAGCGCAGCCCGAAGACGCGGGGGTGCTACGGGAGGAGAAGGCGGGGCGCGCGCACCAGGCGGTGGTGCTGCGGGGAATCCGGCATGTGTTTCGAGGCGACCGCACGGTGCGCCAGTGGGTGGTGAAGGTCGGGCGGGGCGTCGGGCTCGCCGATCTGGTGAGCGACGCGGACGAGATGCAGGCGTTCTGGGCGCGGCACGAGAAGGCGCTGTCGGTGCTCACCCGGGGCGAGCGCGAGCACCTGAAGAAGCTGGTGGCGATCGCCGACGGGCTGCGGCCGCGGGTGCAGGCGACCAACGAGGCGACAGGCGTGCGGAGGCTGCGCGACGCGGTCTACACGCTGGCGTCGCGGGGCATCGCGCGGATTCGCGCGGCGGCGGCGTACGCGTTCGAGCCGGGCGACCCGGTGCTGACGACGTTCCGGACGACGCCGCCTCGGCGGAAGAAGAAGGCGGCGGCGACGACGGGATGAGGGAAGGGGCGACGTCAATGTTCTTCGACGAGGCAGAGCAGGACTACTACGGATGGCGGCGGTCGTGGCTGGACAGGGAGCGCGATACAGGGGCACTGATCAACTTGGCGTACGAATGGCTGACGGCCGACGATCGCGTCATTCAGCCCGATGAGCTGCAGGCACTTGCGCGGCTGTCCTGGATCATCAAGTTCCGGGGTGAAATCCGGGACAACACGAAGGCTGTCGTCGTGCCCTCCTTCGTGTCGATCTTCGGGTATGCGTTCACTGCTGTTACCCGGGATGGACTTGTTCTGCAGTTGCGACAGACCGATCTGCCCGAGAAGATCGTAGAAGCCGCGTCGGCTGAACTCGGTTTCGTAAACTTCTACGCGGGCTTCCGAAACATCGGGATGGCGTGGATGAGGGACCACCACGACGAGATCGTCGAGATGGTTCGCCTCCTCCGGGAATCCGACTCATTGGACGTGCGTAGCGAGATCTACGGGGCGATCGAAACGATGGAGCCCTTGCCGCGCCCCCGTGGAGGGGACCTACAGGCGTACAATCTGTTGACCCCGTTCCTGGCATGCATCGATCGCACGGGCATGTGTCCGATCGTCAACGGCAGGCTGGAACTCGGTTCGAAGTTCAGTGCGCTTCGTCTGCGGCGACTCGGATTGTCGGAGATTGTTGAAGGGGTTGGAACCCTGGTGCAGTCCGGCGCACTCGCCGATGCATTCGCGTTTGATACCGCGTCGCCTGAGACGATCGAGTCGCTCGTGTTCTGACGCGGCACCCACGAACTTCAGCACCGCTCACACGAACGGCTCCGGCTCCGGGTCGGGCTCGACCCCCTTGAGCAACCGGTCTCGCGTCCAGATGTGCACGGACGCGCCCATCGCTCGATCCCTCTTGAAGCGCGCCGCCTCGATCGCCGTCGCCGAGTCGACCAGGCCACGAGGCGCCGCCACGTGCTTCTCCGACCACTGTCGCACCAGGTCGAGCACGGCCGACATCGGCGGGGCATCGACGAGCGTGAACGGACGCTGCTTCGCGCGGTCGTCCATGGCCTGGCGCACCTGCTCGACGAGCACTCCCGCCCACTTCTTCCGCTGCGGAGCGTTATGGACGTTGGTGATGTGGTTGCCGAGCTCGAGCAGGCAGCCCAACGGAACGAACAACCGATCCCCGCGTGACCACGCGGTCGTGAACCGCGCTCGGATCGCCGTCACCGCCGCAGGATCGGAGAAGCCCGGGACGGCGTAGAGTTCCGTCAGGTAGCTGGTGTCGACGAAGTAACATCGGTGGTCGGGCACCTTCACGGGAGCGCCGCGAGCCACTTCTTCGCCTGCTCCTGCCGCTCCGCGTCGCTGACCGGGAGCAGGTAGGACTCCAGCACGCGACGCGTGACGAGGTCACCCAGGCGGCCGCGTTCGAGGAGCTCGTCGACGCGCGGCAGCTCGGAGAGCGGCGTGAGCTTCGCAGCGTGGCGGGCGGCGTTCCAATGGCAGACCTGCACATTGGGGAGCTGGTCGGGCCCGAGGCTGTCTAGCGCGGTGGGGCTGTGCGTCGTCACCAGGACGTTGAGCGTCCGCCGGGTCGCGACCTCGATGATCGCTGCGAGCATCATCGCGACGCGGCTGGGGTGCAGGCCGTTGTCGAATTCCTCCACCACCACGCGAGAGCCCGGCTCGCTCGTCTCGATCGCCGTGAGCACGGCGAGGGTTCGGAGCGTCCCATCGGACAGCAGCCGGGCGTCGAGCATCGGCTGACCACCCTCGGCAGTGAAACCGAACAGCACGTCCCCGAGCCTCGTCGTCTCGAACGCGATCTCTCCGAAGGGTTCTTCGGGGAGCTGGCGAACGCGTTCCACGAGTCGTCGAAGCGTCACCTTCTCTTCGTCGCTGCCAATGGACAACGCATGGAGCACCGGCGAGAGGTTCGACCCGTCGCGCAGCAGCACGTTGTTGCCGATGCGCCCGTAGTCCCGCATCAGCCGGGGGCTCGGGTCGAAGACGTAGGACTCGCGGAGGTGTCCGCGGAGCGACTCAACGGAGGCATCGCACGCGTCCAGCTTCTTGTTCCTGGTAGCGACTGCTCGGTAGTGCGCCAACACCGTCTTCGACGAGGGCACCGTCGCCGTTGGCTTGTTTCGACCCTGGGCGAAGTTGTCGTAGGTCACACGAAGGAGCCCGGACCCGGCGTCGGACTCGGCGACGAACCACGGTCGACCGTCAACGCGCAGACATTCGGCGCGAAGCTCTGGCACAGGTCGGGTACGGACCGTCACCTCGTAGTCGAATGGGACCATGGCACCCTCGAACTCGATCGCGGCGCCGAAGCCCAGCGAGAACTCATCCCCTGGCCGGCGCGCGCAGGACTGGAGCCCGCCACGCACTTCGAACGCGCCGCCCCGACCGAGGTCGGTCACGGCGTGCAGGGGCTGGCCCGACGCGAGATACGCCAACAGCTCGACCCCCCCGAGGGGGGTTGCTTGCGCGAGCCGGGGGCCGGGGAAACGCGCGAGCGGGCGGAAGAGGTCGACCTCGACCTCCTCGAAGCCCCGATTTTGGGGGGGGGGGGATGGGACCCCGGGGGGGAGCGGATGGATCGCCCGCCCCGGGCCCACGCCGCGCAGCGCGCCAGCGCGTTTCGCGCGATGACCATGCGCTGGATCTGCGAGGTGCCCTCGTAGATCTGGAGCAGCTTGGCGTCGCGCATCAGCTTCTCCACGGGGTACTCGCGGGTGTAGCCGTAGCCGCCGAAGATCTGCACCGCGTCGGTGGTGACCTCCATCGCGCTGTCGGCGCCGAAGACCTTGGCGTAGGCGCTCACCACGGAGTCGATGCTGCCCTGGTCGATGTTCCAGGCGGCCTTGTGGCAGAGCAGGCGGGTGGCCTCGTACTTCACGGCCATGTCCGCGAGCATGATCTGGATGGCCTGGTGCTGCCCGATGGGCACGCCGAAGGTCTTGCGCTCCTTGGCGTAGGCGACGCTCTCGTCCATGGCGCGGCGGATGACGCCCGCGGCGCCCGCGGCGATCCACGGCCGCGATCGGTCGAAGGTCTTCATGGCGACCTTGAAGCCGTTGCCCTCGCCGCCGATGACGGCGCTCGCCGGGACGCGCACCTCCTCCAGCAGGATGTCGCAGGTGTAGCTGGCGCGCTGGCCGAGCTTCTTCTCGTGGCGGCCGATCTTCACCCCGGGGGTGTCGGCGTCGATCACGAAGCAGGTGATGCCCTTGTGCTTGAGGGCCTTGTCCTTCGTCGCCAGCACCGTGAACCACCGGGCCGCGTGGGCGTTGGTGATCCAGCGCTTCTGGCCGGTGATGACGTACTCGTCGCCGACCTTGTCGTAGCGGGTGCTGAGGCCCGCGACGTCGCTGCCCGCGTCGGGCTCGGAGCAGGCGTAGGCGGCGAAGATGGGCTCGTTGATGAGCCCGGTGAGGTACTTCTGCTTCTGCTCCTCGGTGCCCGCGAGGATGACGGGCATCGAGCCCAGCATGTTGGCCGCGAAGACGGTCTGGATGCCGACGCAGCCGTAGGAGAGCTCTTCGAGCACCAGGCAGTGGTCGAGGCACGAGAGCCCCATGCCGCCGTACTCCTGCGGAACCTCCAGGTTCGCCAGCCCCAGCGCGTGCGCCTCGTGGAAGAGCTCCTCCGGAAACTTCTCCTCCTCGTCGTACTGCCCGGCGACGGGGATGATCCGCTCTCGGGTGAAGCGCCGGGTGGTGTCGATGAGACCCTTCTGCTCCTCGGTGATATCGAAGCCGTACATGCTGTCCTCCATCGCGAACGCCTGGGACGAAAATCGTCGCTGCCCTACCACGACCCGCGATCGGGGAAAACATCCGCCGCGCCCGGGCGTTGCTGCCGCCATGCGCCCACTTCTCCTGCTTGCCTCCGTCGCCGCCTGTGCGGGCCCCCAGCGCCTATGGGCCCGCCCCGACGCCGCCGCCAGCCCCACCCTCGCCCCGCTGGTCGCCGAGCGCATCGAGCCCGCCGCCCCTTCCCCCGCCGACGACGGCGCCATCGCCAGCGCCGACGGCCGCAGCCGCACCCGCCCGGGGCACTGCACCCCCGAGGCGGAGGCCCCGCGCAACCAGAGCGAGCCCGAGGTGGTCGGCTGCACCTTCACCCCGGAGCGCTCGTGGCGAGAGTGGCGCTACCCCGGCGCTGGCGACCTGCTCGACGTGTACGACGGCGTGGCGCTCATCGCGCAGTCCTCGCCCTCGGGGGTGCTGGACGTGGTGCGCTACGACATCGACCAGGGCGTCGCCCGGGTGCTCACGCTGCCGGAGCCCACCGCGCGCTGGCGCAGGGCGGGCTTTACCCGGTCAGGTATGCTGGTCGGTCTGGTGCGGACGGGCACCGCGGAGCGCCCGGGGACGAGCTGGGTGAGAGGTCCGTTGGGCGGGCCGTTCACCATGGAGGCCCTCCCGATGGAGGCCGACGACCTCGGGGTGGAGGGCGACCTCGGGCTGTGCGTGGGGGCCTCCGGGGCGGCGGTGGTCTCGCCGCTGGGGTGGTCCCGCGGGGTGCAGATGCCGCCCGGGACGCTGCGCGGCGCGGCAACGGGGCCGGGCGTCGGCCGGGCGGGGGAGCGGGTGCGCTGCGAGGCGGGGCAGTGCGTCATCGACGGCGTGGCCCGCGTCACGCTTCGGGAGGGGGGAGGCGGCAACGATCCCGCGGGCACGTCGGGTCGCGACACACATTGAGAAAGCGCTGCGGCTTCTGGTACCAATCCCGCGCACCACTGGCGGCAGACGGTCGGCCGATCGGTGTGACGAATGAGGTCGATGTCCATCGAGTTGAGAAGCGCCGCAGGTCGCGGGGTTTCTGGTGATGAACCGGGACTTTCGGTAACGTGAGCCTCCCTGTGCCCGCGGTAGCCTGCCCTTTCTGTGGAAGCGACCACCCGGACGGCACCTTTGTCTGTCCGAACACCAATCGGCGGCTGCAAGGGCTGCTTCCGACGGGTACGTCCATCGAGGGCAAGTACCGCATCGAGGGGATCATCGGCGTCGGCGGGATGGGCGTCGTCTATCGGGCCGAGCAGACGAAGATCAACCGCCTCGTCGCGCTGAAGATGCTGCTGCCGGAGTACACCGTGTACCCCGACCTGGTGGCGAGGGTGGAGCGCGAGGCGCGCACCGCGGGGCAGATCGACCACCCCAACGTGGTGACCATCACCGACCTCGGGGTGACCACGGAGTTCGGGCCGTACATCGCCATGGAACTCCTGCGCGGACAGGAGCTGGCCACGGTGGTGGAGAACGCCGGAGGGAGGCTCGACCCGGCGGACGCGGTGGACGTGATCCGGCAGGTGCTCGCGGGCCTGGAGGCCGCCCACAAGAAGGGCGTCATCCACCGCGACCTGAAGCCCGAGAACATCTTCCTGAGCACCGACGACGAGGGCAAGCGCCGGGTGAAGGTGCTCGACTTCGGCATCTCCAAGCTGCGCGACGACAAGGAGCTCAACTCCCTCACCCGCACCGGCACCGTCATGGGGACGCCGCAGTTCATGGCCCCCGAGCAGGCGGCGGGCGCGCGCGACCAGGACGCCCGCATCGACCTCTACTCCACCGGCGCCGTGCTCTACGCCGTGCTCTGCAACGGGCTCCCCTACGAGGCGGAGAACTACAACCTCCTCATCAGCGAGATCCTCAACAAGGCGCCGATCCAGATCCTGCAGCGCAACGCCTCGCTCGACCCGCGGCTCGCGAGCATCGTGATGAAGTCCATCGCGAAGAAGCCCGAGGCCCGCTACCAGTCGGCGCGCGAGATGGCCGAGGCGCTGAGCGCCTGGTACGACAACCGCAACGCGCCGATCCCCGCCACGGCGCCGCGCAGCTCGATCTCCCGCACCTCGGGGATGCTCTCCAACGACACGCCGGTCTTCGACCTGCGCCGTGGGGTCCCGCGGCCGCCGTCGCCCTCCGCCCCGGAGCTCTCGCCCGACGACCCGGAGTACCTCGACCGCGGCGAAGCCACGGTGATGGTCCCGGTGCCGTTTCGCGGCGAGGAGAACAACGACGCCCACGTCGCCCCGGCGGACGACTTCTTCGACGACGACGGCAACGCCCCGCGCACCATGCGCCCGGTCCACTCCCCGTCGCGCCCGTCGCCGCCGCCGTCCACCCCGCGCCGCTCTCCTCCGCCGCCGGAGGAGCCTCGGGTGTCCATCCCCGAGCCCTCGGTGCTGCTGGAGTCTCCCCTCGACGCCCCGCCGATCGTGCTCTTCCAGGCCCCGAAGCCCCCGCCCTCGGACGAGACCTGGGCGCAGCTCCGCACCGACCTCACCCCCAAGCGCGACGTGCTCATGGACGAGGTGCACGCCGAGCGTCGCTCCCGCAGCCGAGGGGTCTACGTGTTCATGGCGCTGGCGGTGCTCGCCCTCGGCGTCGTGGCCTTCCGCGCGCTCGCTCCGACGCTCTGGTACCGCTGGGTCCCTGGGGCCCGCGAGGAGCGAGTCATCTCGCCTCCGCCGTCGACCGTGAGCATCAGCGACCCGGTGCGCTTCGTCCCCGTGGTCGACGCCTCCGCGCCTGTCGACGTCGGCCCGTCGCCCGTCGATGTCGGCCCGTCGATCGTCGCCCCGGTGAGCGACGCGCACGTGCTCACCGACGCCACCGCAGCCGCGCCGACCGTCGACGCGCCCGCCGCCCCCTCGCAGGACGCCGCGACCGTGAGCGCCGACGCCCCCGCGGCGCTGAGCGACGCCGCCACCCGACGCCGCCGCCGCCATCGCTGAGCCCGTCGCTACTTGTTGTAGGGCTCGCCGCGGATGATCGAGAACGCGCGGTAGACCTGCTCGGCCAGGATCAGCCGCGCCAGCCGGTGGGGCAGGGTCATGGCGCCGAGAGAGAGCCGCCAGCGGGCCTTCGCGCGCACCGCCGGGGGCAGGCCCTCCGCGCCGCCGATGGCGAACACCGGCGTCACCGCGCGTCGCATGGCGTCGTCGACCTTCGCGGCGAAGGCCTCGGACGAGAGCGGTCTCCCTTCGATCTCCAGGGTGACCAGCTCGGCGCGCTCGCCCTGGGCCGCGAGGCAGCGCTCGAACTGCGCCACCACGCGGTCTTCCCGATCGTCCTTGAGCTCGACCTCGGTGAGCTCCGCGTAGCGGCGCACCCGGCCGTAGTACTCGTCGAGGAGCGCGCGGAGCTCGGGCTCCTTCACGCGCCCCACCGCGGCGACCACCAGCTTCACGTGGTCGGGGCGGCTCCGTCAGCGTGCGAGGCCCCGTCGAAGGGGACGCGCGTGGCGTCCATCCAGAGCCCCTCGAGGTCGTAGTAGCGCCGGGCCTCGTCGACGAAGACATGGACGATCACGTCGCTGTAGTCGACGAGCACCCACTGCCCCTGCTGCATGCCCTCGACGCTGGTCGGGCGGTGGCCCTTCTCCTTGAGCGACTCGATGACGCCGTCGGCGACGGCGCGCACCTGCCGGTCGCTGCGGCCCGACATCAGCACCAGGAAGTCTGCGTAGTCGACCTTCTCGCCGATATCGAGGATCTCGATGCGCTCGGCCTTCTTGTCGAGACCGGCCGCGGCGATGAGCTTGGCCAGCTCGCGCGCGCCGTCGCGGCGGAGGGCGGCGGCGTCCGGCGTCGAGGCCGACAGCTCCGGGCGCTTGCGGGGCTTCGGCTTCGGCGCGGAGTCCGTCTTGGGCTTCTTCTTCGCGGGGGCCGCCTTCGCGGGCGCTGCCTTCGCGGGCGCTGCCTTCGCAGGCGCTGCCTTCGCGGTGCCCGGGCGCGGGCCGCTGGTCCTCTTCGCGACGCGAAGCGCGGCGTTCTTCTTCTTCTCCTTCTTCTGCTCGATCTCGGCGCGGGTGAGCGTCGGCTTCGCCTTCACAGGGGCTGCCTTCGCGGGCGCTGCCCTCTTCGCAGGGGCTGCCTTCGCAGGGGCTGCCTTCTTCGCGGGGGCTGCCTTCGCAGGGGCTGCCTTCTTCGCGGGGGCTGCCTTCGCAGGCGCTGCCTTCTTCGCGGGCGCGGCCTTGCTGGCGGCGGGCTTCCTGGTGCTGCTCGCCGCGGGCTTCGCGGTGGAGGTCTTCTTGCGCGGGGACTTTGCTTCGGCCATGACTCGCCTGCTTGTCGACGCCGCGGAACTTGTGGCACGCACCGGCGCGCCCCGCGGACTTCACCGCGGAGCATGGCACCACACCCGACGCCGACACCACAAGAAGCGTCACCCCAGGCGGACCCAATGCCCTTCCCTCCGACCCGACCGCTCCCGTCGGACGACGCGCCGCTGACGGTGCTCGGCATCGAGAGTTCCTGTGACGAGACCGCCGCCTCGGTGGTGCGCCTCGACCGAGCCGGGGCCTGGGTGCTCTCCGACGTGATCGCCACCCAGGTGGCCGAGCACGCTCCCTACGGGGGGGTCGTCCCGGAGATCGCCGCGCGCGCCCACCTCCGGGTGATCAGCCCGGTGGTGCGAGAGGCCGTCCTCGCCGGCGGCGGTTGGGACAGCATCGATGCCGTGGCGGTCACCGCGGGCCCCGGGCTCATCGGCGCGCTGCTGGTCGGGCTGCAGGCCGGAAAGGCCATCGCCCTCGCTCGCGGCCTACCGCTCGTCGGCGTCAACCACCTGGTGGGCCACCTTCTCGCGCCCTTCACCCGCGTCCAGGGCGAGGAGCACGCCCAGCCGACCTTCCCCTTCATCGCCCTGCTCGCCTCCGGCGGGCACACGGCCCTCTACCGCTGCGACGACGCAGCCACCATCCGCGAGCTCGGCGCCACCCGCGACGACGCCGCGGGCGAGGCCTTCGACAAGGTCGCCAAGATGCTGGGCCTGGGCTACCCGGGCGGTCCGGTCATCGACCGGCTCGCGGCGCAGGGCGACCCCGAGGCCGTGACCTTCCCCCAGGCGATGCGAGGCCGCTCGCTGGAGTTCAGCTTCAGCGGGCTCAAGACCAGCGTGGCCCAGCACCTCGCGAAGCACGGCCAGCCCGCCGACGAGAAGGCCCTGCGCGACCTCGCCGCGGGGGTGCAGCACGCCATCGTCGAGACCCTGGTGCGCAAGCTCCTGCTCGCGGCGCAGCTCGAGGGCGTCCCCAGGGTGGTGCTCGGCGGCGGGGTCGCGGCCAACCGGGGCCTGAGGGCCCGAGCGGCGGAGGCCTGCGCCAGGGCGGGGGTCACGCTGGTGGTCCCGCCCACCAGGGCGTGCACCGACAACGCGGCGATGATCGCCTACGCGGGCGCCGTGTCGCTGCGCCGAGGTCATCTCGACGGCGCTGCGCTCGACGCGAGGGCCACCTGGCCCGTCGACGCGGCGCACCCCCACGCAGCCCCCGCGCGCTGAAAGTTCCTGACAGCGACGGCATGACCGCCGTCCTCCGTCGGAGGCCAATCTGCTGGATATCGCCGCGGACGGTTGACCGCGGGGGGCAGGGTTTGGTTCATTGCCCGATGATGGCGCGTGGAAGATGGTGGGAGATCGCGATGGTTCGCGAGGGTACCCCCCCTTCTGCGCCACCTTGCGTAGGAGAGCAGTACCCTTGAAGTCACAGAACAAACTCTGGTGGCTCGTCCCCGCGTTGTTCGCGGCGGCGTGTAGCGACAACGTCAACAACACCCCCGTCGACACAGACGTCCCCGTTGTGAAGGACACTGGCGGGGCCACGGACCTCGGCAGCGACTCGGGCACGCCGACGGAGGACACGGGCGGCGCGGTCGACAGCGGCACGCCGACAGAGGACACCGGCACCCCGACGGAGGACACCGGCAAGCCGGTCGACAGCGGCACCCCCGCGGACGACACCGGCGGCGCGGTCGACAGCGGCACCCCCGCGGACGACACGGGCGGCGCGGTCGACAGCGGCACCCCCGCGGACGACACGGGCGGCGCGGTCGACAGCGGCACCCCCGCGGACGACACGGGCACTCCCGCGGACGACACCGGCCCCCGGCCGGACGTCCCGACCTGCACCGCGGGCCAGAGCTACTGCGGCACCGGCTGCGTCGACACCAACACCGACAACACCAACTGCGGCACCTGCGGCGTCGTCTGCGCGGCGGGCCAGAGCTGTCAGGTCGGCCTCTGCCGACGGAGCTGCTCGGCGGGCCAGAGCCTCTGCGGCGACGTGTGCTCCACCCTCGACAGCGACCCCGCCAACTGCGGCTCCTGCGGCGCCGCGTGCCCGGCCGGGCAGATGTGCTCCGCGGGCCGCTGCGCGCTCACCTGCGCGGCGCCTCGCACGGTCTGCACCTCCGCGGCGGGCGTCATGAACTGCGTCGACACGCTCACCGACGCGGCCAACTGCGGCGCGTGCGGCAACGCGTGCTCGACCGGCCAGGAGCTGCGTCGCCGGGGCCTGCCGCCTGGTCTGCCCGGCGGGTCAGACCGCGTGCGGCGACGCCTGCGTCGACACCAACACCAGCAACGCCAACTGCGGCGCCTGCGGCACCGCCTGCGCGACGGGCCAGTCGTGCGCGGCGGGCTTCTGCCGACGCAACTGCGGAGCGGGTGAGACCCTCTGCGGCGACGCCTGCGTCAACACCCAGACCAGCGGCACCAACTGCGGCGCCTGCGGCCGCACCTGCCCGTCGGGCCAGAGCTGCGCCGTCGGCGCCTGCGTCTGCCCGACGGGCCAGACCCTCTGCGGCGCGGCCTGCATCGACACCCAGACCAGCGTCGCCAACTGCGGCGCGTGCGGTCGCACCTGCACCGCGGGCCAGACCTGCACCGCGGGCGCCTGCGTCACCGGCGCTCCGGCCAACGACCTCCCGGCCGGCGCGGTGGTGATCAGCCTCGCGACGCCGGCGTCGACGATCATGGGCACCACCACCTCCGCGACCAGCCAGGCCGGCTGCGGCGGCGCGGACGTGTACTACCGCTTCACGCTGGCCCGCCGCGAGGTCGTCTACGTCGACACCTTCGGCACCGCCTACGACACCGAGCTGGCCTTCGCGCCCGCCTCGGGCACCGGCACCATCGCCGGCACCTGCACCGACGACAGCTGCGGCGGCACCCAGTCGCAGATCGCGCGGGTGCTCGACGCCGGCACCTACTACGTGGTGGTGTCGGGCTTCAGCACCAACAGCGGGCCCTTCACGCTGCACTTCCAGCACCTGCCCATCGGCAGCGGCGCGGTGACGCAGATCACCTCGCTGGCCGCCGGAACCCAGACCTTCATGGGCACCACCAGCGGCACCGGCGTGCTCACCCAGAGCTGCACCACCGCCGGCGGTCCTGAGACCAGCTACTGGTTCATGACCTGCCCGACCTTCGCCGCGACGCAGTTCAACGCCGCGACCTGCGGCGCCGCCACCTGGGACACCGTGCTCGAGCAGCGCAGCGCCGCCCGCACCGCGAACATCTGCAACGACGACGGCTGCGGCGCGCAGTCGACCATCACCGGCACCCTCGCCAGCGGCGCCGGCCTGCACTCGCTCTACGTCGACGGCTACAGCGCCAGCGCGGCGGGCGCGTACACCCTCAGCCTGACCTTCGGCACCTGCCCGACGGGCCAGAACTTCTGCGGCACCTCCTGCGTCAGCCTCCAGACCAGCGCCACCAACTGCGGCGCCTGCGGCACCGTCTGCGCCGCTCCGGTCGGCGGCACCACCGCCTGCGTGGCGGGCGCCTGCGTGCGCTCGTGCCCGGCGGGCCAGCTCAACTGCGGCGGCACCTGCCGCGCGGTCGCCACCGACGCCAGCAACTGCGGCGCCTGCGGCACCGTCTGCGCCGCCCCGGTCGGCGGCACCACCGCCTGCGTGGCGGGCGCCTGCGTGCCCTCCTGCCCGGCGGGCCTGACCAACTGCGGCGGCACCTGCCGCAACCTCGCCACGGACAACGCCAACTGCGGCGCCTGCGGCGCGGCCTGCGTGGCCCCGACCACCTGCTCGGCCCGGGTCTGCCGCGCCACCAATGAGACCTGCGCGACCCCGGCGGCCTACTCCGTCGGCGGCACCGTGATGAGCAACACCGCCACGGCGCAGAACAACCACACCTCGACCTGCGGCAACGGCGGCTCCGGGCGCGACGTGGCCTACTCGGTCGTGTTCGACGGCTCGCCCCGCACGTACACGTTCACCTCCAACACCACGGGCTTCGACGGCGTGCTGCACGTGCACAACGCCGCGGCCTGCACCACGAGCGACGAGGTCGCCTGCAACGACGACGACGGCTCCACCTCGCGCAGCACCGTGCAGCTGGTCAACCCCCCGGCGGGCACCTACCTCATCGTCCAGGACGCCTACGCCACCAACGGCGGCGGCGCCTTCACGCTGACCTCCTCGTCGGTGGCGCTCAACAACGACACCTGCGCCAGCCCCGCGGCCATCACCCGCAACGGGCGGTACATCGGCACCACCGCCGGGCGCGCTGCCAACTACAGCGGCTCGTGCCGGGCCAACACCGCGCCGGACGTGGTCTACGCCATCACCGCGACCCGCTCGGGCACCATCACCGTCGACACCTCGGGCTCGGCCTACGACACGGTGCTCTACGTGGGCAACACCTGCGGCGGCAGCACCCTCGGCTGCAACGACGACACCGCGGGCCTCGGGCTCCAGTCGCGCGTCGCCTTCGCGGCCACCGCGGGCACGACCTACTACGTGGTCGTCGACGGCTACAGCTCCAACAGCGGCGCGTACGTCCTGAACGTCAGCGGCCTCTGATCCCCGCCTGAGCGCGGCGGCGTCCGATCGCCGCGCATCCTTCCCTTCCCCCACTCCATCCCTGATTCCCCGTCGCTTCCTGGGAGATTCCCAAGGTGCGCGATCGTCGCCATCGGGGGAGCGCTTCGACTAGGATGCGCGCCGCATGAGCACAGCGAGCACGTCCGAGGCGCCGGTCACCGAGGTGGTAAAGAAGGGGCACCCCAAGGGGCTCTACCTCCTGTTCGCGACGGAGATGTGGGAGCGCATGTCGTACTACGGCATGCGGGCGCTGCTGGTGCTCTACATGACCGGCGCGGCGGATCACGGTGGCTTCCACTGGAGCCGCGCGACCGCCCTCAAGATCTACGGCACCTACACCGCGCTCGTGTACCTGACGCCGCTCGCGGGCGGCTACATCGCCGACCGCTACCTCGGGCAGCGGCGCGCGGTGGTGCTCGGCGGCTTCCTGATGATGATCGGGCACTTCCTCATGGCGGTGCCCGGGGTCACGGCCTTCTTCGCGGCGCTCACCTTCCTCATCGTGGGCAACGGGTTCTTCAAGCCCAACATCAGCACCATGGTGGGCGGGCTCTATCCCCCCGGCGACGCGCGCCGCGATGGGGCCTTCACCATCTTCTACATGGGCATCAACCTCGGCGCCTTCCTGTCGCCGCTGGTGTGCGGGACGCTCGGCGAGAAGCTCGGCTGGCACTGGGGCTTCGGCTCGGCGGGCGTCGGCATGGGCCTCGGGCTCATCACCTTCCTCGCGCTCAACAAGCGCCTCCTCGGGGGCGTGGGCCTCGCCCCGGCGCCGCGCGGCGCGCAGAAGCTCGGGCCCCCGGGGGAGGGCGACTACCGCGCCCCCGGCGAGGTGCAAACCGAGACCGCGAAGCTCACGCACGTCGAGCGCGACCGGCTGGGCGTCATCTTCGCCCTCGCGTTCTTCAACATCTTCTTCTGGGCCGCCTTCGAGCAGGCGGGCGGCCTGATGACCCTCTACACGGACACCAAGGTCGACCGTCACCTCTTCGGGCTGGTGGTGCCGACGACGTGGTTCCAGTCCATCAACCCGATGTTCATCGTGCTGATGGGGCCGCTGTTCTCCATCCTGTGGGTGCGCCTCGCCAAGGCCCGCAGGGAGCCCTCCACCCCCGCCAAGCTGGGCATCGGGCTGCTGCTCCTCTCCTTCGGCTTCGTGCTGATGCTCGGCGCCTCCAAGCAGACCGCGGACGGCGGCCAGGCCGCGATGTTCTGGGTCGTGGGCGCGTACTTCTTCCACACCGTGGGCGAGCTCTGCCTCTCGCCGGTCGGGCTCTCCGCGGTGAGCAAGCTCGCGCCCGCCCGCTTCGCCTCGCTGATGATGGGCGTCTGGCTGCTCTCCAGCTTCGTCGCCAACTACCTCGCCGGGCTCATCGGGGGTTACTCCGAGCGCCTCGGGGAGTTCACCCTCTTCGCGACCATCGTGGGCGTCACCGCGGCCGCGGGCGCCGTGCTCATCGCCCTCAGCCCGGTGATCACCAAGAGGATGCACAACCCGCCGCTGGTCGTCCCCACCGCCTGATCCCTCACTCCCCCAAAGCGCTTCACGGACGCCGCCCGACTCGTGCGATCCTCGCGCGATGAGGCATCGACAGCTCGGTCTTCTGGTGGGTGCCGTGAGCCTCGCGCTCGCGTGCACCGATGGCAACTCGGTCGTCGGGGGCCCTCCCGATGCGGCCAGCGCAGACCTCGGCCCCACGGACCTCGGCCCCACGGACCTCGGCCCCGCGGACCTCGGCCCCACCGACCTCGGCGTCGATGTGCCCGACGTGCCCGTGCAGGTCGACGTTCCGGATGTCCCCGATGTCCCGGTCGATGTGCCCTTCGTCTGCACCGCCGACGCGCAGTGCGTGGGCCGCTCCGAGGGGGGCGTCTGCGACGTCGCCTCGGGTCGCTGCGTGCAGTGCCTCGCCTCCGCCGACACCTGTCCGTCAGGCCAGTACTGCGTCGCGGCCACCAACGCCTGCGCCCCGGGCTGCCGCTCCGACGAGGCCTGCCGCTCTGCCGGCGCCGACGGCGGGGCCGGCTCGCCTACCGCCCGCTGCGACACCACCACGCGCCAGTGCGTCGCGTGCCTCGGCAACGACGACTGCCCCCTCGGCAACCTCTGCGTGGGCAACCTCTGCGTCACCGGCTGCTCGCCCACCCGCGGCTGTCCCGCCGACCAGGCCTGCTGCTCCGGCGCGTGCGTCAACATCCAGTCCAACGTCGCCGCGTGCGGCGGATGCGACACCCGCTGCACGCTCCCCAACGCCGTCCCGGCGTGCATGAACGGCAACTGCGCCATCACGAGCTGCGTCGCCCCCTTCGCGGACTGCGACACCAGCGCGACCAACGGCTGCGAGGTCAACACCCAGAGCGACCTCGCGCACTGCGGCGCCTGCGGCATGGCCTGCGCGCCGCGCCCCAACACCACCGCGCGCTGCGCCGCCGGGGCGTGCGCCTACGAGTGCGTCACCGGCTTCTCGGACTGCAACGGCGCCCCCTCCGACGGCTGCGAGGTCGACACCCGCGTCACCGCCTCGCACTGCGGCCGCTGCGACAACGCCTGCTCGCTCGCCAACGCCACGTCGGCCTGCGCGGCCAGCGCGTGCACGGTGGCCTCCTGCGCCGCGGGCTTCGCCGACTGCGACGGCAACGCGCCCAACGGCTGCGAGGCCAACACCCGGAGCGACCTCGCGCACTGCGGCGCCTGCGGCACCTCCTGCGCCGCGAGGCCCAACGGCGCGGCGGTCTGCGTCACCGGGGTCTGCGGCGTCACCTGCCTCGCGGGCTACGCCGACTGCGATGGAGCCGCCGCCAACGGCTGCGAGTCCAACACCCCGACCGACCTGCGCAACTGCGGCGGCTGCGGCCGCGCGTGCAGCACCAACAACGCCACGGCCTCGTGCCGCGTCGGCGTCTGCGCCGTCGAGAGCTGCAACACCGGCTTCGGCGACTGCGACGGAAACCTCGCCAACGCCTGCGAGGCCAACCTCAACACCAGCAACGCCCACTGCGGGGCCTGCGGGCGCGCATGCCTTGCGGGGGCCACCTGCACCGCGGGCGCTTGCGTGCTCGGGCCCTACGGCAGCGGCGCCGACGCGGCCCTCACGCCCACCTCGGGCACCGTCACCATCAACGCCGTGCGCTCGCCCGCGAACGCAGCGGCCGGGGGCACCGCGGTCGACCTGACGGCGCCGACGGGCTTCTCCGTGGGGCAGATGGTGTTCCTGCACCAGACGCAGGGCGCCGGGGCGGGGAGCTGGGAGGTGCGGCAGATCGTGGCGCTGGCCGGGTCGCGCGCCACCGTCGAGGCCCCGCTCACGGCGGCCTACAGCAGCGCCGGAGCCAACCGCGCGCAGGCCGTGGTGATGCCTCAGTACAGCACCGTGCTGGTCACCGGGGCGACGCTGGTCGCGCCCGCGTGGGACGGCAACACCGGGGGCATCCTGGCCTTCGCCGCGAGGGAGAGCGTGCGGGTGACGAGCGGCGCGATCGTCATGAGCGAGCGCGGGTTTCGCGGCCACCCCCGGGTGAGCTCCAACAACCGGCCCGGCGAGCAGGGCGAAGGGGCTGCCGGGTACGGCGTGCAGAACACCGTGCCCAACAGCAACGGCGGCGGCGGCGGCGGGCGCACGAGCTGCGAGTGCTGCTGGGCAGGCGGCGGCGGTGGCGGCGGCCACGCGAGCGGCGGCCTCGTCGGGAGCGCGGGCGGAGCGGTCTGCCAGCCGGGCGGCAACGCGGGCCTGGCGGTGGGCGTCGCGGCGCAGACGACGATGTTCTTCGGCGGGGCAGGGGCCAACGGCGGCGCCGACGAGGACGGCTACGGCTCCGCCGGAGCCAACGGGGGCGGGATCATCTACGTGGCCTCGCCGGCGATCTCCGTCGAGAGCCCGGGGGCCATCCGCTCCAACGGACAGACGGGCAACAACGAGTACAACTACGCGGGCTGCGGCTCGGGCGGCGGCGGCGGCGGCGCGGGCGGAGCGATCTACCTGCGCGTGGGCGGCATCAACCTCGGGGCCTCGCTGGTGACCGCGAACGGCGGCGCGGGCGGCAACGACCCGGGCAACTGCGGCACGGCCGGCGGCAACGGCAGCGTCGGGCGCATCACCGTCCGAGGATCGACCACCACCAGCGGCACCACCGCCCCGGCCTTCGCCGCCGTGCCCTGACGGTGCGGCGTCCGCGCCCTTGACGGCCTGGCGGGTTCCGTGCGAGCCGCCGGGCCACTCAACGAGGTGCGTGTGATGTGGTCCAATCGACGGTGGCTCCCGGTATCCCTGGCTCTGCTCCTGCCCGCGTGCGGGGGTGACGAATCGCCCTTCGACTCGATGCCCGAAGAGGACTCGGGCGTGATGCTCAAGGAAGACGCCGGGCCCATCCCGACCTTCCCCGACCTGGGCGTCACCGACCGCGGCTTCCCGGAGGACCAGGGCTTCCCCAGGGTCGACGTCCCGGAGTTCGACAGCGGCGCCGGCTTCGACAGCGGCACCGGCTTCGACGCGGGCTTCCGCGACACCGGCATCCGCGACACCGGCATCCGCGACACGGGCATCCGCGACACGGGCATCCGCGACACGGGCATCCGCGACACCGGCCCGGCCGACACGGGCCCGGCCTACGACCCCTGCGCGATGGGCTCGGTGATCGACCTCAACATGGCGGGCACCCTCGCCGGTACGACCACCAGCTACACGGGCAGCAACACCATGGTCGGCGGGACGGCCCCGCTGCGCCCGGCGTGCGGCAGCGCGACGTCCATCGGCCACGAGGTGGTGCTCCGGTACACCCCGCGCGCCACCTCCCGACTGCGGGTCTCCACCAACAACGACGGCACCACCGCGGGCTTCGACACGGTCGCCTGGGCGCAGCCCGCGTGCTCGTCGCTCCCGACGGGCAACGCCGGCCTCGGCTGCAACGACGACAGCGGCACCGCGCCCCGCACGCTCGCCTCGACCTTCACCACCTCGGCGAACGTCACCGCGGGCACCGCCGTCTACATCGTCGTCGCGGGCTACCGCCCCTCCGGCACCCCCACGGGCACCTTCGCGCTCACCGTGACCGAGCTGGTCCCTGGGATGGCGGGCGCCATGTGCGACCCGCGGGTGAGCTCCCCGCCGCCCTGCGCCGACGCGCTCACCTGCATCGCCGACGCGGGCTCGACCACCACCGGGACCTGCATCGCCGACGGCTCCGCCGGCGGTCGCTGCCGCGCCACCGGGACGGCCTGCGACATGGGCCTCGCGTGCAGCGGCTCGGCCACCTCCACGGCGTCGCGATGCCGCGCGGCGGTGGCGGTCGGGGCCGCCTGCGACCCGGCGAGGGTGACCAGCCTCTGCGCGACGGGCAGCACCTGCGTCACGGCCAACGGGTCTAGCACCTGCGTGGCCGACGGCGCCCGTGGCGGAACCTGCCGGGTCGTCGCGCCGCGCTGCGACTCGATGCTCACCTGCAGCACCATGACGGGCAGCGGCGTGTGCCGCGAGGTGGTGGCCGACGGCGCGTCCTGCGACCCGGCGGGGACCAGCTCCGTGTGCCAGACCGGGCGAACCTGCGCGGCGTACTACGGCGCGGCCACGGGCACCTGCGTGGTGGACGGCAACGACGGCGCCCGGTGCCGCACCTCCGGGGCGGCCTGCGAGACGGGCCTGATCTGCAGCGGGACGGCCTCGTCGACGACCTCGCGCTGCCGACCTCGCGTGGAGCTCGGAGCGGCCTGCGACCCGGTGGGAGAGCGCAACCTCTGCGCGACCAACTCGGGCTGCGTCTCGTCGCCGGTGGGCTGGACCTGCGTGGCCCTCGGCTCTCGCGGCGGCATCTGCCGCCCGAGCGGCACGCGCTGCGACAGCGGGCTGACCTGCATCTCCGGGACGCCGAACGACTACTGCCGGGAGCGGCTGAGCAGCGCCGGCGCGATGTGCGACGCCGCCAACCAGGCGACCCTCTGCGCGACCAACTCGAGCTGCCTCGCGACCGCAGGGCAGACCGTGGGCGCGTGCACGGCCAACGGAACCGCCGCGGGCGCCGACTGCCGCACCAGCGGGACCCGCTGCGACTCGGGCCTCGCCTGCACCACGACCTCGGGCGCGGGCTGGTGCCGCCGGGCGTCCACCGCGGCGATGGCCTGCGACTGGACCGGCCGGGTCACCTCCTGCCCGGCGATGACCGCGTGCGCCCCGAGCAGCGCGACCGCCGGCACCTGCGCCATGCAGGTGATGGAGACGGAGCCCAACAACAGCATCACCGCGCCGTCGCCGACTGTTACCGCCAGCACGGTGTTCGCGGGCTCGGTCGAGGCCGGCGGCCGCGACTGCGTGGGGGTCGACCTCCCGATGGGCGCGTCGATCTTCGCCGACGTGCAGCTCCCGGCGACGCCCACCTGCGCGCCGGGCGGCCCTGATCCCTTCCTCACGGTGTTCAACCCGATGGGTCGGCTGATCTCCTTCGAGGACGACTCCGTGGGCCGCGGCCGCTGCGCGGTGATCGACCCGACGGTGCGCCCCGAGCTCGCCCGCCTCGCCGCGGGTCGCTACGTCGTCTGCGTCAACGGCTACAACAACGCCGCCGTCCCGAACTACCTCTTCACCGTCGGCGTCGTGCGCTGACCGCCTCCCGCTGCCCTCACCGCCAGGGCAGCACGTTGCGCGGGTCGCAGGGGACGCTCACCTCCTGCTCCGTGACCCGCGCGATGTCCTCCCGCATCACGTCGACCCCCGCGCGCGCCCGCCGCACCTCGTAGTGAAGGTGCACGTAGCCCTCCGCGTCGGTGTCGCCCACGAAGCTCACCACCGCGCCAGGCCGCACGAACATCCCCCGCGTCAGCCCCTGCGCCGCCGCGTCGAGGTGGCCGTACAGGGTCAGGTAGGTCCAGAGCGTGTCGCCCTCGCGCACCACCTGGCGGAGCAGCACCGTCGTCCCGAAGAGTCGCCCCACGTAGACCACCTCCGGGTCGCCCTGCTCGCCGCGCAGCGCCGCCACCCGGACGGGTGTCCCCCTCGGCTGCGGCAGGTCGACCCCGCCGTGGCCGGTGGCGTGGAGCCCGACGCCTCGCCGCTGCTGGGAGTCGGGACGGTCGAGGTCGTAGCCCGAGGACACCGCGCGCCCCCCAGCGGTCGGAACCGGGTACACGAAGCGGTCGTAGTCCTCCGGCACGTCGTGGCGTCGGGGGATGTGCTCGTAGATCACCCGCCGCCCGGTGCGCTCGGTGTGCACGTTGGTCGCCACCATCGCGCCCTCGTCGACCACCGCCCCCGCGGTCGGCAGGCAGAACCCGTCCAGGTCGAGCTCTCCCACCGCGCAGCGCGGGTGCAGGCACTCGTCGGCGATCAGCACCCCGTCGCAGCGGGCGCCCTCCGGCTCGATGTGCGTGACCTCCGGCGCTCGCGCGCTCGTGGCCAGCGGGGCGACGGCCCGGTCGCGCGCGGGCAGCCACACCCACGGCACCACCGCCAGGGCCACCCAGGGGGACCATCGCCTCGCGCGCCTCGCCGTCACTCCCTGCGCAACGCCGCTCACCCTCTCTCGCATTCCCGCCGTCATCCCTGACAGAGCGCCACGACCCGCTCGGTGAGCCACCACCCGCCCGCCACGCCCGAGAGCGCCGTCACCGCCCTCGCCCCGTTCGCCCATCGGCCCGCAGCGAGGCGACCGAGGGCCGCCGCCGCCAGCACCGCCGCGCGTGGGGTCAGGGGTGGCGGTCTCGTGGCGGAGGACCCACGCGGCGCGCTCGACGAGGCGCTGGCGCGCGAGGCCGTGAGCGAGGGTTGGGGGTTGGAGCGGGAGAGGGACTCGATGCCGAAGAGCGCGGCGCCCAGCGCGAGGAACCGCAGCGCCGGAGAGCGCCACAGCCGCCGGGCGAGCGTCACCCGACGGTGACCAGCGGGGCGTCTTCGTTGACGGCCTGGCCCTCGGAGACGTGGATCACCGTGACGGTGCCGCCCTCCTCGGACTCGACGGGCATCTCCATCTTCATCGACTCCAGGATCGCGACGACGGTGCCGGGCTCGATGACGTCGCCGAGCTTCACTTCGATCTTCCAGACGGTGCCGGTGATGTGCGCGTTGATGACGGGCATTGGGGGTCTCGTTCCTTCGGGTGGTCGGCACGGGGCCGTCGCGGGCGGACGGTACTTTCACCGCCACCGCCGAGGCAAGGCGTATGGTGCCTGCTGAGGTTCGGAGTAGGCGTCTCCGGTTTGGAGTGAGGGGACCCACGGGGGACGAGGCGCGGCGGGACGCCTCCCGGTCGCCGGGACATCGGGGCCGCCGTCCCTCCTGCGCATCCGGTACAAGATCTCCGGTTCCGCGCCGACGGACGCTTCGAGCTTGCCTGGGTCCCCTTCGAGATCCGTAACGACTACTGGGGAACCTTCGCGCGCTGAGCGAGATCAGCCCTCGGTCACCGCGGCGTTGCTCGGGTCGGCGATCTCGATGGTGCCCGCCCAGGTGCACATGCAGGTCGACCCCTCGACCAGCACCGTCATCCCTTGCACCGTGACCGCCGGGGCGCCCGGCGTCCACGGCGCGGCCGTGAGCAGGATGCACGGCTGGGGGGTGAGCACGCCCGACGCCGCCGCCGTGGCCGCCGCCACCTGCGGGTTCGCCATGCTCTTGCACATCCCGAAGGCCTGGATGTTCACCATCGGGAGGTGATCCATCACGGTCGCGACGGGCTTGTCCTCGCCGTTCGTCATGTTGGCCGGGAGCACCACGAGCGACCCGGGGGCGAGGCCCTCGCTGCACCGCAACATCGCTCCGTGAAAGACCAGCTTCGCCACGGCTCCGCGCTCCCCCTCAGCGCGCCCCGGGCACCGTGATGGGGCCGGGGTCGAGCGTCAGGCGGCCCGACAGGCGGTTGGCGGGGTGCCGTCCCCACCCGGGGTCCGCGGCGAGCCAGCTCGCCGTGACGTCCCACGAGCCGGGCGGGAGCTGTCGATTGACCTCCAGGCGGAGCTCGTAGCGGTCCCCCGGCCGCAACTCCAGCCACGCGCCGACCGACGGCCGCGCAGGGAGCAGGATGAACTCGTCGGGCTGCACGTCGCTCGGGAAGTCCTCCTGCTCCTCCGCGGTCGCTCCTGCGGGCAGCAGCGACACGCTCCACCCCTCGGCCGACGCGGGCGATGGGATCGACGCTTACTCGCGTCCCGTCGCGGCGAAGGTCACCTCCAACACGGGCTGCCGAGACGCGGCGGCCACGGAGTCCCAACGCGCCTCGGCCGTGACCGTCCGCTCACGGTGCGCGAGCCACGGCCCCTGCACGAGGCCCAGCAGCCGCGCCTGCGCGACGTCCCAGTGCGCGGGGGGCTCGTAGAGGTTCACCGTGCGCTGCTCCACCGCGGCGCCGTCGACCTCGCGCTTCACATCCATGTACGCGCTGTCGGGCCGCGTGGAGGCGTTCGACACCGTGCGCGGGAGGGCGCGGGCGATATCCGCGAAGAGCGCGGCCCCCGGGCGCCGTCGACGCCCCTCCACGAGCCCATCTCGACCGCCGCGAACAGCGGGGGGACGTTGCCCTGGAGGTGGAAGAGGAAACTCCCGTCGGGCCAGAGCGCGAGGCTCAGCGCCTGCGACGGGCCGTAGGCCGCGAAGACCTTGATAACCTCGCTCACGGCGACCTCTTCCGCTTGACGGCCTTGTACTTGTCCTTGTGCATCACGCCGAGGACGTAGAGGAACGTGTTGAAGTGCCAGGACATCGGGCTGGTGCCGCTGCACATGATGCTCGCGGTGGGCTCCTTGTACGTGTTCGGATCGACCGAGGCGGCCGTGGCGCCGCCCTTGTACTCGTCGAATAGCCCGATGTTGTGGCCGAACTCGTGCGCCCGCACCGACTTCGGGACGTTGTTCGACCAGCTCTCCCACCAGGTGTCGGAGTACCACCACGACGCCGACCCCCACGGACCGGTGCAGGCCCCGGCGTTCACGTTGACCGTCGTGTACTCGCCCGTGTCGACGAACTTGCACACCACCTTGATCTCGTAGAGGCAGCACCCGAAGTCACACGGGCACGCGTCGCCGCGCCCGCAGGCCTTGCGGTGCGCGCTGAAGACCTTGTTCCAGTAGCCCTCGATCTGCGACTTCCATTTCGTCTTCATCGCGGCCGTGATCACCAGCGCCCCGACGGGCACCAGCTTCACCTTGCCGATGACCGAGACGACGCCGTCCTTGAACTCGATGGCGTAGTTCGCCTTCCAGCCGTAGTTCTTGCCGTTCTTCGACCAGACCTTGCTCACCGCGTCCTGGGTCCACTGCGGCGTGCTCCGGCTCGCCCCCGGGAGGTTCGAGCTCGAGTACCCGTTGGCGGGCCGCACGATGCGCAGCGGCTTCGCTGCGTCGACCTCGTTGACGAGGGTCCACGCGTTGTTCATCAGCGCCCCGGTGAGCGCCACGTCGGGCTGGTCGTCCCAGGTGCCCTCGAACTTCCGGGCCACCCAGCTCTGCTTGACCTCGAGCGCGCCGCCGACCACCTCGGACCTGCCCTCGACGTCCGCGCCCGAGCGCGCGCGTTCTTGTATTGGAAGTCCACCGCCCCGTCGAAGCCCTCGGCCGTCAGGCGCGCGCGAACCTCCAGGGTGTCCCCGCACATCGCGGTCTCCTGGGGAAACCACGCCGTGTCGACCTGGGGCGCCCCGGCGGCGACGCTGGCGGGCTCGGTGGGCGCCACCTCGACGCCGCTGGAGGTGGGAGCGCCCACGTCGGCCGGGCCCTCGGGCGAAGTCGCAGCGTTGGGGTCGGTGGTCATCGGAGTCGCTCGTCAGCTCCCGTAGCGGTCCGCGAGCGCGTCGAGGGTCTCCCCCGTCAGCTCGCCAGTCGATTCGAGGCTGTTGGCGGCCTGGAAGTCCCGCACCGCGCGGTCCATCGCGTCGCCGTCGCCCGGGGCGACGGGGCGAAGGTACCCGAGGTGCTGGAGGCGGGCGCGGGCCCCGCTGGGCTCGCTCACGGGGTCGAGGTGCCCGACGTCGAAGCGAAACCTCCTGCCGCGATCAGGGAACACGATGTCGAGCGACCCGCAGTTGATCGGCACGTCGAGGGTGGCGACCCCGCCGCCGTCGGTGCTGCCTTCGATCTTCATCCCGAAGACCCCTTCGACCCGGTAGCTCTCGCCCGCCCACGGGACCCCGTCGTCGGCGAAGGCCACCTGCAGCGTCGTCGTCGGCACCTGGGCCTCGAAGACGTTGCTCGACCCGACCGCGAGCTTGAAGCGCGTGGGCTTCGCGTCGGGAACGTACAGCACGTCGCCGGGGCACAGCACGTTGGCGCTGCTCCGCGAGGTCTTCAGCGCGGCGTTGGCGGGGTGGTTCCAGATGGCGTCATCCTGGACGCCGTGGGCCCACGCGATCGACGCGAGGAAATCCCCCTGCTTCACGACGTAGATCCTCACCGGCGCGCCCCCCTTCGCCCGCGTCCGCTCAGCACGGCTGCACCTCGCCCGCGTCGGGGAACTCGATCTCCGGCGATCCCTCCACCACGATCTCGGCGCACCCGTCGGCGTCGAGCACTCCGATGTACTCTCGGTCGTCCGCGTAGATCAGCTTGTAGCGCTGGCTCGCCATGGGCTTCCCGTTCTGGTCGCGCAGCTCGATGCGGGTCAGCGTCGGCGGCTCGGCGGAGGAGCTTCCCGACGCCGACACCGGCGACTTCAGCTTCACCGTCGCCCCGTCGAGCGTGGCGTCGGCGTCGATTCGCAGCCCCGCCCCGACGACTTCAGCACCAGCTCATCGGCGACGAGCTGCACCCCGCCGCCGACCAGCGCCTGCATCGCGTCGTCGGCGAGCTTCATCCTCGCGCCCTTGCCCTGCAGCACCACCTCGGCCGCCACGATCTGGATCGAGTCGGGCGTCATCAGGATCGTGCTCGATCCGCACCGCAGCGCGATGGACTTCTGGGCGACGATCTCGGTCGTGTCGGCGGACGACAGCAGGGTGCAGTCTTCGACGTGCAGCACGAAGGAGCGCGGCGCGTCGTGCCGGCCGACCGTGACCGTGTCGGTGCCCAGGACGCGGGCCGAGCGGTCGGCGCTGACGGTCCTCACGTCGCCGCCGACCACCACGGTGCGCTCATCGCCGCCCACGCGCGTGACCCGGTCGCCGACCACCTCGGTGCTCGCGCTGCCGCCGACGACGACGCTCTCGCGGCCGCCCACGCGGGCGCTGCGGTCGCCGAGCACCACCTCGGACGCGGCGCCCGCGGTCTCGTCGACGCGGTCACCCTTCACCTTCACCGCGCGGTCGCGGCCGACGGTGATGGTCGCGTCGCGCTCGACGTCGCGGCTGTGGTCGTTGCCCACCACCTCGTCGAGGTCGCGCCACGCGTGCAGGAACACCTGCTCGGCGCCGCGTCGGTCTTCGAACGACAGCTCGTTGTGGCCGACCCCGTTCTCCAGCGACGCCGTGCGGATCCCGCTACGGCTCTTCTCGATGGGGACCGGGAAGGGCATCCCGCACATCCCGTTGTAGAGGCAGCCGATCACCACGGGGCGGTCGGTGTCGCCCTCGAGGAACGCCACGATCACCTCCATCCCGATGCGCGGGATGAACTGCGTGCCCCAGCCCGCGCCCGCCCAGGCGTGGCTCACGCGGACCCAGCACGAGCTGTGCTCGTCGCGCCGTCCCTCGCGGTCCCAGTGGAACTGCACTTTGATGCGCCCGTGCTCGTCGGTGTAGATCTCCTCCCCCGCGGGGCCCACCACGATCGCCGTCTCGCTCACCTGCTGCAGGCGTCGCCCGGGCGCCTTCGCGAGGTACTCGACGTCGTGGGGGCCGCACCGGAAGCGGTTGCGGTAGACGGGCTTCGGCGCGCGCCCGCTCGTGAGGCCGACGACCTCGGGCACGGTCACCTCGTGCGAGACCTCGTGGACGACGTACTCGCGATTGAACTCGGTCACAGGGTGGTCGTCGAGGTCGAAGCGCAGCCCCGGGGCCAGGTCCTGCCTGTAGCTCGCCCCAGCGCCGCGGAGCCTGCGCAGGTGGAGCTGCTTGAGCGCGAGCCGCGCGGTGCGGTTGGCGACGCGGGTGCGGAGGTACTCGTCGTGGTGGGTGTAGCTCTCGAGGTCGATGTCCCCGGCTTGCGGGGCCCAGTCCAGGTCGAGGTCGGCGGCGCGCTGGGTCACCCGATAGGGGACCATCGGGTTGACGAAATCGAAGCCGCCCTGCGTCGCGACGTTGGACCGCAGGGTGTCGACCCACGCGAAGGCGTAGACGTCGCCCTGGGCCGACTCGAGCGACTCGGCCTCGCGCTGAAACGAGAGCGTGTCCCCGTCGAGGGCGGGGTACTGGCTCGCGTGGTCGGCGAGGACCAGAGTCTCGACCGCGCTGCGATCGAGCGCGGGCCCCTTCGGCTGCTCGAACCAGTAGAAGATCCCGTGCTCGGCGAGCAGCCTCGCCACGAAGTCGTAGTCGGTCTCGCGGTACTGAACGCAGTATTCGAGGGGGCGAAACGGCCCCTGGGCGAGCACCTTGAAGGGCACCCGCCCGAGGGTCAGCACCCGCCCGACGATCTGGAGCACGTCGAGGTCCTGGAAGATCCGGGTGTCGCGCCGCAGCCGCAGCCGGTAGAGCGTCGGCACCAGCCGCACCTCGAGGCGGAACAGGTCGTTCGCGCGCGCCGTCCCCTCGATGCGCTGCGCGGCGAGCACGCCGTGGATGCTGCGCGCGGGGCCCCGACCGACGTGGATCGTCAGCGCCGCGCGGCGCCGACCAGGGAGGTCGTCGCGAAGGCCTCGTCGCAGAGGAACCCCACCCTCAGCGCGTACAGCCGCGAGAGCGCCTCGCGGCCCTGGAGCGACACGACGACGGGCGTAGCGCCGACGTCGGCGATGGCGAACTCAACGGCCTGGGTGGTGTCGTCGGACATCGGCGGACAGGCGCCTCTCAGATCGCAGTCATCCAGCCGCACTCGTCGCGGCGCGCCCCGCGCTGGATCGCCGTGAGCTCGTCATAGAACGACTGCCCGATCGGGGGATAGGAAATCCGATGTGGCTCGTTGGTTGGCGCGACTCCGCTCCAGTTGACAGAGAACCCATTGGATAGGGGTCGGGACGCATCCCTGTCAACGTGGGTTTGAAGTGCCGCCGCGACGCGCGTTCCCCCGCCTCGATCGCGAGGGGATCCGCAAGAGCTCTTGTTGATCTACGGTCGGGCGCACGATGCGCACGATCCCCACGCTCACCCCGTTCGTCCAACAGGTTCTCGACCGCTGCGAGGCGCGTGCGCCGATCGCCTTCGCCCACGTCGAGGCCGGTGACTGCCTGATAGGCGACCGCAACTTCTGCGCCGGTACGGAGCGCGCCCCATGATGGACTCCTCGTGAGCACTGGCGGAACTCGGTAGCGGATCCGCAGCCACGCCATCCTTGCGGCTCGACCGCAACGGACGGCCCGCCGAACCGCTCACTGAACGCCTACTCCAAACTCCAGGTGCCTGTGGTCAATGGAGTCCCATGCGCGGGGGGGGAATGGTCAACGCTCTCCCACCCGCCGCAGGCCCCCGGGGATGGCTCGCACCCATGAAAACAGGTCAAAGCGTGTCCTCCCCTCCGTGGCCCAGGTACTGCAGAGCTTTCTTCCGACCACCCCCATGGAGACCGTGATGCGAAGCCCGACCCGAACCGAGACCTCTCCCCGCTGGATGCTGGCGGTAGCGATCGCGATGGTGGCCTGCGCGCCCGACACCGACGACGCCGCGACCCCGGTCACGACGATGGCGGGCTTCGTTCCGGACACGGACATCACCGAGGCCGAGCAGGCCGCTGGCGTGGCGGAGCCGGGCAACGACTACACCGAGCCCACGGCGGAGACCGACGGCGACGTCGCCGCGCTGGCCCCGCCCCTCGAGGGCAGCGGCTTCACCATGACGGCCGAGGGCACCGGCACCGCCGTCGACGCGGTGGGGGGCTGTCGCCCGGCGGCCGGGTACAGCCACGGCAACCGCGCCAACATCTGCGTCGTCTCCGTCGACGGCAAGCTGGTCGAGTACCGCACGGCGCAGGCCTTCGGGGCGATGCGCGCGGCGGCCGCGTCGAGCGGCGTGCGCATCTCCATCGTCAGCGGCTTCCGCACGATGGATCAGCAGCGCTACCTCTACAACCTCTACCTCGCGGGCCGCGGCAACCTCGCGGCGCGGCCGGGCTACTCCAACCACCAGAGCGGCCTCGCGCTCGACCTCAACACCAGCAGCGCCGGGGTCTACAACTGGATGTCGCGCAACGCGTCGCGCTACGGCTTCCGCCGCACGGTGCCGAGCGAGGCGTGGCACTGGGAGCGCCCGGCCGGCTCGCAGGGGTCGTTCTCCGGCGGCACCTCCAGCGGGCGCTGCTTCTCCACCACCCTGGGTCGCGAGGTGGCCGAGAAGACCTGCGTCGAGGCGCGCCTCGATAGCGCCTGGTACCAGTGCGACAACGGCACCTGGTACTCCGGCCGCGGCAGCCGCGGGGCCTGCGCCTCGCAGCATCCGCTCAGCGGCGGCGGCGGCACGACGCCCGACCCCGGCACGGGCCATTGCTACAGCGGCACGCTCGGCCGCGACATGCGCGTGGGCGCGTGCCTCCAGAGCCGCTTCGACCGCGACTGGTACCAGTGCGCGAGCATCGGCTGGGTCATGAACAACAGCATCGCCTCGTCGCGCCGCGGCTACGCGGGCGCCTGCTCCAGCTACACGCCGCTCTGAGTCCTCACCCGCGCGGGTCGACCGCGTCGCGCAGCGCCTCGCCCAGCAGGTTGAAGCCCACCACCGTCAGCAGGATCGCCAGCCCCGGAACCAGCGTGAGCCTCGGCACCGCGCGGGTGAGCGACTCCGACTGATGCAGCATCGAGCCCCATGACGACGCGGGCGGAACCACCCCGACGCCCAGGTAGGAGAGCGAGCTCTCGGCGACGATCATCCCCGCGACCTGCGAGGTGGCGATGACGATCACCAGCGGGATCACGTTGGGCAGCAGGTGGCGGGTGATGATCCGCAGGTGCGAGGCGCCGAGCGCGCGCGCGGCGAGGACGTAGTCGAGCTCCTTGAGCTGGAGGGTCTTGCCGCGGATCTGCCGGGCCATCGAGGGCCACGCGAGGGCCGCCAGCACGACGAAGATCACCCAGAGGTCGGGCCGGTCGATGACCTTGTTGAGGGTCATCACCACCAGCAGGAAGGGGAACGACAGCAGCGCGTCGACGAGGCGCATCAGCACCGTGTCGGTCCACCCTCCGAAGTAGCCCGAGAGGAGGCCGATGAGGGTGCCCACCAGCACGATGAGGGCCGTGGCCGCGAAGGCGACGGTGAGCGACACGCGCGCGCCGTAGAGCAGCCGGGAGAGCTCGCAGCGGCCCACCACGTCGGCCCCGAGCGGAAACTCCCACGTCGGCCCGATGGGCACGCCCTGGGTGGTGAGCGTGCGGGACTTGAAGGGCAGGTTGGGGTCGTGCGGCGCGAGCAGCGGGGCGAAGAGCGCCGCGGCCATCGCGAGGATCACCAGGATGAGCCCGAAGCGCGCGCCGCGGTTGCGGCGAAAGCGGGCGACCGCGCGAGGATCAAGAAGTGCTGCCATGCCTCAGGCGCGCGACGATACACCGTCTCCCCACGGTCCGACCGACGCTCCATAGCGCGCGGGCGCTCCGGCCCGGTCGGGCTTGCCGCTCGGCAGCGCGGCGATCGCGTCCACCCTCGCCAGCAGCCTCGGTCGCTTGAAGCCCGCGAGCCGGGACGTCACGTGTCGCCAGAGCGCCTCGCGCCACGCGGCCTCGTCGGCCACCTCCGCCCGCGCCACCACCGCCGCCGCCACGCGCTGCCCCCATACCGGGTCGGGTAATCCGAACACCAGCGCCGCGGCCACCGAGGGGTGCGACTCCAGGCACTGCTCGACCTCCACGGGGTAGACGTTCTCTCCGCCCGTCACGACCAGGTCGGTGCGCCGCGCGTGTATCGACAGCACCCCGGCCTCGTCGAGCGACCCGAGGTCTCCCGTGTCGAACCACGCTCCCTCCGCGAGCGGGGCGTGGCCCCAGTACCCGCGCATCCGCATCGGGCCTCGCACCGTGATGCGCCCCACCGCTCCGGTCGCGACGAGGACCCCGTCTTCGTCGACGAGCCGCAGCTCGACCCCGTGCAAGGCTCTCCCCACGCCGCGCTGGGCGACCGGCTCGCGGCTCGGCGCCTGCGTCGCCACCTGGGAGCACATCTCGGTCATCCCGTAGGTCGCGAGCGCCCGCACGCCCCTCGCCGCGCTCTCGGCCAGCAGCTCCGGCGGGCACGCCGCGCCGCCCACCAGCAGCGCCCGCGCCCGCGCCAGCACGTTGTCCCGGTCGGCCTCCAGCAGCGCCCTCAGCATCGTCGGGACCACCGACACCAGCGTCCCTCCCGAGCGCACCGCATCGAGCACGGCGTCGGCGTCGAAGCGCGGCAGAAGCACCACCGGGCGCCCCGCCCGCAGGCAGCGGGTGAGCACCGAGAGCCCGCCCACGTGGGCGATCGGCAGGGCGGCGACCCAGCGGTCGGGGTGCTCCCAGCCGAGGTTGCGCTCGCTCGCGGCGGCGCTGGCGGCGAAGGCCCCGTGGGTGAGCACCGCGCCCTTCGGTCGCCCGGAGGTGCCCGAGGTGTAGATCATCGCCAGGGGTGCGCTCAGCTCGCAGCGAGGCATCGCGGGCCAGCGGCGCGTTACGCCATCGTGTAAGAGCGCGTCGACCCCGGCGTCGTCGAGCGAGAGCGCGACCTCCGCGTCGTCGATGAGCACCTGCGCCTCCGGCTCCGTCAGCCGCGGGTGCACCAGGACGGCGGTCACCCCCGCGATGGCCATCCCGAGCAGCGACACCACCGTCTCCGCGCGGTTGCTCCCGCGCAGGGCCACCCGGTCTCCGCGGCGCACGCCGCCCGCCGTCAGCGCCGCGACGAAGCCGCCCATGCGCGCGTCGAGCTCGCCGAAGGTCCACGCCCGCCCATCGGCGACCAGGGCCACCTCGCCGTGCCTCCGCGGCGGCACCCGCGCGAAGGGGCTGATTCTTCTCGGAATGTTCACGACGGCTCACGCAAGGCGGAGCGACGGCGACCGACCGGCCCAATGCGCCTCAGGGGGAGGGGCGACGACCAGCCATGGTCAGGGCGCCGGGCCGCAGGATGAATCCTGCGGCACGAGGGCAGGCGAGTCGCCGGACGGAGCGCGCGGACTGGGCAGGCCATGTTGCCGCAGGGTTCACCGGGCCCGGGCGCCCTCGACCAAGGGCCTGGACGGTCGCCCCCTCCGCTTCGCTCCGGGTGAGGCGCATTGGGCTGGCGTGGACGGTCGCTCTCGTCGCTTCCGCCTTGCGTGAGTCGTCGTGAACATTCTGGGAAGGATCAGCCCTGAAGGACGCGGCGACGGGCTCATCGGCACTATGACGAGGCTGGAGCTCACCCCAGCACCCCGAGGCCCAGCCCCGCGCCCTCCGCGCGCCGCACCCACGGACCCTCCGCCTGCGGCACCTCCATCCCCGGCCAGGCGTCCAGGCCCGCGTGACGGTCGAGCCCGCAGGCCCACGCGCCCGGCACCGAGCGCGCCAGCTCGCAGGCCGCGGCCAGCGCCACCGGGCCATCCAGCAGGTGCGTCACCACCGCCCCGAGGCCCAGCCGTCCCGCCTCCAGCGCCGCCTCCCTCGCGGCCAGCCACCCCAGGGCCATCGGCTTCAGCACCGCCGCCGCGCAGCCCCTCCGGGCGTCCTCGTCCTCCAGGAAGCGCCGCCTCGCGATGGGGTCGATCAGCGCCTCGTCCGCCGCCCACGGCACCGCGCGCACCCCCAGCGAGAACACCTCCGCGCCCTCGCAGGGCTGCTCGACATACTGCACCCCGAGGCCATCGAGCGCGTCGAGCCGACGGCGCGCCTCGTCCAGGGTCCACGCCCCGTTGACGTCGAGCCGCCAGGTCACCCCGGGGAAGCGCGCCCGCAGGCCCTCCAGGGTCTTACGCTCCTCGGTAAAATCGATGGACCCTGCCTTCAGCTTGAGCACGCCGAAGCCCCTCGCCACCGCGGCGGCGCAGCGCTCCCCGATGTCCTCGTCGACGAGCGCCCCGGGCTGCGCGTTGCACTCCAGTCGGGCCGGGTCGAAGCCCAGCAGCGCGGCGACCGACACCCCACGGCGCTGCCCCCACAGGTCGAGCAGCGCGACCTCCACCGCGCAGCGCGCCGACGGCAGCGCGTCCAGCGCAGGAAACCTCCGCAGCGTCTCGGCCACGTCGTCGTCCTTCGCCTCGCCCAGCCGGGGGATCACGTCGACCAGCGCCTGCGTCACCGCGGCCAGCGTCTCCGTCGAGTGCCCCGGCAGCGGCGAGGCCTCTCCCCGGCCCGTGTGTCCCTCGTCGTCGACCAGGGTGAGCAGCAGCCCAGAGCGCTCCACCGAGGTCCGCCCCACGGCGCCCGATGGGCGGCCGAGCGCGCCGTGGTAGCGGCGCAGCGAGCGGGAGGTCAGCCGCACTACTGCCCTGCTCCGCCGAGGGAGCGGCGCAGCTCCCCGGTGGGGACGAAGGGCGTCCCGTCGACGGTGAAGGCCGCGCTGTCGTCGCCTCGCAGCAGGATGACCGCGCGCTGCGTGACGTCCGCGGTGTCGAGCTCGCCTCCCACCGCGAGGGCCACGGTGCTGGTCCCGTCCGGGCGCGCCCAGCCGCCGACGCCGTGCAGCGTCGCGGGCGTGAGCGAGCGCGCCATGAACGACTGGAACCCGTTGGTGTGCATCGTCTGCCCGCCCACCCCGACGAGGAAGGCGTTGTCCGCGTCGGCGAACCAGACGCCGTTCCAGCCTCGGGCCTCGGTGCCGGGGCGGGGCTGCCAGCGGAAATCGCGGGTGCTGTCGGAGAGCGTGACGGTCTGGCCGCGGAGCACCACACCGGTGTTCTGACCGCCGACGGCCCAGCAGTCGTCGCCGTGGCAGCTCACGGTGAAGAGTCGGCTGTCCGCCCCGGTGAGGCCCGTCTCGATCATCGTCGCGACGCCGCCCGCAGCCGAAACGACACCCCCCGCTCGCCCACCACCACCAGCTCGCCGTTGCTCCGCGAGGAGATCTTGTAGAGGTTCACGTCGCGCGCCTCGGGCGGAACCTCCACCCGCGAGAAGGTGCTCCCGTCGTAGCGCACCAGCACCCCCTTCGGGCCGGTGGGCAGCGCCGATCCGCCGACGAACCAGGTCTCGTTACCCACCTGGGTAAAGCCCCAGAAGGTGGGCTCTCCCTCGGGGAGGTTCAGCCCCGTCGGGACGACCTCGCACCCTTCGCCCTCGCGGTAGCGCACCACGCGGCCCCGCTCGCCCGCGGCCCAGGCGACGCCGTCGACCGGGGCGGTCCACCAGAGGACGGCGTCGGCGGTGCAGACGGTGAGGAAGTTGCCGGGGGGGCGGTAGACCAGGAGTCGACCCGCGGGGCGGCCTTCGAGGCGCGACGGGTCGACGCCCACGTAGCCGCCTGCGAGGTACGCGCGCCCGGTGCGGGCGTCGCCGTAGACCGAGAGGAGCGATCCGCCGGAGAGGCCGCTGACCGCGACGCGGAAGAGGTCGGGGCTGGTGTCGGGAGGGTCGTCGGGGCCGCAGGCCAGCGAGAAGGCCGCGGTGGTGAGCGCGAAGGAGGTCGTGACGATCTTCTGCCAGGTCTTCATTGGGGTGTGGTGGCGTTCTTAGCCCCGAGCGAGCTCGGCGCGGAGCTGGGCGATGCGCTCGCGCAGCGGGACGATGAAGTCGAAGCTGATGGTGCGCATCTGGCCCTTCATGGCGCGCGTGGCGTGCCACTTTGAGAGCGCGAGGCGGGCGGCGGTGGCGATGAGCTCGCCGCGGAGCTTGCCCTGAGGCCCGGAGCGGGCGCGAAACTGTCCGAAGGCGGATCCCACCAGGGCGTACTCGTCGCGGCTGAGGGTGCCGATGAGCACCTCGTCCTGGAGGTACTCGCGGATGATCCGACCGCGGCGCAGCGCGAGGGCGAGCACCATCACCAGGAAGCCCACCACGAAGAGCAGCCACAGCGGCAGGAGGAAGAGCACCAGCGGGACCTCCAGGGCCGTGGAGAGGACGGCGGCGCCGTTCCAGATGGCGTGGAGGAGGACGGCGGCGGCGTAGCCGAGGAGGGGATAGAGCCAGCGGGCCCACGGGCCGGTGCTCTCCCGGGAGAGCCCGAAGCCGATGCCCGTCATGGAGGTGAAGAGGGGGTGGGCCCACGGGGTGACCACGCCGCGGAGGATGAAGACGCTGGTGAGGTCGACGCTGGCGGAGCCGGTGCCCGCGCGGGCGTAGTAGACGACGTTCTCGACGGCGGCGAAGCCGAGCGCGGCGAAGGTGGCGTAGATGATCCCGTCGATGACGCCGTCGAACTCGCGACGCCAGAAGTAGAACATCCCGAAGAGGATCAGGGCCTTGAAGAACTCCTCGACGATGGGGGCGCAGACCGCGGCGCCGATGGCCTCGCCCGCGACGGCGGACACCACGCTGTTGATGGGCGCGGAGAAGCCGCACGCGCCCAGGGCGCCCCAGGTGAAGGCGATGGCGAGGGCCCACGCGGGCTCCGGGTCGTACCGGTCGAGCAGGCGGGGCACGGTCATGTAGACGAGCACCGCGGGGAAGGCGAGCGCGGCGCCGTAGGCCATGGCGGTGTACGCGCCGATGGGGTCCCTGCCGAAGAGCGGAGGGATCAGGAAGACGGCGTGCAGGAGCAGGCCTCCGAGGACGGTCCCGAGGACGTAGAGCACGAGGCCGACCATGCGGCGGCCGCGCTCCGGATCGATGGCGGCGCTGGGTACCATTCGGGGGCCGACGATACCTCAAGCCGACCGGGCGACCCCGACCGCCCTGCGGGGGGCACTGCGGACCTTCGTGCTGCGGGAGCGCGCATCCCCCCGTAGCATCCGACGCCAAGCTGGATTAGAGACGCACCCGATGGCGAGAACTCTCATGGCGCCGATGCTGCTGGCACTGGGTCTGGGAGCGTGCGCGCTCGAGAACCCGGAGGTGCGCGTAGGCCCGGGTTCGACCCTGGACGCCGCCATCGACCTGGGCGTCACCCCGGACGTGGGAGCGCCGCGCGACCAGCCGATCCCGCCGATGGACCTCGGCTCCGATGCGGGCGCGATCGACACCGGTGTCGTGGACACGGGGGCGATCGACACGGGCGTCGTCGACACGGGTGTGATCGACACCGGCCCTCTCGATACGGGTCCGTTGGACACCGGCCTCTCGACACCGGCCCTGTGGACACCGGCCCTGTGGACACCGGCCCTCTCGATACGGGCCCTCGCGATACGGGCCCTGTGGACACCGGCCCTCTCGACACCGGCCCTCTCGACACCGGCCCCATCGACACCGGCCCTGCGGATACCGGAGTGGTCGATGCGGGCTCCCAGGATGTAGTCGTCCCCAGGGACGTCGGGGGCACGGACGTCCCGGTGACCCCGATCTGCGGAGCCGAGAACCAGGGGTGCTGCACGGGCCCGATGCGGTGCCTGGAGCGCCTGAGCTGTCAGTTCCAGCTTCCCCCTCCCAGCCGCTGTCTTCCTTGCGGGGCGTTCTTCCAGCCCTGCTGCGGGGGAGCCTGCCGCGAGGGCATCTGCCGGATCGGCTTCTGCTCCCTGCTCTGATTCTTCCTGGGGCCTGCAGGTCGTCGCCCCTCTCAATCTCCTTGAGCCCACGCCTGTCGATCCCCGCCGCACTCCTCGCGCTGCTCGCCGCGTGCTCCGACCCCTCCCACGCTCCGGGCATCCCGACGGACGTCGGTCCGGTGGCCCTCTCCGACGCCGCGCTGGACGTCGGCCCGCTGCTGGCCTGCCCTGGCGCCACGCTCGCGCCCGGCCTCTCCTGCGAGGTGCTCGGCGGCCCGCTGGCCGCCCCTCGGGACGTCTGCGTCACCCGCGACGGAGCCATCTACGTCACCGAGATGGGCGACAACGCCATCGTCCGCCTCGACGGCGATCGCTTCGTCGCGGTCGCCACCGGGCTGATGGCCCCCATCGGGCTTCGCGAGGCCGCCGACGGATCGCTGCTCGTGGGCGAGGAGGCCGCCCGCTCGGTCTCTCTCGTCGACCGCTCCACCGGCGTCCGCACGCTGCTCGCGGGCGACCTGGGCGCCGTCACCTACCTCGCGCTCGACGCCTCGGGCGCCGTCTACGCGTCCTCCTTCGACAACGTCGGCCCCTTCGGAACCGGGCGCGTCACCCGCATCGATCCGGTGACCCGCGAGGCGACCCGCTACGCCACCGGGCTCAACGTCCCTGAGGGGCTCTTCGTCGACGCCTCCGGGGCCCTCTTCGTGGCCGAGTGGCAGAGCCCCTCGTCGGTGCGCCGCTTCCCCCCGGGCGGCGGCACCGTCGGAACCTCCACCGTCGTCACCACCGACCTCAGCAACGTCTACGGGCTGCTGCCCGACGGGGCAGGCGGCTTCTTCGTCGGCGACCACGCGGGGCGGGTGCTGCGCCAGCGGGCCGACGCGACGAGCGAGGTGGTGATCGACCACATCGGCCGCCCGGGCGGCATGGCGAGGACGGCCGACGGCGCGCTGCTCATCGCGGAGTTCGTGGACTTCGGGGCGAGGGGGCGGCTCCTCCGGGTGACGGGGCTGCGATGACCCGCGGACCGTGGCTCGCGCTGGCGGCGGCGTGCGCGATGGCGGCCTGTCAACGCGCGCCCGTGTCGCCGCCGCGCCCGAGGGACGCCGCGCCCGATCGCCCGCTGGCGAGGTTCTACGAGGCCGACGCGGGGGCGGCGATGTTCACCGAGCGCGAGTGGCGGCGCATCCGTCGGATGTCCCCGGTGCCGCCGCTGGAGCCCGATCCGACCAACCGCGTGGCCGACCGCCCCGAGGCCGCGCGCGTGGGCTACGCCCTCTTCCACGATGCCTCGCTCTCCATCGACGGGACCGTCGCCTGCGTCCGCTGCCACGACCCCGCGAGGGCCTTCAGCGACGGGCTCGCCCGGGCCGAGGCGCGCGGCCTCCGGGGTCGCCGCAACACCCCGTCGCTCTGGTGGGCGGCGACGCACCGCTGGCAGCTCTGGGACGGCGCGGCCGACTCGCTCTGGGCGCAGCCCGTGATGGCCTGGGAGCACCCGAGAGAGCACGGCCTCTCCAGGGACGAGCTCGCCCGACGGCTGATCGCTCGCCACGGCGAGGCGCTGCGGGCGATCTTCGGCGAGCCCACGGGCGACCCGCTGTCGGTGATCGCCCAGGCGGGCAAGTGCCTCGCGGCCTATGTGCGCACCCTCGTCCCGAGGGCTCCTGCGCCCTTCGACCGCTGGGTCGCGGGCGACGCCTCGGCGATGGGAGCGCCCGCCGTGAGGGGGTTGCAGCTCTTCCTCCGGGTGGGCTGCATCCGTTGCCACAGCGGCGCGACCTTCTCCGATGGGGACTTCCACGCGGTGCGCTTCCCGGATGACCCCGAGGCGGGCCCCGACCACGGACGGCGGGAGGGAGCGGAGCGGGCGAGGCTCCACCCGCTGCGGGCGCAGAGCGCGTACAGCGATGACCGGGAGACGATGTTTCCGCCGAACCCGACGTCGCCCGAGGACGAGGGGCGCTTCCTCACGCCGTCGCTCCGCGGCGTGGCGCTCACGGCGCCCTACGGGCACGCCGGGACGCTGCCCACCCTCGAGGCGGTGATCGACCTCTACGCCGCGGGAGGGGCTCCTTCGGGTGATCCCAACGCGCGTGGAGAGCGCGACGTCTTCGCCGAGCCCTTCTCGCTGCGAGGCAGCGACCGCGCCGACCTGGTGGCCTTCCTCCGCGCGCTCACTCCCGACGCCGCGCGGTGAGCGATCGGCGACGCTCGTCCTCGCCGTAGCGGATCTTCATCGAGAGGATGGCGAGCGCCAGCACCAGGGTGACGAGGTTGGCGCCCACGATCGGCCACGCGCGGAGCAACAGCCCGTAGACGAGCCAGAGCGCGATGCCGACGGTGAACGCGCCGTACATCCCCAGCGAGATGCCGGTGACGTTGCGGGTCCTGTAGATGAGCAGCGCCTGCGGGACGAAGCTGGCCGTGGTGAGGGTCGCGGCGACGTAGCCGATGAGTTCGATGCCTGTCATTGGGGAGAGCCTGGCAATGGCCCCGCTAGAGCCGCGAGCGCAGCGTCCACGCCAGGTGGACATACGCCACCAGGTAACCCAGTCCCGCGACCGCCACGGTGCCCAGCACCCGCGATCCCACCAGCGGGGACAGCCCGAAGCCGCCGCGGTACTGCACCGTCGAGCCCACGAGGCCCACCCGGTGGTGCAGCACCACGCAGCCCAGGAGCCCGATGCCCAGCAGCCCCAGCGCCACCGCGTTCGGCAGCCGCGGCTGGTGCGCGCGTATCCACCACGCCCCCGCGGCGAAGCCCCCCAGCGCGAGGCCCGCGCAGGTGAGCGCCGCCACCAGCAGCGCCGCCGACGGAACCTTCGCCCCTTCGGCCGCGTAGCTCAGCGCCCAGTCGGTGTGCCTCGCCAGCACCCAGAAGGTCACCGGCACCGCCACCACCACCTCGTGCGTCGCCAGCGCCACGAAGCTGCGGAGCTGCGTCACGCCCCGCGGCGACGACCGCAGCTCCCTCGCGCCCAGCACCGCGGCCAGCAGGCCCAGCGCGACGCTCCAGCACATCCACGCGAGCAGCGGCATCGCCCGCCCGTCAGCCCGCGATGCCGAGCACGTCGCCGATGGTGTAGCGCCCCGGCGCTCGGCCCTTCAGCCACCGCGCCGCCCGCAGCGCGCCCGCGGCGAACACCGCCCGGCTCGTCGCCTTGTGCGTGAGCTCGATGCGCTCCCCGGCGCCCGCGAGCAGCACCGTGTGGTCGCCCACCACGTCGCCGCCGCGAACCGCGTGCATCCCCACCTCGCTCAAGGTCCGCTGCGCCGAGGCGCCGTGGCGGCCGTGCTTCAGGTCGTCGTGGGTCAGGTCTCGCGACCTCATCACCACGTCCGCGAGCCGCAGCGCCGTGCCCGAGGGGGCGTCCCTCTTGGCGCGGTGGTGCGTCTCGATGATCTCCACGTCCCAGTCGCTGCCCAGCAGCCGCAGGGTCTCGGCGAGCGCGTGCGCCAGCACCTGCACCCCGAGCGACATGTTGGGCGCCGCCAGCAGCGGGATCTTCTTCGCCGCCTCGCGCAGCGCCTCCTCGGCCTCCGCGCTCAGCCCGGTGGTGCCGACCACGCAGGCCACGCCCGCCGCCGCCGCCGCGCGCACCACGTCGGGCGTCGCGCTCGCGCTGCTGAAGTCGATCACCACGTCGGCGCCCTGGAGCGCCACCACCGGGTCGCTCACGATGCGCACGCCCCACGGTCGGCCCACCAGCGCGCCCGCGTCGGCGCCGAGCTCCGGCGAGCCCGCGTGCTCGAGCGCGCCCACCAGCTTCGTGTTCTCCGAGGCCGCCACCTGCTCCAGCAGCAGCCGGCCCATTCGCCCGGAGGCGCCCGCGATCGCGACGGTCAGCATGGCCGTCGCCTCAGCCCGCCTGCAGGCCGAAGGCCTTGAGCGCGGCGACGGTCTTCGCGATCGAGGCCTCCGCCGGCCAGGCCATCGGCAGCCTGATCTCCGCGGGGATCTTCCCCATCCACGCGAGCGCGGCCTTCACCGGCCCGGGGTTGGTCTCCACGAACATCGCGTCGTACACGCCCAGCAGCGCCTGCTGACGGCGCCGCGACTCCGCGAGGTCGCCCGCGAGGAAGGAGCTCACCACCCCCTGCACCGCCGCCGGAACCACGTTGCTGGCCACGGAGATCACGCCCCGCGCGCCGCAGGCCATCATCCCGAGCGTGAGCCCGTCGTCGCCGCAGAGCACCGTGAGCCGGTCGCCCAGCGCCGCGATGATCGACTGCGCGCGGACGATGTTGCCGGTGGCCTCCTTCAAGGCGATGACCCGGGGGCAGAGCTTCGCGATCTCGACCATGGTCTCGGCGGCGAGGTCGGCGGTGCCGCGCGTGGGGACGTTGTAGAGCACCAGCGGGATGCTGGTGGCGTCGTGGACGGCGCGCACATGGGCGACGAGGCCCGCCTGCGAGGGCTTGTTGTAATAGGGCATCACCACCATGGCGGCGTCGGCCCCGAGCTCCTGCGCGGCCCTGGTGCGGACGATGGTCTCCGCGGTGGCGTTGGTGCCGGTGCCGGCGATGACGGGGACGCGCTTGTTCACCACGCGCACCACCGTGGCGATGATCTCCTTCGCCTCGGCGGCGGTCACCGTGGGCGACTCGCCAGTGGTCCCGCACGGAACCAATCCCCCGATGCCCTCGGTCACCTGCCACTCGGTGAGGGAAGCCACCGTGGCGAGGTCGACCGCGCCCCCACGAAAGGGGGTCACCATCGCCGTAAACGCACCATCCAATCGCAGGGCCATCGTCACACCTTCTCAGGGGGGAGTGCGCGCGAGCACCGTCGTCGCGCGAGGGCGACACCCATACCCGAAGCGCCTCGCTTCTACCAAACCGCTCTCGCGAGGACGTCATCGAGCACGTCGTCCGCGGGCCAGCCGTAGCGCCGCGAGCGCGCCGTGGGGTCGGCGCCGGAGAGCAGCGAGAGGAAGGCGGCGCGGTGGTCCTCGACGCGGGAGCGGGCGTAGTCCGCCGCGGTGTCGCCGCGCACGAGGAAGGGCCAGTCCGAGGCGGCCATCAGCATCAGCTCGCGCAGGCACTGGCAACGCGCGGCGAGGCCCACCGCGGAGGCCGGGAGCGCGCGCACGGAGTCGTCGACGGCCCGGAGCATCCCGGTGGTGCTCGGGTGCACCCAGCGCGCGAGGTGCCCTCCCTCTCCCCAGGTGCTCGCGTTGGGAACCACCCGGGGGAGCGATCCATACCGGGACAGGTAATCCGTCGGCGTGATCGCCCTCGGTCCGAGGGCGGCGAGCAGCCCCGCGAGGAAGGTGGTCCCCTCGAACCACCAGTGCCCGAAGAGCTCGGCGTCGTAGGGGGCGACGATCACGGGCCCGGTGACCCCCCGCTGGGAGAGCGCGTCGAGCCGGCGGGCGCATCGATCCGCGAAGTCCCGGGCGTGGGCGAGGGCGAGGGAGCGGGCGAGGGTGGGGTTCCAGGGCTGCTTGGGGGAGCCCTGGTGGTCGGTGACGCGCCAGAGCTTGATCCCCGTGGGGCTGCGCGACCCGTCCGCGGCGAGGAAGTCCACGAGCAGGGAGAGCGGCGCGCGGTACCCGACGTCCTCGTGGAAGTCCCGATAGATCGCGTTGGAGGGATAGCCCACCTCGCGGCTCCACACCGAGGCGGCGGCGTCGACGTCGCGGCCGAAGCAGGCGACGCCCGCGGGGGTGACCACCGGGCGCGCGGTGGCGTCCGGCGGCCTCGGGTGGCCGTAGAGCAGCGCGTGCGACTCCAGCACCGTGGCGTAGATCCCGTGGTCCGCGAGGGCGACGTCGACGCCCGGCGCGATGCCGCACTCGGGCAGCCAGAAGCCCTCCGGGGCGGCGCCGAAGCGCCGGGTGTGCGTGGCGACCGCGAGGGCCACCTGCGCGTCGATGAACCACGGCTGCGCGGTGAACAGCGGGAGCAGCGCGTGGGTGAGGGCGGTGGTCCAGAGGGAGAGGCGTCCCTCGCGGGCGAGGCGGGCGAAGGCCCCTGGGAGGTCAGCCCCGATACGGGACCAGGTAAGCCGGGCGTGGCGCAGGGCGGCCACGTGGGCGTCGAGGGCGGGGCGCGGGAGCTCGTCGCCGCGGAGCGCCGCGCAGAGGGCGTCGAGGCGGTCGAGGTGGCGCTCGAAGCGGGCGCGCAGCAGGGCGTCGTCGAGCATGGCGACGAGCGAGGGGGAGAGCGAGAGCGTGAGCCGCGCGGGGTTGTAGGGCGAGAGCGCGTCGAGCACGGCGACGAGCGGGAGGTAGCACTCCAGCATGGCCTCGAAGAGCCAGCGCTCCTCGAGGTGGTCGTCGTGCTCGGGGTGGCGCACGTAGGGGAGGTGCGCATGAAGTATGAGGAGTACGCCGCCTGGGGATGAGCTCACGGGTCAGGGGTTGTATCCCGCGGGGCGCTCCCTCCCGAAGCGAGATCGCCGGTGCTATGACCCGCGCTCGATGACCAGAGCCACCGCCGCGTCCATCCGATTCGACGAGGGGGACCTCGACCTCTTCGCCGCCGCCAGCCACGACGTCAACCCGCTTCACCGCTCCGGCGACTACGCCCGTCGCACGGCCTTCGGAGAGCGCGTGGTGTTCGGCGTCCTCGGGGCCCTCGCGGCGCTCGGCCGGCTGCAGCCGAGGGAGGGCAGGGTGCTCGCGAAGCTCTCGGTGGAGTTCGCCGGGCCGATGTTCATCGGGGTCGACTACGCGGTGGACGTCGACGAGTCGTCGCCCGATCGGGCGAAGGTGAAGGTCCGCGACGGGCGGCGGGTGCTGCTGCGGCTGACCGCGCGCTACCGCGACGGCGACGTGCCCGACGCCCCGCAGTGGACGGCGCCGCTCATCGCCCGCACCGAGTCCGCCGACCACGCCGACGAGGCGCTGGTGGCGGGCATCGCGGTGCAGGGCCGCTACTCCGCCGAGCCCGTCGCGCTGGCGATGCTGATGGTCCGCCACGATCTCGCCGAGCGGGGCGTGGGGCCCCGCCACGCCGAGGCCCTCGTCCTCGCCAGCTACCTCGTGGGCATGGAACTCCCGGGTCGCCGCGCCCTCTTCTCCGACCTCTCGCTCGACTTCGAGGCCGAGCACTCGCTCTCCACGGCCCCGGTCGACTGGTCGCTGGCCCTCGACTCGGTGCACCCGGAGTTCGGGATGCTCTCGATGAGCCTCGCGACCACCATCGAGGGCGTCCCCGCGGCGCGGGCGAAGCTCACGGCCTTCGCCCGGCAGGAGCTTCCGCACCTGAGCCCCGACGCCATCGAGTCCGCGGCCGGCCGCTCCGAGCGCCTGCTCGGCAAGGTGGCGCTGGTGACCGGCGCGAGCCGGGGCCTCGGAGCGGCCATCGCCCACGCGCTGGCGCTGCACGGGTGCACGGTGATCGGCACCTACCTCAGCTCGTCGACCGAGGCCGAGGCGCTGGCCTCGAGAATCGCCTCGACCCCCGGGAGCTTCATCCCGATGCAGGGCGACGCGGGCGACGCCCGCTGGGCCGCGGAGGCGCGCGAGTCCATCGTCTCCGTGCACGGTCGCCTCGACCTGCTGGTCTGCAACGCGTGCCCCTCGCTGCGGCCGCTGTGGCTCGAGCCCGCGTCGGCGCAGCGCATCACCGAGCACGTCGCCCGCAGCGTGGCGATGGTGGCGGTTCCGCTCTCCCACCTGCTCGACCTGGTGGCCTCGGTCCAGGGGAGCGCGGTGGTGATCTCCTCGTCGGCGGTCGAAGATCCGCCCGCCGAGTGGCCTCACTACGTGGCGGCCAAGTGCGCGGTGGAGGCGCTGGCCCGGGTCGCCGCGGTGGAGCACCCGGGCGCTCGGGTGATGGTGGTGCGCCCCCCGAAGCTGCTCACCGAGCTGGTGAACACCCCGCTGGGCCGTCAGGACGCGCTTGCGCCGGAGGACTTCGCCGCGCGCCTGGTGCGAAGGCTCCTCGAGGGGGGGGAGGGCTCGCGCGAGGTGCTGGTCGACCTCGGCGACGCTCATGCTGATTCGTAGTCAGTAGCGCCGCTTTGATTCGGTCAATTGCTCAATGAACAAGCCGCCGATTGGACGCTTGGGGTTCACACCGTAACAGTTCAGGGGTGCAAGCCGCTCGTTTGACGCTGGGGTTCGCGCGTTGACGCTCACCCCAGGCTATAACAAGTGACGACCCCCACGTGCGTGGGGGTCTTTCGAACAGGAATGCCAATTCGATGGAGCTCACGGCACATCGATTGGATCTTCCGGAAGGTCCATCGAGTTTCGGTACGAAAGACCCCGCGGACGCGGGGTCGTCACTTGTTATAGCCTGGGGTGAGCGTCAACGCGCGAACCCCAGCGTCAAACACGCGGCTTGCACCCCCTGAACGCTTACCAGGCGGCTTGCACCCATGAACTGTTACGCGCTCAGAACGCGAAGTAGATGAACTTCAGCCCCGGCCCCTGGAGGAAGATCGCCACTCCCACCAGGAAGACCCCGAGGCCCACCGACCGCCCGATGTCTCCGATGAGCTCACGATGGTTCATTGGACATCCCCTATACCCCCGTCACCGCGCGTAGCCACTGTAGCCCCATGGCCGCGGTCGGCACCGCGAAGAGCACGTGGGTCAGCACCGCATTGAGCACCACGAAGCACCACCCCGCGAAGGACCACGCCCGCGACTTCGCCAGCCTCTTCGCCCACGGCTTCCGGCCGAAGAGCTGGCGGTAGACCATGTAGCCCCCGAGCAGCGCCCCGTGCCACAGGCCGAAGACCAGGTAGCGCAGCTCCAGGCCGTGCCAAAGCCCGAGGATCACCATGCTGCAGAAGGCCCCCATCGGAGCCCCGTAGGTCCAACCCCGCCAGCGGATGGCCAATGGGTTGAACACATAGTCCCGCACCCACGACGACAGGCTGATGTGCCATCGCTGCCAGTAGTCGCTGATGTTGTCCGCGACGTACGGCCGGTTGAAGTTCTCCGGAACCTTCACCCCGAAGAGCCGGCTGATCCCGATGACGATGTCGCTATAGCCCGACAGGTCGAAGAAGAGATAGAGCCAGTACATGCACGCGCCGAGCACCAGCGGAGCGCGCGCCCCCGCGGCGATGAGCGCCGGGTTGAGGTTGAAGAGCGCGAAGGCCCCCAGGGGATTGGCCAGGATGGCCTTCTTGCCGACTCCCCAGAGGATGCGCCGCATGGCCCAGGCCGTGTCATCGGGAGAGAGGCGCTCGGGGGCGTTGACGTCCCGGGTGAAGTCCTCGTAGCGGCGCATCGGGCCGATGACCCGCGTGGGGAAATAGAGCGCGAAGACCACGTGGCTCCACCAGGATCCCGGCTCCTCGGTGCGCCCGAGGTAGAGGTCGGCGAGGTGCGCGATGCCCTCGAACATCATGAAGCTCAGGCCCAGCGGCGCGAGCAGGGGGTTGGGCATCCACCAGCGCAGCCCCGCCCCGGTCGCCGGGTCGAAGCCCGACCAGAGCGCCAGGTATCGGAAGAGCACGAAGTATCCGATGAAGGACGCGACGCCCAGCGCGCACACCACGCCGCGCTTCTCCTCCGGGCGCGACATCATCCATCGGCCGAAGAGGTACGTCGTCGTGGCCATCGCGACCGCGACGAGCGCGTGCCACCAGACGCCGAAGGCGAACCACACCAGCGTGGCCCCGGCCAGCGCCGCCTGCCGCATCCGGGGCGACGGCAGCGCCTGGTAGAGCGCCACGCTCAGCGCCGAGAAGACCAGGAAGGTCCAGCTCAGGAGGTTCATGGCCGCTGCCTCAGCGGGGGGAGAGCGGCGGAGAGATATCGGTTGAGATGCTCGGCCATCGCGCGGGCCCCGGAGGGCGTGAGGTGGGCGCGGTCGAGGTAGCCGTCGTCCGGAAGCTCCGGCGCATCGAGAACCGCCATGCCGTCCGCGCGCATCCGGGCGATGAGCGTCGCCCGGAAGGCCTGGAGCCGGGCGATGTCCTCTTCGGACATGAAATGGAATGCCCGCTGGAATGGCAGGTTCACCGGGGACTCATAGAAGACCAGCGGAACCGCCGCCGAGCGAGCGAGGCGCGCCAGGAGGGTGAGCGATCGGTAGGCCTCCTCATCGACCTCGGAGCCGGTGATGGTGATGCGCTGCACCGCGCTCGGCACCTGTCCATCGCGGTAGGCCAGGCGCCACGGCAGCTTGCCGATGTTGGTGCTCTGGCCCTGAAACCTCCTGGGCAGGATGCCCACCGCCGCCGCCCCGCGACGCAGCGTCCAGGCGACGTGCATGGGCTGGAACTGATCGTCGATCCAGAGGTGCCCTCGGATGCGGTAGGCCCGCCAGGAGCGGGTGGCCGCCTCGGCGAGCGTCCCTTCGACCCTGCGCTGGAAGGTCGGGGTCATCCGCGCGGCGTCGAGCATCCGCTCCTGCGCGGCGTTGCCCGCGAGCAGCATCGGGAGCTCGTCGTCGCCGATCTCGTCCGGCGGGTGCCCTTGCCCGCTCACGAAGTTGTGTCCCTGAAACTCCACCAGCAGCAGCCGCAGCGGGTGCGTCCCGAGCGCCGTCGCCACCGGGAGCGCGTCGCGGGGGCCGCCGCCCGCCTGCGACATGTTGAACACCGGGCGCAGGTCGCCCGAGCGCCGCATGGCCGCGGCCACGTAGGCGGGCACGGTCTCGTCGTCGGAGACGCCCGCGCCGTAGGTGATGGACGACCCCGCGATGCCGACGGCCTCCCGGCGCGCCGGCTCCGGGGTGGCGAAGATCATCCGCCGCGACCCGTCCGCGGCGGCGATGCCGGGCGCGTTGCGCAGCGCTCCGTCGAGCAGGCGAGCCTCCAGGCGGCGCTCGATCGGGGCGAGCAGCGCGTCGAGGACCGCGATGGTGAGGGCGGTGAAGGCGGCCAGGCGCACGATGCGCGGCCACGTCCAGCGCGGCGCGTCGCCGGGCATCGGACTAGGACTTCAGCTTGGACTGCAGGGTGCGCTTCATGTCGCCGACGTTCTTCCAGCCGGTGATCTCCCGGGTGGAGAACTTCACCCCGAAGCCGCTCTCGATGGCGACCACGAGCTTCACGTGGTTGAGCGAGTCCCACTCCTCGACGTCGGCCGCGGCCATGTCGTCTCGCAGGGTGATGGCGTCGAGGTCGAAGACGTCCTGAAAGATCCGGGTGAGCTTCTCGGTGATGGCATCCATGGCGGCGTCCGTGGTCGGGGGAGGGGAGGCGTAAGGGGTCGTCGAGCGAGCGCGGATCACTCCACGCGAATGAATCGGTTGGCAAGCACCGGCAGGAGGTCGAGGCGGTATTCCCACGCCGTCTCGCCGGGCGCCCCGGACCCCTCGATGGGGCTGAACCCGAGGCGGGGATAGAGCTCGCGCACGAGGCCGTTCTTGGCGGTGGGGAGGTACCTGCCCACGACCCGGGTCAGGCCCCGGTCGAGCGCGGCCTGCATCATCACGCCCACCATGAACTCTTCCACGCGCCGCCCGAGCACCCGGCAGCTCATGAGCCAGGTGTCGATCTCCAGGGTGGACTGCTCCGGCAGCGCCCGGCCGATCATCACCCCGATGAGCCCGTTGTCGGCGAAGCGGTCGCGCAGCTTGAAGGTGCGCACCACCGCGTCGGGCCGCTCGGACTCCGCCCGCAGCTGCTCCTCGGTGTACCGCCGGGTCGTCAGGTTGAACTGGTTGCTCTTGTTCACGAGCTGCGCGGCGCGAGGGAGGTTGAGCTCGTCGATGGGCGCCACGGTGGCCGACATCTGGAGGTTGGCGATGAACTCCTCGAGGTCGCCCGCGCTCTTCATCAGCTCCGAGCGGCGCGCGTTGGCGGCGTAGTCCGCGGCCCGCAGCCGGTCTTCCTCGCTGAGCGCGAGGGCGTCGAAGGCGTGGTGCCGGTGGAGCACCGTCAGGTACCTCGCGGCGTCGCTGCCGATCTCCGGGACCATCACCTCCGGGAGCTGGCTGCGCACCCACGCCCGCTCGGTGGGGTTGTCGTCCAGGAACACGAAGCTGTCGGTGCCCAGCTCGAGCGCCGCGGCGATGTCCCGGATGTTGGTGGCCTTGTCCTGCCAGTTGGCGCGGAACACCGCGATGTCGTCGAGCTTGAGCACCATCTCGGCGCTTCGCTCGAAGGGCTCCTTCGCGTCGGCCTCGTTGTTCTTGGAGCACACGGCCAGCACGATGCCCCGGTCTCGCAGCTCGCGGGCGTAGCGCTGCAGGTCGGTGTGCGCCTCGCCCTCGGCGTCGGTCACCCCGAGCTTCAGCCCCTCGACGCCGTCCTCCCCGACGATGCCTCCCCAGAGGGTGTTGTCGAGGTCGAGCACGAGCACCTTCTTGGTGAGCCCGAGCACCGCGCGCACGTGCATCATGTAGTGGTCGACCAGCAGCGGAATGGCCGCCGGGGCGGGGTGCTGCTTGGCGCGGTACCAGAGCCCCTCGTCGCTCCACGCGGCCTTGCCGAACTCCGCCGCCACGCTGTCGAAGTCGAGCACCGACACCCCCGTGCCCGCGGCGTCGAGCAGGGCCTGGTTGGCCCGGCGCAGCACCCGCCCCCGGCCGCCCGGCAGCGAGGCGCCGAGGTGGCCGTAGCTGTCGACGAGGGGCACGTCGAAGTTGTGCTGCACGGCGTGGGCGCGCATCTCGTCGCGGATGACCCGCCAGAGCCCGAGCAGCGGGGCCACCGCGGACTCGACCGCGGCGTCGGGGTCGGGGCTGAGCGGCGGGAGGTTGGCGTCGCGCCAGCTCGTCGCCAGGATCACGATGTCGGGCCGGAAGCGCCGCAGCCCGCTGGCGGGGTCGAGCACCTCCTGGTGGACCATCCCGTACTCGGCCTCGTAGACCTCCGCGGCGACGCCGTCGCGGAAGGCCGCGAGCTCCAGCAGCGGCTTGATGAGCCGCGTGGTGAAGCTGCCCAGCAGGGCGATGCGGGCCTTGCGCAGCGCCGGGAGGGGGTGGCGCTGGAGGCGCTTCCAGAGCTTGTGCCCGCGCTCCATGTCGTCGTGGTTGCAGGGGTCGCGCAGGGCCTCCCGAAGGTCGGCCGAGGCCCCGGCGGGGTCGCCCACGTCGAGGCGCGCCCGGCCTCGGGCGAGGTAGCGCGCGGGCCTCGGACCGACGGCGTGCTCGATGACCCCGTCCCAGGCGGCGAGCGCGGGGGCGTGGTCGCCGACGGCCGAGCGCACTCGCGGCGACCCACTCGGCGGTGGCGCCGTGCACTGAGGCGAGGGCGTCGAGCCAGGCGAGGGTGGCGTCGCGGTCGACCGCGAGGTGGCGCACGGCGAGGCGGGCGAGGGCCTCGGCGGCCTCGTGGTGGTAGCGCTCCCGGGAGTCGAGCGAGCGCACGCAGCGCAGGGCGAGGTCGAGCGCCTCGGAGGGCTCCACCCGGGAGAGAAGAACCTCGTAGACGGGGGCGGTGAGGGAGGCCTCGAGGAGGGCTTCGAGGGAGCTGTCGGGCTGGGCTGCCATCATCCGTTTCTCGTGGAATATCCGGTGGTTGGGTCGGACTTCCCGCGCCCCATCGGGGAGCGGGACACTAGCCAAAAGGGTCGGAGTGTCAATGTCGCCGGGGATGGGCCTATCATTCACGGCCATGAACCCCAACTCGATCGAGAGCACGATGAAGGAGTCCAGGGTCTTTCCGCCCGACGAGGAGTTCTCGAAGCACGCGCACATCCGCTCGATGGAGCAGTACCGCGCGCTCTACGAGAAATCCCTCAACGACCCGGAGGCCTTCTGGGGCGAGATGGCCGACGCGCTGCACTGGTTCGCGCCGCCGAGGGAGATCCTGGTCGACGAGCGGCCGCACGCCCGCTGGTTCGTGGGCGGCACCACCAACATCGCCTACAACTGCCTCGACCGGCACCTGTCTTCGCTGCGCCGCAACAAGGCCGCGATCCTCTGGGAGGGCGAGCCCGGCGAGACCCGCACGCTCACCTACCAGCAGCTGCACCGCGAGGTGTGCCGCTTCGCCAACGTGCTCCGCAAGCTGGGCGTACGCACCGGCGACCGGGTGGCGATCTACATGGGCATGGTGCCCGAGATCGCCGTCGCGATGCTCGCCTGCGCCCGCATCGGCGCGCCGCACATGGTGATCTTCGGCGGCTTCGCGGCGGACGCGGTGCGCGACCGCATCAACGACTCCAAGGCCTCGCTGGTGGTGACCTGCGACGGGTCGTGGCGCCGCGGTCAGGTGGTGCCGCTGAAGGCCATCGTCGACAAGGCCATCGCGGAGTGCCCCAGCGTGAGGCACACGGTGGTGTTCAAGCGCACCGGCGAGCGGGTCAACATGGAGCCCGGCCGCGACCACTACTGGCAGGAGGTCATCGAGGCGGTGAACGCCAACTCCACGCCCGTGCCTGTGGAGAGCGAGCACCCGCTGTTCATCCTCTACACCTCGGGGACCACCGGCAAGCCCAAGGGCATCGTGCACACCACCGGCGGCTACATGGTCGGCACGCACGTCACGAGCAAGTACGTCTTCGACCTCCGGGAGAACGACACCTACTTCTGCACCGCCGACGTCGGCTGGATCACCGGCCACTCCTACGTCGTCTACGGCCCGCTGCTCAACGGCGCGACCGTGCTGATGTACGAGGGCGCGCCCAACTTCCCCGACCAGGGGCGGCTCTGGCAGCTCTGCGAGCGCTACGGCGTCACCATCTTCTACACGGCCCCGACGGCCATCCGGGCCTTCATGCGCTGGGGCGAGCAGTGGCCGATGAAGGCCGACCTCTCGTGCCTGCGGCTGCTCGGCAGCGTGGGCGAGCCCATCAACCCCGAGGCGTGGATGTGGTACCAGCGCGTCATCGGCAACGCGCGCTGCCCGGTGGTGGACACCTGGTGGCAGACCGAGACCGGGGCCATCATGCTCTCGCCGCTGCCCGGGGCGACGCCCACCAAGCCCGGGAGCGCGACGCTCCCCTTCTTCGGCATCGAGGCCGACGTGGTGCGCAAGGACGGCACCCGCTGCGCGCCCAACGAGGGCGGCTTCCTGGTGATCAAGCGCCCGTGGCCCTCGATGGCGCGCACCATCTACGGCGACGACGAGCGGTACCAGAAGTACTTCACGGAGATCCCCGGGGTGTACTTCACCGGCGACGGGGCGCGCCGCGACGAGGACGGCTACTTCTGGCTGATGGGCCGCGTCGACGACGTGCTCAACGTCGCGGGCCACCGCCTCGGCACCGCGGAGATCGAGAGCGCCCTGGTGGGTCACCGCGCCGTGGCCGAGGCCGCGGTGGTGGGCCGACCGGACGAGCTCAAGGGCCAGGGGCTGGTGTGCTTCGTGACGCTGCGACCGGGCTTCGCGGCCACCCGCGACCTGAAGCAGGTGCTCGCCGAGCACGTGGCCTCGGAGATCGGGCGCTTCGCCAAACCCGACATGGTGCGCTTCGCCGACGCGCTCCCGAAGACCCGCAGCGGCAAGATCATGCGCCGGCTGCTGAAGGAGATCGCCGGCGGCGGCGAGACCCAGGGCGACACCACCACCCTCGAAGACCTCTCGGTGCTCGCCGCGCTGCGCGCCAGCGACGACGAGTAACGATCCTCCTCCCCCCCAATCCCCCTCCAAAACCCCTCCAGGGCATCGAGCGTCGACGGACGCCCACCAACCCTCCATGCCCCCGGTCACAAAATGATTCTGGGATTCACAGTTATGATCGTCCTGTGGTAGTCACCGGTCCCATGAGCTCGTTGCGCTTCCAATCAGGCGTTTCTCTGCGTTCGGCTTCGCTGGCCCTGCTGCTGGCCGCGGGCTGCAACTACTCCGACTCGATCACCGACGCGGGCGTGGCCGACGCGGCGGTGGCCGACGGCGGGGCCTCCGTGCCGAGGGTGCTGGCGGTCTCGGCCACCGGGCATGACCGCTTCTACGGCGTGACCTTCGACCCCGCCGGGCGCTTCTACGCGGCGGGCGTGGTCTCCGAGGGCAACGTCGCCGCGACCGCCGACTTCGAGACCGTGGTCGCCCGCTTCACGGCCACGGGCGAACTCGACACGACCTTCGGCCAGGGCGGCTACGCCCGGCGCAACGTGGTGGTGGGCCTCGGCGGCGAGGTGGCGCGCGGGGTCGCGGTGCAGCCTGGCGGCAAGGTCGTCGTGGTGGCCAGCATCGAGCACGTCGCCGCCGGGGCCGACCCGCGCGACCGCGACATCGCCCTGGTGCGCTACAACGCCGACGGGACGCGCGACACCGGCTTCGGCGTCGACGGCGTGGTGACGCTCGACCTGAGCGACGGCCAGGTGGTGGGCACCGGCTACGTGGCCGACGCCGCCTGGGGCCTCACGGCCTACAGCGACGGCCGGCTGCTGGTCACCGGCGCGCAGCGGCGCAGCGGCGGCACCGTCGCGGACTTCACCGTGGTTCGCCTCAGCGCCGACGGGGTGCGCGACGCGGCCTTCGGCGCCAACGGGGTCGCCACGGTGAACGTCCTCGAGCGCACGGCCAACCCTCGCACCGCGACGCTGCTCCCGGACGGCGGCATCGTCGGGTCGGGCTACATCGACGACGGCGGCGTGGTGAAGCCGGTGCTCTTCAAGCTCACCTCCGCGGGCCAGCTCGACCCCGCCTTCGGCACGGCCGGGATCTTCGCCCCGACGGTGCTCGCCGCGGTCACCGAGGCCTACGACGCGGTGCCCCAGGGATCGTCCTTCGTCACCGCGGGCTACGGTCGCAACAGCGCCAGCGAGAGCCTCGACTGGCTCTCGCTCCGGGTCTCCGCCGCCGGGACGCTCGACCCCACCTGGGGCACCGCGGGCGTGGCCCGGCTCGACCTCGCGCGCTTCAACGACAACGCCCGCGCCCTGGTGGCGCTGCCCGACAACCGCATCCTGATGGTGGGCGGCGGCCGCCCCTCCGAGGCCAACGTCGACGGGATGGTCGCGGTGCTCACCTCCGCGGGGCAGCCCGACACCACCTTCGCCCCTCGCGGTCTGCGCACCTTCGACTTCGGCGGGGCGTCGGACTTCTTCTGGGCCGTCGCGCTCAACCCCGCGCGCACCCACGTCGCCATCGTAGGGGCGCGAGGCGTAGCTGTGTCCGCGGGAGCGACCACGGCCAACGACGACTCGGTGGTCTACCTGCTCCCGCTCTGACCTTCAGCCCCGCAGCCGACTCCACAGGAACACCGCGGCGGCGCCCAGCAGCGCCGTCGACATCCCCAGCACCACCAGGGCCTGCAGGGTGCTCGGGCCCTTCTTCGCCGGGCGCTCCCAGTCGTCGCGCACCGTGGCGTCGGGCTCCGTGGCGTCGGCGCTCTGCGAGGGCTTCTGGCCCTGCTCGTCGAGCCCCCGGGTGAGCTTCTCGTCCGCGTCCGCCGCCTCGTCGTCGCTCTCCTCCGGGCGCACCGGCCGGTGATGCTCTCGCACCATCCTCCCCAGCATCCGCTGCGCCGCCCCACGGTTGAGCGGAACCAGCGCCGCCGCGAGCTCCGCCGCCAGCGCCGAGTGGGTGAACACCGTCTCCGAGCGCAGCTTCGCGGTGAGCTCCAGCACCGTCGCGGGCGCGGGCACCAGGGCCGTCTCCAGCAGCGTCGCGACGCCCTCCTGGGCCTCCCGGTCGTCCACCGCGGGGGAGCACAGCTCGTTGATCTTCACGACCCCGTGCTCGTCGACCTCGATGCCCCCGGCGTCGAGCACCACGCGCCGGTCCTTCATCGACTCCACCGCCTGGAGCACGATGAACAGCGCGCTCTCTGGCGTCATGGGGGTGCCGCGATGGGACATCGCCTCCACCAGATCGTCCATCGCCACCGCGTCGCTCATCGGTCCTCCGGCGTGGCGTCGTCGCGCACGACGACCCCGCGAGAGCGAAGGTAGTCCCGAGCCTGTCCGAGGGTGAAGTGACCGTCATGGAAGATGGTCGCCGCCAGCGCCGCGTCCGCCCCGCCGCCGCCCTCCGAGATGGGGAGCACCCCCAGCGCGAGGTGCTCCAGCGTGCCGACCCCGCCGCTCGCGATCACCGGGCACCCGACCGCCTCGACCACCGCGCGCACCAGCTCGAGGTCGTAGCCGAGCCCGGTGCCGTCGCGGTCCATGCTGGTCAGCAGGATCTCCCCGGCGCCCCGAGCGTCCACCTCGCGCGCCCAGGAGAGCGCATCGAGCCCGGTGTCCACCCGGCCGCCGTGGGTGAACACCCCCCAGCCTGCGCTCGCGTCGTTCGGGTCTCTCCGCCGCGCGTCGATGGCCACCACCAGCGCCTGCCGCCCGTAGGCTCCCGCCACCGCCTCGATGAGCGCGGGGTTGGTCACCGCCGAGCTGTTCACCGAGACCTTGTCCGCCCCCGCCCGCAGGATGGCGTCGACGTCCTCGCGGGTGCGAACCCCGCCGCCCACGGTCAGCGGCACGAACACCTCGTCGGCCGTGCGCTCGACCACGTCCAGCAGGATGTCCCGCGCCTCGTGCGAGGCCGTGATGTCCAGGAAGGTGATCTCGTCGGCCCCGGCGCGGTCGTACGCCCTCGCGCAGTCCACCGGGTCGCCCGCGTCGCGCAGCCCGACGAAGCGCACGCCCTTCACCACGCGGCCGTTCTTCACATCGAGGCAGGGGATCAACCGCCGCGCGACCGTCATCTCAAGCTCCGCTCCCGAGCGCGAGGGCCTCTCGGGCCGTGAACGCGCCCTCGTAGAGCGCTCGGCCCACCACCGCCGCGCCGATGACCTCCCTCTCCGCGAGCGCCCTCAGGTGGTCGAGCGAGCCGATGCCTCCGCTCGCGATCACCAGCGCGCCCGGAACCTCCCTCGCCAGTCGCTCGGTGGCCTCCACGTTGGGCCCCTCTCCGGTGCCGTCGCGGGCGATGTCCGTGTAGAGCACCGCGCGCGCTCCGCGGGAAACACAGTCCTTCGCGAGGGCGACGGCGTCGATGGCGGTGGCCTCGGTCCAGCCCTTCGTGGCGACCTTGCCGTCTCGCGCGTCGACCGCCACGGTGACGTCGACCACGGCGCTCGCCTCGCTCACGAAGCCCGGATCCTCCGCCGCGCGGGTGCCGATCACCACCCTCGACGCGCCCGCCTCCCGGTAGGCGCGCACCTGCTCGAGGGTCCGGATGCCTCCGCCCACCTGCACCCGCAGCGCCGCGCCGAAGCGGGCGAGCAGCGAGCCCACCAGCGCCGCCTGCGTGGCGCGGCCGTCGCGCGCCCCGTCGAGGTCGACCAGGTGCACCCAGGTCGCGCCCGCGTCGAGGTAGCCCGCGACCACCGCCGCCGGGTCGTCGCCGTAGACCGTGACCTTGTCGTAGTCGCCGCGGTGCAGCCGCACCACGCGGCCGCCGAGCAGGTCCATCGCGGGGATGACGATCACGGCACACCCCGCACGAAGGAGCGCAGCAGCCCGATGCCCGCCGCCTGCGACTTCTCCGGGTGAAACTGCACCGCCCACAGCCGCCCCCGGGAGACCGCGCTCACGAAGCGATCGCCGTGCTCGGTCTCCCCGGCGATGCATCCCCCCGACGCGGTCGAAGGCACGACGTAGTAGCTGTGTACGAAGTAGTACCAGTGCGAACGACCCAGCCACGCGGCCGCCGCGTCGTCCGTGGGGATCACCTGGTTCCAGCCCATGTGGGGCACCTTGAGGCGCGCCCCCCGGGCGTCGGTCATCCCGTCGCGGAAGCGCCGCACCGAGCCCTCGAAGACCCCGAGCCCGTGCGCTCCGCCCGCCTCCTCGCTCGACTCGAAGAGCACCTGCAGCCCCAGGCAGATGCCCAGGTACGGCCGGTCCGCCGCGAGGTGCTCTCCCACGGCCTTCGCCAGCGCCCCGCCGTGCCGGTGCAGGGCCGTCGCGCAGTCCCCGAAGGCTCCCTGGCCGGGCATCACCAGCGCCGCCGCCTCTCGCAGCTCGCCCGGATCGTTCGTACACCGAACCATCTCCGGCGAGCGCCCCTCGGCCACGAGCGCCGCGCGCAGGGCCCGCTCGACCGAGCGGAGGTTTCCGAGGCCCACGTCCACCACCACGATCGCCGCCCGGTCGCTCACTCGGTCAGCGTCCCCTTGGTGGAGGGCAGCAGCGACCCCTCGATGCGCACCGCGTCGCGCAGCGCCCGGGCGAGGGCCTTGAAGGAGCACTCGATGACATGGTGGAGGTTGTCTCCCTCGATGCGCCGCACGTGGAGGTTGCACATCGCGCCGCGCGCGAAGCCCTCGAAGAAGACCCCCGCGAGCTCGGTGTCGAAGGTGCCTACCTTGGCCTTCGGGAGGCCGAGCCGGTCGACGTAGTAGGTGCGCCCGGAGAGGTCGAGCGCCACCTGGCAGAGGGCCTCGTCCATGGGGAGCGTGGCCTCGCCGTAGCGACGGATGCCGCGGCGGTCGCCGAGGGCCTGCTCGACGGCGCGACCGAGCACGATGGCGAGGTCTTCGGTGGTGTGGTGCCCGTCGATCTCCACGTCGCCGGTGGCGCGCACCGTGAGGTCGATGCCCCCGTGCCTCGCGAGCTGGTCGACCATGTGGCTGAGGAAGGGGATGGGCGTCTGGATGTCGCCGACGCCCTGACCATCGAGGTCGAGGGTCACCGAGATGGAGGTCTCTCGCGTGGTGCGGGTGACCGTGGCCGAGCGGGTCATGGGAGTCGCCGCGTACCATGTCGCCCTCGCCGCGAGCAAACAACGCCCAGGCGTAGGGGGGCAGTGTGAAGCTCCCGGGTCGTGCTACCCCTATCGCTGGCCATGGACCCCCTCATCTTCGCGGCGGCGCTCCTGCTCCTCGCCCTCTTCACCTTTGCGATCCGGGCGCTGCTCGACCGCGCGGCGCTCCAGCGGCGGACCTCCGATCGCAACGTCGTGACGGCGCACTGGGAGTCGCTGGTGATGCAGCGCCGCGACCTGCGGCTCGCCGTCGACGCCCAGGGGGTGCCCACGCTGCACGGCCGCGTCGGGCCCATCGCGTACACCATCCGGGTGAGCGCCCTCGACGGACCATGGGGCGGAAGGCCGCTCGCCCAGGCTCCCTCCCTCTCCAACACCCCCCGCATCGCCCTGTCGCGCAAGGGCGAGCGCGAGGTGCCGGTGCCCGGGCTCCCCTCGGAGCTCACCACCGGCGACGACGACTTCGACGCGGTCTTCGAGGTGCGCTGCGACGACCCCGAGGCCGCCCGGGCGGGCCTGGGGCGCGAGGTGCGCGCGGCCATGCTGGCGATCCCCGCGGCCTTCGCCTGGGCCGACGCCGAGGGGCTGAGGGTCGACCTCGGCGCCTCCGCCACGGTCATCGACCACGCGATGCTCGACGCCCTTCGCGACGTGCTGCAGGGCCTCGGGGCCGCCGCGCCGCCCGCCGTGGCCGCGGGCTGAGGTCTCTCTCTTCCCCCGTCAGACGCCATCGCGAAGGGTCGGGGTTGGTGGTAGGGTGCCGCCCGCCATGCGCCTGCTGCTCACCGCCCTCTGCCTCACCCTGGCCCTCGGCTGCGCCAACGACCCGCCCTACCAGAACTGCTCGCGCACCGTGCTCTGCGGCGGAGACACCTCGCTCTGCCTGTCGACCACCGCGCCGTCCGGGCGCACCGCGCTCTTCTGCACCTCGCGCTGCACCACCCCCACCGGGGCGGCCTCCTCGGAGTGCCCGGCCAACAGCGCCTGCGTCCGGCTCAACAACGGCGACCCGGTGTGCCTGCTGCGCTGCACCACGGACGCCGAGTGCCCCTTCACCAACGGCGCCTGCCTGGTCACCGCCGACTCGATGGGGCAGCGGGTCTGCACCGTGCGCCCCTGAGATTGGGCGTTCCACCCCCTCGCGCATCGGTGGTAGGGTTCCAGGCTTGAGAGACGGTGAATCGTTGCCGCTGAAATTCACAGCCAGCGTTCCGGGCGAGTTGCGGTTTCGCGACCTGGTCGGGTCGATGGTCCGGGCCGTGTGCCTGCGCGTCGAACGCGACGCCGGCTGCGCGGGCCTGGAGTGGCGTCTCATGAGTGCCTACAACGAAGCCTTCAACAACATCGTCGAGCACGCCTACGCGGTCACTCCGGGGGAGGTCGAGGTGGTGCTGCTGGTGGATGATGAGGAGGTGGTCCTCCGCATGATCGACCACGGCGCCGGCTTCGACTTCGACGACGCCGGAGCCAGCGACCAGGTGCCCGCGCTCGACAGCCTCTCCGAAGGCGGCATGGGGCTCTTCATCATCCGTAACGCCATGTCCTCCGTCACCTACGAGCGCCGTCAGGACAAGAACCTCCTCACCATGACCAAGACTCTCTCCGAATGCGCGGCGGTGTCGTCCGCGACCTCCCATGGGGATCCCCGATGCTGAAGCATGAACTCACCGAGCAGGCTGGCGTGGTCGTCCTGCGTGTGCAGGAAGAGAACCTCGACGCACTCACCGTCCCCGAGGCCCGCCTCCTCGTGGAGCAGCTGGTCGAGCGCGGCGGCATCAAGGTGGTCTTCGAGATGACCGCGGTGAAGGTCATCGACAGCTCCGGGGTGGCCATCATCGTGTCGCTCTTCAAGCGCCTCCGGGCGCTCGGCGGCGCGGTGCGGGTCGCCGGGGTCTCCGGGCAGCCGAAGGACATCTTCGCCATGCTCCGGCTCGACCAGGCGCTGCCCATCTTCCCGACGGCCGACGAGGCGCTCAAGGGGTTCTGACCGCGCCGTGGCCAGCATCGTCACCCTCGGCCCGCAAGACGTCGGCAAGGTCTACCGCCTTGACGCAGGAGAGTGCCTGCTCGGTCGGCGGCTCGACTGCCACATCTGCATCCCAGACCAGCGCATCTCGCGCCGGCACGCGCGCATCCGCCGCGAGGGCGACGGCTACGCCCTCGAAGACCTCGGGAGCTGCAACGGGTCCTTCGTCAACGGGCGGCGCATCCAGGGGAGCTCGCGGCTGCGGCACGGCGACGAGGTGGAGATCGGCGCGTCGCGCTTCCGCATCGACCTGAGCGACGACATGGTGGCGCAGGCCGAGAGCACCTCGGTGCGCATCACCCAGGACACCGCCGAGCACACGCTCAACATGATCGAGGTCGCGCACCTCGGGCTCAACCTGAAGCAGGGCTTCGTGCCCGGCACCGGCAAGAGCCCCTCCGGGCGCCCCATCGACCCGGCGAGGCTCGAGCGCAAGCTCCAGGCGATGTACCGGATCTCGGAGACCGTCGCGAGCACGCTCGACGCCAACGCGCTGCTGGAGAAGGTCTGCGGAATACTGTTGGAGGTATTCCCGCAGGCCTCGGCGGTGGCCGCGGTGACCTTCGACCAGCGCTCTCGGCAGCTCCGCACGCAGGCCGCGCGCCGCCGCAAGGGGCGCGAGACCCCCGGCGCCCAGCCCACCATGGACATCTCCCAGCAGGTGGTCGATCGGGTGCTGCGCCAGGGGCACTCGGTGCTGCTGCGCGCGACCACCGACACGCCCATCGGCCCGATGGACACGCTGGTCATCAAGAACCCGCTGCTCCTGCCGATGCCGGATGGGACGGTCCCGCCGCTGGAGGAGGGGGCCGTGGGGTGGCGCATGGGAGCGCCGCTATCCTTCCGCGGCGAGCACCTGGGCATCCTGCACGTCGACGCGGAGACGGCCCTCGGGTACTTCACCCAGGACGACCTCGACCTGCTCCAGGGCCTTGCCAGCCAGGCCGGCATCGCGCTGCACCTCATCGGGCTGCACCACCGCCTGCTCGCCCGAGAGCGCCTCGACTACGACCTGCGCCTCGCCCGGCAGATCCAGCGCAACCTGCTGCCCCGCGAGCCTCCGAAGGTGTCGGGGCTCGACTTCGCCGTGCACTACGAGCCGGCCTTCCACGTCGGCGGGGACTTCTACGACTTCCTGTGGCTCGACCCGACGCGCCTCGCGATGGTGGTCGGCGACGTGTCGGGCAAGGCCATCTCCGGCGCGCTCTTCATGGCCCGGGTGACCAGCGAGATCCGCTTCGCGGCGCCGGTGGAGTCGCACCCGCGGCGGATCATCCAGCGCGTCAACCGCGCGCTCTCGGAGGTCGCCGAAGACGGGATGTTCGTGACGATGGTGTTCCTGTCGCTCGACCTGACGCAGCAGGTGCTGCGCTTCTCGAACGCCGGCCACACCACACCCCTGCTGCTGCGCGGCGGCAGGGTGACCCCGCTGGAGTACGCCGAGGCGCGCTGCCTCCCGGTGGGCGTCGAGGCGCGCGTCGAGGTGGCCGAGGCGCAGGTGAAGCTGCTGCCCGGCGACGTGCTGGTGCTCTACACCGACGGCATCATCGAGGCGCGCTCGATGGCGGGCGAGTTCTACGGGGTCGAGCGGCTTCACGCGGTGCTCGAGCGCTCCGGCGGCTCGGCGCGTCAGGTGCTCGAAGCGGTGCTGGGCGACTTGGACAAGTTCGTCGAAGATGCGCCCCAGGCCGACGACCAGACCGTGGTGTGCCTGGCCGTGAGCGAGGCCTCGTCGAAGCGCTTCGAGAGCGTGCTGCCCGCTCGGGGGTGAATCGGTCTCCGTCTCGTCCGCCCGGAGTACCATGGCTCATGGTCCCCTTCGCCCGCCTCTCGCTGGTCGCCTCGCTGCTCGCCGCCTGCGCGCCGCGAGCGGCGGCTCAGCGGCGAGAGAGGTAGCGGGCGAGCGCGTCGGCGAAGTGCTCCGCGGCCCGTGGGTGCGTGCGGAAGTAGAGCGACGGCTCGATGGCTTCGAGCTCCATGAGGGCGAGCGATCCGTCGTCGAGGCGCACGAGGTCGACGCGCGCCTGGAGCGGGGCCACGTCGAGCGCGGCCATCACCCGGTCGGCGGCGTGGCGAAGCGCGGCGTCGGGCTCGATGCCAGCAATGAGCCCGCCGTGCTCCTCCTGTACCCGGAAATCCCCGGTCTTCGGGCGCTTCACGATGGCGTGGCTGTACGAGCCGTCGAAGTAGAAGACCGAGTACTCGCCCTCGTCGAGCACCGAGGCCACGAAGGGCTGGGCCATCCACTCGCGGTCGGTGAAGCGAGAGGCGAGCTCCGCGGCGACGGCGGGGGCCACGTCGCGAGGGGAGGCGGAAGGTGTCGTGCGCGTTGGCGCTCACCGTCGGCTTGAGCACGCAGCCGCCGTCCCCCAGCGAGGCGCAGAGCGAGCGCAGCCCCTCGGCGGAGAGCCCATGGCCCCAGCGGGTCGGGACCACCCGCACGCCCCGCGCGGCGAGGTCGCGGAGGTAGGTCTTGCGGGCGTTCCAGCGGACGAGGACGCTCGGGTTGGCGAGGGGGACGCCCGCGGCCTCGATGGCGGAGAGGGCGTCGAGGAAGGCGTCGAGGTCGTGCTGGTAGTCCCAGGTGGTGCGGATGACCACGAGGTCGAAGGCGCTCCAGTCGACGCCCCGGCGGCGCCAGGGGATCTCCTCGACGCGCCAGGCCCGGGCGCGGAGCTCGGCGATGGCGAGGTCGTCGTCGATGACGTACGCGCTGCGGTCGTCGAGCGTGAGGAAGGCGACGGTGGGGAGGGGGCTGGCGGTGTTCACGGAGGCGCGAGGCTCAGCCGTCGATGCTCCAGGAGATCACGCGCCGCAGGATGCGCTGGCCGGGCGGCGAGTTCAGGTACCAGACGCGCACGTGCGGCGGATCGTTGCGGATGGGGGGCGTCGTGCACCGCTCGCCTCCTTCGGTCGGCTCGCAGGTGACCCGGCGGCTGCCGGCGACCTTGTCGCGCAGCTCGGAGCGCCAGTAGGCCGGCGTCACCTGTGCGGCGGTCACCGTCCGGCACCCGCGGGTGGGCGAGCGGAACACCTGCCCGACGTTCTCGGCCTGACGATCGCAGAGCTGCAGACCCTCCGGCGGGATCATCCCGACGAACTCCGCGAGCGCCATGTCCCGCAGCGCCCCGACCACCGCGGTCGTGGGAACTCGTCGGCCCGGGCTGCCCTGGAGGCGTGGGCTCGGCGTTGACGACGGGCTCGCTCGCGGGCGCCGTGGGCGGAGGCTCGGAGGCGCGGGCGGCGTCGGAGGCTCGGGCGGGAGCGCGGGTGGCGTCGGAGGCGCGGGCTGCGCTGCGGGAGTCGGCGCTGCGACGGGCGGCGCGGCGTTGGGGCGGGCGCAGCGGCCGGCGCTGCAGAAGAGTTCCGTGGCGCAGTCCGAGTTCGAGTCGCAGGTCGCGCCCTCGCCGCCGCCCTGGCCACGCCGGCCGCAGGCGTTCGTAGCGAGGGATGCGCCGAGGAGGAGCACGCCGATCCACCAACGATTCGACATGACGTCTTTGAGCGCTTCCGGGGTGATTGGGGGCCAAGGGAGATCGCCGCCAGGAGCCGGGCACCAAGCTCGGTGTCTCGGGCGATGGTGGACAATCCATGAATTGCCGTGAGCTGCGCAAGAGCCACACCCTCCTCGACGCTCTCCCCGGCTGTTAAGCTCTGCCCAGCCATGAAGTCCCGCCCGCGCCCCGCCCGGCGCCCGACGCTCCCGACCGAACCCTACGGCGTCGCGCTCGCCCGCGCGGTGGCCGGCGTCCTCCGTCGCGGCGTCGCGATCGCCCACCAGCACCGCGACTACTGCGGCATGGGCCTCGTCTTCGACGACGGCGCCTACCTCTACGGCAGCATCTACGACGGCCAGATGCAGGAGGTCGCCGCGCGCTTCGACACCGAGCGGGACTTCGTCGCGTGGCTCGCGGCGCAGACCGACGATGCGCTCGCGGGCCACGAGGCGCCGCCCTTCGAGCGCGACAACCAGCGCCTCACCCGCGCCCGCCTCGTCGCCGCCATCGACGAATGAGGGAGTTGCATCAGACGGCTCAGCCGCGAGGCAGGCCGAGCCGACGCAGGAGACGGAACATCGTCACGCGGTCGACGCCCGCGCGCCGAGCGGCCTCCGTCGCATTGCCCGCCGTCGCCTGGAGCAGCCGGGTGAGGTAGTGCCGATCGAAGCGGTCGAGCACCACCTCCCGCGCCGCCCGGAGAGGCATCGGCTCGAACGCCACGAAGGCCGCCTCGAGCTCGGGGATGCCTTCGCTCGCGGGGCGCTTCGCCGCCGCCCCCGGCGACGCGGTCGACGGCATGGGCACCAGCGTCGCTTCGCGCAGGATCGCCCACTGTTCCAGGTGGTTGCGCAGCTCGCGCACGTTGCCGGGCCAGTCGTGCTGCGCGAGCTCGGCCCAGAGCGGACTGTCCGGCGCGGCCTCCGCCTCGACGCCGCGCTCCCGCTCGATCGCCGCGAGCAGCGTCGGAACGAGCAGCGGGAGGTCCTCGAGCCGGTCGCGCAGCGCGGGCATCCGGACCTGGATCACCGCGAGGCGATAGAACAGGTCTGCCCGAAAGCGCCCGACGTTGATCTCGCGGCGCAGGTCGCGGTGGGTCGCCGCCACCACGCGCACGTCGACATTGCGCCCCCGCACGCAGCCCACCCGACGGAGCTCCCCTCGGCGAGCACCCGCAGCAGCTTGGGCTGCACCTCGACCGGAAGCTCCCCGAGCTCGTCGAGGAACACCGTTCCGCCGTCCGCTCGCTCGAAGGCGCCGACCTTGTCCGCGTGCGCGCCCGTGAAGGCCCCGCGCTCGTGGCCGAACAGCTCGCTCTCGATGAGCGTCGGCGCGAGGCCGCCGCAGTCCACCACTTCGAAGGGACGCCCGGCGCGGGGCGAAGCGTCGTGGAGGGCGCGGGCGGCGAGCTCCTTGCCGGTCCCGGACTCGCCCGTGAGGAGCACCGGCGCGCTGGTGGGCGCGGCGCGGGCGAGGGCCGCGAACACCGCGCGCATGGCCATCGAGTTGCCCATGAGCCGACCGAACTGCGACGCCACGGTGAGCTCGATCGCGACCGGGCGGTCGGTCAGCGTCAGCGCGAGGCGGGTGCGCCCCACCATTACCTCGGCGTCGCGGTGAAACAGCACCTCGCGGACACCTACCGCACCGACCCGGGTGCCGTTGCTGCTGCCGAGGTCGCGCAGCACCACCGATCCGTCGATCGACTCGAACTCTGCGTGAAAACGGCTGACCGTGCGGTCGGTGAGCCGCAGCGTGGCGCCCTCGTCGGTGCCGACGGTCAACCGCCCGGCCTCGCTCGCGGCCTCGCAACCGAGGTCGAAGCCCTGAAGCACGCGCACGGAGAAGCGCCGCACCGACGGGGCGCTGGCGCCCTGGATGATCTCTGTCGCCGCTGCGGTCACGGTCGGGCATTGTAGCCCGACCGGGAGGTCAACGGTGCACGCGCACCGATGGGCCGAAGTCGTGTCGACCGAGCACGAGGCGGGTCCCGTCGGCCGCCACCCGCACCGCCGGAGCCTCCGGGCGACCGAAGCGCCACTGCGCCTCGGCGTGGAACCCGAAGTCCTCGCCCGCGGCGTGCGCCCGAAACACCACGGGCTCCGCGGGCGCGGCGGCGTAGACGATGGTGTAACGCTCTTCAACCACGGTCCCGGCTCGCAGCGACGGGAGCGTGAACTGCGCGCGCCCGGAGCGCAGGGTGGCCCCCGGCGGCAGCGAGAGGGTCACCGCCACCGGTAGATCGGCCGACGCGTCGAGGATCACCCGGGCGACCAGCTGTGCCTCGGTCCACGATCCCGCGGACGCGGGTGGTGTGCCGGTGCCCGTGAGCCCATCGGGGGAGCGTCCCTCGACGCGAGACACCGAGAGGCTCTCCAGGGTGACCCGTGCCGGGGCCGACACATGGGCATGGGGAGCGGCCTGGGGCGCGGGACGCGGCGATGGCTCGACGCGGGGTGCGGCGCAGGCCGTGAGGGTCAGTAGGATGAGGGCGATGCGCATGGCTCAGCTCCCTCCCGCGCCGCACAGCGGCATGTCCGAGGGGTAGGGGTAGTGGGTGTCCGGAACGGTCGCGCGGTCGATGGCGTCGCGCGGAAACGACGCGCAGTTGAGGGCGTCGAGCATGTCGCCCAGAAACGGCGCGGAGGTGCTGGTGCGGCGGATGTTGCGTAGCCCGCGCTCCCAGGTGTGGCGGTTGTAGCCGCGAGCGAAGGGCGCCGTGCGCATCCGGGTGCTCGCCAGCGCGGTGAACAGCGGCGCCGCGTCGTCGGCCGCGAGCGTGCGCAGCGTGGCCGCGACGTCGTTCTCGTCGTGGCGCTGGGTGAGTCCCCGGTGGCCTCGGCGGCGGGGCGCTGCCAGGTGCGCATGCGGTGGTAGCTGCGGTTGGCGATGTCGGCCCAGAACATCGATCCGCCCTGACGGTCGACGTAGGTAAGCCAGCGGAGGAGCTCGTAGCTGAACCACGTCGCGAAGCCCTCGCTCCACGCCTGTCCGGGCATCGTCGGGACGCCGATGCTGTGCGATCCGCCTTCGCCGGGAGAGCGCCCGAAGCTCGCCATGACCCAGTGCCCGACCTCGTGGCCGACGACGGCGTCGGACCACTCCTGGTGGTCCGTGCCCCGATGGGCATCCAGACCTGCGAGCGGAAGCTGGCGTCGAAGGCGTCGACGGGCCGGGTGTTGAAGCAGGCCCCGCAGGTGTAGGTGGTCCCTCCCGGCCCACGCGAGCACCGAGAGCGGACGCCGCGCGGGGTACCGACGGCGCGCCTCGCGCCACGCCCGATGCAGCACGTTGTAGACGTTGGCCGCGCCCGAGCCGTCGCGCTCGGCGATGTGCACCGCGTCGCCCTGGATCGCGCTGGCCCGGAACTCCCACGACCACAGCCGCGGCTCTCGCGGCGTGAAGCCCGGAGTGAGCCGCATCGCGCCCACGTTGGGGTCGGCCAGCGCCAGAGCGATCGCCTGGGCGCCGTCGTCCTGGATGGCGCTTACCACCACCCGCACATCATCCAGCCCCTCGCTCGGGAGCGCGAGCTCCACCCTCCCCGCCTGGTCGCCCGTGCCGGTGCGCCCCTCGTCGAGGCGCTCCATCCCGCGGAACACCACCACCTGGAAGCCCTCGGCGTTGCGGGTCACGGTCTCCGTCGCCCAGTCCGTGCGCCCTTCATTGGGCTCGCGCGCGTCGAAGGTCACCCGGAGCGTGCGACGGTTGCCCGCTGCCGCCGAAGAGGCACAGCTCGCCGCGCCGAGGCCCGTGTCGATGCACTCCGTCGCGCAGGGCTCGTTCGCCCAGCGCCCGTCCGTGCAGCGCCGCAGCGCGCCGTCGGCCGCGCAGGAGGTGTCGCCGGTGCGGCATTCCCCCTGGGGGACGCACTCCGCGTAGCCGTCGTTCACCGCGCAGCGCTCGCCCGTGTCGCAGGCCGTGCGCACCACCTCGACGGGAGCGGTCTCGTCCTCGTCGACGTCCGTCGGGACGGAGCAGTATTCGAGCTGACCGTCGGCGGCGCAGCGCCCCTCCTCGGCGACGCCCATGCAGGGGTCGTCGCCCGCCAGGATGGGCCCGGTGGCCGCGTCAGATCCGCCCGTGGTTCCCGCGTCGCTGTCGGAGGTTGCGGGGCTGTCGTCGCAGGCGCCGAGCGCGAGCAGCGCGCCGAGCAGCGGCACCACCGGACTCCTACGGAGGGAGGGGTTCGCTCGCATCGCTCAGGGCCCCGTCACGTACATGCCGCCCGCCGTCTCGCAGTCGCGGCGGAAGCAGGCGCGGTCGTCCGAGGTGCAGGTGTCGTTGTCCCAGGGCGGGCTCGAGCGGTAGGTCCAGTCCTGGCGAACCGTCCAGGTGCGGCTGCCCATCGCGAAGCGACAGCCCGGCGACGCCGTTCCTACGGAGCAGCTCTGCTCGGCGAAGGTCGCGTTGCCGTAGGTCTGACGGCCCGCGCACTCCGCCCGTGCGTCGGCCTCGCTGAAGCCCTGGTCGTAGTTGACGCAGGTCCGCACGCGGGCGACCGCGAGGAAGTTCTGGTCGCCGGTGTACGTGCAGCGTCCGGTGTTGCTGGGCGCCTCCGCCGCGGGCGCCGTGCCCATCTGGGCCTGACACCAGGTGGTGACCTCCTCCGCGTCGAGCGTGGGGGGGTCGGGCATCGAGCGCGTCGCCGGAATCCGGTAGGCGTACGCGACGCGCGTGCGCATCTCCGCGGCGATGGTGCAGTTGCCCACGAGGCGCGAGTTGGTGCGATCGCAGCCCTGACCCGCGTTGAAGGTCCCGCCCTGTCCGCGGCAGTGCTCGCCCGCGCTGTCGGCGTCGTAGCCGTCGTTGTAGTCGACGCAGAGCCGCGCGTTGAGCCCCATGGGCGAGGTGATGTGGCAGGCGCCGATGGCGTCGGTCCCTTCGCCGACGTCGCCCGCGGCGGCCTCGTCCGGGGGCAGGTCCTCCGTCGGGGACTCGGGCTCGCCGGGGTTCTCGACCGTGGTCACCGGACGAGTGGACCGCGTGTCCGCCGGGCGGGCGTCTCCGCCCGTGTCCGCGCCGCTGCCCGCGTCGCTCGGGGTGTTGCTCGGGGTCGAACCACAGCCCGCGGCGACCACCGCGAGCACGCCCATCAACCATCGCTGCTGCATCATTCGAGGCGCTCTCCTACGTTGCATGGAGCGCCCCTTCGCAAGCCACGGACCAGCACGAAACCCCTGGATTCCCAGGACTCACGGGGGGTGGCGCGGACGCCACGGGTGGCGCGGACGCTACAGCGCGAGGCGGTGCACGCCGAGGCGTCCGTCGGACGCGATGCTGAGCACCAGCACGCTGCGCTGGTCGGGAGCGACCCGCAGCGCCTGGCCGAACGTCGGGACGGCGAGGCGCGGGAGGACCACCCTGCCGTCGCGCCCGAAGGTCGGGTCGGGGAGTCCGTCGGGCGTGAAGCGATGGACCATCGCCGACGATCCCGAGGCGATGGTCGTCGTGAGCACCGACCCGTCGCACTGCACGGCGAGGAAGGGCGACGACGTCACGAAGGAGGTCGCGCCGGCGCGCTCCTCGACCAGCCCGTCGCGGCCGTAGCCGAGGTCGGCGCGCCCGTCGGCCTCGAAGCGCATGAGCGTCTGGAGTCCGGTGGCCGCGTTGTGGATGGGCACGTACGCCCCGGCCGCGAGGAGGCGCCCGTCGGGCAGGCGTCGCAGCGCGGCGGGAATGACGTCCCAGGCGCGCGGGTGCGCGGCGCGGCCCGCGAGGCCGAAGGTCGTGTCGACGCTGCCATCGCGGCGCAGGCGCAGCAGCGCGGGCTGGAGGCGATCGGGGTCGCCCGTGAGCGCGAGGTAGCCGTCGCCGTCGGCGACGAGGTCACGCAGGGCGAGGGAGTTCGGGACGGTGATCAGCCCGCGGTCGCCGAAGGCAGGGTCGAGCGCGCCGCGGTCGTCGAGGCGCGCGGCCACGCCCACCACGCCCAGGTAGTTGTCGATGGTCGTTCCCGCGAGCACGACGCCGCGATCGTCGACGTGCAGCGCGTACGGGGAGAAGCCCCCCGCGGCCGCCACCGTGGCGACGCCCCCGCGACCGAAGTCGGGGTCGAGCGCGCCGCTCGGGAGGAATCGGATCGCCACGCCGCGGTTGTCCGCGCCCCCGGCGACCGCGCTCCATCCCGCGAAGACGAGGCGTCCGGCGGCGTCGACCTCGGCGTCCATGATCACATCCACGCCAGGGCGCTCGACGACCGCGTCCACCTGGAGGCGGCCGTTGTCGCCGAAGCTGCGGTCGAGCGTGAGGCCCGGCTCGAAGCGGAGGAAGAGCGCGTCGTAGGTGCCCCGCGCGCCGGGGAAGGGCGCGTACGCGCCTACGAAGAGCCCGCCCCGGTCGTCGAACAGCATGGCGCGCGCCGCTGCCCCGGCGGGGAGCGCCGCGACGCTGGTCCATCCTGGCGCCGCGGGGAGAACGTCGCCGGGGGTTCCTAGCGGGGCGCCGAGGCAGGCGGCGCGCGCTGCGGGGGCGTCGGGAGCCGTCCCGACATCGGCGCCCGGGGATGCGTCGCGGGCGGTCGCGTCGTCCGCGTCCGAGAGGCGTCCCGCGTCCACGGAACTCCCCTGACCCACCAGGGTGCTGCACGCCGGGAGCGCGAGGGCGGCGAGCATGGCGAGGCGCTTCATCGCGACAGCACCCGCCACACGCACACGCCAGCGGCGAGGATGCCGACGGGGATCGCCACCGCGGCGACGACGCCCCACGCATCGAACTGGGAGGTCAGCCCGTCGCACGAAACAGCGCCCGCCGAGGGGCAGGTGGTGTTGAAGGTCGAGGCCGTACCTTCGCGCGCGACGATCGCCGCGAGCCCCAGGGAGAGCGCCGCGCCGCTCAGCGAGGCGAAGACCAGGGGCACAGGATCGCGCCGTGACACGGGGCGAAACACCACCTGCGCGGGAGGCACCGCGGGCGGCGAGACGGGCGTCGCGGGGCCGAGGAGGAGCGTCGCGGGCGTGGGCGCCACGACGGGCGCTACGGGCGCTACGGGCTCGGGCGAGAGCGGGTCGAAGGTCTCGCGCGCGAAGGTGCCTGGTTCGACCACGACGCGGTGGACGGCGCTGCTGTGCCCGTCGGCGCGGAGCGTGACGGTGAGCACGCCGGCGACGACCCGAAGCGGCGCCGCGAGCGGCAGGCGGCCCATCGGGTGGCCATCGATGAGCACCTCGGCGCCGGGCGGTTCACCCTGCAGATCGAGCGTCCCGAGGTGGCGGGAGACCTCGGCCGAGGAGGCTTCGAGGGCGACGCGGTTGCGGGTGATCCACGGGTCGCCCACGGCGGCGAGGGCCTCGCGGAGAAAGCGCTCGGCGTCGCGCCAGTGGCCGAGCGCCTGGTGGACTGCGCCAAGCTGGGCGGCGGTGCGGGCCTCGGGGCGTGCGGCGTACGCCGCGGAGAACGCCTGGAGCGCGGCGGCGTCGTCGCCCCGCCGACGGAGCTCGACGCCCTGACGGAGCAGCGGCTCGTGGTCCTGGGCGTGGACGCTCGGAGAGCGCGCGAGGGCCGCGGCGGTGAGGGCGATGCAGAGTGGGGCGGCGCGCACGGGTTCAGGGTTCCAGGATGGGCGCGCGGTTGACTCCGACCGCGGTCGACGGTGGCGGGAGCGGCACGCGCGGGCGCAGGGGGGCGCGCGAGGCGCCTCTCGACAGCGGGCGCTCGACAGGAAGCACGAAGGGAGCGTCCACGAGGACGGAGCGAGGCTCCATGGTGACAGCGGGAGGGAGCGCGGGCGCTGCGCCTGGCGCAGGGGAGGACAAAGACACTGCGACCGGGTTCGAGGGAGCCGGGCCCGGCGACGGGCGCGCGGGAGTGCGGCGAGCGAAGGAGACGCTGACCCCGAAGAGGACCAGCAGCGCGAGGGCGATGAGGGCAGAGGCGAGCCGCCGGTGCGGGCGAGCGGCTGTGGAGTGCGGCGCAGGCGACGGGGCGGAGGCGGCCTCGAGGGCGTCGGCGAACGCGCGCAGGGTCGGCCAGCGGTCTTCGCGGAGGGCTTCGACGCCGCGCTGGAGAACGGCGACCAGGGGCGCTGGCACCTCTGGGAGGCGCAGCGTGACGCGCTCGGTGAGCACCCGCGCGATGGTCTCGTTGGCGCTCGGCGCGGAGAGCACCCGGCGACCCGACAGGGCCTCGGCCCAGATCAGGGCGACGGCCCAGACGTCGCTGCGAGCGTCGATGTCGGCGGCGCCGCGGCACTGCTCGGGGGACATGAAAGCGGGGGTCCCGACGCTGCTGCCTGTGCGGGTGAGCCGGTCGTCGGGGTCGGCGTCGTCGAGCCACGCGATGCCGAAATCGAGCACTTTCAAGACCTCGGCGCGCTCAGGGCACGGGGTCGCCGCGACGGGCGATGAAGAGGTTCTCGGGCTTGAGGTCGCGGTGCACCACGCCCTGGCGGTGGGCCTCGCAGAGGGCGTCCATGGCGGGCAGCAGGAGAGCGCGGGCCGTCTCGAGGGACAGCGGGCCGTCGTGTGTCAGACGCTGCGCCAGGGTCTCGCCGTCGAGAAGCTCCTGCACCAGGAACACCTCGCCGTCACGGTCCCGCCCGAGGTCGAAGACGGTGACGACATTGGGGTGCTCGATGCGCGACGCCGCCCGCGCCTCCCGGAGAAAGCGCTCGACCGCGGTGTCGCTCAGGGTCCCGCGATCCCCTCGGCGCGCGAGCGGAAACTTCAGCGCGACGGGCCGCTGGGTCCAGCTGTTCACCGCGGCGTAGACGGTGCCCATCCCGCCAGACGCGACGATGCGCTCGATGCGGTACTTCTCGCCCACGATGGAGCCCACCCTCGGATCGTCCTTGGGCGGCTTCGTTACCTCATCAGGTGTGTACAACGCGGTGGCGCTCACGGGCTCCGATGAGCCCGAGACTATCCCAGCCGCAGCGAAGGTTCACCGTCGGTAGCTCTTCCGGGCGCTATCCGCGGAGGCTTCGTCGAGCGCCCTCGTGCTGAACACGAAGACCGACGCGGCGAGGGTCAGGCCCGCGAGGACGTCGATGAGGTAGTGCCAGCGCAGGTACATCGTGGCGACGATGATCTGCGACGCGACGAAGGCCACGACGGGCCACGTGTAGCGGAAGGGCCGCTCGCGCCGGTGATGGAACGAGAAGAGCGCGAGGAAGGTGGGCGCCGCGGTGTGCAGGCTGGGGAACACGTCGGCGCGCGCCCCGCCGGACGCGACGATGCGGCGCATCAGCGGGTACCAGCAGGGCCCGTCGAGGTCGCGGGAGAAGGTGCCGGCCAGGTGCACGTAGGGCCCGTACGCAGGGACGATGACGTAGAGCATCTGGCCCGCGCAGTAGAGGGTGGCGATGCCGAGGGTGAAGTGCGCGACGATGTTCCGACGCCGCTCGACGAACACGATGGGGAAGAGGTGGAGCGCCAGCAGCGCGAAGTAGCTCAGGTAGAAGAACGAGAGCCACTCCGTCGCGGCCGGGGTCACGTGGGCGTCCCAGGCCACCGCCGGCTCGTAGTGGAGCCAGCGCAGGTCGACGCCCAGGAGCCGGTCGTCGAGGCGTCGCCACCTCGTCGCGGCCGGGAGGATGATGTGGAGCTGCGCGAAGGTCGCGAGCACCGGCACGCAGGCGGTGGCGCGGTACGCGAGCGTCGAGAACCGCGTGGGGGCGTCGCCGCGGAAGACCACGACCGCCCCGCAGAACACCACGAGGTCGAAGCAGAGCCAGGCCAGCGCCTCGGTGCGGGTGGGCCCCGCCCCCATGAAGACCGCGAGCAGCAGGCCGAGCAGGTAGGCCAGCTGGATGCGCTCCAGGAGCGGCACCGCACGGAGCGCGTCGAGCATCGGGACGCTGACGGCGCGGGCGTGCAGGGGCGGCGTGGTGCCACGGGGGTTCATTCGGTCGCTTCCTCGCCAGCGGCGCGGTTCGTCGGTTGGTGGGTCGCGAGGTCCTTGAGCAAGCCACGCGCCGCGGGGCGCGAGCGCGGTCGGCGACGGGATTGCGCGTACGGATCACCCGACGGGCTCGGCGAGCGCCCTGGTCACCTCACGCGCCAGTGGCGGACGCGCTGGCCACCGGCAGGGTGCGGCGCTCGGGTGGCGGTCCATGCGCTGCGCCTGACGGCCTCGCACTCCGACGCCCCCGAAGCGGGATCTGCGTCTCCGTTGCGCCCCGCGGAGGCGTGCGTGTAGGGTGCCGCCCCGTGACAAGGACTGTGCTGCGCGGTGGCCGGGTGATTGATCCGTCGACGGGCCGCGACGAGGTCGCGGACGTCATCATCGAGGGAGACCGCATCGTCGTCGTCGGCCCGATGGCGGCCGCCGGAGTGAGGGACGGCGAGCGCGACACGGTCATCGTCGACTGCGTGGGGCGCTGGGTGACGCCGGGCTTCGTCGACCTGCACACGCACCTGCGCGAGCCGGGGCTCGAGTACAAGGAAGACATCGCCTCGGGCACGCGCGCCGCCGCCGCGGGAGGGTTCACCACCGTGTGCGCCATGCCCAACACGAAGCCCGTCAACGACAACCGGGCCATCACCGAGATGATGGTCGCCAAGGGGCGCTCTCACGGCATCGTCGACGTGCACCCCATCGGGGCGATCACCCGGGGGCTCGCGGGCAAGGAGCTCGCGGAGATGGCCGACCTGCGAGACGCCGGGTGCGTGGCCGTGAGCGACGACGGCCGCTGCGTCACCGACGCGGGCGTGATGCGCCGCGCCCTGGAGTACGCCCGCACCTTCGGCCTCGTGGTGGTGCAGCACGCCGAGGACCACTCGCTCACCGCGGGCGCGCAGATGCACGAGGGGAGGGTGTCCACCCGCCTCGGCCTCAAGGGCTGGCCGCGCGTCGCGGAGGACCACATCGTGGCCCGCGACGTCCTGCTCGCGCAGACCACCGGGGCCAGCTACCACGTCGCCCACGCCAGCACCGCCGGGAGCGCGGCGATCGTCCGCGAGGCCAAGTCCCGCGGGCTCAAGGTGACCGCCGAGGTCACGCCGCACCACCTGACCCTCACCGACGAGGCCGTGCTCGGGTACCGCACGGCGTGCAAGGTCAACCCCCCGCTGCGCGAGCAGTCCGACGTCGACGCCATGATCGACGCGCTCGCCGAGGGCACCATCGACTGCGTCGCCACCGACCACGCGCCCCACGCGGAGCGCGAGAAGGACTGCGAGTTCGCCGAGGCGCCTCCCGGGATGCTGGGCCTCGAGACCTGCCTGCCGCTGCTGCTCGACCTGGCTCGCAAGGGGCGCATCACCGTGGGTCGGGTGATCGAGTCGCTCACCACCTCGCCGGCGAGGGTGTTCGGGCTGCGCGTCCCGTCGCTGCGGGAAGGGTCGCGCGCCGACGTGGTGGTCATCGACCCGGAGCGCGCCTGGACGGTCGACCCCAAGCGCCTTCACTCCAAGTCCAGAAACACCCCCTTCGAGGGCTGGTCCGTGAAGGGGCGGGTGGAGCGAACCTTCGTCGCGGGGCGCGAGGTCTACCTCCACCCCGGCGAAGGGGTATAGAAGGCCCGACGATGCACACGGTGGTTCCCCGATCGGGGGTTCGGTACGAGCTGACGCTGGTCGAGGGCGCTGAGTCCGAGGCGCGCTACGACGCCGTGGTGTTCACCCACGAGCTCACCGGCCGCGCCCGGGTGTGCATCCGCCGCGACGGAGCCTCCCTGGAAGGCCCCGCGGAGGACATCGGCGAGGCCCACCTCGCGCAGCTCCTGGCGCTGGCCAAGGCCCTCGGCAAGCGGGAAGGCGCCCCCTGGCCGCGGCGCATCAACCGATGGCGCTCACCCGGCGTCCGCTAGTCGCGCTCTGCCTCGCGGCGCTCTCGCTCCCGGCGATGGCGGGCGCGCAGACCGACGCCGACCCGGAGATCTCGCTGATCACCATGGGGCCTGGCGACGACCTGTTCGCCCGCTACGGCCACGGGGCCCTCTGCGTGCGCGACACGCTCACCCCGCAGGGCCGCTGCTACAACTACGGCACCGCGGAGTTCGACTCCTTCCAGGCGCTGCTCTGGGACGTGCTCCGGGGCCGCGCCCGCTTCTGGGTGTCCGTCTCCGACGAGCCCCAGATGATCGCGCAGTACGCCCGCGTCGAGGACCGCACCGTCTGGCGTCAGGTGCTTCCCTACCCCGCCGCGGCGCGCCGTCGCCTCGCCGCTCGCCTCGCCCTGGACGCCCTCCCGGAGAACCGCTTCTACGTCTATCACCACTACCGCGACAACTGCACCACCAGGCTCCGCGACCACCTCGACGCCGTGAGCGACGGCGCCCTCTCCTCGGCGCGATCCCGGGCCACCCAGCGCACCTGGCGCGAGCGCACCCTCGAGGGGCTCTCCAGCGAGGTGCCCCTGCTCGGGCTCGCCGAGCTCCTCCTCGGGCACACCCTCGACGCGACCATGAACCGCTGGGAGGAGATGTTCCTGCCGGCGGTGCTGCGCGAGGAGGTGCAGCGCGCCGCCGGGGTCGCGCCGGTCGTGCTGTCCACCCGGGTCCACCCGCTGCCCCAGGGTGAGCCGGGCCGCGGCCTCGGTTTACTGGGTGGCGTAAGCGCCGCGCTGGCGCTGCTGGGCCTCGGCGCCGGGCAGCGCAGGTCGCGGGCGCTCTCGCTCGCCTCTCGCGCGCTGCTGGTGACCGCGCTCTCTCTCGCCGGGCTGCTGGTCTGGGGGATGGCCGCGGCGTCCACGCTGCCTGAGCTGCGCGCCAACGCGATGGTGCTGGTGCTCGCGCCGACCGACCTCGCCCTCGCCTGGCCGTCGACCTGGGCCCGCTACGGCCGCGCCCGGATGGTGGGCCTCGTGCTGGTGATCGCCGCGTGGTCCGTCGGGTGGATCTCGCAGACCGCCGTCGGGCTGATGGCCATCGGCGTGCTGCTGGCCATCGGCGCCTTCTCCCAGCCCGAGGAATCGCTCCCCCGTAGCTGGTGAGGGCGATCGACGGGTTGAGCCGCGGGGCTCCGCCCTCTATCGTGGCCGCTGCCATGGCCGACCAGGAATCCGAGTCTGTTCGCGATCAGTACGCGGTGCGTCGGCTCGGCGAGTGCCGCATCCCGTCTCCGCTCAACCTCTCCGTCGTCACCGGGGATTTCCTGCCCGACTACACCGAGGACGACAGGCGCGTGCTCGTCGACGTGGAGATCTCCCACGGCGAGACGCCCTCCCCGGCGGGCTTCGAGCGCGCCGGGCCCCGGCAGCACATCTTCTTCGACCCGATGAGCACCCGCGTCGGCATCGTGACCTGCGGCGGGCTCTGCCCCGGGCTCAACAACGTGCTCCGCTCGATGGTGCTCGAGCTCAACCACAAGTACCGGGTGCGCGACATCCTCGGGTTCCGCTACGGCTTCGAGGGGCTCAACCCCGCCTTCGGCTCGCCGCCCATCAACCTCGACCCGGCGGCGGTCGCCGACGTGCATCGCCACGGCGGCTCGATGCTCGGCCTCTCCCGCGGCCATCAGGACGTCGGCATGATGGTCGACACGCTCCAGCGCCACGGCCTCGACATCCTCTTCTGCATCGGCGGCGACGGCACCCTCCGCGGCGCCCACGCCATCTCCCTGGAGTGCGAGCAGCGGGGCCTCCCCATCAGCGTCGTCGGCGTCCCCAAGACCGTCGACAACGACGTCCCGTGGGTCGACAAGACCTTCGGCTTCGACACGGCGGTAGACGTCGCGAGGCAGGCCATCACCGGGGCGCACGCCGAGGCCCGGGGCACCCGCAACGGCGTCGGCATCGTCAAGCTCATGGGGCGCGACGCGGGCTTCATCGCCGCCGCCGCCACCCTCGCCAGCGAGGACGTGAACTTCTGCCTGATCCCCGAGGTGCCCTTCGAGATGGACGGTCGGCACGGGCTGCTCGCCTGCCTCGAGCGCCGCCTCGCCTCCCGCGGCCACGCGGTGATCGTCGTCGCCGAGGGGTGCGCCGCGCACTTCAACGAGTCGGCGGTGAGCCTCGACGCCTCGGGCAACGCCCGCTACGCCCACGGCGCGACGGACGTGGGGCCCATCCTCCGGGACGCCATCGCCGAGCACCTCCGGGTGCGCAAGGTCGCCGCCTCGGTGAAGTACATCGACCCCAGCTACATGATCCGCTCCGGGGCGGCCAACGCCTCGGACGCCATCTTCTGCAACGAGCTCGCGCGCTACGCCGTGCACGCCGGGATGGCGGGCCGCACCGACACGGTCGTCGGCCGCTTGCACCGTCGCTTCACCCACGTCCCGCTGTCGCTGATCACCGGCGACAAGAAGCGCATCAACCCCGACAGCGCCCACTGGCTCTCGGTCACCGAGGCCACCGGCCAGCCGCGGCTCACCAACGACCCTCCTGCCTGATCGGTCTCACGGGACGGTTGCGCGACGCCGAGCGACTGCCACAACCTCCTCCACCTCGAAACCCATGAACCGACGCACCCTCGCGGGCCTCGGTGGCCTGCTCGCCACCCTCGCCGGCTGCTCCTCCCCGCCGCCCCCTCCGGTCCTCCCGCCGCCGTCCCCCAGGGCCGTGCAGGTGGTCGAAGCTCCGCCGCTTGCGCCTGCGGCCGTCCACGTGCCCCCGCAGGCGCCCGACCCGGAGCCCCCGCAGGCGCCCGTGGCCGCCCCCGCGGCGGCGGGAGCGCGGATGTTCCGAGGGCGCAGCGAGGACGAGTGGCTGCGGCTGATGTCCGAGCGCCCGGTGGTGCGCACCCTCGAGCGCTTCCACAGCACGCTCTTCGTCTTCCACATGGACCTCGGTGACGGGGTTCACATCAGCTTCCAGCCCGAGCGCCCGGGGCAGGAGACCTTCTGGCGTCGCGAGGTGACCTCGTATCACCTGGCGCGGCTGCTCGGCATCCAGCACCGGGTGCCGCCGACGGTGGGCAAGCGGGTCCCCTTGAGCGCCTTCGGCCGCTTCGCCAACGGGGTCGGGCTGGTGGTCGACCGTCGCGGGATGGTGCTGGGCTCGGCGAGCGTGTGGATGCCCGTGCTCAACCGGGTGAACATGCACCTGCTCCCCGCGAGGAGGGAGTGGTCGGGGTGGATGAACCCCGCGCACCAGGTCCCGGAGGCCTCGAGGGAGCGGGCGCGGCAGGTCTCCGAGGTGCTGGTCTTCGACTACCTCGCGGCCAACTACGACCGCTGGAACTGCTGCAACATCACCGCCGACGAGAACGGCGACCTGGTGTTCCGCGACAACGACGCCGGGTGGTTTCCCGACGTGATCAACCGGCTGGGCGACCCCAACGTGGTGCGCCGGGTGCCTCGCTACCTCTACGAGTCGGTGCAGCGCGTGACCCCTGAGCTGCTCCGGGAGTCGGTGTCGCACGACCCGATGGCGGGCAGCGTGCACCTGGTCTCGTCGCGGGCCTACACGGGCTACGAGCTCCGCCGTCAGGCGCTGCTGGCCAACCTGCGCCGCATGGTCGAGCGGCACGGCGAGCCGGCGGTGTTCCCCTGGCCCTGAGGGCTTACGGCGTGACCGCGGTGACGATGGTCATCGGGCTGTACTGCCGTCGCTCGCGGTAGGCGCGGATCTCCTCCGGGCTGGCCGCGCGGTTGATCACGAAGAAGTCGTCCACCCGGCCCTCGAGCCCGAGCTGCGGCTCGCCGTCGTTCATGTCGGCGCCGATGACCACCGGCGCGGGGTAGTACTGGATGGGCGCCTCCGGGGCCAGGGCACATCCTCGGACCCATCGGGCAGTAGACGTTCTCCGGGAAGAGATCGAGGTCCGCGGGGAAGGAGTACGAGCGGTCGTCGTAGAAGCTGCGGCGCGTGGCGTGCGGCACGGTGGTGGTGTCCACGGTGATGGCCATGAAGTGCCACTTGCCGGCGAACTGCGCGCTGGTGAGCGGCTCGCGCGTGGTGATGTGGGCGTAGGAGTCGACGTGGGTGCACGGCGCGACGCACGAATTGCCCTGGAAATAGGTGTCGTCGACGTTGTCCGAGCGGAAGAAGATCGCCCACGGGTTGAAGATCGAGTTGTCGACCACCATCGCGCCGGGCATGGTCGCCATGCGGGTCGCGAGGTCGGGCATGCCCTGGCAGACCACCGTCTGGAAGTTGTCTCCGAAGGCGTTGGCGGGCGTCGCGGCGAAGACCCAGAGGCCGAGGGTGAGCTGGCGCGTGGCGGTGTTGAAGGGCCGCCCGTCGGGGCTCTGCCAGTTGATGAGCCGGTTGGGGTCGCGACCCCGGCGGCGGGGAGCACCGCGTGGCGGGGGAAGTGGAGCGAGTGCTGCCCGCGGGTGAAGCGCCCGGTGGGGTTGGCTGGGGCTGAGCAGCGAGGTGGGCGCCTCGGTGCTCCAGAGCGGGGGCTTCTGGGCCACCTCGGTCTGCGGCAGGTCGTACTGGGTCTCGTGGATGAACGCGTCGAAGGGCGGCGCGAGAAGGCCCCCCGAGGGACAGGTGCGCGAGCCCGTCCCCTCGTCGAAGGTGTACGCCGCGAGGAGGTTGGCGGCCTGGAGCGGAACCCGGTCGAAGGTGTCGTCGTAGCTCTGCGCGGCGGGCACCGCGGCGGTGCCTCCGTAGTGCATGGCGAGCACGGTGGTGCCCGCGCCCATAGCCGGGACGCGCACCCAGACGACGCCCATGGCGCAGTCGGCCACCCAGTGGGGCGCCCACTCGCTGGACATCGTACGAAACACCAGCCGGTCGCAGGCGGGGCCGATGGCCGTGCGCACCGCGGGGGGGAGCTCGACGCGCACCTGGTAGTTGGTGAGCGGGCCGGTGGCGCCGGTCACGTCGACGCGGCCGTGGGAGGGCAGGCCGCAGTCCGAGCGGCCGGGGCAGGGCTCGATGCGCGAGGGCGGGGTGTACGGGGGACAGGGCGGGCGCACAGGGACATCCGGCAGGTCGACCAGGGGGACGTCCTTCAGGGGGTCGGGCCGATCGGGGGCGGCCCCGTCGCCGAGGTCGTCCGTGACCGTGGGCACGTCCTCCAGGGAGACGGGTTGAGCAAGGCTGCCGCGGGTCGCGCACGCGGCCGGGAGCAGTCCGAGGGCAATAAAAGGTAGCCAGGAGGGGCGAGGCGCAACCGAACGCATGGGCCCCAACCCTATCGGCCAGGGGCCGTCCCGTCGAGGGACCAACTGCTCGACGACAAGCGGGGTTTGTGTAGGCGGTGATAGGTTCCGCGCCGGTGTTCACGCGCGCCCTCACGCTCTCGCTCTCCCTCGCTCTCTGCGCTTCGCCCGCCTTCGCCCTCGATCCGCCGTCCACCCGCCTCGTGACGACCCTCCCCGGCGGGGGCGTCACCGACGTCACCGTGCTCGCGCTCTCGCTGACCTTCACGGTCGTCGGCAACTTCGCGATGCACCCCTCGTCGACCTCGCAGGTCGCTCCGCTCGACGGGCTCGGCCACCGCGACCGCGACGCCGGGGTGAGCCTCGCCACCGACCTCATCCTGGGTATCGGCGCGCTCGGCTCCATCGGAGTGTCGCTCGCTGGAGAGCTCGCACAGGGCTCCAGGGGGTGGACCTCCCTGCGGGCTCCGCTGATCCTCACCGAGTCCGCGGCGCTGAGCCTCGGGGTTGTCTCGATGGTCAAGAACCTCGGCGGCGTCTGCCGCCCGCGCGCCTGGAACGACGCCACCGCCACCTGCGACAGCACCGCCGACGACGACCGCCGCTCCTTCCCGTCGGGCCACACCGCCCCGCTCGCGGCCCTCTCCGGCGCCTCGCTGGGCATGTGGCTGCTCCCCTCGGGCCGCCGCGACCCGTGGGCCGCCGGGCTCTTCGCGGCCACCACGGCGCTCGCGGCGAGCAACCTCACCCTTCGCGTGGCGGCGGGCGCGCACTCCTGGGTCGACACCTCCGCGGGCTTCGCGCCGGGCTTCTCCTGGGCCTCGCCACCGCGGCGCTCCATGTGAGGAGGGCGCCCGTCACCGTGGCGGTATCGGGCTCCGGCGTGGCGCTGTCGGTCCCCGGTCACCAGCTCCCCTTCGAACACATCGAACATCGCGTCGTCGCCGGTGCTCTGCGGCGCCCTCCGCAGCGCCCTCGCCACCAGCCAGTGGCGCCCCGCGGACACCTCCAGCGGTTCGGACCACTCGCCCTGCGCGGGCCCCGGCCGCGGCGCATAGCCCTCCCACACGGTCAGCGCCCTGCCGTCCACCGAGAGCTGGAACCGCCCCTGGTCGACCCCCACCACCCCGCTCATCCGGAAGCGGTACCGCCCCGCGTGGGCCATATCGAATGGAACCCCCAGCCGACCGCCGGGCTCCACCGCGAAGACCCTCAGCGCCCGCTGCCCGCTCGTCGGGATGAGGCAGCACTCCAGCGTGTGGATGATCCCCGCGCTCAGCCCGATGGGGCGCTGCAGCGAGGGCCACGCGCGCTCCATCTCCACCCGCAGCCCCGGCCCCGGGGCGCTCGACCCGACCCGCAGCACGGTCTTCTCGTCGACCACCATGAACACCGGCAGCTCGGGGTGATGCCGCCGCAGGTCGGCCTCTCCCGCGTTGTCGGAATAGACCAGCACCCGCTCGTTGCCGTCGCTCCACGGGTCGAGCGCCTCGAGGTACGAGTGCACATCGGGGATCAACACGATGCCCCGGGTGATGTGCTCCCTCGCCATCAACGGGCGGATGGCGATGCGAGGGTCCTGCACCCGCTTGATCTTGCGCTTGCCCTCTCGCCACATCGCCGGGAGAAACACCGCGGCCAGCGCGAAGTACCCGAGCGCCAGCGCTCCCTGCCACTGCTCTCTCGACCAGCGCCCCGCGGCCCTCCGGCTCGCTTCGGACATCGCCCTGGTCAGCAGCGCCGCCACGAAGGGCATCGCCGGGAAGACGTGCCTCGCTCCATGAACGATCCCGCTGCCGTAATAGAACAACCCATATGCCGTGGTGAGCGCGAAGGCGAAGAAGGCCGCCACCAGCGCCTCGGTGGACGCGAAGGCCACCACTCCCACGAAGGCCAGGATGGCCATCCAGGCGCCGAAGAAGTTCTCCTGACCGAAGTGCCCTGTGCGCTCGGAGACGATGCGAAACGCGTCATCGGGCGTGTACCCGTCCGGGCCGAACGATCGGCGCTCCCCGGGGTGCTCCAGCGAGCAGCCGATGGACCTGCCGAATCCCAGCTTGAGGCAGCCTCGCGGGTGGTCCGACCGGTTGGCGTACTCGAGCACGCTGGCCGTGCGGAAGTCGCCCGTCGCCTCGCGCTGCTGCACCGCCACCATGGTCACGAAGGGCAGGCCCGCGAGCACGCCCACCACGATGAGCTTCCAGGAGAAGCGCCTCGCGACGGCCTCTCCCCCGAGGGTCGCGGTCACCACCGTGGCCAGCACGAAGCCGTCGAGCATGCGCGCCGAGAAGACCCATCCCACGCAGGCGCCCAGCAGCGCCGCGCGCCGCCAGTCGGGCTTCGAGCGCAGCCCGAGGGCGAGCACCACCGCGAAGGCGCTGAGCGTCCCGACGAAGGCGTGGGAGAGCAGGTCGGAGGTCTCGACCGCGCGGGCGTAGGTGGGCATCACCAGCAGCAGAGAGAGCCGCGAGGCGAACTCGTCGCGGGTCACCGCACGGCCCAGGAGATACTGCGCAGTGGCCAGCGCCGCCCCGACGACCATTCCCGACAACCAGGGCACTCCCAGGCGAACGAAGGGAGCGAGGAAGAGCGGATAGCCCGGCACGAAGACGCTGTGAAAGCGCCCATCTCGCCCCTCCACCAGGAACTTCACCGAAGACGCGATCCTCGGGGCGGAGACCGGAATCGCCAGGTCGAGGTGACCGAGCGCCCTCCCTTGAAGGATATAGATGCAGGCGTCGCCGGAGATTACCTGGCCGTGCATCACGCCCCGCCAGAGCCACGCCGTGATCGCCCCGCTGACCACCGCCGCCACCGCCACGAAGACCCACCCGGGAAGCGCCAGCACGGCCTTGCGAAACAGCTCCCCCGCCCTGGGGATGAGCAGCCCCGCGACCGCCGCCGCCGCCATCGCCGCGAGGGCCTTGGGGAGCAGCGGTTCGTGCACGTCCGTCTTCAGCGCGTCCCAGGAGAACGCCGCCCACGCCGCCAGCATCGCCGCGCCCGCGGCCCGCTCGATCCACAGCCGCTTCATGGGGTGTCTCGCAGCCATGGCCGTGCGTATACCAAGGGCCGCGGGGTCCCGTCGCGGTTGTCTTGCGGCCCCTGACGGCCCATAAGAGCATCACACCATCGATGAAGTTTCCCTCCCGGTATGTGCGGCTCGATCAGGCCCGCGAGCGCTACGGCACCAGGGTCGATCGGCTGGGCTCCTTCCTGATGAAGGGCGACCCGCTGGCCAACGCGGCGGTCAACGCCCTGGCCGTGCACCCTGCGCCCGTCCGTCAGTCGATGCTCGACCGCGCGCTCAACGAGGGCATCGACGCCGTCCCCGAAGGCCCCGACGCGCTGAGGGCCCTCTTCGCGCAGCTCGACCGGGTGCCCTTCTGGGTCGACCCCGAGCGGCTCGACCGGGGCGGCGCGGCCTTCCTGCGCTCCGGGTTGCTGGGCGGCATGGTGCTCGGGGCCTACTCGCTGGTGGCGGGCTACTGCTCCCCCGGGGGCAACAAGCCGCTGGCCTTCTCGGGGCGGCTCTCGCAAGACGCGCCTCGGCGGCTCGCGGAGACCGGCCGCTTCGTGCAGGCGGTGTCGAGCCCCGGTGGAATGCACCGACACGGCGACGGCTTCAAGGCGATGGTGAAGGTGCGCCTGGTGCACGCCAGCGTGCGTCAGATGCTGCTGCGCTCCCCCCGATGGAACACCGCCGCCTGGGGCATCCCGATCAATCAATACGATATGAGCGGCACGACGCTGCTCTTTTCCTACATCGTATTGGACGGACTCGACAAGATGGGCTTCCAGATGACCGCGGAAGAGCGCATGGACTTCATGCACCTCTGGCGTTATGGCGGATATCTCATCGGGGTCGACGACGAGCTCCGGTGCACCACCGAGGCCGAGGCGAAGACCCTCTGGGAGCTTCTGTCCACCACCCAGGCTCCGCCGGACGACGACTCCCGGGCGCTGGCGCACGCGCTGCTCGACAGCGGGGTGACCGCCGCCCGAACGCCCGTGGAGCGGGTGCGCGCCGAGCGGGCGAGGGTCGCGGGATATGCGCTGTCGAGGCACCTGCTGGGCGAGCAGTTCGCCGACTGGCTGGGATATCCGAAGACGCCATGGCGCCACGCGGTGCGTCTGTTTCAATCGATGAACGAGCGGGCGGGCGACGCGCTGGCGCGCACCACGGGCCTGCCCTTCGCGAAGGTCGACCGCGGCACCCGGTACTGGCGCTTCGTGGTGGACAACGGGCTGCGCGGCGTGCCGGCGACCTTCGAGATGCCCGAGGCGGTGTAGAGACGCTCAGGGGCAGTCGTCCGAGCAGAAGGTGGCGCCGGACTCGATCCAGCGCACCAGCGCCCGGAGCGAGGCGTCGTCGAGCGGAGGATCGCCGCGGTGAGCGACCCCGCCATGGATGGACCCAGGCGCGTCGAGCTCCTCTCCGAGGATGCGCTCGATGAGGTAGCTGCCTCTCGCGGAGGTCCCGGTCACATCGATGTAGCGATGGCCGTGGAGGGAAGACGCCCCAAGAGAGAGCAGGGACTCGTAGGCCTGGTCGTAGCGGGCGGTGCGAGTCGCTTCGAGCACGAGCCTGGCCGCGCGGGAGCGGGCGTCGTGGCAGCCGCTCGCGGCGCAGGAGCGGGCGAGCGCGGGAGCGACGACAGAGCGCCAGGGCGCATCGATGGAGCCCTCCACCCGGAAGGGAGCGCGCGGTCGGTCGGGGTCGTCGAGCTCGAAGCGGGCGAGCGATCGGGACGCCCTGGCGGTCACGTCCACGGCCCTCAGCGCGTCGGGACCTCTGCCGCTGCGAGCGCCGTGGCAGGGCGCGCAGCGGTGATCGAAGACCGCCGTCGAGACCCCCTGGCGAAGCTCCTGCCCGCCGTGGATGTCCATCCAGCGGTTGTGCTGGGTGCCCACGGCCATCCCCCGGGCGTCGAGGTATTGCAGCCGAAACGCCGTGCGGGCCGGGAGCGACGCGTAGAGGGTGCCATCGGACTCCAATGGGATCTCCGCGAGGATACGGGCTGGCAGATGCGGTCCAGCGCCGCTCTGTCTCAGCTCATCGGGCAGACCCGCGAGCGGGGGGAGCTGCGGGTCGAGCGAGCGGGGCAGCCAGCCAAGTACCCGCACCGCGCGGATGTCGTCTCGGGGTCTCCGCTCCCCGGAGGGGCCGACCTGCCGGAGGATGGCCTCGATCATCGGAGCGCCGTTGTAGAGAAGGCTGCCGCGATCGCCCTGTGGTGCGGGCGAGGCGCTCGCTCCGGGCACGTTGCGAAACACCGGAAGGGCTTGCGTCTCCGAGACGCCAGGGAGGTCGACCAGCCGATCGCGGCGGGCGACGCGCAGGGCCCCGGTGGAGCGCTCCCGCTCCAGGGTGACGGCGTAGAGCCCGAAGTCCGGAGGCGAGGACCCGTCGCGAAGGCGCACCACGCCGTCTGCCCAGGAGGCCACGATACGGCCGTCGGGGAGCGGGTGAGGATCGCGCCATGCGCCATCGCTCTCCACGCGTCGCACCGGGTTGGAAGAGCGCTCCGGGGCGTAGGGGTCGAGCAGCGCCTCGGAGGGTGATCCATAAGGTCCGAGGTAGCTCACCGGGTGGCGGTATCCGGTGAGCGAGGTGTCCGTCGAGGCGCCCATCGGGAGCTCGATGCCGAGGTTGCGGTCGACATGGAAGAGCGCCCCGGCGGACCACACGGCGTCGCGGTCGAGCAGCAGCCCGACGTAGTCGCCATCGGGGGTCTCTCTCAGGTGCCAGGCGATGTCATCGCCGAGGGTGATCCCGACGTGCTGGTGGTACTCGCTGCGGAGGTCGCTGGGAAAGCGATAGACCACTCCCTTGTAGCCATTGCCCAGTCGGCGAATGGCGGTGAAGGCCACCGATCCGCTGGTCTCGTTGCCGACTCGGAAGAAGGTCGTCGCCAGCTCCGGGCTCGGGGTGAACGAGCGTCGCGTAAGGCTCCCATCGGACTCTCGAACATGGAGGTCGGTGTCATATCCGTCGCCGTGCTCGGCGAGCATCCCCGCGCGATTCGACACGAACCACAGCCTGCCGTCGGGTCCATAGGCGGGCCATCGGTCGGACGACCAGCGCCCATCGGGCAGCCGCACTCCCCGGGTGACCGGGTGGGAGACGCCCGTGCGGAGGTCCAGCTCCCAGAGCACCCTCGGCGCATCGAGGGCCTCGCGCATCGAGAAGGCGAGCGTGGTCGCGGCGTCGTTGAGGGCCGGATCTCGCAGGTCGGCGGGCGTCGCGTGGGCGCTCCCGGTGAGGTTGCGCACGCTCCCCTCGGGCGTCGCTGGAGCGAGCAGAAACACGTCGCTCCCTGGGACGAAGTCATGGTGATCGGTCACCCTCGCGGGGCCGATCGGTCCTCCCACGAAGGCCACCCCGATAAGCCCGCCGTCGCCCTCTCCCGTGCGCAGCCGGCGTTCGAGGCGGGCCCACCCGATCACCGCGCGCGGCAGCGGGTCGTCGAGCGTCACCGGGAAGGCGTGGATGCCATTGCCACCGCGGTGGGGCAGGGCGATCGAGAGATCCCTCAGCGGCTTTCTCGCCAGTCGTGACAGCTCCGGCTGACCGCCGAGCGAGAGGTGCGCGAGGGCCTCCCGGTAGTTGCTACGGGTGGCGGCGACGCCGAAGACGCCGAGGGCCCCGCTGTCGAAGCGCGGAGAGATGCCCGATCGGTCCCCGTGGCAGGGGCCGAACATGCACTGGCTGAGCGCGAGCCTGGGCTGCACCTCGCGCTCGAAGTAGCGCTCTCCCTCGGTGAGCGTCGCGGGGTCGCCGTCTTCGCCTCCGCCTCGCTCGCTCGCGATCCACGCCCTCACGGTCTTGTACGCCGGGTCGCTTCGGTCATGGAAGGCCGCGCCCCCCGCGTGCTCGGTGCCACCCACCGAGGCGGGCAGGGCCTTTCGAAGGAGCGAGGAGAGGTCGGGCAGCTCGGTGGTGTCGATGAAGCGCCGCGCCGAGGCGTAGGCCTCGTCCATGGCGTCGGCGGCGATCGCCCCGTTGGCGTCGACCCGGAAGCGAAGCTGCCTCGACGAGCCGCCGCCCCGGTCCGTCGCGTGGCAGGCGCTGGTGCCGCAGCGTCGCACCAGCAGCGGGGCGACCTCGTCGGCGAAGCGCGCTCTCCCGGAGGTCCCCTCGCAGGCCCCGAGGGGGAGGAGCGCCGCGGCGGCGATCGCGGCTACGGCTCTCTTCACCTGTGCTGCGATACCGCTCCCCAGGCGCATCCGAGCTGTCGGATATCAAATGGGAGGGAGGCGCCGAGGGGGAGGCTCACGACCCGCCCGAGAGAGGACACCGCCTCGATGTCGACCTCCCACGTCTCCGTGAGGGAAGCGTTCCGAGGAGCGTCGTGCCTCGTCGCCATCGCGCTCACCCTCGGCTGCGGCGCCCCGGAGGACGGCGGCGCCTGCCCGACCGTCAGCGCCGTCAGCGCCGTCAGCGCGGAGGCGCGCGCGGTGCTCGGGCTCGCGTCGCGCTACCCCGCGGACACGATGATGGCCTCGCGCGCCGAGGAGATCCGTCGCTCCCAGCGGGCTCGCCGCGCGGCGGCCTGGGAGGTGGTGGCCCGGGTGCTGGCGCCCGTGCGCGTCGAGACCTCCACCCCGGTGGCCGATGCGACGGTGCCGCGGTTTCGCACCTGGTACGACCGCGACGACGTGGTGCGGGTCTTCCAGCGGGCCTTCGAGCAGCTCGGCCCGAGGGCGGCGGCGGCAGGCGGGCCCTTCAGGCGAAGACGCCCTCGACGAGGCCTTCGCGTGGAACACCCGCTTCGTCCACACCTCGACTTCTGGCCCGCCTCTCGCTGGAGCGCCTACGTCGACTCGCACGACCGGCCCACCGCTCGCGGGCGCCCCGGGATCCGCGGATCGCGATGAGCCCGGAGGCGGTGCGACACGTCGTCGCCAGCTACGCGGAGGCGTGCGCTGCGTGGAGACGGCGCCCCGCGGCCTTCGTCGACGGCCCGGCGGAGGCGTCGCAGCGCCTCGCGCGCGAGCCCTTCGTGCCCCGCTGCGCGACGCAGTCCTTCGGGCCGTACTTCGTGGCGAGCGGCGCCACGATGGTGGCCCGCGTCGAGGGCGACGCCGCCGCGGGAGTGACGCTGCGGGTGCTCGACGGCGCAGGAATCGTACGCTGCGCCTCGCTGGGTGACCGCGGCTGCACGCTCTCCGGGCCCGGGGCCTTCCGGGTGACGGTGGCCGCGACCGGGAGCGCCGCTCGTGCGGTGCTGGAGGTGCGTCACACGGAGCCGAGCGCGAGCGTCGCGGGCTGCCTGCGAGGGGTCTTTCCGGTGAGCGCGGCTGCTGTGTCGATGGAGTGGCGTCGCAGCGATCTCGGGCAGCCGTTGGCCGACTACGACACCTCGGCGGCGGCGATGTCGCGACGGCTCGCGATGGCGTCGCCGAGCTGGGGAGCGGGCGACGCGGTGGCTGCGCCGACGGACGACTCGATCTACACGGCCTTCGCGGCGGGGTCGGTGTTCCAGCTTGCGGGGATGCACATCCGGACGCGCGAGCTCGACCGCTGGGTGCACATCACGCTCTGGTGGTCTTCGGAGCCCGACACGGATTTCGGCGCCGATCGCCCGGCCTCGGTGCGCTCCCTCGGCGGCCCATGGGACTTCTACAAGATGTGCGTGGTGACGGACTTCGACGAGGGCGACCCCGACCCCGACGGCGGCTTCGCGAGCGACGCCCCGACGCTGGCGGCGTCGCTGCGCGCGGTTCACGAGGGCCACGGCGGGCCGAGCTGGTGCTCCAACCCGTACATCGACAACGCGCCTGGGCTGGTGCGCTCCAACTGCATCGGCTGCCACCAGCACGCGATGACGGGGGTTCGCGCGGAGGCGTCGGTACAGGACAACGTGCGCTACCCCGCCGCCGGGCGTCGCCAGGTGCGAAACAACTTCCCAGCGGATCAGCTATGGGGACTCGAGGCCAACGACTCCATCGCGTCGATCTTCGCGG
>JADJAE010000007.1 GCA_016704445.1 Deltaproteobacteria bacterium
AGAAGGGCTGCGGGACGTGAGTCGGTGCGACGCCTGCCGGTCCCCGCTCTCGCGTGACCGGGCGGCGTCACGGAGGATCACGCCCCGTCGTCCGCTTCGAGGGCCAGCCGGTAGAGCGAGTCGACGGAGAGCGGGATGTCGGGCCCGCTCAACCGCAGCTCCGTCCCCTCGCCGTACTCGCGGAGAACCCACGCTCCTCCGTCTCCGCGGGTGTACAGCTCCACGAGCCGACGCTGCGAAGACACCATGACGAAGTGCTGGAGCGACTCGATGGTGCGGTAGCCCTCGAACTTCTCCCCGCGGTCGAAGCGCTCGGTCCCCTCGGAGAGCACCTCGACGATCACGACGGGGTTGGTCACCACGTCGACGGTGCCGGGGTAGAGCGCCAGACGACCGCACGCGACCATGGCGTCGGGGTATACGAAGCCCCGCTTGCGCGGGACCCACACCTTCTGGTCGGAGGTCAGTACGCGGCACCGCGAACTGCGCAGCGCCGTGCCGAGCTCAACGATGGCGTTGGCGCAGATGGTGTTGTGATCGGGCGTCCCCCCGGCCATCGCCTGGACGGAGAAGACTTCGCCGTCCCAGAGGATGTGCTTCTCCGCGGCGTCGGCCTCCATCGCGAGGTACTCCTCGATGGAGGTCTTGACGCGCGGTGCCGTCGACGTGGTCATGCCCGTGAGGTTACCTCACCCCTCCCGCGCCGCGCCCCCTGTCTCACAGGACATGCGTCGAGCGCCTCGTTCGAGCGCGCGAGCAGGTCCGCGGGCGCACCATCCGGGGGATGGATTGCGCGGGGCGTGGCATCCGCGGTAGCGCCCTCATAGGCTGGCGATGATCAAATACCTCGGGTCGAAGCGGCGGCTGATCCCGTCCATCGTGGGCGTGGTCGCGGCGCTGCCCGAGGCGCGCTCGGTGCTCGACCTCTTCTCCGGGACCTCCCGCGTCGGCCTCGCGCTCAAGGCCGCGGGCTACCGCGTGGTGGCCAACGACCACAACGCCTACGCCGCGACGCTGGCCCGCTGCTACGTGCAGGCCGACCGCGAGCGGGTGCTGGCCGACGTGGAGGCCCTGGTGGCGGAGCTCAACGCGCTGCCCGGGTCGCCCGGGTATTTCACCGAGACCTACTGCGAGCGCAGCCGGTTCTTCCAGCCGAAGAACGGCGAGCGGGTGGATGCGATCCGAGAGGCCATCGCGCGCCGGGGCCTCGACCCGGAGCTTGAGGCGGTGCTGCTCACCTCGCTGATGGAGGCCGCCGACCGGGTGGACTCCACCACCGGGCTCCAGATGGCCTACCTGAAGGACTGGGCGCCTCGCGCTCACCAGGACCTCGCGCTGCGCGTGCCCGAGCTGCTCTCCCGCGCGGAGCACGGAGCGGGAGAGGCGCTCCAGGAGGACGCGCTGGTGGCGGCGGAGCGGGAGGCGGACGTCGCCTACCTCGACCCGCCCTACAACCAGCACAAGTACCTGGGCAACTATCACATCTGGGAGTCGCTGGTGCTCTGGGACAAGCCCGAGGTCTACGGCATGGCGTGCAAGCGCGTCGACTGCCGCACCCGGTCGAGCCCCTTCAACTCCAGGCCGCGCTTCGTCGAGGCGATGCGCGCCGTGATCGGGCGGGTGAGGGCGCGCTGGCTGGTGGTGTCCTTCAGCGACGAGGGCTACGTCACCCGAGAGGAGATGGAGGCGATGCTCGCCACGAGAGGCGAGGTGCGGGTCATCGCCCACGATTACAAGCGCTACGTGGGCGCCCAGATCGGGATCTACAACCCCGCCGGAGAGAAGGTCGGCAGGGTGGGCCACCTGAGAAACAGGGAGTTCCTCTTCGTGGTGGGGTGACGGGGGACTTTTACGCGGCGTGGTAATCGACGGCCGGGCGGCGGGCGCCCCAGCGGGCGAAGGCCCAGGCGCCCGCGGAGAGGGCGCACCACCCGAAGGTCGCCCAGGCCACCAGCGAGCCGGCGGCGTCGCGAGCGGCCCACGGGAGGCGCGATCCAGCGAGGGCGAGGGCGGTGTAGGCCGCGAGGGCGAGGGTCGCCGCGGGGAGGGCTGCGATCCAGGCCACGCGGGTGAGAAACTCCGCGCGGGGTCGGCGGGTGAGGCGTCGCACCCGGCGGGCCGCTGCGTGCAGCGCCCAGGCCTTGGCGAGCAGCACTCCCACGCCGAGCATCTGGAGCCCCACGGAGGAGGCCTGCACCCCGGCGCCCACCGCGGGGAGGCGCCACGCGCCCAGCAGCAGCAGGGCGAGCAGCACCGAGCGGGACCAGGTGAGCAGCCGCTCGGCCAGGTGCAGCGGCAGCGAAGGGCGTGGGCCGGACTCGAAGCCCGCGAGCACCCACGCCACGGCGTAGGCGCCGACGCCGAGGAGCAGCGGGTCGCGGAAGAGGTTCCACTGCCAGGGGAGCGCGCCCTGCGAGGCGGCCACGCCCTGGAAGCCCAGCGACCCGGCGGCGGCCACCGCGGCCCCGGCGCCCACCACCAGCGGGAGCCCGCGCATCATCTCTCGCGCGGCGACGCCCACCTTGGCGCGCACGCCGGAGTGTCGCGTGGTGGCGAGCGCGGCGCCCCCCACGACCAGCGCCAGCGTGGCGGCGAGCACGTCCGGGTCGACCAGGAAGATCCCGCTGCCGAAGGGGACCGCCAGGGCCGTGGTGCCCAGCGCCATCCACCCGAGGCGGTGCTGCGCGGCCGACCAGGGAGCGGCCACGACGGGCTCCGGGAGGTCTTCCCGCCACATCCCGATGGCCCTCGCGGCGCGGCGCAGCACCCGGGGGACGCGTTGCCTCGACGACCAGAGCAGGGCGCCGGCGAGCAGCACCATCACCGCCGCGAGCACCATGTCCCAGGAGACCTTGGGGTCGAGGTGGCTCACCCGAAGCGGGCGGTCCTCCACGGCATCGCCGCGGCGCACGGTGAGCACGGCCATGTCGCGGCCGGGCGAGGGGCGGAAGTCGTCGATGGCGGTGAGGCTCACCCCGTCGAGGCGCACCAGCACGTCGCCGTCGGCCACGCCGGCCTCGTCGGCGGCGCTGCCCGGATCGACCCGCTCCACCTGCAGTCCCCCTTCGGGCGGCAGCACCGGGGCGAGGCGCACGCCCACCCCGGAGAGCGCGCGCTCGGCGCGGGAGAGGGCGGCGCGGGTCACGTCGAGCCCGCGGCCCTGGCTGAGGTGCAGGTCGACGATCGGACCCCGCAGGGCGCGCGCGGAGGAGAGCACCGTCCCCTGGAGGGTCTCCACCTGCACGCTCACCCCGCCGCGGTCGCCGAGGAAGGAGAGCGTGGCGTGCGAGGCGAGGGGCTCCGAGGCGGACTCCCCGGCGCAGCGGGAGAGCGAGCGCACCAGCGAGTCGGTGAGCGCGAACTCCAGCCGCGAGGCTCCTTCGATGCGCAGCGCGTGGGCCGCGACCTCGCCGTAGGTGGCCTCCCTGGGCTGACCGGAGAGCGCGTCGGTGACGGTGGTCCCCTCCGGGGGGTCGGTGATGACGGCGGTGACCGTGGACTCGCAGCGGGCCATGCCGGGGCGGGCGAGCCTGGCGGCGAGGCGCACGGTGACCCGTCGGATGTCCGCCACTGGGGGCAGGCCGTTGGTGTGGAGCACGAGGCGGTCGCCGGGCTCGACCTGGCGCGGGGTGAGCTCGGTGAGGGTGAGCACCTCGTGGGTGGGCTGGGTCTCGCAGCCCGCGAGCGCGCAGACGAAGGGCATCACCAGCGACCAGGACGAGGGCCTCACAGGGGAGGGCATTGCCCGCTCGGGGGCCGCGGCGACAACTTTCCGGCAGCGGGGCCATCGCAGCGCGGTAGAGGGTCCTCGTGCGAGCGGTTCAACCGCGGCCGCGCCCGTGGTACACGGCTCGTCCCTGTTTCGTCGGGCGCGAGGAGTGCGATGAGCGAGATCTACACGGTGATCATGGCGGGGGGCTCGGGCACCCGCTTCTGGCCCTCGTCGCGTCGGCTGAAGCCGAAGCAGTTCCTGCCGCTGGGCGACGGCGTCACGCCGCTGCTTACGGCCACGGTAAGGCGCGTGGCGCAGCTCTCGCCGCCCGAGCGCGTGCTCATCGTCACCCGGGCCGACCTCGCCGAGGCCACCCACGAGGCGTGCCCCGAGGTGCCCGCGGCCAACATCCTGCTCGAGCCCGTCGGCCGCAACACCGCGCCCTGCGTCGCGTGGGCCACCGCCGTCGTCCAGAGGCGCTCGCCCGACGCGGTGGTGGTGGTGCTCGCCGCCGACGCGCACATCAGCGACGAGCCCGCCTTCCTGGCCGCCCTGCGCCTCGCCGCCGAGGCCGCGGGCACCGGCGCCATCGTCACCCTCGGCATCACCCCCACGCGCCCGGAGACGGGCTACGGCTACCTGCACGTGGGCGAGGCCTTCGCGGGCGCCTCGGAGGGGGTGCGCGTCGTGAGGGCCTTCGTCGAGAAGCCCGACGCGGCCCGCGCGGAGCAGTACTTCCACGGGGCGGAGCACCTCTGGAACGCCGGGATCTTCGTGTTTCGCGCGGACGTGATGGCGCGCGCGGTGAGGGCGCACCTGCCGACGGTGGCCGACGCCACGGCGGCCTTCGACCGGGCCGCCGCGGTGGGCCCCGAGGAGGAGTCGCGCGAGGTCAACGCCCGCTACCCGGGGCTGCCCAACGTGTCGCTCGACTACGGGGTGATGGAGAACGAGCGGGCCATCGCGGTGGTCCCGGTGAGCTGCGGTTGGAGCGACGTCGGCAGCTGGCAGGCGGCCTGGGAGCTCGGCCTCAAGGACGGCGCGGGCAACGTGCTGGCGGGGGTCGAGGGCACGGTGGTCGACGCGCGCGGCAACGTGGTGGTGGCGCCCCACGGCAAGGTCGTCGCGCTGGTGGGCGTGAGCGACCTGGTGGTGGTCGACACCGGCGACGTGCTGCTGGTGATGAGCCGCGACCGCGCTCAAGACGTGAAGAAGGCCGTGGACGCGCTCGCCAGGCGCACCGCCACGACGTGCTCTGACCGAAGGACCGAGGGACAGCAGCGATGAATCCGCAGATCTTCCGTGAGTACGACGTCCGTGGAAACGCCGAGCGCGACCTGCCCGACGAGGTCGCCCGCGACCTGGGCCGCGCCCTCGGCAGCGTGATGGCCGAGCGCGGCAAGCGCCGCATCATGGTGGGCCGCGACTGCCGCGTCTCCTCGCAGCGCCTGCGCGACGCCCTCATCGAGGGCCTGCTGGAGACCGGGCGGCACGTGGTGAAGATCGAGGTCGGCCCCACGCCGCTGCTCTACTTCGCCGTGCACCACCTCGAGGCCGACGGGGGCGTGATGGTCACCGGGAGCCACAACCCCCCGGAGGACAACGGCTTCAAGATCCTGGTGGGCAAGGGCACCCTTCACGGCGAGGAGATCAAGGCGCTGCGCGAGCGCATCGAGCGCCGGGAGTTCTTGAGGGCGCCGGGCGGCCACGTGGAGTCGACGGAGGTGAGCCCGCGCTACGTGGCGTGGATGAAGGGCAACATCCGGCTCGCACGCACTGACATCCGCGTGGTGGTCGACGCGGGCAACGGCGCGGGCGGGCCGTTGGCGCTAGCGTGCATGCACGCGCTCGGTCTCAAGCCCGAGGCCCTCTACTGCGACATGGACGGCCGCTTCCCCAACCACCACCCCGACCCGACGCTGCCCGAGAACGTCGCCGAGCTCATCGCCCGGGTGCACGACACGCACGCCGAGGTGGGGATCGCCTACGACGGCGACGCCGACCGGCTCGGCGCGGTCGACCCCACCGGCGAGATCATCTGGGGCGACAAGCTCATGGTGCTCTTCGGCCGGTCGGTGCTGGAGCGGCACCCGGGCGCGGCGATCCTCGGCGAGGTGAAGTGCTCGCAGACCCTCTACGACGACATCGCGAAGCACGGCGGCCGGCCCATCATGTGGAAGACCGGGCACTCCCTCATCAAGGCCAAGATGAAGGAGGAGAAGGCGCTGCTCGCGGGCGAGATGTCGGGGCACCTGTTCTTCGCCGACCGGTACTTCGGCTACGACGACGCCATCTACGCGTCGCTGCGGCTGCTGGAGATCGTGGCGGCCTCCAAGGCCGACCTCACGGACATGCTCGCCGACCTGCCGAAGACCTACGTCACGCCGGAGATCAGGGTGCCGTGCCCCGACGAGGTGAAGTTCCGCGTGGTGGCGCGGGTGCTCGAACATTACAAGTCCAGGTATCCCGTGAGCGAGGTCGACGGGGCGCGGGTCAACTTCGGCGACGGCTGGGGCCTGGTGCGGGCATCCAACACGCAGGCCGTGCTGGTGCTGCGCTTCGAGGCGGGCTCCGAGGCGCGGCGCGACGCGATGCGGGCCGAGGTGGAGGCCGTGGTGCGAGAAGCACGCGACCAGGGGTGACACATTGACCAAGAGGGTTGTCGGCATCGACCTCGGCGGCACTGGACTTCGCATCGGCGTGGTGGCCGAAGACGGCTCCGTCGAGGGCCTTCAGTCTCTCACCCACGGCGGCTTTCCCCACCCGATGGACGCGGTCGAGCGGCTGGCTCGCATGGTCGAGGACGCCGCGGCGCAGGGCGGGGCCATCGACGCGGTGGGCGTCGGCGTGGCGGCCTGGGTGGAGCGCGACACGGGCTTCATCACCCGGGCGCCCAACCTGGGGTGGATCGACGTCCCCTTCGGCGAGCTGCTGCGCCGCCGGCTGAAGCTGCCGGTGGTGGTGCACAACGACCTCAAGGCCATCGCGTGGGGCGAGTACCGCTTCGGCGCGGGCGTCGGGGCCCGCACGCTTCTGGTGGTCTACGTGGGCACCGGGGTCGGGGCCGCGGTGATCGCCGAGGGCAACCTCCTGGTGGGCGCGCGAGGCTTCGGCGGGGAGATCGGGCACATCCAGGTGGGGCCCGACGACGGCCCGCTCTGCGGCTGCGGCCGGCACGGCTGCCTCGAGGCCTACGTGGGCGGGCACGCGCTCTCGCTCAAGGCCCGCAAGAGCGTCGCCGAGGGGCGCATCTCCCTGGTGCAGAAGGACAGCGAGATGAGGGAGCTCACCGCGGCCGACCTGGAAGAACTCTCCAACCGCGGCGACGTCGAGGCGCAGACGCTGCTGGAGAGCGGCGGGATGCAGCTGGGCCGGGTGCTGGGCTCGATGGTGACCTTCCTCAACCCCGACACCGTGCTGATGGGCGGCGGGGTCTGGGACTCGAGCGACGTCATCAAGGACGCGACGCGCATCGGGCTCGACCTGAGCACCCACCCCGACCTGCGTAAGTCGGTGCGCATCGTCGAGGGGCGACTGGGCTCTCGCGCCGGGGTGATCGGGGCGGCCGACCTGGCCCGAAGGCACGCCGACTCTCACTGACGCAAGCCCCTGCTTGCATGGCTGAAAGACAGCAGGGGCCCTCACCTGGGAAAATGCCTGGAATTTCGTCGAGGAGGCTCTGGCACGAAGTCTGCGATAGATATCCCCGAGCGGCGGCACCGGCGTCTCCCCCCAACGCCAGCGGTGACCGCCGCTAAGTATTCCTGCAAGGTCGATGGTCCAGAGTGGCTATCGGCCTTGAGGTCTTTCTGGCGTCTCAAGGGACTTCGCATCTCCTTCGCCAGGCGACGCGCTTGTTGCGCGAGGGGGATGCGGCTTCGAGTCCGTGCGAGGGTGCGACCGGTTGTCGCTGTCAGCCGCGAAAGTCTGATCTTTCAAGGCTGAAAGAAAGGGAGGCGTCCCGGGTGACGAAGTGCTTGAAATACCGTGATCGGGACTCTGGCACGAACCCTGCGATAGATATCCCCGAGCGGCGGCACCGGCGTCTCCCCCCAACGCCAACGGTGACCGCCGCTAAGTTATTTGTTTCGCGACAAGGTCGACGGTCCAGCGATGGACCGATCGGCCTTGTGGCTTTTCAGCGGTCGCCGAGGCAGTGCTTGGGGTCGAGGGCGTCGCGCAGCCGGGACATCACGGCGTCGTGGTCGTCGAGGCTGGGAGGGAGCGCGTCGAGGGGCGGGGTTCCGACCCGGTAGGGGAGGCAGCCGAGGCCCTCGAAGGCGGCGCGCAGGGCCGTGTGGCAGGCGAGGGCGGCGTCGTCGCGGCCGGGCACCTCGCGGTCCCAGAGGATCAGCGGGGCCAGGTGAAGGGCGCGCGGCTGGAGGCCCATGGCGGCGATGAGGGGGTCGAAGCCGTGGTCGGCCATGACGGCGTGGATGGCGTTCATGGCGGCGAGCACCGAGGCGCCCTGCATCGGGGCCGCGGCGCAGGACCAGAGCACCCCGCAGCCGTCGCGGTCGGGGTCGAGGCCCGATGGGGGCGACGAGGGCTTGTGCCAATAGACGCTCCGCACGCTCTCCTCGTGGGGAATGCCCTGGAGGAAGCAGAACGCGGGCTCCTGCTCCAGGAGAAGCTCCTCGCCGCTGCGGGCTTCGCCGATGCGCTCTTCGATGTTCCATGAGTCGACGGCGGGGCCGAGGAGCTCGACGAAGCGCTCGCGGTGGGCGCGGCCCTGGAGCTCGGTCATGCCCGTGAGGGCGGTGAGGCCGTGCCATCGGTGCACGAGCCCTCGGGCCTGCAGCCGACTCGGAACATCGCCACGGCTCTCCAGGGTGGAGAGCACGCGGGTGTGGTTCCAGAGGCCGATGGGCCAGCGGAGGGTGCCTTCGAGGGTGAGCGTTCGGAGGGCGTCGATGAGGCCCGGGAGGCGCTCGTCGGTGGCGACCGAGAAGCGCGCCGCCTGGATGGAGTGGGGCAGCGGGGCGAGCCAGATCGTGAGCCGCGTCACGACCCCGAGGGACGACTGGGAGAAGAGCCCGTCGAGGGCGGGACCCACCCCGTGGCGGTGCAGCGGAGCCAGCGGAGTGTGCGCAAAACGGCCATACCCTGTGCGGATGGTCTCACCCGTGGAGAGCAGCACCTCCAGGCCGCAGACGTGGGACCAGCGGTCGCCGTAGGGGCCCGCGCCGTCGCCCCGGGCGAGGGCGTTGGCGAGCACGCTGGCCCTGGGCGATCCGCCGATGCTGTTGACGAAGAGCCTGGAGCGGCGCTCCCGGAGGAAGGCGTAGACCTGCGCGAAGGTCACGCCGGGCTCGACGGTGATCCAGGCCATGGTCTCGTCGAAGTCGACGATGGCGTCGAGGCGGGAGAGGTCGAGCACCACGGCGCCGTCGTCGGGTGGGACCCGGGAGCCGAGGCCCCAGTTGCAGCCGCGAGAGACCGGGTGCAGTCGCTGACCGTGGCGGGTCGCGATGCGCAGGCACTCCCTCACCTGCGCGGCGTCCGCCGGGCGGAGCACCGCGACGGCGCGCTGGGTCGTGGCGAAGGTGGCGGTGTTGAAGGCGAGGAGCGTCGCCGGATCGTCGGCGACGTGGGGGAGCCCCAGCGCGGCGCGCCATTCGAGGAGGGCCGCGGCGAGGGACATCGCGGTGGCCTCAGCTCAGGGGGCGCGGCCGGCGTCCGAGGGCGTCGGGGTGGGGACGCCGCCGTCGACCAGGCCGCCGCCGCCCATGCCGCCGCCGCCGCTCACGCCGCGGAGGTTGATCCAGGAGGAGCCGACCTGGAAGGCGGCGGAGAAGCCGTCGGCCATGCGCGGGTCCATGGCGCACTCGCGGCCCTCGATGCGGGTGCCGTCGCCGTCGATGCACGCCTCGATGCGCGGGGGCAGTCCGCCGCCGCCCATGCGGGCCTCGTAGCGCTCCAGGCCGTCGCCGTCGATGTCGATGTCGGGCTGCTGCGGGCCGATGCGGAAGATCAGGAGGGTCTGGCCGCCGACGATGAGCTCGAGGAAGGTGCTGTTGTTCATCATCCCGCCGCCGCCGCCGCCGGGGATGAGCCCCGCGGGGTTGCGGATGTTGGCGAGGTCGCGGCCCTGGATGGCGCCGCACAGCACCCCGTTGCGGATCTCCGTGATGCGCGTGTCGTTGGCCACCACGGTGCCGGAGATGCGGCCGCGCTTGAGGTTGAACTGCAGCGAGCCGAGGCCGCCGGTGTTGCCGAGCGGGAGCAGGATGTCCTCCGGGCCGCCGGTGAGCACGCCGCCGCGCACCACGCTCTGGAACGACGCGATCGGGAGCAGGCTGGCCTGGAGCGATCCCCGCTGCACGAACTGGGGGTTGCCCGGGGTGGCGTTGTCGGTGACGTCCATGTTGGCGTCGGAGCCGAGCACCCAGCCGACGCGGGTGTCGGGGAGGTTCTGCCCGCGGGGGTCGGTGAGGTTGAGGAAGGCGAGCTGCAGCAGCACCTGCCCGTTGGAGACGTTGGACGTGAGGAAGGAGTTGATCACGCCGTAGGCGGGCCCGAGGGCGTGGGTGAAGGCGTTGTCGGCGCGGCCGTCGCCCGAGAAGTCGCACCCGATGGTGGGGCTCTCGGGGGCGATGGAGAGGCGGTTGAGCACCACGGCCTGCTCCAGGCGGCAGTCGGGGCCGCAGCCGTCCCAGCGCGTGGTGTTGCCGTCGTCGCACTGCTCGCCCGGGTCCATGCGGCCGTTGCCGCACATCAGCACCGAGCGGCAGTCCGCCGCGCAGTTGGTCATGCCGTCGCAGACCTCGCCGCGGGCGGTGTCGACGATGCGGTTGCCGCAGGTCTCGTTGGAGAGGCAGTCGGAGCGGCAGCCGTCGCCGCTGGTGTTGTTGCCGTCGTCGCAGACCTCGCCCATGTCGACGCGCCCGTCGCCGCAGCGGGCCTCGAAGCGGCACGTGGCGGAGCAGCGGTCGCCGCTCACGTTGTTGCCGTCGTCGCAGCTCTCCATCGGGTCGAGGATGGCGTCGCCGCAGCGCGGGACCCGGGTGTCGGGCCTGCCCAGGTCGACGATGGGCGTGCCGAGGTCGACCGGCTGCCCCGCGTCGATGGGCTGCCCCGCGTCGACGGGCTGCCCCGCGTCGATGGGCTGCCCCGCGTCGACGAAGAGCCCGGTGTCGATGGGCGTCGGCCCCGAGTCGGCCTGGACCGAGACGACGGTGCTGCCGCAGGCGGTGGTGGCGCCGAGCGCGAGGAGTACGGCCGCGAGGCGAGTGGGGTTGCGCATGGGGTGACGGGCTCCAGAAATCGAGATGGGGCTGAAGGCGCGCGGACTCTACGGGAGGGCGCGCAGGGGACACAAGCGGCGCACAAGACGCGGCTGACGGCGCGCGGACTCCGTGCCCGTGCGCGGATGTGGTGGTCGGGCGGGGAGAAAGAGCCGGCGGGTCACTCGACGTCCCGGGGGCGGGACACAGACAGACGTGGAGAGCTGAAAAGAGACGGGGAGGTGTCTGATGAAGACTTCATCCGCACGAGCGATCGGTCTCTCGCTGCTGGGGGTCGGCGCGCTGGGGCTGGGCTGTTCTCCGGGGCAGGGGCATCCGACAGGGGCGCCGGGCAGCGGCTTCGTGGCGCCCTTGCCAGTCGACGCCGGGACGTTGGCGTTGCGCCGGGACGGCGGAGGCCCTCCGGCGGACGCAGGCTTCAACGGGCGCTCGCTGGGGAGCTCGGTGGGGCCCACGCGCATCGCCGACGATCCGCCGCCGCCGCTGAGCGGAGGCACGCTGCTGGTCACGCGCGACGGCCGCGCCGCGGTGGCCGCCGACCCCGACCGCGACCGCGTCTGGATCGTCGACCTGGGCTCTCGCACCGTGACCGCCAGTCTCGAGCTGAGGGCTGGCGACGAGCCCGGGCGCGCGGTGGAGGACGACGCCGGGCGGGTGCACCTCGCGCTGCGCGGCGGGGCCTCGGTGCTCAGCGTCGACATGGCCACCCGCGCGGTGCTCGCTCGCCGGCCGGTGTGCGCCGCGCCTCGCGGCATCGCCTACGAGCGCGACACTGGGCTGCTCCATGTGGCCTGCGCCGGGGGAGAGCTGGTGAGCCTGCGGGCGGGCACCGGCGAGGTCACCCGCACGCTGAGGCTCGACCGCGACCTGCGCGACGTGATCGTGCAGTCGGGGCAGCTGGTGGTGTCGCGCTTCAGGGAGGCCGAGCTGCTCACCGTCGATGCGAGCGGCGAGGTGGTGCGGCGGGTGAGACCGGCCAACGCCGATGAGCTCCCCGGCCGGGGCGTCGGGCTCGGAGGGCGGTCGGGGGTGGCGTGGCGGATGATCGCTGGCCCCGGCGGCGCGCTGGTGCTGCACCAGAGGGCGATCACGGCGTCGGTGCAGATCACCACCGGCGGTTATGGCAGCACCGGGCGCTGCCAGACGGGCGTGGTGCAGAGCACCGTGTCGATGATCGGCACGGAGGCTCCGGTGGCGCTGCCGTCGCTCTCCGGGGTGACGCTTGCGGTGGACGTGGCGCTCGCCCCGGGCGGGCAGCGCATGGCCATCGCGGCCGCGGGCAACGCGCCGTTTCCCACGCTGGGACAGGTGTTCGCGTTCTCGCTGAGCGAGCTGCCGTCGGGGGTGATGGGCTCCTGCGCGACGGTGCAGCCGGTGGCCGGGGTCACCGGGCAGGCGGTCGCGGTGGCCTTCACCCCGAGCGGTCAGCTGGTGGTGCAGACGCGCGAGCCCGCGGCCATCGTGCTGCCGGGCGGCGCCGGGGTGACCCTGAGCGGCGAGAGCCGCGGCGACACGGGGCACACGCTCTTCCACGCCAACGCGGGGGCCTTCATGGCCTGCGCGTCGTGCCACCCCGAAGGGGGCGACGACGGCCATATCTGGACCTTCCTCCCCATCGGGTCTCGCCGCACCCAGAACCTCCGAGGCTCGCTCGCGGGCACGGCTCCCTTCCACTGGGACGGCGACATGGCGACCTTCACCGACCTGGCCCACGACGTCTTCGGCCAGCGGATGAGCGGCGGCGCGCTCGCTCCCGACCAGGTCGCCGCGCTGGAGCGCTGGACCACCACGCTGCCGACGATTCCCGCCTCGCCGGTGCGCGAGGTAGGCACCGTCGCTCGCGGCCGGGCGCTCTTCGCCGACGCCGTGGTGGGCTGCTCCGACTGCCACAGCGGGCCCCACTTCACCAACAACGCCACGGTCGATGTGGGCACCAGCGGGGCCTTCCAGGTGCCGTCGCTCGTCGGGGTCGCGTGGAGGACGCCGCTGATGCACAACGGCTGCGCCCGCACGCTGCGAGAGCGCTTCACCGAGTGCGGGGGCGACGAGCGCCACGGCCGCACCGCGCACCTCACCGAGGCGCAGATCAGCGACCTCGTGGCCTACCTCGAGACGCTCTGAACGCTCAGAGGTAGCTCAGCCACCAGTCGCGACGCCTCGCCTTCACGCCCGCGAACCAGCGGCATAGCGGGTAGAGCCCCACCACCACGATGATCCAGCCGAGGTAGGCCGCGCCGAGGCCGAGCCCGGTGCGCCCTCGAGAGCTGATCACCTCGGAGCCGAAGCGCGCGAAGGAGATGGCGAGCCCCGTCCAGCGCATCAGCACGAGGTGGGCGAAGTAGTAGAGCAGGGGGACGCTCCCGTAGACCGTGAGCGCCCTCATCGCCCGCCCCGGCTTCGCGCCGTCGAGGCCCGCGAGCGCGCAGAGCGCCGGGCCCAGCGTCATCAGCGCGTAGAGCAGCGACGGCGGGTACTTGTCGCAGTTGAGGAAGGACATCGCCGTGAAGAGCGCGCCTCGCGGCTGCGACGACCAGGGCACCGGGTCGCCGTAGCGGTTGAGCGCCCGCAGCAGCACGAAGGCCGCCGTGAGCGCGAGCCCGAGGCGCAGCGTGCGAGGCCGCCGCAGCTCCAGCGGGAGGCGCATCCACGCGCCGAAGGCGTAGCCCAGCGCGATCACCCCGATCCAGGGGAGCACCGGGTAGGCCGCGTACAGGCGGTGGTCGCGCAGGGGCTCGAGCGCGCCGCCCTCGTGGGCGATCTTCCAGAGCCAGCCGAGGCGACCGAGGTCCGCGGGCGTCACGCTGTCGAGCAGGTTGTGCCCCGCGACGATGGCGGCCCCGACGCCTGCGACGGCGCCGAGGGGCAGCCGGCTGAGGGCCGAGAGCGCCACCATCGACCACCCGATGGCCCAGATCACCTGGAGCAGCGTGAAGCGGTAGAAGGGGTCCGGGGTCCACCCGAGGCGCATCGCGGTGAGCTCGAGGAAGACCAGCCAGAGGCCGCGCGTGAGGAGGAAGCGCGAGCCCGCGGCGGGGCCGTTCTTGTCGCGGTAGAGGAAGGCCGCGGTGCCCGCGAGGAAGACGAAGACGGGCGCGCAGAAGTGGGTGATCCAGCGGGTGGCGAAGAGCGCCGCGGTGGTGGTCGCGAGGTTGGTGGGCTCGGTGCGGAAGCCGTCGGCGTAGAAGTCGCGCGCGTGGTCGAGCGCCATCAGCACCATCACCGCCCCGCGGAGGGCGTCGATGGCCAGGTTGCGGTCGCGCGGGGTGCTCATCGCCGCACCATCGGGCGACGGCGCGCGCCGGGTCAATGCGAGGGTGCGGTATCGGTCGGTGCCAGGCGGGCGAAAACCAGGGCTGGTATTCGCGAAAACCAGGGCTGGTATTCGGGAGCGGTGCGTGCGGCCGCGATGGGCTGCGTCGTCAGTCCCCACCGTCACCGTCGCGAAGCGAGGTCGGGGTAGAGCTGCAGGAGCGCGCTGCGCATCTCCGCCTCGCAGGCGCGAAACGAAGGCAACGAGCGCAGCGTCTCGCAACGCGATCGCTCCGCCACGGCACGCAGAATGTCCTGTAGACCGCTGCCCCGCCCCGGTCGGTACTGGCGTCCCAGCGCCGTCTTGAACGCCTGCTCCATCGGCGGCTTCGGGTCCGCGAGACCTTCGCAGGCGGACGCGCCAGGAAGGCCAAGGGCGACGTCGTCGAGCGATACGCCCAGGGCAGCCCGGAGCGCGTCACCATCGGCCAGGACCCACGCTTCGACCTCCCGCACCGGGATGACCGCGACACCTGCCCAGGAGCCGGGCGGGAGGCGCTGCGCGAGCAGATCGAACGCTGGCTGCACGCTGGTGGCGCGCGCCGCGTCCGGATCACCCGCTCCATCCGAGTGGACCCATAGGAGGTTCCACGCGTCGCGGGCCTTGAATGCCGCCTCAGCGACCCGCTCGCTCCGACGCCTCGGCGCGCCTTCGGCATCATTCAGCATCTCCGGGTCGGCCACCTCGAATGGGCCGCATCCGAGGTCGAGCAAGACCTGCTCACAGAGCCGTAGGAGAAGCCTCGGCAGGAACGCGTAGTCGCTCGGTCCCTCACCGTAGAAGGCGGGCTGCAGGTATCGCATTCCCTACGCGGTGCCCTGCGCCGACTTCAAGAAGCGTTCAACCTCCACGTGACTCACCTTCCCCTCGTCTTCCTTCCCCTCGTCGATGATCCTGCCCTGGTCGCCCGCCACCACCCTTCGAATGCGGGACTTGCGGGAACGGGTGCCGGTCGCGCCATCGAGGACGTCGACCAGATCCGCGAAGACGATGTGAACTCCGCTGCGGCCGACGCCGAGGTGGCCTGGAGTACCCTGGAGCAGGTTCATCGCCGTGCTGAGCACGACCGGTGAGTGGCTGTTGATCAGGAGCTGTGTCAGCGGTGCGTCGTCGAGGTCGGCAAAGTCGGTGACGCGTTCCCACAACATCCCGATGAGAGCGCGGAGCCGCCCGGGATGGACGCCGTTCTCGGGCTCTTCGAAACAAAGCACGCCGCGGTGCCGAGGGTCCTGCAGCAGGGTGCACAGGGCCAGGACGCGCAGCGTTCCGTCCGAGGCAACCGCAGCGGGAATGACTCCGCCGCGGAGCGCGAGCGCGACCCGATATTCACGCGCGGCGTCGACCTTCTCCACCCCGAGGTCGAGCACCTCGGGGACGCAGCGGGCCACGTCGCGCACGATGTCCGGGAGCACCCCCTTCGGTCGGGTCTCCGAGCGCGTCTCGCTGGCGATCCGGTAGAGCGTCGCGGCGAGGTTGGAGCCGTCGGGCTGGAGTTCATCAACGCTCAAGAACGGGCTGGTCTTCCGCAGCGCGAGCGCATCGAGGTGGAGGAGGCGCCACCGCTTCATCTCCTCACGAAGAGCAAAGAGATGCGGGAAGTCGGCGCTGGTCATCGTCGAGAGCACCGTCGCCTCGGCAGCCACGACCTCGCGCTTGCGTCCGGGTTGACCGTCTTGATGAATCCGAAAGACCAACGGTCCTTCATCAGGCTTCGAACTGGTCAGGAAGGCTGAGTCCCGATGGTGGTAGCGAAAGAGGTTTCGTATGGGGCGGGCGGCGTCGCCCATCACCGTCTTCGTCCAACGGTCGGTCGTGGCCCGGATCGGCGACGCGTGCTCTTCCACGACGAGAACACGCTCGTTGCCGTGGTCGTCCTGGCGTAACGCGAGCGTGACGCTGTAACGGATGCGAGTGTGCTTGAGCTCCTTCTCCCCGCCCCAGGGATCTCGCACCGTGGGTTCGAGCAGGACGTCGACATCGAATCGCATCCGGTCGGCCCGTTTGCCGGTCTCGTCGACGATGCGAAACAGGTCCAGCGGTTGTCCGCGGCTCTGCTGCAGCGCGGTGCGGAGGTCGTTCGTCGCGAGGTGCGACAGGAGCTGGATCGCGTCGAAGAGGTTGGACTTGCCCGACGCGTTCGGCCCGACGATCAGGGTGAACGGATACAGGTCCACCGAAAATTGATCGAAGGTCTTGAAGCCGGAGCAAGCGAAGCGGGTGATCACTGCTCGACAGCGTTACCACCCAGCGGCGCCGTCCGCGACCTGGGGATCGCACCCCTCCGTCCCAGCACCACGACTTTTCCGACCCCTCCGCCCGATGGCCTCCCGCTACGATCGCGGCACCCATGGCCACCCCCCGCAGCACACGCTCGTCCGGCGCCGTCGCGGCGTCGAAGAAGCCCATGTCGAAGGCCCTCGCGGCGCGCGCCCGCACCCTCCATGAGGCCCGCCGCCAGCGCCTCGCGGCGCTGGGCTTCGACGCCATCGCCCGCGTCCGCGAGCACCGCGCGGACATCACCGCCAGCTTCTATGACATCGGCGAGGCGCTCGTCGCGCTCCAGGGTGACGGCGTCGCCGACGCGCTCGGCTGCGAGGACTTCGACGCCATCTGCCGCGAGCACCTCGACATGTCCCCCACGCACGCGGCGAGGCTCGTCGACCTCGTCGGGCGCCTCACGCGAGAGCTCGCGCTGTCGCTCGGCGTCGACCGCGCCAGCGCCCTCATGGCGCTCGTCGACGCGACGCCCGACGACGACGCGCCCGTGGACATCCTGCACGCCACGCTCGCGCTGCCGTCGGGGAAGAAGCTCGCGGTCGAGAAGGCGTCCACCGAGGCGCTCTACGCGGCGGCCAAGGAGTTTCGCCAGGCCGCGGCGGCGCCCGCGAAGCGCTCGCGGGGGCTGACCACCAGCGTCGCCGAGCGCTCCCGGTTCGCCGCGGCGATGAAGCGGGCGGCGGGCGACGCGCGCTTCGAGGACGTCGAGGCGAGGCTCGTCGCGCGAGGGGCGAAGAAGGGCGCGGCGGTGCGGGTGGATGTTCCGTTGGAGCTGTGGGAGGCGATGGTCACCGCGGCGGTGCGGCCGAAGAAGACCCGGTAGCGGGGCGATCGGAAAACCAGGGCTGGTATTCGCGAAAACCAGGGCTGGTATTCGCGGGGTGGACATGGGGCTTCCTCGTCGAGGGGCCCCGGTGGCGCTTCAGCGCGGCGAGCGCGAGAGGAACCCGTCCCCGGCCTGGGTCCGCGCGACGGCCATGCCCTCGATGACGCCGCTGCCGACCATCTTGCCGCCGAGGACCACGTCGGAGGCGCCCGCGGAGAGGGTCTGCTCGTAGATGGAGAGGCCCGTGGCGTAGAACCGCGCCGCCGTCGCCGCGCCCGAGGCGTTGAAGGCCGCGAGCCAGTTCGCGCGACCGCCCGCCGTGGGCACCGACCGACCGCCGATGGAGAACGTGGTCGAGTCCGTGTTGCCGATCGCGAAGAGCGTCCCGTCGGGGCCGACGCTCAGCGCGTCGACGCCCTCATGGCCCGTCGTGCCCACGTTGCCCACCGCCTCGGCGCCCCAGCGGAACGCCCCCGCCGCGTCGACGCTCACCACGAAGCCGTTGTAGTAGCTGCCGCCGAAGCTCCCGGTGCCGACCCGGAGCGGCCCCGCGGCGAACTCGCCGGCCGCGTAGAGGTTGCCCGAGGCGTCGCGCGCCAGGTCGCTCACGTTGACGTTGGAGGCGCCGCGGAGGACGGTGTTCCAGCGCAGCGAGAGGTCGGGCCCGAAGCGCAGGATCGCCCCCGCGACCGCGGTGCCCATGATCTCCGTCGTCCCCACGAGGAGCCGGGTGCCGAAGCCGATGAGCACCGTCGCGCCGTCGCTCGGCTCGGCCGCGAGGCCGCCCATGTAGTCGTACGCGGCGCTGCCGAAGGTCACCACGTTCTGCGGTGAGCCGTCCGCCGCGCCGAGCTGCGCCACGAACATGTCGTTGCCCCCGAGCGACGGCAGCGAGCGCCCGTCGAACACCGTCGTGTTCGAGTAGTAGCCCGCCACCCACACCCGCCCCGCGGCGTCCGTCGACACCCGCTGCGCGCTGTCGCTCCCGGTGCCTCCGTGGCGCACCGCCCAGCGCAGCGCTCCGTCGGGCGTGTAGCTCGCCGCGAACCAGTCGGTGCTCCCCGCCGAGCCGAGCATGCGCCCGCCGATGGTGGTGGTCCCGCTGAACGAGCCCACCGCGTAGACGTTGCCCGCCGCGTCGGAGGCGACGGACCACACCGCGCCCCCGAGCGCCGCCGACCACCGCACCGCGCCGTCGGGGGAGAGCTTCGCGATCCATCCGCGGCCAGCGCCCGTGAGCGTCGCCCCGCCGAGGGTGATCGACGACGAGAACGATCCGCCCGCGATCAGGTTGCCCGCCGGATCGCGCGCGAGAGCGTTCACCGCGTCGTCCCCGGTGCCGCCGTACTGCTGCAGCCACGGGGTCACCCCGCAGGCCCCGCGCACGCACGTCGTCCCCGCGCCGCAGACCCGCCCGCAGGCCCCGCAGTGGGCCTCGTCGGTGGACGCGTCGACGCACCGCCCGCCGCACTCGGTGAGCCCCGGCGCGCAGGCCATCGCGCCGCAGCGGGACGACGCGCACGCGACGCCCGTCGGGCACGCGTAGCCGCAGGCGCCGCAGTTCGCGCGGTCCGTCGCAAGGTCGGCGCAGCGCCCCGAGCACATCACGCCGCCGCACACGCACGCGCCCGCCACGCAGGTCGCCGCCCCGCCGCAGGCGATGCCGCAGCCGCCGCAGTTGCGCGGGTCGCTCGCGGGCGCCGCCTCGCAGCCGTTGGCCGCCTCGCCGTCGCAGTCGACGTAGCCCGCGTCGCAGCGTACGACCTGGCACGCCCCGGCGGCGCACATCGCCGTCGCGTGGGCGGGGGCGCACGCGCGGCCGCAGCCGCCGCAGTGGGCGAGGTCGGTCATGGTGCTCACGCACGCCGAGCCGCACAGGCCCAACCCCGGCGCGCAGGTGACGCCCACGTCGATGGGCGCAGGGACGTCGACGCCCACGTCGATGGGCGCGGGGACGTCGACGCGCACGTCGATGGGCGCAGGGACGTCGACGCCCGCATCGAGGGGAGCAGGGACGTCGACCGCGACCACATCGGGGCCCGCGTCGATGGGCGCGGGGACATCGACGGCGACCACATCGGGGGCCGCGTCGACCGACGTCACGTCCGCGGGGGCGACGCCGAGCGGGGCGATGTTCACCGGCGCGCACGCGGCGACGCCCGACAGCGCGATCGCCCAACACCCGAACGCGAGCCTGCGCCCACGAAGGGCGGTGCGGGAGTTCTTCATAAGGGCGCGGAAGCTATCCTGCTCCCTGGGAGTCGTTCCAATCTTCGGCCTGACGACGGTGGTCCATCGCGGCGTGCGCAGCGCCCGGATCGATGGTGATAGCGTCGCGGGATGAGCCGTCGACCCAAGGGCCTCGATCGCATCCATCGCCGCGTGCGCTCGTCCGTGGCGCTCTCCCTCGCCGCCTCGGTGCTCGGCCTGGCAGGCCCCGTCGGAGCGATCACCCACACCTTCACCTTCCGCGACACGCTGCTCCCCCGCGAGGGCGGCGCTGCGCTGGTGCCGGTGTTCAACGGATCGGGTCCGGCGACGATTCTCACCCAGGGGATGGGGGGCTTCGTCAACGGGAGCTTCGTCACGCAGACCATCACCGCCCGGGCCTGCGCCTCGCGGCCCACGGTGCGCGCGTGGTCCTTCCCCGCCCAAGGGGGGCTGCGGCATCCCAACATGGCCCCGGTGATCGCCTCCGGCTCGTACACCCTCTCGATGCTGGTGCGCTTCAACCCGCAGACGGGCGGGTACGCGCGCCTCGTCGACTTCTCCAACTCCACCCTCGACACGGGCATCTACGAGCTCGGCGGCGGCGTGAGCTTCTACCCCGTCGGAACCTACGCCGCGGGCAGCTTCGTGCAGGCCGAGGACACCTTCGTCACCCTCACCCGCGACGCCACCACCCGCGTCGTCAACCTCTACATCAACGGCGTCGCCTCGGGCACGTACACCGACTCGACGGACCTCTACGCGCCCGCGAGCGGCACGCTCTACTTCTTCATGGACAACACCACGGGCTCGGCCGCCATCTCCGAGTCCAACGCGGGGGTGGTGTCCTATCTGCAGATCGCCGACGCGCCGATCAGCCCCACGGCGGTGGTCGCCAGCCTCGGGGAGATCTGCGTCGCCGTGCGCTGCGGCAACGGGGTCCTCGAGGCGGGCGAAGGGTGCGACAGCGGCGCGGGCAACGGCTCGACGGAGTGCGACTCGATGTGCCGCATCCGCAGCGGCAACCCCTGCAACGCCACCGCCCCAGGCGCGACCGGCAACGCGTCGTGCGCCAGCATGACCTGCCTCACCGCGGGCGTTCCTGCCCCAGGCCGCTGCGTGCAGTGCACCACGAACGCCCAGTGCTCCGGCGACACGCCCGTGTGCAACGCCGCCACCAACGTCTGCGTGGCCATGCTCGATGCGGGCGTCGTCGACAGCGGCGCAACAGACACGGGACCCGCGGACACGGGACCCGCAGACACGGGACCCGCAGACACGGGAGTGCGCGACGTCGGCGTCATCGACGGGGCCGTGACGGTCGACGCGGGTGGACTCGACGCGGGCGTTCTCGACGCGGGTGGACTCGACGCGGGGGACGCGGGCGCTCGACGCGGGCGCTCCCGACGCGGGCGCTCCCGACGCGGAACGGCGCCCGACGCGGGCGAGGTCGACGCGGGCGAGATGGAGCTCGCCGACGGAGGCTCGTGCGGGTGTCGCACCACGCGGCCGAGCTCGGCGGGCGGTGGGCTGGCGAGCGCGCTCACGGCCCTCGCCTGGTTGACCATCGCCCGGCGCCGCAAGCGCGGCGCGGCGTAGGTCGCGCGGCCCCTTCGCTGGGCTCCGTTCGGCACAGGGGCGCACCCCTCCGCTTCGCTTCGGGCGAGGCCGCGTTGGGCTGAGCCTGGTCGGTCGCTCCCCTGTGCCGAACGGAGCCGAGGCGGGGGGCCATATGTTCAAGGCGTGCGTCAGCCCCGGCGGAGGCGATCGGCGATGGCGTCGGCGACGCGCGGGGAGAAGAGCATCGCGCCGTGGCCGATGTCGTCGAAGACCACGTCGGCGTTGTCGCCCTGGTCGCTGGTGAGCTCGGAGGAGGTGGAGGGGACGACGATGTTGTCGCTGCGTGACCAGATGGAGAAGAAGGGCACGCCGCCCGGGTTCGCGCCGGGTTCGCGCTCGTGTCGAAGCAGCGCGCTGCGGGCGCCGCCGAAGGCGAGCCAGGCCCAGATGGTTCCGCGGTAGGGCGTGGCGATGGTGACCACGCGGCGCACCTTGGAGGCGCCGTCGAGGTGCTCGACGTAGTAGCGGGCGACCACGCCGCCGAGGCTGTGGGCGATGATGTCCACCTTCTCGACGCCCTCCCTGGCCCTCACGTCGTCGACGAAGCGGGCGAGGTGCGCGGCCGAACGGTCCAGCGACTGCGGGGAGAAGTACGAGGTGCCGAACAGCGGCCCGATGCCGCGCCTCGCGAGCCGAGGACCCAGCCAGATCCAGTTGGTGCGGTTCATCATGTAGCCGTGCAGGAGCACGACCGGCGGCCCTCGCTCCTCCGGCGTGCGCTCTCCCTCCACGGTCGAGCGGTAGACCTCGCCGAGCAGCCAGAACAGCGGCCACACCGGGGTGACCACGAAGAGCACCAGCAGCTCCTTGAGCGCCGCCCAGAGGAGGTGCTTCCAGGTCGCTCGGGTGCCCGAGAGCGCCTGCGCGCCGAAGGTGACCGTGATGAAGAGAAGCGTGCCCGCGAAGAGCAGGGCGACGAGCCAGCCGACCATGTCGAGGGCGCTCACGGGCGCAAACTAGCCAGGGCGGATTTCCAGTGTCAACGCGCGATGCGAGCGCGGGACAGCGCCCCCGTCGCCGAGCGCAGGTACACGTGTACCGCGAGCCAGGCCCGCGCCCTCGCTCCTCGGTCGCCCGCGCTCAGCGCCAGGGCCTCGAGCCCGTCGGCCCCGGTGGAGAAGAGCGCCTCCCGAAGGCGGGCGCACTCCCGCATCACCTCCGGCAGCGCGGCGCCCGGCAGGCTCGGCCCACCCGCCAGCACGAAGCGCTGCATCCGACGACGCATCGGCTCCAGCGCATCGGCCCTCACCGACGCTCCAGTCGAGGGCGCTGCGGGCTCCTGCGCGGCTCCCAGGTCGCGCCTCCCGAGGCGGTCGTAGCCCACGGAATGCCACTTCGGCTCCGGCGCTCCCTCCACGAGCAGCGCCACCGGGTGCACCGGCCCGCCCGGCTCCGCGATGCGCCCCACCAGCTTCACCCGAGCCCCGGCCTGCGAGAGCTTCTCCAGGTTCTCCCGGTACGCAAAGCGGATGTCGTCGATGGGATTCTCCAGCGGCACCCCGACGCCACCGAGGTCCAGCCACGCTCCCTCCGCGCCGCCGCGCACCGCTCCCCGGAGGAACACCAGGCCCATGCGCTCCCCGCGGTCCGCCCGGGAGAGCTGCGCCCCTGCATCCTCCTCGAAGAGCCTCTCCACCAGGGCCTCGTCCCTCGCCGAGGAGACGCACACCACGCCCCGACCCGCGCCGAGCCTCCCATCGGCCGACACTTCCGCGCGCGCGAACAGCAGCCCTCCGCGCGCCGCCTCGCGATGGGAGAGCGAGGTCTCCCCGAAGCGTAGCTGCGCGTCGTAGGCGTCCTTCGCCCGGTCGATGTCGCCGGGGATGACCTCCTGGGCCGAGTAGACCCGCTCGCCGTCGGTGAAGTACGTGACGACCCCGGCGTAGCCCCTTCGCACCACCGGCTCGCAGCCGATGCCCGAGAGGCGCAGCGATCCCACCGGGTGGTACTCGCGCCGGGCGATCCCTCGCCAGGTCGGGCTGCCGTCGCCCGCGGCGAGGCGATACGAGACCAGCAGCAGCTCGGCGACGCGAGACGAGGCCTCCGAGAGCCGGAAATCGGGGCTCTTGTCGCGCAGGTCACGAACGGACTCGTACACGCCCAGGGCGGCCGACTCGAGGCGGGGGAGGCCCTCGCGCCGGCTCGAGTGCGCCACCCGCAGCAGCTCTCCCATGCGCAGGATCGAGACCCGGGAGAGCCCGTCCGCCAGGATCTCTGCGCCCACGCGAGCCGCGTCCCCGGCCGTGGCGAGCTCGCTGGCGTTGAGGGGCTCGCTCGCGCTCTCCGGCGGCTTCGTCGTCACGGCCTCGGACCCGGGCTCGTCGGGCGCGTTGGCCTCGGCCAGCGGGAGCACCGAGAGCACCGCGAGCAGGTGGAAGCACCTCGGCTGGAGGAGGCAGGTGCAGCTCGCGTCCTCCGCACGCAAGACCCCGGCGGCCGAGAGGGTCACGGTCTCCTCGCCCGCCGTCACGGTCACCGACTCTCCGAAGACCCAGGTCCACTCGTCGGCCGCGCGTGGGCTCGCGTCGAGCCTCTTGGCGGCGCGCGCGGGCACCGCCCGGGTGAGCGCCGCGAGCACCTCGGGCAGCACCGCAGGACCGCGCGGCCGGGTCACGTCGCGCCTCGCAGCTTCTCTCCGACCCAGCGGGCGAGCTCCAGCGGGCTCAGCGCCGCGATGGGCATCCCAACGCCCACCAGCCGCTCTGCGATGGCGCGGTGGTAGCGCGGGGCGTTGCGCTCCCCGAGGGCCGCGAGGCCCAGCAGCGTGGCGCCCGCGTCACGGAGGGCGCGCGCCTCGGAGAGCAGCTCCGCCACCGAGCCGCCCTCCTCGAAGTCCGACACCAGCACGACGATGCTGCGCGAGGGCACCGTGAGAAGGCTGCGCGCGTGTCGGAGGCCCTTGGAGAGGAGGGTTCCGCCTCCGATGCGCACCGAGAGCAGTAGCTCCAGCGGGTCGGCGGCCTGGTGGGACAGGTCGACCACCCTGTCGCTCACCGCGAGGAAGTGCGTCGACACCGCCGGGAGGCTCCCGAGAATGGCGGCCATCATGGCGGAGTGCAGCACCGAGGGCTCCATCGACCCGGAGACGTCGACCACCAGCACGATGCGCCAGTCGAGGCTCTTCCTGGCGCGGGCGCGAAACACGAAGCGCCGAGGCGCGATGCGAAACGCTCCCTCGTGGACGTACGCGGTCGCGAGGTTGCTCTCGATGGTGCGGCGGAGGTCCAGCAGCCCCGAGCGGCGGCGCGAGGCGCGAGGCGTGGCGAGGCCGGTGAGGGCCGGCAGCGTCCGGGTGGCGAGCTCCTTCACCAGCGCCTCCACCACGCGCTTCGCCAGCAGCTTGAGGTGCACGAAATCGCGCTCCGAGAGACCCCCCTTCAGCGACAGGATCTGCTCCAGCAGCTCGATGGACGGCGTCACCTTCTCCGGGTCGAGCAGCGCGATCGCCGCGCCCTGGCCATCCGCCGCGGCGCTCCCGAGGACCTCCTCGCGCACCTCCTCGCCGAAGAGCTCGCGGAGCTCGTCTCCCCACTCCCTCGCCGTGGGGTAGGACTCTCCCGTGCCGCCGCGGGAGCCCTCTCCGTGCCCGTGCCCGTAGAGCTCGTCGAGGGCGCGCGCGTAGCGAACATGCCCCGGAGCCAGGGCGCTCGCCTCTCGCCCAAGGACGAGTCGCAGCCGATCGCGGAGCCCGATCGCGTTGTAGCGCGCAGACGCCGTCGCGGGCCGTGAGGGCTCCGCTCCCGGGTCGATGTGGCCACCCGAAGAGCCCGGGATGGCGAGGCCCAGCGCAAGGAGCGCCTCCGCTCCTGCGCGATCGGCCCTGGCGTAGACGCCGAGCTCCTCGGGGGTGACGGTGAGGTCGACCGCGACGAAGCTCGACCCGAGCACGTCGAGGAGGCGCTGGCGATCGCCCGCGGACAGCACATCGAAGGCGCCGCGCAGCGAGGGGAGGCGCTCCAGGAAGCGGGCGTCGTCAAGGGCCTCCAGCCCTTCGGTGACGGCCGAGGCGAAGCGGGGATGGCCCTCGAAGATCGGCCCGGCGAGGAGGAGCGCCCCGCGCAGCGTGCCCGTGCGAAGCGCGGCGGACGAGGCATCGGCGCCCCCGAGGTCGAAGAGCGACACGAAGGTCTCGAAGAAGCGCTCGGGGGCCTCGAGGTCGAGCAGCACCCGCGCCGCCAGCCCGGCGCCCTTCATCAGGGGGCTCCCCTCGGAGACGAAGGTCGCGACCGCGTGCTCGAGCGAGGCCACGTCGTGATCGGCGAAGAGGCTCAGGAGCTCCGCGAAGGCGCGCACGTCGTCCTCGCTCGTCGTCCCTACGATGCCGAGGAGCGCTCGCAGCGAGGCGAAGAGCAGCGCGTCCCGCTCCGGGGCGAGCGACCTGGTCGAGGAGCCTGAGGGCACCGAGGGGAGCGCGGCCACGTGGCCCTCGTCGAGCCTCGCGACCAGCATCGTGGCCGCCGCCAGCTCCGAGAGCGACGCGTTGGGCAGCAGCACGTCGGGGACGCGGTCGAGGAGCTCGCCCACCAGCGCCCCGAGGCCCGCGTTGGCCGCGCGAGCGACGTGGTCGAGCCACCCCTCGGCGAGAGATTTCCCCTCGCTCTCCAGGGCGGCGAAGCTACGCCGCAGCGACCCCTCGGCGGCGGCCCCGAGCGTCGAGCCGAAGAGGCCCGCGATCTCCAGCCGCGCCGCGGTCTCCGGCGTGTAGCGCAGCGACACGCGCACCGTGAGGCTCTCCACGTCGGCCCGGGCGCCTCCGACGGCCCTCGCGCTGCCCCGCTTCTCCGCATAGGGGATGCCGCACGCGGCGAGCTGACCGAGCACGATGGCCCGCCTCCGATCGAGTTGCGATCGCTCCGGGTCGAGCGTCATCTCCTTCGGGTCCTTGGCGCCCTCGGGGCCCGGCATGCCGAGCTCGTCGAGCTGCGCGTTCGCGGCCACCACCAGGCCCGCGCGGGGAGCGTCCTCCGGGAGCCTTCCCCGCCGGTGCCCCACGAGCACCACCGAGAGGGCCTGCGCCAGGATCCTCCCCCGCCCGAGGGGCTCTCCCTGCGCCATGGTCGTCTCGATGGCTTCGAGCAGCTCGCGACGGCCGGGAGAGCCGAGGCCCCTCAGCGAGGCCAGGTCGTGGGCGACCCGCGCGGCCTCGCGAACATCCGCGAAGGAGGCCACGTGACCCCGCTCCCTCAGCTCGCGCGCGATGGTGACGAGCAGCGAGGGGAGGGCCGCGTCGAGGGCCTCTCCCACGGAGAAGAGCTCGAAGGCGCGCTGCACCAGCGACGGATCGCGGATGCCCGCGGGGTAGCCCGAGCGGGAGTCGAGGAGCTCGAAGTCGTAGGGGACCAGCGCCCCCACGCGCTCGGAGGAGAGCGCCCGGGGAGGGACGTCGGTCGTCGGCGCTGCTTCGAGGACGGGCGTCTTCAGGAGGGCGTTGGCGTGGAAGGCGCCGACCACGCAGCACACCCGCGCCCCAGGGATGGCGACGGCCCTCGCTGCGCAGGCCCTCATGTGGCCCTCGCGCGCGGCGTCCTCGGGAGCGATGCCGCCGCCGTGAAGGGTGTCGGCGCGGAGCAGCCACCCGAAGGAGAGCGCGGCGCGGCGCAGCGCTTCGGGAGAGCCCGGCGCCCGGGCCTCCACCATGGTGTCCCAGAGTTCTTCGGTGTCATGGCCGCCTTCGAGGCGAGCGAGCAGCCGACCCGAGCGAGGGGAGTCGTCGGGGCCGTGCACCACCCTCGCCGACACCGGGCGGTCGATGGCCTCCACCGGGACGCCCGCCTCTCTCGCCCAGCGCAGCGCCGCGAGCTCCGGGGAGAAGTCCGCGAAGGGATAGAACGAGAGGCTCCCGTCAGGCGCCGTGGCCGAGAGCGCGACCGGGGCGAGGAGCTCGGGCGAGGCGAGCCAGGGGAGCCACCCCCCGAGGTCGGCCGGGAGCTCGATGAGCAGCACCGTGGGCTCGAAGGAGGCAAGGATGCGTGGCATCGCCGCAGCGAGGGCCGCGGAGTGATGGCGCACTCCCACGAGGAAGGGCTCGCGCGACGCGGCGAGCGCCTCGGGAGCGTCTCTCGGAGGGAGGTCGGCGAGGCGCACCGCGCTCACCGCTCGAGCAGGCCGCGGAGCTCGTAGAGCGTCTGCCATATGCGCAGCTTGCTCTCGGCGCGCTTCTTCACGGCGCCGTCCCAGTAGGCGAGCAGTCGCCCGTGGTCCTTCGGGTCGTCCTTGGTGACGACCCCGGTGAGGTAGCCCGGGAGGAGGCCCAGCAGGTCGCGGTCGCTCGGAAGAAAGGCCGCGGAGAGCCCGATGGAGGAGGCGACGCTCACGGCCTCCGCGGTGCTCATCACGGTGCCCGGCTTCTCGACCGCGTAGCCCTCCTCGGTGCGGCCGAGGCGCAGGTCGCGGAACACCGTCACGATGGCTTCGAGCACCGCGTCGTCGACCTCCAGCTTCGCCTCGGCGCGCTCGAGCATGCGAGAGGCCCGCGCCTTCACCAGGGCGATCTCGTCCCTGGCGTCGGCGATGGGAGGCACCGTCTCGAAGTTGAACCTTCGCTTCAGCGCGGCGCTCATCTCGGACACGCCGCGGTCCCGGAGGTTCGCCGTGGCGATCACGTTGAAGCCCTCCTCGGCGTTCTCCACGTGGGGATCGCTGCCCGAGAGCTCGGGCACCGCGAGCCGGCGGTCGCTCAGGATCGACACCAGCGCGTCCTGCACCTCCGGGAGGCAGCGGGTCACCTCCTCGATGCGGGCGAGCGAGCCGCGACGCATCGCCGTGAGCACCGGCGACGGCACGATGGCCTCGGGGTGCGGCCCCTTCGCCAGGAGGAGGGCGTAGTTCCAGCCGTAGCGGAGCTGGTCTTCGGTGGTGCCCGCGGTGCCCTGCACGGTGAGCGAGGAGGTGCCGGAGATGGCGGCGGCCAGCATCTCGGAGAGCATCGATTTGGCCGTGCCGGGCTCGCCCACCAGCAGCAGTCCGCGCTCTCCCGCGAGGGTCACCACGCTGCGCTCGACCAGCGCCCTGGAGCCCACGAACTTGGGGGTGATGACGATGCTCTGGGGGGCGTCCTTCTTCTTCCCGGCGACGCCCTTCGGGAGCTTCAGCGCCTCTCCGCCAGAGCCCATCACGAAGGTCACGACGGCCCCGGCGGTCATCCGGAACCCTCTGGGCCTGCGACCCGGGTCCCACGCTTCAAGGAAGCGGAGCTCGTCTTCGAAGAGGACCTCGGGCGGCGGCGCTTGCATACCCCGGAGAGTACCCAAACACCGCCGCTCCTTCGCGCTACTTCTGCTTGCGCTTCGTCACGTCCTCGAAGCCCGGCTTGTCGCCCGAGGAAAGCCGCGCGTAGGCCCGCTCATAGAGGGTGCGAGGCGCCACCGTGACCTGCGCCTCGTCGAAGCACAGCCTGTCCCAGGTCGAGGCCTTGTAGGCCTCCATGGAGAGCCCTCGGCTCTTCTTGTCCCAGGCTCCAGGGAGGAAGATCTCCCGCCCGGCGCGCTCCCGCTTGCCCTCGATGACGAGCTTCTGCTTCACCAGGGCCTGCGCCGCCGCCTCGTAGCGCGCGGGCTTCCACCCGTTCACCAGGAGCACGAGCTTCTTCGTCGGGTTGGGCAGCGCGAGCATCTGGAGGTAGAGCGCCGCGGCGTCCTCGTCGAGCCCGGTGGCCTCGCGCAACGACGCGACCGTCTCCTTCGCCGACACCCGCGGATCGAGCTCGTACGAGCCCTCCGGCGCGGTGGAGCGTCGGACGCTCTCCACCAGCTCCTCGCAGTCCTTCGAGAGCAGGTAGTACGCCGCCTTCGCCCCGTCGACGCCGTAGACGCCTCCGTCCTCGTCGGTGCCGGTGAGGTAGGGGAGCACCGCCGCGCGATGCGCTCGGAGCCCCGACGTCCGGAGCGAGAACCCGATGGAGTCGCCGCCCTCGTCCACGGCGAGCACCACGCCGTTGTCCCGGCCCTCGCGCTCCTCGTCGCTCCCGATCTTCACCCTGATCTTCTTGCCGCCCACCTGGTCGAGCACGGGCGCCCGCTTCTTCTCGTCCTCCTCGTAGCGGCTGCCGAGCGGCAGCAGGAAGTCCGGGGCCTCGAGGTTCTTCTTCGCCGCGTCGTAGAGCGCGGGGATCGCCGCGCGATACGCGTCGCCCACCGGCAGCGTGGCGCCGAGGTAGGGCACGAGCCGGGCGATCGTGGCGAGCACGTCCTCCGAGAAGAAGTCCCCGGAGTCGCCGAGGTGGTTCCATTCGACGGGCCCCGGCCTGGGCTTGAGCCAGAGGTTGTCCGCCTCGGCCGCGGTGAGCACCATCGCCAGGGCCTTGCGCGTCGGGAGGGGGACGCTGCACTCCTTCTCGGCCTGCGCGACGAGCTCCTCGCTCACCTCGACCGCCTTGCCGAAGAGCGCCTTCGCCGTCTTGATGAGCGCCCTCGCGGAGCTTCCCTCCTCGGCCCCCGCGGCCCAGAAGCCCTCCGGAGCGCTCACGCCCGCAGCGCCCACGAGCAGCGCGAAGAGCTGATCGTTGGGGAGCTCGCGGAGCTTCTGCTTCGCGCGCGACGCGTCGGTCACCTTGAGACCGAGCGTCTCCCGAAGCTCCTTGCCCAGGAAGTCGCTGCGGTACTCGCCGAAGCCCGGCAGCCCCGCGAGCAGGAGCGCAGCTTCGGCCAGCGTGAGGCTCGTCTCCGAGGCCACGAGCGCGGCCGCCCCGGGCTCGTGGGCTACCGGCCCTCGCGCATCGAGCTCTCGCAAGAAGCCCTCGATGAACGCGCGGTCATCGGGGATCGTCACGGTCTCCTGCCAGGTCACCGTCGCGTCGCCCGGCACCGCGAGCCTGTCTCCGTGGGTCAGCACCAGCACCGTCTGCGTGGGCTCGTCCTCGTCGTCGGTGGTGATGCGCGCGAAGAGCGCCGCGTCGCCTTCGCCTGCGATCCAGATGTGCTTGTCCTTCGGGCGCGCGAGGAAGCTGGAGCCGGTCTTCACCTGGAGCTCGGCGCGCGTCACCGTGAGCCCGAGCATCCGGCTCGCCGCGAGCCCCGAGAGCAGCTCCCTCAGCGTCGCTCTCGCCGCGTCGCTCGCGGTGGGTCGGCTCGCCGCGTAGCACGCGAGCCTCGCGAGCCTCTCGATGTGACGCTCCCACAGGATGCGCGAGCCCGTGAGCTTGCCGCGCGCCTTGTCGAGGAAGGCCGCCGCCATCGCGGTCATGTCGGTGACGCAGGAGCCGCTCTCCCAGCCCTCGGTCGGTAGCTGCGGGAGGGCCTCGGTGACCGCGTCGTCCGTCACGCCGCCGTCGCCGCCGCCACGGTCCTGCAGGGCCGCGAGCCCGGCGGCGTGGGTCGCCGCGGCCTTCGCCACGAGCGCGACGCCCCGCTGGAGCACCTCGCTGGTCACCCCCGGGAGCTGCGCCTTCACCGCCGCGAGCGCGTGCGTCACGTCGTCGTCGTCGTCGGTGCCGTCCTCCGAGGCCGCCGTGAGGATGGCCCTCGCGGCCTCGTCGGTGATCGCCCGGAGGGCGCGGCTGGAGGCCTCGTCGCGCGCCGTCAGGTAGTGAAGCCACTGAGCGCGCGGCAGGATGGAGAAGCCCGCGATCTTCCAGGCGTCGCCGCCGAAGCTCCCGGCCGGGTGCTCCTCGCCGCCCTCTCCATGGATCGTGAACTCGTCGCCCTGGCTCTCGGACCACCCCGTGGAGACCCCGATCGCTCGCATCGCGTCGGCTCCGGGCCAGTCCACCAGCGCGTCGGGCGTGTAGCTACCGCGCCACGTCTTCTGGTCGATGCGGGTGACCTCGACGTCGCCTTCCTTCTCGTCGTGCCTCACGTACCGCCCGACGAGGCCGTCCCGCTCTCCGAGGAGCGAGCCCGCGGCTCCGGCGAGCGGCATCAGCTCCACCTCGGTGAGCGCGAAGCGGTCGGTCTTCTCCGATGCCTCGCGCACGAAGTCGGGCCACGACGCGCGCCCTGACTTCCCCGGTCGCGGGGTCGAACTCGACGAGCTTCATCCGCTCGTTCCACGAGCCGTGCCTGTGCCAGAAGGTCGCGCCGTCGGTCACGAAGTCCTTCCAGCGAAGCTTCTCGGGCGTGTCGCCCGACTGCACCACCTGCTCGCCGGTCGTCACCCCGCCGCCGGGGACCGCCGCGGCGTCCGGGGTGCCGTGGAGCCTCATGTCGAAGGGGAAGGGCGTCTTGGCGCGGCTCGCCCAGAGGCCCTGCTCCTTGTGCTCCTTGGCGTCGTAGAAGCCCAGGAGCAGGTCGCCGTCGAGGTAGACGATGTGGCTCGGCTCCCTGGCGATCGCGGGGAGGTCGAGCTCCTTCTTGCGGGCGCTGCCCTCGAAGACGATGACCTTGCGTCCTGCGCGGACGAGCGGGTTCTGCCGCGTCCCGTGGATCTCGACCTCGGCCTTCGGGCCGGAGAGCGCGGCGAGGGCCGCCTCGTAGTCGGGCCAGGAGAGCTCATCGATGATGCCGCCTCGCAGCGAGCGGGCGAGGGCGCGTCCGACGTCGACCTTCTCGATGGCCGCAGCGGCCTCGGGAAACTCCGCGAAGGTCGCCGCGCTGGTGCTCTCCGTGAGGGTCTCCAGGCTGTTCTTCAGGCTGGGGAGCGCGCCCTCGTCGAGCCTCGCCACGACGCTCATCAGGTGGCTCCTTCGCGCGGCGACGAGGCCCTTCTTGCCCTTGGCGCAGGCCTCGAAGTCCGCCCGGCCGAAGCGGAGGCCGACGGCCTGGGTGAGCAGCTTGCCGTAGTCGGGGTGCTCGGAGAGGCGCACCGGGTCCTTCGAGAAGAAGTCCCCGAGGGAGATGCTGGGGCCTTCGCCCTTCGGCGGAGCGAGCGCGAGGCCGAGCTCGAGCGCGGTCTCCAGCACATCCGGCGAGTACACGCCCTCGTCGCCCCAGCGCTGGAAGGAGGCGAGGTCGAGCGGCTCTCCGAGCTTCGCGAGCGCCGGCGCGAGCGCCTCGAGGAGCGCGAAGTACTTCGGGGAGAGAGGGGTCTCCCGGTCGCCCCAGCCCTCGGCGTAGGTGACGAAGCGGGTGAGGGCGGAGGCGAAGCGAGGAGCCTCTCCGCTCGCGGTGACGGCCTCGACGGCGCCGATCTCCTCCAGCAGGTCGAGCCACGAGGGCAGGAACTTCTCGAAGCCCCGAGGCTCTGGGAAGAGCCAGAGGACGCGCCGCTTCGCCTCGTCGGACTCTCCAGCGAGCCTGACGAGGGCTGTCCGGTACGAGGCCCAGAAGTCCGGCGGCGCCTTCTTCAGCGAAGGCGAGGCGAGCACCTCGGCGAGAAACGCGGTCTCCGCCTCCGCGCCGCGCCCTGCCGCCTTGGAGAGCTTCGCGAGCTCTTTGGCCATGCCGGTCCACGGGGCGATGCCCGCCTTGATGCGCTGGAGGTTGAGCTCCAGGAAGCGCCGCTCGGCCTCCTTGGGTCCGAAGGCCGCGACGAGGTCGCTGGCATAGCCGGAGAGCGACTTGGCGGGCACGGCGCCCGCTGCGGTGAACTCCAGGTACGCGGCGGCGCGCAGGTCTTCGTCGACCGGGAGCTTGTAGGCGCGCTCGGCGGCGCGAGCCTTCTCGAAGCACTGCGCGGCGAGGTTGGTGGCCTCCTCGGTCAGGAAGACCCGCCCCACCTCCTCCCAGTACGAGGGCATGAACTCCGGCACGCTGCGCTCGAGCGTCTTCGCGATCTCGGCGAAGGCGTCCTTCGCGTGGCCGGGCTTGGTGCTCACGCGCGTCGCGGCCTTCCTGAACTCGCGCATCACCTCCAGGGCGAACCTCGCCTTGGTGGGATGGTTCACCAGCGCCCACGCGGGGAATCCCAGGGCCCGCTTTCGCGTGCGCCCCACGGCGGTCTTCTCTCCCGATGGGGCGAAGCCGAGGGCCGACATCTCGGCGTCCACGGCGGCGTCGAGGGAGCCCTCCACGAGCCTCACCACGGTGCGCCCTTCGAGCGCGGGGTGCTGAAAGGGGATCGCCACGAGCTCGCCCGTGGTGGCCGGGTCGGTCTTCGCGGACCTCCTGGCGATTCCGCCCGCGCGGAGCAGCGCGTCGTCGGCCTTCGACTCAGACATCGTCGCCCCCTTCCTTCTTCTCCACCACGCGCCTGCCGTAGATCGCGCTCGCCATCCGCATCCCCTCGGAGAAGGCGATGGGCGGCACGTCCTTCACGAGCACTCCGTCCCCCGCGTCGTCGACCCAGGCGAGCGACTCCGTGACCGCCTCCTCCATGGGATCTTCCCCGCCGAGCCAGAACCTCGCCTCGGTGGTCTTTCCCCCCTCGAAGACGCGGCACGCGGCGAAGGCGCCGGAGGTCCGATAGCCGAGCGATCGGGCCGCTCCCCGAGCGTGAGAGAGCATCTCGAACTTGCCCCCGCGGAAGGTGTAGACCTCGCCCGCGTCGGCCTCCAGCTCCTTGGGCTTCGTGAACACCTCGCGGAAGAGCTGCTTCAGCCCCTGGGCGAGCCCGAGCTCCGCGGCGAGCGAGCGGAGGTCGTCGAGGCCCTCGAGCAGGATCGGGTGCGGCAGCAGGAAGGTCTCGCTCTTCGTCCACACGGTCTCGCCGTCGGCGTCGACGAGGCCGATGCCCTTCTTCGCGTCCACGCCGCGAAGGAAGCCGGGGCTCGCGCCGACCGGCACGATGACCAGGTTCTCGAGCGCCTTCCGGTAGGTCTCGTCTTCCCACACGGAGAGGAGCACCGCGCTGGGGGTGGGCAGCGAGCGCAGCATCCAGCCCTCGACGGTCTGGAGCACGTCCCGCTCGTGGGCCTTCAGGAAGTCGACGACGGCGAGGAGCTGCTCGCCCGCCTCGCTCTCCCGTAGCTCCTTCGGAACGCTCCCGAGCAGTTGCCCCTTCGCGTTCCAGCACACCAGTTTTCCCTCTCGGAGGCCGAGCGAGTAGCCCTTGCCCGCTGTGATTGCACCCATGGCGCATGGTGTACACGAGGCCGTCGCGTGCGCCCAACCGCTGCGGCCCTGCAGCATTGATTGTTCTCCGTGATCCCTTCGGGCACACTGCGGGGCGCAGGGGTTGCAACCTCGGTGCCTCGGAGGACGGGCGAGACGATCGTGGTGACGAAGTGCTACTGGCTCGATGCCCCGCACGGGCGCGTGATGATCAGCGCGTCCAAGGTGCTCATCGGCCGCAGCCCGGATTGCACCATCGTCCTCGAGGGGCCGCAGATCAGCCGGTACCACGTGCTGCTGCGGCTGGGCGGGGAGGGCGCCGAGCTGCTGCCGCTCGGGCGGGAGCCTGTGCTGGTCAACAACGTGGAGCGCAGGGCGCTCACGACGCTCCGAGGGGGCGACGTGATCGACGTGTGCGGGTGGACCTTCCGCGTCGGTGAGGCCGAGACGGAGGCGGAGCCCGAGGGGGCGAAGACGGCGTGGTTTCTGGAGCGCGCCAGACGGGGCTGCTCCATTACATCAAGGGGCCGTCGTACCGGGTGGGCGGCGACCTCAAGGACGACCTCATCTTCGTGGACTGGGAGCCCTCGGTGCTCTCCATCGACATGGGCGCGGGGACGCCGACGCTGACGGCGCTGCGGCCGGGCGTCTGGTGCGGCCGGGCGCTTGAGGCGGGCGAGCGCGTCATGCTGACCGACGGCGAGCGCATCACCTACGGCGACGAGGCCCTCACGGTGCGGGAGAAGCTGGCGCACGCCGGGGGTGAGACCCGGCCGTCGTCGGAGCGGACCAAGGCCGCGGTGAGGGTGGTGCTGGAGTTTCTCCCGCGGGGGGGAAAGCTCACGGTCGAGATCGGAGGGCGCGTCTTTACGACGGAGCTGTCCGACCGGCGCTGCGACCTGGTGGCGTGCCTGCTGAAGCCGCCTTCGCCCTTCCGCTCGGGGGAGCTCATCCCCGAGGAGCTCCTCTGCGCGCGCGTCTGGCCTGGCGAGAAGAACGGCCGCACGGAGCTCAACTCCCTGCTCTACCGGCTGCGCCAGGCGCTCACCGAGGAGGGCATCGACCCGGCGCCGCTCTTCGAGCGACGGGGCGGGGGGCTGCGCTTCTGCCTCGCTCCCGACGCCAGCGTCGTCGTGGGCTGAGCCGTCGACGCCCGCTAGACTTCGGACGAGCGCCGGGGCTATAGCCTCTGCGGGTGATCCCGCAGGGTTTTCAGGTCTCCGTGGTGCTCCCCGCGTACAACGAGTCCGCCAGCATCGGCGCGCTCGTCCGCCGAGCGCTCGAGCGGGTGCCGGGCCTGCTGGAGGTGCTCGTCATCGACGATGGCTCCACGGACGACACCGCGGCGAGGGCCCGCGACGCCGGGGCGAGGGTGGTCTCCCTGGGCCGCAACGGCGGCAAGGGCGGAGCGCTGCGCCGGGGCATCGCCGAGGCTCGCGGCGACGTGCTGGTCTTCCTCGACGCCGACGGCCAGGACGACCCCGCCGAGACCGTCCAGCTCCTCGAAGCGCTGGGCCCCGACGTCGCCATGGTGGTCGGCTCGCGCTTCCTGGGTACCTTCGACCGGGGCGCCATCACCCCCATCAACCGCGCCGGCAACCGCTTCCTCACCGGCGCGCTCAACGTCCTCTTCGGCACGCGGTTCACCGACACCCAGGCGGGCTTCAAGGCCGTCCGGCGCGAGGCGCTCCGAGGGGTCGAGCTCCGGGCCAGGCGCTTCGACATCGAGGTCGAGCTCCTGCTCCGAGTCCTCGCCGGGGGTGGCCGGGTGATCGAGGTCCCGGTGCGCCGCGCCCCGCGCGCTCACGGCGTCAGCCGCCTCCAGAGCTTCCGCGACGGCACGCGCATCCTCGGCCGCATCGTCGCGCTGCGCCTGGGACGCTGACGTCCTCGCGCCCTACCGCGCGCCCGCGCTCTCCATCATCAGCGCGCGCACTGCGTCGCGATCTTCCGTCGAGGCGAGGCCCCAGCCCGACTGGTAGCCGAAGACCTCCGGCGCCGAGATCGACTTGAACCCGTCGATCAGCTCCATGCGGTCGAGGCCCACCAGCGAGGGGTGCCACTCGCCGCAGGCGTGCGAGAGCGAGAGCAGCTCCTTGCGCAGCGTGAGCAGGTAGTTGGCCAGGCGCGCGGCCTTCAGCGTCGGATCGAGGCCGCCCATCAGCCACTCGCTCTGCGTGGCGACGCCGGTGGGGCAGTTGCCCGTGTGGCACTGCTGCGCCTGGATGCACCCGATGGAGAGCATCGCCTCGCGCGCCACGTTGATGAGGTCGCAGCCCAGCGCCATGGCCAGCATCCCCTGCTCCGGGAAGCCGAGCTTGCCCGAGCCGATGAACACCACCTTCTCGTGCATCCCCCGCTCGGCGAAGCATCGGTACACCGAGGCGAAGCCCAGCTTGAAGGGCATCGAGACGTGGTCGCTGAAGGCCAGCGGCGCGGCGCCAGTGCCCCCTTCGCCGCCGTCGATGGTGATGAAGTCCGGGGCGCGCTTGGTCACGTCCATCTTCTTCGCGAGCTCGCTCCAGAAGCCCAGGTCGCCGACGGCGCTCTTGATCCCCACCGGCAGGCCCGTCGCGTCGGCGAGGCGCTCGATGAAGTCGAGCATCGTGTCGACGTCCGAGAAGGCCGAGTGCGACGACGGCGAGATGCAGTCCTGCCCCATCGGGACCAGCCGGATCTTCGCGATCTCCGGGGTGATCTTCTCCTTCGGGAGCACGCCCCCGAGGCCCGGCTTGGCGCCCTGCGACAGCTTGATCTCGATGGCCCGCACCTTCGCCGAGGCGGCGCTCTCCACGAAGCGCTCCATGGAGAAGCGGCCCTTCTCGTCGCGGCACCCGAAGTAGCCCGTCCCGATCTGCCAGAGCAGGTCGCCGCCGTGCCGGTGGTGGTCGCTGATGCCGCCTTCGCCGGTGTTCTGCCAGGCGCCCGCGAGGCCGACGCCGCGGTTGATCGCCTCGACCGCCTTGCGGCTGAGCGAGCCGTAGCTCATCGCGGAGGTGTTCACGATCGAGCCCGGGCGGAAGGCGTGCTTGCGCTGCCGGTGCCCGCCGAGCACCTTCGCCGCGGGGAGCTGGTACTCCTTGTCGTAGTGGGGCGACCCGGGGGTGGGGGCCGCCACCGGGAAGGCGCTGTGGCGGATGATGATGTACCCGGGCGTCTGCTCGAGGTCGTTGTCCGTGCCGAAGCCGAAGTAGTTGTTCTCCTTCTTGGAGGACGCGTAGATCCAGCGGCGCTGGTCGCGGGAGAAGGGCCGCTCCTCGTCGTTGCCGGTCACGATGTACTGCCGCAGCGGGCCGCCCAGCTCCTCGGCGAGGTACCGCAGGCGCCCGATGATCGGGAAGTTGGCCACGATGGCGTGGCGGCGCTGGCGACGGTCGCGCAGCCCGAGCGCTGCGGTCAGGCCGATCACCCCGGCGGCGGACATCAGGTACAGCGGAACGTCCATAAGGTTCTTCGGATGTAACACGGTGATCGCGACGGACGGTGGGAAGGGGGCTCCCGATCGTGCTAGTCGGATACCAGTGCCATGAGCGTGTTGAGCCTGCGTAGGAGCCCGAAGGCGCACGGGGTCTCCGGCCCCGTGGTGGTGGTGGTGATGGACGGCGTCGGGGTCGGCGCGGAGGACGATGGCAACGCCGTGTGGCTCGCTCGCACGCCCATCCTCGACGCCCTGGGGCGCGTCACCCCGACGCGGCGCTTGAAGGCCCACGGCCTCGCGGTGGGCCTGCCCAGCGACGACGACATGGGCAACAGCGAGGTCGGGCACAACGCCCTCGGCGCAGGGCGGGTGTTCGAGCAGGGCGCGCGGCTGGTCAACCAGGCCATCGCCTCGGAGGCGATGTTCCGGGGGGAGACCTGGCGCTGGCTCATCGACGGCGCGCGCGAGCGCGGGGCGCCGGTGCACTTCATCGGGCTGCTCTCCGACGGCAACGTGCACAGCCACATCGATCACCTGTTCGCGATGATCCGCCGGTGCCACGCCGAGGGGGTGGCCTCGGTGAGGGTGCACGCGCTTCTCGACGGCCGCGACGTGCCCGAGACCAGCGCGCTCACCTACGTCGACGCGCTCGAGTCCTTCCTCAAGGGCTTCCCCGGCAGGGACTACCGCGTGGCCTCCGGCGGCGGCCGGATGAAGGTCACCATGGACCGCTACGAGGCCGACTGGGCGATGGTGGCCCGCGGCTGGGCGGCGCACGTCCACGGCGACGCGAGGGGCTTCCGCTCGATGGCCGAGGCCGTGGAGACCCTGCGCGCGGAGTCCCCCGGGGTGATCGACCAGAACCTCCCGGGCTTCGTCATCGTCGACGAGCACGGCGTCCCGGTGGGCCCCATCCGCGACGGGGCCTCGGTGGTGTTCTTCAACTTCCGCGGCGACCGGGCGATCGAGATCACCCGGGCCTTCGAGCAGGAGGCGCTCACGACCTTCGAGCGGGGCGTCCGGCCCGACGTGCGCTACGCGGGGATGATGCAGTACGACGGCGACCTGCGGCTGCCGAGGAGGTTCCTGGTGACGCCGCCGGCCATCGACCGCACGATGGGGGAGTACCTCGCCAGCGAAGGGGTGACGCAGCTCGCCATCAGCGAGACCCAGAAGTTCGGCCACGTGACCTACTTCTGGAACGGCAACCGCACGGAGCCCTTCGACGCCGCGAGGGAGACCTACGTGGAGATCCCGAGCGAGCTTCGGCCCTTCGAGGAGCGGCCGTGGATGAAGTGCGCGGAGATCACCGACCGGCTCATCGACGAGCTCAAGACCGGGCGCTACCGCCACGCGAGGGTGAACTACCCCAACGGCGACATGGTGGGGCACACGGGCGTGCGCGACGCGGCGGTGATGGCCGTCGAGGCGGTCGACCTGCAGCTCGGGAGGCTGATCCCGGTGGTGCAGGCGATGGACGGCGCGGTGCTGGTGACCGCCGACCACGGCAACGCCGACGAGATGTTCGAGGTCGACAAGAAGACGAAGCGGGTGCAGCGCCACGCCGACGGTCGGCCGAAGGCCAAGACCAGCCACACGCTCAACCCGGTTCCATTGCACATCGCGCTGGCCCCGGGGCGTACGGTGACCCTCCGCGACGACCTCCCCTCCGCGGGCCTCTCCAACGTGGCGGCGACGGCGCTCGACCTGCTCGGATATTCAGCCCCGGAGGGCTACGACCCCTCCCTCCTCGCTGGCTGAACCAATCGCCGCGGGATGTCCGGAAGTTCGACGCCGACATGGGGAGCGCACTAGGCTGACGGGTGTATGGCGCACGCAGTCGGTCCCAACATGCAGGTCACGGTTCACTACAAGCTCCGTGACGCCCGCGGAAATCTCCTGGAAGACACAGAGGCCGACGACAGCGACGGGCCGGTGAAGTTCATCGTCGGGATGTCCATGGTGCTCCCGGGGCTGGAGAAGGGCCTCGAAGGGGCCTACGCCGGGGATGTGATCAACCTCGTGGTGGCCCCGGAAGACGGCTACGGCACCCGGGACGAGACCGACGTGTTCGACGTGGAGCGCTCGGAGTTTCCAGACCCCGACGCGGTCGAGGTGGGCGGGGAGTACACCGCCGAGGGCGACGACGGCACCACCCTGACGATGCAGATCCTGGAGGTTCACGAGGACCACGTGAAGGTCGACGCCAACCACCCCCTGGCGGGCCTCACGCTCAATTACCAGGTTCAGGTGCTGGACGTGCACCCCGCCTCGGAGGAGGAGCTGGTCCTGGCGCAGGCCGAGCTGGCCGAGCATCGGGCCCCGATCGGGGAGGTGTCCTGATCGGGCGTCAGGGTGTGGTAGGTTCCTCGGCCTGACTGAGCCCCTTCCATGAACCTGAGCCATTCCGAACGTTTTCTCGACGAGCCCCGCATCCTTCACTTCACGGTCGCTTCGCAGCGCATCGACCCCGACGCCGCCAAGGTCGTCCGTCGGCTGACGCAGGCGGGCTACAAGGCCTACCTGGTAGGCGGATGCGTCCGTGACCTCCTCCTCGACAAGGCCCCGAAGGACTTCGACGTCGCCACCAGCGCGAAGCCGAACGAAGTCCGCGGGCTCTTCCGCAATTGCCGCATCATCGGTCGCCGCTTCCGCCTCGCGCACATCCTGTGCGGCGGAAACAAGGTGATCGAGGTCGCGACCTTCCGGAAGGACCCTACGGCGGACATCCTGGAGGACACGGCCGAGTGGGAGCCCGTCGATGAGTCCGAGGACGCCCCTCGAAAGCACAGACCCCACGACGATCAAGACCTGCTGATCCGGCACGACAACGTGTTCGGGACGCCCCCGGAAGACGCGATCCGCCGCGACTTCACCATGAACGCCCTCTTCTACGACCTCGAGCGCAAGGAGGTCGTGGACTACGTCGGCGGCCTCGAGGACATCGAGCATCGGGTGATCCGCACCATCGGCGACGCCGACGTGCGCTTCCGCGAAGACCCGGTGCGCATCCTGCGGGTGATCAAGTTCGCCGCGCGGCTCGACCTGGGCATCGAGCCCCAGGTCTACGACGCCATGGTCGCCCACCGGGAAGACCTGCTGCGCGCCGCCCGCCCGAGGCTGCTGGAGGAGGTGCTGCGGCTGATGCGCCACGCGGCCTCCCGCCGCTCGGTCTGGATCGCCTGGGAGACCGGCGTGCTGGCCACGGTGCTGCCCGAGGTGGCGGCGTGGATCGACGACCACCCCGACGCCTCGTCGCGGCTCTGGTCGCGGCTGGCGGCCATCGACGCGCGCGCCAAGGCGGGCGACCTGCCCTCCGACGCCACGCTGTTCTGCGCGCTGACGCTCGACCCGGCGCTCGAGGCCATGACCGGCGTGAAGGACGCGCTCAACGGCGCCACGGACTTCTACCAGGATCTCCAGGCCCTGCTCCCGATGCCCCGCCGGCTCTTCGATCGGGTGCGGCAGGTGGTGGCGGCGCAGCGGCGCTTCCGCACCGGGCGAGAGTCGACGCTCACCCGCCGGGACTTCTACGAGGACGCGCGCGACCTGTTCGTGCTCGACGGCTCGCGGGTGAGGCCCCCCAAGGAGTCGGCCCGGCGCGCCATCGACGGGGTCTGAGGAGCACCCCGGGGGGGATTAGGGGCGCTTCGGCAACGTCGGCCCTATGAGACCATCGCGGATACAAACCCGTTCTTGCGATGGTCACTCCCGACGTTCTCAGTGAAGCGCATGGCGACCCGGCGGTGCCGCCCGTGCTCGACCCCGACCGACGCGCCCGGGAAGAACTCATGCGGGCGGTGCGCTTCCACGCGGCGAGGGTCGCCTCGCGCTGGCAGGGCGCCCTCGACGACCAGAACCCCGAGGAGGTGCACGGGCTCCGCGGGGCGCTCCGTCGGCTGAAGGCCGCCCTCTCGATGATCGGCGAAGACGCCTTCGATCCGGGTCTGCGCGCGCTCGACCAGTGGGCCCGCGAGCTCTCGCCGCTCACCGGCACGCTGCGCGACCTCGACGTGGCGCTCGCCTCCCTCGGCGGCATCGCCCCTGACGCGACCTCGCTGGCCCATGCGCGGGGGTTGTTCCTCGCCGCCCGGGGGCGGGCGCGGGACGCGATGCTCTCTCACCTGCGCCGCGCCGACGTGGTCGCGACGCTGCGGGCGGCGATGTCCGCGCAGCCGGAGCTCGACGCGCCCCGAGGGCCCATGCGCCGGGTGGCCGGGAGCGCCGTCGAGCGAGGCCTCGACCGGCTGGAGCGATCGCTCCGAGGAGACCTCCAGCGCCCGGAGGGCTACCACCGCATCCGCCGCCGGGCGCGCAGGCTGAGGGACCTCATCGAGGTGGCGGAGGGGGCGCTGGGGAGCTCCGATCGGGCGTGGCGCAAGCGGGTCCACGGGCTCCAGGTGCAGCTCGGCGACCTGCACGACGTCGACGTGCTCACGGGGCTGCTGGCCAACGACGACCGCACGCTCACCGGGCTGCGGGACGCCGTCGAGCGACGCCGCACGACGCTGCTCGCAGGGCTCGGTCCGCCGCTGGCGCTGCTGGCCGTCGACCTGAGCGGGCGCTGACCCGGTCGGGGTGAGCTCAGCGAGGGCCGAAGCCGCCGGACGGGGGAGCGATGAAGTCAGGGAGCTGCCCCTTCCCCCCGTCGACCACCTTGCGGCGCAGGTACCAGGGCCGCGAGCCGAAGATGGAGAGCGGAAACAACCCCATGAGGAAGCTCGCGAGGACGCCCAGCAGCCCCGCGCGTCCGTCGGTGAGCTGCGGCCCGACTCCAATCTGCACCACGTCGTCGGAGAGCGCCGAGACCGTGTACTGCACCGACGGGCAGGCGCCCGAGTTCACGCACGACCACACCCGCTCGCTGCACTCGTCGGTGAGCACCCGGGTGCTCCCGCGCTTCGCCTGCACGCTGCGCAGCCCGTAGTGCTGGACGTAGTACCCGGGGCTGTTCTTGGGCTTGTGGTAGCGCTGCCAGTGGCGCGTCGCGACCGGCTCCGCCCGCACCGTCTCGCCGGTCAGCGCCAGCAGCGCCACCGTCGGGAATACCACTGCCGGTAAGGTCAGCGCGACCAGCGCGGCGCCCGCGAACCAGTTGCGGTAGAGCCGGGCGCGCACCTGGGCGGTCTCGCCGGGGCGCTCGGTGGACACCGTCATCGGGGCGCCGCGGGAGGGGCGGAGCACCGGCTCCTGCGTCATCGCGCGGTAGGCGCCGCCGGGGGTCCTCGCGCCGGCGCCGAAGAGGCTGCCCGCGATGTGCACCGTCTCGCCCGGCGTGAGCTCGGCGTAGCGCACCCGCTCGAAGCGCGAGAGGCGGTCGATGCGGGAGAGGTCGTCGCGGAGCAGCACGCGGTCGTCGGGCTCGACCCGCACCCGCTCGCCCGTGAAGGTGCGCACCCAGAAGGGCCGCACCCGCACCTCGCGGGAGCTCTCCGTCCAGCTGTGATGCCAGCCGTGCTTGCCCTTCCAGTCGCGCCCGCGCTGCCGGATGACCACCTGGATCGCCGCTCCGGTCGCCCCCTGCTCCAGCTCGACCTGGCCGACGATCACCGCGTAGCCGTTGGTGAGCGGCGACCTCGGGTCGAAGGTCCGCTCGGCCAGCGCGCGCTTCTGGTGCTCGAGCCACCAGTAGAGCGACCACCCGGCGATCAGGCCCCACGGGGCCAGCACGAGGAGCACGATCAGGGTCGCGGTGTTGTCCGGGGCGATGCGGCTGTCCGCCCTCGTGGCCCATGGCTCGACGCCGGGGGCCTCCGGGGACTGCGGGGGCGCCTGCTCCCAGGCGACGTCGGGCTCGCGGCACCCGCCCAGGGTCAGCAGCGCGAGCAACACCAGGACCTTGGACGAACGCCCATGCGCCATAAGGGACGAGAGGATAGCGCGGCCGGGGCTACGTCGGGCTTCGCACGTCGTTGACGAGCGGGGGACGGCGGATGACGACCCTGCCGTCGGGGAAGAAGTCAGCGAAGGACAGCGTGGGCGACGCCTCCAGGCGCGCCGCCACGGACTCCGCGCGGGCGAGGTCGAGCCGCACCCCGTGGACCCGCAGGTCGCCCTCCAGCCGGTGGCGCAGGTGCGACAGGCGCTTGAAGGTCGAGAGGTAGGCCCCGCGCCAGATCTCCAGGTAGGGGCGGTGATCCATCGGGTTTTGCGAGATGAGCCGACGCTGCCGGTTGCCCGGGACGAAGGTGTAGCAGCTCACGTCAGGGCGCTTGCGGAGCACCCAGTTGCGGGTGGTCTCGTAGCGCGTGTACGAGATGGTCCGCACGTCCTGGTCGATGTTGTAGAGCACGCCGCGGAGGTCGTTGAAGCCCGGGGTGCGCGCGACGTAGGGGAGGAAGGGGTCGATCACGAAGATCAGCGTGGCGCCCCGGCGCATCGCCTCGACGAAGTTGGACGTGCGGGTGATGGCGCCGTCTTCGTAGTAGCGCCCGCGAATGGCGGTGGCCGAGAAGGCCGGGTTGATGCTGAGCGAGGCCTGGATCGCCTTGCTGATGGGCACCGTGTCGTGGGTCTCGTCGCCGAAGAGCACGTGGCTGCGCTCGTCCTGGTCGGTGGCGCCGATGTAGAGCGGGCGCTTGAGGCGGCGGAAGTCGTTGGTCGCGCCCGGCGCCGTGAGGGCGCTGCGCAGCGTCGCCTCGAAGCGATCGGCCCGGAAGGGCGGCGGAACGAGGTCGGAATAGTCGGAGAGCACCTGCTCGTGAGAGAAGCCGTGATCGACGCCGAAGGGGCGCACGACGCCGTTCCAGGCGGTCTTCGCGGCGGCGGTCATGCGGCGCAGGAAGCCCGGGAGGTCGAGGTGCCCGAGGCGGAAGAGCCGGAGGTCGATCGGCGGGACCCGGCCGCCGCCCACCCCGGCGATGGACGCCATGAACTCGTCGACGGAGTACCCGACGGCGATCGGAGCCGCGGCCACGGCCCCGGCGCTGATGCCGAAGTACATGTCGAAGCCGTTGACCCCGTCGGACCCTAGGGCGTCGTCCAGGCACTTCATCACGCCGAGCTCGAAGAAGATCCCCGTGATGCCGCCGCCCGCGGCGCAGAGAGCCCGACCGCCGGGCTCGCGGTCGCGGAGTATCTTCTGCGCATCGTCGAGGAAGCGAGCGCCCCACGCGACGTCCGTGACGCCGGGGCCCTGGAAGTCCTCGTGGCGAAACACCCGCCCGACGCCCCGCGACCCCAGCTGCAGGATCAGCTCGTCGGTGGTGGCCGTCTGCCCACCGGACACCAGCACGACGATGCGGTGGAACCCGAATCGGTCTTCGATGTCCGGGACGGAGTCGAGCGCGTCGAGGATGACGAAGGCCCGCTCCGCGTGATGGCAGAGGTCGTCGACGCAGCGGAGGTCGATCACCAGCAGGTTGACGTAGTTGTCGTGGAGGTCGGCGATGAGCTCGCGGAGCTCGGGGTGGTTCACCAGGCAGCACGACAGGTCGGCCCAGGCGAGCGTGGGCCTGCGCGCTCCCTCGGCGAGCGATCCGCCGCTGCCGGCCGCGCCTACGAGCGACCTCACGAAGCCGTCGAAGTGCTCCGGGGAAGGGCCGTGGTAGAGAATCCGCTTGGGGTGATCGCCGGTCGTCAAGGCGTGCAACCTACCCCATGGGCATCGGGTTGTTCCAGGCGGCGCTGACCCGCGCTGCGGGGCGTGACGCATCGCGCGTCCATGGCCTAAGGTCGAGCGCAGGAGCACGACACCCCACGATGTACCGCCCCCTCTCTCCCTGTCCCGCGTGTATGCGTCACATCGTGGCGACGGAGGCTCGCTGCCCCTTCTGCTCCCACGCCCTCGCGGCCCCGCTCCCGGTGCGGCCCGACGCCACCCGTCGGCTTTCCCGCGCGGCCGTGTTCTCCTTCGCCGCCTCGCTCGGCGTCGCCGGATGCAGCAGCAGCGTCACCGCGACCGACGCCAGCGCCGGAGTCGACCGCCCGGCCACCGACGCCCCGGCGGAGAGCGGCGTCGCCGACACGGGACCCGCCGACACGGGACCCGTCGACACGGGCATCGAGGACATCGGCAACGTCGCGCCGCCCTATGGCATCCCGGCCCCGGACGCTGGCCCTCCGGACGACGACGGCGGGATGTTCGACCTCTACGGCAGTCCCCCCGACGCCGGTCGCTGAATCGCGCTCAGGCGTCGCGCTCGAAGACCACGAGCTCGTGCGGGTCGTTCATGAGCACGAAGATCGCGTCGTCGTTCGGGGAGAGCGCCAGGCCCTGCGGCAGCCGGCCGAGGGCCTCGCTCTCCCAGCGCGTCTCGCCCGTCGCCAGGTCGATCGCCACCGCGCTCTGCGATTCTCCGTAGGTGGTCTTGCCTACGACGGCGGTCGCGCCGTCCCGGGTGAGCGCGAAGGTGCGGGCCATCCCGTTCAGCGGCAGCTCGCGGTGCGCCCCGGTCGAGGGATCGAGCACCGAGAGGGAGTCTGAGTCGCCGCTCGCGACGATCGCGTCGCCCGACGGGGTGAAGCGGAGGCAGTAGACCCAGCGCGCGAGCTTCACCTGCCAGCGCAGCGCCCCGGTGGCCGCGTCGAGCAGCGTCACCCGGCCGTCCTGATCGCCCGCGGCGACGCTCGCGCCGTCGGGCGAGACCGCCACGGCGAACACCGAGCTCGCACCCTTCCAGCGCCAGAGCTCGGCGCCGGAGGTCGGGTCCCACGAGCGCACCGACCAGTCGGCGGGGGTGTAGTTGTTGCCGCTGCCGGTGTAGACCCGCGTCCCGTCGGGAGAGAAGGTCGCGTCCTGGATCTCGTGGCGGTGCCCCTTCAGGGAGATGCCCTTCTTCCAGGTGGTGGTGTCGAAGAGGGTGATGGCCTTGCCGCCCGACCCGACGAGCGACCCGTCGGGAGAGAAGCAGACGCCGTGCGGAAACGACGTCCCGAGGTGCAGGGTCTTGAGCAGCGCGAGGGAGCGCGCATCGTAGACGCGTAGCTTCTGGTCGAAGCAGGTGGTCGCGACGAAGCGCCCGTCGAGCGAGGCCGAGAGCGCGTTGGTCGAGGACGGCTGCGGGATCCGCGTGCGGATGTGGAAGCGCATGGGCGCTGGGATATCACCCGTCGCGCCCCGTTCACCAGAGGAGGGCGGTCATCCCGCGACGCCATGTCGCATCGCCTATGGGCGACGCCGCCCTCAAGTCCCTGGCATGAACCCTCCCCCTCGAAGCCTCTCTCCGCGGCGCGTGCTCCGTGGTGGTCATGCGGTCGCCCGGTGCTCCCTGGCCGTCGCGCTCTCCCTCAGCGTCGGCGCCTGTGGATCGTCCGACCCCGCGCCCCTGACCCCCGACGCGTCCATCGCGGACGTCCCCGCGGCCGACGCACCCGCGACCGACGCGCCCGCGACCGATGCCCCCGCGGCCTCCGTGGCGATCGCCTTCGCGCACACCGTCGGCGGCGCTCCCCTCGCGTTCGGCACCACGACCCCGTACACCAACGCCGCGGGCAACTCCTTCGGGGTCACCCGGCTCAGCTACTTCGTCAGCGGGGTGACCGTGCGCATGAGGGACGGCCGCACGGTGACCGCGCCCGGCGCTCGCTACCTCGACGCCGCGACGCCCGCCACGCTGAGCTTCGCGCTCCCGGGCAGCGCGCCCGTCGGGGAGCTCGCCTCCATCACCTTCGTGATGGGCCTACCCCCGGAGCTCAACATCAGCGGCGCGTTCTCCTCGTCTCCGGAGTCGCTGATGGAGTGGCCCGAGATGATGGGCGGCGGGTACCACCACATGAAATTCGAGGGGCGCTACATCAACCGCGCGGGGCAGCCCTTCAACTTCATGACGCACTCGGGAGGGCTCAACCGCGCCGACTACTCCTTCGCGGTGACCCTCGACGCCAGCGGTCGATCGATCACCAGCGCGGGCGCGAGCTTCACCGTTCGCATGGACGTGGCCGAGTGGTTCACCGGCCCCAACACCTGGGACCTCAACGACTACTTCAACGCGACGCACCGAGGGATCATGGGCGACGCCGCCGCGCAGGCCTCGCTCCGGGAGAACGGCGCATCGGTCTTCTCCCTGGCGGCGCCATGAGCGCGCGGGGTCTCGGCTGGATGGCCCTGCTCGCGGCGGCGCTCTCGCTGACCGCGGCCTGCGCCCAGGAGGCGCCGAGCAACGCGAGGGAGCTGATCGACCTGCGGGTGCCGAGGAGCTTCCCGAGGATGATCGTCCCCGAGGACAACCCCACCACCCGACAGGGCGTGGCGCTCGGCCGACAGCTCTACTACGACCGACGGCTCGACCCCCGTGGAGCCCGCGCCTGCGCGGACTGTCACCTCCAGAACCGGGGGTTCTCCAACCCGATGGTCCGGGGGGTGATTCCTCACGTCAACCTGGCGTGGTCGTACTACTTCCTCTGGGACGGGCACTTCGAGGGGGGCCTCGAGGAAGCCATGCGCATGGAGGTCGAGATCTTCTTCGGCACCGACGTCAACCGGCTGAGGGAGCCCGACCTGGAGGAGATGTTCCTGGCGGCCTTCGGGACGAGGGAGATCACCACCAGGAGGGCGGCCTACGCGCTGGCGCAGTTTCAGCGCACGATGATCTCCCAGGACTCCCGCTTCGACCGCTACGTCGACGGCGACGCCGCCGCGATCAACGAGAGCGAGCGCCGCGGGATGCAGATCTTCTACAGCGAGCGCGGCGAGTGCTTCCACTGCCACGCGACGCGGCTGTTCACGGACAACAGGTTCCACAACATCGGCCTCGACAGGCAGGTCGCGGGGACGGGCCGCGGCGCCATCACGCACGACCCGCAGGACGACGGGCGCTTCAAGACCCCGACGCTGCGCAACGTCGATCGCACCGGCCCGTACATGCACGACGACCGCTTCGCCACGCTGGAGCAGGTGGTGGATTTCTACAGCGAGGGCCTGGTGTTCTCCGACACCATCGACTCGCTGATGCCCAACGTCTCGGGCGGCGGGATGCGCCTCGACCCGCAGGAGCGAGCCGACCTCGTGGCGTTTCTCCGCACGCTCACCGACGAGACCTTCCTGAACAACCCCGACCTCGGGCCTCCGAGGCGGTAGGGCGGTTCCCGCTCGGATCTGGGCCGCCCACGTCCTCAGTCACCGCCTCACCCGGAGCGAAGCGGAGGGGCGAGACCGCCCACGTCGGCAATCCGCGCCTCCGATCGTCGCGGGCCCTGCGACCGAAACGCCGGGGATTGACGACGTGGGCGGTCTCGCCCCTCCGCTTCGCTCCGGGTGAGGCGGTGACTGAGGACGTGGGCGGTCTCGTCCCAAGCTCGAGCGAGAACCGCTCTAATCGAGGTGCTCGATGTCGCGCGACGAAGCTTCACGGGGCGCTCTCTCCACGCCCCTCGGCGAGGACGTCGGCCAGGGTCTTCGCGAAGGTGTACGCGTCGCCGGGCCATCGCGCCGAGACGTAGTTCCCGTCGCGCACCACGAAGGCCGGGCGAGCGTCGTCCGCCGTGTCGCGGTGCAGCCCGTCGGTCTTGCGGCGGCGCTCCGGGTCCGTCTTCGGGACGTCGCGGTAGTCCGTCGGCGAGGCCAGCGCCGCGGTCACCTCGGCCTCGACGCCCCGAGAGCCAGCGGGCTCTCCCGGGGCCTCGACATACGTGCGGTAGTAATCCCCGTCCCAGAAGCGGGCGACGCGGCCGATGGTCCAGGCGAGGCTTTCCTGCGCCCAGGTGAGCGAGGTGGTCTTGCGCCCGTAGAGCACCGAGCGGCCCGTCGTCGGAGACACCGCCCTCGCGGCGACCACCACCCCGTGACAGATGGCGCCCACCGGCTTCTCAGCCTCGAACATCGCCACCACGAAGGCCCTGAGCGCCTCGCTCTCCAGGTAGGGGCTGATCCCCCTCGCGCGGTGCCCGCCGGGCAGCACCAGGGCGTCGAAGTCGTCCGCGCTCAGCGCGTCGAAGCGCCTTGGAGAGAGGAAGGCCGCATCGCGCTCCATCGCGCCCCACGCCTCGCGGGCGTCTCGCCTCGCCCCGAGAAGGCGCCCCACCAGGGTCAGGCCCTTGATGCCAGGAACGAAGCCCCAGGGGTCGAGCCCCTCGCCGGTGAGCATCAGCGCGTCGGCGTACCCGCGCGTTCCGTCGGGCGTCGCGAAGGTCACCTCGTGCCCCGCGGCGCGTAGCACCCTCCACGGGATCGCCACCTCCGTCGGATCGGCGTCCTGCTGCGCCATGGCGATCAGCACGCGCGCCATCCGTTGCCTCAGCGCGCCGCGGCCACGGCGTCGGGCCCGAGGGAGAAGTCCGCGGTGACCGTCCCTCCAGGGGTCACGTCCACCACGCGCGAGGTCTCTACCGCGGGGGAGAAGCGAGGGCGGTTTCCCTCCATGGCCCGGCGGGTCCATCCCTCGTGCCAGAAGCGCAGGGTGTAGCGACCCGGCGGGACCGCCCTCAGCTCATAGCGCCCCGCGGCGTCGGTGACCGCGTAGTAGGGGTGCGTGAAGGCGTGCACGTAGGCCAGCATCCAGACGTGGCCCGCGTCGCAGATGAGCCTCGCCACGCCCGCGCGCTGCACCCGCTTGGAGACCGTGAGCCCGTGCGGCGAGGCCTGGTTGAACCAGTTGTCGTCGTCGTCGTAGCCGTAATAGGCGTGCACGTTGTGAAGCAGCCCGTGGTCGCTGTTGCCGAAGCGCACCTCGGCGCCGACAGGGAGCGCCAGCACGTGGGGCTCGTAGCGGCACCCGAGCTGGTCGACGGTGACCGGAGAGAGGTCGGGCGCGGCGCCCCGGGCGATGTCCGAGAGCCAGAGCACCGAGTTGGCCACACCCCCGTCGGGAGCGACCACCAGCGTGGGGTCGCCCTGCGTGGCGCCGCAGAGGTCGGGGTTGCCGCCAGGGCCGACGGCCATCGGGGCGGTCGCGGGCCGGGGTCCGCTCCAGCGCACGGAGCCCCGGAGGACGCCGGGGTGGTCGAGCACCGTCGGGTCGACGCGGTAGATGGGAGGGGCGACGGCAGCGGGCGCAGGAGCGGGCGCGGCGGTCGAAGGGCGAGCGGGCTCGTCGGGCTGCGAGGGGGCGCGGCGGCAGGCGACGAGGCCGAGCAGCGCCACCAGGGGGAGGAGTCTCATGGCAGTGCCTATTCGAGCAGCGCCACCGCGTCGCTGATGCGAGCGAGGGCCTTGTCGATGTTCTCGACGCTGACGGCGTAGGAGAGGCGCATGTGGCCCGGCGCTCCGAAGGCCGCCCCGGGGACCACCGCCACGTGGGCCTTGTCGAGCAGCCACGCGGCGACGGCGGTGTCGTCGGTGAGCACGGTGCCCTCGGGGGTGCGCCGGCCGATCCACTCGTTGATGTCGCAGAAGGCGTAGAAGGCCCCCTCGGGGGTGCCGCAGCGGACGCCCGGGATGTTGCGAAGGCCCTCCACCAGCCGGTCGCGGCGGAGCTGGAAGAGCGAGCGCATCTGCTCGAACTCCAGCGGCGGGGAGCGCAGCGCCTCGAGCGCGGCCCACTGCGCCGGGGTGGCGGTGCTTGTGGCGCCCTGCGACTGCACCATCTCCATGGCCTTCGACAGGGGGATGGGGGCGATGCTCCAGCCCACGCGCCAGCCGGTCATCGCGTAGGTCTTGCTCACGCCGTCGATGATCACCACCCGGGGGGCGAGGTCGGGCGCCACGGAGAGCAGCGAGCGCTGGTCGAAGCCGTCGTAGACGAGGGAGGCGTAGATCTCGTCGAGGATGATCCAGCAGTCGTGGGTGCGGAGCACCTCGGCGATGGCCGAGAGCTCGTCGGGCGTGTAGGCCGCGCCGGTGGGGTTGCTCGGCGTGCAGAGGATGACGGCCTTGGTCTTGGGGGTGAGGGCGCGCGCGAGGTCGGCCGGGTCGAGCTTCCAGCCGCGCTCGAGGGTGCTGGGGACGAAGATGGGCGTGGCGCCGACGAGGCGCACCTGCTCGGGGTAGCTGACCCAGTAGGGGGCCGGGATGATCACCTCGTCGCCCGGCTCGAAGAGCGCGAGGGCGAGGTTGAAGAGGGCCCCCTTGGCGCCGACGGTGACCACCACGTTGGCCGCGGTGGCGGCGACGCCGCGCTCTCGGGTGGAGCGCTCGGCGATGGCGGCGCGGAGCTCGGCGATGCCCGACACGGCGGTGTAGCGGGTGCGGCCCGCCTCGATGGCCGCGATGCCCGCCTCGCGGATGTTGGTGGGCGTGTCGAAGTCGGGCTCGCCCGCGCCGAAGGAGATGATGTCGATGCCCTTGGCGCGGAGTTCTTGCGCGCGCGCGTTGATGGCCAGCGTGGCGGAGGGGACGACGACCGAGAGGCGATCAGCGAGCTTCGTGGACATGGGCGCGGATAGTATGTGTCCGCGGGCCGCGGGTGGTAGCGCCGCGTGGGGCTCAGCTCGCGAGCTCGGAGAGCGCCTTGCGCACCTCCGAGGGCGTCGGGCGGAAGCGCGGGAGCTTCGCGAACATCCTGGCCAGCAGGCTCTCGAGCTCCTTGGGCAGGTCTGGCGCCACCTGGCGAAGCACCGGGGCGGGGGCGTCGAGGTGCTGGGCGATCACGGAGGGCCCGTCGCCCTTGAAGGCGGGGTGGCCGGTGAGCATCTCGAAGAGCAGCGCCGCGAAGGCGTAGACGTCCCCGGCGGCGGTGCAGGGCCCGCCGCGGATGCGCTCGGGGCACAGGTACGCGGCGGCCATGTTGGGAGAGAGCGCCCTCACCGCGGGCACCGGATCGGGCGCGGAGGTGGGCCCGGTGGCGAGGGCGTCGATGGAGAGGCGCACCCGAGTGGTGCCGGTGGAGGCGAGGAAGAGCGCGCCCGCGCGGAGGTCTCGCGCGAGCACGTTGCGGGCGTGGAGGTGTTCGAGCAGCGAGGCGATCTGGACGCCCGCGGCGAGGGCGGCGTCGAGGGGCACCGGGCCGGCGGCGAGCACGTGAGGCAGGGCGGGGGTGGAGACGAACTCCGTGATGACCACGGTGTGCCCGTCGACGGCGCGCTCGAGGACGTCGAGCACGGGCACCAGCATGTCGTGAGGGGCCGCCGCGCGGAAGGCCCGCACCTGGTCGGTGAGGCGCTCTCGCTGCGTGGCGTCGTCGCTGCCGTAGGCCGTGGGGACGCGCGCCGCGACCACCGCGCCGGTCTTCACGTCGAGGGCGCGGTAGACGTCCGCGGTGGTGCCCGCGCCGCAGCGTTCGATCATGCGGTAGTGCCTCGCCACCACGCGTCCGCCGAGGAGGTCGGGGCCGAGGTCGTAGAGCATGGCGCCGTCCAGCGGGCAGCGCGGCGGCTTGCCCGGGTAGCTCGACTTGCAGGTGGGACAGACCTTCACGCGACCGCTACTGTCACGGAACACCCGGGGACCGCGCAAGGGTGGAGTGCGGAGGCGCTCAGCCCAGCAGGCGCCCGATGGCCTCGGCCACGCCGCCGCCGGTCTTGCTCGTCTTCGTGAGGCGCTCGGTGGCGTGCTTCGCCACCTCGTCGGGGCTCTGCCCCATCGCGAAGCTCCGTCCCGCCCACTGGAACATCGGGACGTCGTTGATCCAGTCGCCCACCACGGCGACCTGCGAGGCCTCGATGCCCTCTCTCAGGCAGAGCCTCGCCAGCCCCTGGGCCTTGTCCGACTGGCGGTCGCGCACCAGCATCGCCCAGCGGTTCTCCCGATCGAGCGGAAACGACGCCACGTTGACCGAGTCCCGGTGCAGCTCCTGGAGCCACTGCGCGGTGCGCTCTACGCCTTCGCGCAGCCCGACGCCGATGGCGACGGCCACCTCGTGGCGGCGCTCCCACGCGGCCGAGTGCCGCAGCGTGGCGTGCAGCGAGAGCCGCGGCGACCAGGTGCGCACATAGCCCGCGACGGCCTCCGAGCCGTGCTCTCCATGGATCTCATCGTGAAGAAACCAGAAGGGCTGCAGCGAGTGGCTGCCCATGGCTTGGGTGAGCCCGGTCACCACCCCGGCGTGGAGCGGGTGCTGCGAGAGGGGCGTCCCGTCGACGGTGTCGGCGAGCACGGCGCCGTCGGCGACCACCATGGGGCCGCGCATCCCGCAGGCCTGCGCGGTGGGGAGCGCGCCGGTGGTGATGCGCCCGGTGGCGATGGTGACGGTGATGCCCGCGCGCATGGCGCGGCCGATGGCCTGGTGGTCCTCCGGGGCGATGCGGTCACCGGGGCCGAGGAGGGTTCCGTCGAGGTCGAGGGCGAGCAGTCGGGGGAGGGACACGCCGTTGTAGGTAGCAGAGCCGCGGGGGCGACGCCTGCGGGTCAGAAGCTGGCGCCCACGCTCAGCGACCCGCCGCCCGGCAGCGGGCGCGCCCCGACGAAGTACGTCGGCGGCCTCGGGACCTCCCTCGCGAAGTACAGCACCGTGGCGAAGACCCCGAGGGCGATACCCGCGGAGGTAAACGCGATGGGCACCGGGTCGAGGCCCTCCAGCGGGTCGGTGGCGAACCAGGCGATGCCCAGCGCCGTGGAGGCCAGCGCGGCGCCGGTGGTCACGAAGAAGAGCCCGTCGGCGAGGCCGCGGCGGGGGTGCAGCGCCGCGAGCTCGACGCGGGCGCCCTCCAGGCGGGCGATGATGCGCTGCGTGTGGGCCTGCTCGGCGGGGTCGTGGAGCTGCGAGAGGTAGCGCCGGTAGGCCGCGGTGGCGCGGTCGAGCTCGCCCAGGCGCTCTCGCACCACGCCCAGGTTGAACCACAGGTTGGTGCCCGCGGGGTCGAGCGCGAGCGCGGCCTCGAGGAGCGCCGCGGCGCGGTGGTAGTGGCCCGCGGCGTAGGCTTCGCGGGCGGCGTTGTACTGCGACCTCGCGGGGGCGGAGACCTCCCGGGGCTCGAAGCTCGCGCCGACCTCCGAGGGCTGCTGGGCCAGGGCGCTGACGGGCGCGAGGACACAGGCAAGACCCGACACCCAGCCTCGTCCGACGATCGATCGCACCGCGGCGGAACATAACTCCACCCCGGCGCGGCGGTGTACGGTCTTTCGGGTGAAGGCACGTGGGCATGGGATCGTGGGGTTCGCGCTCGCGGCGATGGCCGCGCGGGGCGCGCAGGCGCAGGGGCTGGGCGACGAGGTGGTGGCCCCGGGGGCGACGGTGGCCGCGGTGCAGGGAGCCGAGGCCGCGAGGGCGAACCCCGCGGGCATCGGGCTCGGCCGCTCCTGGTCGGCGCGCATCACCCACACCGAGGAGGTCGCCCGCGGAGGGACGGCGCTCAACAACACCGCGGCCGCGTGGGCGACGCCGCTGCCCTTCGGCTTCGGCTTCTCCGTGGGCGCCAGCTTCGCCCGGCCCGACGCGCTGGCGGTGGGATCGCGCGCCAGCCTCGGCCTCTGGGGCTCGGTCGACCTCGGGCTCGCGTGGTCGCTCGACTCGCGGCTCTCCGTGGGCATACGCACCCGTGTATTCGCCGGCACCGGCGGCGGACCAGGGTCGGCGGCGGAGACCGTCGACGGGCGCGTGGCGGTGGACGCCGGGGCGCTCTGGCGGCCGTCGGCCTACGGGGCCTTCGGCGTGGTGGCCCGAGGGGTGACTGGCCCGCAGAACCTGGCGCTGGGCCTCGACCGCAGCGTGGTGGCGGGCGTGGCCGTGCGCCCGGTGGGCACCGACGCCTGGACCCTCGGGCTCGACGGGTCGTGGGCCCAGCAGGGTAACTTCCAGGCGCGCGCCGGGACGAGGCTTGCGGTGCCGCACCTGGGCTACCTCCGGGCGGAGGGGGTGTGGGATTTCGGCATCGACGCGTGGCGAGCGGGCGTCGGGCTGGAGGTGGTCTGGGGGCGCTACAGCGCCGGGGGCGGAGGCTTCCTCCGCAGCGACGACGCGGCGGGCTGGTACGCGAGCGCGGGCATCGACGGAGACCGCGGGGCGGTGTCGCTCCCCACGCCGGGCGTGGCGGTCACCGTGACGATGAACTCCTCCCCCGGGGCGCGCTCCATGGTCCGGCTGCTGCTGCGGCTGGAGCGCTACTCGAGAGACCCTTCGGTGCGAGGGGTGATCTTCGCGCCGCGCGCGGAGGTGGGGGGCTTGGCTCACGCCGAGGAGCTCCGCGAGGCCTTCGCGCTGCTGCGTCGCCGGGGAAAGCGGGTGGCGTGTCACCTCACCGACGCCAGCGCGAGCACCTGGTACGCGTGCGCCGGGGTCGATCGGGTGAGCGTCGATCCGGCCGGGGGAGTGCGGCTCCAGGGGCTCCGCGCGATGCGGTACTTCCTGGGTCCGGCGCTCTGGGCGCTCGGGGTGCGGACGGACTTCGTGCGCATCGGCGACTGGAAGAGCGCCCCCGAGCAGCTCACCCGCGCCGCCAGCAGCGGGCCCGCGAGGGAGCAGGAGGAGCAGATCCTCGACGACACGCTCGACGGCCTGGCGGCGGGCATCGGGGCGTCTCGCTCGCTGGGGGCGAGCGAGTCGAGGGCGCTGGTGACGGCGGGGCCCTACACGGCCCGCGAGGCGCGCTCGCGGGGGATGGTCGACGCGGTGGTGACGCGCGAGTCGGCAGAGCGCTCCTTCGCCAACGGGCTGGGCGCAGGAAGGGTGGAGGCGGAGGACTACGGTCCACAGCGGTCGCGGCGCTGGTCGGGCGGGCGGAGCGTGGCGATCATCCACGTCGACGGCGACATCGTGGAGGGCGAGAGCCAGGAGATCCCCGTGGTGGGGATGCGCCTCGCGGGCGAGCGCACCCTCGTCGAGGCCATCGAGGCGGCGGCGGCGTCGCCCCGGGTGGGGGCGATCGTGCTGCGCGTGGACTCCCCTGGCGGCAGCGCGCTGGCGAGCGACCTCATCTGGCGCGCGGTGGCGCTGGCCAACCGGCGCAAGCCCGTGGTGGCCTCCTTCGGGCGCGTCGCGGCCTCCGGCGGGTACTACATCGGCGCGGCGGCGCGGGAGATCGTGGCCGACCCGTCGACGCTCACCGGCTCCATCGGGATCTTCTACGGCAAGGCCGACGTGGCGGGCCTGCTCTCGCGGCTGCACGTCGGCGTCGAGCTGTCGCGCCGCGGCGAGCGCGCGGACATGGACAGCCTGTTTCGCCCGTACACCCCCGAGGAGCGGCGCTTCCTGGCGACGAAGATCGGGGAGTTCTACGGGCTCTTCCTCCAGCGGGTGGCGACCGGCCGGCGCCGCACGACGGCGCAGATCGACGCCGTGGGCGAGGGGAGGGTGTTCCTCGGAGCGAGGGCGCACTCGCTGGGGCTGGTCGACCGGGAGGGCGGACTGCTCACGGCGCTGCGCCGGGCGCGCGCGCTGGGTGGCCTCGGCGAGGACAGCGACGTGATCGAGCTCCCTGCGGAGTCCGGTGGGTTGCTGCGCACCATCGCCCAGCTGCTGGTGAGCGACGCCCCGGGCGGCGGCGCTCCGAGCGCGGCGGACTCGCTGGTGTCGATGCTGCTGGGCGGTCAGGAGTCGCTGGCGGTGCTGCGCTGGATGCTCACGGTGACCTCGAGGAGCGGCGCGCCGATGGCGATGGTGGAGTGGCCGCTCGCGGGCGTCGCAGGGGAGTAACCGGAGTGCGCGCAGCGCGGCATCGATGACACGCGGACGGGTCTCTCTCGGAAGGCGGGAGGGGGCGTTGCCGAGCGATCCGGGGCTCACGTAGAACGAGCCCCCGTCCCCGGCACATCGATCGCTTCGAGGAGACCCCGTGCACCCTGTCGATCGATCGCCGCGCCTGCTCCGACGAGCGTCCGCCCTCGTGGCCCTGCTGCTCGCGCTCATCGGGTCTTCCGCCTTCGCGCAGACCTCTCCGGCCATCGACCTGCTCCGCCGCGCCTCCAGCTCACGCGACCGCGCCCGCGCCGCCGAGTCGCTGGGGCGGCTCCGCCCGGAGGGCGCCCGGCTCGCGCTGGAGGCCGCGCTCGACGACCGCTCCTCCACGGTGCGCGTCGCGTCCGCCCAGGCCCTCGAGGCGCTCGGCGACCCTGCGGCGATGCCCGCGCTCGAGCGCCACGCCCGCGACCGCGACTCCCGCACCCGGGCGGCCGTGACCCGCGCTCGCGCGGCGCTGCTGCGTCGGCCTCGCGTCGCCACCGCCTCGGACTGGATCACCACGCCCTTCGCGGCCGCAGCCGCACCGCAGCTCTCTTCGCCGGTCTCTTCCCCGACGCCCGTGCTGTCCGCGCCCATCGACTGGCAGCGGGTGAGGGTGCTGTTCACGCTTGGCGCGCTGGTCAACCACTCCTCCGACCCGACCCACGCCGCGGCCCTGCGCGAGGCCCTGCGCGCGACCGTGGCCGAAGACCCGCGGTACGCCATGCATCCCGGGTCGCTTCCCTCCTCGGCGGTCTCGCGGCTGCGGCACGGCGACCTGCAGACCTACTCCCTGGAGGGGACCCTCAGCGCGCTGCGCCCTGGCGATGCCAACGGGTCGATGCAGTCGGTGCGCGCGGAGGTGTCGCTGGTGCTGCTGGCGGAGCCGTCGCACAGCATCGCGGCGACGATCACCGGGTCGGCCACGGCGCAGGAGGCGCGGCTGGCGATCGCCAACCAGCCCGACCCGATGCCGAGGCTTCGGCTGAGGGCGATCGAGGGGGCGGCGCGCGGGGCGATGCGGTCGCTGCAGGCGCAGCTGCTGCCCCGGCGCTAGAGCGCCGACCGGAAAGTCTCCCGTCGCCGCTCTAGGAGCTGACGGTTGACCCCATCTTGGGGAGCGACCGCGACGCCAGCTCGATGCGCCTCACCGTCGCGAAGCGACGGGGCTACCGCGACGCCAGCTCAATGCGCCCTCGTGGAAGCGACGACTTCACGGGATCGGGTTCGACCGGACCTGGACTACGGAGCGTAGGGCCGTTGTGACGCATTGAGCTGGCGTCGCGGTAGCCCCGTCGCTTCGCGACGGTGAGGCGCATCGAGCTGGCGCCGCGGTCGCTCCCCAGGATGAGGTCAACCATCCGCGCCAGGAGGGAGCGACGGGGGATTTCAGTGCCCCGAGTGGTTGTGGGTGCCGGGCATGATGGAGGGCGGCGAGGTGGGCGCGGCCGCGGGGGGCACGGCATGGTCGGTCGCCGCGGGCGCCGGGCCGGGCGAGGGCGTCGCGGCCGCGGGCTCGGGGTGGGCGTGCGGCGTGGCGGGGGTGGCGCGGCTGACCGTGATGCGCTGCTCGGTGGTGTTGAAGGGGCCGGCCACCGGGGCGCCGTCGCGGCCGATGAGCTGGAGGCCGATGGTGTGCGGACCGTCGGGGAGGTTCTCGATGTAGTAGGGCACCCAGGCGGTGAGGTCTTCCATCGCGCGGCCGTCGATGGTGGGGCGCACGCGGAAGCCCTGCGCGCCCATCTCGCTGGCGGGGACGTTGGCGAGGTAGAAGTCGAGCAGGATGCGCTCGGGCTCGGCGCCGTTGACCGCTCCCTTGGGGCGCGAATAGGTGAGCATCGGGGCGCGCGGGTTGAATCCGAAGTTCTCCGCGGCCCTCCCCACGTGGAACACCACCATCGCGTACGCGCCGCTCTCCTTCACGGTCTCGTGCGTCTCCCAGCCCGGGAAGGCGCGGAGCACGTGGGTGCCGGGCGAGAGGTGCTCGAGCACCACGGGCTGCCGCGGGTCGTCGATGCGGCGGTAGGGCTCGTTGTCGAGCACCAGGTGGATGTGCCGGTGGTCGTCGGCGTTGGTGACCACGCGCCAGTTCTGGATGTTGAGCCGCACCTCGACGCGGTCTTCGCGGATGGTGGCGTTGTTGCGGGGCGCGGTGATGGCCACGCGCGGCGACGGGGTGGGCGTCGCGCGGCGCTCTCCCGCGGTGATGCGCACGGGCTCCGGCGCGGGCGGCGGCGTCGGCGTCGGGGCGACCTCGACCGGTGGCTCGTTGGTGAGCGCCGAGACGCCCGCGTCGACGGTGGTCGCGACGGTCGTGGCGTTCATCGAGCTGTTGGCGGGAGGCGTGGTCGAGCCGCAGCCGACCAGGAGCGCAAACACGACAGGGAAGGCTGATCTCTTCATCATCGAGGGGGTCTCCATCTTCGCGGCACTCACTGGCGCTTGATGGTTTCCCCGTCAAGAGCGCCAGTGGCGCTCAGGCCGGGCTGAACGGATCGAGGTCGGGCAGCCCCTCGCCCGCGAAGGTCTCGACCCCGCCCACCTGGGCGTCGGCGTAGCCGTGGTCTTCCATGTCCATGGCGAGGTTCTCGAAGCGGGTGAGCTCTCGTATGAAGCGCAGCCTCGCGGTGTCCGTGGGGCCGTTTCGCTGCTTGGCGATGATCACCTCGGCGATGCCGCGGTCTTCGGTATCGCGGTTGTAGACCTCGTCGCGGTAGATGAACATCACCACGTCGGCGTCCTGCTCGATGGCGCCCGACTCGCGGAGGTCGGCGAGCATCGGGCGCTTCTCCTTGCCGGGGCGGGTCTCCGCCGCGCGGTTGAGCTGCGACAGCGCGATGATCGGCACGTCGAGCTCCTTGGCCAGCGACTTCAGCCCGCGGCTGATCTCCGAGATCTCCCGCTCTCGGGACTCCATCTTCTCCCGGCTCGCCTTCATGAGCTGGAGGTAGTCGATGCAGATGAGCGACAGGTCGCGCTCGGCCTTCATCTTGCGCGCCTTGGAGCGCAGCTCGACCAGCGTGAGGTCGCCGGAGTCGTCGATGTAGATCGGCAGGCTGTGCAGCCGGTTGGCGGCCGCGGTGAGCGAGGTGAGGTCGTCCTGCGTGAGCAGGTTGGTGCGCAGCTTCGACTGGTCGACGCGCGCCTCGGAGCACATCAGGCGGTTGGCCAGCTCGACGCGGGGCATCTCCAGCGAGAAGAAGAGCACCGGCTTGCCCGTCGCGAGGGCCGCGTTGGCCACGATGCACATCACCAGCGAGGTCTTCCCCATGGCGGGGCGCGCCGCGATGATGATCATCTGGCCGCCGTGCATCCCCGCGGTGAGCCGGTCGAGGTCGCGGAAGCCCGTCGGGGTGCCGCTGATGGCCGCGCCGTTCTCCAGCACCTTCTCGATGCGCTCGAAGGCCTCGAGGATGGCCGTCTCCAGGGGCACCAGGGTGCTCTTGGCGCGCTTCTGCGACACCTCGAAGACCTTGGCCGCAGCGTAGTCGAGGAAGGCCTCGGAGTTGCCGCGCTCGCCGTAGCCGCGGGCGACGATCTCGTGCGCCACCTCGATCATCCGGCGCACGCCCGCGAGGTCGGCCACGATGCGCCCGTGCGACTCGACGTGGGCCGTGGTGGCGATGGCATCGGTGAGCTCGCCCAGGTACTGCGCGCCGCCGATGGTGTTGAGCCGCTCCCGGGCCCGAAGCTCGGCCGCGAGGGTGACGACGTCGATGGGCTCCTTGCGGGCGGCGAGCGCCAGCATGGACTCGTAGAGGACCCCGTGCGCGGGGTGGTAGAAGTCCGCCGCGGCGAGCACCGACTCGACCTGGCTCAGCGCCGCGTTCTCCAGGAGGATGGTGCCGAGCACCGCGCGCTCGGCGTCGAGGTCGTGCGGGGGGACCCGCCCCTGCGCCGCCGCCGCGGCCGAGAGCTGGGCCGCCGCGTGCACCAGCGCCTCCTTCGCGTCCCTCGCCTCGCCGCGCTTCTTTCCGTCTGCGTAACCCATGGACCTGCAGGCCATGCCACGCCCCGCGCGGCGCGGTGGAGTTCCTGGCAACGCATTGCCGGTCGGCGCGGACCCCTTTGCGTCGCGGGCCCGGTGTCCCGCACGATCGCCGCCCCCACCGATGCGCTCCCCTCTCCTCCTCGCCGTCGTCCTCGCCGCCTGCACCGCCGCCTGCGCCTCCGCCGCCCCGCCGCGGCCTCAGCCCACCGCGCAGCCCGTTCCCTCGCCCGACCGCGTCGAGCGCCTCCCCGCGGGCCCCGTGCCCCCTCCGCGCGACGACGGCCGTCTGCCCTCGCTCGCCCGGCCCATCCGTTACGCCCTCGACCTCGTCGTCGACCCCTCGCAGCCCGGCTTCGAGGGCACCGCCACCTTCGACCTCGAGCTCCCCGAGCCCACCGCCCACGTGGTGCTCCACGCGCGCGACCTCACCATCCTCGACGCCCACCTCGAGCAGCGCGGCGCAACCTTCCCCGCCACCACCGCCGCCCGCCTCGCCCACGGCGCCCGCGAGGCCCCCGAGGAGCTCGTCGTCTCCCTCCCCTCCGCCCTCTCCGCCGGCCCCGCTCGTCTGGTCATCCGTTACCAGGGCCGCTTCAACCCCGAGCTCAACGGGCTCTACCGGGTGCAGGTCGACGGGCGCTGGTACGCCTTCTCGGACTTCGAGCCTACCGACGCTCGCCGCGCCTTCTTTTGCTTCGATGAGCCGTCGTTCAAGGTCCCGGTGCGGGTGCGACTCACCGTCCCTCAGGACGTCGGGGCCTTCGCCAACATGCCCGAGTCGTCGCGCTCCGACGACGCCGCGGCGCGCACCCGCACCGTCGCCTTCGACGAGACCCCTCCGCTCCCCAGCTACCTCGTGGCCTTCACCGTCGGCCCCTTCGACGTCCTCGACGGGCCTTCCTCTCCGGTCCCGATCCGCGTCCTCGCCCCTCGCGGCCGCAGCGCCCTCGGGGCCTACGGCGCACGCGTCGCGGGCGAGCACCTCGCCATCCTCTCCCGCTACTTCGACCGCCCCTACCCCTTCCCCAAGCTCGACCTCGTGGCCGTGCCCGACTTCCAATCGGGCGCCATGGAGAACCCCGGGCTCATCACCTTCCGCGACACCGCCCTGCTCCTCGACGAGCCTCGGGCCTCCGCCCGGGCGCGCTACCACACCGCGGACATCATCGCGCACGAGCTCGCGCACCAGTGGTTCGGCAACCTGGTGACCATGGCCTGGTGGGACGACCTCTGGCTCAACGAGGGCTTCGCCACCTGGATGGCCACGCGGGTGATGGACGCCTGGCAGCCCGCCCTCGGCGCACGGCTGGAGGCCCTCGACGGCGCGGCCTGGGCGCGGCACGCTGACGCGCTGCCCACCGCGCACGCCATCCGTCAGCGGGTGACCAGCACCGGCGACGCGATGGCCAGCTTCGACGCCACCACCTACAGCAAAGGCTCCGCGGTCATCGGCATGATCGAGGCCTGGATCGGCGAGGCGCCCTTCCGAGAGGGCATCCGCGCGTACCTGCGAGACCACGCCGGAGGCAACGCCACGGCGGCCGACCTGCTCGGCTCCCTCGGGGCGAGCGCGCAGCGGGACATCGCCCCGGTGGCCGAGAGCTTCCTCGACCAGCCGGGCGTCCCGATGGTGAGGGCGACGCTCGATTGCGGGCCGGGCCACGCGCCCCACGTCACGCTCACCCAGTCGCGCTTCCGCTACCGGGCGACGGAGGCCGACACCACGCGCTGGCGCATCCCGGTGTGCGTCCGCTACGACGCCTCGCCTCGGCCGAGGACCCAGTGCGTGCTGCTCTCCGACGAGCACGCCACCTTCGACCTGGAGACCACGCGCTGCCCTCAATGGATCGATCCCAACGCGGGCGGCCGCGGCTACTACGTGAGCGCCTCTGCGCCGGCCAACACGCGGGCGCTGCTGCGCACCCCGGGGGCGCTCGGCACCGCGGCGCAGCTCGACCTGCTCTCCAACCTCCAGGCGCAGGTGATCGCCGGGACGGTGCCGATCACCACCTGGCTGGAGGCGCTCACCTACCTCTCCCAGGACCCTGACGCCCACCTTCACGATCGCGTGGCCAACAGCCTCTTCATGGTGCGCCGCTGGCTGGTCGACGACCAGAACCGCCCCGGGTTCCAGCGCTGGGCGGGGCGGGTGCTCGGCCCCCTGGCGCGCTCGCTGGGCTGGCGCACCCACCCTGGCGACTACGACGTGAGGCGCAACGCGAGGCGCTCCGTGCTCTCCGCCATCGGGATGCTCACCGACGACTTCAACGCCCGCACGCAGGCCGCGACGCTCGCCTCGGAGTACCTCCGCGCCCCCACCTCGGTGGAGACGGAGATGGCCACGGTGGCCCTTCCGGTGGCTTCGCGGCGCCTCGGCGAGCAGCGCTTCACGGCGCTGGAGGCGGCCCTTCCGGGCGCGGCCACGCCGCAGGATCGGGCGCTGATCCTCGGGGCGATGGTGAGCTTCGACAGCCCCGCGCTGGTGCGTCGGGCGTGGTCGCTCTCGCTGGCGGAGGGCATCCGGGTGGTGGACTTCCGCGCGCTCTTCGGCCGCGGGGACACGCACGCCCGTCACCCCGGGCTGCTGGCCGCCTGGGCGCAGGAGCACTGGGACGCCTTCGAGCGGCGGCACGGGCGCAACGTGCGTCACCTGCTGGGGAGCGTCGGCGGCCTCTGCGACACGGCGGCGATCGACCGCGCGGTGGCCTTCTTCGGCCCGAAGGCGGAGAGCTTCGACGGCGGGGCGAGGAGCTTCGCGCTGACGGTGGAGGGCGCGAGGCAGTGCGCGGCGGTGCGAGAGCGCTCCCGCGAGGCGGCCACCCGCTGGTGGAACGGGCGTCGGTAGGGCGACCGGTCGCGTCTGGGCCGTCGCCGCGCCGACCTCTCCCCGCGGCCGTCGCGACGAATGAACCGCAAGGGCGCAAGGGTCGCCAGGGCGGGAGAGGGTCATGAGCTGGCCGCGTGCGTTCGAGCGCGAACGGCCGCGTCTTCCCAGCCCTTCCGATCTCCACGCCCTGGCGACCCTTGCGCCCTTACGGTTCGTTCGCCGTGTCGTCGAGGGAGGTCCCCCACCTCTCGGACCGCTGCGTCGCATCGTCGAGGGAGGTCCCCCCACCTCTCCGACCGCTGAGTGGCATCGTCGGGGGAGGTCACCCCACCTCTCGGACCGTCGCCCGGTGCCGCTCGTGCGCTGACCCCCTCTGCCGGCAGCGCACGGTCCGAGCGTGCTGGCATCGTGCGCATACTCGAACATCTCGGCGTCTCGTCCGAGATGCCGCGGATGCGCTGCTCGCGCGACGGTCCCTGATGAGCAGCGACGGAGAGCTTGGGGGTGCAAGGGCGTCGCCCTGTAGTTGGCGGGTCGGCGATGGCCGGGGTGTACTGCCTGGGCGCCTGGGGCGTTGGATTCGGTCAGCGAGGCTCTCCCGGGCGCTCTCGCGGAACCCTGTGGACCGGGGGTTCGCATCGATGGGTGCTTCGTCGACCGCAGCGGATCCGTTCCAGGGTGCGGGCTGCCCTGTTGGATTTCCTATCCCCCGGCGATGGCCGACCGGCACGGTCCGCACGGCGAGCTGGTGGTCTTCACCGCGTCGGCGGCGGTCGCGCGCTGAGCGAAACACGTCGCCGCGCACGCGCTCGAGGAGACCCGGTGGGGCGTCACCCAAACGGTGCTGCACCTGGGCGTGAAGCCCCTGGTCGTCAGCCTAGCTCGCGCCGATGGTCGGGCGGGCACGGCCGCGGCCCGACTCCGACGGTTTGGCGATCGCGATGCCTGGGGCTGAAATGATAGGAATGAGCCCAGCCGAAGCCCAACGGTGGAGGATCTCTCTATGGAGCGCGTGTGACGCCGTATTCAGCCCTGCTTGGCCTTCGCGACCCGGACCGATCGTCGCTGAACCTGAGCCCTGCGGCCGACGCAGACCTCTTCGTCGACATCGACGGGCTCGCCTCACAGGTTCGAGACTGGCTCGGCGTTGGCGCGCCGAAGGGCGCGGTGTACGGCACCTACGGGACGGGGAAGAGCCACCTGCTCCAGTATGTGGCCCGCACCCTCGCGCCTGACCGGCGCTTTCGGTCCGTGTACGTCGAACTCACGGGGTTCGGACGCAAGGCCACGTTCTTCGACGTCCATTTGCGGGTGATGAACGTGCTCCTCCCCGTGCTTGAACAACTTGCGAAGCATCGCGAAGCACGCCGTTGGCTGGCGGCGAGCAACCTGGCGTCGGACGACGTCAAGCGGGCGGTAACGAACCTGGGCGACCCTGCCCTGTCTCCCACGGCGCTTGCCACGACCCGAGCATGGATCCTGGGTACGGGTCCCACTCCGACCCAGGCTCGGAAGGAAGGGTTCACCGGGCGGTTGTTCGAGCGGTCGAGCGCGGTCGATCTGGTGAAGATCTGGCAGCTCTGCGCCGAACTCCAGCGCTCTTCTGATAGTCAAGGGCTCCTGCTGTTGATCGACGAGGGCGAGGGGTTCCAGAAGGTGGTCCATCCTGAGTCACTTGCGACGCTGGGGGCCGGGGTACGATCGGTCCTCGACGCAGACAATCAGTCGCTCGGATGCATCTTCGCGCTCAACCTGCCCGAGACCCGCGACCACCCGTTCCTGCGCTCCGACGTTGTGTCGCGGCTCACCGGCAAGATCCTGAACCTGGAGCCCCTCGGCTCTCCAGAGCGCGTCGAGAGGTTCACCACGGCGCTCTGGGGCGTTCTGTCGACGAAACCCCGGCTGCTCACGCCGGAGGCGATGAGCCAGCTCGCCCGACGCCTCGCAGCGATGCGAAACGCCATCTCGTTCGACAAGCGATCGGCGCTGACCCCCACCCAACGCGACCTATTGCAGGTTCTGTCGTTCATCACCGCGCAGGCGCTGCGCGAGCAACGGCCCCCACCCTACAGCCTGGATGATCTGAAGCGCTGGATCCCCGGAGGCTTCGCGGCGTGAAGATTCTCGCGTCGCCGAACATGTTTCAGCTCCGGCTTGGGTGGCTCGTGCCTCTCGTGCGCCTGATCGCAACTGACGTCCTGGAGCGGCCCGAACTCGCTGCACGACTCTTCGCGCTTGCGATCGATGGCTCACCTGATGATGAGCGTCAAGACGCGTGGCTGGCCGCGGCATCCCTCGGTCGTGCGCCACAAGGGCGCGTCTCGCCAAGAGCGGCGCCCGAGATCGTGCGCATGGCGGCAGCCTACGGCGTTCACGATCCCGAGGGGCGTACGCTCACGGACCTCGGTCGTGTGCTGTGGTTGGTGGCAGGAGAGGAGTCGCCGTTCGTCTGGCCGCCGCCCAAGCGGCTCGTGGGGCTGCGCATCCTGCTGGGCGCCGACGGCGACGTCGCGCTGGCTCTCCTGCGGGCTTGGCCGCACGACGAACTGAGGGCCGACGACGCTCTCGCATTCGTGTCAGGGGTGTTACGTCGACTCGCGGACTCGTCGACGTCCGACGCCGAGCGTGCCGCACTAGAGCAACAAGCTGCGCGGACTCGGCCTCGTGACGCGGTGCACCCTCGCTTGGAGCCTCTGCGGGAGCTGGGGCTGCTGGCGAGCGGCAGCGAGGCCGGTGGCTATCGATTGACCGACGCGGGGAGGGCGTTCATCGCGAACGTCGGTGATCGTGACGCGTCCGCGTTGATCGAGCAGGGCCTCGCGAGCGCGAACCTGGCCATCGACCGTCAGGCGGTCGCCGGTACGGCGAGCGCGGACGAGATCCTGAAGACGCTTCGAACACTCCCAGCAGCGTTTCAGGGGGCTTCGCAGGAGGCACCCTTGGAGGCGGTGGCGTTGCTCACCCAGGCTCGCCTGCTGAGCGAGGGGCGCTTGGAGACGATCGACCTCGCAGAGGCCCAGGTGCTTACCACTCAACTCGGAGCGCGTTTCGCTGGCCGCATCGAGCTCAAGGCCGGCGCGTCGGTCGAGAGCCAGAACATCGCATGGCGTGACACTTCGGTGTTGACCGGCGATGCCTCTCCATCCGTGGCGGTTGTGGCCAGAGAGGCTGAAACGAAGCCGAGCACCGCGACGCCTGTCACGCCGGGCGTTGATGCGTCCGCCGCAGGCGGCGCTCCACCGAGTGAGGCGGAGGTTGCGTCACCGTCGGCACCCCAACATGACGCCTCGCGCTTGTGGCTGATATATCTGCTGCGCTTGCTCGACCGACCTACCCTGGGCAACGTCGATTGCCTGGTCGCGGGAGGTCCATGGAGCTGGTCAGACGCGCTACTGCGCGGCCTGGGTCGCCCGGGCAAGGTCGTCATGGCCGCCCGCCGCACTGGAGGGATCGAGCTGGACGCTCTGAAGGACGAACCCCCGTGGATGTCGGCGCCGTTGGCGATCGGGGCCTTCAAGCGTTGGCACCACGACCTCGCAGACCTGAGGGAGCGGCTGCTGCCATTCTCGGGTGCGCTGGATCGATGGGAGAGAGTCCCGAAGGGGGGCGGGCGTTCCGAGGGACCAGACTCGGACGTGCCGCTGCGTGATCTCGCCGCGTTGAGGGTGGCGCTTACCCACTCACGCGATGCTGCTCACAAGATTGCCGACCTGCTTGCCACTAATGTCGGTGCCTTCTTCGCCACCCCTGGGATCGAGGCGAAGCGATGGGGCGTCGTCCGCGCGCTCACCCGTTCGCACATTGAGGACCTCCTCGCGCGGGGGTCACACCGCCGCGACGAACTCTTCTCCTCCGTCGCCCAACGGGTAGGCGCGTCCGGTGACGACACGCTACGTGCGGCCACCGCTGTGCTTGCCGATCTCACCAACACCCCAGAGCCCGCCGGCTACCTCGTCACTCAGGACTTCACGGTACCGTCTAGCGTCCTTGCGGCGGTCTCCGCGCTCTCCGAGGACGAAGCCTTCCTATCGTACGAGACCGGGCAGGGAAGCGAGGCAGTCTTCGTCACCCCGGGAAACGACGCTGGTACCATTCAGGTAAGCGTCGAGTTGCGCGCACGCACGGCAGTGCAGGCAAAATTGCGGGGTATCCACTACGCGCGCGAAGCCCTCTGCAAGCTGAGTTTTGCGGCGTCGCTGAGTTTCGAGCCGTCGCTCGACGGTAGTCACTGGAAGATCGTCGGCAGCGAACCAAGGGTCGCGTTGGCGGACGGCACGCAGGCCGTCTTCCAAGAGCTCACCGAAGAGGTGCCCGACCTCGCTGTGCGCCCCGCAGCCGTTGGCTTCGTTCGAGCCTATCCACAGAATCTCTCCGCCCTGGTCAGCCGCCTCCCAACGCTTGCTCGCATCGAGGCGTGGGCGCCGGTCGAGGCCGGCTCGCGGCTCGCCCGCACCCTCCATTGGCTGACCATAGCGGACCAACTCGATGCACAGGCGGCAGAGAAGCTGGCGCACGCGTGGACCGCCGTCGAGCACCTCGTCGTCGCAGGCACCGAAGCCAAGGGAGCAGACGTGATCCGCTACCTCGCCTCGGTCGGAGCGGTGGAACGTCTGCTCGCCATCGGCGGTGATACCTATCGTGAGTGCCTAGCGGCGCTTCACATCAACGCTTGTCTCCGCCCGACCGATCAGACCGTCATCGATGCACTGTGCGAGAGTCTTGGTGCCGCCGAGCGCAGCCGGTATCAGGGGTGGACGGCGGGCGTCGTTTCCCCGCGGAGCAACCTTCAGCCCGCCGCGGACTTGTTGGAAATCTCGGATCGAGCCGGATTGTCACAACTCCTCCGCTGGGGAGACCGGCGGCTGCTCGCAATCGCGAAGGCGATCGCGCCGGGAGCCCCTTACGCTGGACGGCGGCTGGAGGAGTTCGCGCTGGACATCGCCATGGACGGAGGGCGTCCGAAGGGTCTCTTGCGCCTGCTTCGCTCGCTGTACTTCGAAGCCGCTGCGCTGCTTCAGCACGTCTACGATCTTCGCAACCAACTCGTGCACGACGCCGACCCCTTCGTGTACGAGGGAGCGCATCGCATGGACGACCTCCACCAGCGTTTTCGCATCCTGGTTGATCCGCTGGTCGGACGTCTCATTTGTCGTGCGGCCGCTGGGTCGACCGATCTGGCTCACATGTTGGCGCTTGAAGCGTCGACCTACGCACGCCTCAACCTTGACCTTGAGCGTTGCATCTCGGGGCCAGCCCCCATCCCCTATCAAGTCGACCGTCTGCTCAGCTACCTACCCGACTGGTAGAGCCTGCAGCTCGCTTCGAAGCAGGCCGACGCGGTGCTGCGCGACGGCGCCCCGGAGCTGGCGGCGTTCGCCGCCTGGGTGCTGCAGGACCGCCACGGCCCTGGCGCCCTCGCGCTCGCGCCGCGGGCCTTCAGGCGGACCGACGACATCGGGGACGCCTCGTTGCGAGGCCAGACCCGCTGGAGCATCTTGTCCGTCCTGCACCCGGCCATTGTCGAGCAGTTGAGGAGCGCCGTTATGATCGACATCGAGCAGCTGCCGAAGAACCCCGCCCTCGAACGTTGGGTGGCCAGCGAGGCTCTCCCGGGCGCTCTCGCGGAACCCTGTGGACCGGGGGTTCGCATCGATGGGTGCTTCGTCGACCGTAGCGGATCCGTTCCAGGGTGCGGGCTGCCCCGTTGGATTTCCTGTCCCCCCTCTCGTGCCTCACGGCGGGGCGTGACGGCGACGGCGACACCCGCGTTTCGATCTACGGCAGCGGCATCGTGAAGATCACCCGCGGCTCAACAGTGGTGTTCCAGATTGATACCGACGGCACGGTGCTCATCGGTGGCGCGGCAGGGGACTTCCTCGCGCTGGCCAAGCTGGTGAAAGGGAACTTCGACGCGCTGAAGACGATCTTCAGCGATTGGACGCCGATCCCAAACGACGATGGCGCGTGACTGTTTAGCTCAATGAGGCGAGCGGCTCAGCTCAGGCCGCGGGCGAGCCACGCTTCGAGCGCGGCGGGGTCGAGGTCGAGCGCGGCGTCGAGGGCCGACTCGCCGAGGTGATCGAGGCGTGCGCGGAGGGCGTCGCGTTCGGGGGCGGAGACCTCGCGGTGAAGGCGACGCTCGACGATGCGAACGAGCGCGAGCAGCGTGCCCTCGGTGCGGCAACGGCGTTCGAGTTCCTCGACAAAGGGCAGTGACCTCATGAGTTCATCCTCGTCTTCGGGCGCCCGTGTACCGTGGGCGCGGCGGTCGTGGTGGAGTTCTACCACCCGCCGCACGAGCGCGTCGCGCACCGCGCCGGGCGGCGTCTGTTGAAGGTCCGAGATCGCCCGCCGCAGCGTGAGCCCGGCGCCCATCAGCCGCAGCGCGAGCGTGTCGGCCGTCTCGGGCAGCTCCGCGAGCACCACGATCGACAGCGGCAGCGCGGCGCCCAGGTCATAGAACCCCTGCGGCCACCCGGTCGACGGCGCGAAGGGCAGCGACCCCAGCGCGGTGTCGGGGCGCCCGCCGCACAGGAGCCACGAGACCTCGGCCGCGGGCCGATGCCCCAGCGCGCGGGCGTGCTGGTGGTTGAGGATCTTGCGCAGGCAGCTCCGGACCTCCGCGACGTCGGGGGCCTCGTGGAAGGGATCGAAGAAGCAGCAACGGTCGGTCATCGCGCCCAGCAGGCCGAGCGCGCGGCGGGCCTCGTCGTGCGACGGGTCAGGGTCGAACATCACGTCGGCGCGCTGCGACTTGAGCGCGGGTGCCTCGACCTCGGTCTCCAGGCGACCGTGCGCGGAGAGCAGCAGGTCGAGCACATCCTTGGCGAACTGGTCGAAGGGCGACGACACGACCCGGTGACGGAGCGCGCGACGTGCCAGTCGAAGCCTGCTGAAGAACAAGCAATCGAAGGGGTGGCGGCGGGTGGCGGCAGGGGTGGCGGCGAGGGTGGCGGAGGAGAGCCCAAGCCCGGTGTCGCGGAGCGACGGGGTGATGCAGTGGGGGAGGATGACCGGCGTCCCGGCGACGGCCCCCGCGCGGGTGCCGGGGGTCGAACGCGGGGCTGAGACTCGGCCAGCCCGCCTCGGTGGGCTTCTCCTCCGGCGCCTACGCGGTGCCGGGCGTGCAGTGAAGCCCCTTCACCGGCAGCGCACCGGCCGGGCGTGCGGCAGCGCCACCCTCGGGCGCGCCGGGTCGTACCACCGCGGATCATCCCCTCGCAGCGGCCCCACCGCCGCGAGCCCCGCCGCCACCGCGTCGCGCATCACCGGCGCGGCCGCGATGGCGTCGTCGGTCAATGGCTCCGCGAGGTGCCGCGAGAGCGATCCTCCCGCGAGGTAGTCGTTGGTCGCCACGGTGAGCAGCTCGTCGTCGCCCACGGCGCGTCCGTCGTCGCGCGTCACCCGCAGCTCCATCGAGCTCCCGGCGCAGGTGACGGCCACCCGCGCCCCGGCGAGGCCGAGCGCCCCGTCGTCGGCGCGCGCGTTGTTGCGCAGCACCGCCCGCAGCGCCGATCCGCGCATCCTCACGGTCACCAGCCGGTTGTCGAAGGGCAGCACGGAATACAGCTCCCCGTAATCGAGCGCCCCCTCCGGGAGGTCGGCGCGCACCCCGCCGCTGTTCATCAGGGCCACGTCGGCGCCCGGGGCGGCGGCGAGCATCCGGTCGGCGACGAGGTTGGTGAGCGCCGACTCCTCCTGGTAGCGGGTGCGCACGAGGCGCTCGACCACCACGCCGAGCGACCGCTCCTCCACCGCCCTCGCGTCGGCGAGCGGACCGGCGACGATGCGGGCCACGGCCTCGTCGGCCACCACCGGGGCGCCCTCGTAGGGTGCTGGCGCGCAGCGGGAGGGATCCGCGGGCTCTCGGGAAATCTCGCCGCAGACGCCGCGCGGGGGGAAGACCTGTCGGCCGGTGACGCGCCCTCGCTCGACGGTGAGGTCGACGCGGCCGAAGGCCTCGCCGTTGGCGAAGGACTCGATCACGGGGATGCCATGCACCACGTGGGCGACGCCCCGGTGGGTGTGGCCCGCGACGATGGCGTCGACGCCCCCTTCGGGGAGCGCCCGGGCGAGCTCGAAGACCTCCTCGCGGGCGTCGCAGGTGGAGAGGTCGTCGGGCTGGTCGAAGCGTCGGCACCCGCCGCCCGCGTGGGCGAGCACGACCACCACGGCGGCCCCGCGAGCGCGCAGCGAGGCGGCGCGGGCGCTCACCGTGTCGGCGAGCGGGCGCATGGCGAGGCCGCGGAAGTTCACCGCGAGGGTGGTGGTGGGGGTGGCCTCGGTGCTGACGCCGACGATGCCGACGCGCACCCCGGCAATGGTGGTGAGCAGGTCGGGGGAGACGTTGTCCCAGGGGAGGGAATTGCCCGAGGAGGCCTCGACGATGTTGGCGGCGAGGAAGGGAAACGACGCCTCGCGGGCGCGGGCTCGCAGCGCCCCGCGGGGGTCGTCCGAGGGGGCGCGGGGGAAGGTGGCCTCGCCGGAGGGTCCGTAGTCGAACTCGTGGTTGCCGATGGCGGCGGCGGCGTAGCCGAGGGCGTTGTAGGCGCGCACGACGGCGGCGCCTTCGGTGAGGTTGGAGGCGAGGGTGCCCTGGAAGAGGTCGCCCGCGTCGACGAGGAGCACGGCGCCGTCGGCGCGGCGGGCGCTTCGCAGGTTGGCGAGGTGGCCGCCCAGCCAGGGGAGGAGCGCGATGCGGCCGTGGAGGTCGTTGGTCCCGACGAGCGAGATCACCACGCGGGAGCGGGCGCGAGGCGACGCGCGGCGGGAGGCGCGGTGCGAGGCGCACGAGGGCAGCAGGAGGAGGAGCAGCAGCAGGGCGGATCGCATCGTCGGGGACGAAGGGTACGATGGAAGGCCGCGCGGAGCGCTGGCTCGCCCAGGGGAGCGCGGCGGTCACAACCGCGGTATTCCAGAATACAAGAGTTGTATCCGATGAACCGATGGACGGCGATGCTCGCGGCGGCGCTGGTGGCGATGGCCCCGCCGCTCTGCGCCCAGCCCATGGGTGACATCGCCGCGCTCCGTCGGCAGGTGGCGGCCGAGCACCTGTCTCGCGCCAGGGAGCAGGAGCGCTCGGGCCGCGCGCTCGACGCCGAGGGCAGCTACCGGGACGCGCTCGTGGCCGACCCTGCGAGCCTTGAGGCTGCCATCGGGTACGCCCGGCTGCTGCGCGCCCGAGGGCACGCCGACGAGGCCTTCGCGACGCTGCGCTCTCTGCCGCCGAGGGCGCTCGCAGACGACGAGGCGCTCTCCGCCCTGGCCGAGGCGTGGGTGTCCTTCGGTCGCGCCGACGAGGCGGTCGGGCTGCTGCGCGACCGCGCCCACGGGATCACCGGGTGGCGCGCCCTCGCGACGCTTGCCGCGCGTCAGGGGTCCTTCGTGGAGGCGCTGGCCGCGGCGCGGCGGGTGCTGGACGGCGGCGACGAGAGCCGCTCGGCGGGGCTCACGGTGCGGGCGCTCACGCAGTTGAGCGGCGAGCTCGACGTGGTGCGCCGCCCTCCGAGGGGGACGACCGCGGCGCTGCGGCGCTGGCTGGCGGACGACCGATCCGGGTCGCCGGGCTGGTAGGTGAAGGCTCGGCGGCGCTCGGCGGGCGCCGCTGGTATGGTCCGCGGATCATGTCGAGTCACGACACCTCGCGCGCCCTGCGGCAACTGTTCGAGCGCTATCTATCGGCTGTGCAGGAGGTGTCCGGCTCGCTCCCGATCACCGAGCACGACCCGGTGGTGCGCTCCCCCTGCGAGCTGGGCGAGCCCGACGCCGACGGGATCGTCACGTGGCGTCCCGTCCAGCGGAAGCCGCGCTCCGACCTGTCGATGATCGAGCGCGAGGCCGGGGTGATGCTGCCCGACGACCTGCGCGACTGGTTCGGCGCGTGGTGGTGCCTTCCCCTCGAGGCCTCGCTCTTCGGCGAGCCGATGGTGCTGCTGGGCATCACCGGGCCGGAGGACGAGCGCGTGGTGGCGAAGCGCTGGGCGGGCCACGTGGCCGCTCGGAGGGCTCGCGGGGTCGACGACACGGTCCCGGTGGGGGCCTTCATGGACGGGCGCATCCTGACGGTGGCGTGCCCCAACGGAGAGGTGCGGCTGGAGACCACCACGCGCTCGCTGAGCTTCGTGGCGGCCTCGGTGAGCGACCTCTTCGGGATGCTCGTGCTCCAGACGCCCTGAGCCGTCGGGTCGCTTGCGCTACGGCGTCGCGGCGGGTCGCGGCGCGCTCGACTCCATCTGCACCCTGGAGCGCAGCGTCACCTGGCCAGGGACCTCGATGCGAAACCACCCACGGCTCTCGTCGAAGGCCCCTCCCACGCTGGGGGCGAAGAGCCTCCGGGTGGCCACGACGGTGAAGCTCCATCGGGAGCGTCGGCCGCCGGGCAGGGGCATCGGGTCCTGCTCCTCGAGGCCATGGCGCACGGCCTCGATGGCCGCCCGGTCGAAGCCCGGGATGCCCGACGGGTGCAGCAGCCTCACGTCGAGCACGCGGCCGTCCTCGTCCTGGTCGACCTGAACCTCTGCGCGGGTGGTTCGCACGTTGCGTCGCCACGACTCGTCACCGGCGCTCGTCGCCATCGGTGGGCGGTTGGCGTTGAGCCCGTTGCCCGACACGCCCCCGATGGCCTCGATCGCGTCCGCGGCCCCGCCCAGCCGGGGCTGCGCGGCGGCCTCCAGCACCTGGCGCTGGCGGCGGATCATACGGTCGCCGAAGATCCTGATCGCCGTCTCCGGCGCGATGAAGCCCGCCATCAGGGTGTCGCCGAGGTTGGGGACTCGCACCACCCCGGGGCGCCACGCCTCCGCGACGCGTCGACGAACGTTCCAGAGGTAGCTGCGAACGCCCGGGGCCTCGCGCACCACGGTCGCCCCGAGGGCCTCGCGGACGAAGCCCTGCGAAGCGGAGCGAGCGCGCTCCTCCTCGGTGCCCGTGGAGCCCGGGAAGAGGCCCGCGCGAGAGGAGCCGGAGGGCGCCTCGGCGGCGGAGCGGGAGGGCACCGAGAGGGCGTCGACGCGGGGGCGCAGGAGGTCCGAGGCGCTCAGCACGGGCGGAGGCGCAGCGGGCGGTGGCGCAGCGGGCGGTGGCGCTGCGGGCGGTGGCGCAGCGGGCGATGGCGCAGCGGGGCTACGAGGGGCCGGGAGCGCGGCGCGCCTCGGGGCGACCCCACGGGCTGTGGGCTCGACGGGCGGCGGTGTCGCGGGCTCGACGGGCGGCGGTGTCGTCGGCGCGGGCGTTGGCGGCGGCGGCGGTGTCTCCAGGGCGAACTCGGTGACGCGCAGCACGCGGGCGGGCGAGGTGACGGCGGGCGGTCCCGGGAGCGAGAGGAGCAGCGCGAAGACGAGCGAGTGCCCGAGGCCCGAGGCGAGCAGCCATCGCGAGCTACGGGGGAGCGCCATCGCCGCAACGATGACACGCCTCCCTTACGGGACCAGCACCACCTTGCCCAGCACCTGTCGCCGCTCCAGGCGCTCGAGCGCCTCCGACGACCTCGCGAAGGGGACCACCCGGTCGACGTGCGGTCGCAGCGTCCCTTCGGCGACGAGGTCGAGGATGCGCGCGGCGTGGGCGCGGTTTCCCAGCGGCTCTCGCGCGGCGAACGATCCCCAGAACACCCCTCCTCCCGGACCATTGCCCGCGAGCGCGCACCCGCTGCATCCTTCGGCTCGTGCGAAACGCCGCGATGAGATCTCCGATGGTGTTCATGCTTGCCCTCGCCGCGCTCGGCGGGTGCAGCGAGACTGTGTCGACGCCCGCGCCCGACGCCGCCGACGCCGCCGACGTGGCCGACGCCACTGACGCGAGCGACGCGCTCGACGTCACCGACGCGAGCGATGTCACCGACGCGAGCGACGTGCTCGACGCGAGCGACGTGCTCGATGCGATGGACGTCTCACGGCCCGATGTGGGGGCTGACGTTCCGGTCGATGTGGGCGTGCGCTGCGGGCCGAGGGAGACGGCCTGCGTGTCGGCTGGCGTGCTGATGTGCACCAACCTCGACAGCGACTCCCGTCACTGTGGGGCGTGCGGTCGCGCCTGCTGTCCCGGGCAGTTCTGCGCCATCGGAGCCTGCGTGACCGGCTGCCCGGCGGGCATGACGGTGTGCACTCCCGCCGGTGCCACCTGCCCGCTCTGCGTCGACACCTCCACCAGCAGCGCCCACTGTGGCCGCTGCAACCTCGCCTGCGCCGACGGGCAGGTGTGCGCCCGCGGCGAGTGCGTGGCGCCCGCCTGCGCGACGGTGACCGAGCCGCCGCCGCCGATGGGCCAGTGCGACGGCCGAGGGCGCATCGCGTGCGAGCGCTGGGCGCAGGACATCGCGGGAGGACGCCTCACCGTCACCGCGCAGTGCCTCACCACCCCATCGGGCTGCGCGAAGGCTGATCGCTGCGATGATCCTCGAGACCCGGCGACCTGCCGCTGCGGCGCCGAGCCGTCCTGCGGCGTCAACCAGGTGTGTGAGCTCGTAGGGCCGACCGCGCGCTGCCGCTGCGCCCGGCCGTAGTACCGGGGACTGACGGGCGGGCGGGCGGCCGCCGCTCAGCGCGCCGCGCCCGCTTCGATCCAGTTGCGGATGGTCGCGATGTCTCCCGCCGGGAGCGTCGGCAACCCACGCGGCATCGCGCTCCCGCACGGAGGCGCCGTCCCGCCGCGGATCTTCAGGTACAGCAGGCTCGCCAGCGAATCCCCCGGCGTCACCCGCAGCAGGCCCGACGCGCCGCACGATCCACCCATCGCAGCGACGCCGGTTCCGCCGGCGCCCACGAGGTTGGTGTAGGCCAGCGTCTGGGTCGACATGTTGAGCGCCCCCGAGCTGCCGTGGCAGCCCACGCATGCCCGCTGGATGATCGGATACACCGCCGCGAACCCGCTACCCGCATCGCGCGGCCCGGTGTCCGTCGCTCCCGCATCGCGCGGCCCGGTGTCCGTCGCTCCCGTGTCCCTCGGCCCGGTGTCCGTCGCTCCCGTGTCCCTGGGCCCGCTGTCGATGGGCCCTCGATCGGTCACGCCCGTATCCCTCGGCCCGCTGTCGAGGGGTCCGCGATCGGTGACTCCGGTGTCCCTCAGTCCGCTGTCGAGAGGCCCCCGATCGGTCACGCCCGTATCCCTGGGTCCGCTGTCGAGGGGCCCCCGGTCGGTCACGCCCGTGTCCGTGGGTCCGCCGTCGAGCACTGCGCCATCGCGTGCTCCAGCGTCCATGCTCGCGTCCGTTCCGGCGTCGGCCGCTCCGGAGTCCGTGCCCGCGCCCGTGCCCGCGTCCGTGCCCGCGTCCGGCGGGGGATCGAGCCACCGCACGATCGCGGCGCGCTCCTCGGCGGTGAGCGTGGCGGGCGGCGGCGGCATGCGCTGCATCTCCACCACCGCGCGACGTATCGCCGACGTCTCATCCACCCAGAACTGGTACCGCGTCAGGTTGAGGCTCGCGGTGCCTCCAGGCAGGTGGCACGGCGTGCAGCGCCGGGCGAACACCGGCCGCACCTCCTGCTCCCACTGCTGCACCCTGGGGTCGACCGAGAGCGCGTAGCGGGAGAGCCTTCCCCCGCCGAGCACCCACACGCTGCCGTTGCCCGAGCCCACCAGGCGAGCGTCCGCAGGCACGGTCACGCCCGTCGCCAGCCGCACGCCCTCGGTCGCGTCGAAGACCCCGAGCGAGCCGCCCGCGATCATCCACAGGTTGGCCCCCGCGCGCGCGATGGAGCGCACCGCCCCCGTCGTGGTGGGCGCCCCCGGAACCAGCGCCCCGCCCGACTGCTCCCGCCAGAGCCCGCCGGTCGCGGTGCCCACGACCAGCTTGCCCTCGGCGTCCAAGGCCACCGCGCTCGCGCCTTCGACCGCGTAGTCGGTGAAGCGCTGGCTCATCACGTCGAACACCCGAGCGCCGCTCGTCGTGCGCGCCGCCACCCGGCCGCCGCCCGCCTGCAGCGTCGCGAAGCTCGGGTCGTTCCATCGCAGCACGCGCATGCCGTCGGCCACCGCGAAGCCCGCGTCCGTCCCGAAGACCACGCGCGTCTCGTCGAGCACGGCCACCGAGCGCACCATCTGGTCGCCCAGGCCGTAGCGCGCGGTGACGTCCTCCAGGGTCATGCGGTCTCGCACCCGCCAGAGGTGCCCCGCGCCGTCGACCGCCAGCACCCAGCGACCGGCGCTGCCGTCCCCCGCCGGGACGCTCGCCGCGTCGCGCCACATCATCACCCGCATGTCGCGCGCGAACACAGCGCCGCCCGAGAGCCACTGCATCCCGCGCTCGCCGAAGACCACCACGTCGTCGCCCGACTCGACCACCGCGGTGATCATCCCGAGCTCGGCCATCGCGGCGTTCCAGCTCAGGGCGGTGGCCGTGACGGGCTCCGGCGCCACGTCGGGGATGGGCCGCGCCACGTCGGCGAGGGCGGCGGCGTCGCCGCGGGTCATCAGGGCCTCGTCGCCGCAACCGAGGGCGGTCGCGGCGGCGGCGAGGAGGGTCCAGCGGGAGTTGGTCTTCTTCATGCGCGCAGGAGGGAGCGGATCACGTCGCCGTCGCGGAGGTACTTCCGCGGGTTGACGCCGAAGGCGGAGACGAAGGTCGCGAGCAGGTCGGGCGGGGCCACCGCGCGGGCGCCGTCGGCGAAGGTGCCGGCGTTGGCGGGCAGCATCTGGTCGTCGTCGGCGCGGCCGAAGGAGGTGTTGCCCACGAACTTCGGCGAGATCACCAGCGCCGAGCCGTTGGGGTAGTGGTCGCGGCCGAGGGTGAGGTTGATCTGCGGCGTGCGGCAGAAGTCGCTCACCACCATGATGTGCGTGTGGTCCGCGAGGCGGCGGCCCGTGCGCGTGGGGTGCGGCGCCGCGTCGAGGGCGCGCACCAGCGCGGCGATGGTGTCGAACAGCTCCTGCTGGATGAGGGGCTGGCTGCGGTAGTTGTTGGAGTGCGTGTCGTGCGACGCGCTGGAGAAGCTCACGCAGCGCACCAGGTTGCGCTTCATCGCCTCCACCGCGAAGGCGCAGTTGACCCCCGCGCGGGCCTGGAAGCGCTTCGCCGGCGTGGTGAAGAACGTCGGCTGCGCCGCGGCCAGCGAGGTGGCGTTGAAGATCGACTGCACGTCCGGCGAGAGCATCCGGGGGAGCGCCTGGAGCTGCAGCCCGAAGCCCTCGATCTCGTCTCGGTACCAGGACCGCGCGGCGAGGTCGCGGGCCTCCTCGGTGAGCATCGCGGTGACCGCCAGCCGGTCGGCGGCGGTGGTGTTCACGTTGCCGCGGTTGAGCATCTTGGAGAGCGTGTCGACGGAGCTCACCCGCAGCGGCGAGACCCGCGCGTCGAGGTCGTCGCCGACATACGTGGACGGGTAACCCACGGACACCGTCGGCAGCAGGGACTCCCTGCCGAACTCGTTGGCGAGCATGGTGTCGATGCTGGCCGCGACGGGCTTGCCCCCGGCGAGGTGCCGCCCGGTGGCCGCGAAGAAGGTGCCGTCGGGGTGGCTGACGGTGTTCATCGCGAGGCCGTTGATGACCGTGAGCCGGTCGGGCATCTCCGCGAGGGCGCCGATGGCGGGGCCGAAGCGCAGCGACGAGCCCGCCGGGCGCAGGATCTCGAAGGTGCTGCTGTCGGCGTCGAGCGGGGCGTCGCGCCAGAGGCGGATCGGGGCCGTGTCGATGGTGTCGGTGCTGCCGGGCTCGATGATGCCGCGGCGCTCGTTGCGCGGGTCGAGCGAGAGGGTCACGTCCCAGCCGCCGCTGGCGTGGATGAGCACGAAGAACTCATCGCTCGCCACCGGGGGGTCGGCGAACGCGCGAAACAGCGGCTGGCTCGCGATGCCTGCGCCCGCGGCCCCACCCAGCACCTTCAGGAACGTACGTCGACGGGTGTCCATTGGGTCCGTGTCCTCTCAGTACAGGTGGAATTCGGGGTGGCGAACGAGGCCCTCGCACACGCTCGCCCAGCCCGCTTCGGGGCCGTTGAAGCTGCGCGCGCCGGCGTCGTCGTGGCGGGTCACAGCGCCCTGGTAGAGCGTGCGGAAGCGGGGGATGCGGGACGCCGGGGCGAGCGCCGCGGGGTAGCCCAGGATGCGCCGGTGCAGCACGTCGAAGCGAGCGCCGAACTCCTCGTCCGTGAGCGCCCGACCCCCCGCCGGGAGCTCGAAGCGGAAGAGCACCCGGTCGCTGGTGGCGACGGCGCCGCGGAGGTCGTTCTGCACGGCGCGCTCGCAGAGGGCGACCCCGATGCGCTCGAAGGCCGCGAGCATGAGGGCGTTGGTCTGCGGCGCGCGGGGGATGTCCACCGCGTAGTCGGGCACGCCCAGCGCCGAGAGGTAGTCACCCCAGGTGTCGAAGAGGTTGTCGCTGGTGGCGCCGCGCAGCCGCACCTGAAGCGCCTGCGGGGAGAGTCCGCCGAAGAGGGAGATGTAGCTGCGGATGAGGGTCTCCGCGGGCATGAGCCTCGGAGGCTCCTTCGGCGTGCGGTCCTGCGCGAGCACCTCGTGGCCGGGGATCTCCGTGACCGGCGTGGGGGTGACCTCCGGCGGTCGGGTGACGACGACGCCCGCGTCGACCGGGGGAGTGGTCACCGGCGGGGTCGTCGGGGCGGGGGTGCTGTTACACCCGAGGGTAAAGACGAGCGCGGCGATCGAGGCTCGCTGGAGGGTGGTCTTCACGGCATCGCTCCTTCGCGCCAGGTGCTGGAGGCGAGGTTGTTGGCGGCGCGGTAGGCGTCCGCCCGGAGCAGCGTTCGCACCATCGAGCGCATCCGGAAGCCGCCGCTGCGCAGGGAGGTCACGAGGCTCTCCTGGAGGGGTTGATCCTCCGCGGTGAGCGAGCGGCCGAGGAAGGACTCGCTCACGTTCTTCACCACGCAGGAGGCGAACTCGGGCGCATCGACGATGGCGCGGGCGAGCCCCGGTGGGCCCTCGTCGGCGTGGGCGAGGGAGCCGTAGGCGCCTCGGAGCATGCCCTGGGCGGAGGTGCCGAAGGCGGGGTCATAGAAGCTGGTGCAGCCGCCGTTGGGGGAGTTGCCTCCGCGGGTGGCGCACGCGGGGTTGAGCGCGGGGAAGGCCGCGGGGGGCAGGAAGGTCCACCCCGACTCGGTGACGCGGGTGAAGTAGGCCGAGAGGGGCTCGAGGGCGGCGTGGCAGGCCGCGCAGCCCGAGCGCACCATCAGGTTGGGCTCGGTGGACGGGGTGAGCGCGAGGTTCTCTGCGACGAACTGACGGCAGAGGAAGGCGTTGTAGACGATGTGCGCTCGCGCCCTGCGGGTGCCGTACTTGGCCAGGAAGATGGGCGTGGTGAGGATGCCCGCCGCCTGCGGCCCGCGGTCGTCGACGCGCCGCCAGGTGGCGAGGTCGTGCGGGGTGAGGTCGGAGGGGACGCGCGCGGGGTCGAAGAGCGCCGAAGGCTCGGCGTAGTCGAACTGCGTGCCGTTGCCGCAGCAGGTGCTGCCCGCGAAGCCCCGGTAGAACTGCGCCGTCGCGCCGTTGACCATGGTGCCGCGGTCGGTGAGCAGGCCTCGCACGTCGCGGTCGCGCACGAAGAGGTCGTCGAGGAAGTGCACCGCCTCCTGCGCCCACCAGAAGCGCGACCAGTCGCCCTGGGTCTGCGCCCGGCTATCGAGGGGCTGATCGGCCCCGAGCGGAACATTGTCAGGGAGGTTGAACGCCGCCGGGTCGTTGCCGAGGGAGTTGCCCGGCATGCAGCGCTCGAGGCCCACGCCGCAGCCGCAGTCGTCGCTCAGCGAGACCCCGGTGCCGCTGGTGCACGACACCATCTGTCCTGCGCGCGAGCGGGCGTAGGCGGAGTCCGTCGGCGGGGCCGTCACCCGTCCGCCGGGGTAAGGCATCGTGCGGGGCAGCGCAGTGAGCCGGCCGGAGAGGTACACCACGCCGCGGTCGGCGGTCTGGGCCTCCTCGCGGCACACCCTCACCGTGGTGGTGGGGGTGGTGTTGTCGGCGTCCATGAGCAGGCCCGCGACGGGAGAGAGCGTCATGGCGGAGCCGTCGCCGGCGCTGATGCGCTGCGAGGGCGAGGCGCTGCGGTAGTCGCGGTAGAGCCACCAGGGGCGCACCTCGACGGTCCGCTGGTTCCAGGCGGCGCGGTCGATGGCGTGGGCGGTGCCGGTGAGGGTGCCGTTGGCGGCGACGGTGATGCCGGTCTCGTCGGGGGAGAGGCAGAAGTCGAGGTCGGACTCCACGCGGTCGCGGCGCTGCGACCGGCGGAAGTACACGTAGGAGGGGTTGCCGTCGGGGTCGATCACCCGCACCCGGCGGAGCACCAGCGGGTTGCTCACGAAGTTGAACATCGACCCCACCTCCAGGCGCAGCGCGTCGAGGTACACGCGGCGCAGGCGCTCGGCGTAGGCGGCGCCCTGGAGGTGCTGGTCGATCCAGGCGTCGAGGTCGAAGCCCGGCCGCTCGAAGGCGGCGATCTCGTCGGGCAGGGGGATGCGCCCCTGGAGGTCGATGGAGAGGGCGCGGAAGAGTCGGTACTGCTCCCGCGTTGGGGACGCGTCAGCGGGCCTTGCGGCTGCGGTCACCGCCCCCAGCAGGGCCACAGCACCCATCGCGTGGATCCATCTCACGACGCACCTCCTGACGACGCGCGACTTGCGCTCGGTCAAGTCGCGAGTGTCTCGCCCTGGTTCGGGACGTCAACTACCGAAGTGTGAAGTTTTGGTTCCTACGTCGAGGCCCGCTCGATGCGGCCGCGCACCACGGCGCGGGCGATGGGGTGGTAGCCCGCGGCGTTGCGCTCGAAGGTCTCCCTGGCCAGCCCCTGGGTCTCGGGCCTGGCGAGCAGGGCGCTGTAGAGCGGAACCAGGTACTTCATCCGGCCCACCGCCCCGAGCACCCGGGAGACCTCCGGGAGCACCGGGTCGTAGGCGCTGGCCAGCGCCAGCCGGAGCCAGGCGACCTTCACCTCCATGTTACCTGTCGAGGTAAAGCCGAAGCGCTCGTCGAGGGAAGCGCAGAAGGCCGCGGGCTGCGGGCGGGGGAGGCGCTCGAGCCAGAGGTTCCACTCGGTGGTGGAGAGCCGGGTGTCCGCGGCGGGGAGCGCGTCGCCCATGGCGATGACCGCGTCGAGGCGGGCCGAGCGGGCGGTCGGCGCGTTGTCGGGCATCCCCTCGCCGTCGACCCAGCGGGGGGCGTCGACGCTCGCCAGCACGCCCGGCAGCTCGCGCTCGGTGAAATCCAGGAAGGCCTCGGTGGTCACGGCCCCGAAGCGGAAGGTCTCCAGGTAGCGCCGGGCGAAGCGGTCGAAGCGCTCCCGTCCCACCGCCGTCTCGATGGCCCTCAAGAACAGCTCTCCCTTGTCATACGGAACCACGCTGAAGGCCTCGTCGGGGTCGACGCCCTCCAGGTGGGTGCGAAGCCGGGTGAGGCCCCCTTGGCCCTCGGCGATGAAGCGGGCGACGGTCTCGTCGAGGTCCTTGCGGCAGATGGCGGCCACCAGGGCGGCGGTGTCCTGACCCTCCAGCACCTCCACCATCCGGAGCTCGGCGTAGCGGGTCCATCCCTCGTTGAGCCAGAAGTGCCCAGCGTGGGCGTTGGTGACGAGGTTGCCGCTCCAGGCGTGGGCGAGCTCGTGAGCGATCACCCTCACCTGCGACCGGTCGCCCGCGAGCAGCGTCGGGGTCACGAAGGTCAGCCTCGGGTTCTCCATGCCGCCGTAGGGGAAGGACGGGGGCATCACCAGGATGTCGAAGCGGTCCCACGCGTAGGGGCCGAAGAGGGACTCTCCCGCGGCGAGCATCCCGTCGACCTCGGCGAACTCCCACGCCGCGCCGTCGACCACCGAGGGCTCGGCCCACACCCGCGAGCGCGCTCCCAGCTCTCGCGAGGCGAGCTCGCCCACCGCGAAGGCGAAGAGGTACGGCGCGATCGGCTGCGGCATGTGCCAGCGCTCCACGGCCACGTCGCCGCGCTCCTCGCGCCCGTCGAAGGCGGCGGCCATCAGTCCCCGCAGGGGGCCGGAACCGTCAGCGCGGCGGTGAAGGTGATGCGCCGCTGCGGCGTGTCCTGGAGCGGCACCACCGAGCGCGCGTGGATCGCCTGGCACTGCGAGAAGAGGTAGGGGTGCTTCCCCCCCGCGGTCTGCGCGGGGTCGAGCCACTGAAGGGCGCTCGCGTCGGGGGCGGTGCGGTACTCGATGCTCACCGAGCGGGTCGAGTCGGGGAGCGAGAGCGAGAGCCTCGACCCGAGGATGTCCTCCGCGGCGTGCAGCTCGAAGGGGACCGCTGCGCCGCGGTCATCGGTCACCCGGGTGATGTGCAGCGCGCGGGTGTCGAGGTCGAGCGCGCCGGACGAGGGCTCGTCGAAGTGGAGCGTGGCCGTGGCGAGCAGGGTGCGTGTCGGGAAATCCACGCGCGCCTCCCACGCGAGCGAGCGGACGTGGGCGTGGCGGTCGTCGGTGTACGAGTGGGGGTCGATGCGCATGGCGCGCGGAGGCTATCGCAACGGGCCACGCACAGTCATCCGCGCACACATCACGGCACCTGCGGCGAGGTTGGCGTTATCGGACACACCGAAATTCAAGAGAGCAATCGAGAGACCTTCCGCTCCTCAAATGAACGTGATTGAAGAGACGTGACGCTCCGACTTCATGGGAGAAGCGAATGGGCGTCCGGGCAGTCACAACGTTTCGCTCTGGAGATCCCCTATGCGTGTATCCACGGTCGGCGCCCTTTGTCTTGCGCTCTGCGCTCCTGCCATGGCCTCGGCCGAGGACGTCACGGTGGCCCTCCAGGGCGCCGTCGTTCCGGTCGGGCCCGCGGGCACCACCGTGATCAACGTCGCGCGCATCCAGGTGGGCGTCGAGCGCTTCGCCGTGGTGCGGGCGCGGGCCCCGGAGCAGGCCACCCGCTGCGGCGTCGCCCCCGAGCGGGTCGCCGTCTGGGGCCGCCTCGATGGGCGCTGGACCGAGATGGCCCACGAGGTCTTCGACCGCTGTCTCAGCGCCCCGGCGAACGGCGGCCGCCGCGTCGACGCGGAGGTCCGGGCGCGGGTCGTCGACGTGCTCGAGGCGGGCGTGCACCGCGCAGAGTTTCACGTGCGCGTCGTCGATCCCCGGCGCCCGCTGGAGCTGTCGACCCTGGTCCGATACCACCGGGTGGGCGATCGCTTCACGGTGCAGCGGGTGACCGAGCCGATGGCCCCGACGCCGGGCGTGACGCCTCGCCCGCTCTCCCTCCTGGCCGACGGACGCGCCGACGCGACGCTCACCGAGTGGTCCTCGGTCGAGCCCCTGGCGAGCGGCGACCGGGGCTCGGTCTGGATCGCCCAGCGCGGAGAGCGCCTCCTCGTGGCGGGCGACCTGCTCTCCTCCGAGGAGCCCACGGTGACGGTGCACCTCGCCGAGGGCGACGTCGGCACCGGGCGGATGCGAGGGATGGACGGCAACCGCGGGCGCGCCGTGCGCCTCTCCTGCGGCGACGGGGGAGTGCGCTGCGAGCGGGCTGGCGACCGCTGGCGCCTGGAGGGCAGCGTCGACCTCACGGCGCAGGTCTACAGCCGCCGCACCCTCGACACGGTGGCGGTGCTGGCCGTGGCCGAGGCGGGAGGCCACCGGCTGCTGAGCAGCGACCCCGGGCTCAGGCTCGCGGCGGTGCGCCTCGCGACGCCCATCGACCTGCTCCGCGGCGCGTCGAGCGCGGTGGTGGCCCGCTGCGGCAGCGGCTTCGTGGGCCGCGCGTCGGCGCCCGGGGCGAGCGGAGACAGCGCGCAGCCGAGCGAGCTGGTGACCTGCGGGCCGACGTGCCGAGGCGGTCGCTGCGAGCAGACGCTGGGCACCGGCGACCTGTCGGGTCGGCTGGAGTTCGCCAACGAGGGAACCTGTCTGCGAGGCACCGGCCCTGGCGCCGCGGAGGTCGACGGCTGCCAGGAGGGCGTGAGCACCCGGCTGCTGGGTGCCATGCGGGTGCAGGGCTTCGACGCGGTGCTGGGGGTCGAGCGCACCTGGAGCGCGGACGGAGCGCAGTGGCGTCAGGGCGAGGTCTGGACGCTGGTGACCGCCTCGGCCGAGTGGCGTCGGCTGCCGGTGGGCGAGGCGCAGCAGGGCGGGTCCGCGCTGTTCAGCCGGGTGCAGATGCAGGACGGGCACCCGGCGCTCTGCCGGGATGCGGGAGGCTGCGAGGTGCTCCGGGCGCTGACGCTGCGCCAGCGCGAGGAGGCCTCGGACTCGGTGACCGGGGCGGTGGTCGCGACGCTGCGCGAGGCGGGCCTGCTCGCTCGCCGCAAGTCGCAGTAGGGACTCCGATCGGCAGCGCCTTCAGGGCGACTCGTAATCGACCACGCAGGAGCGCTCGCGGCGGGGTCCGAGCCACTCGGCGAAGGCCACGTGTGCGGGGTGTAGCGCGTAGGCGTCGAGGCCCGCGCGGTCGTCGAAGCGGGCGAGCAGGGCGACGTCCCAGGAGCGCTCGGAGCGCACCACGTCGACGCCTGCCTCCAGGTGCCTGAGCTGAGGGATCTGATCTCGCAGGGCGAGGATATGATCGCGCACCTCGGCGGCGCCGCCGGGGGAGTGGTCGAAAAGCTTGAAGAACACCACATGGGTCAGCATGACGCGGGAGCCTATAGCCCCGCTCGGGTCGGCGCCCCCCTCTGAGGGCGCGATTGCTGGTAATGCTCGCGGCGGGGAATCCCGTCTCGCACCTGGAGAGTCTTCATGATGCTGCCTCGTCGAATCGCGCTGGTCCTCGCCTCGGTCTCCTTCGGTCTCGCGGGCTGCGGGGACAGCGCTACGCCGGTCGACGCCGGCCCGGCCGACAGCGGCGTCGCGGACGTGGTCGACGTGCCCGTGACCCCGGGGGACATCCCGATGGTGGACGCGGGCTCTCCGCTGGTGCTGACGGCGACGCTCAGCGGTCGGCAGGTGGTTCCGCCTGCGTATGGCACCACCGCGAGCGGGACGGTGACCTTCACGCTCAGCCCCAACCGGATGCTGCTCTCTTACTCGGTGACGCACACCATCCTGCTGCCGCTCGCGACGCGGCTTCACATCGGGCTCGCCGGGGAGGCCGGGGCGATGGCCCTCTCGCTCACCAACGCCGGCGGCACCACCATCGGCACCACCGGGCTCACGGCCGAGCAGTCGCGCGCCATCATGGAGGGCCGCGCCTACGTGAACATCACCAGCTCGTCCTTCCCCGAGGGGGAGCTTCGCGGGCAGATCGTGCAGCCCGGCGAGGCCGTGTACACGGCGAGGCTCTCGGGCGATCAGGAGAACCCTCCGGTCACCGCGACCGGCAGCGGCATCGCGGAGTTTCTGGTCGACACGACGGCCAACCGGCTGCGCTACGTGGTGAACGTCACGGGGATGGCGATGGCCTCGACGGGCTGGCACATCCACACCGGGGGGCCAGGCTTCAACGGCGGGGTGCTCATCGACCTCTCCGACCCGGGGCCCGTGCCTGCCAACGCCGTCAGCGGGACGCGACCCATCACCGCCGCGAGCGTGGCCGACCTCGAGGCGGGGCGCTGGTACGTCAACATGCACAGCGCGGCGAACCCGGCGGGGGAGATCCGTGGGCAGATCCTGCGGCCGGGGGAGCGGCTCTACATCGCGCGCATGAACGGGATGGAGGAGCTTCCGCCGGTGACGACCATGGCCACCGGGACGCTCGGGGCGATCATGAGCGCCAACCGCGACAGCCTCGCCTATGACGGCGTGGTGATGGGCGTGACCCCGATGTCGGCGCACCTCCACCGGGGCGCCCTCGGGGTGGGCGGCGACGTGGTGACTCCGCTCACCATCATGGGCAGCAACCTCCGCGGCGTCGCGGCGCTCACGTCCTCGAGCCCGCTGCTCACGGCCCTCCCCATGGGAGGCATCTACGTCAACGTGCACTCGACGATGTTTCCGGCGGGTGAGATCCGGGGCCAGCTCCTCGCGGCGCCTCCCTCGCCCTGAGCGGTCGCCTGGGGTCTCCAGACCCCAGTGAAACAGGTGTTTTCAAGCACTTGAGAGCGGCACGAGCGGCGCAGTGGGTGGCGGCGAGGAGATCGTCGCCATGCACATCGAGAGCGCTTCGTGCACCCACGTGGGTCGTCGCAGCAACAACGAGGACAGCTGCTGCGCGGTGGAGCCCATCGGCTTCTTCGCGGTGGCGGATGGGATGGGAGGCTACGAGGGCGGCGAGGTCGCGAGCCGGGTGGCGATCGAGACGCTGGAGCGCTTCTACCGTCGCAACGCGGCGGACGACGACGTGACGTGGCCCTTCTCCATCGACCCGTCGATCGACCTGGAGAGCAACATGGTGGCGACGGGGGTGAGGCTCGCGGACGCCAGCATCGCGGCGCAGCGCACCGGGCGTCTCGGGTCGATGGGGTCCACGGTCGCCACCCTGGTGGTGAGGGAGGGGAGGGTGGTGGTCGGGCACGTCGGCGACTCGCGGGTGTACCGGGCGCGCGGCGGTCGGCTGGAGCCGCTCACCCGGGACCATTCGCTGTACGAAGAGATGCTGGCGATGGGCACGAAGATGGGGCCAAGGAGCGAGTTTCCGCACGCCAACGTGATCACCCGGGCGCTGGGAATGAAGCCCCCGGTGAAGGTCGACACCCGCGTCGAGCGGGCGCGCGTCGGGGACGTGTACCTGCTCTGCACCGACGGGCTCTACGACGGGCTGAGCGTCGAGCGGATGGCCGCGGTGCTCTCGACCATGAGGGCGAGGCCGGCGGCGGAGACGCTGGTGCGAGAGGCCTTCGAGAACGGATCGAAGGACAACATCACCGCGGTGGTGGTGGCCCTGGTGGAGGAGTGAGCGGGAGCGTCAGTCGGCGGCGGCGGTGATGCCGTGGCGGCGGAGCAGCGAGCGGAGGTGCTTGCGGTCGACGCCGGACTGGCGCGAGGCGGCGGAGAGGTTGCCCTGGCAGGCGTCCATGAGGGCGCGGAGGTAGCGGCGCTCGAAGGCGTGGACGACGAGCGCCTTGCTCTCGTCCCAGGGGAGCTGCGGGGTGACCGCGGGCCACGGGTCTTCGACGGCGGCGAGGCCGTCGATCTCGACGCGCAGGTCGGCGAAGCACGCGGCGCGGGGGGAGAGGGCGATGGCGCGGTCGATGACGTTGCGGAGCTCGCGCACGTTGCCGGGCCAGTCGTGACCCATCAGCGCGTCGAGGCCGGGACCTTCAATGGGGCCGGGCTCCAGGCCGCGGCGGCGGAGCAACTCGGCGACGAGGAGGGGTAGGTCTTCGCGGCGGGAGCGCAGGGGGGAGAGGGTCACCCGGACGACGGAGAGGCGGTAGTAGAGGTCGGGGCGGAAGGTTCCGTCGGCGACCTGGGCGACGAGGTCGTGGCGCGAGGAGGCGAGGAGGCGCACGTCGGCGGGGCGCTCGTCGTCGGCGCCGACGGGGCGCACCCGGCGGGTCTCGACGGCGCGCAGCAGGCGGGCTTGCACGGCCGCGGAGACGCCGCCGAGCTCGTCGAGGAAGAGGGTTCCGCCGTGGGCGCGGACGAAGGCTCCGGCGCGGGCGGAGCTCGCACCGGTGAAGGCGCCCTTCACGTGTCCGAAGAGCTCGCTCTCGAGGAGGGACTCCGGGAGGGCGCCGCAGTCGATGGCGATGAAGGGCTTGTTGCGCCGCGCGGAGAGGTCGTGGACGGCGCGGGCGGCGAGCTCCTTGCCGGTGCCGGTCTCGCCTTCGAGGAGCACGGTGACGTCGCTGTCGGCGGCGAGCTCGAGCACGGCGAAGGCCTCGCGCATCACAAGGCTCTCCCCCACGAGCTCGCCGCAGCGGCGGGAGCGCGAGGGGGCGACCTGCAGCGGGCGGGCGACGGGGACGATGCGCACGAAGCTGCGGCCGAGCTTGAGGGTGGCCCCGAGCGGGACGCTGGCCTCGTGGACGTCGGAGCCCTCGTAGAGGGTTCCGTTGGTGGAGTCGTGGTCGGTGAGGGTGAAGCGCCCGGCGGAGGCCCTCACGGTGACGTGGCGGCGGGAGACGCGGTCGTCGGTGAGGCAGAGCTCGCAGGCGGGGTCGGTGCCGATGGTGACGGCGCCGTCGGGGAGGGAGAGCGGGGCGGCTCGGCCTGCGTCGGGGCCTTCGATGACGACGAGCTGACAGCGGGGCGAGACGGTGAGTCCAGGGAGCGACTCGCTGTGGACGGTGGCCGCCGGGTCGCTCATGGGATGGGCGTAGGATACGCGCTGTGAGCGAGCTGCCGCGACAGATCGGGCCGTTTCGGGTGGTGCGGAGGCTGGGGGTGGGGGGCGTCGGGGAGGTGCTGCTGGCGGTGGCGCACGGGGCGGGAGGCTTCGAGAAGCGCGTGGCGCTCAAGGTGTTGAGGGAGGAGCTGCGAGGCGACGCGGAGTACGAGCGGCTGTTGGTGGATGAAGCGCGGATGGTGGCGAGGTTCGATCACCCGAACCTGGTGGGCGTGCACGATGTGGGGTTGTCCAATGGCGTGTACTGGGTGCGTATGGATTGGATCGATGGGGGTGATCTCGGGGCGCTGATGGGGAGCGGGGAGGAGCGGGCGGCGGTTCCGGAGGGGGTGGCGCTGGCGGTGGCGCATGGGGTCTGCGAGGCGCTGGCGTACCTGCATGGCTTGAAGGACGAAGCGGGCCGGTCGTACGGGCTGGTGCACCGGGACGTGTCGCCGACCAACGTATTGATCGGGAAGAATGGCGCGGTGAAGCTGGCGGACTTCGGGCTGGCCAAGGCGACGAGGCACCGGGAGGACACGAGGGCGGGCGTGCGCAAGGGGAAGTACGCGTACATGAGCCCGGAGCAGGTGAGGGGCGGGGTGCTGGGCGGGGCGAGCGATCAGTGGGCGGTGGGGATTTTGCTGGCGGAGATGATCACGGGGCGGAGGCCCTTCGATGGGGATGGTCCATTGGAGACGATGGAGCGGATACGGGAGGCCGCGGAGCCTGGACTGGAGGGCATGGCGGAGGACGTGGCGGCGGTGGTGAAGCGGTGCGTGAAGAGGGAAGCCGGGGAGCGATATGGCAAGACGGAGGCGCTGAGCGCGGCATTGGGTGCGCTGCGGGCGAGGCGGGCGGAGAGCGACGGGCGCGCGGTGGCGGAGTGGGTGGGGGGGAGGCTAGGGGATGGTGAATGAGGGCGGGTCCGTCGGTGACCCGGGCTTATCAAGCCCTCGAGGGGCGTATTGGCGGTAGACGTCGACGGAGCGCCGAAGGGCTGCGAATGCATTGTGAAGCGTTGTTGTGTAAGCTTGTCATCTCCCAGGGGGGTCGGGACGAGCCAGCAGGCGAATGAGGTGATTAGCTTGATGAAGTGCGCGGCGGGGGGGGGGGCGGCCTGTTGCGGTGACGTTCCAGTGGAGCCGGCAAGATTCAGCCTTGTAAGGTCGCCGGCAATGCCGCGAAGTGGTGGGAGCGACGCGGCCCAGTGGCTCTGGGCGACCGCATCATCGCGTGGTAGGCATCTCCATACCTGCCAGGACGGTTCTCAGGAGCAATCCTGCATCGTCGCCAGCACGCAGCCCCGCAATCAAGAACACATTGCCCAGCCCGATGCCCAGCACATCACTCGGGCGCAGCGTCCACGCGCGTGCTACCCGGAGTGTCGTCTCGGCTTCGACCTCATCGAGCAAGGCGCCGTAGATTCCTCCGAGCCTCTCGCGAGCGTGACAAGGTCGCGGTCCGCATCCTTCGCGACACCCTGCTCGAAGAACGTCTGCCAGTCGCCTGCCATCCTCCGCAGGAAGCGCTCAACCCCCACGGGCACCACTGCGACCCCGAAGCGCTCGATCCATCGTCGGCAGAGCGCGCTGTTCGTCAGCCTGAACGTCGTCTCGCCAAACTCGTCCTTCTCCTGGGCGACCATGGCCGCGATCTCGACCGAGAGAAACTCCGCGGCGAGGTACTCCCCCAACGACTTGTGCAGAAATTCCCAGGCACGCTCGTCCTCGTCGCTTCGCCGTTGCGAGATGGCGAGGATCAACTGGGTCGCCTTCGATCCGGTCTTGTCGGTCTCGATCTGTAGCCCGAGCGCGGTCAGCGTCTTCTGGAGATCGTCCCGACGGATCACCTCCTGACCGCTCTGCATCACGGCAAATCCGATGACCCGGAGCAGGCGCCGAAGGTCCGCCGCCGTGAAGTCCTCGCTCCTTCTGGTGCCGAGCGCAGGTCTCCGAGATCACATGGCGATAGACCCGGGCGAGATCCAACCCGCCGTCTTCCGAAAAGATCGGGATTCCTTCCAGATCCAGCAGCGCCAGGAGCCTCAGCGTCAGCGGCTCATGGATCAACGACTGAAGAACCTCGTCATCCGATCCTTCGGCGCGCTTCCCCCGTTGCTTCCAGTCGAACGACCTCCCCGTCGCCTCACTCCACCGCTCGCACCACTGCGCCACCTGCGCGTCGTCGAAGGGCAGCAGCGACACCACCGTCGCGTCCTCGGGGATCGACGTGTCATCGCGGCTGAACACCGTGTCGCGCCCGAAGCAGACGATCCCCTGCACCCGCTGGTCTCGGAGGAGGTTCTGCAGCCTCAGGAAGAAGCTCCCCAGCCCTGTGCGAGACGCCTGGATCAGCTCGTCGTAGCCATCCAGCAACAGCACCAGCCGCGGCGCCCGACTGAACACCTGAGCGAGCCCGGCGCCTACCCCATCTGGCAGAGGCATCTCCCGCAGCACCCGCGTGATCTCATCGAACACATCGCGCTCCGGCGACACGTCCCGCAGTCGGATGAGCAGCGGCTGCAACAGAGGATCACCCGCCAGATCGGCCGCCAGCATGGTGGCCAGCGTGCTCTTGCCAGAGCCGGGACCGCCGACCACGTACACCAACCGAGGGTGCTCGCCGCTGGAGTCGCTCATCCACTGCCGCAACGCGGGTCGAGGGTCGAGCTCGATGGGCCGCTCGTCCTTGTCCGTCGCCGTACGACCAGCTCGACCATCACGACCACCGCCCTGGACACTCCGTCCGGTATCGGCTGGACAGATCTTCCCAGCACGTGCGGCCCGGGATGCCCCAGATCGGCTGCTCGGGCAGCGCCCGAAGCTCCGCCCGGTACTGCTCCCACCAATGCCCGCCCGCCGGCGTGAACGAGTATGGATGCACATGCGCCATCGCCCGATGCAGGCGAGGCGTCCGTCGCATCATCTCCAGTAGATTGCCCAGCTCCTTCTGCACCACGATGTCTGGTGTCGCTGCCGACAACAGCGCGTGGAGTTCCTGCTCCGTGACCCGGTCGAGCACGCCGAACACGCGCACTTCGGGCACGTCCGTCGATAGCGAGAACGCCCGCTCGCGCGCTCCGTGGAGGTCCGCCGCCGCGACGATCGCCTGGAAGCCCGTCCGGACCTCGTCCATCCGATGCACCAGGCGTCGCAGCTCTCCCAGCGCTGCCGCGACCTCGTTGACGTCGAGCGTGTCGCTCATGGCGCTTGCTGCGACCGGATCGCGTCTACGTACAGGGGCTCGATCGAATACGTCGCCCTCTTCCCTACGATCGGCGCCAACAGCCGAAGCAGCAGAGGGTTCGGCGGCAGGTCCTCCTCGAAGGCCACCTGCTGGCGTCCGGCGCGCACCTCGGTGTCCACCCGCTCGATGATGAACACCAGCTCAGGGGCTCTGCGCCATTCGAGCAACTGCTCATTGAGCCGCTTTCGTACCCGAGCGAGGGCGATCGGCAGCTCGGTACGCGATACCTGTCTCTGCGTCAAGGCGACCCGCCCTCCACACGGTTGGCCAGCCCTGCCTGGCGTCGTCCGCCTCGCCGTCATTGAAGCACTCATGCGCTTCTATAGCGGCCAGCCCTCGCGCTCTCCCAGGTCCCTCTCCGCCAGGGGCTGTAGATCCTTCTCGCGGCCGTTGTACGACTGCGTGCGAACCGTCACCACGACCGTGCATCGCTTCGACGCCGCCAGCGTGCCGAGCCGGTCGAGGAGCACGCTGCACTCCCCACCGTTCTCCAGCCGCGGGTCGAGCAGATCGAGGTCGTCGACCAGGAAGAGCACGCGGCGTGCGTCGTCGATGCGGCGTCGAAACTCCAGGAGCTGCGTGATCAGCGTGACGACGTGGTCATCCGTCGGCAACGCGATCGCCCACTTGAGCTTCTGCGTCTGGCTTCGGGACTGGTCGCTCGACCGCGACGCCTCCAGTCTTCCCTCGACCCTGGGCTCCGCCACCGGGCCGGTCGTCGGCGCCGGGCTCTTGAAGGTGACCGACGGCGAAAGGCTGATTCCGAGCTTGATGGAGCGCAGTCGCGCTTCGGACTCGGAATATTCGGCCTCTATCTGGCGCGCGGGGTCGACCAACGGGAGGAGGTCGTGAAACTCCTTGAGTTCGCGGTGCCAGGACTCCAGGGCGTCTTCTGTCTTGAACGCATCAGGAAAGCTGGGAAGGGACTTCAGCAGGCTGGTGTACATCTTGGCGAGCACCCTGCGCGCTGTGCTCTTGTCACTCGCCTGTACGATGAGCGCCTCGAAGCTCGCGCCCTGGACGATCGCCTCCATCACCAGATACCGCGCGAAGTGCGACTTGCCCGATCGGGTGGGCCCATGCACCGCGAGCGGCAGCGTGGGGATCGCGCCCGATAGCAGGATCTCCAGCCCATTCTCCAGCTCGACCTCGCGGTTGTAGAACAGCCTCCGAAGGTCGCCCTCATCGTCCGGCGGATTGGGGTGAAACAGGAGGGCTGGGTTCTTGCTCATCGGGTTCGCCCGGCGGACCTTACGCCAGCCCCGGGGCGAACCAGACACCTCCCCCCCCCACAGGTGCCTCCCGCCCGCCCCCACCTCCTACAACCAGCACTCACCCCCCCCTCTCTCCCCCCACACACCCCACTAACCCCCCCCCCTCGCTGGCGCCATCGGGTAGTGTCGCCGCCATCATGGAAGCCGCATCCTCCCTCGTGCTCGTCGAGGTCGTCGATCAGGTCGCGACCATCACCCTCAACGATCCTCGCCGCCGCAACGCGATGACCCCCGAGCTCGGAGATGCCCTCGCCGCGGCGGTCGCCGCGCTTCGCTCCGAGGCCGACGTGCGCGCGGTCGTGCTCACCGGAGCGGGCGAGAACTTCTCCGGCGGAGGCGACCTCAAGATGCTCGAGAGCCTCCGCGCCGCGCGCTTCATGGAGGCCCGCGCCTTCATGCTCGACTTCTATGCGCGCTACCTCTCGGTCACCGGCATCGCGGTTCCGACCATCGCCGCGGTGCGAGGTGCGGCCATCGGGGCGGGGCTCTGCGTGGCCCTCGCCTGCGACCTCTGCGTGGTCGACGCCGACGCCAGGCTGGCCCTCAACTTCTCGCAGCTCGGCCTCCACCCCGGCATGGGAGCCACCTACCTGCTGCCCCGCCGCGTGGGGGCGCAGCGCGCCGTGGAGCTGCTGCTCACCGGACGGCGCTTCCACGGCGTCGAGGCCGCGCAGATGGGCGTCGCGCTCGAGGCCGTGGCCGCCGATGAGGTGCTGCCGAGGGCGAAGGCGCTGGCGGCGCAGATCGCCCGCAACGCTCCGCTCGCCGTGCGCGCGCTGAAGGCCTCGCTCTCGCCCGACCCGGCCGCGCTGCGGGCCGCGCTGGAGAACGAGGCGATGCGCCAGGCCGAGAGCTACGCGAGCGACGACCTCGGCGAGGGGCTCGCGGCGGCGGTCGAGCGACGCCCGGCGGTGTTTCGCGGGCGCTGAACGCCAAAAGGGGCTTTGACGCGCCCGGTGGGGCTGCCCAGGTTTCAGCCACCATGAGCGTCCACCGCGTCCGACTCGACGTCCCCACCACCGGCCGCGGAACCTACGAGATCACCGATCAGGTGCAATCCGCGGTGGCCGCCTCGGGGGTGCGCGACGGGCTATGCAGCGTGTTCGTGCACCACACCAGCGCGTCGCTGCTCCTCTGCGAGCGCGCCGACCCGGAGGTGCGAGGCGACCTGGAGCGGTTCTTCCGGGAGCTGGTTCCGGACGGCGACCCCCGCTATGTGCATCGGGAGGAGGGCGACGACGATATGCCCGCCCACGTGCGCAGCGTGCTCACCGAGTCGTCGCTCACCATGCCCCTGGTCGACGGCCGCTGCGACCTCGGCACCTGGCAGGGCGTCTACCTCTGGGAGCACCGCCACGCGCCCCACGAGCGGCGCATCACCATCACCGTGATGGGGTAGCCACCAGCGCGGTGTGATCGACGAAGGCCGTGCGGCAGGGCGGTCCTCCGGCGAAGAGGTAGCGGGCGACGCCCGACGGGGAGACCGCGAGCAGCGTGGCGGAGACGGTGCCGTAGCCCGGGGTGTGGACGCACAGCGCCTGGAGCCGTCGAGCGTAGGCCGCGGGCATCAGCGAGCCCGGCGGCGGTGGAGGGATCGCCCTCGGAATGGAGTGGTCGCCCAGCACCGGGAGCATCGCCGCGAAGACGCCGTCGAGGTCCATCGAGGGCACCGCGGAGAGCTCGAGTCATGGCGTGGGGAAGCGCCGCCTTGGGAAACCAGGGAGAGCCCATGCGGTCGTTGGTGAGCACGTGCATCCCGGCCGGGAGGCGCTCCACCGTCACCTCCGGGGCGTCGTCTCGCACGTACGCCACGGCCAGCGATGCGGCGTCTCCGAAGAGCAGGTTGAAGGGGTTGAAGCTTCGTGGCGCCAGCGCCTTGAGGTGCGCCTCGACCCCGTCGACGGAGCCCAGCCTCAGGGCGTCGAGCACCAGGGCCCCTCGGGAGCGCCTCGTCGAGTCGGGCATCCTCCAGGTGCGCTGGTTGGTGATCCCCACGAAGAACCCGCGCCCGGTCACCCCGAGCCACGTCCCCCGGCCCTGCCTGTCGAGGCCTCCGGCCACCCTCGGCGACTCCGAGAGCACCACCGGCCCGGTCGCCCGGCGGCTGGTGAACTCGTCTCGGTTGGCCGCGACGATCAGCGGATATCCCGGATGTACCCCGCGCAGCGCGATGATGGTGCACATGCCTTCGGGCGGTAGCTATACCCCTTCGCCGCGGCCGAGGTAGAGCGCCGACGCGACGACGCCCAACACGGTGACACGCGCCCCGCACTCGACGGGCCCTGCGGGTCTGAACTACCGTCGCGGCGTTGCTTCGCCGGAACCCAAACGTCTCTTCACCCCATATCGTGAGGCCTCATCGATGATCGCCCTGGGCAGGTTACAGCGCTCCCTCTTCTCGTTCTGCGCGGCGGTCGCGGTGGTCGCGGCGGCGACGGAGGCCCAGGCCATCCCGCTGCTCAACGGCTTCGGCGGGCCCAACGGGTACGGGACGTCGGACCACTGTGCGCAGCCCAACGACGACGGCGGGTACGGCCGATCCATCGACCTGCGCCCTGCGTTTCCGGGCGGCCTCGGGTTCTTCGGTTGCTCGTATAACAGCTTCTATCTCAACACCAACGGCAACATCACCTTCAACGATGACCTGAGCCAGTACACGCCGGACGCCTTCCCGGTGGCCGATCAGCCCATGATCGCGCCCTGGTGGGCCGACGTGGACACCCGCGGCGGAGGCCAGCCGACCAACAACTCCATCTGCTTCCACGTCGAGCCCAACCGCGTGGTCGTGACCTGGCACAACGTCGGCTACTACAGCTCGCACAACGACCGGCTCAACGACTTCCAGATGATCCTGTCGACCTCGGGCACCTGCACCACCGGCGGCGACTTCGACGTGGAGTTTCGCTACAACCGCTGCGAGTGGATCACCGGCGACGCCTCCGGCGGCATGGGAGGCTTCGGCGGAACGCCCGCCCAGGTGGGCTTCGACGCGGGCAACCGCCGCAACTTCGTGGCGCTCCCCGAGTCGCGGATGCCCACGATCATCAACGTCTGCCGTAGCACCAACGTGGCCGGCGGGACGCCCGGGCTCTACCGCTTCCAGATCCGCGGCGGCATCGTCGGCGGCGGCTGCACCGGCGCGGGCATGCCCTGCACGGTCCCCGGCCAGATGGGCGCCTGCGGCATGGGCGTGACCATCTGCTCGGGGATGGGCACCACCTGCCAGCAGGTCAACATGCCCCGCGCCCGCGCCTGCAACGGCTTCGACAACGACTGCGACGGCGCCATCGACGATAGCAACGACCTCTGCCCGACGAACCAGGTCTGCGACCGCGGCCAGTGCGTCGACCGCTGCCAGCCCGAGCTCGGCTGCCTCACCGGCCGCACCTGCTCCGACCGCGGCACCTGCGTCGAGACCTCCTGCCTCAACATGACCTGCCCGGTCAGCCAGCGCTGCTCCGACGGGCGCTGCGTGGGCCTCTGCGACGGGGTCAACTGCCCGTGGGCGCAGAGCTGCCGCGCGGGCCGATGCGTCAACCCCTGCGCGGGCATCGTCTGCGACGGCGCGGACGTCTGCGACAGCGACCCGAGCTCGGCCACGGTGGGCCAGTGCATCGGCGGCTGCCAGTGCCACCCCTGCGGCCCGGGCCACACCTGCCAGCCGGACGGCTACTGCACCGAGGACGCATGCACCGGCGTCACCTGCCCGACGGGCCGCCACTGCGAGCGGGGGATGTGCGTCGACTCCTGCGCCACCGGGCCGGACACCATCCTCTGCCCCGCGGGCGAGACCTGCCGCCTCGGTGAGTGCGTGGGCGGAGCCGCCGCGAGGCCCGACGCGGGCGCCAACGCGGCCACGGACGGCGGTCGCGCCGACGCGGGCATTCGCGCCGACGGCAGCGGGACGGGAGGCTTCTCGTACCGCCCGGCCGACCGTGGATGCACCTGCCGAGCGGGCGTGACCGACGCCGACCCTCGCTGGAGCCTCGGGGCGCTCGCCCTGGGCGCCGCGATGGTGATCCGCCGCCGCCGCCGCCACGCGCGCGGCTGAGCTCCCCCTCTCTCAGTCCTTCGTCGCCACCTGCGTCAGCCAGGTGGACATCCCCCACGACACCGCACTCACGATCAGCCACAGCGGCTGTTGCGCCCAGGCCGCGAGGCCCAGCGCCGCGGCGCCCAGCACCGCCAGCCGGGCGCGCTCCGAGGTCACCGCCCACCCGCGGCGCTCGGTGAGGCCGCCGACGTTGGTGAGCGCCCACACGGTCAGCGCGGAGAGCCCCCACTGCGCCGAGGCGGACATCGGGACCGCCAGGGGGAGGGTGCCCGGGACCATCGCCAGCACGAAGGCCGCGACCACGAAGTGACGCCGCGGGGGGTTGACCGTCACGGCGTACTTCGGGGTGTGCAGCCGCTCGGCGGCGAGGGCGTCGAGGTCGACCGGAGTCACCCCCGCGGGAACCCAGCCGGGAGAGCGGAACACGGTCTGGAGGCCGTCCCACACGGTCGGCATCGAGGCGGCCTTGCGGGCGAGCTTCACCCCGTAGGTGAGGTGGGCCCACGAGGGGTTCCAGCTCGCGAGGGGCTCGATGGTGCCGTAGGTGGGCGACTCCTCCTCGGGCTGGAAGGTGCCGAACATACGGTCCCAGATGATGAAGACGCCCGCGTAGTTCTTGTCGAGGTACTTGGGGTCGACTCCGTGGTGCACCCGGTGGTGCGACGGGGTGTTGAACACCCACTCCAATGGTCCCATTCGCCCGATGAGCCGGGTGTGGATCCAGTACTGGTAGACGATGACCAGGCCATAGGCCGTGGCGAAGGTCGCGGGGGCGAGTCCCAGCAGCGCGAGCGGCAGGTAGAACCACATGGAGAAGAGCGGCTGCCAGGCGTCCTGCCGCAGGGCGACGGAGAGGTTGTACTCCTCGCTCTGGTGGTGGACGACGTGGCTGAACCACCCGATGGCGCTCTCGTGGCTCCATCGATGAAACCAGTAATAGAAGAAGTCCGAGAGCACGAAGGCGGCGACCCAGGAGATCACCGGGTGCGCGTCGAACCAGTGGGTGAGCCGGGCGTGCTGGTAGATCCAGTAGTAGGGCGCCATCAGCGCCGTCGCGGCGACCACCGTGAGGAGCTGCTGGTAGAGCCCGCAGGCGAGGTTGTTGAGCGTGTCGTCGACCGTGTAGAGCCCCGCGCGGAGCTTGCGGTCGATGGCCGCCTCCACGCCCATCCCGATGAAGTAGAAGGGAACCGCCAGCACGATCGGGTTGAGCGCCATGAGTGGGAGCCCGAGGCTATCCCGACCGGGTGGTTTAGGGAAAACAGCGCCCATGAAGAGAGGGACTTCTCACCGGGCTCGACGGGCGTAGGTTGACGGGCACCATGAGCACGACCCTCGGCTTCGCTGCCTCCGACGCCACCGCTCCCTTCGCGCCCTTCCGCTTCGACCGCCGCGATCCCGGCGTCGGGGATGTGGAGATCGACATCCTCTACTGCGGCGTGTGCCACTCCGACCTCCACACCGCGCGGGGCGAGTGGGAGGGAACCGTCTACCCCTGCGTTCCTGGCCACGAGATCGTCGGGAGGGTGACCCGGGTCGGGGCCTCGGTGACGGGCTTCGTGGTCGGCGGCCTCGCCGCGGTGGGGTGCATGGTCGACTCCTGCGGCGCGTGCCCGAGCTGCCGGGAGGGCCTCGAGCAGTACTGCGAGCGAGGCGACGTCACGTGGACGTACAACAGCCCCGACAAGCACCGCGCCGCGCCGGTGACCTACGGCGGCTACTCGACGCGCATCGTGGTCGACCAGCGCTTCTGCCTGAAGGTCTCGGACAAGCTGCACCTCGCCGCCGTGGCGCCGCTGCTCTGCGCGGGCATCACCACGTACTCGCCGCTGAAGCACTGGGGCGCCGGGAAGGGGAAGAAGGTCGGCGTCGTGGGCCTCGGGGGCCTCGGTCACATGGGGGTGAAGTTCGCGCACGCCTTCGGGGCCCACACGGTGCTGTTCACCACGTCACCCGGGAAGGCCGAGGACGCGAGGCGCCTCGGGGCCGACGAGGTGGTGATCTCCAAAGACGCGAGCGCCATGGCCCGCCACGCGGGGAGCTTCGACATCATCCTCGACACGGTCGCGGTGCCTCACAGCCTCGACGCGTACACCTCGCTGCTGCGGCGCGACGGGGCCCTGGTGCTGGTGGGCGTCCCGCAGCTTCCGCACCCGTCGCCGTCGGTGGGCAAGCTCATCGGCGCGCGCCGCAGCATCGCGGGTTCGCTCATCGGCGGCATCCGCGAGACCCAGGAGATGCTCGATTTCTGCGCCGAGCGGGGCATCGTGTCGGAGGTCGAGGTGATCCCGATGCAGCGCATCGACGAGGCCTACGCGCGGATGCTGCGCAGCGACGTGAGGTACCGCTTCGTGATCGACATGGCCTCGCTGCGGTAGGTCTCAGCCCGTCGCCTCGCGCCACAGCCCGTGGACGTGCAGCAGGCTCCGCTCGGCGGGCACCCCGATGCGCAGCGGAAAGCCGTAGTGCCCGGTGCCGCGGTGCACATAGAGCCTCGCGGTGCCCAGCGCCCACTGCCCGTGATCGGGGACCTGCGACAGCGCCGACACCACCGTCCCCCGAAGGCCCAGCCGTAGCAGTCCAAGCTGTCCCCCGTGGGTGTGCCCCGAGAGCACCAGGTCGGCGTTCCCCTCGGGCAGGTGATGGAAGGCGCCCGGGTCGTGGAGCATCGCCACCCGGGGCGCTCCCGCGGTGCGAGGGAAGCGCGCGGCCACCGACTGCATGTGCGCCGCGCGGTCTCGCCAGACGAAGTCGTAGCCGACGATCTCCACCGGGCCCGCGGCGGTCTCGGCGACGGCCATGTCGTCGACCAGCAGCGTGATGCCGTTGACCGCGAGGGCGGTCTTCACCGTGTCCAGGGCCTCGTGGTCGTGGTTGCCCAGGCACGCGTAGCAGCGGCCCTCGATGGCCTTGAGCGGAGCGAGCGCGGCGGCCAGCCAGGCCGGGTCGCGCTGCGACTCCATGGTGAGCAGGTCGCCCGTGAGGAGCACGAGGTCGGGGTCGCGGGCGACGGCGCGGGCGCAGACGGCCTGGAGGGCCGCGACGGACATGAAGGCCCCGATGTGGGGATCGGTAATCTGCACGATGCGCAGGGGGCGCGGGTCGTGGGCGCCGCGGGTCTCGTGGCGCTGCAGCGAGGGGACGACGGCGCCGTCGAGCCAGAGGTGGCGCTCGTCTTCGGAGGCCCAGAGCGAGTCGACCAGCCCGACGGTGGCGAGCGCGAAGGGCAGCCACGCGCCCCAGGGGTGGAAGCCCATCGCCCTCGCGATGGACCACGGCACCGACAGGAAGACCACCGCCACGAACCACGAGCCCGGGACGCTGATCGCCGCGCGGTAGAGCGAGCCGCGGAGGCTCGGGCGGATGAGCGCCGCGAAGTGCACGAACACCGCGAGCTGGAGGTAGGCGAAGAGCGGCCACGCGACCCCGGTGCTGGGGAAGACCGAGAGCTAGGACAGCGCGTGGATGCCGAGGAGCACCGCGAGGAAGGCCGCGTAGGGGCCCCCGCGGAGGCTTCGCGCGGCGCCCACGACGGTGAGCCAGGAGAGCGCGCTGAGGAGCGCGAAGAGGGTCGTCGGAGGAGGGGGGATCACGTGGGAGACGGAGCGTGTGTTCGCGCATCGGGCGGGTCAAGGCGCGCGGCGCGGGAGGGCGATCGCCGGTATGGTCTCCGCCCCGGACCATGGAAGCGACCCATTGGCGACTGCCGACCGTCCGCGCCTTGATTGCGCTCGCGTGGCCGATGATCCTCGGGCGCGCGGCGCAGTCGGTGGTGGGCTTCACCGACGCGGTGATGGTCGCCCCGCTGGGGCCTGACGCGCTCGCGGCCACCGGCAACGGCGCCCTCAACGCCTTCGCGGTGTTCATGCTGCCGCTGGGCGTCGTGTTCATCGTGCAGAGCTTCGCGGCGCAGCTCTCCGGTCGCCACGACCCCGCTCGCCTCCGCCGCTACGGCTGGTACGGCCTCGGCGTGGCGCTCCTCTCGGAGGCGGTCGCGCTCGCGCTGATCCCGGCGGTGCCGTGGCTGCTGGCGAGGGCTGACTACACCCCCGCGGTGAGCGCCCTGATGAGCGACTACATCGCGCTGCGCCTCGTCGGCGTCGGCGCCGCGGTAGGCATCGAGGCCATCGCCAACTGGTTCGGGGGCCAGGGCGACACGCGCGTCGGGCTCGCGGCGAGCGTGCTGGTGATGGTGCTCAACGTGCCGCTCGCGTGGGTGCTCATCCACGGGCTCGGCCCCGTCCCGGCGATGGGCGTGCGGGGCGCCGCGCTGGCGTCCATCGTCGCCACGCTCGCTGGCTTCGCCTACGCCCTGGGGGCCTTCGCGGCCGCCGGAAGGGGAGTGGATCGCCCCGGGTGGCGGTGGGAGGAGTTCCGCCGCGTGCTGCGCTTCGGCCTGCCCAACGGGGTCAACTGGTTCCTGGAGTTCGCGGCCTTCCTGTTCTTCATCGACGTGGTCTTCGCGGGCATGGGCACCGCCGCCCTCGCGGCGCTCATGGCGGTGCTCCAGCTCAACTCCATCGCCTTCATGCCCGCCTTCGGGCTCGCCAACGCCGGGGCCATCCACGTGGGCCAGGCCATCGGGGCCGACTCCGCCGACTCGGTGCGCGCCCTGGTCCGCCGCACCCTCCTGGCCGCCGCGGCGTGGATGGGCCTCGTCGGCGTGGGCTACGCGCTCGCCCCCCGGCTGCTGCTGGCGCCCTTCTCTCCGGGCAGCCTCGCCGAGCGGACGGCCTTCCTGGCGGTGGCGGTCCCGCTGCTGCGGGTGGCGGTGGCGTGGCAGCTCTTCGACGCCGTCACGATGGTCTACAGCGAGACGCTGCGCGCGGCGGGCGACACCGCGTGGCCCATGCGGGTGCGCATCGCGATCTCCTGGGGGGCCTTCGTCCCGGTGACCCTGCTCACGGCGCGCTGGGGCGGCGGCCCGGTGGTCGCGCTGTCGTGGGTGGTGCTCTACATGGCCGCGCTGGCGGCGCTGATGGCGTGGCGATTCCGGCGAGGCGCGTGGCGCACGATGCGGCTCACCGGCGACGAGGCCGAGGCGCTGGAGCCGTAAGGGACGCGCGACGCGGGCATCGCTACGGGAGGTGGCCATCGGGGGGTCGCGGACCTATCTAAGCCACCGGGCAGCAGTGGTGTCCTTCGCGGTCGGGCGCCTGGCGCCTGGCGCCTGACGGTCTGCCCGGTCGCCCAACGCAGGAGAGAATCATGAGTGACAAGCTCGTCCCGATCGTGGTGGCCATCGACTTCGACGACACCGCGGACGATGTGTTGCGCGAGGCCTGCCGGATGTCCGGCTGGCGTCGCGACATCGTACTTCACCTGGCGCACGTGCTGCCCGCGCTACACGGCGGCCAGCAGGGCCCGGGCGATATCCGCGAGGAGACCGAGAAGCTGGAGTCCGTCCCGGCCCGACTGCTCTCGTGGGTGCGGGAGCGATGCGCGGCCGACGAGACGCTCGGCAACCCCCGGGTGGTCACCCACGTCCGCACCGGCGCGCCCGCCGAGGCGCTCGCGCAGCTCTGCGTCGACATCAACGCCCAGCTCCTCGTGGTCGGCACCCATCAGCGCACCAGCGTGAAGCGCCTCGCGCTCGGCTCGGTCGCCGAGCAGATCATCCGCCACGCCCGCTGCCCGGTGCTCGTGGCGCGCGCGATCGACTACGCCGGGCTCGCCCCGACGCCGCAGCCCGACCCGGTCTGCCCCGAGTGCGCCGCGGTGCGCGCGTCGTCCAACGGGGCGCAGCAGTGGTGCGAGCAGCACTCGCAGCCCCACCTGCAGCTCCACGTCTACGAGCCCTCGGATGTGTTCCCGGTCGGCACCGCGCGCCCCGGTAGCATCTGAGCCGGGTGGGGGCGGGAGGCCCCACCACCCCCCAAAAGTTGTCCGCAGCGCGCTGGTGCCCGATAGGAGTTCGCATGAGCGGTCGGCGTCATGCGGCGGGAGAGCGGTGCCACGGGGCTCCCACGAGCGCGGCGCGCCTCGGCCTCGCGGCATCCGTCGCGCTGGCCGTGCTCACCCTCCCGGCCGGCGCAGCCGCGCAGGTGCGCCTCCACGCCGACGCCTACGGGGCGATGCCCGCCACGGGATGGCAGTCCGATCGCTACGGCGTGGGCGGCGGGCTCGCCCTCGGCCTCGAGTGGGCCCCGCTCACCGCGCTCGGCATCACCGCCAGCATCGGCTGGACGGGCCTTTCCTCGCGCTCGTCGCAGTCCCAATCGGGCATCCCCGCGCTCTCCGCCGGGGGCTACGGCTGGATCGACCTGGGCCTCCGGCTCCGCCCCCTCGGGCGCTCCTCCTCCGGGCGCCGAGCGGCTCTTCGTGGAGCTCGATGGCGGCCTCGCCCGCACGGGCTCGGTCTCCGCTCCCGTGATGCGAGCCCGGGTGGGGTGGTCCTTCGCGGCGGGGCCTGTGGACGTGGGTCCGTGGGTGGGCTGGGCCTGGCTCCCGCAGACCGACTCGCTGGCCTATCCCGGCGACGCTCACCTCGCCCTGCTGGGCGTAGGCCTCACCCTGCTCCCTGATCGTCCTCCGCCGCCTCCACCACCGGTCGTTCCACCACTACCGCCGCTGCCTCCGCCACCGCCGCCGTGCCCGACGATCACGGGTCCATCGCTGCCCGACTTCGACGGCGACGGCTGCCGCGAGCCCGACCGCGACGACGACCGGGTGCGCGACGCCGTCGACCGCTGCCCGGAGGTCCCCGAAGACCGCGACGGCTTCGAGGACGACGACGGCTGCGTCGACCCCGACAACGACCGCGACGGGATCATCGACCCCGACGACCGCTGCCCCGACGTTCCGGAGGTGGTGAACGGCGTCGAGGACCACGACGGCTGCCCCGACGAAGGGGTGGTGGAGGTGCGAGAGGGCCGCATCGTCGTCGCTGATGCGGTCTTCTTCGACACCGACTCGTTCCGCATCCGCGATCGCTCCCGCCCGGTGCTCGCCGCCATCGCGACCATCGTGCGCGACCTTCCCCCGCGGCGCGTGGTGCTCATCGAGGGCCACGCCGACCAGCGGGGAGACGACCGCTACAACTTCACCCTCTCCTTCATGCGGGCCCTCGCGGTGCATCGCGAGCTCTCGGCGCTCGGCCTCTCTCCGGCGAGGCTCCGGCCGCTGGGCTTCGGCCGCCGGGTTCCCCGCTCGACGGGAACCTCCCCCGACGAGCTCGCCGCCAACCGCCGCGTCGAGATCATCGTCTCCGGCGTCGGATCGGTCGGCGACGCGCAGACCATCGGGGGCTGGGTGCACCTCGACGCCGAAGGCCACTCCCGCCGCATCCCCGAGCCCTCGCCATGAAGCGCCCCCTCGTCTCGCTCCTCCTCGCGACCGCGCTCCTCGGCTGCGATCCGCTGCTCGGCGGCCGCTGCTCCGAGGGCTGGATCCCGTCCCCAGGCGCCTGCGACGCGGGCCTCGCCCGTGACGCTACCGGCCCCGACGCCTCCGACGATCGCCCCGACGCCTCGGCCCTCGACGACGTCTCCGACGCGGGCGCCACCGACGCCACGCTCACCGACGCCACGCTCACCGACGGCGCCCTCTCCGACGGCGCTCCCACGGACTCTTCGCTCCGCGATGGCGCGACCGCGGACACCGGGTGCACTCCCCCGCAGACCCTCTGCGGGAGCGTCTGCGTCGACACGGCGTCGAGCTTCTCCCACTGCGGCGGCTGCGGCCGGGCCTGCGCGCTCGGCGAGGTCTGCGCCTCGGGGGTGTGCAGCGCGGTCTGCCGGGCGCCGCTGCTGCTCTGCGACGGGGTCTGCCTCGACCCGCAGACCGACCCGGAGAACTGCGGCGGCTGCGGGGTGGTGTGCTCCACGGGCATCTGCAACGGGGGCCGCTGCCGGGACGCGCGCGCCGGTCACCTGGTGCTCATCGGGCACGACTACCAGACCACCCGCCCCGATCAGAACCGCGTGGTGGGCAACGCGGTCTTCCTGAGCGCGGCGGCGGCGCCGAGGGTGGCGACGTACACCGTCGGGGCGCTGCCTGCGAGCGTGACCAGCGTGCGCGACGCGGTCCGCCAGGTGGCCGGGCTACGGGCGTGGAGGGAGACGGAGGTCACCTCGCCGGACGCGCTGCCGCCGGTCTTCTCCATCGACAGCACCGACGTGGTGCTCATCCACCATCAGCCCTCGGCCACGGACGCGGCGATCAGCGCCCTCGCGGTGCGCATCGCGGGCCCGGCGGTGGGCTTCCTCCGCGCGGGCGGCGTGGTGGTGGTGCTCGACGGCGAAGGAAGCTCCCGTGGCACATGGCCGCTCGCCGGGGCCACCGGGCTGCTCACGGTGACTGGCCATCGCGTGGTGACCGGCAGCGCGGCGGAGGTGGTCTCCGGGGCCGACGCGGTGGCCATCGGGCTCCCCGTGGCCTACCGCGCCGAGCGGGGCTCGGTGACCTTCCTCGGAACCGACGGGGCGGGCGAGGTGATCCGCGTGGGCCAGTCGCCGCTGGTGCTTCACCGGGTGGTGTTCGGGCGGTAGAGCGGTTCCCGGCGCCATCGCGGACCGTGCTCGGCTGGCAGTACGATGGCGGGGATGATGCCATCGACGCCGAGGGTCTTGCTGGTCGCCAATCCCACCGCGCAGAGCGGGCGCAACGCCGAGCGCATCGCCCGGGCGGGGCAGCTCCTCGACGCCGCCGGTCTGGCGCACACGCTGCTCCCGACGCTGCCATCGGGAGGCACCATCGGCGCCGTGCGCGACGCCCTCTCCCGGGGTGACTGGTCGATGGTGGTGGCCATGGGCGGCGACGGGACCTTCTCCGAGGTCGCTCGCGGGCTACACGCTTCGGGTCGCGCGGAGCAGATCCCGCTCGGGATGCTCCCCACCGGGACCGCCAACGACCAGGGCAAGAGCTTCGGTCTGTCGAGCGATCCGGCGGACCTCGGGCGCAACGTGAAGGTGCTCTCGGCGGGCCACGAGACGCGCCTCGACGCGGGCCGTCTGACGGCGCTCGACGCCCACGGGTCGGTGGTCACCGAGGCCCTCTTCTTCGACAGCGCCGGCTGGGGCCTGAGCCCCCGGGTGCTCGCCCTCCGCAACGAGGACCGTCGCGCCATCGAGCAGATGCCCGTGGTGCGGGACGTCTTCCGCGACCACCTCGTCTACGCCGGGGCGCTGATGCGCACCTTCGCGGCCTCCTACGTGGAGGACGACCGCTTCGCCGCGAGGGTGGAGACCGAGGACGGCGTGCAGCGCTGGGAGGAGCTCAGCGACCTGGTGGTGAAGGGCACTCGGATCTACGGCGGGATGTGGGTCGTCGATCCGACGTCGAGGCACGACGACGGGCTCTTCGAGGTGGTGCCCTTCGCGGGGAGGCGCGACTGGCTCTCGAAGGCGATGGTGCACCTCGAGCCCACCGGGGCGCTCTCGTCGGCGCTGGAGGGCGTCGGGGTGACGCACAGCCGCGGGGTGCGCGCGGGCCGCATCACCCTGCGCTTCGACACGAGGGCGGGCGCCCTGCCGCTGGCCGCGCAGATCGACGGCGAGGAGTTTCCCGCGACCGCGGAGGCGCGCATCGAGGTGCTGCCGAGGGCGCTGCGGCTGGTGGTCCCCGCGGGCGCATGAGGGCGCTGCTCGGCGACACGCTGCGCACCTTCTCCCGCAACGACGGGCGGATGCTCGCGGGGGCGACGGCCTTCTTCGCGCTGGTGAGCGTGGCGCCGATGTTCCTGATCGCGCTGGTGCTGGCGGGGGCGCTCACCGGGGAGGCGAGGGCGCACGACGAGCTGCTCCGCGGGGTGCGGCTGTGGGTGGGGCGCGACGCCGCGCACGCGCTGGGCTCGATGCTCGACAACGTGCGAGAGAGCCACTCGGGCTCCGAGGTGACGGCGCTGAGCGTGCTGGTGATCGCGTGGGGCGCGACGCGGCTCTTCAGCCACCTCCAGCGAGCGCTCGACCACCTCTGGGGGGTGCGCCTCCGCCGCGACCCGGCGCTCCGTCGCAACGCCCTCATCCAGGCGCGGCGGCGGCTGGTGTCCTTCAGCCTGGTGCTGGTGTGCAGCGTCGGGTTGCTGGCCTCGGTGGCGCTGCGCACGGCCATCGTGGCGACGGGGCACCTCTTCGGGGTGGGCGCCCGGCTGCACTGGAGGGTGATCGACCACGTGCTGTCCTTCGGGGTGGTGACGCTGCTCTTCGGGCTGATCTTCCGGGTGCTGCCGTCGGTGCAGATCCGCTGGCGCCAGGCGGCGGAGGGGGCGCTGGTGACGTCGGGGCTGTTCACCGTGGGGCGGCTCGCGGTGGCCGCGTGGCTGGGGCGCAAGTCGCTGGACTCGACCTTCGGCGCCGCGGGCAGCGTCGTGCTGCTGATGCTCTGGGCGTACTACTCGGCGCAGATCTTCTTCCTGGGCGCGGCCTTCATCGCGGCGAGGGCGAGGCACCGGGGCGAGCCGCTGATGCCCGACGAGGACGCCGTCGCCGCGCCGCGGCCTTCTCGCCCGGGGGCGGCCCCCCTACGGCACGCTGCCCTCTGCGCAGAAATCCTCCGGCGCGCGCCCGGCGAACATCGCATAGAACTGCCGCAGCGAGGCCGCGTCCACGCAGCTCGCCTCGTACACGGCGCCCCACGCCGAGGCCGCGATGGGCGTCGTGATCTCCCGGTCGTTGGTGATGACCACGCGCACCCTCGGCGGCGCGGCGTCCGCGGGCCCGCACGCCGGGTCGCCGGGGAAGCCCGCCGCCGCGGCCACCAGGGCGTCGCGGGTGGCCTCGCAGGCTCCGCTCGGGCACTGGTAGAGCAGCGCGACGCCGCCGTGCTCGAGGTTGTGCACCCAGGTGCCTCGGGCGAGGTCGGGCCACGCGCCCCAGCGGGCCCACGACCCGTAGTGGTTGCCCGACGAGGGCGGGTTGGTGAGCCACTGGATGGGTCCGCTCGACGGGTCGACGTGCACCCCGGAGAGCGTGGGGACCCGGCGCGCCCGGGCGCCGCAGGTGCCGTCGCCGAGGGGCATCCACGGCAGCGGGGCGAGCAGCGCGTCGGTGGAGGCGTCGGCCGCGGCGTTGGACCCACCGCAGCCGAGGAGGGTCAGGGCGAGGAGGAGGCAGCAAGGGAGTCGCACGATGGGCGGAAGGTATCCGCGGCGCGACCCGTGACGGTCAATCGTCCATCACGGGTGGAGCGAGAGGCCGACGGCGGCGGTGAGGCCGTTGGAGTCGCTGGACTCCAGCAACTGCACGTAGGCCGCGCGCAGCTCCAGGTCGAGGAAGGGCAGCGTGTGGAAGACCAGGCCCCCGCCGACCTGGAGCACCGCGCCGCGCTCCCAGGTCTCTCCCGGGGTGCGCTGGTAGCCGAGGCTGACGAAGGCCATCGGGTCGACGCTGGTGCCCGGGATGCCCGGCCGCAGCGCGGCCAGACCGCCGACGGAGTAGCCGGAGCCAGACTGCTCCAGCGCGCTCAGCGAGGTGGCGTACGCGCCCACGTGGAGCCACGGGATCGGTGACAAGGTGCCCTCCGCGCGCAGCGACAGGGAGGTCGGAGCGCGGTTCATCCAGTCGACGCCCGCGAGGCCCGTGAGCCGCACCTGCGCCCCCGCCGTCGCGGGGATCGCCATACCCATCAACACCGCCGTGGCTCCAAGGAGGCTTCGGATCTTCATGCTGCACCTCGTTGTGGTTGTGCCTTGAAGCCTCAGCACTCCTCATGCCTGACGCGCCAGGCCGCGCCAATTGCGGCGCGATCCGGAGAGTTGTGGCCTTGCGTTCACGCCTCGGGGTGGGGCGGATGTGCTGCGGTGTTCCCTCCGGAGGGGGATTGGCACTATGACCTGCCGCATGAGCGTCTCTGCGATCTTCGATGAGTCGGCGTGGCGTCCGGTGGAGGGCTTCGCCTTCGAGGACATCACCTATCACCGCGCGCTCGACGTGGGCTGCGTGCGCATCGCCTTCAACCGCCCGGAGGTGCGCAACGCCTTCCGCCCGCGCACGGTCGACGAGCTCTACCTCGCGCTCGACCACGCGCGGCAGTGGAGCGACGTGGGCTGCGTGCTCCTCACGGGCAACGGCCCATCGCCCAAGGACGGCGGGTGGGCCTTCTGCTCCGGCGGCGACCAGCGCATCCGCGGCAAGGACGGCTACAAGTACGAGGGCGCCGAAGGGGTGGTCGACCCGGCGCGCCTCGGGCGGCTGCACATCCTGGAGGTGCAGCGGCTGATCCGGTTCATGCCCAAGGTGGTGATCGCGGTGGTGCCGGGGTGGGCCGCGGGCGGCGGGCACAGCCTTCACGTGGTGGCCGACCTTACGCTGGCCAGTAAAGAGCACGCGCGCTTCAAGCAGACCGACGCCGACGTGGCGAGCTTCGACGGGGGCTACGGCTCGGCCTACCTCGCGAAGATGGTGGGCCAGAAGCGGGCGAGGGAGATCTTCTTCCTGGGCCGCGAGTACACCGCCGACGAGGCGATGGCGATGGGCATGGTGAACGCGAGCGTCCCCCACGCGGAGCTGGAGAAGGAGGCGCTCCAGTGGGCGAGGGAGATCACCGCGAAGAGCCCGACGGCGCAGCGGATGCTGAAGTACGCCTTCAACCTGACCGACGACGGGATGGTGGGCCAGCAGCTCTTCGCGGGCGAGGCGACGCGCCTCGCGTACGGGAGCGAAGAGGCGAAGGAGGGACGCGACGCCTTCCTGGAGAAGCGCCCGCAGGACTACAAGAAGTTCCCGTGGCAGTACTGAGCTACTGCGGCGCCGCGGGGGGGAGGCAGTAGCGCGCGCCCGCCAGCGTCGTCGACCCGGTGCAGGTCCATCCCTGGCGGCAGTCGGGGAGGGCCGTACCGCAGGCGGCCGTGGCGAAGAGCTTCACCTCCGGGTCGATCACCACCGCTGGTCGGCGTGAAGGGCGCCGCCACCGTCGCGGTGCTCTCCCGCCCGGTGACCTCCATCGTGACCCGGTGGGTCATCGCGCCATTGCGGAGTTCGAGCTCCAATGGATATCGGAATCCCTCCGCGGGGCCGACGGTCTGCACCTGTCGCACGGTGACCGCGACCATTCCCCCTTCGGCCGCCCTCGTGGTCACGGTCATCACCGGGTGAAACACCCCGTACACCCATTGATCGAAGAAGCCTCGCAGCTCCCGATGCGTGGCCGCCTCCAGCTCGGTGCGCAGGGCCTCGGTGGTCACCGACCCGTAGGCGTGCCGGTCGAACCACCCCCGCAGGAAGGTCGTCAACGCCTCGCGACCCACCGCCCCTTCGAGCATCCGCAGCGCGAAGGCCCCGTGCTTGTAGACGATGAGCGTGAACATCCGCAGGGGGTCGGCCTCCGGGTCCGCCGGGCGCAGCGCGAGGAGCGCGTCGTTGCGCATCGCGTGCTCGGTGAGCAGCCCCTGGCGGAGGATCTCCTGCCACTGCACGAGGCCCCCGGCGGGGCCGTCGTGGGACTCGATGTACCTCCCGGTGAGGTAGTCGCTGAAGCCCTCGGAGAGCCAGAGGTCGTTCCAGGTGGCGCCGCGCACGAGGTTGCCCGCCCAGTGGTGCGCGAGCTCGTGGATGGCCACCACGCGGGCCACGCGCGGCCGCGTGAACATGGTCTCCTCCATGCTCACCACGGTGGCGTGCTCCATCCCCCCACCGATGGCGGGCTCCTGCAGGAAGGCCATCGGCCCCCAGCGATAGGGACCAAAGGTGTCGGTATAGAAATTCATCGCTTCATGGATGTCGGCATAGGCCGCGTTGCCCTGCGCCATCATGGATCGATAGTCGTAATGGTGGATCGTCACCCCGTTGGCCGCGGCGGGCGTCTCCTGGTCGACCCACTGGTCATAGGCCCCGATGTGGAGGTCGTAGATGGGCATCGGCGTCAGCGCCTCGTACTCCCAGGTGCGCGTCTCGTCGGCGTTGTCGGTCACCCCCACGCGGCGGCCGTTGGAGAGCACCGTGTACGCCGCCGGGAAGGTGAGCCGCGCGGCCACCATCGCCCCGTCGCGGGGGTGGTCGCGCACCGGCAGCCAGCGCCGCGTGCGCCCCGGCCAGTCGAGCGACATGAACACCCGGCGGCCCTCGCGGTTGCGCTGCACCGCCATGAGCCCGCCGTTGGTGTTGAAGCCCGCGGCGCCGGTGCGGCCCTGGAGGAAGGCTCCGTGATATCGGATGGACACCACGAAGCCGTCGCCGTCGGCGACGGGGCGGGCCAGGGCGACGTCGAGCCGGTCGCCGGTGCGGGTGTGCGTGGCGGGCGCGCCGTCGACGGTGACCTCGTCGACCTCGTTGCCCTCCAGGTCGAGCGAGACGGAGCTGAGCGCTCGGGTGGCGAGGAAGGTTCCGCGCAGGGTGGCGCGGAAGGTCTCGACGCCGGGGGTGGCGTCGGCCACGGCGAGGTCGAGCTCGTAGCCGATGGCGTCCACCTCGGGGATCGTGCGGTCGGGCGCTCCGAGGGGCTGACCGCGGAAGGTGAGGGCGCGGCGGGCGCGGCGGGCGCGTCGGGCGCGTCGGCGAGGCCCGCATCGACGGTGGGCGCAGGGACGGGCGCGGCGGTCTTGCAGGAGGAGAGCGCGAGGGCGAGCAGCGCGGCGCGAGGGAGGGCGGTGGTCACCGGCGGGAGCATCACCGCGGGGGGAGGGCGGCGTCCAGCGACGGGGCGCCTGGCGATGCGATGGAGGAGGGGAAGCGCGGGCAGGCGGGCGGGGTGAGCGGAGACGCTCGGGCGTAACGGCGCAGCGGGCTGGGGTTCGCGGTGAGGCACCCACCAAGCCCCGCGTTTGAAGCGGGCCCGGGGGTTCGCGCGTTGACGCTCACCCCAGGGGGCGTCCTGTTATACCGGGCGAGCGCGCCACACCGCTGACTGCTCGCTCGGGGCTCACTTCGGGTCGGCGAACTGTGCTCGGATGGACGGATCACTCCCCACGGTGCCGGGTTCCTCGTTCGCGATCGCGTTCCAGCACTGGTCGTTCCACCAGCAGAACTCGAAGGTCTGATGGAAGTCGTGATCGCCGCGGCGCCACGCCCGGTCCATCGCCCAGAAGATCGGGCGCTGCGTGGGCTCCAGTGCTCCATCGCGTCGCGCGGTGTACGCGACGCACTTCGAGCGAGTCGGCGACCATCAGGAATCCCCAGCCGTAGTTCCCTCCCCAGAGCCGGTACCGCGGCGTGCCGTCGTGGTCGACGACGAGCGCGACCTCGATGTCCAACGAGGAGTCGTCCTCTTCGCCCAGCGGCTCGCCGGCGAGGATCTTCTCGGGATCGTGCGGCGCCGCGATGCGCTCGAGCTGCATGCGCTCGATCTCGTCGAGCTCCGCCATCGACCCCGGCTGCCTCCGGCGCGTGATGAACAGACCGATGGGCGCGTCGGGCACGTCTCCGACTCGCGACCTCGCGGCGACCGACGCTGCGACCTGTCTCTGGTACTCGCGATCCGCGTCGTCCGACATGACGACCAGCGCGACGCGTTCGACGCGGCGCCCCGATTGCGCAGGGACGAAGCATGAACGGACGGGTCTCGCGCATAACTTCGACACGCCCACCCAATGCGCCTCACCCGGAGCGAAGCGGAGGGGCGCGCCCGCCCCCCGTCTCAATGCGGTCCGGACCGTTGATCGAAGCGTGAGCGTCACGCCCCTCCGCTTCGCTCCGGGTGAGGCGCATTGGGTGGGCGTGTCGAAGTTATGCGCGAGACCAACGGACGCCCCGCACCCGACGGCGGACCGGCGACCGACGACGTGCCGGAGGCGGACGTCAGGCGGCCTGTGTTTTGCGATTGACCACCACGGCTCGCCCGCGATGCACTGGCGTCGATCGGAGTAGAAGACCACCATGTCCAACCAGAACGGCTGGCCTCCCGGTAACGGCTGGCCCCCTGCTCCCGGAGCGCCACCACCCCCCTCGCAGCCGCAGTCCACCCCCGGTGGCTTCGGCCAGGCCCCTCCGACCCCTGGAGGCTTCGCGCCGCCTCCTCAGCCGGGCTACGGCCAGGGCTTTCCGCCCCCGCAGCCGGGCTACGGCCAGGCCCCTCCTCAGCCGGGCTACGGCCAGGGCTATCCGCCTCCTCAGCCGGGCTATGGCCAGGGCTTTCCGCCTCCTCAGCCGGGCTATGGACAGGCCCCGGGCTATGGACACCCGATGCCGCCTGGTCCTCCTGCCCATGGCGGGAGCAGCGGGATGTCGCGCGTCGCCGGATGGGGCGGCGTGGTGCTCACCATCGTCGTCGTGCTCGCCTTGAAGCTCGTCGCGCGAGGCGCGGTGCGGGGCATCTTCGACCGCTCCAGCGACCGGCCCGTGCTCTCCGGCGTCACCGCGCCGCTCGGCGTCGTCACGCAGCGCACGCTCCCGCCCGACGAGCAGGTGAGCGCCAAGCTCGACCCGTACATCACCCAGTGCCTCAACCGGTTCTCGTCGTCGGTGCTCCGCTCGAGGCGTCGCTACCTGAGCTGGACCACCGCGGTCGACGGCCCGACCGGCCGTGAGCGCAACGTCTTCGGCCTCTTCCAGGTGTCGGGCAACCCGGCGGACTGCGCGACAGCGGCGCAGCGCTCGGCCCAGATGCAGCCCTCGCTGCCGGACGTCGAGGCGGCGGCGCAGCGCTACATCGCAGCCCTCCAGACCGTGCAGCCCGTGATCGAGCAGGCCCACGCGTACTACTCCCGCAACAACTACCGCGACGACCAGATGGCGCAGGGCCGGGCCATGCACGCGCCGCTGATGCAGGCGTTCAGCTCCTTCGATGAGGCCAACCGGCAGCTCTCGTCGGCCGTCGAGCACCACCAGGACCTGGCCACCACGCAGCTCCTCGCGCGGCTGCAGAGCGACCCGTCGAGGCAGTTCGAGTGCCGCCTCCGCAGCAACCAGCGCCTCGCCCGGCAGATCGTCAACCTCGTCGACAAGGCGCAGGTCTCCAACGAAGGCTTCATCGAGGGCATCGACCCCGCGGCGCTCCTCGCCCTCACCGGCGCCTACGAGGCAGGCATCGACGCCATGGCCCGGGACGCCGCGGCGCGCCCCTCGGAGGCCGCGGCGGTGCGGATGTACTCCAGCTACGCGAGGGCGTCGGACGAGTACCTCACGGCCGCGAAGTCCTTCGCCCGCCGCCTGCGGGACCACGTTGCGTACAACCCGCGCGACCTCGAAGGCCCCTTCGCCGACAGCCGTGACGGCACTCCCCAGAAGGTCGTCCGCGAGTTCAACGACCTCGTCCGCGCGTACAACTTCCTCTTCTGAACTCCGTTCCCTCCCGTCGCGCCCGCGCTGCCGCTGCGCTCCCCGATGACGTGGAGGGCGCGCGTAGGTAGTTGGCTTCGCTGGGCCTGCGGTACGAGCGCGACATCGCCGCCGTCGCCTCAGTAGCGCGGCACGGCCGGATCCATCGTCGCCCACCCGTCGATGCCGCCGACCACGTACCAGACGTTGCGGAATCCCCGGTCGTAGTACGACCGCGCCGCTGCCTGTGCGCCGCTGCTGTGGTGAGCCAGAAAGACAAGCTTCGCGTCCTTCGCGAGCGCGTCGAGCTCCGATCGATACGCGGGATCGATCCGACGAGCGACCCCGACCCTGGCCCTGGCCAGCTCTGCCTCGGGCCGCACGTCGATGAGCTGGAGCCTCTCGCCCTTCTCGAACCAGCGCACCAGGTCGGCCGGGTGCACGCCCCTGATCAGGCTCCTCTTGGGGGTTCTCGATCTTGAACCCCACGCCATGGGCGCCTTCGACGAAGTCGATCTTCACCCCGTTCGCCCGCCGCGCCGTGCGCGGGTCCATCGCAAGCTCGAGCCCGCTCGTGGCGACGACGACGTCGTCCGGCTCGACGCCGCCGAAGCACAGGTCGTACTGAAAGCTCGCGTCGATCGCCAGCCGCAGCACCTCCCCCTTCTGAGCCTCGCGCGCGGCGTCGCGAAACGCACCCAGCGCGGCCTCCGTGATGGTCACCTCCGGCGGGGTCATCGAGCTCGCTCCTCCGCACCCGCAGACCCGGGGGCGAGCGACGCACACAATCTCTCATTGGCCATACGCAGGGGCTTCAGCCAGGGTCATGCCAGCTCAGGGGCCGGATCTGCGCGATGGGCTCCGGAACTCCGATGTGCCATATCTGTCACTGTCAGGGTGACGCAGTTGGCACCCGTGGCAGTGAAGGCCCCACACGATGCTCCTCCAGATCCGGAAGCAGGCCCCCGCCATCGGCGCCGGGCTGCGCGCGATGCTCGACGAGGTCCCCGAGCCCGCGATCCTCATCGCGATGGATCACCAGATTCTCGCGGCGAACCCGGCCTATCGGGCGAGATACGGCGAGGTCGGCCGGACCTGCTACGCGGCCTCGCGGGAGTTCGACTCGCCCTGCGACCAGAACGGCGATCCCTGCCCGCTGCGCGCGACGGTGGAGACCGGCCGGCGGCAGCGCGTCTTCCACATCCAGCACGGCGCGAGCGGCCCCCGGTACGTCGACGTCGAGGTCGAGCCCATCCTCGATGACCGCGGCCGGATCACCTGCTTTCTGGAGCGGATCCACGAGATCCGCGAGGCGCGGGCCGAGGAGGGGCAGTTCGTCGGGCGCTCCCCGACCTTTCTCCGGGCGCTCGGTCTGCTTCAGCGGGCCGCCCCGAGCGAGGTGCCGGTGCTGCTCCTCGGCGAGTCCGGAACCGGGAAGGAACTCGCCGCCCATGCGCTCCACCAGATGAGCGGGCGAAGGCAGCGCCCGTTCATGCCCGTGGAGTGCAGCGGCCTGCCCGAGACGCTCTTCGAGTCCGAGCTCTTCGGCTACGAGCAGGGCGCCTTCACGGGCGCGAACAAGGCGAAGCGAGGCCTCGTGGACGCGGCCGCGGGCGGCACGCTCTTCCTCGACGAGATCGGCGACGTCCCGCTCGCGGTACAGGTGAAGCTGCTGCGGCTGCTCGAGTCCGGAACCTTCCGCAAGGTCGGCGGAACGGAACCCCATCGGGCGGATTTTCGCCTCGTCTGCGCGACCCACCGCGACCTCACCGCGATGGTCCGCGAGGGCACCTTCCGCCAGGATCTCTACTACCGGATCAACGCCTTCCCCGTGGTGCTCCCGCCGCTTCGCGAGAGGACGGGCGACGTCGCGGTGCTCTGCGGAGCGCTCCTGGCGAAGAAGCAGCCCCCGAAGCGGCTCGACCCCGAGGCGCTGGCGCAGCTCGTACGGCACGACTGGCCGGGAAACGTGCGAGAGCTCAGGAACGTCCTCGAGCGCATGGCGCTGCTCGCGGACGGCGAGGAGCTGCGCATCGAGCACCTGCCGCCCGGCCTCGCGGGGGGCGGGTCGCCGGTCCCTCAGGCGAGCCCTCCACCGAGGGCTCCTTCGCGGTCTCCGAAGTGCGGCCGCTTCGACCAGATCGAGGCCGATTACCTGCGGTGGGCCGAGACTCGCGTGGGCGACCGCGCGAGCCTGGCGCGGGCGCTGGGGTCTCCGCGCGCACGCTCTACCGCAAGCTCGATAGCACCCGCCGAAGAGGCTGACCCCCGGACTGGCACCCCCCGTGCAGTCGGGGTGGGCAGCCATGCTCCCGACCACCGCCGGCCTGTTGACGATGAGAGCCTCGCGCGCAGCGGCCCCCGTGGCCGGCTTCGCGCCCTCGAAGCTCGTCCCCCCGTGGCTCCCGGGTCAGCACTTCGTCGCCGCGCTCGTCTTCTACGCGCCCGGGGCCATCGGGCTCGTCGTCGCGGCGCCCGACCTCTCGCACGGGTACTTCTTCCTGCCGCGCGTCATCGCGCTGGTGCACCTCTTCACCCTCGGCTGGATCGTCACTTCCATCTTCGGCGCGCTCTGCCAGTTCCTGCCGGTCGCCGTCGGCAGCTCGATCCGATTTCCCCGGCTCGTCCACCTGTCGTTCGCGTCGCTGACGCTCGGGGTCGCGACCTTCGTCGTCGCGCTGCTCGCCTCGAACCGCTCGCTCCTGCTCTTCGGCGCGTTCAGCCTCTCGCTCTCGTTCACGGTCTTCGCGGTGAACCTGGCCGCCACGCTCATCCCAGTCCGTGAGCGGAGCCTCACCTGGTGGGCGCTGGTAGTCATGCGGCGGTCTTCCTGCTCGCGACGCCCGCCTACGGCGTCGTGCTCGCGTTCGACCTGCATGACGGCGGGCTCGCCGACCGCTTCGGCACCATCGGCCAGCACGCCCACATCGCGCTCATCGGCTTCGTGCTCATGGTCGTCGTCGGGGTCGCCCACCGGCTGCTGCCGATGTTCCTGCTCAGCCACGGAGCCAGCGAGCGCGCGGCGTGGGCCGCCCTCGCCCTCTTGTTCGGCAGCGCGGCGCTGCTCACCGTGCCCTGGGGCGGCGGGTCTCGCATCGCCGCCGCGGGAGCGCTCGGCTCCGCGGGCGTCGTCGCGCTCCTCGTGCAGGTCGCGACGTTCTTCAAGCACAGGCAGCGCAAGGCGATCGACCCGGGGATGAGCCTCGCCGCGTCTGGCGTCCTCGGCTCAGCTCGCGGTCGTGATCGCTCCCTTCGCGCTCTCCCGCGGGGTGGCCGACCTCCGCCTGCTCACGACGTACTTCGTCGTGGTGCTCGGGGCCCTCACGCTCTTCGTCGCCGGCCACTACTACAAGATCATCCCGTTCCTGGTCTGGAACCATCGCTACGGGCCGCTGCTCGGCAAGCGCAAGGTGCCGAAGGTCTCGGAGCTGTTCTCCGAGCGGGTGGCCTTCGTCGACGCCGCGCTCCTGGCGTCCGGCCTCGCGGGCCTGAGCCTGGGCATCTCTTCCTCGGATCGGAGGTGCTCGCGCGGGTCGCTGCGATCGTGTTCGCGGCGGGGGCGTGGCTGCAGGTCATCGTCATTGCGCGCGTCGCGCTGAGGAAGGTTGCATGAACGACATCGCACTCTCTACGACCGAGCCCATCTACTCCGCGCTGCGTGAGGTCATCGACCCGGAGATCGGCCTCGACATCGTGACCCTGGGGCTCGTCTACGACGTCGAGATCCACGGCGACTCGGTCGACGTGACCTTCTCGCTCACGACGCGCGGGTGCTTCATGGAGCGGGTCATCACCGACGGCATCGTGAGCGCCGTGGGCGCGAGAGCCAGGCGTCCGGGAGGTGGTGCCGAACCTGGTCTGGGACCCGCCCTGGCACCCCGGCCTCGCGAAGCGGGGGTCGCTGTGATCCGCGCCACCGACAGGCTGTCGACCGTGCTCGCGCACGACGAGCGGCTCATCGAGGTGCTCGCGGCCGCCGCGCCGCCGCTCGAGGGCCTGCGAAGCCCTTCGCTGCGCAAGAACATGGCGCCGTGGGTCACCGTCGCGCAGGCGGCGCAGATCGCGGGGCTCGACGCGACGGTGCTGGTCGAGCGACTCAACCGCGCGCTCGGCGAGCAGCCCCCGGCGCCGACGGCGCGGACGCAGCCGGCGTTCACGCCGACGCCGGTTCCGGCTGAGCTCCTCGCCGTGCCGCCTGCGCGCCTGGTCGACCTCGACGTGCGCGACGATCTCCGGTCCGGCGTCGAGCCGTTGGCGCGGATCATGAGCGCCTCCCGGACGTTGCCCCCGGAGTCGATCCTGCGCATCCGCGCCATTCGAGCTACCCGCTCTACGGGGTGTTCGCCAAGAAGGGCCTCGCGCACTTCACCGAGCAGCTCGCGGTCGACGACTGGCGGGTGTGGTTCTTCCGCGCGGAGGGCGAGCGCGGGCCCGAGCGGGTGAGCGCCCCGAGCGAGCACTCGGACGATGAAGTGATCGTGCTCGATGTGCGCGGCCTCGAGCCCCCCGAGCCGATGATCCGCACCTTCGAGGTGCTCGCGACGATGCCGCGCGGCAAGACCCTCGTGCAGCTCAACGTCCGCGTGCCCCGGTTCCTGCTGCCCAAGCTGGACGAGCAGGGCTTCGTCTACGAAATCCGCGAGCAGTCGGCCGACCTCGTACGGCTGTTCATCCACCACAAGCCCGATTGAGAAGACAGAGAGAGACCACATGACCACGTCCACCATCGAACTCGACATCCGCATCGTTCCCCCGCGCGAGAAGCACCCCGCGATCTTCCGCACCTTCGACGCGCTCGGCGCGGGCGAGGCCTTCACGCTGATCAACGACCACGACCCCTTCCCGCTGCGTCGGCAGTTCGAGGCGACGCGCCCCGGGCAGTTCCAGTGGACGTACGTCGAAGTGGGCCCCGTGGTCTGGCGCGTGCTCATCGCGAAGAGCGCGGCATGAAGCTGTCCTTGAGCGCGGCGGCGGCGCCCGGCATCGAGCTCGACGCGCTCGACGCTGCGTGCCGGGCGAGGGGGCTCGACGGAATCGAGCTCGTCATCGCATCCGCAGGGGACGCCCGCACCCTGGCTGCGCGAGTCCGTGCGGCGAGGGTACGGGTCGTCGCGCTCCGCGCCGAGCGCCTCGACGACGCCGCGGCGGGGTCGCTCGCCCACCTGTCCGGCGAGCTCGGGGTGCCCGCATCCGCCCCGCTCGACGAGGTGACCAGGGGCTCTCTGCCGAAGCTCGCGCGGGTGTTCGCGGACGCCGGGGGCACGCTCCTCGCCGCCTTCGGCACCGACCTCGAGCGGGTCATCGCGGCGACGGCGGCGCTGGAGCGCGCCGACGATCCTCCCTCCGTCGGGCTCGCGTGGGACCTGCGCCCGGGCTCGGAGGATCTCTCCTCGTCCGGCGCGGTGCTCCTCGCCGCACGCAGGCACCTGCGCCTGGTGCGTCTCTACGGCGGCGGCCCGGAGCAGCACCAGCAGGATGGGCGCGGCATCGGTCCGTTGCTGGTCGACCTCGCGATCTCCGGATACGGCGGTCCGATCGTCCTGACGCCGAGCGCGCCCGCGGAGCTGCCGCGCTGGCGCGACTGGCTCGCCTCGCGAAGGAGCACCGGCTGCGGCTCGGCGCATCCCTCGGGCGAGCTCGAGGCCGACGTGCGCGACGTCGAGGGGGGCCCATCTCGGCGCGCGGCCATTCGTGGCGGCGCGTTTCGAGCGGCCCGCCGGCGCGCGCCAAAAAAAAACGGACCACGATCCGAGATGAGATGCGCGCCCCCGCCGGGTCCCCGCGCGTATCACCCGGCGCCATGACCTCCCCGTGGACCACCGCGCAGATCCCTGACCAGACCGGTCGTGTCATCGTCATCACCGGCGCCAACTCGGGCATCGGCTTCGAGGCCGCGCGGGTGCTCGTCGCAAAGGGGGCCCACGTCGTCCTCGCGTGCCGCAACCCCGCCAAGGCCGCCGAGGCCGAAGCCCTCCTGCGCGCCGAGACCCCGAAGGCCTCCGTCGAGTCGATGACCCTCGACACCTCCCGCCTCGCCAGCGTGCGCGCCTTCGCGGAGAGCTTTCGCGCCACGCACCCGAAGCTCGACGTGCTCTGCAACAACGCCGGCGTCATGGCCCTGCCGCCCTCGCTCACCGAGGACGGCTTCGACATCCAGATGGCCACCAACCACTTCGGCCACTTCGCGCTCACCGGGCTGCTCATCGACCTGCTGAAGTCGAGCGCGCCCTCGCGGGTCGTCAACGTCAGCAGCGCCGCCCATCGCCTGGGCGGAGACCGCTACGACGCCATGATGGCCGGCAAGAAGTTCAACCCCTGGACCGTCTACGGCCAGAGCAAGCTGGCCAACATCCTCTTCACCATGGAGCTCAACCGCCGGGTGCAGTCGAGGAACATCGACCTCCGCGCCGTCGCCTGCCACCCGGGCTACGCCGCCACCAACCTCCAGGCCACCAGCGCCAGCTCCGGGGCGACCGCCGGGTACAGCGAGGCCGTCGCCCGCCTCGGCAACCGCCTCCTGGCGCAGCCCGCCGCCGCGGGCGCCTGGCCGACGCTCTACGCCATCGCCGAGCCCGACGCGCAGGGCGGCGACTTCATCGGCCCCGGCGGCCTCACCGAGTCCTCCGGTCCCCCGGTGAAGGCCACCCCCTCCCGCGCCGCACGCGACCCCGACCTCGCCCGCCGCCTCTGGGCCCTCTCGGTGAAGGCCACGGGCGTCGATTACTCCTCCCTGTAAACCCGCCTCCGCCGCAGCGCCAGCCCCGCCAGCCCCGCCGCCAGGCCCCACCCGCTCGCCCTCCCGCCCCGCGCTCCCGCCGCGCAGCCGCCCGGGCCCGTCGCGACGCTCGTCCCTCCCGCGTCCCTCGTCCCCGAGTCCATCGCCGCGCCCGCGTCGGGAAGCGACCCGAAGCCCGACTGCACCGTCGGCCAGGTCGGCGCGCAGACCTCCCTCACCGCCGTCCCTGCGGCGCACCCGGTGGGCGGACCCAGCCTGCGGAAGTCCACCAGCGGGACCATCGTCCGGCCGCCGTCGTCCGAGCGCGCCAGGTTGAAGCCGTCGATCACGTGGTTGCCGCACACGTAGAGCGCCCCGGCGTGCCATCGGAGGCACTGCACCTGCACCCCCGAGACCCGCTCGAAGGCCGCGCCGTCCACCGAGCGAAGGAGCCCGTCGTCGGGCCCGCCCACCCAGACCGTGCGGCCGTCGCCGGAGAGCGCGAAGCCTCGCATCGCCCCCGTCGTGCGGGCGATCTCCGTGAAGCGCGCGCCCCCGTCCGAGGAGCGCAGCAGCAGCGTGGCGCCAGGGTCGCGAGCGCGCAGCGGATCGTCCGCGAAGGAGCGCACATACACCACGTCGGGGTCGGTCGGATCGACCGCGGAGATCCACCCCTCGGCCCCGCCCTGAAGGTCGAGCGGTGTCTCCGTGAGGGTCATGGCGCCGTCGTCGGAGCGGTAGAGCAGGTCGCGCGTGGGGTTCTCCGCGCGGGCCGTGAGGTACACCCTCCTCGGGTTGGACGGCGCCGCCTCCATGGTGAGGAAGAGCACCCCCGGAGAGCCTTCGTACACCGTGCGAAACGAGCGCCCTCCGTCGTCCGAGGCGCGCACCCGGTTGACGAGCCCTCGCGTCGACGGGTCGAGGAAGGAGCCCACCCAGTGGACGGTGCGCCCGTCCCCGGTGGCGCTGAGGTCGGCGGTGTAGTCCGTTCCCACCTCGGGGACGGCGGTGGAGCCGCACGCGTCGGTGGTGCGGCGCAGCCCGCCCGGGATGCCCAGCAGCAGCGGGACGCCGTCGGGCCCCGGGGAGCCGAGGGCCACCGGCGGGTCCCAGACGTCGGGGCGGCCGTAGCCGAAGGCGTCCTCGCACATCCACGACCAGCGGCGGCCGTCGTCCTCGCCCAGCAGCACGCCGAAGGTGGTGCGCAGCACGATGCGGGCGGGGTGTGCGCCGGCGCTGAGCTGCACCATCTGCGCGGTGGGGAAGCGCCCGTTGGCGAGCGAGGCGCTGGCGAAGAGGGCGACGGCGAGCCCGAGGCCGAGGGCGGGGACGCGACGCCGCGGGGCGATCATCGCGGGAGTGTACCCGCCGGGGCACTTCACCAGGAAGGTGTTTCCCGGGGCGGGTTGTGTAGTATCCGCGCCCGAATCAGCGGCTCCGGGGTTTCGGGTCCATCCGACCAGCGACCTTGGAGCGAAGGAGCACCCAACCCGTCATGGCTACCGCGGCAACCATCGGCCCCGTCGAGATCCTGCGCGTCGAACTCGAGCGCCTCTACGACCTCGACGCCTTGCAGAAGCTCTCTCGCGACCTCCTCGGCCTCGATCCCGACGACGTCGCCGCAGAGTCCAACCGCCCGGCCTTCGCGCGGGCGCTCGCCGAGAGGGCCCTGCGCGATGACCTCCACGAGGCCCTCGCCGACGCCATCGTGCTCACCGACCGCAGCTCCGAGACCCGCCTGCGACCCGTCTACGAGGGCCGCGCCTCGGACGACCTCGCCGTCGGACAGATGGTCGTCGGGTACAAGATCCTCAAGAAGACCCACGACGAGGGCTTCGGCACCGTCTACCTCGCCGTCGGCCCGGAGAACCACCAGGCGACCTTCAAGGTCATGCGCGAGGGCCGCGCCCGCGACCGCCGCGCGCTCCAGCGCTTCCTGCTCGCCCAGCGCGCCCTCAAGCAGGTGCACAACCCCGCCGTGCAGCGCATCGTCGCCGCGGGCCTGCTCCCCGACGGCCGCCCCTTCGTCGCCGCCGAGCACATCGACGGCCAGCTCCTCTCGGCCCGCATCGGCCGCGCCGGGGCCATGCACATCAACGAGGCGCGCGGGGTGTTCCAGTCGATCTGCGAGGGCCTCGACGCGGTGCACGCCGCCGGGCTCGCGCACGGTGATCTCCGCACCGACCACGTGGTGCTGGTGCGCCGCGACGGCGGCCTCGGCGCCGTGCTGGTGGACTTCGGCATCGACCGCCTGGGCAGCGCCCGCCACGGCGCCCAGGACGCCGCGAGCTTCCTGGTGCTGCTGGGCGGCGCCCGGGGCCTCGCGCCCGAGCGCGCCCGCTTCGGCACCGCGGCGGACGCGAAGTCGGACGTCTACGGCCTCGGGGCGCTGGCCTTCGAGGTGCTCACCGGCAAGCCCCCCTTCGCGGCGACCTCGCTGGCCGACCTCGTGGTGGCGCACATCACCCAGGAGCCCGAGGCGCCCAGCAAGGTGGCGCCGCGGGGCTGGGTGACGAAGGAGGTCGACGCGGTGGTGCTCAAGGCCCTCGCGAAGGACCCGGAGGCCCGCTACGCGAGCGCGGGGGCCTTCCTCGCGGCGCTCTTCGAGGCGTCGAAGGCGAAGCGCGGCGCCGAGGTGAGCAAGGACGATTTCGCCGCGCGCAAGGCGGCCCTCGCCGGGGCGCCCACGGACGACGACAAGGCGCTCGCGCTGGAGGCGGCGGGCGGCAACGGCGCCGCCTGGGCCGAGGTGGCCGCGGCCTTCGCCGAGGTGGCCGACGCGACGGAGGACGCCGGGGCGAAGAAGGCCCTGCGGTTCCGCGCGGCGAGGGTGCTCGAGGCGGAGGTGAAGGACCTCCCGGCGGCCAAGGCGGCCTACGAGGCCATCGCGGCGATGGAGGGCGGCGACGAGCTGGCCTCGGCGCGGGCGAAGGAGATCCGCCGGTCGACGGCGACCGCCGAGGAGCGCGCGGAGATCTACCTGGAGGACCTCGAGAACGAGGAGATGGCGACCGAGAAGGCGCGGCTCTGGGCGGAGCTCGGGCGGCACTACGAGCGCGAGCTGGCCGACAGCGAGAACGCGCTGGTGGCCTTCTCCGAGGCGGTGAGCGCGTCGCCCGCGGACGACGACCTGGCGGCGGAGGTCTCGCGCCTCATCGGCGACGACGTCGCGAAGTGGAACGAGGTCACCGCCCACGTCTCCGAGTCGGCCAAGGGCCGTGAGCCTGCCGAGCAGGTGGCCCTCTACCTGCGCGCGGGGCGCTGGTACCTCGACCGGGTGAAGCGCACGGACTACGCGCTGGCGTGCTTCAACCAGGCGATCGCGGCGAACCCCGGGAGCGACGAGGCCCTGGAGGGCGCGGCGTCGATCTATCGCAAGGCGCAGCAGTGGCCCGAGCTGGTGGGCACGCTGCTGAAGCGGGCCGACGCGCAGGGGCAGGCGGCGAAGGCGCGCGACCTGCGGGCCGAGGCGGCGGACATCGCGGAGTCCAAGCTCGACGAGCGCACCAAGAGCCGCGAGCTGGTGGAGAAGGTGCTGAGCGAGGACGCGGCGCACGAGACGGCGTCGCGGGTGCTGGAGCGGCTGCTGCTGCGCGCGGAGGACTGGGCCGGGGTCGCGAAGCTGCTGGAGCGCAAGGCCGACGCGCAGAGCGGCGAGAAGCGGGCGGAGTCGTACTGCGAGATCGCGGAGGTCTACGAAGACCGGCTGAGCGACGTGAGCAAGGCGGCGGACTGGTTCGAGAAGGCGCTCACCGCGGACGCGCGCAACATGGCGGCGCTGAAGGGCCTGGAGCGGCTCTACGCCCGCGAGGGCAAGACCGAGGGGCTGCTGAAGGTGCTGGAGGCGCAGGTCGACGCCGTCGCCACGCCGCGGCAGAAGGTGGAGCTGTACAACCGCATCGGGGCGCTGGTGGAGGAGGAGTTCGTCGACCACGCGAGGGCCTCGTCGGCCTTCGAGTCGGCGCTGGCGATCGACCCCGCCAACGACCTCGCGCTGCGAGGCCTCGGGCGTCTCTACCGGGTGCTCGGCCGCTGGGAGGAGCTCGCGACGCTGCTCGACCGGCACGCCACGCTGGTCGACGATCCGACGAAGAAGGCCGAGCTGCTGCTGAGCGCGGGGCGGTTGTTCCTCGATCCGATCGGGAGCGTGGAGCGCGCGGGCAAGTGCTTCGAGCGCGCGCTGGAGATCGATGCCGGCAACGGCGCGGCGCTGGAGCTCAACGCGCGCGTGGCGGGCCTGCAGGGCGACGTGCGCGCGGCCACGGAGGCCTACGACAAGCTGGCGGCGGCGGCGAAGAGCCCCGCGGAGAAGGTCGAGGTGCTCCTCAAGGCGGGCAAGCTGCTGGAGGACAAGGGCGACCGCGACGGCGCCATCGACCGGTACAAGCAGGCGCTCGACGTCGACCCGGAGAGCGCGTCGGCGACGGCGCGGCTGCGGGAGCTGTACGCCTCGCGGGGCGACTCGCAGGGGGCGATCGAGCTGCTCCAGCGGGAGATCGAGGCCGCGGAGGGCAACAACCAGCGCGCGGCGCTCTGGGCGCAGGTGGCGCGCATCTACCGCGACCGGGTGAAGGACGCCTCGAAGGCCCGCGACGCGGTGGAGAAGTCGGTGCTGCTCGACGCGACCAACGAGGACGCGGCGGTGATGCTGGGCGAGCTGCACTTCGAGGCGGGCGCCTGGGCGGACGCGGCGAAGCACCTCTCGGGTCGCGCGAGCCGGGCCAAGGAGCTCGGCCGCGAGGAGGGCCTCGGGCTGGCGCTGAAGTACGGCGAGGCGCTGGCGAAGTCGGGCGACTCGGCGAAGGCGCTGGAGGCGTTCCGCGCGGCGGCGGAGGTGGCGCCGGACGACCGCGACGCGCTGCTGGCGGTGGCCAAGGCGACCTACGCGGCGGACGCGTGGGCGGAGGCGAAGACCCGCTACGACGCGCTGCTCAAGACCCACGGCAAGGACCTCGACGAGGCCACCCGGGCGGCGGCGCTCTACGAGTTCGCGGACGCCACGCGGCGGGGCGGCGACAACGCGGCGGCGATCGCGTCGCTCAACGAGGCGGCGGACCTGGCTCCGGGCTCGGTGCGCACCGTCGAGCTGCTGGCGACGCTGCACGCGGCGGAGGGCCGCTGGGACGAGGTGGCGCGGGCGAAGCGCCGGCTGCTGGAGCTGGCGGAGACGGACGCGCAGCGCTTCACGCTGCACATGGAGCTGGGCGAGCTGCTGGCGACGCGGCTCGGCGACAAGGCGAAGGCCGCGCGGTCCTTCGTGGCGGCGCTGGAGCTGCGCCCGGCGGAGCGGCGCATCCTGATGCGGCTGATGCAGCTCTACTCCGACGAGAAGGACTGGGGTCGGCTGGTCGAGATCATCCTGAAGTTCGCCGACCTGGTGGACGACAAGGCGCAGCTCTCCCGGTACTACGCGACCGCGGCGCAGCTCTGCGAGATCCACCTCAACCGGCCGGAGGAGGCGATCGACTACTACGAGCAGGCGCTGGAGCACGACCCGTCGCACGCGGCGGCGCTCGAGGGCCTCGCGGGCCTGCGCGGCGCCCGGAAGGACTGGACCGGCCTGGAGCAGAGCTACCGCAAGGTGCTCGCGCGGCTGGGCGAGGGGGCGAGCGCGTCGGCGAAGGCGAAGCTCTACGCGCTGCTGGGCGCGCTCTACGAGAAGGAGCTGAAGCAGCCCTCGGAGGCCGTGACGGCCTACGAGCGCGCGCAGGAGCTGTGCCCGGCGGAGCAGGACCACGGCGAGAAGCTGGCGGAGCTGTACCTCACGGACACCAAGCGGTTCTTCGACCGCGCGGTGACCACGCACCGGGCGCTGCTGGCGAAGAACCCGCTGCGGGTGGAGTCGATGCACGCGCTGCGGAGGGCCTTCACCGAGGCGCGCAAGCCCGACGAGGCCTGGTGCATGTGCCAGGCGCTGGTGAGCGTGAAGGGCGCCGAGCCGGAGGAGGAGAGCTTCTTCAAGAAGTTCCGCACCGACCGGCCGGCGGCGGCGCAGGAGAAGATGAACGAGGAGCGCTGGCGCTCGGAGCTCGCGCACTCCTCGCTCGACCCGCTGCTGACGAGCGTGTTCGCGACCATCCTCCCGGCGGTGCTGAAGGTGCGCGGCGTGCCGCTCTCCGACTACGACCTGACCGACAAGGACCTCATCGATCCGGCGACGGACGACGGGCAGATGGCGCAGACGATCCACTACGCGGCGGGCGTGCTGGGGCTGAAGACGCCGCCGGTGTACACGCGGCCGTCGGACGACTCGGGCCTCAACCTCGCGCTCACCCAGAACCCCGGGCTCTACCTCGGCGCGACCGCGCTCGCGGGTGGTCCGACGAAGGCGCTGGCCTTCCTCGCGGGCGTGCGGCTGTCGTACTTCCGCGCGGGGCATTTCGTGCGGCAGATCGTGGCGACGGGCACCGGGCTGCGGGCGTGGCTCTTCGCGGCGATTCGCGCGGTGCAGCCGACCTTCCCGGTGGGCGATGAGCTCATGGGCCCGGTGAACGACCACCTCGCGGCCATCAAGGCGCACCTGCCGGCCGCGGCGATGGAGCAGCTCGCCTCGCTGGTGACCAAGGTCATCGCGAGCGACGTGTCGCTCGACCTCAAGCGCTGGACCCTCGCCGTCGACCTCACGGCCGACCGCGCGGGCTTCGTGCTGGCCAACGACCTGGCGGTCTCGCTGGCGGTGATCAAGGCCACGCCGGACGATCAGTCGGCGGTTTCCCAGGCCGACCGCATCCGAGAGCTGCGGCTCTACGCGGTGAGCGAGGAGTACCTGCGGCTGCGCCAGCGGCTGGGGATCGCCATCGGCGTCGCGGGCTGATTCCGGAGGCTTCACCTGCGCAGGTGAATGGATTTACCTGCGCAGGTGAAAGGGAGCTCGAACAGCGCTCCCGCACCTAGTCGCCAATGAGGGGGACACCGCGCTTCCGTTCGCCCGCCGATCGATGCGACGATGCCTCCCATGATGGTGGGTATGAACCGGCGGGCCTGGGGCCTCGTTGCGATGTTCGCGCTGGCGGCGTGCACGAGCCGCGTGGGGCAGGACGAGCAGTGCTCCTTCAACGACGACTGCGAGGCGCCCCTCGTCTGCTCGGCGGCGCGCTGTCGGCTGCAGTGTCGCAGCGACCGCGACTGCCCCTCGAACCAGCTCTGCGCTCCGTCGGAGTCGCCCCGCAAGCGGGTGTGCGTCGCCCGCACGGCGGAGGCCCTCTGCGCGTCGGACGGCGCGTGCCCCGCGGGGAGCGTGTGCGCGGGCAACGCGTGCTGGTGGCGATGCAGCACCGACCCCGAGTGCGCCGCGCGCAACGCGATGACCTGCATGCCCGAGGAGCGCCTCTGCGTCACGCCGGCGACCGCGCTTCAGCAGCGCGAGCTCCCGCCGAACCTCTTCACCCCCGCGGACGCCGGTGCTCCCGAGGACGCCGCCGTCGACGCGAGCGCGCCGGACGTCGCGGACGCCGGGACGAGCGAGGACGTGGTCTCCGCCGACGTCGTGACGACGATGGACGCGGTGACCGCGCCGGATGTGGTGACCACGCCGGATGTGGTGACCGCACCGGACGTGGTGACGGCGGCCGACGCGGTCGATGCGCCCCTGGCCGTCGATGTTCCTCCTGCCGCGTGCGCGGGGGAGGGGGACTGCTTCTTCGCCAACGCCTCGGGCCGCTGCGTCTCCGGGCGCTGCGCGTTGGGCGCGTGCAACGCGGGCTTCGCGGACTGCGACCGCAGCGCGACCAACGGCTGCGAGGTGTCGACGCAGACCGACCTGCTCCACTGCGGCGCCTGCGGGCGCGTGTGCAACGCCGCGCCGAACGTCGCTTCCACGGCGTGCGTCGCCGGGGCGTGCGTCCGCACGGCCTGCGCCACGGGCTTCGGGGACTGCAACGCTCAGGCGTCGGACGGCTGCGAGACCAACCTGCGCAGCGCCACCGCGCACTGCGGCGCCTGCGGTGCGGCGTGTCCGAACTACGCCAGCGCGGCCCTCGGAGGCCTCGGGACGGAGTGCGTCGCCGGGGCGTGCGGCTTCACCATGTGCGCGTCGGGCCGCGCGAACTGCGACGGCGACGTCACCAACGGCTGCGAGGTCGACCTGCTCACCTCGCTCGCGCACTGCGGCACGTGCTATCGCGCGTGCATCGCGGGCCCGAACGCCGACGCGAGCTGCGCCCTACGCTGCGTGCGCACCTGCCGCACGGGCTTCGGGGACTGCGACGCCGACCCCGCCAACGGCTGCGAGCGGGACCTCAACGCGGACCTCGAGAACTGCGGCGCCTGCGGCCTACGCTGCGGCGGCGGCGAGGTCTGCGCCAACGGGACCTGCGCGTCGGCGCCCTACACCGCCGGGGCGGCCACGGAGGTCTTCGCCCCGACCATGGACGTCACGCTGCCCTCCGGGACCCATCGGTACGCCTCGGTGAACATCCCTCGCGGGGTGACGGTGCGCGTGGGGAGCCCGGGGATGCTCGAGATCTATGCGCGCGGTGAGATTCGCGTCGAGGGCACGGTCGACCTCTCCGGCGGCGCGGGCGGCAACGGCGCCATCGCCAACGTCACGGACTGCGTCGGCGGCAACGGCAACGGCGGCGGCACCGGCACGACGATCGCGGGCATGAACGGCGCGGGCGGCCTGCGCGGCACCGGCGGCGCGAGCGGGACCGGGAGCGAGGGCGGCGTCGGCGCTGGGGGCCTGAGCGGCGAGGGCGGCAGCTACGGCGGCGGCGCGGGCGGACAGCCCACCGGCGCGGGCGCTGGAGGCGGCGGCGGCGGCTACGGCAACGGCGGCGGCGGCGGCGGCGGGGCGGGCTGCACCTTCTGCGCGGGCGGACAGGGCGGCGGGACGACCGGCGGATCGACCGGCGGCGGCGGCGGCAACGGCGGCAGCGGCGCGCGCGGCGGGCGCGCCGGGACCGGGACGGAGGTCTACTGGGGCGCGGACGGGGGCAACTCGCCCTTCACCACCCCGAGAGGCGGCGGGGGCGGCGGCGGCGGATGCATCGGGAGCGCGGCGGCGGTCGATCCCATCCTGGTGCGCGACTCGTTTCGCCCGGGCTCCGGCGGCGGCGGCGGCGGCGCGCCCGCGGCCAGCGCCTCGGGGATGTGCGTCGGCACGAGCGCGAACGGCGGCGGCGGCGGCGGCGGCGGCGGCGGCGCGCTGCGCCTCGCGAGCGCGACACGGATCGTCGTGGGCAGCACCGGCATCGTGCGCGCCGACGGCGGGCGCGGCGGCGCGGGGGCGATCAACGGCGCCACCCCGTCGGGCGGCGGCGGCGGCGGATCGGGCGGGGTGATCCACCTCTGGGCTCCTGCGGTGCAGGTGCTCGGGCGGGTGTCGGCCGGCGGCGGCGCGGGCGGCGTGACCGCGGGCACCGCGAGCGTCGGCGGCGCAGGAGGCCTCGGGCGCGTCGCGGTGAGCGTCAGCACCACGCGCTGCTCCCTCGGCGGCGTCTTCGTCCCGCAGCTCTTCAACGGCTGCGCCCTCTCCATCGGGGCGGCCCGCACGGGGATCCGCGCCTTCCCCTGAGCGCCGCCCTCCCTCCAGCTCGTCGATAACTTGATCCGAGCTTCGCCCGCGGGGTTCAACCCCTTGTGATGCCCTACCTCCTGGCCTTGCTCGTTCCGTTCGGGCTCTTCGCGCTCTACGTCGCCTCCCGCCCGGGGGCGTTTCGCATCGCCCGAGCGCTCACCATCCCCGCCAGCCCGGAGCTGCTCTTCGGGCTCATCAACGACTTCCACGAGTGGGCCCTGTGGTCCCCCTACGAGAAGTACGACCCCACCCTGACCAGGACCTACGAGGGCCCCTCCTCGGGCAAGGGAGCCATCTACCGCTGGAGGGGCAACAACAAGGTCGGCGAGGGGTCGATGACCATCCTCGAGAGCGCCCCCGGGAAGATCGAGATCGCGCTGGTCTTCCTCAAGCCCTTCGCCGCGAGCAACAAGGCCATCTTCACCCTCGATCGCGAGGGCGAGGTCACCCGGGTCACCTGGGCGATGGAGGGCGAGAACGCCTTCATGGCCAAGGCCTTCGGCGTCTTCATGAACATGGACGACCTCGTCGGCAAGGACTTCGCCGCGGGCCTCGAGTCGCTCAAGGCCGTCGCCGCGGAGCGCGCTACTCAATCTTGAGGAAGGTGCGGATGCGCTGGAAGAGGTCCTTCTCGACGACCTCCTGGCGGCGCTGGGCGGCCTCGGCGTCGAGGCCCTCGCGCGCCGACTGGAGGCCCGCGCTGCGCATCGAGAGCACCTCCGCGAAGTGCGCCGCGAGCTCAGGCCGCCGCGCCACCACCCGCTGAAAGGCCGAGCTGTCGAGGCGGAAGCACTCCACGTCCGTCACCGCGGTCACCGTGGCGGCGCGCGGCGCTCCGGTGAGCAGGGACATCTCCCCGAAGACCGTCGGCGCCACCAGCTTCGCCACCTCGCGCGCGGTCTCACCCTCCCTGATCTGCACCGCCGCGGTGCCCTCCTCCACGAGGTAGAGCCAGTGGGCCTCGGCGCCCTGGCGGGTGAGCACCTCGCCCGCGGTGAAGGGCGCGTAGCGCAGCGAGCAGGCCAGCTCGTCGAACTCCGACTCCTCCAGGGTGTTGAAGAAGCCGACGGCCTTGAGCGCCGCCTTGCGACGCTCGCTCTGCCGCGCGGTCTTCACCTGCGGAACCTCCGCGGGCTCCTGCGCCACGGTCACCGACCGCGACGGCACCGCCAGCTTGATGTCCGCCCGCTGGAGCGCGAAGTAGATCCGGGTGCGCACGTCGGAGTCCGTGAGGTCGTCCGCGGCGAGGTCCGTGAGCCAGTAGCGCACCGCGTATTTGCCGTAGGTGTCGGCCATGTCGAGGAGCACGCAGTTGGGCGGAGGATCGTTGGCCACGCGCGGCAGCTCGGCGCCCCGCACGGCGGACTGCACCGCCTCGATGACCTCCGAGGGCTGGTGGTGCCAGTCGACGTGGAAGTGCACCCAGCGGCGCCATAGCCGTGGCTGCCCCACGCGCCGGCCGAGCACCGTCACCGGGTTGCGCAGCAGCTGCAGGTTGGGCACCAGGATGGTCTCCCAGTTGCGGGTCTCGATCGCGGTGTAGCGCCAGCTCACCTCGACGACGCGGCCGGAGACGTCGTTGACCTTGATCCAGTCGTCGACGTCGATGGAGGTGTCGAGCTGCAGCGCGAGGCCGCTGGCGACGTTGCCGATCACGTCCTGGAGGGAGAAGCCCAGCACCGCGGTGATCACCGCGCTGGTGGCGATGATGCCCGAGAGGTTGGCCCCCGCGCGGCTGGCCACGGTCACCGCGGCGACCACCGAGAGCAGGCCCACCAGCACGTCCTCGACGATGCGGGGCAGCGAGACGCGCGCCCTCGGCAGCAGGCCGTGGAAGAGCACGGACATCGACGCGCCCACGAAGGCCACCGCGCCGAAGACCCAGGCCACGGTGCGAAACTCGTTGCCCGCGCTGTGCTCGCGGGCGCGAAGCGCGGCGTCGACGGCCAGCGCCACGAGGTGCCCCACCACCCAGAACGACAGCACCCGGAGGCGGTGCGGGTGCGGCACCGCGCGGCGGGTGAGCAGGGCCACGGCGCTCATCGCGAGCAGCCACAGGGTGTTCGCGGCCCGCGCCTCCAGCCACAATGCCTCGAAGAAGCTCACGCGCCCTGCACGTTAGCCGAAGAGATCGCGGTCTGGTGAAGCGCTTACGCGAGCGGTCGCACGTAGGCGCGTCGATCGCGATGCGAAGAATTGCTGAGAGTACCTGCGCGGTGACTCGCGAGGATCTGCACAGGAACTCACAGACCTGGGATAGCCTTCGTCGCCATGAGCATCACCATGAGCAAGGCCAGCAGATTCGGATGAACGCGGACGCCCTCAAGGTCTTGTTGCGGTCCGTTCCGCGCGAGTCCGAGTGGGTGGAGTTCAAGCTCGCCAACGACGACCCGAAGACGATCGGCGAGTACGTCTCGGCGCTCTCGAACTCGGCCGCCCTCCTCGGAAAGGAGGGGGCCTACCTCGTGTGGGGCATCGACGACGCCACCGGTGCGGTGGTCGGTACGACGGTCCGCCCGCGCGAGCGGAAGATCGGCAACGAGCCTCTGGAGAGCTGGCTCGCGCACAAGCTCTCGCCGCGGGTCGACTTCCAGTTCCACGAACTCGATGTGGAGGGTCGCAGGGTGGTGGCGCTGTGGATACAGCCGACCCTCGCCTCCCCGGTGTCCTTCGATGGCGACGAGTGGATCCGTATCGGCGCGGTGAAGAAGCGCCTCCGTGAGCACCCGGGGCGCGAGAAGCAGTTGTGGGCGGCCCTCTCGAAGCAGCCCTTCGAGACGGGCCTCGCGGCGCAGGGGCTCACCGGCGTGGAGGTTCTGGCTCGCCTCGACTACCCCAAGTATTTCGACCTCGCGCAGCGGGATCTCCCCGCCAACCGCGCGGGCATTCTCGACCGTCTGGCGGAGGAGAAACTGATCGCCCCGAAGGGTGGTGACACCTTCGACATCACCAACCTGGGCGCCCTGCTCTTCGCGAAGCACCTCGCGGAGTTTTCGGGCCTCGGGCGCAAGGCGTTCCGGGTGATCCGGTACCGGGGCGTGAGCCGGGTGGAGACGCTCCACGAGCGGATCTCGAGCCACGGCTACGCGTCGGACTTCGAGGCCCTCGTGGACTATGTGAACGGGCAGGTGCCCCGGAACGAGGTGCTGGGCGATGCGCTCCGCCGGGAGTTCCAGATGTACCCGAGGGTCGCGATCCGCGAGCTCGTCGCCAACGCGATGATCCACCAGGACTTCACGATGTCGGGCACCGGACCGATGCTGGAGCTGTTCGACGACCGGATGGAGGTGAGCAACCCGGGTCTCCCGCTCATCGACCCGCTGCGCTTCATCGACCACTCGCCGCGGTCCCGCAACGAGATGCTCGCCAACCTGATGCGGCTGCTCGCGATCGGCGAGGAGCGGGGCACCGGCTTCGACAAGGTCGTGACCGCGATCGAGGCGTTTCAGCTACCTCCGCCCGACATCCGCCAGGACACGACCCACACCCGGGTCATCCTCTTCGCGCTGCAGGAGCCGACAAAGATGAACCGGATGGACCGCATCCGCGCCTGCTACCAGCACTGCTGCCTGCTCTACGTCTCGAACCGCCGGATGACGAACACCAGCCTTCGCGAGCGCCTCAAGATCGACGTGTCGAACGTCTCGTCCGCGTCCCGGATCATCAGGGAGACGGTCGAAGCCCACCTCGTCAAGCCCGAAGACCCCACCAACACCTCGCGGAAGCACGTCCGCTACGTGCCGTTCTGGGCGTGATCTTATTTGCTGCTCATGTGCAACTTCGCCCACGACCACCCGAACAAGCTCCCAGGCCCGTCAGATTCTCCTGTGATTCCATGAGGGCGCGTCCCAGACGGGGATCGGTCCTTATTTGCTGCTCATTTGCACGAACCCCCCCACCGAAGCCCTGAGGACGGACGCGAGGCCTCCCCTTCCCATGACCGACCCATCCCATCGAACGAGTGAAGCGCCCAGCGCCCCGGACCTCTCCCTGCGCGACGTACGCAAGCGCTACCCCGGAGGGCGCGCGGCGCTCGACGGGGTGACGGTCTCCATCGGGGCGGGCGAGCTGGTGGCCGTCACCGGGCGCTCGGGCTCCGGGAAGAGCACCCTGCTCCACGTGGCGGGCGCCCTCGACCGGGACTTCGAGGGCGAGGTGAAGGTGCTCGGCCGCTCGCTCGCCGCGCTCTCCGACGCCGAGGCCGCGGCGCTCCGGCACGCGCACATCGGGTACGTCTTCCAGGCCTTCCACCTGGTGGCGTCGTGGACGGTGCGCCAGAACGTCGCGCTGCCCGCCAGCTTCGCCCCGTCACCAGTGGCCGACCTCCCGGCGCGCGTCGACCGCTGGATCGAGCGCGTGGGCCTCGCGGGCCGAGGCGACGACATGCCCACCGCCCTCTCCGGGGGACAGCGGCAGCGGGTGGCCATCGCCCGCGCGCTGCTGATGGAGCCCAGGATCCTGCTCTGCGACGAGCCCACCGGGAGCCTCGACGCGGAGACCGGGGCGTCGATCCTGGGGTTGTTCCAGTCGCTGCACGAGGAGCGGGCGATGACGGTGCTGCTGGTGACCCACGAGGCCCGGGCGACGGCCATCGCCACGAGGGTGCTCACCCTCTCCGAGGGCCGTCTGGTCGACGACGTGGTGCAGGCCCGGGGGGTCGAGTGAGGCTCCGCGCGCTGATCTCCTTCGTCGCCCGCGACCTGCGGCGCTCGATGCGAACCTTCTGGGTCGCCGGGCTGGGCATCGCCGCGGGCGTGGCCACGCTGGCCTTCTTCCTCGCGCTCTCCGCGGGGATGCGCGCGGTGGTCTTCGGGAAGATCCTGCCCCTCGACCAGGTGGAGGTGATCCCCCCGGAGAGCAGCTTCGGGTCGGTGTTCTCGATGCTGGGCGGGCGACCGCCGGGGATCGACGACGCCCAGGCGCAGGCCCTCCGCCGCGCCGACGGGGTGAGGATGGCGCTCCCCCGGCTGCGGCTGGCCTTTCCCACCTCGGGCCGAGGGGGGAGGGCGATGTTCGGCCGGGACATCGGCTCCGGGGAGATTCCCGCCGACGGGGTCGACCCCTCGATGGTGCGCGCCGACCTGCGCCCCGGGACCGACTTCGAAGACCCGATCGGCCGGGCGAGCAACCGCGCCTGCGCGACGGACGCCGACTGCGGCGCGGCGAGCGGGGAGTACTGCGACCTCGTGGCGCTGCCGCAGCAGGGGCAGCCGAGGCCGGGGGGGCGCTGCTCGCCGCCCATCCCCGCGGTGGTGTCGCCCTACCTGGTGGAGGTCTTCAACGGGGCCATCGCCCCGGCGCACGGGCTGCCGCGGCTTGGTGACGTGCTGCTGCGCCAGGCCGAGGGGCTGGTGCTGGAGTGGGACCTCGGCCGCGCGGGCCTCGGGTCGGCGCGGCAGGGGACGCCCCGGCGGGTGCACGCGAAGCTGGTGGGCGTCTCGCCGCGAGCGATGGACCTCGGGGTGACCGTTCCCATGGCCGTCGCCCGGAGGTTGAACCGCGAGTACGCCGGCGAGGACGCGGCGACCCGGTACTCCTCGGTGGTGGTGTACCTGCGCGACCCCTCGGAGATGACCACCGTGGCGGCGCAGGTGAGGGCCCAGGGGCTGGAGGTGCAGACCCGAGGGGCCGAGCAGATGGGGCTGCTGGCGACGGCGGTGACGGTGATCCTGTCGCTGGCGAGCGTGGTGACGGTGCTGGTGGCGGCGCTCAACATCGCGCACGGCTTCGCGGCGATGATCAGCGAGCGGCGAGGAGAGCTGGGGCTCTTGAGGGCGCTTGGCGCGACGCGGCGCGACGTGCGGCTGATGCTGATGCTGGAGGCGGCGGCGATCGGCGCGAGCGCCACGCTGCTGGGCCTCGCGCTCGCCCGCATCGCGGCCTGGGGCTGCGACGTGGTGGCGCGCACCCGGCTGCCGGACTTCCCCTTCAAGCCGGACACATGGTTCGTGTTCGGGTGGAGGGCGGTGCTCGGGGTGCTGCTCTTCGGGGTGGCGGCGTGCGTGCTGGCGGTGATGCGGCCCGCGTGGCGCGCGGCGAAGACCGACCCCGCGGCGGCGCTCTCCGGGGGCGTGGGGTAGCCGGAGGCCTCAGACCCGCCTTCCGAAGGGGATCGACACCGTAAACGTCGCTCCTCTCCCCTCTCCCTCGCTCTCGGCGGTGATGGCTCCTCCGTGGAGCTCGACGAGGTGCCTCGCGATGGCGAGCCCCAGGCCGGCGCCGCCGTGCCGCCGGGTGATGCTCTGGTCCCCCTGGCGGAAGTGGCCGAAGACGAAGGGCAGGAAGGCCGGCGCGATGCCCTCGCCGTGGTCCCTCACGGTCAGCCTCGCGGAGCGGTCGGCGCGCTCCAGGCTCACCTCCACCCTCCCCTCGGGATGGCTGAATTTCACAGCGTTGGAGAGCAGGCTGGACACCACCTGCTCCAGCCGCTCGCGGTCGCCGAGCACCGCGCCCGCGTGGGGGTCGAGCGCCACCTGCAGCCCTATCCCCCGGGCCTCCGCCGAGGGGCGCATCGCCTCGACCGCGGCGCACAGCACCTCGGCGAGGTCGACCGGGGCCACGTCGAGCCGCAGGCTGCCGGAGGTCATGCGGGACACGTCGAGCAGGTCTTCGATGAGGCGCGTCTCGGCGACGGCGTTGCGCTCGATGGTCTCCAGCGCGTGCTTCTGCTGGTCGACCGCGACCCGCCCCGAGCGGATCATCCTCGTCCACCCGAGGATGGCGTTGAGCGGCGTGCGCAGCTCGTGGTTCATCGTGCTCAGGAACTCGTCCTTCACCAGCAGCGCCTCCTCCAGCGCGGCCTCGAGCTGGGTGAGCTTCGCCGAGAGCGCCGCGGAGGCCGACGCCGCGCTCCGCTCCTCCTGGCTGGCGATGGCTGTGGCGAGGGTGGACGCGATGCGCTCTCCGGCCAGCTCGAGGAAGCCCCGGTAGCGATCGTCGAAGGCGAGGCGGGGGTTGATCCTCGCGACAAGGAATCCGAGGGCTCTGGCCTGTCCCGGGCGGCTGAGCGGCAGCACCACGGCGCTGCCTGCGGCGAGCTCGCCGGGGCGGCGGGGGAGGTCGCCGACGACAAGGCAGCGGCCTGCGCTGGCGGCCCGGCCGAGGGGCCACGGGGCGATCGCCGCCGGGTCGAGATCGACGCTCGCAGGGGCCGGGAGCCCGTCGTCGTCGAGGCTGGTCGTGTCGACCCGCCGCGCGCTCCGCCCGTCTTCGTCGACCCGATAGAACAGGGTGGAGGGCACGTCGGCCCGGTTGCGTTCGAGCGCCAGGGACGCCTGGCGGCAGGCCTCCTCGGGGTCGCGTCGGGGGTGGAGCACCCGGCGAGGTCGCGCAGGGTGGCGAGCCTTCGCTCGGCCAGCACCCGGTCGGTGGTCTCGTGCACGACGCCCAGCACGCCCCCGACAGAGCCGTACTCGTCTCGGATGGGGCTGTACGAGACGGTGAAGTAGCAGTCCTCCAGGTAGCCGTTGCGGTCGAGGGGCAGGAGGGCGTCGTCGAAGGCCACCGCGTCGCCCCGGCGAACCCGCTGGAACACCGGCCCGACGAGCTCCCACACCTCGGCGAAGATGCTCGCGGCGGGGCTCCCCATGGCGGCCGGGTGCTTGGTCTTGCCGAGGATGGGCCGGTAGGCGTCGTTGTAGAGGACGATGAACTCCGGGCCCCAGAGCACGCGCATCGCGAAGCGCGACGACAGCATGACGGCCACGATGGTGCGCAGGCTCGGCGGCCACAGCTCCACCGGACCCAGCGGCGTGCTCGACCAGTCGATGCTGCGCATGAGCGCCCCTGCCTCGCCGCCCCCGCGCAGGCAGTCATCGGATGCGACGATGAGCGAGTCCATGCCCCTCCAAGCCCTCCCTCCCCCGAAAGACGACAGACAGGCCCACTGTTTGGACCATGGCCCGCAATCCGCAAGCTCCCCCCGTTCACCCCGGCGGCAGCAGCTGCAGATCGAGGCCCCCCGGGTACATGTACGAGGTGTACCTCGCCGTCCCATAGACCTTCACGCCCAGCGGAACCCCCTCTGCCGTGCGCAGCCGGTGGGCGCCCGGCGAGACCCGCGTGGAGAGCACTTCCCACGCGCCGAGGGTGCTGCGCGTCCCCGTCATCGCCGTCCCATCGAGCAGCGCGCTCGCCCCTCTCGGCACCACCACCCCGAGGAAATTGCTGGTGTACGTGTCGGGCACCAGCAGGTCATACCGGTCGCGAAACTGCTGCGACGGCACCTCGTAGACCATCGCCGGATCGCCCGCCGCGGCGCTGCTCTCTCCCTGCCCCGCCATGATCTGCGCCACCAGCACCGGGCGCGACGAGGTCATGTGGAAGCCCACCGCGGTCTGGAATTGCAGCACCTGACGCGCCGCGAGCTGCACCGAGCGATGCACCGTCGGCGGATCGAAGCGCAGCGTCGCCCCCTCGAAGGGAGACACCACCCGCACCACCGAGGCCACACCGGGACGGTCGATGAGCGGGGACACCACGAAGTCACGGCCGAGGGTCTCCAGCGGAGCGACCTGCTCCTCCAGGTGGTCGCACGCGGGCCGCGACTGGGGGACGTTGGTGCAGTCGTGGCCGGCGAAGACCGCCACCGGGGCGCTGGCCTCGACCAGGGCGCCGCTCAGGTCGCCCGCCTCTCCGCCCACCAGCACGAAGACGTCCCCGGGGGTGAGGTTGTCGCGGGTGATGGTCCCGGTCTCGCCCGCGACCCCGGCGTTGGGGGGAAGACGGATGCTCACCGAGGTGGTCTCTCCCGCGACGGCCGTCACGGCGATGAAGCCACCCAGGACGGTTCCTCTCGCGGGGGACCAGTTGGGGGCCGTGAGCACGATGTAGCGCTGCGTGAGCGAGCGCTGCGAGAACAGCAGCGAGGCGTCGTTGGAGAAGGAGTTGAACCCCCCCGCGCGCTCGAAGCGCAGCGGGTTGAACTGGTACGCCGCCACCGGAGCCGTCGCCACCACGTGGTACGCGCCGCCGACCACCGTGCCCGTCCTCGCAGGAGGCCATCCCCGGCAGGTGCCCCCCGGCATGCATCCCATGTTGCCAGGCGAGCTCTGCACCAGCCCCTGCACCCACGGCAGCGGCACCGCCCTCACGGCGCCAGGGGCGAGCTCCTCGGTCACCATCGAGCTCAGCGCGCCGCCGGAGATGCGCACCGTCACCGGGAACGACTGCGGGTTGGCCAGCGCCACCGCGAAGGAGAAGGCCGGGTCGAGCTGGCTGTTGGGCGTCTGCGTCGCCCAGTACTCGCAGCCCAGGTAGCCCCGCGCCCCCTCCGGCACCGCGCACGGGTCGCCGCAGCGCCCGTCGGTGCAGCGCTCCCCGGCGGCCTCGTCGCAGGCCGAGAGGGCCGTCCAGCCGCTGCCGTCCCCGGCGCACCGCTCGGGCTGCGCGGGGCGCTCGGGGCTGCAGCGCACCGCCGAGGGGGGGCAGGCCACGCAGCCGCCCGCCACGCAGAAGGGACGCTCCCCCGAGCAGCTAGGGAGGTACTGGCGCGCCCCCGTGTCGGTGCATCGGTAGGGGGTCTGTCCGTCGCACACCACCCCCGCGAAGGAGCACACCTCCGCGGGGATGGGCGGGCCCGCGTCCATCTCCAGGTCGATGGTGCCGATGGGGGGAGGGCGGTCGGACGTTCCGCATTGCGCGAGGCACCCCATCCCCAAGAGCCACCATCGACGATGCATAGCGGGCGATGATCGCACGGGGTGACCCTCAGGGCCGGGTGAGCACCGGAGGGATCGAGCACCACGACGGGGCGAAGGGGGGCAGGCCCGAGGCGATCCACGGGGAGGTGGCGGGCGCCAGGCCGTAGGGGTGGTCGGCGAAGAAGCGCCAGAGGATCGCGAAGGGCGACTCGCCGGGAGAGGGAGCCGGGAGGGGAGGAAGGGCGTGGCCGCGGTCGTGGGTGCAGGTGACGACGAAGTGGCCGTCGTCGAGGAGGGCGTCTCGGAGGCGCGTGGAGGCCTCGTCGAAGTTGACGATGAGCCGGTCGGTGGCTCCGCCCCAGAGCACCAGCGAAGGAAACTTGTTGGGCGTCGGCGTGTACTCCATGCGCAGCGTGCTGGGCACGTAGCCGAGGCCGCCGGAGAGGATCGCCACCGAGGCGAAGTACTCCGCCCTGGGGGTGCTGGTGAGGGCCGTGAGCCAGAGGGCCCCGGCGCTCACGCCCATGCCGTGGACGCGCGCCGGGTCGACGCGAAACTGCGCCGACACGCAGGAGAGCAGGTCGTCGAAGAAGAGCCGCTCGGGCCGGGGATCGCTCGACAGCAGGAAGGGCCAGGTGAAGGTGTTGACCGCGCGGTCGTCGGCGGTGCGCTGCTGGTCGGGCACCACCACCAGGAAGCGGTAGCGCTCGGCGGTGCGCTCCAGGTCGGCCTCTCGCACCATCTGCTCGCCGCTGCCCGCGAGCCAGTGCCAGGCGAAGACCAGGGGCCAGCGGTCGGCGGCGGAGGGGTCGTAGCTGCGAGGCACCAGCAGCCTGAAGCGCCGCTGAGAAGCCCCCGTCGGGAAGGACGCGTTGAGCGACGAGGCGGCGTCGGGACCCGAGCGCAGCGCGGGGCAGCGGCCGTGCGAGTAGGAGGGCGGCGCCGGGGGAGTGCGAGGCCACTGGGCGGGCACCACGCGCACCCGGTCGGGAGGGACATCGGGCTTCTCGACGACGGCCGCATCGACGACCGAGGCGTCGAGGGCATCGACGGACTGCGCTGCGTCGACGCCCATCGGGGGCGCGTCGGAGCACCCGGCGGACAGCGCGAGGAGCGCGCTCAAGAGGGCGATGGGAGCGGGGGATTGCACCGTAGGGGTGCACGGTAGCGCAGCACCGGGCGGAGGGGAGGGGGCGGAGCTATGGCCGGGGGGCGACGGTCACCCGCCCGTCGCCGTCGCGGTCGATGTACCTCGGGCTGGTGAAGCCGATGGCGCGCGCGTCGGGGTAGGGCAGCACGTCGGGCAGCGGGGCGTCGGCGTCGGCCCAGGCGGTCACCACGGCGTCGCGCTCCAGGCGCAGCACGGCCCGGGTCTCGAAGCGCACGCCGTCGGTCGCGGGGGCCGTCACGGCCCAGCGCTGGGCCACCACGTCGTCGCGCCACAGCTCGACGTGCTCGACCGGAACCCACGCCGGCGCCGTCACCGTGATGCGCACCACGAGCACCCCGTCGCGCCCGTCGGTGAGGTTCTCCATGGTCACCAGGGGCCCCGAGCTCACGCTGGTCTCCCCCCGCCGGATGCCCGCGTACACCCGCTCTCCCAGCGTCGCCCTCGCGCCCTGCGCCACGCGCACCCACGTCCGGGGGTAGCCCGCCTCCTCGTACACGAGGCGGTGCGAGTCGCTGTTGCCCGTGGCGGCCACGCGCATCCCACGGCGGGCGAGTCCGACGAGGTCGACCAGTCCCTCTCGCACCTTCGCCGGGGTCTCCAGCCAGATGCCGTTGAAGGCCTCGACGGCGTCGAAGCCCTCGGAGAAGGCCTCGCTCGCCCTCCCGGTCGCCGCGTCGAAGCGGGTGAGGTCGAAGTACCCGATGCTGGGCGGCATCCGGGGGTGGTTCACCTGGAGGATGGTCGCCCCCGCGGCGCGAGCCCCCGCGAAGAGGCCCTGAGGGTCGACGCCGTAGTAGGGCGGGACGGCGTCCTCGGGCGCCACGGCCTCGCCCACCGGAGGCAGCGGGAAGGCGTTGAAATGGCCCCAGAGGGTAGCGCCCGCGCTGGTGACCTCGTCGCCGATGGCGGTGACCAGGGCGTGGTCGAGGCCCGCGGCGCGGACGGCGGGGGAGAGGTCGGTGATGCGGTTGTGGTCCGTGGCGACGGCGAAGTCGATGCCGTTGCAGACGAGCGATCCGACGCGCTGGGCGAGGGTCACCCGGGAGTCGGGCGAGGGGGAGGAGTGGAGGTGGAGGTCCGCGGCGATCCAGCCGGGAGGGAGCACCGGGCGGAGCGTGGCGCGGAGCTCGGTGGGGGCGCCGACGCCCAGGGTCACGGTGGAACGATGGAGGGTCCAGGCGGTGCCGCGAGAGGCGGTGACGCGGTACTCGCCGGGAGGGAGGGAGACGTCCCCGTGGCCGTCGAGGAGGTACACCGATCGCCCCGAGGCGAAGCCGTGGGCGCGCGCCTCCAGGGCGGGCTGAGGGTCGGGGCCTCCCGCGCGGGCGAACATCACATGCACCGGGAGGTCTGCCCCGGTGGGATCATCGAAGGCGAGGCGCAGCGTGGCGCCCGCCGCGGGGGGCGGAGCGACGGGGTCGGCGGCGCGCACGGTGAGCGTCCGGTCGCTGCTGGCCCCGGAGGCCATCCAGGTGACCGCGGAGGGGAAGGTCTCCGCGGCGATGTGCACCAGGTTGCGCCGCGCCACGGCGGCGTCGGCGGTCTCGAAGCGCAGGGTGGTGCCGTGCTCGGTGAGCTCGATCCATGGGGTGGGGGTGGTGCCCTCCCAGCCCTCGTCGCGGCCCTCGACGCGCACCGAGGCGCTGCCCGGGTTGATGTCGTCGGCGAGGGTGGCTCCGGCCGGGAGGTCGCGCGCCGTGGTGCGCACCCGGAAGCGCCCGGGCCCGATGACGCAGAGGTGGCTGCGGAGCGAGACCCCGTCGACGGTGGCGGTGCGCACGACCCCGACGCTGCGGTTGGGGCAGGGCGCGAGGTCGACCAGGGCGGCGACCATCGGGTGCGCTCGGGAGGCGGCGTCGATCCAGACCGGACGCCACCAGAGGAGCGGATCGGGCTGGTCGTCGGCCGTCCGATCGACGTCGACGATGGCGCCCATCATGGGGCGGTGGCCGGGCTCGTCGGGGCGGGCCGCGACGGTGAGCGCGACGTCACCGGCGACGAGGCGCAGGTCGCCGACGCGGCCGTAGGCGTGGTCGGCGAGGCGCGCCCGGTCGAGCACCTCGATGCGCGAGGAGACCGACGGCGGGCGAGGAGGAGCACGGCGGCGACGCCAGCGACAGCCCATGGAGGCGAAGACGGAGAAGGCCACGAGCGCGGGCGCGAGACGCATGGGGGCGATGGTTGGCGACAAGCGCCGCAGCGGACAAGGGAGAAGCGGAGGGGATTCAGGTACTCCGCGAAGGTCCGAGAGCCCCATGCTATGCGTCGCTGCCGTGAAGAAGCTCCCCGCTGCCATGCTGCTCGGCTCCGCTCTCCAGGCCTGCGCGCACGGCGCGCCGCCCGGCCCCTGCCCCGCCCCCCATGGAGACGCCCCCATGCACGGTCACCACCACGCTCCCTCGTCGGGCGATCAGCCCGGGTATCACCGCCGCTTCGACGATCCCGCGCAGTGGGCGCAGCGCTTCGAGAGCCCCGAGCGCGACGCGTGGCAGCGGCCCGACCTGGTGGTCTCCTCGCTCTCCCTCGCTCCCGATGCGCGCGTGGCCGACGTGGGCGCGGGCACCGGGTACTTCTCCGTGCGCCTCGCTCGCGCGGTGCCGCAGGGGCGGGTGTGGGCCGTCGACGTCGAGCCCACGATGGTGCGCTGGGTGCTCGACCGCGCCCGCCGAGATCAGATCGCCAACCTCACCGCGGTGCTGGCCTCGCCCGACGACGCGCTGCTGCCCGAGCCCGTCGACCTCGTGCTGGTCGTCGACACGTACCACCACATCTCGGCGCGCACGGCGTACTTCACCCGGCTGCGCAGCTCGCTGCGCCCGGGCGGGCGCGTGGCGATCGTCGACTTCAAGCTCGACTCGCCCGAGGGTCCGCCCGTCGCGATGCGCCTCGCTCCGGAGGCGGTGCGCGCCGAGATGGAGGCCGCGGGGTACGCCCTCGCGAGCTCGCTCGACTCGCTCCCGCGGCAGTACATGCTGGTCTTCCGCGCCGCGCAGTGATCGCCGCCCCGCGACGGTGAGGCGCGCCCACCCCGTGGCGGCCCATCCGAGACGCAATGTCACGGCCGCCGCCAGCGCCGTGGTCGCGCTCCTCGGAGGCTCTGCGGTGGCACGCTCGCTGCTCTAGAGGAGGTCTCCCAGACACCCCCTCAAAGGCTAAACTTCCCAATGATCCGATCGATCTCGACCGCTCTCTCCCTCGCCCTTCTCGGCGCGCTCTCCTCTGGCTGCGCGACCACCGCGACGCCCGGGGGCGCCACGGCCCACGCACAGCACAACGAGCCCACGCCGTCGCCCGAGCGCATCGCCACCGGCTCGCGCTGCAACGACTGGGCGCTCTATTTCGAGACGGGCTCGGCGAGCCTCTCCGACGAGTCCAGCGCGATGCTCGGCGGACTCGCGGAGTGCATCCAGCGCGGCGACATCCGCGAGGTGGTCATCACCGGGAGCGCCGATCCTCGCGGCGCCGCTCCCGAGAACCTCGAGCTCGGACGCCAGCGCGCCGAGGCGATTCGCGCGGTGCTGGTCTCGCGCGGGTGCGACCCGTCGGTGGTGAGAACCGCCAGCGTCGGCGAGGTCGGCGCGTCTGGCAGCCCGCAGACCTACGCCTCCGAGCGCCACGCCAGCGTGCACACGCACGACCGCGCGCGCTGATCCCTCCCCGCGCCACCGATCTGCTATCGGAGTTCGGGCCTTCCTTCCGCCATGGTCGCCGCCGGCAGTGTGCACTCGCGCGTCGCGAGGGTCATCGGCCGACCATCGGGAGGATCCAATGCCCAATCGAAGGCTCCGACAAGCCACGCTGGCGGTGCTCTGCGCGCCGCTGCTACTGGCTTCAGGCTGCAGTCCCAGCGACTCACCCGCCCACGAAGGGACCCGCCGCGCAGCCCAGGCGGTGATCTCCGACCAGCTCCACAACGGCGGGACGGAGGGCTTCTTCTTCCTTCCGCCGATGGTCCCCCAGTCGGTCGGGCTGACGGGGGACTACGTGCCGACGGTCAATCCGACCGTGCGCATCGACGAGCTCGACAGGCGTGGCGGCACCATCCGCACGCTCGCGACCTTCCTCACGATCGAGACCTACACGGCGAGGGCGCCGTTGAGCCCTCCTCGCCGTGCCAGCAGGCCCTGGCCCCGCCGTCCCAGCCTGGTCGACGACGGTCCCGACAACGACCCCGAGGGGTATTTCCTGGTCGAGTGGGACACCGAGGACGCGCGCCTCTCGCTCAGCGCGCGCTATCGCGTGCGCGTGCTGGTCCCGGCCGCCGACGGCGGCACCCGCGAGCTGGGCTTCGCCGACATCGACGTCGTGCGCGACAGGGCGGAGTTCCGATCGGTCGACACGGTCAACTTCACCCCGCTGCTCCTGGGCGGCGTGCTGAGGATCAAGTTCCGCATCGACCGCCCCGCGGTGGACCGCGACAACGACGGCTCCTTCGACTGGGTCGACAACTGCCCGACGGTGGCGAACGCCGACCAGCGCGACTCCGACCGCGACGGCAAGGGCGACGCCTGCGAGTGCCTCGGCGTCACCTGCGTCGCCAGCGGCGCGTGCCGCCTCGCGGGCGTCTGCAGTCCCCGCACCGGTAGCTGCTCCAACCCCAACGCCATCAACGGCACCTCGTGCTCGCTCTCCAACGCCACCGCGGCCTGCACCGCGGCGCCTGCGGCGTCCGCCTGCGCGCCGGGCTACGCCAACTGCAACGGCCACCGCCGCCGACGGCTGCGAGACCCCACCACCACCCTCACCCACTGCGGCGCCTGCCGCGTCGCGTGCACCGTGGGTCCGCACTCCACCCCGACCTGCGCGACCGGCGCCTGCGCCCTCACCTGCGCGGCGGGCTGGGCCGACGCCAACGGCAACCGCGCCGACGGCTGCGAGCTCGACGTCACCACCAACGCCAACTGCGGCGCGCCCGGCAACGCCTGCGTCTCCAGCGCGGGGCACACCAGCACCTGCGTGGGCGGCGCCTGCTCCACCATCGCCTGCACCGCGGACCACGCCAACTGCAACGCCGCGGTCGGCGACGGCTGCGAGGTCTCGCTCTCCTCGGACGTCGCGAACTGCGGCGCCTGCAGCCACGCCTGCGTCGTCGCCAACGCCTCGCCCTCGTGCGTCGCGGGCCACTGCGGGCTCGGCACCTGCAACGCCGGCTACGCCAACTGCGACGGCAACGCCCGCCAACGGCTGCGAGACCACCCCGCCTCGGACGTCGCGAACTGCGGCGGCTGCGGCCAGGCCTGCTCGCTGCCCCACGCCTCTCCGGTGTGCGCCGCGGGCGCCTGCGCCGTCGGCTCCTGCGCCGCGGGCTTCGCCGACTGCAACGGCCTCGCGGCGGACGGCTGCGAGGTCGACCTCGCCAGCGTCACCAGCTGCGGAGCGTGCGGCAACGCCTGCGAGCTCCCGCACGCCTCTCCGGCGTGCGCCGCGGGCACCTGCGCCATCGGCTCCTGCGCCGCGGGCTTCGCCGACTGCACCGCCGACGCCGGGTGTGAGACGGACCTCTCCTCGGTCACCTCCTGCGGCGCATGCGGCGTGAGCTGCGCGTCGGGTCCCCACTCGGTGCCGACCTGCGGCGCGGGCGCCTGCGGCCTGAGCTGCGAGGTCGGCTGGAGCGACTGCGACGGCGTCGCCGCCAACGGCTGCGAGGTCGACACCACCAGCGACGGCGCCCACTGCGGCGCCTGCGGGACCGCGTGCGGCAACGCCACGACCTGCCAGTCGGGCTCCTGCTCCACGGCGGTCTGCGTGAGCGGACACGCCGACTGCAACGCGCTCCCCGGCGACGGCTGCGAGACCTCGCCCGCCACCGACATGGGCAACTGCGGAGCCTGCGGAGTCGCCTGCTCCTTCGCCAACGCGGCGCCCCAGTGCGTCGAGGGCGCCTGCGGCTTCTCGGTGTGCGACATGGGCTACGCCGACTGCGACGGCCAGCAGGCCAACGGCTGCGAGGTCGCGCTGAGCAACGACCCGAGCCACTGCGGCGGCTGCGGCGTGCGCTGCACCTACGCCCACGCCACCGGCGTGTGCGGCAGCAGCGCCTGCGCGCTCGGCGCCTGCGACGCGGGCTGGGCCGACTGCGACGGCAACCCCGCCAACGGCTGCGAGGTCTCGCTGAGCTCCGACCTCGCCCACTGCGGCGCCTGCGCGACGGCCTGCTCCGCCCCGGCGAACGCCACCGCGACCTGCGGCGCGGGCACCTGCGGCTACACCTGCGACGCGGCGCACGCCGACTGCGACGGCGACGCCGCCAACGGCTGCGAGGTCGACACCCGCTCGGCCCTCGACCACTGCGGCGCCTGCGGCGTCGTCTGCACCGCGGGCCGCACCTGCGTCGCGGGCGCCTGCTCGGCCTCGGCCTGCGTCGCTCCGCTCGCCAACTGCGACGGCGTCGAGACCAACGGCTGCGAGGTCGCCACCTCCACGGACGCCGTGAACTGCGGCGCCTGCCAGACGCCTGCGCCTTCGCCAACGCGGGCGCCGCCTGCGCGGCGGGCGCTGCGCGATGGGGAGCCTGCCCCGCGGGCTTCGCCAACTGCGACGGCGTCGCGGCCAACGGCTGCGAGGTCGACCTCTCCGCCGACGCCTCCCACTGCGGCGCCTGCGAGACCGCCTGCGCGACCGACCACGGCACGCCGGCTTGCGTGAGCGGCGCCTGCGGGGTCGGCTCCTGCGACCCGGGTCACCTCGACTGCGACCACCTCGCCGGCAACGGCTGCGAGGTCTCCTCCGCGACCGACGCCAGCCACTGCGGCGGCTGCGGCGTCGCGTGCCCGACGCGCCCCTCGGCGGTCGCCACCTGCGCCGCCAGCACCTGCGGCTACGCGTGCGCCCCGGGGCAGCGCGACTGCGACGGCAACGCCGCCAACGGCTGCGAGGTCGACGCCAACGCCGACAGCGCCAACTGCGGCGGCTGCGGGGTCGCGTGCACCCAGGGCCGCACCTGCGTGTCGGGCTCGTGCACCACGGCGGTCTGCGCCGCGGGCCTCGCCGACTGCGACCACGACGGGAGCAACGGCTGCGAGGTGACGCTCGCGTCCAACGCGGCGAACTGCGGCGGCTGCGGCGTCGCCTGCGCCTACGCCAACGGAGCCGGCTCGTGCACCGCGGGCGCCTGCGCCCTCGCGACCTGCGCCGCGGGCTTCGCCAACTGCAACGCGAGCGCGACGGACGGCTGCGAGGTCAACCTCGGCAGCAGCGCCGCCAACTGCGGCGGCTGCGGCAACGCCTGCGTCGTCGCCAACGGCACGGCCGCCTGCTTCGCGGGCGCCTGCGCCCCGGCGGCGTGCAACACCGGCTACGCCCTCGCGGGCGGCGCCTGCGTCGACGTCAACGAGTGCGCCACCAACAACGGCGGCTGCGGGGCGAACGCGACCTGCACCAACACCGCCCCCCCCCGTGCCCCCGGGCTCCGGCAACTGCGCGGCAGCGCGGCCACGGGGCCGGGACCAACCCCCCCCGCGCCCGCGCGCCTGCGGCGCGGCGGCAACGCCTGCCCCAACGGCGGCACCTGCACCAACGGCGGGGCCAGTCCGGCTGCGCGGCGGGGCGGCCCCCGGCGGGCCCCGGGCAGTCGTTCTCGTTCAACGGCGGCGGTCAGTACGTGGCGCTGCCGTCCTCCCTGGGCAACTTCGGGGCGAGCGACTTCACCATCGCGTTCTGGCTCAACAGCACCAGCCCGGCGGCCGTGAGCAACGTGCTCTCGAAGCGCGCGGCGTGCTCGGGCGGGAGCCCGTACCAGGGCCTCGACCTGCGCATGGGCGGCGTCGCCGGCAACCTGTACCTCGAGGTCTGGACCAGCGACGCGTACCGCGGGTTCAGCACCGCGGGCGTTCGGGTCAACGACGGCCAGTGGCACCACGTGGCGATCGTCCGCCAGGGCGGCGCCCTCAGCATCAACGTCGACGGCCGGGCCGCGGGGACCAACACCATCTCCGGGAGCCTCGCCGACCCGACCGCCACGCCCGTGTACCTCGGCGTCGGCCGGTGCGTGCCCGGCGCGCCCGGCTCCAACGGCACCCAGGACGGCACGGCCTGGCTGAACGGCCGCCTCGACGAGGTCGGCTTCTATCCCCGCGCGATGTCGGCGAGCGAGCTCAGCGCCCAGGCGCAGGGCCTCTGCACGCAGTAGCCCTCCCTCCGCACCCTCAAGTCCCCCTTTCACATACGATCTGGACGCGCCGCCGCTCGGCGGGCGAACCACCACGCCAGCCACTCGAGGCCGAGGCGCTGACCCACCGTCCTCTCCCTGCTCATCCCTCCCAGGACATTTTCTCGCCCATCGGATGGTCGGGCTTCGCCATCATGGCGATGACCCTCATGACCATCACCCTCGACGCGATCCTGAAGATGAACTCCGCGGAGCTGTTCGAGGTCATGCGCGCCGCCGCGCCGCTCGACCTCGACGCGATCGCCGACGCCACCTACACGGGCATCGACCTGTCCCTGCCGTCGTGGATGCACGCGCTCCTCTGGAAGTCGTTTCGGAAGACCTTCCACCGCGACCCCGTCACCGGGGTGCTCCGCGGCTGGAACGTGAAGGTCCAGCAGACCGGCTGGGACACAGCCCCGGAGCCTCGTCGGGACAAGCGCGGCCGCGCCCTCTCCTTCGGTCACTACGAGGTGCGCTCCGCGCGCGGACTCAAGTTCCCGAGGGCCTGGCAGGGCGAGCACTACCTGGACTACGGCCACGCGGGAAACCCCGCGCTCGACCCGGCGGCGCTGGGCTATTGCCCCCTGGTCTCGGTGAACGCGGGCGACAGCGAGCTCCTGCTGGGCTGGGAGGTCTTCAAGATGGGACCCGTGTTCGTGCCGCTGAACGACTTCTGGGTCCTGAAGCGCGAAGGGGCGCTGAAGCCCGAAGACGTGGTGCCTCGGCCTGACGCGTGACCGTGGGACCTCCCCTCCGAAGCGCCCTCGCGGGCGTCGTCGTCACGGCGCTCGCGCTCCTGCCGACCGAGGCCCTCGCTCAGCGCGTGCTCTCGATGGCCACGCTCGGGCCGCGCGCTGCTCCCGCTGAACGGTATCAACGATATGACGGGAGGCTCGTCCGGGCCGGAGCTGCGTGATCGGCAGTTACGGATGACCCTCCGCTGCTGCAGTAAAGAGAGGCAGACTCGATGTGTCCGATGCCTGACACCCGACCACTCCTCGTCGCCGCAATGCTCACGTCGGCGTGCCCCGCGACCATCGGCGGAACCATGGCCGACGGTGGGCCCGACGCAGGCCTCCGTCCCCCCGTCGACTCGGCCCCGGCGCTGGACGTCCCGACGGGCCCCTGTCGCTGGCGCGTGGGCGCGGCCGTGGTGCTCCCGGCCATCACCAGCTCCGCTCCCCACCGCACCATCCTCGATGCCCGGCCCGCCGAAGGGGGCGCGTGGGTGCTCACCTCCGACGACGCCGGGGGAGACCGCCAGCCGGACGTCGCGCTCGAGCGGGTGGACGCGTCCGGCAACCGCCGGGCAGACGGCGCGGTGCGCTTCCCCACGGGGTACTCGCCCCTGAGCGCCTCGCTGGCGGTGGATGAGTCGCTCGGCCGACGCGCGGTGCTCGAAGAGGTGCGCGAGCTGCGGGGCGCGAGCTGCGGGCTGACCGTGCTCGACGCGCGGGGCAATCCCTCGCCAGCCCGAACGATCGCGTTCCCGACCGGGGGCTTCTCGCTCTCCGGCTGCCGCGACCTGCTGGTGAACGGGGCCGGGTACACCTTCCTGGCCGAGCAGATCCGCGCGCTGTGGGGCGTGTCGGTGGTGCAGCTCGACGCCGAGGGCCAGACCCCCGCGCAGCTCGCTCCCTCGGTGCTCGACGGCTTCCCCGAGGTGCTCTTCGCCCGCGTCGGCCTGCCCGATCGGTCGTTCGTGCTGATCTCGAGGGAGACGCTGGAGCCGATGCCCCGTCGCACCCGGCTGCACCTCCGGCGCTACGACGAGCGGGGCATGGCCCTCGGCGACGTGCAGACCCCGCTGGAGACCCTCAGGGCCGTCCGCGCCTTCACGGTGACCGGCGGGGTCGATGCGCTCGTGGCGCTCTGGGAAGAAGCCGACGCCAGCACGGCGCCCTACCAGGTCGTCGTGCGAGCGCTCGGCGCCGACGGGAGCCCCCGCGGAGAGGCGCGCCCGCTCGCCTCGGGGGCCTTCTACCAGGGCGGCCTCGCGGCGACCTTGGCGAGCGGCGACGTCCTGGCGGCGGGCATCTTCGGGTCGGGGCTGCTGCGGCCGGTGGTGATCCCGCTCTCGCTGGACGGGTCGCCGCGCGGCGACGCCCTCCCGATCCCCATTCCCCCCGGCGCGACGCGCGTCGAGCGGGTGCGCCTCGTCGCGACGCCATCGGGAGCGCTGGTGCTCTACACCACCGACCCGGGGAGCTACCCCAACCGCCTGGTGGCCGTGCCGCTCACCTGCGAGCGGTAGCGCCCGGCTTCTCGCCCTCGCTGGGGCACCCGTGCGATCGTGCCCGCCACGATGAAGCCGTCGACCGCTACGCTCCGCCCTTCGTCCCTCCTCCGCGGCGCAGCGCTCGCTGTCGCCTTCGCCGTCGCAGGGGTGCCGCTCAGCTACGCCCACCGAGGCGCGGCGCAGACCCCGCCGGGCGTCGCGAGCACCTACGAGGTGAGGCTCCACCGCCCGGCGACGGTGGGCCAGCGCGCCCGTATCACCGTCGAGGGTCACAAGCAGCAGACGACGCACATCAGCGCCAACGGCCGCCCCCCGATCGACCGGGTGGAGAACCTCCGGGTGCACTTCCGCGCCGTCGAGCGGGTGCTCACGGTCTCGCCGGAGGGCAAGGCGCTGTCGTCGGAGTACACCATCGAGCGCCTCGAGGCCGACGACGCCACCGGCTCCCATGTGCTGCTCCGCCCGCGCCAGGTGGTCACCATCACGCGCGCTCCTCGGGGCGCCGAGGCGAGGGTGACCGTCGCGGGCCGACCGGTCGACCGGCCGGTGCGCGAGGCGCTCGGCGTGGTGGTCTCGCTGTCCATCGGGGGCGTCAACGACGACGAGGTCTTCGGGACGACGCAGCGGCAGGCCGTGGGCGCGGCGTGGCCCCTCAACGCCGAGGTGGCCCAGCGAGACCTGCTGCGCACCGCCAACGTGACCGCCACCCTCAGCGGGCAGACCCGCATCAACGGCCTCGCGACGGTGCAGCGCACGCCCTGCCTCGACGTGTCCGCGGAGATGAACGGCACCATCACGGCCATGGCCGACCTGCCGCCGCGCTCGTCGGTGCGCTCGGGGACGATGCACGTGACGATGCGGGGGATGTTCCCCGTGGCGCCGACGACCCCGACGCTGTCGAGCACCATGGAGATGACCATGGACATGCACGTCGACCTGCCGCCCACCGCCGCGAGCGAGCACAACGAGATCCGCATCACGGTGCGCGAGGGCAAGACCGGGACGGTCGCTCCGCTCGGGCGATGACGCTGCGCCCTTTCTGCGGCTGACGGAGTGGTGTCAACTCGCGCCATGCGAGCTTCGTGGGTCGGTCGGGCGTGCGTGGCGGCACTGGTCTCGTGCAGCGACCCGACGGAGCCGCCGAGGGACGCGGGCGCGACCGCCGACCGGGCGCTCGTCGACTCGTCGATGGACGCCAACGCCGACGCCGAGGTGGGGTCGCCCGAGGACAGCGGCCCGAGCGAGTGTCCGGCGGGGGCGGCCTTCGCGACGGGATCGGAGCAGGGCGCGGCCGACCCGGCGAGGGTGCCCTCGGGGCAGGCGCGCGCAGGCCGCCTGACCGCGGCCCAGCTCCCGCTCGACCGCACCGGCCTCGGAACCTGGCAGGAGGGTGACTACGTGGTCGCCAACAGCCGCGTGGCGCTGCTCATCGAGTCCGCGCGGCCCTCTTCGGGCTACATGCCCTCCGGGGGCCTGCCGGTGGGGGTGACGGCGGTGCGCGACGGGCGCCTCGTCGACGCCGGGGACTTCGGCGAGGTCGCCATCGGCCTCGGGCGCTTCACCATGCATCCCGCCTCGGTGACGGTGACCCACGACGGGCGCGACGGGGCGGCCGCGGTGGTGCGCGCGACGGGGCCGATGAGAGCCATCCCCTTCATCGCGGAGTTCGGCTACGCGCTCGCCCCGGCGGACTACGCCGACATCACCGCGGCGATCGACTACGAGCTCCGCGGCGACAGCGACGTGGTGGAGATCTACATCACCTTCGACGTGCCGAGGCTGAGCGCGACCACCGTGCGCATGGTGCTCAACGGGTTCTTCCAGGGCAACCGCATGGGGCGCTTCGTGCCCGACCGCGGCTTCATGGACGGCACCGGCGCCATGGCGGCGACGCCGCTGGTGGGCTGGGTCGACGACCGCGCCATGAGCTGGGCGTGGATGCTGCCCCCGACGCGCGGCAACCTCACGCCGATCATCTCCGTCGCGGGCTTCGACATGTTCACCGCGCCGGCGCTCACCTTTCCCCCGTGCAGCCAGACGAGGGTGCACTTCGGCCGCATCGCCCTGGGCGGTCCGGGGCTCGACGGGCTGCAGCGCGCCATCGCCGCGTCCGGCGGAGTGACGCTCCGAAGGGTCGACGGGACGGTCGCCGACACCGCGGGGCAGCCCTCGCCCGGAGCGAGGGTGCACGTCACCTCGCTGGATGGAACCCGCTACCTCGATCGGGTCACGGCCGACGCGACGGGGCGCTTCGGGGTGCATGTTCCAGCGGGTCCGGTGCGGCTCGTGGCGTGGCGGTCCGGCAGCGCGCCGACGGCTGCGGTCGAGGTGGCCGGCGACGCCAGCGAGGCCGCGCTGGTGTTCCCTCTCGACGGATCGATCGCGGTCGAGGCGACGGACGCGCTCTCCGGAGAGGGCCTCCCGGTGAGGGTGCAGGTGATCCCGGTGGGGGCGTCGCCGCGCTCGCTGCCCGCGAGCCACGGCGAGCCCGCGACGCAGTCAGGCCGGCTGCACGTGGCCTGGCCCACGGACGGCCGGGTGACCCTCCCTGCGCCGCCGGGGGTCTATCGGGTGGTGGTCTCGCGAGGGCCCTTCTACGACCTCTCCGACACCCGGGTGACCGTCGCCGCGGGCATGACCGCGCGGGTGCCGGTCACGCTGCGTCGGGTGGTCGCCACGCCCGGCGTCCTGTGCGGAGACTTCCACGTCCACACGATCCGCTCTCCCGACTCCGACGACGACGCGCGGCTCAAGCTGGCCGCCGGGGTGGCCGACGACCTGTCGGTGATGGCCCGCTCCGACCACGAGTGGGTGATGGACTTCCAGCCCTTGATCGAGGAGATGGGCCTGACCCGATACGTCCGAGGGGTGGGCTCGATCGAGATGACGACCTTCACCTTCGGGCACTTCGGGGTGTTTCCCCTCAACCCCGATCCGTCGCGGCACAACAACGGCGACTTCGCCTGGGCCAACCGGCTCCCGTCGGCGGTCTTCGCGGACGTGCGCGCCCGGCCCGAGCGCCCGACGCTGGTGATCAACCACCCTCGGGGCGCTCCCCCTGCGGCGTATTTCGACGCCGCGGGCTACAGCGCCGCCGACGGCACGGCCAACCCTGCGATGTGGGACGAGGGCTTCACCGCGGTGGAGTTCTTCAACGGCAGCTCCTTCGAGCAGAACGCCACGCTGGTGACGGACTGGTTCTCCTTCCTGCGCCGCGGTCGTCGGGTCTTCGCGGTGGGCTCCTCGGACAGCCATCACCTCAGTTCGTCGCCCGTCGGCTACCCGAGGACCTGCATGTTCCTGGGCACGAGCGACCCGTCGACGGTGTCGCCGCAGGCCATCGGGACGGCCGTCGGCGCCGGGCGATCGACCATCGCGGGCGGGATCTTCCTCGACGTGCGAGCGCTCCCTGCGACGGGCGAGGCGGGCGCCGCGGGGCCGGGGCAGGAGATCACCGGCGTCGGGGCGGAGGCGAGGGTGGAGATCGTCGTCCGGGCCCCGACATGGGTGCGCGCCGACCGGCTCCAGGTCTTCGTGGACGGCACGGCGATGCCGACCCTCGCGCTCGACGACGCGGCGCGCGACCCGGGGAATCCGGTGGTGCGCTACCGCGGCACGGTGCGGGTGCCGGTGGCCGCGGGCGGGAGCTGGGTGGTGGTGGCGGCGCACGGGCAGGCGCTGGAGCCGGTGTTCCCTGGGCGGATGGCCTTCGCGGTGAGCAACCCGATCTTCCTGAGGCGCTGAGCTACGCCCTCGGGGGTCGGGGATGCACACGCTCCTGGCGCAGCTCGGCACAGGCATCGGGTCATCGCTCCCGTTGATTCGGGGGCGACGGCTGTGGCACCCCGATTGCGAAGGGACTCTTCACATGAACCAACGATCACGACACCTGGGCGACCTGTTTCACCGCATCGTGTGGATGCTGGCCGTGCCGGTCGCGGGCTGCGGGAGCTCGGTGACCGTGGGTGCCGAGACGGACGCCGCGACGGACGGCGGCGTGGACGTCGTGGCGCCGGTCGATCGCTTCGTGCCGATCGACGCCGGTCCCCTCGACACCGGCCCCATCGACACCGGCCCCATCGACACCGGCCCCATCGACGCCGGCCCCATCGATGCGCGCGACTGCACCCCCAGGCTGGGCACGCCGCTCCCCGGAACCTGCGAAGAGCTGGTGCTCCACCCGTGCGGCATTCCCCCGGCGGCCCAGGTCGACGCCGGGAGCTACATCTCTGGCGAGCTCTGCTCGAGCCTCTGCGCCCCGACCAGCATCGGCGGGGGCGGGGGCGGGTGTCGACGGCTCGATCCGCTTGCCGATGGCACCGAGCGGGTGGCCTGCACGACCTGCGCGGTCGGCCGTCGCAGCGAGGGGCTGATGCCCATCGAGGGCGCGCGGGAGTCTGGGCCCCTGGGCGATTTCTTCGCGCGGGTGGCGACGCTGGAGTGGGCGTCGGTGACGGCCTTCGAGCGCCTCGCCGACGAGCTCGCCGGCTGCGGCGCGCCCGACGAGCTGGTGGCCGAGGCGCGGCGCTCGGCGGACGACGAGCGGCGCCACACCGTGGCGATGGGCGCGGTGGCCGAGCGCTTCGGGGCGCCGGTGCGGGCGCCGGAGTTTACCGAGATCGGTAAGCGCTCGCTGGAGTCGATCGCGCTGGAGAACGCCGTCGAGGGCTGCGTGCGGGAGACCTTCGGCGCGCTGGTGGCGACGTGGCAGTCGCAGGCCGCGCGCGACGAGGGCATCGCCCGCGCCCTGCGCGACATCGCCGAGGACGAGACCCGGCACGCGGAGTTCTCCTGGGAGCTGCAGCGCTGGGTCGACGGGGTGCTCGACGAGGGCGCCCGGGCGCGGGTCCACGCCGCGAGGGCGCAGGCGACGGCGTCGCTATGGGCCGAGCTCGACGCGCCGGTCGACCCCTCGCTGGTGGCGGTGGCCGGGATGCCCGACCGCGACACGGCCCGCGCGCTCTTCTCCGCGATGACCTTCGCCCTCGCCTGAACGTCCCTCCCCCCCATCGTGCAGAGGCGCTCGCGGGCCGGACGCCCGATACGCTACGGTGCGCGCCGTGAGCCCCCCTGCGACGACGGTTTCCGCTGAAGAACGACGCTCCTACTGGGACGACCTCCGCGAGCTCATGAAGTGCCCGCGCGAGCTCTGGCTCACCTACGTCGCGATCATCTTCGAGTACATCGGGCTGTACTCGTTCATGTCGGTGCTCTCGCTCTGGCTCACGAGCGACTTCCGCTTCGACGACGACCGGGCGAGCGGCTGGTTCGGCGTCTTCAGCGCGCTGCTCTCGCTCTTCGCGTTCATGGTCGGCTCCATCGCCGACGTGGTGGGCACCCGCCGCACGCTCATCTTTTCCTTCGGCGCGGCGATGCTCACCCGCGCGGTGATGTCCGTGTCGCCCTCCGCGGTGATCGCGCTCCCCGCGCTCATCGCCTACGCCTTCGCGCTCGCGAGCGGCTCGCCGGTGCTCCAGACGGCGGTGCACAAGTACTCCAACAAGCGCACCGTCGCGATCGCGTTCTCGTTCTTCTACATCGCGCTCAACGTCGGCGGCGTGCTGTCGGGCCAGCTCATCGACCGCACCAAGGCCTTCTTCGTCGACCCGGCCACGCGCCACCTGGTGATGCGCACCATCGAGCTCCCGCTCGTCGGCGCGACCCCGATGAGCGCCTACCGCGCCATCATCGGCCTCGGCACCATCACCGCGATGTTCGCCTTCGTGGCGACGCTCTTCGTGCGCTCGGACGCGGCCCTCGAGCGCGCGGGCGTGGCGTCGCGCCCGGAGGCCCCCGGCGAGGGCGGCGCGAAGAAGAGCCCGCTGGCCGTGCTCGGCGAGGTGGTGCGCGACCGCGCGTTCTGGCGCTTCATGCTGCTCATCGCCTTCCTGGTGCTGGTGAAGGCGATCTTCGTGCACATGCACGCCACGTGGCCGAAGTTCATCACCCGCGAGCGCGGCGAGGACTTCGACTGGGGCGGGCTCTGGGCGCTCAACTCGGTGCTGATCCTCTTCTTCGTGCCGGTGACCACTGCCTTCACGCGCCACCTGCCGGCCTTCAAGGTCATCGTGATCGGGGCCTTCGTCACCGCGGCGAGCCCCTTCATCTTCGCGCTCGGCTCGTCGACGGCCATCCAGGTGGCGGCGATCGTCGTGCTCACCATCGGCGAGGCGCTCTGGTCGCCGCGCAGCTACGAGTACAACGTCTCCATCGCGCCGCCGGGCCGCGAGGCGACCTACGTGAGCCTCGCGGTGCTGCCGTACTTCCTCGCGAAGTTCTTCGTCGCCATGACCGCCGGCCGGCTGCTCACCGCGTACTGCCCGCCCACCGGGCCGCGTCACCCGGGCATGATGTGGGTGATCATCGGCCTCACGACCCTCGTGGGCCCGGTGGGCATCCTGGCGCTGCGCAACGTGATCAACCCGCGGCGCGAGGCCGAGGCCGCGGGCGGGCCGGCGAGCGCGGCGTAGCGTCCTGAGGGAGCCGCGGGGAGTACCACCGTTGTATTCAGGAATACGGCAGTTGTATTCGGCTACGGTGCCGTAGGTTCGGCCTCCCCGATCAGCGCCGCTTGACCAGCAGCGCGGCCGCCCGCTCGAACTCGCGCAGCGGGACGCGCGACTCCACCAGCGGACCCTGCTCCCCGCGGGAGGCGATCAGCTTGAAGGTGGCCACGCCGCGCAGGGCCTTGTCCTTCGCGATGGGGGCGATGAGCGCGGCGAAGGCCTTGCGGTCGGCGGGGGGTGGTGGTGAAGCCCGCGGTGCGCTTCGTCGAGGGAGCCCGCTCCAGCCGGAGCGTACGGGCGAGCTCGATGATCGTGGCGACGGGCGCCGTGCGGAGGTCGAGGGTGTCGCCTGAGGGCAGGCGGAAGGGCTTCGCGAGCAGCGCCTCGGGGGTGTCGTCGTCCGGGGTGGCGTCAACCACCGCGAGGATCGCCGCGGCGCGCTCCTGCTGCAGCTCTCGCAGGAGCGAGCGGTCGACGCGCGTGGCGAGCTCGATGAGCTTGTTGGCGGTGGTGACCGAGAGGTCGAGCTCATCGCGGAGCATGGTGGCGACGTCCGCGTGCCCGAGCGCCTGCGCGATGGCCTCGCTCTTGAGCGTGATGAGCGCCTGGCCGATGTCGAAGTAGCTGTCCGCGATGGCCTCGCGGCGGTCGCGAATGAGCGCGATGGCCTCGCGTCCCTGCTCGACGAGGCGGGCCTGCGCGGCGTCGTGCAGCGCCTTCGCGCGCTTCGCGAGCGCGGCGGGGAGCGGCTTCTTCGGTGGGGTAGGAGCGGGCTTCTTCCTCGATGTGGCGGGCTTCTTGGCAGCGGGCTTCTTCGCGCGAGGAGTGGCCATCGCGCGATGCTACCAACCGTAGCGAAGCGAGTGGTACGCCAACCACGACGAGAGCCCGCTCGCGACCGGACCTCCACGGAGCTGGGCGACCAGGTCGTCCTGCGCCACGACAGCGAGGGACGTCGGATCTCTCAGCCCTGTGCGAACGATGTCCTCGACGGTCGCGCCCGGCGGACGGCGCGCAGCGAGGGGTGTCTTCTGAACGGCGAGGCGATAGCCCTCGTTCGCCTTCGGACACACGACCACGACGCGCGCCTCGTCCACGCGCTGCCCCTCCGTGACGCCTGTCGCGACCATGCGATCGGCCAGCAGGCGGAGGCGCATGAGCTGATAGAAGGGCTCCCAGAGCCAGTCCACGAAGGGGGCCGTTTCGTTGAACGCCGAGGTTGGTGAGTCGTAGAGGTGCTGGTAGCGTCTCCCGCCCTCCAACGCGCCGTCGAACCCGACCCACTCGAACTCGACCAGCGAGCTGCGGCCCTGGTGGACGATGGGGTCCACGCCGACTACGTCCGCGTCGATGCCCCGCAGCAGCTCCGTGAGCGCCGCGGGATCACCTGCGAGGGGGAGAAGGAAGTTCACGCAGCACACCTGCGAGCTCGCGAGGTTGCGCTTCAGCGCTCGGCAAAGGTCGAGGTCGACGACGTGACATCGGGACGGTTCCCAGCGGCCGGGACATGCCCCTACCGCGGGCACCGTCCCGAACCCGATCCGTGAGGCGGCCGCAGCGTCACCCCTCCGCGGGCGTCTTCTTCGGGCGCCCGCGCTTCCGCTTCGCCATCGGCGCTGCGGGCGCGACCAGTGCCACGATGTCGACTCCGAACCCCACGCAAAGGCGTCCCAACGTCGTCGCCGTGACGTTCGTCAACCCCGACTCAACCATCTGGTAGAGGCGCGTCGGCATCTCGCCGCAGAGGTGCGCGGCCTCCTCCTGAGACGCGCCCGTGGCGTCGCGAAGGCGGCGGGTATTGGCGGCGACGCGGGCCAGTATCTCGCGGTATTCGGGCGTTTCGTATTGGCCGGATCGGTCCGCGCGCCGAGCAGTCGCCATGCCACGCGCAAAATTCGTGAGATGGCCATGGATGAAAACGAAACCTGTTGCGTATAGTTCGCCCGCGCGGAGGGTCCGCGGCGAGAGGGGATCGACGATGACAACACGGGGCGCAGTGGCAGGGGTGATGGCGGTCGTAGCGGCGGGACTCGCTCCCTCAGAGGCGAGGGCCGATCAGTGCCAGGTCGTGACCGAAGCACAGGCGGCAGCGGCGGTAGCCAGACTCAACGCATCGCGGATCTTCATGCGACTCTGCGAACCGTGCGGCGAGCACCTCGGTGATCACCGGCCTGAGATCGTCCGCGCCGCCGTCGCCGTGCCTGATGGTGACGGTAACAGCCGCGTGATGGTCAACGGTGCAGAGATCGACCTCGCGTACATCTACATCCGAACCGGCGCCACCACGCTCACGAACCTTGCTCGCGTCTCTGGTTGCGAGACACAGAGCGTATCCCCATCGATCTCGTTGCCTCCGGCACCAGCCTCTGCGGAGGCACCGACGGAGGCACCTCGTCCGGCGGCGGGACAGCTGGCTACGATCACGTCGTGCGCGTTGCGGCGCACTGGATTCCTCGGGATGGGTGCTGGACGAGAGGCCGACGTGGGGCTGGTGAATCAGACGGAGGCGGCCCGCGCGTTCACGGTCCGCGTCTACGTGCTCTATCCCGGGAATGGTCGAGAACTCGCCGCGGTGTCGGCCGTCGCCACCACGCCCGGCGTGCCAGCGACCGCACGTGTTCGCTTTCGGGCGAGGGCAGGAATGACCAGCGTTCAGTGCGAAATCGCCCAGTAGCACCGCCGTTCACAGAAAGAACCCAAGGCCGATGAGATCTCTCATCGTTTCATGCGTCATCGTGTTCCTGGGTTGCGGTCGTCGAGGCGAGCAACCCGCCGCGTGCGTGCCCGGCGCCGTGGTGACGTGCCCGTGCGCGGGAACTTCGAGCGGGACGCAGACCTGCCAGGGCAACGGCACTTTCGGAGCCTGTGTCTGTCATGCGTCGTCGCCCGCCGCGCCCATCGCGCGCCTCGATGACCCTGACAAGCCCCCGCCCGTCACCGCGCCGCCCGAGACACCACCGGCGGCACGGCTGATCGTACCAGCTGTGCGCACACCAGTCGCGGCTCGGCCCGCAGTACCCCCAAGAGATTCGGCTTCGGCGACGCCTGCTCCATGGATACCAACGATGGAGCACTGTGCCGATTCGACGAGTTGCGAAGAGTGCGCGCATCGGAGCGGATGCGGTTGGTGCTCTGCGAACCGCGTCTGTCTGCCGACGATGGACTGTTCAGGTCCGATCAACAGGTCATGCAGCGATGGATGGTACTGCCACCCTGGCTCGTGCCCATCACCACGGGAGACTGCTCCAGCAGCGCCAGTAGACCCGTGCGCCCGCAACACAGACTGTCGATCGTGCGCGATCGGAGAGGCGTGTGCGTGGTGCGGTGGACGGGCCGCGTGTCGTGAGCGCGGCAATGCAAACGCTGGCGCCTGCCTCACGTCGTGGATCATCGACGAGAACGCTTGCTACCAATAGGTCAGGTGCGGCCGAACAACTGGATGCGCTCGGTGACGTGGAAGCGCTCGTCGAGGTACTGCGCCACGGCGTCGGCGAAGATCTCCTCCGCGACGTCTCGCTCGTACTTGAGCTTGTCGGTCAGCTCACGGGCGATGCTGGTGAAGACGGAGTCGACCTCCGCTATGCGTGCGGCGAGCTTGCCGTCGTCGTAGGGAGTCCCCTCGCGCAGGTCCGCGAGGATCTTGCAAACGCTCTCGCTCTGCCCAAGCGGCCCGTCCTTGACCGTCCGGATGAGCAGCGCACGGAAGTAGCCGTCGCCCACCTGGCGTAGGACGGCCGCCAGGCGGGAGCTCAGACGCAGCATGGTGCGCGTCACCTCGCCTCCAGGCGTCTGGGTGCGCGCTCCCTCGTTGACCAGCCAGTTGTCGAGCTCCTGCTCCCACGCTGCGTCGTCCTGGCGGTGGATCTCCTCTCCGGCCATGAAGTCCACGTAGAGGCGCGCCGGCCCATACCCGAACGCCTCTCGCTCTCGTCGGGCCTCCACCACGATCCCCGTCACGCCGGTGGCCCGCCGGTAGGACCGCCACGCCCGCAGGCGCGGGTGCTCGGCCTCGACCGGTGGGGCATCAAAGTACTTGTTGGACATCGTCGTCTCCGTCGGTGTGTCAGGAAGCCGCGAGGGTCTTGAGGGTGAACAACGCCGCGGTATTCGCGGCGAGGTCGCGCGTCTCGGAGATCGTGGCACGACTCTCCGACGTCGCGAAGTCTGCCACGGCCTTCACCACCGCCCAGTCTGCGCCCGCCGCACTGCACGCCGCGGCGATGCCTGCCGCCTCCATCTCGCCCCCTACCACCACGGTGCCGTCGACCTCGACCCTTCGACGGAGGAGTTCGCGGAACGCCCGGGACTCGATGCGCGCCCCGCCTGCGAGCATCTTTCCGACGTGATGGCGTGCGACTCCCGAGGGAGTCTCCGCGCCCGTCGTCGCCGCAGTCCGGAACCGCTCCACCCACTCCGCGGACGCGGGCACCGTCGCCTTCGGCCCGTAGACATAGCGGTAGCCCGTCTCTGCGTCGTCGATGACGTCCGCCTCGTCGTAGAGGTGCAGCGACTCGGCGATCAGCATGTCGCCAACCATCTGCCACTCCTCGCTGATGCCGAACGCGATGCCGACGGCGAGAATGGTGGTGGCTTCGCTCTCCACCATTGCCCGATGACAGGTGAAGGCCGAGCCGGTCGCGGAGAAGGAGCCCATCGACTTCAGCCGCAGCGCCGCGACGCGACGACCCCGCAGCTCGCCGATGTGGTAGTAGGTGGCGGCCGCGCCTTTCCGCCTGTCCCATCGGAGTCCCGACGCCAGCGCCACCGATTTCAACGCCGTCTCTTCAGACGCCACCGCGGTGACCAGCAGCACATCCGCCCGCAGCACATCAGTCGTCCCCTCCATCAGTTCCCCCTCAACACCTCGTACCGCACCTCGCGCACCGCAAACCGGCAGATCGCCCGAACTTCGGCGTCGGCGAGGAGCGACGCGATGCGCTGGGCGACGGTCTCGGTCTTCCCAGAGCCGGCGCAGGCGACCACCTGGAGATGCCCGCCACGGTGGGCGATCGACTGAACGACGGACGGGAGCGCGATTACAACCGCCGTATTCCTGAATACAACCGTTGTACTCGCTCCCCCCCTGCTCCGCCCTCCTACGGAATCCGCACCGCGCCGCTGCCGTCGCCGCCCGACGGCTCCATCTGCATCGTCGGGCCCTGGCTCCCCATCCCCTGGCTCCCCATCTCCGCGATCATGCTGCACCCGAGGGCGTCGCCGCGCTGGCAGCCCTCCGAGAGCCAGTACCCCGGAGAGCGCCCGGGGATGGGCGACGGCGCGCCTCGCGAGACCAGCACCCCGATCTGGCTGCACGCCCTGGCGTGGGCTCCCTGGCAGGCCCGCCACATCAGTTGCAGACCCTGCCCCGGATCGCGCGCCCCGCCCTCTCCGTTGAGCAGCATCACCGCCAGCTCGGAGCAGCCGCGCATGTGGCCGCCTTCGCACGCGCGGGTGTAGAGCCCTCGCGCCCTCACGTCGTCTCGGCGCAGGCCCTCGGCGTTGACGAACATCATCCCGAGGTCGGTGCACCCGGGCGCCATGCCCCCGTCGCAGGCCAGGCCGAAGAGCCGCGCGGCGCGGGTGGTGTCGTGCGCCACGCCGTCGCCGTTCACCCACTGGAGCCCGGCGTTGTAGCAGGCCCGCGCCTCGCGCAGGCCGCACCCGTACTCCAGCACCCGGATGGCGGTCTCCGGGTCGTCGCCCGCGCCCTCCCGCCGCAGCCTCGCCGCCATCGACGCGCAGGTGGGCTGCCCCGGACCCGCGCACGCGATCGCCGCCGCAGCGCCGCCCGACGGAGCCGTCGCCGCCTCCGGTGGCCGCGCCGTCACGCAGCCCAGCGAACATACCGCCAGCCCCAGCCAGAGCCTCGTCGCGTCGCCCATAAAGCCCCTCCTATGCCTCCGTAGACGACCTATAGAGCCGAGCCCGTGCGATCGTCGAGCCGCCGCTTCTTGCAGACGCGCGGCATGCGATCCGTGGGAGGCGATTGACGCGAGCGTCCGGCTTCCCCACTCGGAAGAGCAATGACCCTGACAAGCACCCCGATGATCCTCCTCCTTCGCCTCGGCTCCTTCCTCGCGCTCGCGGCGATGCTCGCCGGCTGCCCCAGCACCAGCCCCCTCGATGCGGGCGACCAGGACACCGGCGTCGAAGACGACGCCACCGTCCACTCCGACGGCTCGATGGACGCTCTCGGCCCCGACGCCGACGTCCACCTCCGCATCGATGTCCCCATGGTGGAGGTTCCGGCCGATCGACCCGTCCCGGTCGCGTGCATGGTCTCCGCCGTCGTCGACCTCAACGCGAGAGGGGCCGCCGACGGAGGGGTGCTCCGCTACGTGGGCGACAACCGCAGCGCGCTGCGCACCCCGTCGCTCCCGCCCACCTGCGTCTCCAGCAAGATCAACGAGGGGCAGTACCAGGTCGTGCACCGCTACGTCCCGCGCATCTCCGGCCGGATGCGGGTGAGCCTCGACGACCAGGGCACCGACGCCAACTTCGACACCGTGCTCTCGGCGCAGTCCGAGTGCTTCGCCCTGCTCCCCGGCGAGCGCTCGCTCGGGTGCAACAACAACGTCGAGCGCAGCGCCGCCATGCGCCCGCGCGCCTCGGAGATCCTCACCGCGCGCGTCACCGCGGGCACCCCGGTCTTCATCATCGTGTCGGGCAACTTCAACGAAGACCCGATCGTGCCGCAGGGCACCTACGCCCTCTCCGTCACCGAGCTCCCGGAGGTCGCCCTCGGCGCCGGCTGCGACCTCGCCGTGCGCGCCAACGCCTGCGCCCTCGGCTCCTCGTGCATCGCCACCGGCACGCCCGCGATGCCCCGCTGCGTGGCCGACGGGCTGCGCGACACCCGCTGCCGCGTCGACATGGACCCCGACTGCGACGTCGGTCTGCGCTGCGCCCTCGGCTTCTGCCGCACCGCCCTCACCGTCGGGGCGCCCTGCGGCCCCAGCACCAACGGGGTGTGCCCCGAAGGATCGGTCTGCCAGTGGGTCGACGGCGGCAACACCTGCCTCCGCACCGGCACCCGCGGCGCCGACTGCCGCGACGAGGGCACCCCCTGCGACGCCACCCTCGCGTGCGTCCACACCCGCTTCGGCGACAACTGCCGCACGGCCGCCCCCATCGGCGCGACCTGCGACCCGTGGGGCATCCGAGACGCCTGCGCGGCGGGCTCGGTCTGCGCCTTCACCGCCACCGGCGGCACCTGCGTCGCCGCGGGGAGCGTCGCGGGCGCCCCGTGCGCTCCGTCGCCCACGCGCTGCGCCGCGGGCCTCGAGTGCATCCTCGGCCCCGACCGGGAGAACGAGGTCTGCGTGCGCCCGGTCGCTCCCGGCGGAGCGTGCGACCCGCTCCGCGCGACCACCCAGTGCACCACCAACACCGACTGCGCCGCCGACTCGACCTTCATCAGCGGCACCTGCGTGGCGCCCGGTCGGGCCGCGGGGGCGCCCTGCCAGGCGGTCGAGCCGCGCTGCGAGACGGGGCTCACCTGCTCGGTGACCACCGGCGCGGGGAGGTGCCAGCGCGCGCTGTCGCCAGGCGCGGAGTGCGACCTGCGCACCGGCTCGACGCGCTGCACCGGAGGCGGCTGCGTGAGGGAGGGCGTGACCTCCGCCATCTGCCGCACCGACACGCCGGAGACCGAGCCCAACGACGCCCCCGCCATGGCGACGGCGATCACCGCGACGGGCGTGTCGGTGAGCGGCGCCCTCGCCGGGACGGATACAACGGATTGTATTCGGGTGACGGTCCCGGAGGGCGGGTCGATGGTGGCCGAGACGTACACGGGTGACGAGCGGGTGTGCGCGCTCGCCGGGGGCGACCCGATGCTCTCGGTGTTCGGCCCGTCGGGCGCGGAGATCGCGCGCGACGACGACAGCCCCGGCCGCGGGCTGTGCAGCACCTTCGCGCCGTGGACGTACCCGCAGGCCCGCGGCCTCCCCGGGGGCGTCTACGCCGTCTGCGTGAGCCGCAGCGACACGCCGGTGCCGCAGTACCGGCTCACCGTCTCCGTCCTGCCCTGAGCGCCGCCCCCGTTCCGCGGGATGAACCCGGATTATTCACGTCGCGCGGTCTTCCGCAGGGTTGCTGCGAGGCGCGCAAAACAGACTGTCATGGGGGCCGAAACCCGACGTCGGCCGAGAAGTCATTGAGTTCCAGGTGGTTGCACCGGAACCCTCGGCTGATTCTGGGGTCGTCATGAATAATCCGGGTGAATCCCGCGGCAACGATGTTCTTCATCAGGCAAGGGATCCAAAGTCCGCCGCGGACTCCCGGTGAGAGTCCGCCGCGGACTTCCGGTGGTTCCAAAGCGACCCCATCGTTGCCGCGGGATTCATCCCTATCGCTTCTACACATCGTTGGAGCGTGGCAACCCGCCGCGTCGCTGGGGTTCGGGCGTTGGCCCTCACCCCAGGCAATAACAGGACGGCGCCCGGGCATTGCCCGGGGCTGTCGAACAGGGACGCCGATTCGTTCCAGCCCTCACGGCCTCGATCGAAGCTTCCGGATGGTCCATGGAGTTTCGGTTCGACAGCCCCCGGGCAGTGCCCGGGGCGCCGTCCTGTTATTGCCTGGGGTGAGGGCCAACGCCCGAACCCCAGCGACGCGGCGGGTTGCCACGCTCCAACGATGTGTAGAAGGGAAAGGGATTCATCCCGCGGAGCGGGAGACGCCGCCCCGTCACCATTCCAGCCAGCGTTTTGACACCGCGCGCCTGACCGGCGAACCACCCTTCGCCGCCTCTGGGGGCTGCAACCACGTAGGGTCGTGGAACCCCTGAGGCGACGGAGGTGTCTCCCCCGCCATGGCCAATCATTCTCCCGCCCGTCCTCGCCCGCTCGTCTCCGGCGCGCTGCTCGTGACCCTGCTCGCCGTCACCGGCTGTGGCCGTAGCGCCGCGGTGCAGACCACCTCGTCGCTCCCGCTGCGCCGGGTGGTGGTCTACCGCAACGGCGTCGGCTACTTCGAGCGGCAGGGCCACGTCAGCGAAGGCGAGGTGCGCTTCCGAGTGACCCAGAGCGAGGTCGACGACTTCCTCGCGACGCTCGCGGTGATGGAGCGGGGCGGAAGCTCCGTGCGCTCGGCGGCCTTCCCCCTCCCGGAGGAGCACCCCGCGAGCGACGCCCCGCCCGCGGACGCGCGCCGCACCGTGCGCCTCACCCTCGACGGCCGCGAGCACGACCTGCTGGTGGGCTACACCGTGGAGACCCCCATCTGGCGACCGTCGTACCGGCTGGTGTTCAACGAGGGCGCCGCGCAGGTGCAGGCCTGGGGCATCGTGCAGAACGTCTCCGGCGAGGACTGGTCGGACGTGAACCTCTCGCTGGTCGCGGGGGCTCCGGTGTCGTTTCGCTCGCAGCTCTCGAGGCCGACGGTGCCGCTGCGGCCGACGGTGACCGACCAGGGCGCGGTCATCGACGCGGTGCCGCAGAGCGACACCACCCTCGCGCAGGAAGAGCCGGGCGACGCACCGGCCCCCGAGCCTTCGCCGCAGGCGTCCCAGGACGCCGCCGGCTACGGTGGCCTCGGCCTCCGGGGCACGGGCGAAGGCGGCGGCGGAGCCGGCGAGGGGACCATCGGGCTGGGCAACATCGGCACGATGGGCCGCGGGGCAGGGACGGGATCGGGCCAGGGCTACGGTGCCGGCGGGGGACGAGGCTTCAGCGAGCGCCGCGCGGCGGGCCCGCGGGTGCGCGTCTCCCCGCCCACGGTGTCGGGATCGCTGTCTCCCGAGGTGATCCGCCGGGTGGTGCTGCGCAACCTCGGTCAGGTCGCGCACTGCCACGAGCAGGCGCTCGCCAGCAACCCCGGCGCCTCGGGCCGGGTGATCGTCCGCTTCCTCATCGGCCCCACCGGCGCCGTGCAGGGCTCCGCCGTGGCTGCGAGCTCGTACCCGGTCGCCTCGGGGGCGCAGTGCATCGCCAGCGCCGTGCGACGGTGGCAGTTTCCTGCTCCCGGGGGCGGCGGCATGGTGAGCGTGAACTACCCCTTCAACCTCCAGTCCGCGGAGGGTGATCTCGACGACACCCGAAGGGAGACCGCCGCCGCGGCCACGTCGGCGCCGCGCAACGTGAGCGCCCTCGCGGCCCTCGCGGTGCAGGGCGGCGTCACCCGCTACGACCTCCCGCAGCGGGTCACCATCCCCGACCGCAGCGCCACCATGGTGATGCTCGTCGCGAGGGAGGTCCCCGGGTCGCAGATGTACCTCTTCGCCCCCGACCCCGGGGTGCCCGACTCCAGCGCGCACCCCTTCCACGTCGCCCGCTTCGAAAACCGAACCGGCGCCCTGCTGGAGCGCGGCCCCATCGCCATCTTCGAAGCTGGCGCTTACCTGGGCCAGGGGCTGCTCGAGCCGCTGCCCGACGCGGCCACCACCACGATCCCCTTCGCGCTGGAGCGAGGGCTCGCGGTGGAGCACTCGGCCACCGCCGCGGTCGAGGGCGCCCGGCTGCTCACGATGCTGCGCGGCGAGCTCACCATCGAGCGCTTCAACGTGCAGCGCACCACCTACCGGGTGCGCAACGGCGTCGAGCGCACGGCCCGGGTGATGCTGCGCCACGCCCTCCACGGCGCCCAGGTCTTCGAGCCCCCCGCCGGGACCGAGCAGTCCGGCGGCAACGCCCTGGTCCCCGTCGAGGTGGCTGCGCGCTCTCGCGGCGAGGTGATCGTCACGACCCGCAGCGCCTTCACCGACAGCGCCGAGCTCAGCGACGAGCAGGCCGCCACGGCGATCGAGCAGTACCTCCGAGACGGCCGCCCCGCCGCCGACGTGGCCCTCGCGCTGCGCACCGCGCTCGACCTGCGGCGCCAGCTCGACACGCTCACCCGCGAGCGCGCGGACGTCGAGCAGCGCCGCGACGACCTCCAGACCAGCGTCGCCGAGACCCGGCAGAACCTCCTGGCGATCCAGCGCAACGCCCAGGCCGCGGACCTTCGGGCGCAGCTCACGGCGCGCCTCGGCCGCGGCGCCACGCAGCTCGATCAGCTCACCCGACGCATCGTGGAGCTCGACACCCAGATGGGCGAGCGCCGCGTGCGGCTGGTGGAGACGGTGCGAGGCATCGACGTCGACGTGTCGCGAGCGACGCCCGCGGCTGCTGCGACGCCGTGAGCGCCCTCGGGGCGAAGGCCTCGATGCGGAGAGGGTGTTTGCTTCGAAGGTGCGCTGGGAGGGAGTGGTCGGAGGCCCGAAAGGGCCTCGACCTGGGGTCAGAGCGCGAGCGGGTTGATGCGCGCGAGGCTCCAGGCGCCGGCGCCGAGCTGAACGGTGCCCGGGTTGGCGAACACCGCGCTGAGGTTGAAGGCCTGGTCGGCGGGCGCGCTGCCGGCCGCGGCGCGCGGGGTGAGCGCCCCGGAGGCGATGACGAAGACCCTCTGGTTGGCGTCGAGGTCGATGCCGAAGGTCGCGGCGTTGGCGGTGCCGCCGGCGGCGCGCACGGCGAGCGTGAAGGGGTCGGCGGGGACGGTGGTGCCCGCCGCGGGTGAGCTCGCGCCGCGGGGGACGTTGGTGAAGACGGGCGTGAAGGTGGCGCCCTGGACGCCGAGGTCGACCGAGGGCGCGTCGCCCGAGGCGTGCACGGCGACGATGCGCGGCGCGGTGGCGGCGGCGGCGTCGCTGGTCATCGCGTACTCGAGGGGCAGCACCGTGAAGGCCGAGTCGGGCGGGGTCTGGGCCGCCTGGGGGGCGAGGAAGTACGCCGCGATGGCGACGTACTGGCGACCCGGCGCGAGCGCGAGCGAGGGCACCGTGAAGGCAGGCGCGCCCGACGGGCGGGCCGAGCCGGCGGCGTAGGGGAAGATGTCGATGCCGTAGGTGCCCGGCGGAACCTGCGCCGACGCGAGGCCGCCCGTGGTGGTCGCTCCGGCGCGAACCGGGTACGAGAGGTTGTCGACGATCTGGACGGTGCGCGCGGGGTTGGCGCCTGCGCCGGCGGGTCCGGCGAAGAGGTCCACCGCGGGGGCGTCGGCGCCCGCGTGGACGACGTGCACGCGCGGGTTCTGCTTGATGAACGCGACGGTGCCCGACTGGTTCACCGCGAGCAGGCCGAAGCCGTTGTCGACGGCGGTGTCGGTGCTCGGCAGCAGGCCCGTCGCGATGACGAACCACTGGTTGCCCGCGCCGAGCTCCGGCGTCGTGAACGCCGTGACCGTAGCGCCGCCGGCCGTGAGCCCGACCTGGAGCGCCGCGTTGCCGGGGAGCGCCACGCCCGCCGCGCCGGTGTCGGCGAAGCGCGCGAGGCTGGCGACCTCGGGGGCCGCGGGGCTGTCGTTGCCGACGTCGACGCCGACCGTCGGGGCGTCCGAGCCGGCGTGCACGATGCGAACGCGCGAGCCCGCCGCGTCGGCGGCGAAGCCCTCCTCGAGCGGCAGCACGCGGAAGCGATCGGCGGCGTCGGTGGACGTGAGCCGCCCCGCGGCGATGACGGTGTACGAGCGGCCCGCGGCGAGGGCGACCATCGGGGTCGTGAAGGCCGGAGCGCCCGACGCGCCCGCGGCGCGGATGTCGAAGGCGATCGGCCCCGGCGGGAGCTCGAGGTAGCCGGTGGCGGTGCCGTACGCGACGTTGCTGGCGGCGGCGGTCGTCGCGCCGGCGGCGTAGATGTCGACGTTGCCCGCGCCCGGGGCGGCGTGGATCACCCGCAGTCGCGCCCGCGCTCCCGCGTCGGCGGGGCCGGTGTCGGTCGCGACGGGGGTGTCGGTCGCGACGGGGGTGTCGGTGGCAGTGCCCGCGTCGGTGCCGGTGTCGCCGGGCGTGCCGAGGTCGGTCACCGCCGCGTCGGCGGTCGGGGTCGCAGGGTCATCCGAGCAGCCGGCCAGCGCGCCGCCCAGCGCGAACATCACCGCGCCCATACCCGCCAAGGAACCATGAAGTCGAAGAGCCATGACCAAAGCCTCCAGGAAGAGTGGATCGGGTGCCCAAGGGCACCCCCGCGAACCGACCCCTTAGGGAGCTGGGATCGGCCGAATCACACCTTCGATGTCGGGAGGCTCCAGTCGGCTGCACAAAGCCTGTACAAATCTATGAGTTTTCTCCAAGGACGAGCTGGAGTGGCCCCGCTCACCACCCCCGGTCGCTGCGCCAGGGCATCTGCGGGCGCTCGAAGGCGATGCGCGGCGCCGGGGGCTTCGGCGTGCGGAAGAGGAAGACCAGCGCGAGGCCCGCCACGAAGCCGCCGATGTGGGCCCAGTAGGCGACGCCGCCGCCGGCCGCGCCGAGCGACCCGACGCCGGAGAAGAACTGCAGCGCGAACCACAGCGCGATGAACACGAAGGCCGGGATCTCCATGAACTGGATGAAGATGAAGATCGGCACCAGGGCCACGACGCGGGCGTGGGGGAAGAGCACCAGGTAGGCCGCGAGCACGCCGGCGATGGCCCCCGAGGCGCCCACCATCGGGACGCCGGAGGCGGGGTTCATGGCGATCTGGGCGGCCGCCGCGGCGAGGCCGCAGAGCACGTAGAAGAGGGCGAAGCGCACCGGGCCCATGTTGTCTTCGACGTTGTCGCCGAACATCCGCAGGAACCACAGGTTGCCGATGATGTGCATGAGCCCGCCGTGCATGAACATCGACGTGAACAGGGTGACGATGGCGGCCGGGTCGTGGCCGAACATCAGCCGTCGAGGCACGAGCCCGTAGGAGAAGACGAAGTCCCGGTCGGCCCCGACGGGAAGCACCGCCTGCCAGACGAACACCAGCCCGCAGAGGAGCAGCAGCGTCCAGGTGACCCACGGGGTGTTGCGCGTCGGGTTGAGGTCTCGGATGGGGATCATCGTCGGGCCATTCTTGGATCGAGGCTCCCGGCGGTCAATCGCGCCTCCTCGGCGGCCCCGGCGTAGGCGCCGTGGCGGCGGATGCGCTCCCGCAGCGTCGAGCGCGCCATGCCCGTGATGGCAGCCATGCGGCTCAGGTTGCCGTCGCACCAGCGGTGCAGCGCCGGGAGGTCGCCCCGCGCCACCTCCTCGGGCCAGCGCCCGGGGAGCGACGGAGGCATCGGCGCAGGGGGCTCGCTCCTCGACCGCAGCGAGGCCGCGCGCCCGGTGGGCTCGAAGCGCAGCTCGCGCAGCCCGATCACCTCGCCCTCGCACAAGAACACCGCGCGCTTCAGCACCATCAAGAGCTCGCGCACGTTGCCCGCCCAGGGGTGCAGCACCATGCGCCCGACGGCCCGCTCCTCGATGCGGCAGTGGCGGCCCGTGTCGGCGCCGATGCGAGAGAGCAGGGCGTCGATGAGCGCGGGGATGTCCCCCTGGCGCTCCCTCAACGGCGGAACCGTCACCCGGAGATCGGCGAGCCGGAAGAAGAGGTCCTCGCGGAAGCGGCCGTCGGCGACCATGGCGTTGAGGTCGCGCAGCGTGGCGCTCACCACCCGGGGCGCGCGCGGATCGTCTGCTCGCCGCCCACCCGCCGCAGCTCGCCGGTCTCCAGCACCCGCAGCAGCTTTACCTGGAGCGGTAACGGGAGGTCGCCGATCTCGTCGAGGAAGAGGGTCCCCTGGTGGGCCTCCTCGAAGAGCCCGCGGCGGCGTCCGACGGCGCCGGTGAAGGCCCCGCGCTCGTGGCCGAAGAGCTCGCTCTCGATCACGTCGGGGGCGATGGCCGCGCAGTTCACCGTGACCAGCGGGCCGTCGCGGTTGGGCCCGAGGCGGTGGATCTCCCTGGCGACGAGCTCCTTGCCGACGCCGCTCTCTCCCTCGACGAGCACGGGGTAGGGCGCCGGGGCGTAGCGGGCGATGGCGGCGCGCACCCGGTCCATGGCGGGGGAGGCGCCGACGAGGCTCGGGGCGACGAGGGCGGCGGGGGCCTCCACCTCGGGGACGCACTCGACGCGGGTGCGACCGAGGGTGAGCGTCACGCCGGGGCCGAGGGCGGCGGAGGCGACGCGGGCGCCGCCGATCCAGACGCCGTTGGTGCTGGCGAGGTCGGTGAGCATCCACGCGTTGCCGACGCGGTGCACCTGCCCGTGGCGGGCGCTCACCGCGGGGTCGGTGAGCACCACGTCGCTGGCGGGAGAGGTTCCGATGACCAGCGGGCGGGCGCCGAGGGGGACGCGACGCCCGTCGGGGAAGGCGAGCGCGAGCCGGGCGGGGCGGTGGAGGGTGAAGACCGGGTCGGTGCTGGGGTCGTCGTCGGCCTCGACATCGAGCTGCACGGTGAGCTCGCCGTGGCGGAAGACGTCGCCGGGCTCGAGGCGGGCGATGGGCTGGTGGTGCTCTCCATGGAGCAGCACCGCGGCGCCGCCCTCCTCGGGCACGACGAACCATGGGAGGGACCACGCCTCGGGGAGGTCGCGGTCGTCGCGATCGACGGGGATGCAGAGCGGGCCGTCGACGCGGCGGGTGAGGGAGAGCGAAGCTCCTCGGGCGATCTGGACACGCAGCATGGTGGGTGACGCCTCCCGGCGGACCCTATTGTGGGGAGTGGGAAGAGGGACCGCCGCGGCGCGTATCGCGAGCGCGGGGGAGGGAGGTTGCGGCGACGGGATGGTCTCGCCGTCAGGGGCGCTTCGTCAGGGGCTGTGGGTGACGCCCTCGAGCGCCCGCAGCCGCGCGGTCCAGGCCTCCGCGTCGGCGAAGATGAACCCCACCTCCACGCCCGAGCGCGTCGTCAGGACCACCACCGGCCTCCCGCTCCCGTAGGCCCTCAGGAACCACTTCTCCGTGCGCACCCCGGCGATCTGGTCGACGTGGATCTCCACCGGGTCGCCGATCACCTTGCGGAAGACCACCCGCTGGTCGGTGAGGGCGACGATGCCGTTGCCCTTCACCCGGCCGTACCCCGAGGTCGCCCCGCGGTAGACCGCCTGCTCGGGCGCGACGATCACCCGCTCTCCCGAGGCCGCCAGCTCGCGCTCCATCTCCCCGGCGATGACCTTCAGCCGCCGCGAGATCGGGATCAGGGCGAGCATGAGGACGCTCGCTACGACCGCCAGGATGCCCAGCACCATCAGCACGACGTCCATTGCACCCATCGACCACCTCTCCGGGGAGTATGCGCGCGGAATCCCCCGAGCGTAGGCCCCCGGAGCAAGCGCCGTAGCTGAAGCGAGGGGCCATCGCTGGTATCACCGTTGGCCATGAACCCTGACTTCTGGGAGAGCCGTTGGCGTGAGGGACAGATCGGATTTCACGAGGGCGCGCCCAACGCCTTCCTGAACGAGCACGTGGCGAAGCTCGGGGCTTCGCGAAGGGTGCTGGTCCCGCTCTGCGGCAAGTCCGAGGACCTCGCCTTCCTCGCCGCCCGTGGGCACACCGTGGTGGGCGTCGAGCTGGTGGAGGACGCCGTCCGCGCCTTCTTCGCCGAGCACGGGCTGACCCCCACGGTCACCCCCCGCGGCGCCCTCACCGAGTACTCACACGGCCCGATCACCCTCTTCGCCGGCGACTTCTTCGCCACCACGCGCGAGCTCCTCGGGCCCGTCGACGCCCTCTACGATCGCGCCGCCCTCATCGCGCTCCCGGAGTCGATGCGGGCCCGCTACGTCGCCCACCTGAGAGCGCTGCTGCCCGCCGGGGCCGACGGGCTCGTCGTCACCGTCGAGTACCCGCAGGAGGCCATGGAGGGCCCGCCGTTCTCCGTGCCCGAGGCGGAGGTGCGCCGCCACTACCAGGGGCTCCCGATCGATCGCATCGATCAGGCTCCGGCCGAAGGGGGTCGCCTGGCCGCCATGGGCGCGGCCGCGGTGACGTGCGCCTGGCGCGTACGGTTCTGACCCTCCCCGCTCAGCGCGGCGGGTAGTAGTTGAGCTGGAGCTCGTAGATCCCGGTCTGGGTGGCGCTGTAGCTGTCCGCGGTGATGACGTGGAGCCCGGCTCCGGCCGGCACCGTCACGTTCAGGATCGACGCGTTGCCCGAGCGAGGGCACGCGGTGGCTCCTACGTCGTCGTTGCAGAGGCCGACCACGCCGCTCGCGTGGCGCAGGTCGAGGACGGTGTCGAAGATCGGGTTGGTCGAGGCCACGCAGGTGGAGACCCGCAGCGGGCTGCTCGCCGTGGAGGGGCAGCTCCGCCACCACAGGCTGTGCTCCGGGCCGGCGCCGCCTCCGCCGCAGCTCGTGCTCACCGAGCTCGTCCCGACGAGGCTCTGGGAGAAGCCGTAGAAGGAGTTGTCGCGGGCCTGCGGGGTGTAGGCCAGCGTCCCCGTGGCGGTGATCGGGAGGTGCTCGACGTGGAGCGTCCCGGCGCCCTGCGACGAGGCGAAGCCCGAGACCACGATGAAGTAGGTGCCGGGGCCGAAGCGCCCGACGACCTGCGAGGTGTTGCCCGCGGTGGCGCAGCCCGGGCCGCCGCTGGTCTCCGAGACGGTCGCGTCGTCGTTGCACCACACCTGCCCCTCCAGGCCGAAGATGCTGTACGACTGGCACGCGGTGCCGCGGGGGCGGCCGTCGCGGGCGAAGAACAGCATGGTGTCGAAGCCCGTGCCGAAGGTGTCGACGTAGACCATCTCGGTCTGGGTGAGCGTGAACGAGAAGAACACGTCCGCGCCGCCGGTGCTGCTGCACGGCGTGGGCGCGTCGGTGGTGTGGCCGGCGTTGACCACCGTGAAGGGCACGTCGAGGTGCGTCGCCGCGCCGAGGTCGATGGGCGTCGCGCGGAGGCAGTCGTCGTTCGTCGGGACGCAGAGCCCCGCGGAGCAGGCCGTCCCGCCGGCGCAGGCGCGGCCGCAGGCGCCGCAGTTGGCGTTGTCGGTCTGCGCCGAGACCTCGCAGCCGTCGGCCGCCGCGCCGTTGCAGTCGAGGAAGCCGCTCGCGCAGCGCGCCACCAGGCACGCGCCGCCGCTGCAGGCGCCGGTGGCGTTGGGCGGCCGGCACGCGAGGTTGCAGCCGCCGCAGTGGGTGAGCGAGCCGTTGGTGTCGGTCTCGCAGCCGTTGGCCGCCACGCCGTCGCAGTCGCCGAAGCCCGGGTTGCAGGCGAGCGTGCACACGCCGCCGCCGCAGCGGGGGACGCCGTTCGCCGAGGGGCACACCGCCCCGCAGGCCCCGCAGTGGTTGACGTCGGAGGTCACCGCGGTCTCGCAGCCGTTGGAGACCACCCGGTCGCAGTCCTGGTAGCCCGCGTTGCAGGCCGCGATGGCGCAGGCGCCCATGCTGCACGCCGCCGTCGCGTTGGGGAGGGAGCACGCGTTGCCGCAGCCGCCGCAGTTCGAGGTGCTGGTGAGCAGCGCCACCTCGCAGCCGTCCGCCGCGCTGCGGTTGCAGTCGCCGTAGGCCGCGTTGCAGCTCGCGATGCCGCAGGCGCCGCCGGAGCACGCCCCCGTGGCGTTGGCCGGGGCGCAGACCCTGCCGCACCCGCCGCAGTGCGGGAGCGAGGTGCCGAGGTTGGCCTCGCACCCGTCGGTCATGGAGTTGTTGCAGTCGCCGAAGCCCGAGCGGCACGCTCCGCCGCAGGTGCCCGCCACGCAGAGCGCCGTCGCGTTGGGCGGCGCCGCGCAGATGGTCCCGCAGGTGCGGCAGTTGGAGGGGTCGGTGCTGAGGTTCACGCAGCTCTCCGAGCAGTAGCTCGTGGGCGCCGAGCACACGCTGGTGCACGCCCCGGCGGAGCACACCTGCCCCGCGGCGCAGGCCCGCCCGCAGACCCCGCAGCTCGCGTTGCTGGTGTTGAGGTTGGTCTCGCAGCCGTTGGCGGCGTTGCCGTCGCAGTTGCCGAAGCCCGGGTTGCAGCTCGCGACGGTGCACGCTCCCGCCGCGCAGCCCGCCGTGGCGTTGGCCAGCGAGCACGCCGCCCCGCAGGCGCCGCAGTGCGCCGGGGTGACCGTGACGTTGGTCTCGCAGCCGTTGGCCGCGTTGCCGTCGCAGTTGCCGTAGCCCGCGTTGCAGCTCGCCACGGTGCACGCCCCGGCCGAGCAGCCCGCGCTCGCGTTGGCCAGAGAGCAGGTCGCCCCGCAGGCGCCGCAGTGCGTCGGGGTGGTCCCGAGGTTGGTCTCGCAGCCGTTGGCCGCCACCCGGTCGCAGTCGCCGAAGCCCGCCCGGCAGGCCGCCACGGTGCATGCCCCGGCCGAGCAGCCCGCCGTGGCGTTGGCGAGCGAGCACGCCCTCCCGCAGGCGCCGCAGTTCGACACGCTGGTGCTGGTCGCGGTCTCGCACCCGTTGGCGACCGATCCGTCGCAGTCGCCGAAGCCCGTGGAGCACGCGATGCGGCACCCGCCCGCCGCGCAGCTCGGCGATCCGTTGACGCTGCTGCACACGTTGCCGCACGCCCCGCAGTGCGCCGCGCTGGTGCTCAGGCTGGTCTCGCAGCCGTCGGCGTTGACCCCGTTGCAGTCGCCGAAGCCCGGCGAGCACGCGATGGTGCAGCGCCCGCTGCTGCAGAGCGCCGAGCCGTTGGCGCTGCCGCAGACGACCCCGCAGGCGCCGCAGCTACCGACGCTCCCGAGGCTCGCCTCGCAGCCGTTGGCGGCGCTGCCGTCGCAGTTGCCGAAGCCCGTGCTGCAGCTCGCGACGGTGCACGCCCCGCCCGCGCACCCGGCCGTCGCGTTGGGGAGCGAGCACGCCGCGCCGCAGCGCCCGCAGCTCGAGGGCGTGGTGCTGGTGTTGGTCTCGCAGCCGTTGGCGGCGTTGCCGTCGCAGTTGCCGTACCCCGCGTTGCAGGTGATGCCGCAGGTCCCCGCGGAGCAGCTCGCCGCGCCGTTGGTCGCGCTGCACGCCGCGCCGCAGCGCCCGCAGTGGGCCACGCTCGTCCCGAGGGCGGTCTCGCAGCCGTTGGCGGCCATGCCGTCGCAGTCGCCGAAGCCCGCGAGGCAGGCGTAGCCGCACGCCCCCGCGGCGCAGGTCGCGCTCGCGTTGGCCGGGGCCGGGCAGGCGTTGCCGCAGCGGCTGCAGTGGGCCGCGTCGGTCGCGACGTTGACGCAGCGTCCTCCGCAGAAGGTGAGCCCCGCCCCGCAGGTGGAGAGGCACGCGCCGGCCGAGCAGACCGAGCCCGCGGCGCAGGCGTTGCCGCAGCGCCCGCAGTGCGCGTTGGCGCTGGCGAGGGCGGTCTCGCAGCCGTCCGCCGCGAGCCCGTTGCAGTCGCCGTAGCCCGCGTTGCAGGCCGCGACGGTGCAGGCGCCCGCGGCGCAGCCGGGCGTGGCGTTGGGGGGAGCGCAGGCCCCGCCGCAGCGCCCGCAGTGGGCGGTGCTGGTGCCGAGGTTGACCTCGCAGCCGTCCGTCGCGCTGCCGTTGCAGTTGGCGTAGCCCGAGGCGCAGGTGATGCCGCAGACGCCCCCGGCGCAGGTCGCCGCGCCGTTGGTCGCGCTGCAGGCCGCGCCGCAGCGGCCGCAGCTCGAGGGCGTGGTGTTGAGGTTGGTCTCGCAGCCGTTGGCCGCCATGCCGTCGCAGTCGCCGTAAGCCCCGTTGCAGGTGTAGGCGCAGGCGCCCGCGGCGCAGGTCGACGAGGCGTTGGCCGCGGCGCAGGCCCGGCCGCAGGCGCCGCAGTGGCTGGCGCTGGCGCGGGTGTCGACCTCGCAGCCGTTGGCGGGGCTGCCGTCGCAGTCGGCGAAGCCCGCGTTGCAGGAGGCCACGCGGCAGGCGCCGGCCACGCAGGCGGGGGTGGCGTTGGCGGGGCGGCACACGCTGCCGCAGGCGCCGCAGCTCGTCGCGCTGGTGGTGACGTTGGTCTCGCAGCCGTTGCCGAGGGCGCCGTCGCAGTCGGCGAAGCCCGACGCGCAGGTGATGCGGCAGACCCCGGCCGCGCACGAGGGCGCGCCGTTGGTGCTGCTGCACACGGTGGGGCAGGCGCCGCAGTGGGCGGGGTCGGTGGCGAGGTTCACCTCGCAGCCGTTGGCGGGGCTGCCGTCGCAGTCGGCGTAGCCCGGGTTGCAGCTCCCGATGCCGCAGCGGCCGGAGGTGCACGCCCCGGTCGCGTTGGCCGGAGCGCAGGCCACGGAGCACGACCCGCAGCGCGCCGCGGTGGTGTTGAGGTTGGTCTCGCAGCCGTTGGCGGCCATGCCGTCGCAGTCGCCGAAGCCGGTCGCGCAGGCGATGCCGCAGACGCCCGCGGCGCAGGTCGCGGCGCCGTTGGTGGCGTTGCAGGCGTTGCCGCAGCGGCCGCAGGCCCCGACGCTGGTGCGGGTGTCGACCTCGCAGCCGTTGGTGGGGTTGCCGTCGCAGTCGGCGAAGCCCGGGTTGCACGCGAGGACGGCGCAGCGGCCGGAGCCGCAGGTCGCCGTCGCGTTGGCGAGGCGGCACGCGTTGCCGCAGGCGCCGCAGTGGGAGACGCTGCTGGCGAGGGTGGTCTCGCAGCCGTTGGCGGAGGAGCCGTCGCAGTCGCCGAGGCCGGGGCCGCAGTCGGTGCGCTCGCACACCCCGGCGCTGCAGCGCGCTCCGGCGCCCTCGAAGCGGCAGACGGTGACGCAGGCGCCGCAGTGGAGCGCGTTGGTGCGGGTGTCGGTCTCGCAGCCGTTGCCGGGGTCGCCGTCGCAGTTGGCGAAGCCGGGGTTGCAGCTCCCCACGCCGCAGACGCCTGCGGCGCAGGCCCCGGTGGCGTTGGGCGGGGCGCAGGGGGTCGAGCACGATCCGCAGCGGGCGGCGCTGGTGCGGGTGTCGGTCTCGCAGCCGTTGGCGGGGTTGCCGTCGCAGTCGGCGAGCCCGTCGCCGCAGCGCGACGCGCAGGAGCCCATGGTGCACGAGGCCGCCGCGCCCGAGGCCGCGGTGCAGCGGGTCTCGCAGGTTCCGCAGTGGTCGCGGTCGCCCTGGAGGTCGGTCTCGCAGCCGTTGGCGGCCATGCCGTCGCAGTCGCCGTAGCCCGGCGAGCACTGGAACCCGCAGCGCCCCTCGGCGCAGGTCGGCCTCGCGTTGGCGACCGCGGGGCAGGCGTTGCCGCAGGCTCCGCAGGAGGCCGGGGAGGTCAGGAGCTCGGCCTCGCAGCCGTTGCCCGCGGCGCCGTCGCAGTTGCCGAAGCCGGTGTCGCAGGTGACGCCGCAGGCGCCGGAGAGGCAGGCGCCTCGGGCGTGCGGACCGTCGGCGCAGGCGGTGCCGCAGGCGCCGCAGTGGGCCGGGTCCCGGGCGAGCTCGGCCTCGCAGCCGTTGTTGGGCTGGCGGTCGCAGTCGGCGTAGCGGGCCAGGTCGCGGCACGTCACGGCGCAGACCCCGGCGTTGCAGACGGCCTCGCCGTTGGGCCCGGCCTCGCAGGCGCGCCCGCACCCGCCGCAGTGGAGGGGGTCGGCCTGAGGGTCGACGCAGGAGTCCGCGCAGCGGAGGGGCGACGGCTCGCCGCAGGCGGTGGCGCACGCGAAGGAGCGACGGCCCCCGGTCATGCGCACCTCGCAGAGGGCGGAGGCGCCCTCGCAGCGGGTCTCGCAGGCGCCGCAGTGGGCGGGCTCGGAGAGGTCGGTCTCGCAGCCGTTGGCCCGGTCGCCGTCGCAGTCGGCGAAGCCCTCGTCGCAGGCCACCGAGCAGGCCCCGGCGGCGCAGGCGGCGCGGGCGTGGGGCGCCGCGGCGCAGCGCTCGTCGCAGCGGCCGCAGTGGTCGACGGAGCGGTCGAGCTCGGCCTCGCAGCCGTCGCGGGGGCTGGCGTTGCAGTCCGCGGTGCGCGCCGCGCAGACGAGGGCGCAGACCCCCTCGACGCAGGTCTGGTAGGGGTTGGTGACCTGGCAGTCGTAGTCCGTGCGGCACTGCGCCTGGCAGGTGCCGTCGCGGGTGCAGAACGACCCGGCGGGGCAGTCGCTGGCGAAGAGGCAGCTCCGGGGCGCGTCGACCGGGACGCATGCCGAGGCCGCCCCCGGCTCGCCCTGGCGGCAGCGGGTGCCTGCGGGGCAGTCGGTGTTGCTGGTGCACACCGCCCGGCAGTAGTCGCCGAGGCAGACGTTTCCGTCGGCGCAGTCGGAGGTGAAGACGCAGCGGTTGGGCGGGAGTTCCCGCGAGGTACAGCCCGCCCCCGACCAGCCCGCGAGGGCGGCCACGAAGACGACCCACCGGGCGAAGACAGACCCGTGACGCGAAGCGCGGAGCTCGAGGTTCATGGCTGCGGTGGCTCTCCCACGCGCAGCTATCGGTGAAGCCCGATGGAGCGTCAACGACCCCACCTGCACAATCGCAGGCCCCTAAACCCTGATGGTTGACCTCATCTTCGCCGATGCGAAAGGGGCTCAACCCGCTGTGGTGCTGGGGTTCCGCGCGATGGCGCGTCACCCCAGGCAATAACACGATGGCCGCCCCGGGCACTGCCCGGGGCTCCGGTCGGCCGTCGCTGGGCTCACATCGCCCAGCGCCCTGCGATCCCGAAGAAGGACGTCGAAGGTCGTCGCTCCGTCCTGGCAAGCGATGTCCGACCGGAGCCCCGGGCAGTGCCCGGGGCGGCCATCGTGTTATTGCCTGGGGTGACGCGCCATCGCGCGGAACCCCAGCGATCCAGCGGGTTGCGACGTCTTCCGTCGCCCGAGATGAGGTCAACCATCAGCCCTAAACCGGGGGGACTCACCCCTTGCGAGGGGCCGCCGCGGCGCGCTCGATCTTCTCCATCAGGCCTTGGTCCCGCTCGGTCACCAGGTTGATCACCACGCCCGGTCGCCCGGCGCGGGCCGTGCGCCCTACGCGGTGGAGGTAGGCATCGAGCTCCTCGGGGAGGTGGTAGTTGATCACCCGCCCGACGTGCTCGACGTCGAGGCCTCGCGCCGCGAGGTCGGTGGAGACCAGCAGGTCGACCGTTCCGTCGCGGAAGGCCTTGAGGTTGGCGCGACGCTCGATCTTGTCCATCTCGCCCCGGTAGACCGCGCACTCGCGGCCCATCTCGCGGAGGTCCTCGACGAGCTGGTCGCACTGCTTGCGGGTGTTGGCGAAGATCAGCGTCCCCCCGGTGACCTTCTCCGCCAGCAGCGTCCGCAGGATGGGGTGACGCTTCCCGCCGTGGACCGTGCGGTTGACCGTGGTGAGGCTCGGCACGACCCGGTGGCTCCCTTCGCTGCGCAGCACCACCGCGTCGGCGAAGAGCCGGCCGATGAGGTCTTGCACCCCGGGGGGGACGGTGGCGGAGAAGAGCGCGAGCTGGCGCTCCGCGGGGCACGCTCCGACGATGCGCTCCGCGTCGGGGAGGAAGCCCGGGTCGAGCATCTGGTCGACCTCGTCGAAGACCAGGACGCGCACGTCGCCGAGGTCGACGAGCTCGCGGTCGAGGAGCTTGATCAGCCGGCCCGGCGTGGCCACCAGCACCTCGAAGACCCCGTGGATGTTGCGCCGGGCGACCTCCATGGTGGTGCCGCCGAGCAGCGAGCGCACCCGCAGCCGGGTGGTGTGGGTGAAGCGCTTGAAGACCCGGGTGACCTGCTCCCCGAGCTCCCTCGTGGGGACGATCACGATGGCGCGGGGCTTCGCGTCGCCCTCCACGGCCTGGCCGCCGTCCTCCAGGGACTTGAGGGCGTTGAGCACCGGCAGCACGTAGGCCAGGGTCTTTCCGCCGCCGGTCTCGGCCACGCCCACCACCGAGCGCCCCGCGAGCAGCAGCGGCAGCGCCCGGCGCTGGATCTCCGTCGGGGTGACGAAGCCCTGCTCCTTCAGCGAGGCTTGCAGGGAGGCGATGAGGTCGAAGTCGGTGAACGCGCTCGGGGAGGTGGCCATTGGATGGGCGCACCTTCGCACGGCGCGAGGGGCGGCGCCCGCGTCTCTATTTCTTCCGCTGCGGCTTCGTGGTGAGGTCGATGGCGGCCTGGATGCCCTGCCCCACCGCGAGCTCGAGCACGTCCGCCGCGCGCGCGAGCAGCGCGTCGAGCGTGGCGCCCTCCTCCTTGTTGAAGCCGCTGAGCACGTAGGCGTCCACCGGACCGGCGGCAGGGCGGCCGATGCCGATGCGCAGCCGGGCGTAGTCCGCGCCGATGCTGGCGGTGATGTCCCGCAGCCCGTTGTGCCCTCCGTGGCCGCCGCCCTGCTTGGCGCGCAGCTCGGCGTAGGGAAGCTCCAGCTCGTCGTGCACCACCAGGATGTCCGCGGGCTTGAGCCCCATCGACTGCACGGTCTTCAGCACCGCGCGCCCCGAGAGGTTCATGAACGACTGCGGCTTGAGCAGCGCCACGTCCCGTCCGGCGATCATGGCGCGCGACAGCAGGCCGGAGTTCTTCTCCCGCCACTCGCTCCCGAGCTGGCGGTCGTGCAGCGCGTCGAGCGCCATGAAGCCCACGTTGTGACGGTGGTAGCGGTACTGGGTTCCGGGGTTGCCGAGGCCGACGACGAGCTTCATGCGGGGCGCGCAGTGTGCCCTCCGCCCGCGGTATCGTCCACGCGATGCGCCCACTGGACACGGCCGACCTCGACGCCACCCTCGACCAGGCCCGAGACGCCTTCGTCGCCCTCGACGGCGCACGGATCTTCCTCACCGGCGCCACCGGCTTCTACGGGGTGTGGCTGCTGGAGACGCTCGCCCACGCCCGGCGGGCGCTCGACCTCCACATCGACGCGGTGGTGCTCTCCCGCGATCCCTCCCGCGTCGTCGCCCGGCTGCCGCACCTCGGAGCGCACCCGTGGCTGCGCCTCCACCAGGGCGACGCGCGCGACTTCGCGACCCCGGAGGGGAGCTTCTCGCACATCGTCCACGCGGCGACCTCCACGAGCTACGCCCCTGGCGTGGTGGAAGACCCGCTCGACACCATCGACGTGGTGGTCGAAGGCACCCGGCGGGCGCTCTCCATGGCCCGCGAGAAGGGCGTCCGTCGGCTGCTCTTCACCAGCTCGGGGGCCGTGTACGGGCGGCAGCCCGAGGGCATCACCCACCTCCCCGAAGACTTCCCCGGCGCCCCCGACACCATGGACCTCCGCAGCGCCTACGGTCACGCCAAGCGCCTCGCGGAGCACCTCTGCGCGCAGGCCCGCGGGCTCGACGCGGTGATCGCCCGGGGCTTCGCCTTCGTGGGTCCGCACCTGCCCCTCGATGTACACTTCGCCATCGGCAATTTCCTCCGCGACGGCTTGGCGGGAAGGCCCATCGTGGTGTCGAGCGACGGCAGCCCGATGCGCTCCTACCTCCACGGGAGCGACCTCGCGGCGTGGCTCTGGGTGATGCTCGCGCGAGGCGTCGGGTCGCGGCCCTACAACCTCGGCAGCGACGACGACCGCCGGCTGGGCGAGGTCGCCGAGCGCGTCGGGGCGCTGCTCGGGGTGCCGGTGGAGATCCGCGGGAAGAGCGATCCGACGGCGGCGAGGCATCGCTATGTCCCGAGCGTGGAGAGGGCGAGGAGCGAGCTCGGGCTCTCGGTGACGGTGGGTCTCGACGAGGCGATCGTGCGCACCGCGCGCTGGCACCGCGGCGGTTGACAGCCCGACGCGGCGCGACCCATAGCAGCGGGAAATCTATGGTCAGGCGGATCTCTCCACACGAAGCGCGCGAGCTGGTCGAGGCGCAGGGATATGTCTACGTCGACGTGCGCTCCGTCGCGGAGTTCGAGGGGGGCCACCCCGAGGGGGCGTACAACGTCCCCTTCATGGACGTAGGGGCCTCGGGGATGGTCGCCAACGGGGCCTTCGTCGCGGTGATGGAGAAGGTCTTCCCGAAGGACGCGAAGCTGGTGCTCGGCTGCCTGTCGGGAGTGCGCAGCGTGAGGGCGTGCGCGGCGCTCGAGGCCGCGGGCTTCACCGGGCTCACCGAGCAGCGCGCGGGCTGGGGCGGAGCGAAGGACACCTTCGGTCGACTGATCGAGCCGGGCTGGTCGGGGGCGGGCCTGCCCAGCGCCGCGGGCCCTGATCCCGAGCGCGGCTACGAGGCCATCAAGCGTCGCTGACGCCTCCCGGGCTCAGTGCGTGGCGAGCGCCCTCCGCGAGCGCGACTGCCACCGCCAGAGGAGCCCCATCGCCGTCGCGGCGAGGCCCGTGGCGAGCCCGATCCACAGCCCGACGGCTCCCCATCCGAGCCCGAAGGCCAGCGCGCAGCCGACGGGCAGGCCCACCGCCCAGTGGCCCACCAGGTTGGCCACCAGCGAGCTCACGGTCTCGCCGAGGCCCCGCAGCACGCCCGCCAGCGTGACCTGGGCCCCGTCGAAGAGCTGGAAGAAGCCCGCCACCAGCAGCAGCTGCCTCGCCAGCGCCGTCACCTCCGGGTCGAGCTGGAAGGCCGCCAGGATCAGCTTCCATCCCAGCACCATCGCCACCGCCGAGGTGGCCATGCAGCCGACCCCGAGGCCCACGGCGCTCCAGCCGGCCAGCCTCGCGCCCTCCGCGTCGCCGCGTCCGATGGCCTGACCCACGCGCACCGTCCCAGCGGCCGAGATGCCCATCGGCACCATGAACGCGAAGCTCGCGATCTGGAGCACCACCTGATGCGCCGCCGCAGGAACCGCCCCCAGCCTCGCGGCCAGCACCGTCGCCAGCGAGAACACTCCCCCCGCGAAGAGGAGCTGCAGCCCCGCGGGCACCCCAAGGCGCACCAGCGCGCGGAGGCTCTGGGGGTGCGGGGCGAACGACCTCCACCACCGGGGGTGAGAGCTCACCGTCCAGAAGAGCAGCACCACCAGCATGAAGATCCGGGAGAGGTTGGTGGCCCACGCCGATCCGACGATGCCCAGCGCCGGGGCGCCGAGCCTCCCTTGGATCAACGCGTAGCAGCCGAGCGCGTTGATGACGTTGGCCATGAGCAGCACCACGGTGCCCGGCCCGGTGGCGCCGACGGCCTGGAGGGTCTGGCGCAGCGCGATGAAGAGCAGCGCCGGGGGAAGGCTCCAGGCCACGGTCTTCAGGTACCTCCCCGCCAGCGGAACCAGCTCCGGCGCCGCCCCCAGCCGGTGCATCTGCCCGCTCGCGAAGAGCAGCGCTCCGGTGAGCGGCACCGAGATCACCGCGGCCAGCCACAGGCCCTGCACGGCGTAGCGGGCGACGTCCTCCTCGCGCCTCGCCCCGTAGGCGACGGACACCTCGTGGTCGAGGCCCATCAACAGCCCGATGCCGACGATGAAGGCCAGGCCGAAGAGCGATGAGCCGAGGCCCACGGCGCCGACGACGTTGCGCCCGAGGACGCCCACCATCGCGGTGTCGACCAGGGACATCAGCATCACCCCGAGCTGGCCGATGACCACCGGCCAGGCCAGGCGGAAGGTCGGTCGCCAGTGGGTCTGGAGATCGCGGAAGCGCAGCGGCGGGAGCGGGTTCACGGGGTCGTGGGAGCGGGGTCGTGGGCGGGGTCGTGGTCGGACTTCGGGGCGGCGCGCAGCACCACCCGCACCCCGTGGGCGGGGCGGAGGGTGATCGCGGGCCTCGCGGCGATGCGGGCGCTCGGGGCCAGCGTGACCTCGAAGCGCCGGGCGAAGGTCGAGAGCAGCAGCACCGACTCCATCATGGCGAAGGCGTTGCCGATGCAGATGCGGGGACCGCCCCCGAAGGGGAAGTACTGAAACTTGTGGAGGCGCTTCGCGAGCCCGTCGAGCCAGCGGTCGGGGTGGAAGCGGTCGGGCTCGCTGAACCACCGCTCATCGCGGTGCACCGACCAGGGGCTCAGGAAGATGGCGAGGCCCTTGGGGTAGCGGCGGCCTCCCAGCTCGAAGTCCTCGAGCGCCTCTCGGCCGATGGCCCACGCCGGCGGGTGCAGCCGCATCGACTCCTGCACCACCGCCTCGGCGTAGACCAGCTTCGGAACATCCCCGTAGGCGAGCGGTCGTCCCGACGCCACAGCATCGGCCTCCTCGCGCAGCCGCTTCGTCACCTCGGGGTGCTGGCAGAGCAGCAGGGTGGTCCAGGAGAGGGTGAGGGCGGTGGTCTCGTGGCCCGCGAGGAAGAGCGTCAGCACCTCGTCGCGCACCTGGGCGTCGGTCATGCGCTCGCCGTCCTCGTCCTGCGCCGCGAGCAGCATCGCCAGCAGGTCGTGGTTGTCCGGGTCGGGCGTCGCCCTGCGCTGTCGGATGATCCCGTCGATGATGCCTCGCATCGCCGCGATGGCCTCCCGGTGCCGCCTCGCCGCCGGGAGCGGAGTGCTCATCAGCCACGGGTTGGAGACCAGGATCGGGTTGCTGTACCAGTCGAGCACGGCGTCGAGGGCCGGGCCGATCACCGCGCCGACGCCCTCCACATCGGCGCTGAAGAGCGTGCGCGCCACGATGTCGAGGGTGAGCTCCATGAAGTCATGGTGGATGTCCCGCTCCTCCCCGACGGACCACTCCGCGAGGGCGCGCTCGGTGCGCTCGACCATGACGGCCGCGTACTCCGCGAGGCGCTCCCGGTGGAAGGCCGGGCTCATCAGCCGCCGCTGTCGCTTCCAGAAGTCCCCTTCGCTGGTGAGCAGTCCCTCGCCGAGCACGCGCTTCAGGTCGCGGGCGAACCAGTCCTTGGAGAAGCGGGCCGACTGCTTCACCAGCACCTGCTCGATGAGCGCCGGGTCGCTCACGAAGAGAAACTTGCGGTCGAGCAGCCGGAAGGTCGCCACGTCCCCGTCGCGCTTGCGGGTGCGGATGAGGAACCCGAGCGGGTCTCGCAGGTAGGCGATCATGCCGCCGAGCAGCGGCAGCGCGTCGACGTTGCGGAGCGAGCGACTCGGCGTCCCGTCGGCGTTCTGCTTCATGGCGGCGCTCCGGTTAGCACGGCCCGGGGCGCCCTGGCGATGCGCCGCGAGGGGGGCGTCAACATGGGTCCCCGGGGGATCTCATCGGACGTCTGTGCCGTCGATCGCCTTCTACGCGGCGCCATCGAAGCCCACCGCCCGTCGAAGACCCGGTACTACGCCACCGCCTTCGCCACCGCCTTCGCCATGCGCCCGGCCAGCCGCAGGTCGACCGCGATCACCACCCGCGCCCCGCGCGCCTTCGAGCCCGCCTTCAGCGTCACGGTCGAGCCCGCGAGCTGCTGATCCCGCCCGATGCTCTTCTCGATCTTCGTCGCCGCGGCCTGCTCTTCCGGTGACACGGTGAGCCCGCGGCCGCGCCCTGGCTTCTTCGCCGCGTGGTGCCTCCGGATCATCGTCGCCGCCTCGCGGATCGCCGCCGTCGTCGCCTTGTCGACGTCGAGCTTCGCGCCGTCGGGCAGCGTCAGCGTCGCCTTCCACACCTCCGCGGGGGTGTCCTCCTCCGGCGTCGCGTCGACGAGCGAGAGCAGCGCGACGGCGCGGTCCTGCCCGAGGGAGCGCGCGAGCTGCGGGGCGAGGCGCGTGGTCACCGCGATGAGCTGCCGGGCCTTGGCCACCGACATCCCGAGCGCGTCGGTGCACACCGCCGCGAAGTCGTCGTAGCCCATCGCCTCGATGACCTGCGGGTCGTTGAGCGTCGCGAGCTCCTGGCCGATCTCCAGGAAGTCGTCCTCGATGCGGGCGCGCAGGTCACGCACGCGCTCGATGGCCGCGGTGCCCTCCGTCCGTAGCCGGGTGAGCTTCGCGGCGTGGGCCGCTGCGGCGTTCTCCCTCAGCGAGCGGGCGAGGGTCGCGGTGGGCTTCGTCGGCTTCTTCTTCGGGGTGGCCATCGCCCGACGGTACCGCGGCCGCAGCGCCCACAACATGGACATGTATTCGCGCCAACATGGACATGTATTCGGGGCGGGGCTCCCTGTCACCTACGGCGCGGCGGGCTCCGGGGTCGGCGTCTCCAGCAGCAGGTAGCGCGGGCGGCCCTGACCGACTCGGGTAACCATCACCCGCAGGCTCATCGGCCGGTGCAGCATCCCGTTGAGCGCGTCGATGTCCTCGACGGCGGGGCCCACCTTGCCGCGCAGGATCTCCTTCCCCTCAACCTTCTTGAACTCGAAGGAACGACTCTTGGGGAGCACGCCCAGGAGCTCGCCGACGTGCCTCTCCTCGGTCTCGCGGAGGTTGTCGCGACCGAGCCTCGCGAGGCTCTGCTTCACCTGCGACACGTCGCTGAAGCGCACCGCCGAGTCGCCGAACACCATGGTGCAGACGGCGTCGGCGTCGGCGAGGGTCTTGAGGAAGGCGCGCACCTTGTCGAGCGCCCGCTCGTCGATCTCGAAGGCCGAGTCGGCGAGCTCCTCGTCGGTGCCGAGGGTGCCCTGGAGCAGGTGCTGCGTGCGGTCGAGCGCCACGGCCACGGGGCTGGTCTCGTCGAGGGAGAGCTGCCCGGCGCGGTACTCCTCCAGCTCGAAGCCGAACGATCCGAGCGCCGTGCCCGTGATGATCATCTGGTGCAGGTCGCGGTCGGGGATGGGGCCGCTCGCCTTGAGGGGCGCGGAGAGGGACGAGGCCATCGCGGCGATGGCGTCGGTGAAGCGGTGGACGGAGACGGCGCCGAAGTCCGCGACGATGCCGTGGGTGCCGACGACGGGGCGACCCTTGAAGGTGAGCTGCACCCGCGCGGGCTCGCGCTCGTCGACGGGGTGCGCGGCGAGCTCGGCCTCGACCTCGCGGAGGCGGGATTCCAGGCTCATTCGCGTGGCCCACGCGGTCTCGGGGATCTCGGGGAGCTCGCGCTTCAGGAAGCCCCGCTCTCCCTCCAGGTGGGCTCGATCGGTGCGGTTCATGGGGTCTCCTTGGCAGGGGCGATGAGCAGGAGCAGTGCGGCGGCGCGGGCGTCTTCGGAGGGTGACAGCTCGACCTGGAGATAGCCCTTCCAGGCCTGATTTCTGCGGTGGGACCACATGCTGTACCAGTAGGCCGCCAGGGTCGTGAGCTTGCTCGGCACGAGGCCGTCCAGATCCACGACGTAGGCGTCCATGCCGAAGCGCGCCTTGGTGCGGTCGTGGTTGAACACCAGCGCAGCCTCGGGGCTTCGGGTGACGGCGCGGGTCTCGGCGAAGGTCACGACGTCGAGGTCATGGGGCGGGCGCCCCTCGATGCGCTCGACGTTCTCCATGAAGCTGCCGTCGAGCCACTGGAAGCCAGAGATGACCCCGATGCCGTGCAGGGCAGCGCGGTAGGCGAGGAGCCCCGAGAGGATCTGGCACCGATCGGGCGACGTGGCGAAGCGCTGGACGACGTCCGGGAGCGAGACGCGATAGGGCGAGCGATCGGCCGATGCCGGGCGATCGGGGTCGATCGGGGGCAGCAGGCCGAGGGCGTTCCAGTGGGGGATGGCAACGGTGGTCATGGCGCGGTTCAGCGTACGACCGGAGAAGACGGATTGTGGGCGGTGAGGTGATGGGTCGTGACATAGCCTGTCACGGGTCGCAGGGGGCGGCGAAGGCTCACCGGACGTCGGCTGCGGCGAAGAGGTGACGTTCGAGCTGGGCGAGGGTGAGGGGCATCGCGGCGCATATTCGTCGCACGCCCGCCGCCGGGGAAGGGTCTTCCGCAGGCCGTGCCCCACGGCCTTCGCTACGCGCGCTGGTGACGTAGAAGGGCGCTTCCCCTCCGCTCAGGCGCAGGGTCCGACTCCGTCCGCGAGGCCGTCGGCGAGGAGTCCCCGGTGCGACCGAGAGGCCGACGGTGGGGAGTCCCCGGTACGACCGTGAGGCCGTCAGCGGGGGAGTCCCCGGTACGACCGTGAGGCCGTCAGCAACCCGAGCCAGACCCCAGCCCGTAAGGGCGCTGATGGTTGACCTCATCGTGGGGAGCGACCGCGGCGCCAGCCCGATGCGCCTCACCGTCGCGGAGCGACGGGGCTACCGCGACGCCAGCCCGATGCGTCACAACGGCCCTCCGCTCCATGGTCCGAGACCGGTCGAACCCGGTCCAGTGAAGCCCCCGATTCCACGATGTCGCATTGAGCTGGCGCCGCGGTAGCCCCGTCGCTTCGCGACGGTGAGGCGCATCGGGCTGGCGCCGCGGTCGCTCCCCACGATGAGGTCAACCATCAGCGCCCTTACGGGCTGGGGTCTGGCTCGGGTTGCTGACGGCATCCACTCGGCGCCCCTGCAGTGACAGGCTATTTCCAAGAGCCTCTTGACCATCTCGCGGGGGAGCGCGATTCCTAACGACCATGACGGCCAAGACGACGGACAAGGTGCTCCGCGCGGTGACGCAGCGGGTGATGGACTCCTTCACGGCACAGGGGGCGCTCTTCACGGCGCTCGACGTGTCCAACGCGGTGAAGGGCACGCTGCCCGACATCCGTCATCGGGAGGTGGCGCCCATCGTGCGCGACCTCTACGAGCGCGGCGCCATGGGCGACTACCGGCAAGACCTCATCGACGTCCTCGCCGACGGCCACAAGCCCGTGCAGGCGTACCTCTATCACCTGCCCGAGCACGACGTAGACCTCTACGACGACTCGATGCGCAACCAGCTCTCCATCCCCCCGGTGAGCACCAGCACCGACGCGAGCGGCGAGGGCAACCTGTCGTCGCACTCCACCGAGGCGCCCGTGCTGGTGGGCCGCGACGGCCGCGCCCGCATCGCCCGCCAGCTGCTGATGAACGCCGGCATCGTCTCCGAGGAGATCTCCGCGGTGGGCCAAGGCTCCCCCGGCAAGCTCACCCTCACCACGCCCTCGGGCGGTGAGACCGCCAGCGCCACGTCGGCGGTGCTGGAGTACGAGCACCCCTCGCTGCTGCACATCCCCCGCGGGCTCATGGGCATCTTCGACGCCAGCGCGAAGCTGGTGGCGCGGGTCTATCCCAACCGGGTGGAGATCGTCCGCTCGGTCTGACCCTTCGCCCCGATCGGCGCTTGTGACCCTCCGGCGGGTGGAGTAGTCGTCTCGGCCCGATGAAACCCACGGATCTCCGCACCATCGCGCCGCCCCCCCTGCGCCGGGGGTGAAGTACCGGCGCATCCTCCTGAAGATGTCGGGAGAGGCGCTCTGCTCCCAGGAGGGCGGCTTCGGCCTCGACCCCGAGGCCATCGGGCTGCTGGCCGACGAGCTCGCCCACGTCTGGCGCACCCTCGGGGTGCAGCTCGCGCTGGTGGTCGGCGGAGGAAACATCTTCCGCGGACTGCGCGGCAGCGCCTCGGGGATGGACCGCTCGACGGCCGACTCCATGGGCATGCTGGCCACGGTGATGAACGCCCTGGCGCTGCAAGACGCGCTGGAGAAGCGGGGCGTCCCGACGCGGGTGCAGACCGCCATCGAGATGCCCAAGGTGGCCGAGCCGTACATCCGCCGGCGCGCGGTGCGGCACCTGGAGAAGGGCCGCGTGGTGATCTTCGCCGCGGGCACGGGCAACCCCTACTTCTCCACGGACACGGCGGCGGCGCTCCGGGCGATGGAGATCCACGCCGACGCGCTCTGCAAGGCCACCAAGGTCGACGGGGTCTATGACAGCGACCCCAAGAAGAACCCCGAGGCGAAGTTCTTCCCTCGCATGACCTTCGACGAGTTCATCACCCAGAAGATCGGGGTGATGGACACCACGGCGGTGACCCTGTGCCGGGACAACAAGCTCCCGATCCGGGTGTTCAAGCTCGCCGAGCACGGCAACATCGAGCGCGTGCTGCGGGGCGAAGACGTCGGGACGGTCATCGAGAACGGCTGAGCGACGCCCGAGGCGCGCCCTATGGCCCGCGGGAAAGCGTGCTAGAGGGGGCCGCGATGCTCACCCTCGGGATCGACCTAGCCTCGCAGAACGAGAACACCGCCGCCTGTCTCGTGGAGTGGAGCGGCGGTGAGGTGATCCTCCGCGAGCTGCTCGACCGCGGCAGCGACGACGAGCTCGTGGCGCGGATGCGCGCGGTGCGCGACGCCGGCGGGTGCATCGGCATCGACGCGCCCTTCGGCTGGCCCGAGGCCTACCTGGCCGCGATGACCTCCTGGCGCGAGGAGGGGCGCTTCCCTCCCACCGACTCCAAGGAGCTCGCGTTCCGCCTCACCGATCGCAAGGAGTACCTCGCGAAGAAGCAGCCCCTCAGCGTGTCGTCCGACCGCATCGCCTACGTGGCCTGGCGCTGCGCCCGGCTGCTCACCCGCTTCTTCGAGGGGGCGCCCACCTCCCGCCTCGGTCCGACCGTGGTCGAGGTCTACCCGGGGGCCTCCATGGCGAGCTGGGGCCTCGGGGCCCAGGGGTACAAGCAGTCCGAGCCCACGCGAAAGAAGCTGCTGCTGGAGCTCAACGCCAAGGGGCTGCGCTGGGTCTCCGACGAGGCCCAGCAGTCGGCGCTCACCCGCAGCGAGCACCTCTTCGACGCCTTCATCGCCTCGCTCTCGACGAGGGCCTTCCAGATCAAGCGCTGCGACCCGATCCCCGCGGCGCACCAGGCGGTCGCCGAGCGCGAGGGGTGGATCATGCTGCCCGGCGCCACCTCGCTCGCCAAGCTGGCGTAGACGCCCGGAGAGGCAGCGGGGAGACCGGTCGGTCACCCGCTGCTTCGTGGATGGGATGTGCTGAAGGGGAGGGGAGCGCGCGCTACGGGCGACGGACCGACGCGGTGTACGCGCCGGCCGCCGAGCCGCAGCCGTCGACGAAGAGGGCGTGGATGCCCGCCCCGCGGGGGATGACCGAGTTGATGGTCGACTGCCTCGGGCCGCAGGCGTCGTCGTTGCAGACCGTGGCGCTGCCCGGGTTCATCACCGAGAGCTCGGTGTCCCAGGTCGCGCGGCCGCAGGTGGTGGCCGAGAGAAGGCCGCCCGTGAAGCTGCCGCAGGTGTACCAGTAGAAGGTGTCCTCCGGGCCGCCGGAGCAGCAGGTGGAGGTCACCCGGCCGGTGCCCGCGGTGGTGCCCGAGACGACCTGGGCGCCCGGAGCGAGGACGCGCACGGCGCCGTTGCCCACCGGGAGGTGCTGGTAGCGCAGGCTGGCCGAGCCTCCCGCGCCGCAGCCGGAGAGGACGAGGTAGTAGGTCCCGGCGTTGAGCTGCGCCATCACCTGCGAGGCGGTGCCGGTGGAGCAGCCGAGGAGGCCGCCGTCGTCGTTGCAGGTGGTGCCGTTGGTCAGGTTGGACGCGGTGACGTTGGTCCCGCGGGAGTCCTGGAGGAAGAGCGAGGTGTCGAAGGCCGAGCCGATGGTGTCGGCGTAGACGATCTCCGGCTGGGTCAGCGTGAAGCGGTAGAACACGTCGCGCCCGGAGGTGCAGCCGCAGACCCCGGTGGTGTCGTTGCGGAAGCGCGAGGTGTTCACCGAGGTGTTGCCCGAGTTGCTGAGCACGATGGCGTTGTCGCGGGTCTCGCCCGCGGGCACCACCTGGCAGGTTCCGCCGATGCAGAAGTTGCCCGCGGCGCAGCGCCGGTCGCAGCCGCCGCAGTTGTTCTCGTCGGTGCCGGTGTCGACGCACGAGGCGCCGCAGCGGGTGCCGCTGGAGCAGCTCGCGAGCACGTAGCGCACGGAGTAGGTGCCGCGCTGCACGCAGCCGTCGACCACCAGGGTGTTGAGCCCCGCCTGGCTGGCGGTGGTGGCCGGGACGGTGGCGCTCAGCGACGAGCCGTTGCCGCACGCGAAGCCCGCGCCCACGTCGTCGGAGCACACCGCGGAGGTCATCCGCAGGGCGCTGTACTGCGCGAGCTCGATGTTGTAGCCGGCGGCGTTGGCGCCGGTGGTCGGGTTGCAGCTCGTCGACTGGAAGGTCGTCGCCGAGGCGCCCGGGCAGGTCACCCACCAGTACGCGTTCTCAGGCCCGCTGGAGCAGCAGGTCGAGGTGATGGTCCCGGTGCCGGAGGTGCTGCCGGTGAGGGTCTGCACGGTGCCCGACGGGGTGATGCGCGCGGTCGGGCCGTTGCCCACCGGGAGGTGCTGGAAGTGAATGGTCGCCGCGCCAGCGCCGCAGCCCGAGAGCACCAGGAAGTAGGTTCCGGGGTTGAGCCGGGCGGCGATCTGGCTCTGTAGCGCGCCCGCCACGGTGCAGAGACCCGCGGAGGAGATGTCGTCGTTGCAGGTGGTCTGGCCCGCGGCCGGGGCCGTGAGGTTGTTGCCGCCGGCGTCCTGGAGGAAGAGCGCCGTGTCCCAGGTCGCCCCGAGGGTGTCGGCGTAGACGATCTCCGTCTGGGTCAGGGTGAAGCGGTAGAAGACGTCGTTGCCCGCGCCCGTGCACGAGCAGTTGCCGTTGGTGTCATGGCGCGCCGCCGAGGTGTTGGCGGCGATGTCCTGCGCCGGCATGGCGAGGCCGATCGCCACCGCGCCGGAGCGGGCGTCGTTGACCGGGGCGGTGCCCATGCACGCCCCAGCGACGCAGGCCTGGCCCGAGGGGCAGGCGCGGCCGCACATCCCGCAGTTCGATCCGCTGGTGCGGAGGTCGACGCAGAGCGCCGAGGCGCCCGTCCCGCAGAGCGTCTGACCCATGGCGCAGGCGCAGGCCCCGGCGACGCAGGTCTGACCCATGGCGCAGGCGCGGCCGCACATCCCGCAGTTGGCGCGGTCGGTGGCGGTGTTGGTGCAGGTCGTGCCGCAGCGGGTGCTGCCCGCCGCGCAGGCGCAGGCCCCGGCCACGCAGCTCTGCCCCGTCGGGCAGGCGTTGCCGCACATCCCGCAGTGCGCCGCGGTGGTGCGCGTGTCGACGCAGCTACCGTCGCAGAGCGTCGTGCCGGTGGCGCAGCCGCAGACGCCCGCGGTGCACACCCGCCCGGCGGGGCACGCAGTGCCGCAGGCTCCGCAGTTCATCTCGTCGGTCTGGGTGTTGACGCAGGCGCGCTCGCACATGGTCGAGCCCGTCGCGCAGCGGCAGACGCCCGCCTCGCAGGTGGTCCCCGCGGAGCAGGCGGTGCCGCAGGCGCCGCAGTTCATCTCGTCGGTCTGGGTGTTGACGCACACCGGGGCGGGCGCCGAGGGGGCGCAGTCGACGCGCCCGGTGGGGCAGGTCGGTCGGCCCGCCCGGCAGGTGCTCATGGCGCAGGTCTCACCGGCCGCGCACGCCCCGCCGCAGCGGCCGCAGTTGGCGGGATCGCTGGTGAGGTCGGCGCACATCTCTCCGCAGCGCATCTGCCCGGTGGGGCACTCCGCGGTGCCGGTGCACACGCCCGCGGCGCAGGTCTGCCCCGCGGCGCACGCGCGCCCGCAGGCGTTGCAGTTGGCGACGTCCGTCTGGGTGTCGACGCAGACGCCCGCGCAGCGGGTCTGTCCGCCGGCGCAGGGCGGCTCCACGTCCGCTCCGACGTCGGTCCCTGTGCCGGTGTCTTCGGCGGGGCTCCCGGTGTCTTCGGGGGGGCTCCCGGTGTCTTGTGTGGGCGTTCCCGTATCCTCTGCGGGAGTCCCGGTGTCTTCGGGGGGGCTCCCGGTATCCACGGTGGGCGTTCCCGTGTCCTCTGCGGGAGTCCCGGTGTCGGTGTCGATCACTCCCGTGTCTTCGCCCGCGTCCGTAGGCGTCGCGGGCGGGTCGTCGCTACAGCCTGCCGCGGCCAGCAGCGCGCCGACCAGCGACCATCTGAGTATGTGCTTCATCGTCGAGGATCTCCTCACAGGGTGAGATGGTGCTCGCCGAGCATCACTGAGGGACGACGCTCTCCGTGAACGACCGGGACCGCAGGACGCCGCGCGCACGCAACCCTGTTCAGGCTTGTATCGGGCTTCTCCCGCGGGGCCAAGCCCGCGGCGCGAAGGGTCTGTCTGACGACAAGAGGGAGCTGGTCGGCGCGAGGTGGAGGTGCCCCCTTCCCCGCTGCCGCGCGCCCTCACCCCCGCTCCGCGCTCATCGTTGCCCTCATCGAGCGCAATCCGCTTCCAGGCTGGGGTTCCGCGCGTTGGCGCGTCACCCCAGGCAATAACAGGATGGCCGCCCCGGACATTGGTCCGGGGCTCCGAACGGCCGTCTCTGTGCGCTGGTTGCCGGGTTCGCTGTCGAGCGAACCGAGGGAGCCAGCCGGACGCGGACGCGGCGCCTCCGGCACGTATCACGCGATGTCCGTTCGGAGCCCCGGACACTGTCCGGGGCGGCCATCCTGTTATTGCCTGGGGTGACGCGCCAACGCGCGGAACCCCAGCCTGGAAGCGGACTGCGCTCGATGAGGGCAACGATGAGCGCGGAGCGGGGGTGAAGGGCGCGCGGCAGCGGGGAAGGGGGCACTACCCACGCAGCTCTACGTCCCAACTACGTCAGACGCGGCCCTTACCGCTCCATGAGCCAGCGCAGCAGCGCCTCCGCCACGCCGTCGGCGAAGTCACCCGTCCAGCCCGAGGCCATCGAGGCCCCCGGCGTCGCGTGGGCCCGCCAGTCGTGGTCCGCCCCGGCGACCTCCTCGAAGCGCGCCATCCCTGGGCTCGCGGCGTTGATCGCCTCGACCAGCGCCACGTGCTCCTCCCGCTGCGACTGCCAGTCGGCGCTCCCCCACATCGCCAGCACCGGGACCTCCAGCGCCAGCAGCGGAGCCGCCACCGGGCACGCCTGCACCTCTCGCCAGTACCGCCCCGTGCGCCCGAGCTGCCGCCCGTGCTCGTCCACGCCAAGCCACCTGCGCCACGCCTCGATCCCTTCGAGGGCCTCGGCCGGCTCCGCGCTCCCATGCAGCGCCCTCGCGTTGTAGCGCTCCAGCACCCTCACCCGCGCCTCGATGTCCACCGGGCTCGCTCCCGAGAGGGCCAGCACCCGCCGCTGGCTGGCCACCAGGTACTCCGCCCAGGTGAGCCACCCGACGCCGTAGAGCGCCACCCCCCGCACCGCCGCGACCCCGGCCGCCAGCCTCGGGGCGTGCAATCCCCCGAGGGAGTGTCCGAAGAGAACCCCCCGCTCACCCCTCAGCAGCTCGTCGGCGGTGATGGCCGCGAGGGCCGCCGCGAGGTCGGAGTGCTCCTCCTCGAAGCCCGCGTCCTGCGCCTTCGGACCGCCGCCCCCGCCGAAGCCGCGCTTCTCCGCGCGCACCGTCGCATAGCCCGCGTCGTTGAGCGCGCCCAGCAGGCAGCGGAGCGGGTCGACGGTGCCCTCGGGGTGGAAGGCCATGCTCCCCGCGGCGTAGCCCGGCAGGTACATCACCCACGGGAAGGGACCTTCCCCGGGAGGGAGCGTCCAGCGCAGTCGGAGCTTCCCCGCTGGTCCTTCCGCCCAGGTGTCCCTCGCGATCATCGCCTTCGGAACACCATCCGATGGATGGGCAGCCCGTCCGCGATGGCGCGGGTCTCGCGGTTGGAGCGGGCCGGCGCAAACGGGCTCTCCTCGGCGTACATACCCGCCACGGTATTCTCCAGCTCGGGGCACGCCGCGAGGCGCTCGTAGTAGGCCGCCGCGCGGTCTTCGACGTCGGTCTGCACCAGCAGCAGCGCGCCCGGGGCGAGCAGCCTGGCGAGCTCGGCGATGAACGAGTCCTGCACCACCAGGCGCTTGGCGTGGCGCTTCTTCCACCAGGGGTCGGGGAAGTGCACCGCCGCGCCGATCACGCACCCGTCCGGGCGCAGCCTCGGGAGCGCGAGGCCCGCGTCCTCGGCGAAGCATCGCGCCCGGGGGAAGCCCTTCTTCTGGAGGCGCTCGTCGAGCTGCGCCGCGAGCTTGCGTCGTATCTCCAGCGCCACGAATCGCGTCTCCGGGTGCAGCGCCGCGTAGCCCAGCGCGAAGGCCCCGCGGCCCGGACCCACCTCCAGGAAGACCCCTCCCTCGCCGGGGATCAGCGCGTCGAGGTCGACGATCTCCCCATCGGGGAGCCGCGGTGCGTGGTCGTACGTGGTGATGTGCATGGGCTGGATGCCCGCCGTGCTAGCGTGCCGCCCCCCGCGCGCGCAACGCCTTCCGACGCGCGGACGGCGACCAAAGATGAGCGAACCGACCCCCGGGCCCACCGTCACCCCCCATCCCCACCCGACGGTGCGAGCCGTGATGCGAGAGCGCTGGGCCTTCGCCTGCGCGGTCTTCAGCGGCCTGGCGATCTTCCTCGGCTTCGCGGGCAAGGAGATCTACCCCCTGGCCTTCGTCTCCATGGCGCCGCTGCTGGTGGCGCTGCGCGGCCGCACCGGCTGGATGGCGCTGCGCCTCGGCTGGGTCACCGGCTTCGTCGCCGTCGCCGGCGGCTTCAGCTGGATCGTCGGGATGCTCAAGACCTTCTCGGGCTTCCCCACGGCGCTGTGCGTGCTCTTCGCCTCGCTGCTCTGGATCGCCCAGGGCCTCCAGTACGGCGTGCTGGCGTGGCTGGTGAGCAAGGCCGACGCGCGCAACCTCCCCCGGCTGCTTGCCGTGCCGCTGCTGGCCGCCGCGGTCGAGCTGCTCTTCCCGCTGCTCTTCCCCTGGTACCTCTCCAACTCCCTGCACAACGCGCCGGTGCTCTATCAGACGGCCGACATCGGCGGCGTGCTGCTGGTGACCGCCGCGATGGTGCTCGGCCACACGGCGCTCGCCGAGGCGTGGGTGCGCACCGGGTCCAACGTCGAGCGGCTGAAGCCGCTGGCGCTGCCGCTGGTCTTCTGGGCGCTGGCGATCCCCTACGGCTACTGGCGCATCGGGCAGGTGGACGAGGCCAGCAGGCACACCCGCGCGCTGCGGGTGGGCGTGGTGCAGCAGAACCTCGGGCTGATGCAGAAGCGCAACGACCCGGTCATCGCGCTCAACCGCCACCTCGAGGCGTCGCGCGCCCTCGAGGCCCAGGGCGTGGAGTGGATCGTCTGGAGCGAGAGCGCCGTGGCCTTCCGCATCCCGGAGAACGTCGTCAACATCCGCGACTACATCCCCGAGTGGGACCTCCATACCCCGGTGCTCTTCGGCGCGCTCTCGGTGCGCGACGGCACGCCCGAGCGGCCCAACCTCTACAACACGGCCTTCATGACCGACGCCGAGGGGCGCATGCGCGGCTCCTACGACAAGGTCTATCTGCTGGCCTTCGGGGAGTACATCCCCCTGGGCGAGACCTTCCCGCAGATCTACGCGGCCTCGCCGCACAGCGGCCACTTCACCCGCGGCAGCACCATCCGCTCGCTCCCGGTGCCGGGCGGAACCGTCGCCCCGCTCATCTGCTACGAGGACATCCTCCCTCGCTTCGTGCGCACCTTCCAGAACCGGGTGAACCCCGACCTGATGGCGGTGATCCTCAACGACGCGTGGTTCGGCAACACCGCCGAGCCGTGGATCCACAACGCCCTGTCGAAGTTTCGCGCCGTCGAGCACCGCCGCGACCTGGTGCGCGCGGCCAACTCCGGGGTGAGCTCGATCATCGACGCCGCGGGCCGCACCGTGGCCGAGAGCCAGACCTTCACCCGCGAGAACGTCGTGGGCACCGTGCACCTCCGCAAGGGCCGCACCCTCTACGGCTACACCGGCGACTGGGTCGGCTACGCGGGCGTGCTGCTCGCCGTGTACTCCGTCGCTCGTCGTCGACAGGCCGCCGCGGCCCTGTAGCGGGGGGTAGACGCCTCTGGCGTTGTGAGGTTGTCTGCGCCCGTGACGACCGTTCGCTGGTGGCTCTTCTCGTTGTCGTTGGCCTTGGGAGCAGCCGCCTGCCAGTCCGAGCAGAGCATGGCGCTGCGGGTGTTCACCCCCGACGGCGGCGACCCCTGGGTGGGCGACGACGCCGCCACGCAGGCCCGCCTCCGCGTGGAAGACCGCGAGACCCCGGTGCAGACCGTGAGCGTCGGGCGCGGCGGGAGCTTCTCCCTCCAGGTGGAGCTGGTGCGGCCCGACCTGCGCTCTCGCATCGTGGTCGAGGCGCTGCGCAACGGCGAGGTGGTCGGCTCTGGCGGCACGCCCCTCGCGCAGTGGGCGTCCTTCGGCCCGACGCTGATGCCCATCTGGGTGCAGTGGCGCGACAGCGTGGTGCCCGCCCCGTGGGGCGAAGGGGCGCGCCGGGTGCGGCCCTTCCTCTTCGAGCTGCAGAGCCCCTACGTGGCGGCCGTCGGCGGGGCGCTCGCGGCCGCGGCGGTGGACGTCTTCGACGCGCTGGTGATCCGCCGGGTGGAGGGCGCTTCGGCCATCGAGGACACCTTCAACCGCGACGCCTCGGCGCTGCGCCTCGCCGACGGCAGCGTGCTGCTCGTGCGCGGCTGCGTCGCCGCGGTCTGGAACCCCGCCAACAACACCGTCACCACGCCCACCGGCCGCTCGGCGCCGCAGGAGCGCTGCGACATCATCGGCAGCGCCACGCTCCAGGAGCCGGGCGGCGGCGGCCTGGTGCTGGGCGGCCGCAACGCGACCTCCGCCGTGGCCCGCGTCGACCGGGTGATGCCCGACGGAACCTGGGTGACCGCCGAGGCGCTCACCACCCCGCGCGATCAGCCGTCGGTGCTACGGCTGGGTGAGCTCGACGCCCTGGTGGCCGGCGGCCAGGGCGCGACGGCGGACTACCTGGAGCGCTACGGCCCGATGCTGATGGCGGCGCAGCGCACGGTGCACACGGGCGACGAGCGGGTCGACCGGCGCAGCCGCGCGGCGCTGGTGATGGCGGGCGACGGCGTGGCCCTGGCGCTGGGCGGCGTGGTCGCCGGGAGCGACGCCCTCGCGACGGAGGACGCGCTGCTGGACACGCGCTGCGCGACGGGAGGCTGCCGGGTGCTGCTCGGGGTGCGCCCGCTGCTCTCCCAGCGGCGGCGAGACGCGACCGCGGCGCTGGCCGAGGGCGACCGCGTGCTGGTGGCCTCCGGAACCGGGAGCGACGGAAGGGTCGCGGACGCGGTGGAGATCCTCGACGTGAGCGCCCCGCGCAACCCGCAGGCCGGCGTGGCCGTGGCGTCGCTTCCCTACGAGGGCCTTTCGATGCTGCCCCTGACCACCGGCAGCGTGTGGATCGTCGGCGGCGGTCGCTCGGAGAGCTGGCTCTACCGACACTAAGCCCCGGCGCGCAGCGGCTTGTGGGCCCCTACCCCTGGTCCCACATAGAATCCCATGGCTGCGATCGAAGCGTCACCCGCCCCCGATCCCCTCGACGGCCTCCTGTCCCGGGTGCCTCCCGCGCTCGCTCCCCTCGCGCGTCTCGCCTTCAACTACTGGTGGTCCTGGCAGCCCGAGGGGGAGTCGCTGTTTCGCGACGTCGACCCCGAGCGCTGGGCGTCGTGCGAGCGCAACCCGGTGCGCCTGCTCTCCGAGACCATGCTCCTCGATCGGGCCGCTGGCTCTGATCTCCCCGGGCGCTCGGCGGCGGCGCTCGCCCGCCTCGAGGCCGAGCTCGCCGCGCCCGCGCTGCCGACCGCCGGCGCGAGCGCGGAGCATCCCATCGCCTATTTCTCTGCGGAGTTCGGCATCCATGGCTCGCTGCCGGTGTACGCGGGGGGCCTCGGCGTGCTCGCAGGAGACCTCCTGAAGCAGGCCTCCGACCTACGGATGCCGCTGGTCGGGGTCGGCCTCTTCTACCGCCGCGGATACTTCCACCAGCGCCTCGACCTGAGCGGCCTCCAGCACGAGTTCTGGACCGAGGTGGACCCCGATCGCCTCCCCATGCGCCCGGTCCGCAGCGCCGACGGCAGCCCCGTCGTGGTTCGCGTCGCGCTCCGAGGGCACGACGTCGCCCTCCGACTCTGGCGCGTGGACGTCGGCCGCGTGCCGCTGCTGCTCCTCGACTCCAATGTTCCTGGCAACACGCCGGTGGACCATGCGCTGACCAGCCAGCTCTACGTCGCCGAGCGCGACATGCGGCTCATGCAGTACGCAGCCCTCGGCATCGGCGGGATCCGCGCCCTCCGCGCGCTCTCCATCGACGCCTCGATCGTCCACCTGAACGAGGGCCACGCCGCGCTCGCTCCGCTGGAGATGGCCCGCGGCCTCCGCGCTCGCGGAGCCTCCTTCGCGGAGGCGATCGCCGCGACCCGCGCCTCGGTCGTGTTCACCACGCACACGCCTGTTCCTGCGGGAAACGAGCGCTACGAGGCCTCCGACCTGCGGCGCATCCTGCCGGGGCTCTGCCAGGAGCTCGATGTGTCCGAAGAAGAACTCCTCCAGCTCGGTCGCCGCCCCGGTGACGGACATGAATCCCACCTCGGGATGACCGAGCTCGGACTCCACGCCAGCCGCACGGCCAACGCGGTGAGCCGACGCCACGGCGAGGTCGCCCGCGCCATGTGGCAGGACTTCTTCCCCGGTCGCTCCCTGGACGAGGTCCCCATCACGCACGTCACCAACGGCGTTCACCTCGCGACCTGGATGAGGGCGCCGATGAGAGAGCTCCTCCGCCGCCACCTCGGCGACGACTGGGAGTCCGTGCAGAGCCACGCCGAGCGCTGGGAGCGCGTCTCGTCCATCCCCGACGAGGAACTCTGGCAGGTGCGAAACACCCTCCGGGCCGAGCTGGTGGAGACGGTTCGACGGCGCAGCGTCCGCGACCGCCTCGATCGGGGCGAACCCATCGACTACGTGGAGGCCGCCGCGAGGACCTTCGACGAGGGCGTGCTCACCGTCGGCTTCGCCCGCCGCGTGGCGACGTACAAGCGGCTTCACCTCCTGACCCAGAGCCCCGAGCGGGCCCTCGGACTGCTGGGCTCCGACCGGCCGATCCAGGTAGTGATCGCGGGCAAGGCGCACCCGCTGGACGAGGACGCGAAGCACTTCGTACAGACCATCTTCGCGATGAAGCGGGCTCCTGGGGTCGGCACCCGGGTGGCCTTCCTCGAGGACTACGACATGGACCTCGCTCGCACGATGGTGGCCGGCTGCGACGTCTGGGTGAACATGCCCCGCCCCCCGAACGAGGCGAGCGGAACCAGCGGGATGAAGGCCGTGCTGAACGGCACCCTTCACCTCAGCGTGCTCGACGGCTGGTGGAGCGAGGCCTTCGACGGAGCCAACGGCTGGGGCATCGAGAGCCCCGAGGGCGACGACCCCTTCGAGCAGGACCGTCGCGACGCCGACCGGCTCTACAGCATCCTGGAGAGCGAGGCCGTCCCAGACTTCTACCAGCGCGACCCGCTCGGCCTGCCCCGCGCATGGCTTCAGCGCATCAAGCGCAGCCTCGTCTCCCTCGGCCCGCGCTTCAACAGCATGCGGATGCTCGAGGACTACACGGCGCGCGTGTATTCCCGGTAAGAGACCCGTCGCGGGTCTCTCCCCGATGCGCCCCACCGTGAACGCCGACCGCCCCACCTTCGCCGCCTGGCTCCACGCCGCGCAGACCCCCTCCTCGGCCGTCGCTCGCATCGACGACCGCTCCTGGTCGCTCTCGCTCACCGACACGCTCCTCTGCGTCCCCTACGACCGCCCGGACGGCGCCCTCGACGCCCTCGGCGACGCCCTCGACGCGCTGCACGCCACGCTCGCTCCCGATGGCGACCCGCAGGCCCCCGTGGCGCTGCTCTGGGCCACCTACGACGCCTGCTGGCACGCGGCCTCGGCCCGCCCGGTCACCGACCGCCGCCCCGCGGGCGACCGATGCCCGTCGGTGTTTCTGTCGAGGGTGCTGTGCTCGCAGCCCTCCACCCATGAGCACCGCGGCCACCGCGCGACACCACTCCCTCCCTTCAGCAGCGCCACCGACCGGCCCTCGCACGCCGCCATGGTCGAGGCCGTGCGCTCCCTCATCCGCGACGGCGAGGTCTACCTGGTCAACGTCGCCAGGATGATCCACCGCCCGTCGATGTCCGAGGAGGCCATCGCGTCGCGGGTAGACCGCTCCGACGCCACGCGCGCCCTGCTGGTGAACGCGGGCGACGTCCGGGTCGCCGCGATGTCCATGGAGCTCGCCCTCTCCTGGGACCGTCGCGCCGGCGTGGCCATCTCCCGCCCCATCAAGGGCACGCGCCCCCGGCGCCCCGACCCCGTCGAGGACGCCCGCGAGGCCGAGGCCCTTCGCCTCGACGAGAAGGAGCGCGCCGAGAACGCCATGGCCGTCGACGTGCACCGCAACGACCTCGGCCGCGTGGCCCTCCCCGGCGGGGTGACCGTGCCCGTCCTCTGCGGCGTGGAGCCCCATCGGTACGTGCACCACCTCGTCTCGACGGTGCGCGCCGAGGTCGACCCCGCGCTCTCCGCGAGGGCGATGCTCTCGGCGGTGCTACCCCTCGGGTCGGTGACCGGCGCGCCCAAGCTCGCGGCCATGGAGACCATCGCCGCGCTCGAGGCCGAGCGGCGCGGTCTTTACACGGGCGTGTATGGTCTTGTCTTCGCGGACGGGCGGGTGGAGCTCACCGTGGCGATCCGCACGCTGGTGACCGACCCCGCCGGCGCGCACTACGGCGTCGGCGGCGGGATCGTCTGGGACAGCGATCCGGCGAGGGAGTGGGACGAGCTGCTATGGAAGCAGCGGGGGGTGGAGTGAGCGGGTCTTACGTCAGGGCATCAAGCCGGTGCAGAGGTCGAAGCTGCTGATGGTGGGGTGCGTCGGGAAGGGGACCGCCGTGGTCTGGTCGTCGATGCTCACGAGGTAGGCCGCGAGCTGACGGACGGCGGTGGCGCGCGCCGCGGGGTCGGCGCTGGCGACGAGGAAGTTCGCCGAGAGCGCCTGGTGGTGCGAGCGGAAGAGGTCGCTGAGGACCTCCTCCAGGGTGCGGGCGTTGCCCGCGTGGAAGAACGGGGCGCCCGTGCCCATGCCGACGAGCGACGGCGGGTTGAAGCCCGTGAAGCCCTGCGCGGGGGTGCCGTTGGCCTTCACCTCGAAGATGAAGTTGCTCACGCCCGTCGGGGCGACCGCGGTGGGCGCACCGAGGGTGCCGCCGACGGTGCCGACCGAGCGCAGCACGCAGTTGATCTGGTCGCCGCTGCCGGCGAGGGCCGCGTTGGCGGCGCTGATGCGGAAGCTGGAGGTCCGAGTGGGGTTGGCGGTCGGCGGGTTCAGCCCCGCGAAGGCCGTCGGAAACCCGGTGTACGTCTGCACGCGCAGGGTGCCCGTCAGCGGGTTGTTGCGGGCCTCGCTGGGCTCGTAGAAGCGCCGCGAGACGGTCCAGAGGTTGGTGCCCGTCGCCGAGCCGTGGCAGCCCGCGCAGTTGCCCTCGGCGAAGAGGGCGGCGCCCGCGGTCACGTCGGCGGCGACGAGGTTGCTCGGCGCGCGCGGCGGCCGGATGGTGCGGACGTAGAGGTCGATGTTCTCCCAGTCCTCGATGAGCGAGCGCACCGGCGCGGCGCCGGGGGTGCCCGCGGTGATGGCGCGGGTCGAGCCGCTCAGGCCGAACTGGGGGGTCGCGGTCGCCACGTTGCCCGCGGGGACGGGCGTGGTGCCGTCGGCGTGGATGCGGTCCTCGGGCGCCGGGGGCATGGAGTTGGCGTGGACGAGCGCGCCGACGCCGCCGGAGGCGCCGCGGGTGTTGCCCTCGAAGTCGTGCACCTCATCCAGGATGCCGGTCCAGTTGAGGACGCGCTGGTGGGTGCCCGAGCGGTCGAAGGTGCCGTCGAGCGAGGTCGTCTGGCGCGGCCCCGCAGCGAAGGTCCAGGTCACGTTGTCGGTGAGTCCGTCGGGGTGGCAGCCCTCGCAGGAGCCCCAACCCTGGCCGTTGCGCGACCAGCGGGCGAGGCCCGTGACGAAGAAGCGTCGCCCGATGTTGGCCCGGTCCTCGGCGCTCGCCGCCGTCGGAGCGGGAGCCGACTGGACCACCGCCGCGGTGGCCTGCGCGCTCAGGTCGATGAGCGACAGGTTGCGGGTGTTCTCGTTGAGGGCGACGGCTCGCGAGCCCACGGTGTTGGCGACGGCGATGCCGATGGGCAGGCGTCCGGCCGCGGTTCCTGCGTTGAGGCCGATGAAGTGGAGCGCCGTCCCCTGGCCCACCTGGGCGAGGGAGAAGTCGGGGTTGAACTCCACGCGGAAGATCGCGTCGGAGCCATACGACGACACGTACGCCACGTTGCCGCCGCCCATCGGCAGGAAGGAGATGTCGTTGGGGACGAGCGGAAACCGCCGGGCGTTGGTGTCGGGCACCGCCGTCGCCGTGGCCGCGTAGCGGGTCTCGAACTCCCTGGTCAGCAGGACGTGGTGGTCCGTGTCGGGGAGGTTGGTGGTGAGGTTGATGAGCGAGATGGCCGCGAAGACGTTCTGCTGCGAGTTGACCGGCCGACGCGGCGACTCGCACACCGAGGTGACGAAGAGACGGTCGCCCTTGATGGCCGCGGCGTAGAGCTGGTTGGGGAAGCACCCCGCCTCGGTGGCGCCGCTGGTGGTGCGGAAGGCCTGGAGGTTGATCGGGGCCGCGATCGCTCCGCTGCCCGCGTTGAAGCGGTACACGAGGCCGCCGTGGTTGACGTCGAGCGCTGCCTCGCCAGCGGGCAGGGTGGAGAAGAGCGAAGAGTCGATGGTCTGCGCGAAGAACTCCGTGACGTAGACCGTCTCGTCGCTCTCGTCGGTGTCCAGGTCGTTGGTGACGACGATGGCGCGAGGGTGCGCGAGGCCGGCCCGCACGGTGGCCGCGGTGACCGACGGACCGAGCCTTCCGGTGGCGGCGAGCGTGGGGTTGAGGTTGATGGTGCGCGCGACGCTCATGGTGGCGCCGGAGACGTTGACGTCGGAGACCGTGCCGTCGGCCCAGTTGGCGACGTAGACGTGGCCGCCCATCGGCGAGATCGCGAGGCCGGTGGGCTCGGAGCCGACGGTGACGCGACCGGTGATCGTCGGGGTCGTGCGGAGGTTGCTGATGCGGATGAGCTCCTGCGTGCGGCGGAGGATCACGTACGCCGTGTTGTCGTCGTTGCCGATGACGGCGGCCCAGGGCTCTGCGTTGGGGGTGGCGATGACCGTCGGGGCCATCGCGCTCGGCACCCCAGTGAGGGTGGTGGCGAAGATCGAGACGCTGTTGGCCGTGCGGTTGGTCGCGACTGTGACCCGGTCGTCGCTGGTCAGCACGACCGCCGAGCCGTGGGTGGCCGTGCGGCGCGCGGTGGCCGGCGTCCCGCTGTCGGCGGGTCCGGTGTCCGCGGGCGTCCCGCTGTCGACGGGGCCGGTGTCCGAGGGCGTCCCGGTGTCCGCGGGCCCGGTGTCCGCGGGCCCGGTGTCCGCGGGCCCGGTGTCCGTGGGCGTCCCGGTGTCCGCGGGCGTCCCGGCGTCCGCGGGTCCGAGGTCCGTGGGCGTCCCGCTGTCGGCGGGGCCCGAGTCGGCGGGGCCGAGGTCCGAGCCCGCATCGACGCCGCTATCGGTCACGGGCGCCGGATCGTCTCCGCACCCGAGCACCCCCAGCGACACACCCACCACGAGCCCGCCAAGCCATTGTTGTTTCGCCGTCAGCATCCTCCAAGTGACGCGATGCCCCGGGGACTACATGTCCCAAATGACCGCATGAGCCCGCGCGAACGCCGCGCGTGCCCAACCGAAGAACCCCTGAGGCACCGAATCCGCAAAGCTAGCCGAGGAGCGACTGCGAGAACAATGATCAGTTGGTTCTGGGGGCTGCAGGGCTGCGCTGGGACAGGGCCCACCCCAGCGCAGGGGTGGCGAGGGGCTCGGCTTGCCTTCGGGGGGGAGCGGGGGCTATGTGCCCGCCCTCCCAATGATCCGACTTGATTCAGTGACCCGTCAGCATGGGCGTCAGATCCTCTTCCTCGACGCTTCGATGAGCGTCTTCCGCGGCGAGCGGGTAGGGCTGGTAGGGCCCAACGGCTCGGGCAAGAGCTCCATCTTCCGGCTCATCGTCGGGGAGGACCAGCCGGACGCCGGCAACGTGGTCATCGACAAGGGCGTGACCATCGGATACTTCAGCCAGACCGTCGGGGAGATGGGCGGCCGCACGGTGGTCGAGGAGACCATGGCGGGCGCCGGCGAGGTGGCCGACATCGCCCACGAGCTCCACCTGCTGGAGCTGGCGATGGGCGACCCCGACCGGGCCGACGAGATGGACGCCATCATCGAGCGCTTCGGCGAGGTGCAGTCGCGCTTCGACGAGCTCGACGGCTACGCGCTCGAGGCCCGGGCGAGGGAGATCCTCGCGGGGCTCTCCTTCGCGCCGGAGACCCTCGACGACGACGTGGGCAAGCTCTCCGGCGGGTGGAAGATGCGCGTGGCGCTCGCCCGCATCCTGCTGATGCGCCCCGACGCGCTGCTGCTCGACGAGCCCACCAACCACCTGGACATCGAGTCCATCGTCTGGCTGGAGGGCTTCCTCCGCAACTTCGAGGGCGGCCTCATCATGACCTCGCACGACCGCGAGTTCATGAACCGCCTGGTCAACAAGATCGTCGACATCGACGGGGGCGAGCTCACCTCCTACACGGGCGACTACACGTTCTACATGCAGCAGCGGGCGCTGGCCGAGGCGCACCACGAGGCGCACTACGCCCGGCAGCAGGCGATGCTGGCCAAGGAGCAGGCCTTCATCGACCGCTTCAAGGCCCGCGCGAGCCACGCCGCGCAGGTGCAGTCGCGGGTGAAGAAGCTGGAGAAGATCGACAAGGTCGAGGCCCCGCGGCGACGGCGCGTGGTGGAGTTCGAGTTCCCGAAGCCGCCGCGCTCGGGCGACGACGTGGCGAAGCTCACCGGGGTCACCAAGGGCTGGGGCAGGCGCAAGATCTACGACGGCCTCGACCTGCTCATCCGCCGCAAGGAGCGCTGGTGCGTGATGGGCGTCAACGGCGCGGGCAAGAGCACGCTGCTCAAGCTGGTGGCGCGCGAGTCGCAGCCCGACGCGGGCTCGGTGACCATCGGGGCGAGCGTGAAGCTCGGGTACTTCTCGCAGCACGCGATGGACATCCTCGACCCCGGGCGCACCGTGCAGGAGGCCCTGGAGGCCGCGTACCCGAAGGCCTCCATCGCCTCGCTGCGCACCCTCCTCGGGTGCTTCGGCTTCTCGGGCGACGACGTGGAGAAGCGCTGCAAGGTGCTCTCCGGCGGAGAGCAGGCGCGCCTGGTGCTGGCGCGGATGATGTTCGACCCGCCCAACTTCCTGGTGCTCGACGAGCCCACCAACCACCTCGACCTCGACACCAAGGCGATGCTCACGAAGGTGCTGACGGAGTTCGAGGGGACGATGCTCTTCGTCTCTCACGACCGGCACTTCCTCGGCGCGATCTCCAACCGGGTGCTGGAGGTGACCGCCGACGGCGTGCGCGCCTACGGCGGCGGCTACTCGGAGTACGTGACCGAGTCGGGCCACGTGGCGCCCGGGGTGGGCTGACCGCCGAAGGGAGTGTGTGGTACTCCCGCGCGCCGCTCAGCCCTACGGGGCCGGCGCGGACAATTACAGGAAGGTGTAAAACGATGCGACGATGGATTCTCTGCACGACGCTGGCGCTCGGCGCCTGCAAGCCCGCGGCCCCGACGGCGCCTGCCCCGGCGGCCAACGCGCCGCTCACCACGGATGACCAGCGCACGCTCTACGCGCTGGGCCTGGTGATGGGTCAGCGCATGGACGACTTCAGCCTGACGCCCGCCGAGCTGGCGGTCGTGCAGCGCGGCATCGCCGACAAGGTGACCGGGGCCCGCGCCCAGGTGGAGCTCAACGAGTGGGGCCCGCGCATCAACACGATGGCGCAGGCGAGGCAGGGCCGTCGCTCGGAGCAGGAGAAGGTCCGCGGCCGGGCCTACGCCGACACTGCGGCGCGCGAGACCGGGGCCGAGCGGCTGCCGTCGGGCCTGGTGTTCCGCACGCTGCGCGAGGGCAACGGTCCGACGCCGACGCCGGCCAACACGGTGCGGGTGCACTACCGCGGCACGCTCATCGACGGCACCGAGTTCGACAGCTCGTACACCCGCGGCGAGCCGGTGGAGTTCCCCCTCAACGGCGTCGTCCCCTGCTGGACGGAGGGCGTCCAGCGCATCCGCGTGGGCGGCAAGGCGCGCCTGGTGTGCCCGTCGGACATCGCCTACGGCGACCGCGGCCAGCGAGGCATCCCCCCCGGCGCGACGCTCAACTTCGAGGTCGAGCTCATCGGCATCGTCGGCGCCCCCGGCGCGGGTGACGCCGCCGTGGCCCCGACGCCGACCGCGCCGCCGACTCCGCCTCCCGGGCACTGATCGCTTCTACAATCCGGCCTCCCCATTCCCCCTTCTCCGGTCGCCCTGGGCCCCCCTACAGGGCCGAGGGGACGACGACCCCGCCACGCCGGGTGCCTCATCCGATAGCACTCCGGCGCCCTTCACCTGGGAACGGGCGCGGCCGCGTCGTCTCCTCGGCCCTGTGGGGGGACACCTCTCCACCCCCTTCACTCTCGATACTTCAATGAACAACGGACGACAGGGATCGTCCGGGTATTCGCCCGGTGGCGGCGGTGAACTGCGACGCTCGTCGGATCATCAGTGCTGCTCCCTTGGATTCATCGATCGCTGGAAACGTTGGCGGATCAGCCGTCGAGGTAATCGATCCAGGCTGTGTGCGGCGCCTCGGCGCGGGCGACGGCGCACATGCGCGCGGGCCGCACCGGCGGGCGGGCGAGCTCCATCCGGGCCTGCTCCGGGGTGCGGTCGGCCTTGCGTCCGTTGCACGTCGCGCAGCAGGTCACGATGTTGGTCCACTCCATCCGGCCGCCGCGGGCGCGGGGGACGACGTGGTCCAGGGTGAGCCGCGAGGCGCCCGGCTGCACCCCGCAGTACTGGCAGGCGTAGCCGTCGCGGCGGTACACGTTGCCGCGGGAGAACTTCACCCGCCGGTCGTGCCGGGCGTAGCGGCGCAGGCGCACCACCGAGGGCATCGCGATGGAGGTGCTGATGCCCCGGATGATCTCGTCGTAGGCCTCGACGAGCTCGGCCTTCCCGAGAAACATCAGGGTGACCGCGCGCTGCCAGGAGATGATCTTCAGCGGCTCGAAGGTGGCGTTGAGCAGGAGGGTGGCGAACATCGTGGGATCTCCGGTGGAGGGACTCGTCGACGACGCGTGTTCTTCGATGGGGGTCTTGGATGGAAGGCGTGACCGTACGGCCGGGCGGTTGTCCAAAGGACAAGCGCGCCCGTCGCGCCCAGGCGACACCCGCCGGGGACGTTGATTGAAGACAATGAGAAAGGCCGCTGTCCTCCCGGCGAATCGGTGGAGGAGCAGCGGCCTTCGGGTGGCCTTCGGAATCGGTGGGCCGGGGATTAACCGGTGACTGACTCCGCTCCTCTCATCCGCAGGTCGAGCCGCGGGTGATTGCCATCACGGCCCGCCGAGAGAACGCGCTGAACCCGCGCGTTTCTGCGGTCTTCGGAGGCTTCGGCTGGCAGTACATGAACGACATGGTGTGGCTTGAAGAGCTGATCCTTGAAATGGATGTCGAGATAAGAACCGTCGATGTGCTTACCAGACCATTCGATGTGTGGTCAAGCGAGGCGGTTCATTTTTTCTTCGGACAATGATGAAGGCTCTCACCCGGGTCGGACGATCCAGCCCTCGATGAGCACCTTCGCGGCGTTGGGTCCGGTGAGCGGCGGCGGGGTCCAGAAGCCTCGGGTGCCGAGGTGCGCGGCGACCAGCGAGAGCACCGCGTCGAGGGCGTCTCCGCCGCTGTCCTGGGCGCACGCGTTGGCCACCGGGGCGGGCAGTTCGAGGCGCAGCCCGAGGGCGGCGAGGGCGTCGGGCAGCGCGCGGATCACGGCGTAGCGCTCGGCGGTGACCTCGTTGAGCGAGGGCCCTCCCTCCGAGGGCGAGGCGCGGTGCAGCAGGTACGGCAGCCCCAGGAGGCGCAGCATGGCGGAGGGCAGCGCCTCGATGACCATGGGCTTCCCCGGGGTGAACTCCAGCGAGTCGAAGGGGAGCACGGTGACCTGCGCGCGCACCGGGGCGAGGGCGCGGGCGAAGGCCCCGAGGGCGCGCCAGGAGGGCGGTCGCGGCGCGGTGATGGACGGGGCGCCGTGGGTGATGGCCTCGGTGTGCCGCAGCGCTCCGGGGTGCGACGCGGCGAAGGCGGCCCAGTGCGCGTCGATGAGGGAGGGCGGAGCGATGGTGAGCTGGTGGAGCACCTGCGAGCCGTTGAGCACCATGCCCACGAGGTCGCGGGCGAGGGCCACCGGGACGCCGAGCGGAGCGTCGACGGCGAGCACGCGCGGGACGCCGCGGGCGATGCGGTCGGCGAAGGTGGCCCCGATGCGGTCGATGCCGTCGACGACGAGGGCGCCGCCGCGGTCGCTGCCCCAGGCGATGTGCGTGGGGTTGGGGGGTCTGGCGGAGCTGAAGCGCACCCCCACGAGGTCCAGATTCTCCATGGCGTGCGCATTGTGCCGTGGCGCGGTGGCGGTGGATAGTCGCCGGGATGTTCCGGATGCCCGTCGACGCGACGCTCGACCTCGTGCTGCTCGAGGCCCGCCACGCCCCGATGCTCTTCTCGCTGGTCGACGACAACCGCGCGCACCTGCGGCGCTACCTCCCGTGGGTCGACGGCACCCGCGGGGTGCAGGACTCGATGCAGTACATCACCGCGTCGCTGGAGCAGTTCGCGCGCTCGCAGTCACTCCAGGTGGGCATCTTCAGCGGCAACACCCTCGCGGGCATGTGCGGCTACCACCTCATCGACTGGAACAACCGCCGCACCGGCATCGGCTACTGGCTGGCGAAGGAGCACCAGGGCAAGGGGCTGATGACCCGGGCGGTGCGCGCGCTCACCACGCACGCCTTCGTGTCGCTGGGGCTGCACCGGCTGGAGATCCACGCCGCGACGGAGAACGCGAAGTCCCGCGCCGTGGCCGAGCGCCTGGGGTTTACCCAGGAGGGTATTGCGAAGGGCGCCGAGTGGCTGCACGAGCGCTGGGTCGACCACGCGGTGTACGCGATGCTGCCCGAGCGCTGGCGGGGGTGACGAGGGGCCCGCGCGCCCTCATCGGGTATGTTGGTAGCCGCCCCGACGGGCAGACTCGCCTGGAGCCCCCTCATGGACCCATTGACCTTCCATCACCGCCGCTGGGAAGAGCTCACCCGCGACGAGCTCTACGCGCTGATGACGCTCCGCCAGGAGGTCTTCGTGGTGGAGCAGCGCTGCCCCTACCTCGACGCCGACGGCGACGACCCTCGCGCCTCGCACCTCTGGGCCACCACGCCCTCGGGTGAATACCCCATCGCGTATTGCAGGATCTTCCCCGCGGGAGTGAAGTACCCCGAGGCGGCCATCGGGAGGGTGGCGAGCGCGGGCTCGGCGCGCCGCACCGGGGCGGGGCGAGCGCTGATGGCCGAGGCGCTGCGGCGGATGGACGCCGACGCGGGGGCGACGGCGGCGGTGCGCATCTCGGCGCAGTCGTACCTCCAGCGCTTCTACGAGGGCTTCGGGTTCCGGGTGGTGTCGGCGCCCTACCTCGAGGACGACATCCCCCACGTGGAGATGCTTCGCGGCGGGTGATCGCGGCGCGTCGGCTACACTGCGCCGACGATGTCCTTCAGCTTCTCCGTGAGCGCCGTCGACACGGGCTCGCGCGCCCGCCGCGGCGCGATTCTCACCCCTCACGGCCGGGCCGAGACGCCCGCCTTCATGACCGTCGGAACCCGCGCCACGGTCACCGGCCTCACCCCCGCCGACCTCCGCGAGGTGGGCGCCCAGGTGGTGCTCGGCAACACCTACCACCTGATGCTGCGCCCCGGCGTCGAGCTCTTCCGCCGCGTCGGCGGCATCCACAAGTTCATGGGCTGGGACGGCCCGATGCTCACCGACTCCGGCGGCTACCAGATCTTCTCGCTGCCGGGCGACCGCACCATCAACGAGCGCGGCGCGCGCTTCCGCAGCTACATCGACCAGCGGGTGCACGTGCTCTCGCCAGAGCGCTCCATCGAGGTGCAGACCGCCATCGGCGCGGACATCATGATGGTGCTCGACGTGTGCGTGGACGCCCGCTCCGACGAGGCCACCACCCGGGCGGCGATGGAGCGCACCCACCGCTGGGCGCTGCGCTCGCTCGCCGCGCGCACCGACTCCCCGCAGGCACTCTTCGCCATCATGCAGGGGGGGGTGTTCCCCGAGCTGCGCAAGGCTTCGGCGGGCTTCCTCACCGACCACCCCTTCGACGGCTTCGCCATCGGCGGCCTCGCGGTGGGCGACACCCGATCGCAGCGCGAGGACATCACCCACCTCGCCGCGGAGCTTCTCCCCCCCGACCGCCCCCGCTACCTCATGGGCGTCGGAACCCCTCCCGACCTGCTCCACGCCATGCTCGGCGGGGTCGACATGTTCGACTGCATCCTCCCGACCAACCTCGGGTGGCAGGCCACGGCCTTCACCTCCACCGGCCGGGTGAAGCTCACCCGCGGCGCCCACGCCCAGGACGACAACCCCCTCGACGCGACCTGCTCGTGCGCCACCTGCGCCACCTTCAGCCGCTCGTACCTTCACCACCTCTTCAAGTGCGATGAGCCGCTGGGGGCGAGGCTCGTCTCGATGCACAACCTGCATCACTACCAGGCGTTGATGGCCGAGGCGCGCGCCGCCATCACCGCCGGAACCTTCGCGGCCTATGCGCGGGAGAAGCTCGAGGCCATCGACCGCCACGAGCACAGCGGCCGAAGGATGGGCGCCGTCGACCTTCCCTGATCGGGGTCTCCCCCTTCCCCCGTCGCGGCTCCGGCGCTAGCGTTCGCGCTCCGACTGAATGGCGATTCAGTCGTCCCACAGGAGCGGTCAATCTCATGGCAGACGAACTTCGGTTTGACGGGCGGGTGGCGATCGTCACGGGCGCGGGCAACGGGCTCGGGCGCTCGCATGCGTTGCTTCTGGCGAAGCGCGGCGCGAAGGTGGTGGTCAACGACCTCGGGGGATCGCACACGGGCGGCGGAAAGAGCAGCGCGGCGGCCGACGCGGTGGTGGCGGAGATCGTCGCGGGCGGCGGCGAGGCGGTGGCCAACTACGACTCGGTGGAGGACGGCGCGAGCATCGTGAAGAGCGCCATCGACGCCTTCGGGCGCGTGGACATCGTGGTCAACAACGCGGGCATCCTGCGCGACGTCTCCTTCCAGAAGATGACCCAGGACGACTGGGACCTCGTGTACCGGGTTCACGTCCTCGGGGCCTACCGGGTGACCGCCGCGGCGTGGCCGTACATGCGAGAGCAGAAGTACGGGCGCGTGGTGTTCACCTCCTCGGCGGCGGGCATCTACGGCAACTTCGGCCAGGCGAACTACTCGATGGCCAAGCTGGGGGTCGTGGGCTTCGCCAGCACCCTCGCGCTGGAGGGCAAGAAGAACAACGTGGTGGTCAACACCATCGCCCCCATCGCGGGCTCTCGCATGACCGAGACGGTGCTCCCCAAGGACCTCCTCGAGAGCCTGAAGCCGGAGTTCGTCTCTCCGCTGGTGGCGTGGCTCTGCCACGAGAGCAACAGCGACACCGGCGGCCTCTTCGAGGTCGGCGGAGGCTTCATCGGCAAGCTCCGCTGGGAGCGCACCCAGGGGTCGGTCTTCCGCCTCGGCCGGGGCTTCGGCCCCGAGCAGGTGAAGGCCCGCTGGGGGGAGATCACCGACTTCGGCAAGAGCGAGCACCCGGCCTCGGTCACCGAGTCCATGGCCCCCATCATGGCCAACGTGGAGGCCGGTCCGTCGAAGGGCGGCAACGAGTTCATCGACGTCGACCTGGCGCTCGGCTACCAGTTTCCCGAGTCGACCAGCCGGTATGACGAGCGCGACCTGGCGCTCTACGCGCTGGGCGTCGGGGCGAGCCGCAACCCGCTCGACGCCGCCGACCTTCATTACACCTATGAGCTCGACGAGGGCTTCCAGGCGCTGCCGACCTACGCGGTGGTGCCGGTGGTCAACGGCATCCTCGACGCCGGGCGCCGCGGCGAGACGGCGCCGGGGCTCAACTTCGGGCTCGACCGCATCCTGCACGGCGAGCAGTACACCGAGCTGCTGCGCCCGCTGCCGGCGAAGCAGAAGCTCACCCACCGCGCCCGGGTGAAGGCCATCTACGACAAGGGCAAGGGGGCCGTGGTCGTCAACGAGACCAAGACCTTCGACGAGGAGGGCGAGCTGCTCGCCATCAACGAGGTGACCACCTTCGTGCGCGGCGCCGGTGGCTGGGGCGGCGACCGGGGGCCGAGCGCCGAGGTGAATGTTCCGCCCGACCGCGCGCCCGACGCCGTGCTCGAAGACAAGACCAGCGAGGCCCAGGCGCTGCTCTATCGCCTCTCCGGCGACTGGAACCCGCTGCACGCCGACCCCGGCTTCGCGGGGGCCTTCGGGTACGCGAGGCCCATCCTGCACGGGCTGTGTTCCTTCGGGTACGCCGGGCGGCACGTGCTCAAGGCCTTCACCGACGGCGACACGCGGCGCTTCAAGTCCATCAAGGTGCGCTTCGCGGACACCGTGTTTCCGGGCGAGACCCTGGTCACGGAGATGTGGAAGGAGTCGGACACGCGGGTGGTGTTCCGCTGCAAGGTAAAGGAGCGCGACAAGGTCGTGATCTCCAACGCCGCGGTGGAGCTGTACACCGAGGTGCCGCAGAAGAAGTCGAAGGCGAGCGCACCGGCGGCGAGCGCGGCCCCTGCGGCGGCGCCGGGGAAGATCACCAGCGGGCTGGTGTTCGAGGCGATCGGCGCCTACCTCACGAAGAACCCCGACGTGGCCTCGAAGGTGGGCACGGTGTTCCAGTTCAAGCTCACCGAGCCGACGTCGCAGTGGACGCTCGACCTCAAGCTCAACAAGGTGGCGCGCGGAGAGACGGCGGTGCCCGAGTGCACCCTCGAGCTCAGCGACGCGGACTTCATGGCCATGACCACGGGCAAGGCCAACCCGATGAAGCTCTTCACCAGCGGCAAGCTCAAGATCTCGGGCAACGTGATGGCCTCGCAGAAGCTCGACTTCCTCACGAAGATCGACCGCAAGGCCATGGAGGCCGCGGCGGCGGGGGTGACGTCGCGAGCGCGGCGCCCGCGGCGGCGGCGGCGCCCGCGGCGGCGGAGGCCCCGAAGGCCGAGGCGAAGGCCCCGGCGGTGTTCAAGGCCCTGGCCGGGCGCCTCGCGGCCAACCCCGCGCTGGGCGCGGAGCTCGGCGCGGTGGTGCAGTTCAACGTCACCGCGCCCGACGGGCAGTGGGTGGTCGATGGCTCGAAGGTGACGTCGGGGCGCAACAGCGCGGCGGCGGCCTTCCTGACCTTGTCCGATGAAGACCTCGCGGCGCTCGCGGCGGGGACGGCGGACGCGAAGGCCCTCTTCCAGCACGGCAGGCTGCGCGTCGACGGAGACGTGCGGGTGGCGCACCGCCTCGGGGTGTTGAAGAACTCGTGATCGGCAACGACCAATAACGGAGCGAGGAAGAGACCAAAATGGGACGACGCGTGAACGTGATCGGTGTCGGCATGGTGAAGTTCGCCAAGCCCGGCGCGAGCGAGGAGTACAACGTCATGGCCTCCAAGGCGGCGCGGCTGGCGCTGGCCGACGCGGGGGTTCCGTACGGCGAGGTCGAGCAGGCGTACGCGGGATATGTCTATGGAGACAGCACCTGCGGGCAGCGCGCGGTCTACGAGGTGGGGCTCACGGGCATCCCCGTGTTCAACGTGAACAACAACTGCTCCACCGGGTCGAGCGCGCTGATGCTGGCCAAGCAGGCGATCGAAGGCGGCGTGGCGGAGTGCGTGATCGCCATCGGCTTCGAGCAGATGGAGAAGGGCGCGCTGCAGGCCAAGTGGACCGACCGCACCAACCCCCTCGACAAGCACGTCGGGGTGATGAACGACGCGCAGGGCGTCAACCAGGCGCCCTTCGCGGCGCAGATGTTCGGCGGCGCGGGCCGCGAGTACCGCTGGCGCTACGGAACCAAGAAGGAGACCTTCGGCAAGATCGCCTGGAAGGCCCGGCAGCACGCCAGCCGCAACCCCTACGCGCTCTTCCCCGAGACGCTCTCCCTCGAAGAGATCATGAACGCCCCGGAGGTGTTCGACCCGCTCACGCGCTACCAGTGCTGCCCGCCCACCTGCGGCGCGGCCGCGGCGGTGGTGTGCTCCGAGGAGTTCGCGCGACGCCACGGCATCGCCAACCCCGTGTACATCGCGGGTCAGGCCATGACCACGGACTACGCGTCGAGCTTCGGCGACTCGATGATGAAGATGGTCGGATATGACATGAGCAAGACGGCCGCGGACAAGGTGTACGCCCAGGCGGGCATCGGCCCGAAGGACGTGCAGGTGGTCGAGCTGCACGACTGCTTCACCGCCAACGAGCTCATCACCTACGAGGCGCTCGGCCTCTGCGGCGAAGGGGAGGCGGAGAAGTTCATCGACGCGGGCGACAACACCTTCGGAGGCAAGTACGTGGTCAACCCGTCGGGCGGACTGCTCTCCAAGGGCCACCCCCTCGGCGCCACCGGCCTCGCGCAGTGCACCGAGCTGGTCTGGCAGCTCCGGGGCATGGGCGAGAAGCGCCAGGTGCCCAACGCCCGCGCCGCGCTCCAGCACAACCTCGGCCTCGGCGGGGCCTGCGTCGTGACGATGTACCGCCGCGACTGAGTCGCTCCCGCCCACCGGCTCTGGTAGGGTGCGCGCCGTGCGCAGCCACCGCCCCATCGCCGTCCTGATTGCCGCCCTGATCGTGAGTGCGCTCGGGTGCTCCGACGTGCCGACCACCCAGCGGTGCGACGAGCCCGACAACTCCTGCAACCGGGCCTTCCTCCGGAGCACCACGCCGCTCAGCGCGCTGCGCGACCCCAACCCGATGCGCCGCGTGCCCGAGGGCACGCCGGTCGACGCGCGCAACCTCCAGGTCACCGCGTATGACGAGCTCGACGAGACCATGGACGGCGACCTGGGCACCGTCTACGTCCAGGAGACCATCCCCCCCGGCAACACGGACGACCCCTTCCTTCCGTGCCCGCTCCTGGCCGACCGCAGCGCCCGCATCTGCGGCATCTCGACCTTCAACACGCAGTTCAACCCGCTCGCGTATCGCCCGAAGGTGGGCGACCTCGTCGACATGTCCGGCGGGCAGTACGACGAGTTCGACTGCTCGGGCGTGTGCGGGACCCCGCCGCAGCCCTTCCCCGACGGGCGCTTCCTGCCGCAGGTGCGCGAGCCCACCATCCGCAGCGCGGGCGTCGCGCCGCTCCCGACGCCGGTGCGCGTCACCGTGGCCGACCTCATGACCCACAACGCCGCCCTCATCGGCGTCCTGGTGGAGGTGTCCAACGTCACGGTCGCCTTCGCGCCCGACCGCCGCGGGGAGATCCAGATCACCAGCGACCGCAACGGCCCCAAGATCACCCAGGAGATGGTCACCATCCCCGGGGTGGTGGCGGGCACCCAGTGGTCGCGCGTGGTCGGCGTGGTGTCCTACTTCTACGGCCCGAAGCTCATCCCGCGCACCCTCGCCGACCTCACGCCCGCCGGCTGATCCTGCGCCGCCGAAGAGCCACACAGCCCTGGCGCGCTGTGGCGGAAAGGCCGATTCAAGGCCCTCCAGGCGCGAGACAATGACCGCTAAAACAGCGGTGCGTAAGGAGATGTGCCACCCGCGGCCTGCGCTTCGCATAGGGCCGAAGGGAACCACTCAAAAACATGGAGGTTCCCATTGAAGATACATGCTCTCGCGGCCGCGTTCGTTGCGCTCCGCGCCCCGGTCGCTTCGGCGGTCCCCCTCCCTGGTCGCGCGATTCCGTCGGTGTCGGTCAACGACCTCGGCGGCACCCATCACACCGAGCGTGACCTCGCCGGGCAATGGACCATCGCCTTCACGATGACCGACAAGGACGTCGGCCCGGGCATCTCCGCGTGGTGGCGTCAGATCGAGGGCCGCGTCCCGGCGCGCACCCGGATGCTGTCCTTCGTGGCGCTCGACCTGTTCGCGCTGGTGCCGACGGCCACCATCCTCTCGCAGGCCCGCGACGCGACGCCGCGCTCCTCGTGGCACACGGTCTGGTTCTCGCGCGACGGGTCCTTCGCCGAGCAGCTCGGGCTGCCGGAGAGCGAGACCCCGTGGGTCTTCGTGATCGACCCGACGGGCCGGGTGGTGGAGAGCATCCACGCCCAGGCTGACGCCGCGGGCATCGCGCGGGTGCTGTCCGCCGTGGGCGTACGCTCCGCCAGCGCCACGCCGTGAGGCGAGCGCCGAGGGGCTGTAGAAGCCGTTCGGGAAAAATGTTGGAGGGGCCGTAGGGCCCGCGGGTCGGGCGGCGTCGATGTTCACGTACCCACTGCCCATAGGAGGCACTCGATGAACCTCTCCCGCTTCAATCGCATCACCCTTGGCAGCACGCTCCTCGCCGTTCTCGTCACCGTGGGCGCGGCGTCCGTCGCCTTCGCACAGAACGCCCCCGCCCCCGGCGCTCCCGGCGCCTGCGAGGGGCACCGCGGCGGCCACGGCGGCCGCGGCGGTCACGGCCCGATGGACCCCGCGCGCTTCACCGAGCGCATGGACCGCAACGGCGACGGCCGGGTCGAGGTGAGCGAGCTGCCGCCGCGGATGGCCGAGCACCTCGGCGCCGCGGACGCCAACCGCGACGGCGTGCTCTCGGTGACCGAGATCACGGCCCACATGGAGGCCCAGCGCGCGGCCCGCTTCGCGCGGATGGACAGCAACTCCGACGGCGCCGTCACCGCCGACGAGGTGGGCCCGCGGTGGGAGCACCTCCAGACCGCGGACGCCGACCACAACGGCCGGGTCTCCGCCGCCGAGCTCCAGCAGGCACGCGCCTCGGGCGCCCTGCGCGGCGGCCACGGGCGCGGCCGCGGGATGCACGGCGGTCGCGACGGCGCGGGCTTCGTGCAGCGCTTCGACCGCAACGGCAACGGCTCCATCGAGGTGAGCGAGCTGCCGCCGCGGATGGCCGAGCACCTCGGCGCCGCGGACACCAACCGCGACGGCACCCTGAGCGCCGACGAGCTCCGCGCGCACATGGAGGCCCGCCGCGCCGCCCGCCAGGGCCGGAAGGCGGCGCTAGCGCAGCGCGCCGTGGGGGGACCAGGTGCGCCGCTGGTCCGCCCGTTGTATCTAACGCCCTCCGATGCTGGTGAGTCCGCGACGACGTAGCCTCCTCGCCTCGGTGCTCATGCACCTGGGGGTCGGGCTCGTCGCGCTGACCGCCACGCGCACCACGCCGCCCCCCGCCGGGCGGGCCCCGGCCCACGGCCCCGCTGCCATCGAGATCGACTTCCCTCCATCACCCACCGAGCCCGAGCCAGCGCCCGCGGCTGCGGCCCAAGGCCCCGCGGAGCCCGTGGCCCCGACATCGCCTCCCGCGGCCGCCGTCGCGCGCCCGTCGGGTCGCCCGAGCGCCGCCCCCGCCGTCGAGGCGCCCACGCCACCGCCGACCGTTACCCCTGCGCCCGCGGCGCCGCCGGTGCTCACGGCGCCGCCCGAGGCCACGCCCATGCGCGCCGCCGACCTGATGCGGGTGCGCCCCGCGGAGGCCTTCGGCGTGTGGGGGGCGGCGCCGTCGATCGCCCAGACGCAGGCCGATCGCGCCCGCGCCCGCTCGCTCGTCGACCTCCCGCAGGGCACGCCCGAGTCGCGCGCCGTCGCGGCCACGCAGGGCTACGTCAACGCGCAGCTCGCGGCGACGCACCAGCACGAGGCCGCCGGGGTGCGCGGGTACTACTGGTCGCTGCGCCGGCGCATGCTGGAGTCGTGGCGGCCGGGCATCTCGCACGTGCCGTCGATCGGCGACACCCTCCTCGCGACGGTGGCTGCGCCCCCCGCCGCGCTGGCGGAGATCCTGCGGAGCGCCAACGGCGCGGCGGTCGCTCCGGGGCGGCAGGGCGCGGCCATCGACGCGCTCGAGGCGGGCAACACCGCGCGCAGCAACAACCCGGCGGAGCGCACCCAGGCGCCGTTCCAGGGGATCATCGACGGGTCGCGGGCGAACACGCGGACGACGCGGGCCGAGGTCGAGGTGGTGCAGGGCGAGGACGGGCGCGTGCTCGAGGTGCGGGTGCTGCGCTCGTCGCGCATCGCGGCTTCGACCGGGCGGCGGAGGCCGCGGTGCGCGACGCGCTGCCCTTGCAGGCGCCGGTCGCCATGCCGGGCGGGCGCCGGTCGCGGTGGTCCTTCGAGGTGGTGGCGTCGCGGGACCCCTTCGTGCCGGGCGTCGGCTTCGAGTTCGACGAGAGCAGCGGGTGGTTCGAGCTGCACTGGCCGGGGAGGGTGCACGTGCGCAGCCGGGTGTGGCTGGAGGGCGCCTCGCCCTTGCAGCGCGTCGCCCGCTCGCCGCGGGGCTGACGGGCCTTCTCAGCGCTTGCCGAGCACCACGACGTGCTCTCGCTTCGGGCGCTTCGCGAAGGCCTCCATGCTGTCGTCGTCGAAGACCGCGCGCACCTGCGAGGCCCTCGCGACCACCTTGAGGTCGGCCCCCTTCGCGGCGTCGGCGAGCATCTCGTCGGCGTACATCGGCTCGACCCCCGCCGCGCCGTCGGCCATCACCACCGCCGCGCGGCCGCCCTTCTTCAGCACCCGCGCGAGCGCCCGGCACATCAGCCCGAGCTCGCGCCCGAAGCGGAACATCCCCATCTCGGGCTCGTCCTTGAACCACCGCGCGGCGCCCACCTCGCGCTCGATCATCCGCTTGTCGTCGAGGTGCAGCCACACGTAGCGCCGCTCGTGCTGCGCGGCGTAGTCGTAGGTGTTGGCGTAGGGGCGGCGAGGTCACCACGCCGTCGATCGAGTCGCTCGCGATGGTCTCGAGCGAGGTCGCGTCGTCGGCGAGCACCTCCGCGGAGACCCCCGCGGGCACCGCGGCCTCGAGCGCCGCGAGGCACCGGTCGAGCTCGTTGGCCTTGTCGGCGAACCACCGGATGGCCGCGCGGATGGGCACGTCCTTGCGCACCTTGCGCGCGTCGGAGTCCGAGGCCTGGAGAGACACCTTCACCAGGATGGACGAGAACAGCATCCGCAGCGCGGAGAGGGTGAGGCCCTTGGTGCGGTGGAGTTCCTGCGAGAGGGCCGAGAGCTCGGCGAGGGTGTGCGGGTAGAACCACTTCTGCTCGCCGCGCGGGATGTGCGCGTGCCAGCGCATGCGAACCCCCTGCTCGGCCCGCATCGCCACGGTGGCCGCGGCCGCCACGATGCGCTGCCGGTCGCCCGCGGAGGTGACCCGGGTCTTGAGCGAGGCGAGCTCCACCGCGAAGGGCGAGAGGTCGCGGCCGACGGCGCGCAGACCCGACGCCATCGCCTCGATGAGCACCGTGCCCGACCCGCAGAAGGGGTCGAGCAGCGTGGCGCCCGGCGGCAGCGAGAGGCTCTGGAGCAGCGAGCGCGCGACCGCGGGGTGCAGCCGCGCGGGGTAGGCGTGGAAGGGGTGCGTGAGCGTGGCGTCGCGCTCGCCGGGCCGGATGGTGAGCGCGCGGGTGAGCTTCGCGCAGAGCACCTCGTCGCCGACGGCCTCGACGGCGCCGCCGACGTTGACCAGCGCGCGCTTGGCGTGCGGGCGTCGCATCAGCGGACGGTGGGCGGTGGTCGCGTCGCGGCGGTCTTTCATGGCAGTGCGTATAGCGCCCTTCGGGCGCGGGCACATCACAGCGCCTGGTTGATCGGCGCCCCCAGCACCAGGTCGGGGTGCATGTCGCAGAGGGACTGCGCCCCCTGGGTGACGGCCGCCCCGGCGCCCCGGCGGGCGAGCTGCGACGCGCGGGTCATGAGCCCGCCGCAGACGGACTCCCAGCGCGCGCGCAGCCGGGCCCGCTGGCTCAAGATGCCGGGCATGCGCGGGTCGGTGGGGGCCTCCGGGCGGGCCGCGAGGGCGCCCGCGGTGTTCTCGTGGCGCATGAACACCGCGCGGGCCGTGCGGGCGCGCACCCACAGCCGCGCGTAGGTCTCGTCGTAGACGTAGGGCTGGGTGACTGGCACCCGGGGCGCGGCGGCCGGCACCACCGTCGCGGGCGGGAGGGCGACCGGGGCGGCGCCCGGGCGGTCGGTGATCCACGCGCGCACCGGGCCGCTCCAGACCCCTTCGCGGGAGAGCACGATGGCGGGCGCGCCGGGCAGCAGGGCCACCGAGGCGAAGCCCAGCGGGCTGGTCGCGAGCACCGCCGCGCGATCGCCCGAGCGCAGCGCGAGGGTGCGGCCGCCCTGGTCGATGACGGCGAGGTGGGCGCCGTCGGCGGCGCGCGCGCGGGGCGCGGCGAAGGGGTCGGCCGCCGTGGGGTCGGGCGGGGCGACGGGGCGCTCGACGAGGGGCACGTCGAAGCCGGGCGGCGGGTGCACGCGGGGCGTGAGGTCGGGCGCGCGCAGGGCGGGCGTCGGGCGGTCGGAGAGCGCGGCCACGCGGCGCATCGGGGCGATGGGGGCGCCGGGCGCTAGGGTGGTCTCGTAGAGGCCGACGGGCTCGCAGGCGATGGGGGGCCCGGCGAGCTCGCGCAGCGGCTGCTGCGGCATGAGCGAGCGGCTGGGGGACTCGACGCGGGCCGAGGCGTCGTCGGTGAAGAGCGGCGGAGGGGGCTCGTGGGGAGCGATCGGCACGCGGCGCCCGCTCGCGCGCAGGGTGAACGAGCGGTCGGGCCGGGCGGTGAGCGTGAGGACGTCGCCGAGCTCGCCGATGAGGCCGGCGTGGAGGGCCATCGGGGTGGTGGGCGCGAGGTCGGGGCCGAGGCGCAGCGCGCGGACGGTCTCGCGCACCTCGTCGTCGGTGACGACGGCGCCGGTCCAGGCGAGGACGGCGGCGCGCTCGTCGAGGGCGACGGCGACGCGGGTGAGGCGGCTGTTCTCATGGAACACCACGCGCGCAGGGCCCTCGGGGAGCCCGTCGGCGTCGAGGCGCTGCACCACGATGTCGCCCCCGGAGCGCTCGCGCAGGCCCAGCGTCTCGTCGACCGGCGGCGGAGACGATCCAGGGATGCGACGCGGCGCCGGCGGACCACCCGGGACGGCGCGCGGCGGCGGTGGGGGGGGAGGGACGACCCAGGCCAGGACACCGTGGCGGCCGTCCCAGGCGAGGCTGGGGGAGCGGAGCGAGTCGGCGAGCGGCGCGTCGGGGCGGGCGCGCACGAGGGCGCCGTCGGCGTCGAGGCGCAGCAGCGAGGTGCGGAGCTGGCCGTTGCCGCTGCGGGTGTGGTCGATCCAGGCGAGGAGCACGCGGTCGCCGTCGCGGGCGGCGACGACGTCGCGGGCGAAGGCGAGGAGCTCGCCGTGCCCGGCGCGCTCGGGCGCGGGGGAGGGGCGGGCGTACTCCATCGGGCGCGGCTGCGCCGCGGCGAGCGCTGGCGCGGCGAGGACGACGAGGCGGCGAGGAGAAGGCGGAGCCAGGAGCGGGCGCATCGGTGGGGAACGAAGCTCTTCGCGGTGCAGGGGTGGGCGTGTCAAGCCGACGGGCGCGCGGGGGGTGTGGCGCGGGGATGCAGCGGCCGCGGGCGCTGCCCTGTCAGTGCGTTGACTTCCACCGGGGAACGGCTAGTCACGCTCCCTTCGACGACGCGCCGTGCTGCGGTCTGGCGCGACGTTTCTGGACCTGCGCTCCCCCCCAGACAAGACACCATGAAGAGCTTTCGACTGTTCAGCGCCTTCGCGCTCCTGACCCTCGGCGCGTGCGGCTCCCCGCGCGGCGGCAACACCGTCACCACCGACCCCGACGGCGGCGCCACGGCCGACACCGCGGTGACCACCGACACCGCAGCGAGCGACGCCCCCGCGGCGCCGGACGTCCCCGCGGCGCCCAACGACGTGGCCGCGCCCGTCGACGTGCCGGTCGCGCCGATCGATGTGCCCGTGGCGCCCATCGACGCGCCCACGGCCCTCTGCGGCGATGGCACCTGCAACGGCAGCGAGACCTGCGTCAGCTGCCGCGCCGACTGCGAGGCGACCTGTCCGCCGCCGCCGCCCGACATCCCCGTCGCGCAGTGCGGCGACGGCACCTGCAACGGCAGCGAGACCTGCGTGAGCTGCCGCGCCGACTGCGAGGCGACCTGTCCCCCGCCGCCGATGGACGTGCCCATGGCCTTCTGCGGCGACCGCACCTGCAACGGCGGTGAGCTCTGCGGCACCTGCCCGAGCGACTGCGGCGCGTGCACCGGCAGCGTCCTCGACCCGTGCCCCTCGACCACCCAGCAGGGCCCCAACCGCGACTGCGGCTGGCGCGCCGGGGTGACCCTCATGTGCTCGCCCGGCCGCGCCACCATGGTCGGCTGCAGCGGCACCGCGGGCGTCGGCTCGCTCTGCCAGCCCGACTACGGGGTCTGCACGGGCGACCCCGTGATGCGCGTCTGCCCCACCACCACCCCCTGCACCGCGGCGGCGGCGCTACGGCCCAGCGCGGGCAGCGTCGATGACCAGTGCGGCGCCTGCCCGTCGGCCTACGTCACCTGCCCCGCGTCGGGGCAGATCTTCGTGCTCACGGGCGACTTCGACAGCAACCAGCCCACGCAGCGCGGCACCTGCACGCCCGCGGCGCGCTGACCCGCCTCCCTCCCCTCACCCCCGCGCCGGGGGGGGGGCGGGGGGGGGGGGGGCCCCCCCCCCCCCCCCCCCCCCCCCCCCCCCCCCCCCCCCCCCCCCCCCCCCCCCCCCCCCCCCCCCCCCCCCCCCCCCCCCCCCCCCCCCCCCCCCCCCCCCCCCCCCCCCCGGCACCCCCCCCCCACCCCCCGCCCCCCTCCCCGGCGCCGCCCCCCCCCCCCCCCCCCCCGCCCCCCCCCCCCCCGGCGCCCCCCCCCCCCCCCCCCCCCCCCCCCCCCCCCCCCCCCCGGGGGGGCCGCCCCCCGCCCCCCCCCCCCCCCCCCCTTACCCCCCTTCGGTTTCTCCAGCGCCCCCGCGGCCTCGGCCCAGTGGAGGGTCTGCGACGGCCGCGCCATCTTCACGCCAAGACCCTCCAGCGCCTCGAGGAAGCCCAGCAGCACCTCCTGCCGGTAGCGCCAGAACTCCTCCAGCGCCCCGGTCTGGAACCACGCCATCACCTCTACCTCCAGGGAGTCGGACCTCAGCCCCTTGAGCTGCACGTACAGCTCGTCGCCCCAGAGCCGCGGGTGCGCGCGCAGCACCGCCTCGAGCGCCGCGAGCACGGCCCGCACGCGCTCGGCCGAGGTGTCCAGGTCGAGCGACAGGGTGGTCAAAAGCCGGATGCGGTCGCGCTGGGTGTAGTTCTCGACCCGGAGGTCGGCCAGCTTGCCGTTGGGGATGGTCACCAGGGTACGGTCGAAGGTGCGCACCCGCGTCGAGCGCAGGCCCACGCTCTCGATGGTGCCCGTGTGCTCGTCGAGCTTCACCAGGTCGCCCACCCGGAAGGGCTGGTCGAGCCCGATCGCCACGCTCCCCAGCAGGTGCTCGACGGTCTTCTGCGCCGCGAGCGCGAGCGCAAGGCCCCCGAGGCCGAGGCCCGCCAGCAGGCTCGCCACGGGGTAGCCCAGCGCGGAGAGCACCGCCACCACGCTCACGCAGGCCAGGGTCACCCGCGCGGCCTGCGCGATGAGCGGCACCACCGTCACCGAGCCGGGGTGCGCGCGCGCCCAGACCGACTCCTGGAACGACCGCGCCAGCAGCGCGATGGTGCGCCACAGCGCCCAGAAGAGCCCCGCGAAGAGCAGGGCGCGCAGGAGGTTCTGCACGAAGGCGTCGCCCACGCGGGAGAGCCCGAGCGAGGGCACCGAGAGCGACACCAGCCCCACCGCCCAGAGCAGCGAGAGCGGCGCCAGCGCGTGGGTGGTCATCGACTCGTCGCGGATGTCCACCACCCGGCGCAGCAGCGGCGCGGTGGCCGCCAGGGTGAGCCGACCGAGCAGCCGGCCGAGCATCAACGCCAGCGCGAAGGCCACCGCCAGCGACGCCCACTGCCAGCGCAGCAGGCCCTTCGCCCAGGGCTGCAGCCACCACTGCGGCAGGTGGCCGCGCACCCACTTGCCCTCCAGGCGGTCGTACCAGACGTCGATGTTGCGCACGGTCGCGCGGGTGAACACCCAGCGCGTCCCGTCGGGGTACGCCCGCCGGGTGATGCGCACGGGGTCGCCCGCGGGGGTGGCCCCGGGGACGTGCCCGACCTCGTCGACCCGCGTCGGCAGCCCGTCGTCGGGGTCGCCCGCGGGCTCCGGGGAGAGGGCGCTCGGGTCGACGCCCACGTAGCGGTCGAGCACCTCGCGCAGCCGCCGCGCGAGCGCCGCGCCGTCGGCCTCGGGGCGCCCCGCCAGGTCGAGGAAGCGCGCGGCCTCGTCCCAGCGCCCGCGCTGGGTGAGCTCGACGAAGCGCTGCATCGACGCGTGGGGGGACTCCGGGTCGACGCGCTCGTCGGGCTCGTCCGCGGGGGCCGCCGTGGGGGCGCTGGCGTTCTGGGCGATCTGCGCGCGCAGGCCCGGGGGGATGGGCTGCGCGTCGAGCCGGGCGCCGGCCAGCAGCGCGAGCAGGGCGACGGTCCCGGCGACGCGGAGGGCCATCGGCGGCGTCAGCGCGGCGCGCGCGCGGGGTCGGCGTAGACCACCACGGTCTCGCCCGGGCGCAGCGGGTCGCGCTGCCCGCGGCGGTTGATGCGCTCGAGGCGGGCGGGGGTGGACCCGTAGCGCGCCGCGACGCTGGCGAGGGTGTCGTCGGCGGCGGCCGTCACCTGGAGGCGCACCTGGCCCGCGGCGGCCACGGAGCGGTCGTGGAAGGCGTCGCCGGCGCGGTCGTCGAGGGTGACCTCGGCGTCGGTGAAGGTGCGCGCGGTGTCGCCGGGCGCGCGGCTCACGAAGGCCTGCAGCCACATCTCGCCGTGGACGCGGGCGTGGGGGTCGAGGTTGTTCCAGCGGGCGAGGTCATCGGGGAGCACTTGTAGCGCGCGGGCCACGGCGGCAAGGGTGTCCCCCGACGTCACCCGTAGCCACGCCCGGCGCGTCCCCTCGGGGGGGGGCATCGCCGCGAGCGCCGCGTCGAAGGGGATCACCGGCGCGACCGCCGCCGCTCCCCGCCGACGCGGTCGGGCATCAACAGCAGGGTGCCGGGGCCCACCCCGCGGTCGTTGGCCAGCCCGGACAGGCTGAGCACCTGCGGGGCCCGGGTGCCGAAGCGGGTGGCCACCTCGTCGAGGGTCTCCCCGTGGCGCAGCACGTAGCTCCGCGTGGCGGGCGTCTCGATGCGCGCGACGGCGGAGCGCACCGTGGCCCCGCGGCCGAGAGGGACGTGCAGCACGAAGGGCGCTCTGCGGGCCGGCGGCGGCGTGCGGGTGCGCAGGAGGGCGGGGTTGAGCTCGCGCAGCTGGCCTCGGAGACCTGTCCCTCGCGGGCGATGGCGGCGAGCGGGAGCGAGCGCTGCACCTCGACGTCCTCCCAGGTCACCGGGGCCTCGGGGCGGTGGTGGTGATCTCGAAGACCCCGGGGTTCTGCGGCGACGGCCAGCGAGAGGATGCGCGGGACGTAGTGGGTGGTCTCCCACGGGAGCCCCGCCTCCAGGGTGGCGAGGGTGTCGAAGTCGTTGGTGTTGTACTTCCGGATCGACCGCAGGAGGTTGGTGTAGCCCATGTTGTAGGCCGCGAAGGCGAGCTCCCAGGAGCCGAGCCGGGCGTGCAGGTCGCGCAGGTAGCGCACCGCGGCGCGGGTGCTGTGCTCGGGGTCGCGGCGCTCGTCGACCCAGGTGTTCACCCGCAGGCCGAAGGAGCGCGCCGTGTCGGGCATGAACTGCCACAGCCCCGCGGCCCCGGCGCTGGACTCCGCGCGCGGGTCGAAGGCGCTCTCGGCGGCGGCGACCCAGAGCAGCGCCGTGGGCATGCCCTCGGCCGCGAGCGACTGCTGCATCCGGGTGCGGTAGCGGCCGGCGAGGACGGTCCAGCGCTGGGCGAGGCGGCGCGCGCGGGAGTCGGTGCGGAAGAGCCCCAGCTCGCGCACCATCCGGGTGGTCATGCGGAAGGGCAGCGCGGGCATCTGGAGCCGCCCCGCGAGCTCCGGCGGAAGGCCCGCCTCGTCGAG
>JADJAE010000008.1 GCA_016704445.1 Deltaproteobacteria bacterium
GCACCGTGCTCGAGATCACCAAGGACCAGATGGAGCACCTGATGCTCGTCCACCGCGACCTCGCCTACGAGGTGCTCTGGAACGTCGTGCGCACCCTCACCGCCCGCCTCCGTGACACCACCGACAAGGTCACCTTCATGGCCGTCACGGGTCGCTTCACCTGAGCGTTCCGTCTCTCCACGATCCTGTCACCCGATCGCCCCAGAAGAACAACCCCCGCTCTGCTAGAGGCTTCGTTCCAACGAGGTCATCGATCCAACGTGGTGAAGCGCGCGGCTCTCTGGTCCATCGCCCTGGCGGGCGTCTCTGTCGGTCTCACGGCTCCTCGCGAGGCGGGCGCCGTTCGCCTCTGGGAGGAGACCCGCTCGGGCTGGTCTCCCCCGGGAGGCCTCGCTCCTGGGGGCTTGTCCCTCGCGGCGATGTTCAACGGCTCCGTCGCCTCGCCCGACCTGCGCCCGCCGGACTTCGTCCCTCCCCTCGCGGCCGGCGGCCACGTCGGGGCCAGCCGCTTCCCCGAAGGGGTGGCCGAGCGCTGGCTCGACCTCGGCTTCTACGCCCAGCCGCAGTTCATCGTGCAGACCGGCTACAACCTCGACTCCACCTCGAACTTCTCGCTGCCTCCGGGGGTGAGCCTCCAGCGCACCCGCGTGGTCATCCACGGCCAGGCGCACCCGCTGCTCCAGATGCGCGTCGAGTTCAACATGTCGAACAACCTCGACCTGCTCGACGCCTACGCCCTCGTGCCCGTGCGCCGCTGGCTACAGGTGCAGATCGGGCAGTTTCGCGTGCCCTTCTCCCGGCAGGAGCTCACCTCCAGCACGCGCTTCCAGTTCACCGACCGCTCGCTCTGGTCGGGCGGCGCCAACTCCAGCGGCGTGCGCTTCATCCCCAGCTTCGACCAGGGCCTCATGGTCTGGGGCTGGCTCGGCCCCCGCGACCTCGTCGAGTACTACGCCGGCGTCTTCAACGGGAAGGGCTCCAACAGCGCCTTCAACCTCGACGGCTTCTTCCTCTACGCAGGCCGCGTCGCGGTGAACCCCCTCGGCCGGCCGCGCGCCCTTCAGGAGGGCGCCATCAACATCTCGCAGGCCGCGACGCTCGCCATCGGCCTCAACGCCGCCAGCCAGATCCGCCAGGTGGGCCTGGTCACGCTCCCCGGGCAGACGACCCCGACGCCCAACCGCATCACCGTCAACTCCGTCGGCGCGGACGTGTTCTTCGCCGCGCGCGGGGCCTCGCTTTACGGGGAGGTGTATTTCCGCGACACCCAGGAGACCGACACCACCGCGGCGCCGAGCACCCAGTCCCTCGGGTGGCTTCTCCAGGCGGGGTACTTCCTCCCGGTGCCCGCGCTTCGCAACCACCTGGAGGTGGTCGCCCGGGCGCAGAGCTTCGACCCCTCCAATTGCTACACCGTGAGCGCCGGCGCGGAGTGCGGGCAGCGCCTGCCCGGCTCGCAGTCGCGCGAGGTCTACCGCGACTTCATGTTCGCGCGCGCCTACACCTTCGGGCTCAACTGGTACCAGCTCGGGCACGGCTTCAAGGCGCAGGCCCAGTACACGATCAACACCGAGCACCGTGACGCCACCAACGACCGCCGCCCCGGCAGCGGCGTGGTCACCAACGACCTCTTCACCCTGCTGCTCACGGGGTCGTTCTGATCCCCGCACCGAGGACCACCATGCGAACCCATCGACCGCTCGCCCTCGCCGCCGTCCTGTCGCTGCTCGCCGCCTGTCAGGACACGCTCGGCTCCGCGTCCAACGACGCCGGCACCCTCCCTCCGACCGACAACGGCAGCGCCTCGGACGCCCAGGGGATCGCCTCGGACGCCGCCGCGCCTGGTGACTCGGGCGACCCCTTCGCCGAGGAGAGGGCGCCGCTCGCCTACACCCCCGAAGGGTGCATGCACCGGGTGAGCTCGCTGCCCGGGACCATCAACAACGTCCTCGGCAACCGCACCGTGTTCGGCCCGATGCCCGCGCCGCGCAACGTGCACACCTCCTGGCCCGCCGACCCGTCGAGCACCATCGCCTTCGTGTGGCAGACCGACAGCCAGACCCGCGCCAGCGTGGTGCAGTTCGGCACCGACCCGATGAGGCTCGACCAGACCGCCCTCGGCAGCGTGAGCACCGGCGGCCTCGGGTCCACCGAGGTGACCATCCACGAGGCGCACGTCTGCGGGCTGCGCCCCGACACCACCTACCACTACCGGGTGGGCGGCGAAGGGCACTGGAGCGCGGTGCAGCGCTTCAAGACCGCCCCCGCCCCGGGGCGCACCGACTACGACGTGAACTTCGCCGTCTCGGGTGACTCTCGCGACAACTTCACCACCTGGCGCCAGGTGCAGGAGCGCGTGGTGATGGGCGCCCAGCAGCCCGACTTCCAGATCTTCACCGGAGACGCGGTGCTGCTCGGCACGCTGCAGGGCGCGTGGCAGCAGTGGTTCACCGGCGCCGCGGGCTCGCAGGCGGTGATGCCGTGGATGATGGCGCACGGCAACCACGACGCCCTCGCGATCAACTACCTGATGCAGTTCGCGCAGCCGCAGGTCGACGCGCCGGAGCAGAGCGAGCTCTACTTCTCCTTCGACTACGGCCCGGTGCACCTGATCTTCCTCAACGACACGCCGCTGCGCGACGACTACGCGGGCAACGTCGCGGGCACCCAGCTCACCTGGATGCGCGCCGACCTCACCCGCGCCCGCGCCAACCGCGCCCGGGTGCCCTTCCTCGTCGCGGTGCACCACAAGCCCTGCTTCGGGTCGTCGCGGCACTCCTCCACCACCGACACGGTCTTCGTGCGCACCACCTGGGCGCCTGTGTTCGACGAGTTCGGCGTCGACCTGGTGCTCAACGGCCACGAGCACGACTTCGAGCTCAGCAAGGAGCTCGACGGCCGCGGCCAGGAGGTCAGCGGCCGGAGGGGCACGCGCTACATCGTCGCCGCGGGCGCCGGGGCGCAGCTCTACGAGCTCCAGGACGGCACCCCCCGCTCGTGGTCGGCCTACTACGAGAGCGTGGTGAACTTCCTCCGCATCCACGCCACCATGACCCGGCTGGAGGTCACCCCCTACCGCCTCGACGGCACCATCATCGACCGCGGCCGCGTCTCCCTCACGCCCCGCCCGATGTGACCCCGCCCGAGGGGGTGCGGTGGGCGTGAGTGGAGGGTGGACGACGAGCTTGATCGTGCTGAGGCGGATTAGGGCATCCAACGCCCCGGAGGGCTTGATGAGCACCCCGTCGGTCAGCCCAACCGGACGTCGCCGCGGTGCGATCAGCGCGTCCACGGATTACCATTGCGCGTAAGACGGTTGCCCGGAGCTGATCCATGCCAGCGAGGGTGCCGCGTTGCTTTCCCTATGGGCTCACCGTGGGGAGCGCGGCCAGGCGCACCACCAGATCGTCGGTGTACGCGCCGCCCTCCTACCCCGTCGCGTGCCCGAGCAGGCACGCGCTGAACATGACCCGCAGCGGATCGTCGGCCGTGACCCGTGACAGCCGAGACCAGTCAATGCCCCTGGGCATGTGTCGCGCGTTCACCGCCATGGGCGGAGTCTACGTTACGGCTGGGCCAGCTCGACGCCGCGGCAATCGCGCAGCATGTTGGATCCGCTGCGGCAGTCACCCGCGTTGCAGGCCCCCGGGCAGGACGAGCACGAGTACTGGTTGGAGACGGCGCAGTAGGTGCCGAATCTCGGGTCGGTGAATCCGCCCGACTGGGGACAAGTGAAGTTCTCATTGCCGGAGTACGGCATCGGCTGCGTGGTGCAGACCGTGGCAGCGAGCTTCCACGCCCGGCACATGGCGGAGTCGCCGACGTTGAATGGGTAGCTTCCGCCGAGGTTGGTCGCCGCGGTCGAGTTGTAGCTGGTGGTGCTGCAGCCAGCGACCGGGGAGGTCCAGCCGTGGTAGAGCGCGCCGCCCGCGCCGCCGTCACCGCTGGGGCAGACGCCCGTCATGGAGAGGCAGAGCCCATTGAGGCAGCAGTATCGAAAGCTTTCGGGGTGACTTGAGGTGCGGCATGGATCGCAGTCGAAATCACTACTGCACGACGACGGACATACCCTCACGGTGCCGCGGTCAGTCGAGACGGAGCCGGTGTCACCACCCGAGTCGTTGCGACCCGTATCGAGGTCGGGAATATCGGGTTCAACCGGGAGATCCGAACCAGTGTCGCGAGCAACATCCGCAGTCTGGGGGCGGTCGATCACGACGGCGACGTCAAGCGTCCCGCGCCCCTCGTCCGTCGGCGGTGGTCCATCGCTCAACCCAGTGAACGGTACGTCGATCAATCCCCCCGCTGGCGCCACACTCGCCCCTGCGCACGCTCCGATGCACGCGCTCCCGGCGTCAGGGGCGCGCCCGCTAGTCCCGAATGGCAGCCCGGGCGCCTCATTGGTGGGTCCGTTGGCAGAACATCCCGTCCACCCAAATGCCACCATCATCCCCAAGGCGATTCGTGTCTTCATCGAATACCCCGCCCGACTTCTCAGAACGCCACCGTCATCCCCGCCCACGCCCCTCGATCGGCCGGAGCCACTCCGAACCCGGTGATCCGAGGCCCCGCTGAGGTGCTCAGAGACGATCGCGTCGAGTGAATCCCGGGCTGCAACAGCCCCCATACGACAGCGCCGACCCCACCCGCGATGAGTATCGTGCCCGGAACCAGCAGGCCCACCGAGAGTCGGCGGTCCTCGCCCCCCAGCTGAACACGGTTCACTTCGGTCAGCGCGCCCGCCACCGTGAGCCCGATTCCAGTCACCGCCAGGGCCGATCCGGTCACCACCCACGCCGTCGGAAACCGCCGCTCGAAGACCACCACCATCGACTGACCGATGTAGAACGCCCGCGTGCGGGTGCGTCCCGTGAGCGTCTCGGTAGACTCCACCGTGGCGTCACCGGGCGGAAGCCGCAGGGTGCAGGGCGTTCGGCACTCCTGCGAGAGTTCGCCCTCGACCACCCGCACCGTGAACGAGCTCGACTCGCTCGCGGACTCGAAGCGCACGGCCAGCCGATCACCCTCGCTGGGCGCGCTCACCTCGACCCGCGTCGCGGGCGGCGAGGCCCGAGGCGGAGTCGACGGCGTGGCGTAGATCTGCGAGAGATCCGGGGCCGTCACCTCGGGCGGAGGGGTCGCACGTGCGGGCTCGGGCAAGGCCGCTGGGACCGCTGGGGCCGTGGGCGCGGGCTCGACCGTGGCAGCACTGGGCGGCGGGACCATGGGCGGCGGGATCACGGGCGGCGCGGCGGTGGGCGGCGTGGGAGGTGGAGTCACCGCAAGGCACGCGTCACCGTCGACAACGAACCCCGATGGGCAGGCTGGCTCGCCCGAACATCGGTCGCGGTGTCGGGACCAGTGCTGCCCGGGCCAGCAGCAGTGGTCGCGAGTGGCATCACTGCGAACCTGCCCGTCCGGGCACGCCTGCTGCGCCCTGACGGAGGAGCCGGTCGCCAGCATGGAGAGCAGCAGCACGACGCCAAGACACTCAGCGCGACTCATTGGGCCGCCATCCGGACGCTGAGACCGCGGCCGCCCACGAGCTCGTTGAGGTTGCGGACGGCGCGCGGGTCACGGTTGCCCACGGGCTGTAGCCGCACCTCGGAGAGGTTGTTGTACGTCACCGCCACGATGGGATCGTCGGCATCGGCGGTCGCCAGGGCCGTATTACGGTCCCATGTAAACGTGATGCGATTGCCCGCGATGGCGATCGAGACGTTGTGATCGTTGGCGTTGCTGTCGGAGCGGAGGGTGTTGAGCATCCCGTTGGCGTTGGCGTCGGGACTCGTGATGCTCAGGCCCGTGTCCACGGCCTCGACCATCCGCGCTGGAATGACCGTCGGGTCGAACTCCACCGGCTGGTTCATCACCACGACGAGCTCGCCGGTCGGAACGATGGCATTCAGCGACGCCGAATGGAACGCCACCGCGAGATTGGCGGCGTTGTAGGGTTGCACGGTCGCAGCGACCTGGGCGTCGACCCCGGCGGTGAAGGTCCCTGAGAGGTTCTGGTGTCCGGAGACGCCCTCGATGGTCCATTGGTAGGCGACACCGAAGACGAGGGTCCCGGGCTCGAAGGTCGCCACGCCAGTGCGAATAGGGCGGCTCACCGCACGAAACTGCAGGTCCTCGTCGTTCTCCCAGATCTGCTGCTCCGCCCCGGTGGCCGTCGCGACCCCTGGGGGCGTGTTCACTCCCGGCTGCGTCAGCGACGGATGACTCGTCGGTTGCATTCGCACCACGCCATCGGCGGGCGGTGTGGGCACATCGCCGAGGGTCACGAGGACGTTCGTCGCAGGGACGACGGCGTTGCCCGGATACACATAGGCGTCGTAATAGAATGTCTGGCTGGCGACGCCCGGCGAGGTCCTCATCATGTTGTGTGACATGAATGTCCGGTACCCGTTGGCGGCCACGATCACGCTGTAGTCTGCCGAAGGGTACAGAGGCCCGAGGACGTAGCGCCCCTGCTCGTCCACATCACCCGTTTGGGTGACATCCCGGTATTGAAGGGTCACCGAGTACCCGGTGAGGCGCGTCCCGGTCGCGCCGTCGTACACGCGGCCGGTGAACCAATAGACATTCCCCGTGTCGCCGCACCCTGCCCCCACGAGCAGCGCGAGCGCCGCGAGACCCAGCCTGCTGCGATCCATGAATCTAGCCAGCATCGTTCTCCATGCCTCCGACTGGACACAGGAAGGCCCTATATCCCCACCTCTGCTCGACGTCAACTACATCTCCCCATTGACGACAATTACATCTCCCCAACTTCCGCCTCGGCCTGCGCCCCTGCCGTCGCCGTAGTTGTCGTCGTCGCGGGGGTAGTTGTCGTGGCTCCGGTAGTTGTCGTCGTCCTCGCCTCCTTGGCGGTCCTCTCCGCCTTCTCTGCGCGCAGGCTCCCGCCCGTCATCTCGAGGATGACGGCGTGGTGGATGAGCCGGTCGATCACCGCCGCCGTCGTCATCGGATCCTTGAAGATCCGGTTCCACTCGCTGAAGACCAGGTTGCTGGTGATCAGGACGCTCTTGCGCTCGTACCGCTCGGCCAGGAAGGTGAAGAGCACCTCCATCTCGTCGCGGCTTTGCTGCACATACCCGATGTCATCGAGGATGACCGCGTCGTAGCTGTCCAACTCCCCGAACTCTTTCTCCAGCCGCAACTCGCGCTTGGCCCCGAGCAGCCGCTGCACCAGCGCGTAGGTCGCCGTGAAGAGCACCCGCCGCCCGCGGCGCACCAGCTCGTGGCCGATCGCGCACGCCACGTGGGTCTTGCCGCGACCGGGCAGACCGAAGAGCAGCACGTTCTCCCCGCGCTCCACGAAGCCTCCTTCGCACAGCGTCGGGAGCACCTTGGCCACCGAGGCCGAGAGCCGCTTGCGGTCGAGCGTCCCGAGCGTCTTCTCGCCCGGCAGTGCCGAGGCGCGCTGGTTGCGCTCGATGCGCCCGCGACGACGCTCCTCCAGCTCCAGCGCCATGAGGTGCTTGAGGTACTGCCCGAAGCTCCAGCCCTCGTGCTCGGCCTTGAGGGCGACCTCCTCCGCGTGCCGACTCACCGTCGGCAGCTTGAGCACGCGCAGCATCATCGCCAGGGAGTCCTGCGCGCTGGGCGCGGCGGCGGCGCTCACGTGCCCACCTCCCCGAGCAGCGCGTCGTAGTCGCGCAGATCCACCGTCAGCGCAGGCATCTCCGGCACCGTCGGACGGCGCTCACCGAGCACGAGCGCCTTGACCCGCTCGCTCGTCAGGGCGCCGCCCTCGGCGAGCAGGAGCGTGAGCGCGGCGGTCACGTCTGATTCCATCGTGCTCGCTGCCAGGTGCAGGATGCGCAGGTACTCCACGTCCCCGGCAACGCCGCGGTCGGGCGTCTGTAGCGCGTCGTAGGCCCGCCGGAAGACGAGCGAGGGGAACATCTCGTCGCGATAGACGTAGCGCGCGAAGCCGCCGGGCTTGCACACCAGCGACCAGATCACATGGCGGTAGTCGATGCGGTGCTGGCGGCGCCCGCGCAGCCGCTCGCACGAGAGCTCGAGCTTGCCGCGGTAGAAGGCCTCCAGGCGATCCTCGTAGAGGCGCACCTGGAGCGCCTCGCCGATCAGCCGCGAGGGCACCGAGTACGAGCAGCCCTTCACTCGGATGGTGCTCCACTCGCTGACCTGCGCGACCTCTTCGCGAAACTCCTGGAGCTTGCCCACGTCGAGCACGCGCATCGCCGCGATCTCCTCGGCGACGCGTGGCCCGCGGCCCGTGTTGGCCTTGCGGACGACCTCATCGACGAAGGCCTGCCAGGCCTCGACGCTCTCGAAGTCGCGGCTCCCTCGCACCAGCAGCGCCTGCTCCAGGCGGCGCTTGAGGGCGCCGTTGGCGGCCTCCACGTCGCCATTCTGCTCCTTGGCGCCGACCTCGGTCGTGCGCGGCGTGAGCGAGAAGTGCCGCATGATCGCGAGGTACTCCTCGTTGAACGGCCGCTGCCGCCCCTCGGGGTCCGGGGCGCTCACCGAGGGGCGGTGGGTGGCCGCGGTGGAGTGATCGGTCTGATGGAACTGCGGCACCCGCCCCAGCTGAAACAGCGCCCGCTGGAGCCCTTTGCGGATCGCGGCGATGGACTCCGAGAGGCACACCGTCGCCCAGAGCCAGTTGGAGAAGGGCAGCACGACCACGCAGAGCAGGTGAACGAACGCCTCCCCCGCGATGGTCACCGCGAGCTCGCCGGTGCTGGTGAAGTCCGTCTGCGCGGCCTCACCCGGTCGGTGGCGCTGCGCGAGCACCACCTCCTTGTCGGCGCCCTGCGCGGCGCGCCACGCGCGGATCATCCGCTGCAACGTGCGCAGCTGCCCCGGGGCGAAGCGGTCCGGGTGCTTCACCGTGAGGAGCTCGAAGACCGTCTTGGCCTCCAGCGCGGGGGTGTCCCGGAGCAGCGCCTCGATCTCCTCGCGGTGCTCGGCGAAGGGGTCCTCTCGGGTGCGCCAGTCGCGCGGCGCTCGCATCTGCGAGGGCAGCGTGGCGGCCGCGATGTACTTGCGCGCGGTCTTGCGATCCATCCCGGCCTTGATCGCCGCGAGGCCAACCGCGCCGTGCTTGCTCAACTCTTCCATCAGCTTCCTCACCTGGTTGTCGGTCGCGGGCCTCACGCGCCGGCAGTCGCCCCATGCGACGCCGCCGCGCTACCCCGTCGAACCGCCGTCTCCCAAATGGGGCGATGTAGTTGTCGCCGTCGGGGCGATGTAGTTGTCGCTCAGCAGGTAGGGCGCGCGGCAGCGGGGAAGGGGGCACCCTCGCCGCCGTCCGACACCCATCCGAGCACCGCTCTAGGACGTTCTGCAGCGCGAGGCTCTTGCTCGATACCTATTGCAATGATGACGACCCGCGCTTCGCGGCGGCGTCGGTCCGTCGGGTGTCGTCGTACGTCGTCACTGAGGTCTTCCCGCCGCGCACGTTCGCTTTCATCACTGTCGGCGGCTACTACCCGCCGGGAGACGGGACCGCGACGATAGATCACGGCGCCTTTGACCTCACGATCACCGAACTGGCGGGCGTCGCCGAGGGCGGTGTGTGCGACCCCGAAGGCGTCCGCGATCGCTGCGCGCCCTCGTCGAGCGGCGCCTCTCTCGCCTGCGTTCCCGATCGATTCGGCGCGACGACGGGGCACTGCCTGGCGCCTGGCACCGTCGCGGGTGCGCCGTGCAGAACGACCTCGCTCACCCGGTGCGATGAGCCGATGACCTGCTCCGCGTCCGGGGTCTGTCAACGCCCGGCGTCAGCTGACCTGCCGTGCGATCCCTTCATGGTCTGTCCCGAGGCCTCCTTGTCCCTCAACACGACGCTCGGCGCCGTGCGCGGTACCTGCCGTCGCATGGGATCGATGCCCAGATCCCCCTGTCGCGGTGCGGGGCTCTCGGAAGGGCGTTGCGACGCCCCGCTCGTGTGCGCCTTCGACGTCGATTCGACGCGCTCAGCAGTGCGCGTTCGTCAGGCGGCGACGGGGGGAGACTGCGACGCCTACCGCTCGGTGTGCCCGAGGGGCTCGTCGTGCGTCGCGTCCAACGATCTCGCGTCAATCGGGACTTGTCGTCCGGATGGGGCGAGCCTTCGCGCGCGTTGCAGGGCGACGTCTCCGCGGTGCGACGCCTCCCTGGTTTGCGTCGGCTCGGGGTTCGTCGACATGTGCGTGCGTCAATCGACCACGAACATGGTCTGCGACCCAGAGTTCATGTGCCCCGACGGTGAAGCGTGTCTCTCACGGACCCCACCGACCACGTGCGGGGATTGTGTGGAGCGGTGGGGCAACCGGGAGGCGCGTGCCTCCTCGGCGCCACGACCCCGTGCGCAGGGTCGGCGACGCAGCAGCGCAAACAGCGGCGGGACTTGCTCAGGAACGTCGTCGGGACGGGTGTTGCGTGTGATCGTCTTCGGACGCGCTGCGATGTGGGGCTCTCCTGCGTTTCTCCGGCGGGCACCTTCGCCGCGGGCACGTGTAGACCTGACGGGGAGGTGGCGGGTGCCAGGTGCCGCACGGGTGCCTCGTCTTGCGCCTCGGGGCTGACGTGCGGGGGCTCTGCGCTGAGCGGGGATGTCTGCGCTCGCACCGTGGCAGCAGGCACGGCGTGCGATCCCGTGGCGGGCACGACGATGTGCCCTTCGGGCCAGTACTGCCTCGCGAGGGCGTTCAATGCGGGTATTTGCGCGTCGACGACCGCGATGGAGAGCGAGCCCAACGACGCTCCGACCGACGTAGCGACGGGTCCTGTCGCGACGTCGACCGTGTATCTCGGCACCCTCGAGCGCTCGGATGTGGACTGCTATCCCATTCAGGTCCCGGCGGGCGGGCGGGTGATCGCGATGGTGTCCGATGGAAACGGTCGTTGTCCGGTGAACCTTGGCGGAACGCTGGTTTTGGACCTCTACGGAAGCGATGGGGTCACCGTACGCGGCACATCGATGCGAAACGGCCCCAGCAACGCGGGCTTCTGTTCGACATTGACGGCGGCCGAGTCGCGACCTATCCCTGGGCCGCGGGGCTCGCCGAGGGGACCTACTACGTCTGCGTTCGCGGTTGGCAGGAGCGGTTCACCGGAGCTGCCACCGATCGCGTCGAGCGTTATGCGCTCAGCCTCGGCTCGGCGCGATGAGGTGAGTTGAGCAGGATATTCGACTCTACACTTTTCTCCACGCGTCCTTGTTGAGGTCGGGGAAGGTCATCTTGCTCGTTCCGCCGGGGATGCGATTCCCCAGCGGGTCGACGAGTTCGACTTCGACGCAGGTGGTCCCCACGTCGCGGAGCGACCGCGCACGAGGCCATGCACACCCCCAGGGCAAGCTCATCTCCCGGTCTGTGATTCCGCGGCGACTCTCACCAGGAGTCCGCTTCGGACTTTGGATCCCTTGCCCGTTGAAGAACATCGTTGCCGCGGGATTCATCCCGCGGAGCGGAAAATCAAGCCGTTTTGAGGACGTCGCCCTGCTGTGACGGTGTTGCGTCTCGGCGTGGACTGAGCTGGAGCGCCCGGCCACCACCGCCGTCATCCCCCCCACGATGGTCGAGAAGGCGATCGTGCCTCTACTGCTGGCGCTCCTGTTCGAAGAGGGCGTTGATCTCCTCGGCCGCGAACATCTGCTCCAACACCAGCCGCAGCGACGCGGCCAGCGGGTTCTTCCGCAGGAAGCGGTCGAGGAGCATCGCCGCCAGTCCCGGTGCTCGGTCGTCCATGCGCCGACTGGTACACCAACGGGAACTCTGGAGCGCGGGCGACTCCGCGGCTTCGTGGCTGGGGCCAGTCCTCATGTCAGACGGCGAAGTCTGCTCTCAAGTCGATGACCTCAGCATCGATGTTGAAAGGGATGGTCATAGGGAAAGCAACGCGGCACCCTCACTGACACCGATAGCCGACATTGGAGGATGCCATCACTCGACTCGAACGTAGGCGCGGCGATACCGAACCCCGGTGACGGTCGGGGGGAACGACAAGCCGGCATCGCCGACGATCGCGTCTGGACGAAGCGAAGGGTGCGAATACGACGTCCGATGGCCGCACGGAATCCTGACTTGCCCGTCGGGTGTGACCTCCGCATCGACCCGGACGCAGTCGGGCTCCGGTCGATCGCTCATCGCGGTGCAGGTCCAATCTGGCGGGCACCGATCCCGCGTGCCCCAGCGCTCGGCCGCACACGCATACGCCGTGATCCGCGGCACGCGGCGCGGATCGACGACGACGTCCGGGACGACGCCGCTCCAGCTCGTGTCCGACATCTCGGAAGTTACCAGGAAAGGAGGCCTCGGCGGACTCCGCCTCACGGTCGTCCGCTCCTCGTTGCACCCGAGTTCGATCACCGTCCCGCCTCCAGCCCCTGGGCGGCCGATCGGACGCGCGCATCCGATCGCAACGACGAGCACCAGCATCGATCGCATCAACAAGGTTGCCTCGACTGCAACGATACACGGGGCCGACGTGACCGGTTGCGCCGCTCGACGCTGCCGCCAGACAAGAGGCGACACCACGCCAGCGCGCGGAGCGGGCACCGGGAGCACGAGGCGCCCTGCGACAGGGCGCACCGACCAGCGGGCCTGCCGACTCAGCGTCACGCGGCAGGCGATCGTCGCGAAGTGATCGCGCATGGGGCCATGCACGACCCATCGCGGACGAGGTCGCGGCCTCCAACGTGGGGGTGTGCATCGCCATCGGGCATCGGTGGGTCGATCAAGGGTGGCGGCGGGGTGGCGGCGCCCGCTGGAGGACCTGCGCGCCTGGGTGGCGGCGCTGCGGTAGCGGAGGCCGTCGCAGTGAGCCGCGACAGCAATGTAGGTGGGTGGGGGTGGTTGTCGGACTCGAATCTGTGGTAGCCCTCCGCCCCGTGAACACGACGCGCGCGTTTGGCCTGGTCTGTCTCGCGGTTGGGGCCCTCGGGGGATGCGGCTCTGCCGACCCGATGGAGGGCGAGGGTGACGGGCTCGACACCGGGGGCCTGGACTTCTCGACCGAGGAGATTCGCAGCACTGGTTCTCCGCCCTGGGTCTACGGGGGTTTCCGCTCCCGATGCTGGTGAACCCGAAGGTGGTGGTCTCGCAGGCAGGGGCACACTTCGGGTGATGGGCGACCTCCCGAGGGGTGGTGGGGGGGGGTCCCCTACTACGCCTTCGGTGGAGACGGTGGGGCGCGCAGGGCGCTGACGGTCGTGTACCGGATCGCGACCGGGGCGAGCGCCTCGCCTGACTCCGCGGCGCGCACTCTTCAGCACGGTGTCGGGATTCCCTTCCGCCCGAACGGGATGGCCTACCCGACGACGGGCCCGAGCTACGTGAACTGGGGCGGCTCCCTTCATCGCGTACAACGGGGCATCGCGTTCCACGGGCCGATCACGTACACGACCACCACCGCGGGCGGCGGAACGCGTCTACGACTGGTACCTGCAGCGCGGGCCGGTCTCGCACGGCTGCCAACCGTATGCACGGGCGAGCACGTGGTCGAGGTCGCGCGTACCATCGGCTTCGACATGCACAACACCTGGGGCTCGAACGTGAGGTCGCGCGGCGGTGCCGGTGCAGGTGATCCGTGACTACGACCGCCTCGCCACGGGAGAGGCGGTCGACGTCGACTATCCCCGCTGGGGCGGGGCGCGCGCCCCGACGGGTCCGACCCGGGTGTTCCCGACGTGGAGCGCCGACGAGATGCCCCGCATCGTGTGCCGACAACCGCGCGAGACGCACGTCGAACACCCGCGTTCCCGACGGCTTCTGCGACTATATGCCCTCGAACGGAAGGGACCTCGCGACCGGCAACCCCTCGGCCCGGTGCTGGTCGACAACGGGACCGCGGCCTTCAGTGCGTCGTCGTCCTTCGCGCGCTACACCCGCAGCCCGGTGCGCGTGGGGCGGCGACTACATGGCGGCCGAGCCTTCGCCACCGCGGGCACGGCGACCTGGGAGGCTCCCGGTCACCCGCAGCGGCAGCTTCCGACTGTGGGCCCGCTACGCCCCCCTGACGAGAACCGCAACACCCGCGCGTCCTACCGGGTGTACACCGACGCGACCGAAGACTCCGGGCAGACCCCGATGACGGTCAACCAGCGTCAGCCCGGGACGCAGGGCTGGGTGCAGCCGGGGTCTACCTCGCTCAACCCCGGGGCGAAGGTGGTGCTCAGCGCGGCGTCGAGCCTCCGACGGCTGGACCATCGCCGACGCCGTGCGACCGCGAGCCCACGCCCTGAGCCGCCCGTCCCCCCACCGCCACTCCAGCGGTTGACGATCGCCCTTGGCGTCCCGCGCGCGGCGATGCAAGGTCCGCGTCCTCCGCCATAAGGACACTCCCCCCCTTCGCCCACGTCGACCGCGCCGCCTTCGCCCGTGACCTCGACGCCGCCCGCGCGGAGCTCGACGGCTCCACGCACGCCGACGACCTCGCCCACCTGCTGCGCATGGAGCGCTGGGGCCGCGCCTGCGCCGCCGTCGGCTACGCCACGGCCTGGGTCGGGCCCAACCCGCTGTCGATGGCGGCGCTCAGCACGGCGAGCGTGGTGCGCTGGGCCATCGTGGCCCACCACGTCGTGCACCGCGGGTACGACAAGGTCGAGGGCGCGCCCGCGCGGCTGACGAGCGCGGGCTTCGGCGCGGGGCGGCGACGGCTGGTCGACTGGTTCGACTGGATGCTCCCCGAGGCGTGGCGCCTGGAGCACAACACCTCCACCACTATCACACCGGAGAGACCCTCGACCCCGACCTGGTCGAGGAGAACCTCAAGGCGGTGCGCGACGCGTCGCTGCCGCTCGCGGTGAAATACGCCGTGGTGGGCTTCTACGCGATGACCTGGAAGTTCACGTACTACGCGCCCAACACCTGGCAGGTGATGCGCCGGGCGGAGCGCTGTCGCGAGGCGGGTCAGGCGCCGTCACCGAAGAAGATCGCCACCGGGCCGGAGTCGTACCTGGCGGTGCAACCCCCTTCACCGGACGGGCGGCGCTACCTGAAGGAGTGCGCGCTGCCGTACGGGCTGACGCGCTTCGTGGTCATCCCCGCGGCGTACTCCCCGTTGGGCCCCTGGGCGGTGGCGAGCGTGTGGATGAACTCCGTCGGCGCCGAGGCGCTCAACAACCTGCACTCCTTCGCGCTGATCGCGCCCAACCACGCGGGCGACGACGTGTGGCGCTTCGAGGGCCCGGCGCGCGAGCGCGGGGAGTTCTACCTGCGGCAGGTCACCGGCTCGGTGAACTATCACACGGGCAGCGAGGTAGGAGACTTCCTCCAAGGGTTCCTCAACTACCAGATCGAGCACCACCTGTGGCCCGACCTGCCGGCGCGGCCTACCAGCGCCTCCAGCCGAAGGTGAAGGCCGTGTGCGAAGCACGGCGTCCCCTACGTGCAGGAGGGCCACAAGCCGCGGTGAAGAAGCTCGTCGACATCATGGTGGGCAAGACCTCGATGCGCCGGGCGCCCGCGACCGCCGCCCGCGAGCAGGTCGCCGCGGCGGGGTGAGGGCCGACGTCCCCTACCGCGTCACCACGATCGCCACGCCCGTCACGGCCAGCGCCGCGCCGAACCACCGCCGCGCCGGGATGCGGTCGCCCATCGCGCGCGACATCAGCATCAGCACGATGGCCCCGGTCTGGTTGAGCAGCGCCGCGAGGCGGTGCCGTATTTCATCCCGCCGAGCCACAGCAGCATCGACACGTAGGTCGCCAGCACCGTCGCCGGCACCGCCACCCGCCACGCCGGCTGCGGCTTGAACAACGCCAGCGCCTCCCGCCCCTTGCCCCGCGCCAGCTGCACCGCGAGCAGCGCCGCCGAGCCCGCCAGCAGGCGTATCGTCGTCGCCTCGACCAGCCCGCTGCGGCCCAGCGCGGGCTTCGCGAGCACCACGCCCACCGCCGTCGTCATCACCCCGCCCAGCACCAGCGCGAGGCCGCGCGGGTCGACCTTCACCTCGCCGCGCGACTGCCACACCACCAGCAGCAGGCCCACCAGCACCAGCGGCGCGCCCCACAGGAAGCCCGGGCGCGGCACCTCGCTCAGCCACAGCGTCGAGATCAGGATCACCGTCGGCGAGTAGGCGCAGTCCGCGACCGCGGCGACCGAGGCGTCGACCCGGCGCAGGCCCGCCAGGAAGAGCGAGTCGGCCACCGCGAGGCCCAGCACCCCGCTGCCGATGAGGCACAGCCAGTCGAGGGCGCTTCGATGAGCGTCGAAGTGCAGGCCCGCCAGCGCCATCGTGAGCAGCAGCAGCACCGTCGCGACGGCGTTCTTGAAGAGGTTGAGCGAGACCGGGTGCACGTCCCGAGGCGGCGGAAGAGCATCACGGCGGTGGCCCACACCACCGCGCAGCCGAGGGCCATCGCGTCGCCGATCCAGGGGGGCATCACAGGGTGGCGCGCTCTATAGCCCAACCACGAGGGGTGGCTACCATGCCCCGACGAGCTGCACGCCGTTGAGGGAGGGCGCGAGCTGCCAGGTCACCGCGGGGCGGTCGCGCCAGCGCATCGCGCGGGTGGGCATCGTGAGCAGGTTGGCCTCGCCCACCACGACGGAGGTGCCGAAGCTCAGCGCGGCGGAGACCGGGCGGTCGTAGCCCACCCAGAGCACCAGGCCCGAGGCGACCGCGACGACGCCGACCAGCAGGTGGTTGTACCAGGCGCGGCCGCGGGTCTCGGCGTCGGCCGCCCGGGTGATGGCCGCGGCGACGTCGCCGGTGCGGCGGGCGTCCGCGGCGGCGCGCCAGACGTTGGGGATCGGCGAGATGATCATCCCCCCGACCGCGAGGAAGGAGGTGGCCGCGACGACGGCGGCGTCGATGCGCAGCCCCGGGTCGTCGAGCGCGAGGGCGAGCGTGGTCTGCCCCACGGCGGAGATGGAGTAGGCCGCGGTGAAGCCCCAGTACCAGATGCGGGCGTGCGTGGCGTCGCGCTCGAGGAGGGCGACGCGGGGGTCGACCGGGTCGGCGTGGGCTGCGAGGGGGACGGCGGTGAGCGCGATGGAGAGGGCGGCCGCGACGCGCATCGCGGACGCATATCACGGGAGAGGGCGGAATCAGGCGCGGAGCGCGTCGAGGACGTTCATGCGGGCCGCGCGCACGGCGGGGAAGAGCCCGCCGAGGAGGCCCATGACGGCCGCGAAGACCAGGGACGACAGCACGATGGCGGGCGTCGGGACGAAGGTGAACACGATCTCCGACCAGGTGGCGAAGTTGACCATGTTGAAGCGCACGAAGCCCATCGAGGGAGGCGACGGCGCCCACCGCGCCCCCGAGGAGGCTGAGCACCACGGACTCGAAGAGGAAGGCCGCGAGGATGCTCTTGCGGGAGAACCCGAGGGCCCGCAGCGTGCCGATCTCGCGGCTGCGCTGGGCGATGGAGGCGTGCATGGTGATCATCGCGCCGATCATCGCGCCGGCCGAGAAGAACAGCGCGATCATCATGCCGAGGATGGTCAGGAACATGGTCGTCCCCTGGGCGATCTCCTCGTAGTAGACCGACTCGCGCTTCACGCCGAGGCCGAGCTGGGGGTTGGTCTCGATGGCCCGCTTGAAGGCGTCGAACCGCGCGGGCGGAGCGGAGGCGCACGCGCACCGGACACGAGGCCCTCGCGCCCGAAGGCCGAGCGCACGGTCTCGACGTCACCCCACACCTCGGACTCGAAGGACGAGCCGCGCGCCTCGAAGACGCCGACCACGGTGACCCGGCGGTTCTTCTTGATCTCGAAGGACTGCCCCAGCTCGACGCCGCGGAAGCGCCCGCGGATGGCCGCGCCGACGATCACCTCGTCGGAGCCCGGCGCCGCCGCGCGGCCCGCGACGACGTGCACCGACGGCCGGAAGCGCATCACGTCGTCGGGCACGCCGCGCACCTGCACGTTGGACACGCCCTCGCCGTCGGCCTTGTCGAGCGCCAGCACGCCCACCACCTCGCCCACGGCGTCGGGCCGGCCGTCGGGGCGCGTGGCCACCTCCGGGGCGGCGCCCACGAGGCCCGCGGCGGGCAGCTCGATGCCGCTGGCGGTCTCGGAGTCGGAGCCCGCGCGCAGCACGATGGCGACGTCGGGCGAGCCCGAGCGACCCATGGCGCGCTCGAGGCCCGCGCCGAGCATCAGCACCGAGGCGAACACGAAGACCACCAGGCCGATGCCGAGGGCGGTCGCGGCGGTGGTGGTCTTGCGCACCATGAGATTTCGCACGCTGTATGAAACGGGGACCATCGTCGCGCTCCCTCAGTCGATGCGCCGCAGCGCGTCCGTGACCGTCAACCGCGAGGCGCGCACCGCGGGGATGACCGCCGCCGCGACGCCGAGGAGCAGCGAGAAGCCCAGGGCCTGCGCCGCCGTGGCCACCTCGATGCGGAAGTACGGGACCATCGAGCCCATGTTCTCCTCGAGCCAGCGCCCGAGGCCGTACTGCACGAAGGGGTACGAGAGCGCGAGCCCGAGCGCGCCCGCCGCGAGCCCGAGCGCCGCGGCCTCGCCCAGGATGAAGCCCGCGACGTGCTTCGGGAGGAAGCCCAGCGCGCGCAGCACGCCGTACTCCTGGGTGCGCTCGCGCACGCCCATCGACATGGTGTTGCCGAAGAGCATCAGCAGGATGAGCAGGATGATGCCGGAGATGGCGTTGATGGCCGTGAGGAGGCCCGACATCATCCCCATGAACGAGAGGTTCATCGAGCGCTCGCTCATGGAGAGGGTCTGGATGTCCTGGACGTCGAAGGTGCGGTCGATGCCGGCGGAGACGCCGGTGGCCTGCCGGGGGTTGTCGACGCGGGCGATGATCCAACCGACCTGGTCGCGGCGGCGCTCGGGGATGGCGTTGTTGAGGTAGTCCCAGTGGAAGAGGAACTCCGAGCGGTCCATCGAGCGCCGGGTGGTGGTGTAGATGCCCGAGACGTGGAAGACCCAGTTGCCCGGGTAGATGGTGCCCGCGAGGGTGACCGTGTCGCCCACCCGGAGGTGCAGCAGCCGCGCGAGCTGGTCGCCCACCAGGGCGCCCTGGCGGTCGCCGAACCAGCGGGCGCGGTCGGCGGGCGACACGGCGATCTCGTCGTACACGTCGAGGAAGCTCGGCGGGTCGACGGCCATCGTGGGGAAGAACTCCCTGGGGTTGCGCGGGTCCTTCCCGCCGAACCAGTTGGCCCAGGTGGCGGTGTGCACCCCCGGGGTCTGGCGCACCGTGTCGACGTAGCGCCGCGGCAGCTGCATCACGAAGGACACCTTGTGCCGGATGCCGATGCGGTCGTGCGCGGCGTGGGTGACCGCGACGGCCATCGACGAGATCACCGTGCGCAGCAGCACGAAGGCCACCACCGCCACTGCCACGCCGACCAGCGTCAGCGTCGTGCGGAAGCGGTTTCGCCCGACGTTGCGCATCGCCAGCGAGGCGAGGTTCATTGGAAGGCGCCCTTGTTGAGGTGGTGCGTGACCCGCGCGTGCGACGCCGCCTCGGGGTCGTGCGTCACCATCACCACGGTCTTCTTGAAGTCCTTGTTGAGCTTCTCCAGCAGCGCCAGGATCTGGTCGGCGGACTTCCGGTCGAGGTCGCCCGTCGGCTCGTCGGCCACGATGATCTTCGGGTCGTTGACGATCGCCCGCGCGATGGCGACCCGCTGCTCCTGGCCGCCGGAGAGCATCCGGGGGTAGTGGTTGGCGCGGTCTTCGAGGCCCACCACCCGCAGCGCCGTGGCCGCCGCCGCTTGCGGTCGGCGCTCGGGAGCTTCGTGAGCAGCAGCGGCAGCTCGGACGTTCTCCAGGGGCCGTGAGCACGGGCATGAGGTTGTACGACTGGAAGATGAAGCCGATGTAGCGCGCGCGAAACGCCGCGAGGTCGCCGTCGGACATGGCGGTGAGGTCCTGCCCGCGACGCGCACCCCGCCGGAGCTGGCCGGTCGAGGCCCGCGACGAGGTTGAGCAGGGGTGGACTTCCCCAGAGCCCGACGGGCCATCAGCGCCTCGAAGGACCCTTCGGCGATCGAGGCTCAGCCCGTCGAGCACCGTGATGGTCTCGGCGCCGCGGTGGAAGGTCTTGGTCACGTGGGTCAGCTCGACCATCGGCGCGGCGGCGCTCTCTTCGGGGGACGACATCAGCGGTTTGCCTCTCTCACCGGGTGGGCTTCGCCCAGCGTCGGCGGCGGGTGCAGCACCACCCGCGACCCCGGCGCCGGACCATCGATCAGCTCGTACGCGTCCCCCGACTGCGGCCCGAGGCTCACCGGGCGGACGTGCACGGCGTTGTTGTCGACCACCAGCACCACCCGCGCCCCCTCGGGTGGTCACGGCGGCCGCGGGGACGAGCGTGCGCTGCGCCGCGCGGAGCTGCTCGGCGGTGAGCTCCTGCGTGAGGAAGCCCACGCGCGCGGCCATGTCGGGGAGGATGCCGTCCATCGGCTCGACGAAGCGCACCCGCACGACGACGGTGGCCTTGGCGCGGTCGACCCGGTGCCCGGTCTCTTGCACCGCGCCTCGGAAGCGCCGGCCGGGGAAGGCGTCGAGGGAGATCTCGCAGGGCCCGCCGGCACGGGTGGAGCCTCCCTTCGGGGACGTCGACCTCCGCGACCATGGAGCGGAAGTCCGAGCTCGATGACCGTGCCCGCCATCAGCTCGCTGCCCAGAAGCTCGCCGGGGCGAGGAGGGCGGTTGACGATGGTGCCGTCGAAGGGCGCGCGGATGGTGAGCAGCGAGAGCGTGGCCGCCTGCACGGCGACGTCGGCCTGGAGCGCGCGCACTTCGGCCCCGGCCGCCGTCACGGAGGCTTCGAGCGGGCCCAGCCGCGCCTGGAGGTCTTCGACGACCTGCCTCGAGACTGCGCCGGACTCGACGAGGCGGCGCTGGCGCTCGAGCTGCTGGCGGCCGTCGGCGAGGTTGGCGCGGGCGATGGCGACGCGGGCCTCGGCGGCGGCGACCCTGGCGCGGGCGGCGGCGATGGTGCTGCGCACGTCCGTGGCGTCGAGTTCGAGCAGCGCTTGCCCGGCGCGCACGGTCTCGCCCTCACGCACCCTCACCACGGCGACGCGGCCCGGGACGCGTGAAGACACCCGCGCGGAGGTGAGCGCGACGACGTAGCCCGTGGCGGTGACCGTGGTGGCGCCCTGAGCAGGGGACGCCACGACGACCTCGCCGGTGTGCACCTCGGTCTTGAAGAGGCGAGACTCGACCGCGGGCCAGGCGCGGGTGCCGCCGTAGACCAGTGCGCCCAGCGCGAGCGCGACGAAGGCGTAGCGCGCGACGCCAGAACGGGAGCGGGAGCGCGAGCGCGACGAGGCCGGAGGGTCGTCCCGGTCGATGCGCAACGATTCCAGATCGCTGGTCAGTTGATCGCCCACGATCGGTTGGCCTACCACGCGAGCGATCGGGGGTGGAATTTCGGTCGGACAGGGAATGTCCCCCCGATGGGGCCTTCACCCCCGCTGCACGCCCACTCCGCCGGCCAGCGCCAGCAGCCCGTCGGCGATCACGCCCGCCGCGTCGGGCCTCGCGCTCGCCCACGCCGCGGCGCCCATCGCCTGCAGCGCGTCGCCGTCGCGCAGCACCGCGCCCATCTCCGCGGCCAGTCGCTCGGGCGTCAGCTCGCCTTGCGCGATCCACTTCGCGGCCCCGCGCGCGGCCATCGCCTCGGCGTTCTTCCGCTGGTGGTCGTCGGCCGCCGTAGGCAGCGGGATGTACACCGCCGGTCGTCCCAGCACCCCGAGCTCCGCCACGGTCATCGCCCCCGCGCGGCACACCACCAGCGACGACTGCGCCATCACCGTCGCCACGTCCTCGATGAAGGCCACCACCTCCGCGGCCTCGCCCCTCGCCGCGTAGGCCGCCGCCACAGCGTCTCGCTCCGAGGCGCCCGTCTGGTGCGTGACCTTCACCGCGAGCCCGCCCGCCCGAAGCTGCGCCACCGCCTCGGGCATCACCGCGTTGATCGCCCTCGCCCCCTGGCTGCCTCCCAGCACCAGCACCGACACGTCCCCGCCCACCGGAACCGCCGAGGCCATGCGCGCCAGGAAGGCCCGGCGCACGGGCGATCCGGTGACGACGCCGACCCCCGCGGGGAAGGCCGAGAGCGTCTCCTCGTGCGTCACGAAGGCGCGCTTTACCACCCTCGATAAAATCCTGTTGGTCATCCCGGGCACCGCGTTGGGCTCCAGCACCGCCGTCGGGATGCGCATCGCCGCGGCCATGGCCACGATCGGTCCGCCCGCGTAGCCCCCGACGCCCAGCACCACGTGGGGGCGCTCCCGGCGCAGCACCCGCCACGCCTGCGCCGCCGCGGGAGGGAGCTTCGCCAGCGCCTCGACGAGCTTGCGGCCGCGCACGCCGTTGAGGCCCGAGAGATCCATCGCCTCGAAGCGCCACGGGGTGGTGGGGAGCACTCGCGCCTCGATGCCCCGGGAGGTGCCGACCCAGCACACCGAGAGGTCGCGGGTGCGGCGGTCGAGCGCGTCGGCGACGGCGATCCCTGGGAAGACGTGGCCTCCCGTTCCGCCGCCCGCGACCATGAAGCGAAGGGCCTCCACGCGGCGCCGCCTAGGCTTCCCTACGCCGCCTTGGCGGAGCGGGAGACCGACAGGAGGATCCCGATGGCCGCGAGGTCGATGATGAGCGAGCTGCCGCCGTAGGAGATGAACGGCAGCGTGAGGCCCTTGGTGGGCAGCGCCCCCATCGCGACGCCGAGGTTGATCAGCGCCTGCAGCGTGAGCAGCGTGGTGACGCCGAAGGCGAGGTAGGTGCCGTGGTCGTCGGCCGAGCGCAGGGCGATGCGCACGCCGCGCCAGATGAGGAAGGCGTAGGCCAGCATGAGGCCCGCGACGCCGACGAAGCCGAGCTCCTCGCCGAGGATGGCGCTGATGAAGTCCGTGTGCGCTTCGGGCAGGAAGAAGAGCTTCTGGCGGCTGTCTCCGAGGCCCACGCCGGTCATGCCGCCGGAGCCGAAGGACATCATCGACTCGACGAGCTGGTACGAGATGGTGCTGCGGAAGCGCGCCGGGTCGAGGAAGGCCTCCCAGCGACGGCGGCGGTACTCGGTGCCGAGGACGAGGTACGCCGCGACCGGCAGCGCCGCGATGAGGGTGCCGAGGATGTAGCCGGTGCGGGCCCCGGCCACGAAGAGCAGCGTGAAGGTGAGCAGCAGCAGCACCACCGCGGAGCCGAAGTCGGGCTGCTTCAGGCAGAGCAGCATCAGGAAGCCGGCGACCAGCAGGTGCGGCAGGAAGCCCACCGAGAAGGTGCGGATCTTCTCGTTCTTCTTGGCGAGCGAGTGCGACAGCCAGACGATGAGCGAGAGCTTCGCGATCTCCGCGGGCTGGATGTTGATGGGCCCCAGGCGAATCCAGCGGGCCGCGCCGCCGCCCGAGTGCCCGGCGCCCATCACCACCGCGAGCATCAGCACCACCGTGAGCCCGAGCATGGGGTAGGTGAAGGCGCGCAGCCGGCGGTGGTCCTGCACGGCGAAGAAGGTGAGGGCGACGAAGCCCATGACGGCGTAGAGCGTCTGCCGCACCAGGAAGAACTGCCCGTTGTGGTGCAGGTGCTCCGCGAAGACCGCGCTGGCCGAGTAGACCATCACGATGCCGAAGGTCACGAGCAGCATCGTCACGCCCAGCAGCGCGTGGTCGACGCGGCCCAGCGGGGCGCCCTTCTCCACGGCCTGCGCCCGGTAGGGCTCGACCCCCACCGGCGCCATCGAGTCGCGCCGCGCGTTGGTCGGCGTCGCGCTCACGACCCCGCACCGCCCTTCAGCGCCCGAGCCGCCTGCGCGAAGGCGTCGCCGCGCTCCGCGTAGTTCTTGTACATGTCGAGCGAGCTGCACGCCGGGGCCAGGAGCACGCAGTCCCCCGGCCTCGCCAGGGCCGCCGCGCGCCGCACGGCGTCGTCCATGTCCGTCGCCGCCTGGTGCGCCACGGAGTTGCCCATCGACGCGGACATCAGCGGCGCCGCCTCGCCAAGCAGCACGACGGCGCGCGCCTTGGCTCGCAGCAGCTGCACCAGCGGCTCGTACGATCCGCCCTTGTCCCGGCCTCCTGCGATGAGCACCACCGGCCGATCGACGCCCTCCAGGGCCTTGAGCGCGGCGCCCACGTTGGTCGCCTTGGAGTCGTCGATGTAGACCACGCCCGCGTGCTCGACCACCCGCTGCATCCGGTGCGGCAGCCCCGTGAAGGAGCGCAGCGTGCGCGCGATGGCCGACACCGACGCCCCGCCGAGGTGCGCCGCCAGCGCGGCCGCCATGGCGTTGCCGACGTTGTGCGAGCCCTTGATGCCAATCTCGCTCACCGGAACCCGCAGCCCGCCGGGGCCGATGACGGCGTCGTCGACGATGCGCACCTCGCTGTGCTCGCCGCCCCAGGTGTGCACCTGCGCCGCGCCGCCCCTCGCGAAGGCCAGCACCACCGGGTCGTCCGCGGGCACCACCGCGTGGTCTTCACGGCGCTGCGCGAGGAAGATGCGGGACTTGGCCGCGCCGTAAGCCGCCATCGATCCGTAGCGGTCGAGGTGGTCGGGGGTGAGGTTGAGCCACACCGCGACGAGGGGCCTGAAGTGCTTCGTGGCCTCGAGCTGGTACGAGCTCGCCTCGATGACGCAGCGCCCGCCCTCGGCGGTCGGCTCGTGGCCGACGGCGTCGCACCAGGGCGTCCCCAGGTTGCCGCCGGTGAAGGTCGCGAAGCCCGACGACTCCAGCATCTCGCCGAGCAGCGTGGTGACCGTGCTCTTGCCGTTGGTGCCGGTGATGGCCAGCACCGGGGCCTCGGTGTACCAGCTCGCGAGCTCGATCTCGCCGATCACCAGCACCCCGCGCTCCTTCGCGCTCACGACCGCGTCCAGCGGCGGAACGCCCGGCGACAGCACGATCACGTCGGCCTCGGCGAAGACCGCGTCGTCGTGGCCCCCGAGGGCGAACTGAACCCCCTGGTCGGCCAGCTCGGCGTAGGCCGAGAGGTCTACCTCCGCCGCGCTACGACGGTCGTTCACCGTGACCCGCGCCGCTCCGTCAGCCACGGCCCGCCGCGCCGCCGCGATGCCCGAGAGCCCGAGACCCACCACCACCACACGCTGTCCGCGCACCGTGCCGTTCACGACCACCGGCCTTAGCGCAACTCGACCGGCGACCACGAAAACAACGCAACCCGATTTAGCCCCCGTCGGCTGCGTCGGAGGATTGGAAACCCACTGGCAGGGCGTAGATTCCCACCATGTTCGACCTGCTGACCCCGCTCGAGACCGTCGTGCTGCGCGACGAGTCCGCAGACGCCACCGTCGCCCTCGCGCCCTCCCGCGGCGGCATCGTCACCCGCTTCTTCGTGGGCGACCGCCCGGTGCTCTACCTCGACGAGTCCACCCTCCTCGACCCCTCGAAGAACATCCGCGGCGGGGTCCCGGTGCTCTTCCCCTCCCCCGGGGCGCTGGCGGGCGAGCGCTTCCGCCATGGAGACGCCACCGGGAGCATGAAGCAGCACGGCTTCGCCCGGCAGCGCCCGTGGACGGTGGGCCACCAGGACGAGTCGTCGGTGACCCTCACCCTCGAATCAGACGAGGTCACCCGCGCGCAGTACCCCTGGGACTTCGCGCTCCGCTTCCGCTACTGGCTCGAAGGAACGCGCCTCCACATCACCCAGCACGTCGAGAACCGGAGCGCCTCAGCGATGCCCTTCGCGATGGGCTTCCACCCGTACTTCTTCGTGCCCGACGGGGAGAAGGCGCGGGCCTCCATCGCCACCACCGCCACGAGGGCCTTCGACAACACCACGAAAACCAACGTACCCCTCGCGCGACCGATCGACCTCACCCTCGCGGAGGTCGACCTGCACCTCGACGAGCACGCCACGCTCGCCCTCGCGGACGGCTACCGCGTGGTGGTGTCAGCCTCGCCGGAGTTCCGTCGCTGGGTCCTCTGGACCCTGCGCTCCAAGGACTTCGTGTGCCTCGAACCCTGGACCGCCGCAGGCGACGCGCTCAACACCGGCGACGGGCTCATCGTGCTGCCGCCGGGCCACTCCCACGAGCTCTGGACGGAGATCGCGCTCGTCGCGCCGTAGCGCCTTACTCCGCGGCGACGGCCATCAGCACGTCCGCGTCCACCACCCTGATCTCCCGCCGCGTGGACTTGATCGCGCCCATCACGCTGAGGCGGCTCAATGCACGAGAGAAGGTCTCCGGCAGCATCCCGAGAAGGCCCGCCACCACGCCCCGAGGCATCTCCGGGGCCCGACCGTCGCGGGCCTCGTCCGCCAGCCAGCGAGCGACCCGGCGCACGGCGCTCCCTTCGGCGGAGGTGGGGCGCGGACCGTCGGCGCAGCGGGCGCTGATCACCAGGCCCATCACGGCGCGGGAGGCGACGACGCCGACGTTGTCGATCCACTGGTTGAACGAGTCGCGGCTCGCCACGCAGAGGGTCACCTGGGTGAGCGCCACGGCGGTGTCGCTGTATCCCTCCTGCACGAGGCACTCGTCGCCCACGAGCTGGCCGGGCCTGCGCACGGCCCACGGGACGCCCGCCCCTCGCTGATCGCCGGTCTCCCGGAAGAGCGCCACCGAGCCGTGCTGCACGTACCAGAGCCGCTCGGCGGCGGAACTCTCCCCGCACAGCATCGCGCCCGCCTCGTAGGTGCGAGGACTCATCGGACAGCGCCGACCGGCGCCGCACCCGGCCGCGCGACCGATGGGACACTGCTTCGATCCGTCGAGCGTGGCATCCGAAGGCATCACTGGAAGCGCGGAGTTCCTCCGCGATTGGCTCATGACCACAACATCCTCCTTACCGTGATCGACCGCTGTTCGCGCCCGGCTCTCATCGATCCACCACGTGCACCGCTCCGACGTGACCCGTCAGGTAGTGACGGGTGCAGTAGAATGGATAGGTCCCGCCCGTGGTGAAAGCCACGTGTACGTCGATGTCTCCTTCGTTGCGGAAGGGGATCGGGCTCGTGGGATCGGCCACCTCGGAGCCATCCTCGATCCACCCCGACATGAGCGGGTGCACCTGCCAGGTCCCGGCGGTGACCTGGTCGATGCGGAAGGTCAGCGTCTGCCCCACGCGCAACCGCACGCACTTCGGCGTGAAGAGGAACCCGCTCCCATCAGGCGCCGAGCCTGACAGGACCACCGGGTTCGCCATGCCGGTCATGTCCACCACATCCGAGCCATCGGGCGCGCAGTCGTTGAGGGTTCGCAGCGTCCGAGGCGGGGCGTCCGTCGGGGCGACCGCCACGTCCGTCGGGGCGACCGCCACGTCCGTAGGGGCGACCGCCACGTCCGTCGGGGCGACCGCCACGTCCGTCGGAGAGCCCCCCGAGTCCGGATGGTCGTGGGCGGAGGGTCCCGGCGCGGACGTACCGCACGCCATCGTCCACGAGACGAGGCTCGGTAGGATCAGGGAGAGACATCGGGCACGGGTCGAGGTGAGCATCGAATCCTTCGCGAGGGAGCCCAAGCGGGACGGAACCCGGGGCCCATCGAACGATCCCCTCGCCCGACCTCTGCCCATTTGACCATGATCAAGCGTCCTGGAGCGATCAGCCCACACCGTCTACCCTCATGGAGACCTACAAATCCCGAGCGTCCTCCCTCGGCATCGTGCTCTCGCTCCTCGCAGCGGCCTGCGAGACCACCTCCGGCGCTCCCCCCCCGGACGTGCCCCAGGACGTCCGGGTGATCGTCGACACCCCTCCGTCCGACGTCTTCGACGCCTCGGCCCCGAACGACCTGGGCCCCCTCCTCGACGCCCCGATGCCTGGCGACGGCGCCGACGCGACCACCGACGGAGCCCCCGTCGACGCGACTGCCCCTGCGATGACCCCCGAGGAGCTCGTCCGCGCCCAGCGGGTGTACTTCGACCGCTGCGCGGGCTGCCACGGCGCCCTCCGCGCAGGCGCCACGGGCCCCAACCTCCAGCCCTCCCGCACGCTGCGCATCGGCACCGCCCGCCTCCGCATGACCATCGCCAACGGGACCCCCGGCGGCATGCCCGGCTGGGTGCGCACCGGGCTCATGACCGCCGAGGAGGCCGACCTCATGGCGCGCTACATCCAGCACCCGCCTCCCACGCCGCCGCCGAGGCCCATGGAGATGATCCGCGCGAGCTGGCAGCTCAACGTCCCGGTGGCCGAGCGCCCGACGCGGCCGATGACCACGCGCAACTGGGAGAACTACTTCGGTGTGATCCTCCGCGACGCGGGCCAGGTGGCCATCCTCGACGGCGACAACTTCGAGCTGGTGAGCATCGTCCCGACGGGCTTCGCGGTGCACATCCTCCGCTCGTCCACCTCGGGCCGGTACTTCTACGCCATCGGCCGCGACGGCCGGGTGACGCTCATCGACCTCTGGACCCCGACGCCCACCATCGACGCCGTGGTCCAGGGCTGCTCCGACGCTCGCAGCGTCGAGGCCAGCCGCTTCCCGGGCTACGAAGACCGGCTGCTCATCGAGGGCTGCTACTGGCCTCCGCAGTACGTGGTCTTCGACGGCGCCACGCTCGAACCCCGCGGGATGCAGAACATCCTCTCCGACGCCGTCACGGGCGAGCACCTCGACGAGGTGCGCGTGGCCTCCATCGTGGCGTCGCGCTTCGAGCCCGTGTGGGCCGTCAGCCTGAAGGAGTCAGGCTTCGTGGCCCTGGTCGACTACAGCCAGCCCGAGTTTCCCGTGGTGTCGCGCATCCCGGCGGTGCGCTTCCTCCACGACGGCGGCTGGGACCACACCGGGCGCTACTTCATGATCTCCGCCAACGCGAGCAACCGGGTCGCCGTGGTGGACGTGCGCGACCGCCGCTTCGTCACCAGCTTCACCACCGGGCTCGGCCCGCACCCCGGCCGCGCGGCCAACTGGCAGGACCCCACCTACGGCTGGGTGAACGCCGTCGCGCACATGGGCCAGGCCCGGCTGGCCATCTACGGCGCCGACCCGGAGGGCTCCCCCGAGAACGCGTGGCGCGTCGTGCGCAACGTCGCGCTCCCCTCCGCCGGCAGCCTCTTCATCAAGACGCACCCCAACTCCCCGTGGGTGTGGATCGACTCGCCCGTCTCCACGGAGCCCAACGCCGCGCGGCGCATCTGCGTGTACTCCAAGGCCCGCGGGGTGATCGACCGCTGCTGGTTCGCGAGCGACCACGGGCAGACCGTGCACTTCGAGTACAACCGCGCCGGCACCCAGGTCTGGGTCTCGGTCTGGGACCGCCAGGGGGAGCTCGTCGTCTACGACGACCGCACGCTCGCCGAGGTGACCCGCATCCGCGGCGACTGGCTCGTCACCCCGACGGGCAAGTTCAACGTCTACAACACCGCCCACGACGTCTACTGAGCGTCGCGGCGTAATGCTCAGCGCAGCTTGAGGCTCGAGAGCGAGACCAGAGCGAGCATGATGGAGATGATCCAGAAGCGGACGATGATCTTCGGCTCGGCCCAGCCGGCCTTCTCGAAGTGGTGGTGTATCGGCGCCATCAGGAAGATCCGCCGCCCGGTGCCGTAGCGACGCTTGGTCACCGCGAACCACGTGCGCTGGATGATCACGCTCATGATCTCCACGAAGAAGATGCCCCCCAGCAGCACGCTGAGCAGCTCGTTCTTGGTGACGAGCGCGAGCATCCCGAGGGTGCCGCCGAGGGCCAGCGCGCCGACGTCCCCCATGAACACCGACGCGGGGTAGGTGTTGTACCAGAGGAAGCCCACGCCGCTCCCGATCATGGCGCCGCACAGCACCGCGAGCTCGCCGGTCGAGTGCAGCGGCGGCAGGTCGAGGTAGCGCGAGATGTCGAAGCCGCCGAAGGTCGCGCCCGTCACGTAGGCGAAGATCAGATAGGTGCCCGCGCTGATGATGACGGGCCCGATGGCGAGCCCGTCGAGGCCGTCGGTGAGGTTGACCGCGTTGGAGGTGCCCACCACCACGAACATCCCGAACACCAGGTACAGCGCCACCGGCAGCACGAAGTGGTGCTTCGTGAACGCCGCGAAGGGCAAAGCGAGCGACTGCCGGTGGTCGAGCCATTCGGTCGGCAGGAACGGCCCCTTGCCGTAGAAGAGGTACCCCACCACCAGCGCCGCCACCGCGAACTGCCCGATGAGCTTGTAGCGCCCGGCGAGCCCTGCCGAGTTGAGCTTCTTCAGCTTGAGGTAGTCGTCGAGGAAGCCGATGCCGCCGTAGCAGACGGTGACCAGCAGCGTGAGCCAGACGTAGGCGTTGTGGGGGTTGGCCCAGAGCAGCGTCGGCACCACCAGCGTGAACAGGATGAGCGAGCCGCCCATGGTGGGCGTGCCGCGCTTGGAGAGGTGCGACTGCGGCCCATCGTCGCGCACCACCTGGCCGATCTGTCGGGAGCGCAGGCGGTTGATGAACCACGGCCCCAGCGTAAACGACATCAGCATCGCCGTGAGGATCGAGAGGATCACCCGGAACGGGATGTACCGGAGCACGTTGAGCCACGACAGGTGATCCGACTTCGCCTTCAGTGAATACAGGAACAGGTAAAGCATCGCCCGCCTATCCCTGCTCCCCGCCCGACAGCGCCGCGACGCAACGCTCCATCCTCATCCCGCGAGACCCTTTGACCAGCACCACGTCACCCTCGCGCACCCTCGCGGCCAGCGCCACCCCGGCCGCCGCGGAGTCCTCGACCGTCACCAGCTCCATCCCCGGCGTGTCCGAGAGCGACGCCGCCCCCGCCGCGGTCTCGGGCCCTGCCGCGATGAACACCTCCGCCCCCGCGTCGAGCACCTCGCGCGCGGCCTCCTCGTGGGCCTCGCGAGAGAGCGTCCCCAGCTCCAGCATGTCGCCGAGCGCCACCAGCAGCCGGGCCCCCCGCGCGGCCGCGAGCTCCCTCGCCGCAGCCAGCGCCGCCCTCACCGCCCTCGGGCTCGCGTTGTAGGTGTCGTCGAGCACCAGCGCCCCCCGCAGCGAGAGCGGCTGCAGCCGCCCGGGGACCGCCCCCACGGCTCCCAGCGCCTTCGCGGCGGCGACGAGCTGCTCGGGAAAGGCCCCGAGAGCCGCGACCGCGCAGAGGGCCGCGGCGATGTTGGTGGCCGCCGAGGCGCCGACGAGCGGGGTCTCGACGGAGAGCTCGCCCACCGGGGAGAGCTCGGGGGACACGGTGAAGGTGAGCGAGGCGCCGCCGTCGGGGCGGAGCGCGCGGGACGAGAGCGCGACGTGGGCCTCGGGGGAGGTCCCGAAGAGCCAGCGGGCCCGGTCGGCCAGGGCGCGGGACATCTGCGACGCCGAGCGGGGCTCGTCGGCGTTGCCCACCACCGCGATGCGGGCGAAGGCGAAGAGCGACCCCTCCTCGCGGGCGACCGCGTCGATGCTCCCGAGCAGCTCCGTGTGCGCGGCGTCGGCGTTGGTCACGAGCGCCACGTCCGGGCGCACCAGCGCCGCGATGCGGGCGATCTCCCCGGGGGCGTTGGAGCCGCACTCGATCACCGCGGCCCGGTGCGCGTCGGTGAGCGAGAGCAGGGTGAAGGGAGCGCCGATGAGGTTGTTGAGGTTGCCGACCGTCGCCAGCGTCTCGCCGTAGGCGGCCCGCAGCGCCGCGGCGGTGAGCTCCTTGGTGGTGGTCTTCCCCACCGCGCCGCTGATGGCGATCACCGGCAGCGGGCGATGGTCCCTCGCCCTCGCGAGGTGCGCCGCCGCGAGCGCCCCGAGGGCTCGCACGGTGTCCGCGACCACCACCGTGGGGAAGGCCTCCACCGCCGGAGCGCCCGCCTCGACCAGCGCCGCCGCCGCGCCCTTCGCCTTCGCGGCCTCGAGGTGCGCGTGCCCGTCGAAGCGCTCTCCCCGCAGCGCCACGAAGAGCGTGCCCGCGCTGAGCGTCCGGGTGTCGCTGCCGACGCCCACCACCCGCGCGGCCGGATCACCCCTCAGCTCTCCCCCGGTCGCCGCCGCGACCTCCGCCAGGGTGAACGCCGCCTCGTTCGTCGGAACCACCGTCGCCATCGCTCACTCCCGTCGCGCGGGGGCCCGCGCCATCATCGCCTGCCGCGCCTCGTGCCGGTCGTCGAAGGGCGTCCGTACCCCGTGCGACTCCTGCCAGGTCTCGTGACCCTTGCCCGCGATCAGCACCACGTCGCCCGGCGCCGCGAGCGCCACCGCCGCCGCGATCGCCGCCCGCCGGTCGACCACCGCGAGGTAGCTCCCGCTCGGCGCTCCGGCGCCGTCGTGGGCGCGCATCCCCCCGGCGACGAGCCCGGGGACGGCGTCGTCCATGATGGCGCGAGGGTCCTCCGAGCGGGGGTTGTCGGAGGTGAGCACCGCGACGTCGGCCCCTCGCGCCACGGCCTCGGCCATGCGCGGGCGCTTCGCCCGGTCGCGGTCCCCGCCGCACCCGAACACGCAGATCAGCCGCCCCCTCGTGGTGAGCCTCAGCGTCGCGAGCACCCGCTCCAGCGCGTCGGGCGTGTGGGCGTAGTCCACCAGCACGTCGAAGCCCGGCCCCGCCCCGCCGAGGCGCACCGACTCCAGCCGCCCCGGGGCGCCCGCCGCGTCGGCGAGCGCGTCCGCCGCGCGGGAGAGCGGGAAGCCCAGCGCCCCGAGCGTGCCGAGGGCCGCGAGGAGGTTCTCGGTGTTGTGCGCGCCCAGCAGCGGAGAGCGCAGCGACACCCGGCCCTCCGGGGTGAGCACCGTGGCGTCGATGCCCGACGGCGTCGCGCCGCCCGCCACCACCCGCAGCGTCGCCTCGGCGCCTCGCGCGGAGTAGGTCCACGCGCCGTGAAACTCCTCCGTGAGGCCGCGGCCCACCGGGTCGTCGACGTTGAGCACCGCGCTCCCCGGCGCGAGGTCGACGAAGAGCCGTCGCTTGGCGGCCACGTAGGCCTCGACGGTGCGGTGGAAATCGAGGTGGTCGTGCGTGAGGTTGGTGAACACCGCCACGCGAAAGCGCACCGCCTCCACGCGACCGAGCGCCAGCGCATGGGAGCTCGCCTCCATCACCGCGTGCGTCGCCCCGTGGTCGCGCATCGCCGCGAGGCGGCGGGTGAGCTCGTCGGACTCCGGCGTGGTGTGCGCCGCGTCCCACTGCAGACCCCGGAAGCGGGACAATACCGTGCCGAGTAATCCGCAGGGCGCGCCGAGGGCCTCGAGGGCGTGCTCCAGCAGCCAGGCGGTGGTGGTCTTGCCGTTGGTCCCGGTGATGCCGACGACGTCGAGGCTCCAGGTGGGGTGCGCCCAGACGCCGCCGGCCGCCCAGGCCATGGCGCGGTCGACGTCCGGGGCGACCAGCGTCGGCACCGGCACGTCGAGCGGCGCCTCCGCGAGCACCGCGACGGCCCCGCGCGCCACGGCCTGCGCGGCGAAGGCGGCGCCGTCCGAGCGGGCGCCCCGGCGGGCCACGAAGAGGTCGCCCGGCTCGACGGCGCGAGAGTCGTGGCGCACGTCGGTGACGAACACGCTGTCGTCCCCGGAGACCCACGAGCCCTCGACCTCCAGCGACAGCGTCCGGAGCGATGCCCCCCGCGGAAAGGCCCCTCCACTCACCTGGGGATCTCCACCGACGCCGGCGTGTCGACCAGCACCGGGGTGTAGCCGCCCGCGGGCTCGAGCTGCACCCTCACCCGACGATCGGCGCCCACGGAGGTCCCCGCGGGCGGATCCTGCGACACCACGAGGCCGCTGCCCTGCACCTCGAGCTCGAGGCCCAGCGGCTGGGCTCGCCGCACCGCCTCGCGCACCGAGAGGCCCAGCAGCGAGGGCGCCGCGCCCGCCGTCGGAGCGGCGTTGGGCGTCGTCGGCCCCTGCGCGGCCCTGGCCTGCGCGGCCAGCACCCGCTCGGGCCTCGGGGGGCAGCCGGGCCAGGTCGTCGCGCCCGACGTTGGCCGCGGGCAGCGCGCCCAGGTAGCGCAGCGACTGCTCCATCACCCGGCGAAACACCGGCCCCGCGATGGCCGCGCCGGAGTGCTGCAGCTGCGGCTCGTCGATGATGACGGTGATCGCGAGGCGAGGGCGCTCCGCCGGGGCGAAGCCCACGAAGCTGCTCACCCAGCGGTTGGGGTCGTAGCCTCGGGCGTGGAGGTTGGCCTTCTGCGCCGTGCCGGTCTTGCCCGCCACGCGCACGCCCGGGATGGCCGCCTCGGTGCCGGTGCCGCCCTCCTCGGTGACGGCGGTGAGCATCTCGGCCAGCAGCCGCGCGGTCTCCGGGCGCATCACGGCGCGACCCTCGCCGGGGGGGTGGTCCTCGACCAGGGCGCCGGTGGCGTCGGTGATGCGGGTGACCAGCAGCGGCGGCATCAGCCGGCCCTGGTTGGCCACCGAGCCCAGCGCCTGCGCCATCTGGATGGCCGTGACGTTGACGCCCTGGCCGAATGCCACCGTCGCCACCTCGGCGTCCACCCAGCGGGTCTGCCCGAAGCGCGCCCTGGCCTCGCCCGGCAGCGGGATCTCCGTGCGCTCGCCGAAGCCGTAGCGCCGCAGCACGCGCTCCAGGCCGTCGGCGCCGAGGGCCGCGCCGATCTGCGCCGCGCCGATGTTGCTCGACCGCGCCAGCACCTGCATGGGGGTGAGCCAGGTGTCCGGGTGCGTGTCGTGGATGGTCACCCGGCCGATGGAATACGACCCGCCGTAACAATTGATCTGCTGCCCGGCGTCGACCACGCCGTTGTCGAGGGCGCCGCCGACGGTGAAGATCTTCATCGTCGAGCCGGGCTCGAAGCGCTCGGTGATGGCGCGGTTGCGCCGCGGCTCGAGGTCCGTCCCCACGAACTCGTTGGGGTTGTAGGTCGGGTAGTTGGCGAGCGCGAGGATCTCGCCCGTGCGCGGATCGGTCACGATCACCGAGCCACCGCGGGCCTCCACGGCCTGGCACTGGAGCGCCAGCTCGCGCGCCGCGATCATCTGGATGGTCGAGTCGATGCTGAGCGTGACGTCCTCGCCCGCCATGCCCTCGCCGGGTCGGAGCCCCTCGGCGAACACCAGCGTCCCTCGCGCGTCTCGCACGCCCTGCACGTCGACGTGGCGGCCCTTGAGGTGCTCGTCGAGCGAGCGCTCGAGGCCGTCGAGCGCGTCGCCGAAGGTTCCCACCTGCCCGGTGATGTGCGCGGCGTCCTCGCGCGCGGGGTACCAGCGGCGGCTCTCCTCCTCGAAGGAGACGCCCTCCACGCGGCCGATGCGCATCTCGGCCTTCACCTGCGCGAGCAGCGCCCGCACCGAGGCCACCTCCGCGTCGCTCAGGTGGTGCTTGAGCACCACGGAGCCCATCAGCTCCGGCGCGCCCGGGCGCTCCCTCGACACCGGCCGCGTCTGCTGGAGGCGGCGGCGCACGTCCTCGGCGCTCATCCCCACCAGCGGCGCGAGGCGGATCGCCAGCGAGCCCACGTCCACCCGGCGGTGCGAGCGGCCCTGGTCCCGGGCGAGCTGCCGCGGGCTCACCACCAGCGCCTGCGAGGGGACGCTCACCGCCAGCGGGCGGTGGTGCCGGTCGAAGATGGTCCCCCGGCGGGGCGCGAGGCGCAGCGCGGGCGAGTACTGCCGGGCGCAGTCGGCCTCGAGCGAGTCGTGGCGCTCGACCTGCAGGCCCCACGCGGCGGTGACGAGGCGGCTCGCCCCGAGGGCCATCAGGGTCACGAGCATCCCGATGCGCAGGCGCATCCAGCGGGCGCGGCGCGGCTCGAGGTTCTTCATCGCGGCCTCCCGCTGGCGCGCCCGGGGCGCAGCGAGCCGCCGACGATCAGCGTGGTCACCTGGTCGGGCTCGACCATGCCGCGCTCCGAGCGGCCGACGGCCATGAGCAGCCCGGGAGCGCGCTGCGCCCCGAGCTCGAGGCGGTACTGGTTGATCTGGCTGCGGAGGCGGGCGGACTCGGCGCGCGCGCGCTCGGCCTCGTAGCCGAGGGCGACGTTCTGGTTGCGCAGCGCGAGGTGCACCACGAAGGCCGACCCCGCGGAGAGGGTCACCATCCCATAGAGGATCACGAAGCGGATGGTGCTCACTGCTCGCCCTCCTCGGCCCGGCGCACGGCCACGCGCATCTTGGCGCTGCGCGACCGCGGGTTGCGCTCCCCCTCGGCCTCGTCGGGCTCCACCGGCTTCTTGGTCACCACCTGCCACGCGGGCTCGTCTCGCAGCGTGTGCTTCACGATGCGGTCCTCCAGCGAATGGAACGAGATCACCACCACGCGCCCCCCCTCCTTCACCAGCGAGGGGAGCGCGGCCAGCAGGCGCTCCAGCTCCCCGAGCTCGTCGTTTACCGCGATGCGTAATGCCTGGAAGGTGCGCGTCGCGGTGTCGGGCTTGCCGAAGCGCGGCCAGCCCAGCACGCGGTGCACGGCGTCCGCGAGGTGCTTCGTGGTCTCCATGGCCCCCTCGTCGATGGCCCGCTTGATCGACCGGGCGATGGGCCGCGACGCCCGCTCCTCGCCGTACTCGTAGATCACGTCCGCGAGCGCGTCGTCCTTGAGGCGCCGCACCAGCTCGTAGGCGGTCTCCTCGACGTCGTCGCCCATGCGCATGTCCAGCGGACCTTCGTGCCGGAAGCTCATCCCCCGCTCCGGGTCATCGAGCTGCGGCGAGCTCACCCCGAGGTCGGCGAGCACCCCGTCGACCTTCCGTCCCGCGAGCGCCTCCGCGGCCCGTGAGAACGGCAGCTGGTGCAGCTCCAGCCGGTCGCCGTAGCCCGCCAGGGACTCCCGCACCGCGGCGAGCGCGGCCGGGTCGCGGTCGAGGGCGATCACCCTGCCGTCCGGGCCGGAGCGCTCCAGGATCTCCCGGGTGTGCCCCCCCCGCCCGAGGGTGCAGTCGAGGTAGAGGCCTCCCGCGCGAGGCATCAGCGCGTCGCAGGCCACGTCCAGCAGCACGGTCTCGTGGGGTCGATCGCTCATCCGGCTGGGACTCACCGCATACCCGGAGCGCCCCGGTCAACCTTTCGACAGGACCGCCGCCCGTTGCCCGTGACCTCCGACACCGCCACACTCCTCTCCCTCGTGAGCGACGCCGACGACCCCATCGAGACCGCCTGGAGCACCCTCCTCAACGACTGGGAGAGCGACGACCGCCACCGCGCCTTCGTCGCCCTCGCGGCCTCGCTCCAGCGCCTGCCCGACGCCGCCCGCCATTACCGTGCGGGCCTCGACGACGCCGCCCGCGGAGCGCGCTCGAAGGCGGGCATCGACGCCGTGCTCCGGGTGGCCTACCTCGCGCTGTCGCCGCCCCTGCGGGGAGAGCACGAGATCACCCGCCGGGCGAAGGCGTGGCTGCTGCCGATGAGCGTCGCGATGGCGCTGGTGGTCGCCACGCTGCTGACCTCGCAGGTGCTCCACCGTCCCGCGCTCTCGTCGCCCTGGGTGCTCGCGGCGGAGTCTCTCGCGGCGCTGCTGATCCCCTGGCACCGGCTACGTCTGGGCGGCGAATGACCGGCGAGTTCGAGCGCATCGCTCGCCTGAAAGAACTCTTCGGCGCGCCCGCGCTCCCCGACCTGGGCATCGGCGACGACTGCGCGGTGCTCCACGACCCGCGCCCCCTGGTGATCACCGTCGACGCCTCCGTGGAGGGCGTCCACTTCGACCGCCGCTGGATCTCCCCGCGCGACCTCGCGGCCCGCGCCGTCGAGGCCGCGGTGAGCGACCTCGCGGCGATGGGCGCCTCGCCGGGCGAGCTCCTCCTGGCCTGGACGCTCCCCCGCGAGAGCCCCGACGAGCTGGTGACCGAGCTGGCCCACGGGGTGCTGCGGGTGACGCGGCGCCTCGGGATGCGGGTGGTCGGCGGCAACCTGAGCGCGGCCCCGGTGCTGTCGCTCACCACCACCGCCCTGGGGCGAGCGACGGGCCCCTCGCTTCGCAGGGACGGCGCGAGGGTGGGCGACGTGATCGCGGTGACGGGCCACCCCGGTGCAGCCGCGCTCGGGCTGCGGGCGCTGATGGCGGGCCGCGGCGACGAGGCGGCTCTTACGGAGTTTGTAAACCGCTGGCGCTCCCCCGCGGCTCGGGTCGACGAGGGCCGCTCGCTGGTCTCGCGCGCCCACAGCGCGATCGACCTGTCCGACGGCCTCGCGCAGGACGGCTCTCACATCGCCGAGGCCTCGGGCTGCGCGCTGCTCATCGACGCCGACCGGCTGCCGGTGCTCCCCGGCCAGCGCGAGGCGGCGCGCGCCCTGGGCCTCGACCCCACGGCCCTCGCGCTACACGGAGGCGAGGACTACGAGCTCCTCGCGAGCGGCCCCCCGGAGGCCTTCGACGACCGCTGGACCCTCATCGGCGAGGTGGTCCCGGGCGTCGGGGTGCTGGTGCTGCGGGACGGAGCGATGGCCCCGCTCGCCGCGCTGGGCTGGGATCACTTCACCGCAGGTTGAGGGGAGAGCTTACCGGTCGGGACAGGCCAGGCCGTAGCGTTTGAGGGTCTTGATGACCTCTCGTCTCGGGAGGCCGAGCGCCCGCCCGATCTCGGCGACGTTGCCGTTGAGTCGCTTGTGGGTCTGCTCGACGTGATCGCGCTCGAAGAACTCCACCAGCCGGTCGCGCGCGACCGCCGGGGGCGGCGGCTTGGGCCGGGCGTTGAGCGGCATCACCAGCGCGGCGCGGGCGCGGGCGAGGCCCGACTTGGGGAGCTGCAGCGGCGGGGCGTCGACCTGCAGCGCCTTGCCGATGAGCTGTCGGAGCTCGCGCACGTTGCCGGGGTACTCGCGGGCGAGCAGCCGGTCGAAGTCGTGGTTCTCGAAATCGAGCTCGGCGCCGCAGACCTCCCTGGCGAACTGGCGCACCAGCAGCGGGATGTCTTCGGCGCGCGCCCTCAGCGGCGGCACCAGGATGCGCACCGCGGCGGCGTGCGGCACCAGCTCCTTGCGGAACCTCCCCTCCGCCCCTTCGCGGCGGATGTCGATGTTGGAGGTGGCGATGATGCGCGCGTCGAGCACGCCCTCCTCGCGGCGCTCATAGAGCGAGAGCAGGGCGGTCTGCTCGGCGGGGGTGGCCTTGTCGATGCGGTCGACGAGCAGCGTGAAGGTGTCGGTGCGCTGGGCGAGGCTGGAGAGCGTCGGGCGCTCGTGCGACGGGAGTCGGAAGTCGATCGACGCCATCGGCGATGCGGCGAAGCGCGAGCTCGCGTGGATGGCCCTGGCGATGAGGCTGCGCCCGGTACCCGACTCGCCCTCGAGGATGACCGGGGCGTCGGAGGGCGCCACCCGCTCGAGCAGGGCGAAGAGCGTACGCATGCCCAGCGACTGCCCGAGCACCGGGCCGAAGCTGTTGCGCTCGCTCGGCGTGACGGGCACGTGGATGTCGCCGGAGAGGAGCTGCAGTGTGCTGCGACCCAGGCTCACCTCGGTGCCCATGGGGAAGACGCTGTGCTGCACCTTGGTCGAGCCGACGTAGGTGCCGCCGTCGCTGCCGAGATCGCGCACCCGGATGCCGCCGGCCACCAGGGCGATCTCCAGGTGGTACTTGCCTACCTGCGGATCGCGCAGGATGAGGTCGTTGTCGGAGTGGGTGCCCACGAGGAGCGTGCCCGCCTCGAGCAAGGCCTCCCGCCCCCGGTCGGGCCCGCTCGTCACCCTCACGCGAACCCGACGCACGAGCAGGTTGCCCGTCGCGTCGGTGCTGAGGATGCCGGTAAGCGGGGCGAAGCGCAGTGGGTTGGTGGCCCGCACCCGACCCGCGGCCTTGACCTGCGGATCGGAGTCGAGCAACTCCGCGCCCTCCTGCGGGATCACCTTCACGTCACACCCACCATCACCGCCACGGTTCAACGCACTCTCCCCACCCCGAACTCGAAGACAGGAGAACCTCCGGTGGGAGGCCCAACCCTCGACTGAAGCGGTACGAGCCCAAGCATAGCGACGACATCTGGGGAAGGCCATCCAAAGATTTGCGTCGCGGCTCCTCCAGTACTTTTGCATCACCCTCGCGCCTCCAGGCGATTGCGGCGTTTGCGATTGACAAGCCCGCGGAGCTCTCGCAAGTCGCTGCGCGCCGCAGGCTCGCGGCCCGCGAGAGCGGCCATGCAGGGAGTCACCACGCCGATGCCGCACGACGATCCGGGCCCGCAGCACACCGACCGAGACGAGACCGGCGACGACCCCGGGGCGTGGCAGGCGCCCGCCCCGCTCGACCACGGCGCGGGGGTGGGCCGCGTGCTGCACCTCGACGCCTTCGCGGGCGTCGCCGGGGACATGATGGTCGCCGCGCTCCTCGACCTCGGGGTGCCCACCGCGGCCATCACGGGTGCGCTCGACGTGCTCCCGGTGCACGGCTACGAGCTCGCGCTCGCGCACCGCACCGACCACGGCGTGGTGGCGACGCGCTTCCTGGTGAGCGTCACCGACCCGCAGCCGCACCGGCGCTACCGGGACATCCGCGCGATGCTGGAGGCCTCCTCGCTGCCGCCGGGCGTGCGCGACCGGGCCCTCGCGACCTTCGCCGTGCTCGCCCGCGCCGAGGGCCGGGTGCACCGGATGGACCCCGAGGAGGTGCACTTCCACGAGGTCGGCGCGGTCGACGCGATCGTCGACGTGGTGGCCGCGTGCGCCGGGCTCGACTGGCTCGGGGCGCGCGTCAACGCCGGCCCGCTGCCCATGTCCCGGGGCTTCGTCCGCGCCGAGCACGGGGTGCTTCCGGTGCCTGCGCCCGCGGTGCTGGAGATCTTGTCGGGCGTTCCGACCGTGGGCGCGGCGGTGCAGGGTGAGATGGTCACCCCGACCGGGGCGAGCCTCGTGCGCGCCAACGCGACGACCTTCGAGCCGTGGCCCTCGATGTCGCCGGTGGTGACCGGCTTCGGCGCCGGGACGAGGCGCTGGCCCGACCGGCCCAACCTCCTGCGCGTGGTGCTGGGCGACCCCACCGCGGAGCGCGCGGACGAGAGCGCGCGCGACCCGGCGACGCACCAGGAGCTGCGCTGCAACCTCGACGACCTGAGCGCCGAGCTGGTGGCCGTGCTCACCGAGCGCCTGCTGCGGGAGGGGGCGCTCGACGCCTGGACCTCCCCCATCGGGATGAAGAAGGGTCGCCCCGGGGTGATGGTGACCGCCCTGGTGCGCTCGGCCGACCGGGAGCGCCTGGCCAACGTGATGCTGGCCGAGAGCGGCTCGCTCGGGGTGCGCTGGAGCGGCGCGGAGCGGAGCGAGCGGCCGAGGGAGACGGTGACCGTGGAGACCGCCTACGGTCCGGTGCCCGTGAAGGTGGCGCGCAACGACGGTATGGCCCCGCAGGCGCACCCCGAGCTCGAAGCCTGCCGCACCGTCGCTGCGCAGCACGGGGTCCCGGTGCGTGTGGTGGTCGCCTCGGCGCTCGGCGCCTGGTGGGCCACCCGGGGCACCTGAGCGCCAAGTTTGCTGGACACGATGTCCGCAGGCTAGCGTCGAAGCCGGAATGCCCGTCGTCACGCCTCGGATCGTGATCACCCTCGCCGATGCGCTGCTTCGGGAGACCGTCCACGCCTCGCTCGCGGACGTCGGGTGCCCGCTGGTCGACGCGGAGCAGGCCAGCGCCGACGACCTCGTCCACGTGATCGACGCCAACGCGCTGGCCCCCGGGCCCCACACCGGCGCCCCGCTGCTGGCCCTGAGCGCCGACGCCGCCTCCGTCACGCGGGCGTTCACGCTGGGCGCCGACGACGTGATCCGGGTGCCCTTCGACCCGGGCGAGCTCGGCGCGCGGGTCGCACGCCTGCGTCAGCTGCGCGAGCGCGACCTCGACCTCCAGCGCCGCGCCCGCGACGCCCGCGTGCTGCTCGAGCTCACGCAGACCCTCACGGTCAACACCGACGCCCGGGAGATCCTTCGCACGGTGGTCTGTCGGCTCGCCGCGGGCGCCGCGGTCGACCGCTGCTCCGTGGTGCTCGCGCGCGACGATTACGAGCTCGGGTATGTCGTCGCCTGCAACGACGACCCGGACGCGCTCGACCGGCCCATCGACCTCGGGCGCTACCCCGAGATCCAGCAGGTGCTCACCTCGCGCCGCCCGCTGCTCATCGACGACGCCCCGACGCACCCGCTGCTCGACGCCGTGCGCGAGCTGGTGAGCGGCACCCGCTTCCCCTACCTGGCGCTCTTCCCCATCGCGCTCGAGCAGCGGGCCTTCGGGGTGCTCTTCCTCCGCGCGAGCGAGGCGCGCGGGCGCCTCGACGAGCGCGAGCAGGCCCTCTGCGAGACCATCGCCAACGCCACCGCCGCGGCGCTCCGCAACGCGCGCGAGATCCAGCGGCTGCGGGAGGAGCGCCTCGCGGTGAGCCACGCCCGCCTCGAGGCCGAGCGCCGGCTGCAGGTGCTCGAACCCTACGCCGACCTCTTCCTGGCCTCCGCCGACGGGATGGTCGTGGTCGACCTGGAGGGTCGCCCCCTCTACTCCAACCCCCGGGTCACGGAGATCTCCGGGTACAGCGCCGAGGAGATCCGCGACCTGAAGATGCGCGACGTGGTGCTGCCCGAGGACGTGCCCCGCCTGCGGATGCTGCGCGACGCCTTCGCCCGCCGGGAGTACCCCTCGAAGTTCGACCTGCGCCTGCGCCGCCGCGACGGCGAGGTGCACACCCTCTCGCTCTCCACCTCCGCCGCCCTGCGCGACGAGAACGCCGTGATCATCACCGTGCGCGACGTCACCGCCGAGCGCTCCACCGCCGCGGAGCTCGCGCGCACGCAGAGCTTCCTCACCTCGCTCATCGAGAGCTCGCCCGACGCGATCGTGGCCGCCTCGCACACCGGCGCCGTGCTGCTGCTCAACTCCGCCGCCGAGCGCATCCTCGGGTGGTGCCGCGCCGACCTCGGCCCCGACGCGGTGATCGACAGCTTCTTCCGGGAGGGGCACTTCCAGGAGTACGCCCGGCGGGTGCACGGCAGCGTCGAGGGGCGCATCGAGGGCGCCCGCAGCGAGGTCATCGCGCGCGACGGCGAGGTCATCCCGGTGCTGCTCTCCGCAGGAACCCTCCACGCCGAGGGCCCCGGGCCCGGGATGGTGGTGATCTTCTCCGACCAGCGCGAGCGCCTGCGCATCGAGGAGCGCCTCGCCCGGGTGCAGTCCGAGCTGGGGCGCACCGAGCAGCAGTCGATGATCGCCGAGCTCTCCGGGGCGGCGGCGCACGAGCTCAACCAGCCGCTCACCGCCATCCACGGCCACGCCGAGCTCATCAAGCGGCGGGCGGGCGAAGACCCCGCGATGACCCGCAGCGCGGAGGTGATCCTCCGGGAGGCGGGCCGCATGGCGGACATCGTCCGTCGCCTGGGGCAGGTCTCGCGCTTCGAGACCAAGCCCTACGTGGGCAGCGCGAAGATCCTCGACCTCGAGCGCTCGGCCCCGGAGGCCAGAGGGTCGCAGAGCAGCCGTCCGCCGTCGTCGGAGTGATCCCTTGCCCGCGGGCGCGGGTCGCTGTAGGACTGCGCGGCTGTCGAGCGTGTGACCGTTGCACGTCGGCCGCGCCTGAGGAGACCGAACGATGGCACGAGTAACCGTTGAAGACTGCCTGGACAACGAGGACAACCGCTTCGCGCTGGTGATCCTCGCCTCCAACCGCACCCGCCAGATCATGAAGGGCGCGAAGGTCCAGCTCGAGGCGCACAAGTACAAGAACAAGCCCGCCGTGCTCGCGCTGCGCGAGATCGCCGCGGGCCGGGTGCACTACGATCGGCCGTCGCGCGAGGCCGTCGACACGTACATCGAAGAGCTCAAGCAGCGCTTCGGCTGATCGACCCCCTGGGCGGCGTAGCGTCGCACCAGGGCCTTGGTCACGTCCCCCAGCGCTGACGCCTCCGCCAGCACCTCCACGAACTCCGGAAACTTCTCGCCGAGCTCCACCAGCGCGACCGGCGACCCGCCGCCCGTGCGCTGGGCCTCCGCCGCCGCGCCGCGGTAGGCGAACTTACCCACCTCGGTAAAATATCCCACGTCGTCGGGCGCCGCGAAGAGCCCCGACCGGGCAAGCGCCGCGTCCCCGGTGGCGCAGAGCGCGTGCATCCGGACGCCGTCCTCGCAGGCCATCGCGTCGTCGAGCATCCACACCAGCGGGCGGTCGAGCAGCGCGGCCCCGTCGGTGCCAGCGCACGCGACCAGGAGGTCGGTCACGTACTCCGTGGTCTCGGCCTCGGCGCCGACCCGCCGTCGACGCATCGCCTCGAGCACCATCCCCTGGAAGAACCCCCGCAGGTCTGCGCACGCCTCGATCGCCATCCAGTACCTCCTTCGAAGAAGCCGTCGGGCGAGCAGCAGCCCCGACCTGGGCGGCGATCGCACGGCGGACACCTCCCGAGTATGGCCCGCCCGGTTCACGCCCAGCACGACCTTGACGGGCGCGGGTCAGCCCCCGACCGGGAGCTCCCTGGAGCAGCGCCGGGCCCGCCATCCAGCGGTTGGCAGTCGGAGTGCCCGAGTGCTGATCCAGCGGAATCGTTCATGTTCCTGACCGGACGATGTCGTGCGGTGCACCCCTTGACACCCCCCGATCGGGGTCTATGTTGCGCGCCGCTCCTGGCAGTCGAGGCCGGTGAGTGCCAGAAATCGCGCCCGGCCTCTCATCCTCCTCAGGGAGGGTTTGGACGGCGAGCGGGGCTGGCACCAGCCTGGCCCGACGACAGTCCAGGGGAAGGACTTCGACCCGGTGGCGATTTCGCGCCGAGCCGATTGGCTCTCAACCCCGCTCACACCACAACCCACGATTCGAGGAGACAGCATCATGAAGATTCGTCCACTGCAGGACCGCATCCTGGTCAAGCGCCTTGAGGCCGAGATGAAGACCAAGGGCGGGATCATCATCCCCGACTCCGCCAAGGAGAAGCCCATCGAGGGCCAGGTCATCGCGGTCGGCGCGGGCAAGGTCGGCGACGACGGCAAGCTCCGCCCCGTCGAGGTCAAGGCCGGCGACAAGATCCTGTTCGGCAAGTACTCGGGCACCGAGGTGAAGATCGACGACGTCGAGCACCTGATCATCCGCGAGGAAGACGTCCTCGGCGTGATCACCAGCGACTGATCCGTCTCTTCCCACTTCAAGACTTCAAAAGACTTCACAGGAGAATCCAAAGATGGCCGCTAAGGAAATCGTCTACACCGAAACCGCCCGCAAGCTCGTGCTCAACGGCGTTGATGCGCTCGCCAACGCCGTCAAGGTCACCCTCGGCCCCAAGGGCCGCAACGTGGTGATCGAGAAGTCCTTCGGGTCCCCCGTGGTGACCAAGGACGGCGTCACCGTCGCCAAGGAGATCGAGCTCGAGAACCGCTTCGAGAACATGGGCGCCCAGATGGTGCGCGAAGTGGCCTCGAAGACCTCGGACACCGCGGGCGACGGCACCACCACCGCCACCGTGCTCGCCCAGGCGATCTTCCGCGAGGGCTCGAAGCTCGTCGCCGCGGGCCACAACCCGATGGAGATCAAGCGCGGCATCGACAAGGCCGTCGAGACCATCGTCGCGGCGCTCAAGGACCTCGCCAAGAGCACCAACGACAAGAAGGAGATCACCCAGGTCGGCACCATCTCCGCCAACGGCGATGAGACCATCGGGTCGCTCCTCGCGGACGCCATGGAGAAGGTCGGCAAGGAGGGTGTCATCACCGTCGAAGAGGCGAAGAGCGCGGACACCACGCTCGACGTCGTCGAGGGCATGCAGTTCGACCGCGGCTACCTCTCGCCCTACTTCGTGACCGACGCCGAGCGCATGGTCGCGTCGCTCGAGGACCCGTACATCCTCATCTCGGAGAAGAAGATCTCCAACATGAAGGACCTCCTGCCGGTGCTCGAGAGCATCGCCCGCCAGCAGAAGCCGCTCCTCATCCTCGCCGAGGACGTGGAGGGCGAGGCCCTCGCGACGCTCGTCGTCAACAAGCTCCGCGGCACCCTCCAGTGCGCCGCCGTCAAGGCCCCGGGCTTCGGCGACCGCCGCAAGGAGATGCTCAAGGACATCGCGATCCTCACCGGCGGCTCGGTCGTCGCCGAGGAGCTCGGCACCAAGCTCGAGAACGTGACCCTCTCCGACCTCGGCCGCGCCCGCCGCGTCAAGATCGACAAGGACAACACCACCATCATCGACGGCGCCGGCTCGGCGGACGCGATCAAGGCCCGCGAGAAGGAGATCCGCGGCCAGATCGAGAACACCACCTCGGACTACGACCGCGAGAAGCTCCAGGAGCGCCTGGCGAAGCTCGCCGGTGGCGTGGCCGTGATCAAGGTCGGCGCTGCCACCGAGGTCGAGATGAAGGAGAAGAAGGCCCGCGTCGAGGACGCGCTCAACGCGACCCGCGCGGCCGTGGAAGAGGGCGTCGTCCCGGGCGGCGGCGTGGCGCTCATCCGCCTGTCGGCCTCGCTCGACGCGCTCCAGCTCAACGACGAGCAGCGCTTCGGGGTGCAGATCATCCGCCGCGCCATCGAGGAGCCCCTCCGCCAGATCAGCGCCAACGCCGGTCGCGAGGGCTCGATCGTGGTCAACAAGGTCCGCGAGGGCACCGGGTCGTTCGGCTACAACGCCGCGACCGACGTCTACGGCGACATGCTGGAGATGGGCGTCATCGACCCGGCCAAGGTCGTCCGCTGCGCGCTCCAGAACGCCGCCTCGGTGGCGGGTCTCATGCTGACGACCGAGGCGCTCGTCGCCGAGCGTCCGAAGGACAAGAAGGACAACGGCGGCGGCGGCCACGGCGGCCACGACCACGGCGGCGGGATGGACTTCTGATCGAAGTTCTCCGCTGACCTCCAACCCCTGAGGTCTCGCTCGGCGCCCCGCCTGGATTCACCTCCAGCGCGGGGCGTCGGCGTTGTGGCGTTGTTGTATCCACCCGGGCCGTTGTTCTACGGTCCGGTCCCTCCCATGCGCTTGCATCATCTCGCCCTGGCCGCCGCGGTGGGCGCCGCGGCCTGCGAGGGCACCGCCCCCGCCCGCCCGGCAGCCCGCACCATCGCCAGCGCGCGCCGCAGCGCCCCCCGCACCGGACGCCGTGGCGCCAACGCCCCGTCGCCCCCCGCGGTCGACTCGGTGGCGCGCTGCCCGGAGGAGACCTTCCGCACCCTCGCCCGCTACCGCGCCGGGCGCACCGTGCACTTCGGCCCGATGTGCACCGAGGTCTTCCGCGGCCGCTTCTCAGCCGTGATGGCCACCGGCACCGCGGACGAGGCCTCCGACGTCTGGGTGCTCTTCCACGACCCTCGCGGCGACGAGATCCACCGGGTGCGCCGCTGGCCCGTCGGGGCCCGCATCGCCTTCGGCCGCATCGCCCAAGGGTGGGTCTACCTCCTCGGCCGCACCGCCGCGACCGAGGACATGCCCGCCAACACCAACGTGCTCACCATCTTCCCGCTGCCCCGGCCCGGCGGCGGCGCACCGGAGGTCGGGCTGCTCTCTCCGCTCGAGGCGGGGCTGCTACGGGCGAGCGACGTCGACGACCTCGACCGCCGACTCACCTTCGAGATGCCCCCCGCCGACCCGTCCCCGCAGGAGGCCGAGCGCACCGTGCGCGCCATCGCCGAGGGCGGCCCCAACACGCTGCTCGATCACCTCACCCCCGAAGGAGCGCCGACGCTGCGGGCCTGGCAGGTGGGGGCCTTCCAGGAGTCGGATTACGTGTCGCCGCAGGGTGACCCCACGAGCCCCCACCTCGCTCGCGCGGTGGCCCTCATCCGGGAGCTCTCGCAGTCCATGGACTGCTCCGCGGGCGACCGCTGCATCGGGAGGCCCGCGCAGGCGCTCGGCCGGGGCGCGATCCCTCCCACGCAGGTGATGCTCCTCAAGGACGGTCAGCGCGTCGTGGTGGCGGCCCTGCTCGCCGAGGCGGGAGCCCCCCACGAGGAGGCCGGCCGCGCGACCCCGTGGGGCGCCGAGCGCATCGACGACGCCGACGATCGTTCGCTCGCCGAACGATTCGCCATGGACGGCGCGGTGGTCGGCCCGGTGGTGGGCGCCGCCCGGGGAGAGGAGCGCGTGGTGGCCTTCGAGGTGGGCGTCGCCAGCGGCGGGCGCGAGGTGCGCGCGTACGTGATCGCGCCCGGTCGAGCGCCCAGGGCCTACGTCGACCGGAGCCTCGGCGAGGTCACCGGCGACCGCACGCTGCACCTGCGGGACTTCGAGCGCGACGGCGGCTTCGAGCTCATCTCCACCGGGCAGCACCGCGACGGCACCGCGGTGGTCAGCATCGCGAGCCAGGCCGCCCCTCGCTCCGTCGCCCAGCACGCCCTCACGCACCGGCTCGACATGCTCCGCGTGGCCTTCAACCTCACCGAGATGCGCGCCATCGACGGCGCGCTGCGAGGCTACCGTCCCTCGCCCGCCGATCCGGAGACGGCCTGCGCCCTGCTCGAACGCGTGGCGCCGCTGGAGCCCCGGGCCTTCCTCGCGGCCACGGGCGGGACGCTCGCGGTGATCCCCTACCGGGAGCCGGGGCAGCCGCTGCGGGGCGAGCCTCGGAGGCTGCCGCGCCGAGAGCTGGGTGACCCGCGCTCGGTGCTCGGGATCTTCGCGGGGCAGCGGTGCGGCGACCTGCGCTGCGACTGGCCGCAGAGCCTCTGCCACCTCGCCGACGACTCCCGAGAGGGCGTGCTGTGGTTCGGGGACGGCGGACGGCGCATCGCCGCGGTGTCCCTCCAGACGCCCTGAAAAGCGCTCAGCGACTCTTTAGGGGGTGGGGGTCCATCGCGGAGGCGCGATGGGGAAGGTGAGCGAGGGCTCCCAGCTCGACGCCGCGAAGGGCGCGATGTGCACCCGACGCACCGCCTCGTCGAGGCAGGGGCCCATCGGGGCCTCGGCGAAGATGCCCCGTAGGCGCAGGTGCACCACCGTCCCGGTGGCGCCGTCGAAGCGCGGAACGATCGTCACAGAGCGCGCCTCGACGCCCTCCACGCAGTCGGCCACAGGGCCCCGCAGCGTCGTCATCAGCCGCGACAGCACCGCCCCCCCAGGGACCGACGGGCGTGCTGGCGGGACCGACGCGTCCATCGCCGCGCGCACGACCTGTGAGGGAGGCCTGGGGACGCCGAGGTCCGTCGTCGGCGTGAGGCGAAGGCCAGCGTCCAACGAGGGAGGGAGCTCGGGGGCGAGCGGCGCTCCGGCGTCGAGCACCGGCGCCACCGGAGGGATCTCCAGCGCGGGGGTCGCGGCGTTGCGGGCGCGCAGGGTGGCCCTCAGCTCGTCGGAGGCGCGGGCGATGTAGAGCAGGCCCGTGGTGACGCACACCGCCGCGATCACCGTCGAGACGGCCAGGAGCCGCGCGGCCTGGGCGAAGATCTGCGCCGCGTCGGGGGTGACCGGAGGCGGGAGCGACGACACAGGACCGAGGTCCGACGGGAGGCGGCCGGGCGAAGGGAGCCTCGAAGTAGAGAGCGGACCCGAGGGAGCGGAGCTCCTGCGGGGCGCGGGGGTGGCGCGGGGCGCGGGGGTTGCGCGGGGCGGCTCGACGACCAGGCCCGATGCCGAGGTGACCCGCGCCGGACGCTCCCTCGCAGGGAGGGGCGAGACCTGCGTGGGCTGATCGGCCAACAGGATGTCCATGTGGCCCTCCTGGTCGCGGATCAAGCTGGTGATGGGCTGGAGGTCGCGAGAGGAGAGGTCGATCGCCTCGTTGTCGAAGGACTGCAGCGCGGAGGAGGGTAGCTCCGTGGGCTCCGACTCGCGGCCGCTCGCCTCGCCCGAGTCGGCGAGCGCGACGGCAGCCTGGCGGGGCGCCACGGCGTTTGGACCGAGCGAGAAGCTCCCCCCAGGGAGCGTGCGCTTGGCGGAGACGAGCCGCGCGGAGGCCACCCCGCTGCTCTCGGCCCCGAGGTCGGGAGCGAGGGGAGCGGGCGGGATCTCCGGCTCGACCGCGAGCTCTCGGGCCTCCGGGAGGGGAGAGGCCCCAGAGCGGCGGGCGTCGAGCTCCGCGAGCATGGCGCCGTAGTTGCCGTACGAGGGCGTCGGCTCGGCGACCTCCGAGAGCGAGAGGTCGACCCCTTCGTCGCCGCCAAGCTCCGAGAGCAGGGACTCGGGGCCCGGGAGCGTGAGGCGCGCCGAGGCGTCGGGCTCGAGGGCGCGCAGCAGGTCGCGCGCGAAGGACTGGACGGTGGAGTACCCCTCCCCCCGCGCCACCCCGAAGGCGCGCTCGAAGACCGCGTCGACCCCGATGGCCATGTCGTCGCGGTGGAGCGAGATCGTCGGGAGCTGCTCGCGCCGAAGGGCCGTCGAGAGCTCGGCGGCGGAGGCCTCGCCGAAGGGCAGGTGGCCCGTGAAGAGCTCGAAGAGCAGCGTGGCCAGGCAGAAGACATCGAGCGCCGGGGTCGGCGGGAAGGCCAGCTCCTCGGGCAGGAGGTAGCCCGGCTGGCTGCACGCGAGCACGGTGCGGTCGGTGACGAAGCCCGCGGTCACCAGGGCGTGCAGGTAGCCGCACTCCTCCAGGTGAACCTCGCCCTCCTCGTCGAGCACCACGCGCTCGGGGACCAGGGCCCGGTGCAGCACCGGCGGGCTCTGCGAGTGCAGCACCTCCAGGATGCGGGTGATCCCCTGGAGCACCTTGGATCCGAGCCTCGCGGAGCGGTCGGAGCCCGAGGCGATGATCTCCCGCAGCGAGCTCCCCGGGCGGCGGGCGGAGATCACCACCGGCCCCGCCTCCGCCGCGTCGAAGGCGATGACGCGGGGGATGCCCGGGTGCTCGAGCATCGTGAGACGCTCCATCTCCAGCCCGAAGACGTGCGCCGCCCGCTCGGAGCGAGCGATCACCGAGCTGTGCGCCGCCCACACGGTGAACACCTCGCCGGGCTCGCGGCCTCGCGCCAGGTAGACCGCGGTCAGCCGGTCGTGGCGTAGCCGACGGTCGATCACGCAGCGACCGAGTATCGACTCGCCCCGCTTGAGCTCCCCGGGGATCGCCGTGCCTGGCTGACTCGATCGCAGCGTCAAGAATGCCTCGGGGTCATCCTCGCCCGATGTCCGGGGAGAGCGTCAACTTCTGGCATCGGAGACATTACCTCGGATCGTAAGCCGGGGCCGTCGTGCCATCGATCCTCGGCGACGCGACGCCCACCCGACCGACTCCGCCGCTCCCTCCCGGAGCCCTGCGCTCGGGCCGGTCGATGCTCCCGCAGCTACACACGCCGCCGCCGCCGCCTGGCGACCGCACCCGGTCGGCGCCGAGCGTCACCCGGGTCGCCGCCGCGAGGCGCACGGCGCCGCCCGACCCGCCGCCGCCGCCGCCCATGCCGCAGCCCTCGCCCATGCCGCAGCCGCGCTGGTTGCCGTCGAGCCCCTCGCTCCCCGCCGCGGTGATCGCCCCGTGGACCTCCGCCGCGCGCCCCGCCCGGAGCCACACGACTCCTCCGCCGTTGCCTCCGCCGCCGGGCGTCTCGCCGTCCTCGTCGCCGCCCCCTTCGCCTCCGGCGCTGCCCAGTTGCATCTCCTCGGAGAGGTCGGCGCCGCCGTAGGCCCCGCCTCCGACGCCTCCCGGGTTGGGGCAGCCCGCGGCGCACACCCCGCCGTCCGTCTCACCCTCGCAGTCGCCCTCCGCCCCGCTCGCGCCGACGCCGCCGTAGGCCCCGCCGCCGCCCGCGCCGCAGTCCCCGCCCGCGCCGCCGCCTCCGCCGCCGCCTCCGTTGGCCGGGCGACCCGCGGACCCGACACCCGTCGGCGACTCGCCCGCCACGCCCGACTGGCAGCGGTAGAGCCCCGCCCCGCAGGCGTGCGACGAGCCGCGAAACCCCCGCCCGTCCATGCTGATCCGCCCCTCGATCACCGCGTCGCCCGCGACGTCGACGGCGAGGATGCCGCCGTGGCGGCCGTTCCACTCCGGGGCCGAGAGCGAGCCGGAGACGGAGACATACAGGTCCGTGTATTCCTGGACCAGCACCGCCTGCGCCCTCGCCCCAACCAACGAGTCGGTCGTGTACCCGCGGCTCAGCGCGGCCTCGAGGGTGAGGCTCCCCGGCTCCGCGGCGACCACCCGGCGGAGCTCGTAGCGCCCCGCGTCCCCGGCCCTCGACTGCGTCTGGTGGATGAGCACCTGCGCCCCCACCGGGAAGGCTCCGACGGTCTCTCCCAGCCACAGCGTGGTCGAGCCCGCCGCGCCGCTCACCGCCGCGCGCGCCGTGTTGATCAGCGTCGCCCCGGAGATCACCGTCGCCCCGGTGCTCGCCACGCACGTTCCGCCCGTGCACGCCACGCCGGGGGGGCAGTCGGCGTCGACGAAGCACTCGCCGCAGGTGTGCCTCACGGGGTCGCAGCGCCTCGGCAGCGAGCCTGCGTCGCCGCCACCGACCGGGGCGCAGTCGCGGTCGTCGAGGCAGCCGTCCTGACAGGTCTCGGTAGCGGTATCGCAGTATCGACGGAGGGGACAGGTGTCCGGGGAGGAGAGGCACCCGACGCAGCGGCCCGTCGTCACGTTGCACAGCGGGCGACCGGGGTCGGCGCAATCGTCGTTCTGGACGCACCGCACGGGCGCGTCGAGCGACGGAGCGTCGAGGGGAGCAACGTCGGGGAGACTGGCTTCCGCCGCGTCGGGCTCACCGGCGTCGGCGTCGAGCGCGCTGGCATCGGGCTCACTGGCGTCGGGCTCACCGGCGTCGAGCGCGCTGACGTCGGAGCCGTCGGGGGAGTCTGCGCTCGCGGCGTCTGCGGGGGCGGAGTCCACGGCGCCGTCGCCGCCGATCACCGCGACGCCGAAGCGCACGCACCCGTTGCACATCGCCGCCAGGAGTCCCGCGAGGGCGATGCCCCGCGCCGTGAACGACGAAACCATCACAGAGGTTCTCTCCGTCTCCGAAGCCGTAAGACCCGCTGATCCAAGCCCCGGGAATCCTACTGCAACTGATCTTGCGGCGTAGCGAATGTTGGTGCGGGCGACGCGCTTGGTGGATCATCCCTCGCCTGACGCCGGAGCCCCGTGTGAGCGCCCGACGAGGAGGAAGGTCCGTCATGCCGAGGCACGCCCCCGTGGCCAACATCGCGCGCTGGGTGGTGGCGATCACCCTGGTGGCTCAGCCCGCGCGGGCCCAGGTGCGCGACCGCTTCGCCGCGCGCTTCGAGCTCGGGGCGGGTTCGATGCTCTCGACCTTCCAGCGCAACGACGAAGCGAAGGGCTTCGGCGTGGGGCTGCACGGCGGGCTGCGCCTCGCGTGGTCGCTCACCGACGCCCTCGCGGTGCAGGCCTCGCTCTCCAACTGGGTCTTCCCCTCCCGAGGCGGGGCGGAGGCCGGCTGGGTCTTCGCTCCGATGCTGGGCGTCCGCTTCGAGCCCTCGCTAGGCTCCGTCGGCCAGGCCTTCCTCGACGGCAACCTCGGCATCGGAATGACCGGCGACGAGCGCGCCCTCCAGGTCGACGTCGGCGTGGGCTTCGAGTTCATGGTGTCGCCGTCGCTCTCCGTCGGCCCGGTGCTGCGCTACGGCCAGACCGTGCAGCCCGACACGCGCGGCGAGGGTCAGCCCGAGCCCTTCCCCGACGACGCCCGGTACCTGCTCGGCGGGCTCTCGATCTCGCTCCGCACCGCCGTCGAGCCCGAGGTCCGGAGGGTCGAGTCCCCGAGGCTCCCGGCCCAGCCTCCCTCGCCTCCGGTGCTGGCGCGTGACGCCGACCGCGACGACGTCCCTGACTCCGAGGACCTCTGCCCGACGGTCGCCCCGGGCGAGCGCCCCGACGAGCATCGCCCCGGCTGCCCCGTGCGCGACCGCGACCAGGACGGCGTCTCCGACGACCGGGACATCTGCGTCGACGTGGTGCAGGGCCTCGCCCCCGACCCGTTGCGCCCGGGCTGCCCCGCGCTCGACTCCGACCGCGACGGCGTCGCCGACCACGCCGACGCCTGCCCCGAGGTCGCCCCGGGCGCGATCGTCGACCCGACGCGGCCCGGCTGCCCCGATGGAGACCGCGACGGCGACGGGTACTCCGACTCCCGCGACCGCTGCCCCGCGCAGGCCGAGACCTTCAACAACATCACCGACGAGGACGGCTGCCCGGAGGTCGAGGCCCCGACGGTGGAGATCCGCTCGGGGATGATCGAGCTCCAGGGCAACCCGGTGAACTTCGTCCCCGCGAGCGACCGGATCATCGGTCGACGCAGCTTCGAGACCCTCGACGCGCTGGTGGCGGTGCTGCGCGCCCACACGGAGATCACCCGGGTGGACATCCACGGCCACACCGACGACCGCGGCGACCGGGCCACCAACCTGGAGCTCTCCGCGCGCCGGGCCCGCGCCGTACGGGCGTACCTGGTCGGCCACGGGATCGCTCCGGAGCGCGTCGATGCCCACGGCTTCGGGCCCGACCGACCCATCGCGGACAACGCCCGCTCGGTGGGGCGCGCCACCAACCGTCGCGTGGAGGTGCATATCGTCAACGTGCTCCCGGGCGCCGCGACGCCCCCCCGCTGACCACGCACGCCCCGTGCACTTCTTCCGTCGCGCAGGAACCTTCGTCGCTCCGCCGCGTCTGAGCCCCATCGATGTTTCATACGGCCCGCCCCCCCAGCGCCCACGCCTTTCGCGCCGCGTTCTCGCGGTGGCGGGACGCCGTGCACCGGGCGCACCTGCTCTCGTGGGGCGCGCGCGGGCTGTGCTTCGGAGCGCTGTTCTCGGCCGCTTTCGCCACGGCCGCGTGGGCGAGCGGACACCCCGGGGCGGCGCTCGGCGTGGTCGCGGCGGTACCGCTCGGCGCGATGGCGGGCGCAGGGCTCGCTCGTAGGAGGCGCTGGGACGACACCGCGGTCGCCCTCTACCTCGACGCCCGGGGGGGCAGCGCGGAGGTGATCACCACGGCGCTCCAGGCGACCGAGGGTATGCCGGGCGAGCCAGGCGAGCACCTGCGGAGGGAGGCGCTCCTCGCGCTGAGGGCGCTCGACCGGCGCTCTCTGCCCCCGCTGAGGGCCCGGTGGCCCATCGCCGCGGCGGGGCTGTGCGCGGTCGCGCTGGCGATGTCCTTCGCGCCACGAGCGATCCCCGCGGCGCCGAGGGCGACGGCGGACGACCCGGAGGCGGAGCGGGTGCAGATCGACGCCCCCGAGGGCTGGTCGGCGGTGGAGCAGCTCTCGCGGCTCAGCACCCTCGACGAGCCGCGCGCCGAGCGGCTGCAGGCGCTCTCGGCCGAGGCCCGGCGGCTGCGAGAGCAGCTGATGACGGGGACCGACCGGCGCGAGGCGATGACCGCGGCCGAGCGGCTGAGGGCGGCGGTGGCGGCGGAGCGGTCGAGGCAGTGGGAGGGCGCGGCGGAGCGGGGGGTGCAGCGGGCCGCCGGGGTGCTGGCCAGGATGGGCTTCGAGGGGGCCGCGCAGGCGCTGGCCGCGAGGGACCTCGAGGGGCTCGACCGGGCGATGGAGCGCCTCGCCAACGCCCGCGAGGAGGCCGACCGACGGAGGGCCCAGGAGGCGCTCCGGGAGGCGGCGGATGCGGCCGCGGGCGCCGGGGCCGAGGAGGTGGCGGCGGAGCTGCGGGCGGAGGAGCAGCTGCTGCGGCGGAGGGCCGACCGCAACCGGCTGCTGAGGGCGCTGGCCGAGCAGATCGGCCGGAGCGAGGACGTGCGACGGGCCGCCGAGCACCTGGAGCGACTGCCCTCGGACGAGAGCGCGCGGGACCTCGCCGAGGCCATGGAGCGGGCCCTCGCGTCGCTGACGCCCGAGGAGCGCGATCGGCTCGCGGCGAGGATCAGGCAGGCGATGGGCCGCGCGGCGCAGGCCTCGAGGGCGGGCGAGATGGACGGCGAGTCCCAGGCCGGGGCGCAGGAGTCGATGAGCGCGGAGGAGATCGCTCGGCGGCTGAGGGAGTTCGCGCAGTCGGAGGGCGAGGGCGACGCATCGGGCGAGGCGCAGTCGGGGAGCCTCGGGGGCGGAGTGCCGATCCCGATGGGGGGCGGCGGAGCGCGGTCGATGCAGCGGAGCCTCGACCGGGCGAGCGCGGGGATGGACCGGGCGGTGGCGCAGCTCCGGGCTCCGGGCGGGCGCGACGAGGGACGGGGCGGCGCCGGGCGGGGCGGTGGAGCGGGCGAGCACGGCGGGTCGACGGCCGCGGTGGACACGGCCCACGGGCTGCGGGCCCGAGCGAGAGGCGCGGTGCGAGGATCGGGCATGGCGGGCGGCGCCGTGCAGCGGGTGGCAGGGAGCGCAGGGGGCGTCGCGAGGACGCTGCGCACCGGGGCGCTGCAGGGGGCCGCGGCGGAGGAGCTGCGAGGGGTCGACCGATCGGACATCCCCGCGGAGTACCGAGAGCAGGTCAGGACCTATTTCCAACCATGAGCATTCACGACCACGCGCCCCAGGCGGAGAGCCCGATGACCGACCAGACGAAGGGACCCATTGGAGAGCGCCTCCGCGACGCGGCGGTGGTCCTCGACCGGCTGCGAGGGGCGATCGGCGAGGTGATCGTCGGCCAGCGCGCGGTCGTCGACCATGTGCTGATCGGGCTGCTCGCGGGCGGGCACGTGCTGCTGGAGGGAGCGCCCGGCGTGGGCAAGACCTCGCTGGTGAGGGCGCTGGCCGACGGCGTGGCGCTCCGCTTCGGGCGCATCCAGTTCACGCCCGACCTGCTTCCCGCGGACATCCTCGGCGCTCAGGTGCTCACCTCCACCGCCGAGGGGGCGCGCGGCTTCGCCCTGCACCGCGGTCCGATCTTCTGTCAGGTGCTGCTGGCCGACGAGATCAACCGCGCCTCGCCGCGCACCCAGAGCGCCCTCCTCGAGGCGATGCAGGAGCACGCCGTGACCCTCGCGGGGGAGCGCCACCGGCTGGGTCCGCCCTTCTTCGTGCTGGCCACGGAGAACCCCATCGAGATGGAGGGCACCTACCCCCTTCCGGAGGCGCAGCTCGACCGCTTCCTGCTGAAGGTGCTGGTGCACGAGCCCTCGGAGGACGACCTCGTCGCCGTGCTCACCCGCACCACCGGATCGCTCACCCAGACGGTCCCTCAAGTGCTCGACGCAGAGACCCTCCACGGGCTCCAGTCCCTCTGCCGCGAGATCGCCGTCTCCGACGCGGTCGCCCGCTACGCCGCCCGCCTCGTGCGAGCGAGCAACCCCGCCTCCCCGGAGGCCCCGGCGCTGGTGAAGCGCGCGGTGCGCTACGGGGCGGGCGTCCGCGGGGCGCAGGCGCTGGTGCTGGGCGGGCGCGCCATGGCCTTGATGGACGGCCGCGCCCAGGTGGGCTTCGCCGACGTGGCCGCGGTGGCGCCGGCGGCTTTACGTCACCGGGTATTGCGCTCCTACGAGGGCGAGTCCGACGGGGTCACCCCGGACGCCGTGGTGCAGGCGCTGCTCGACGCGGTGCCCGCGAGGCCCGACGCCGTGGAGCGCGCGCTACGGGAGCGGGACCGTTGAGCCGTCGGGCGGCCGCGGCCTCGCTGGGGTGCGTGCTCGCGCTCTCCCGCGCCGCGTCCGCCGGGGTCACCCTGGAGGTGCGCCCGCTCTTCGGCGAGACCTGCCTCCCCTCGGTGGGCAGCGGAGAGCTTCGGGTGCGCGTGGAGAACACCGGGTCGCGCCCCCTGAGCGCCGTGCTCGTGGTCGACGCGACGGCCCCTCGGCCCGACCGCCCTCGCACCCGCCACGCCTGGACGGTGCGCGTGGGAGCCCGCGCGGAGGCGATGCTCTCGGTGGACACCCCGAGGCCGCTCGCGGGCGGGGCGATGCGCTTCCGGGTGCTGGGCGAGGACGGGCGCACTCTCGCCACGAGCTCGCTGGCGCTGCCCGGGGGCGAAGGGTCGATGATCCTCGACGCGACGCCGGGGCACCGCTTCGCCAACGCTCAGCGCTCCGGAGCGGGGGGACTTCTCCCCGGCGACGTGGGCGGCGACGGGGACTACGGCCGCGGTATCTTCCGTGCGCTCAGCGGAGCCCCGGAGCCCGCGACCCTGCCCTACGCGGGGGTGACCTGCGCGGTCGAGCGACCGGCAGCGACGGGATCCCCGAGGCTGCCGAGGCTGGTGGCGGGCTACCGGGCGGTGGCCCTGGTGCTCCTCGACAGCGGCTCGCTCAACGGCCTCGCGCCGAGCGAGCGGCAGAGCCTCGCGGGCTACGTCGCCGAAGGGGGATCGCTCGCGGTGATCGTACGGTCGCCGAACGACCTCCGGCACCCGGTGCTGGGCGCGCTGGTGGGCGATGGCGTCTCCGCCCTCCCGATGCCCTCGTGGTCCAGGGAGCCCGAGGTGATCGACCCCTGGAGGGTGCCGCGGGTCGCTCCGCAGGCCGCCACGCTGGCAGGCGCGCGCACCTGGGGCGGAGGCCACCTCGACCCTCGATGGCTCGCCGCCGTCGACCGCGGCGTCCCCGCCGGTACCCTGGGCGCCACGGCCCGCTACGGCGACGGCATGGTCCACCTGCTCTCCTGGGACCCTTCGCAGACGGCCTCGCTGGAGGATCCCTGGTCCGCCCGCACGGTGCTCCAGCTCGCGGCGCACGCCGACCAGCGCCGCGTGCCGCGCCTCTTCGCCCCGGAGCCGGAGACCCTGCCCATACCTGCCCCGGTAAGATCCTTCCTCACGCCCTCGGCGCGCCCGGGCCTCGATCTCCTCCGGGCAGGCGGAATCGTCGCCGCCTTCGCCTCGGCCCTGCTCCTCGCAGCGTGGATGACCCGCCGCCTCGGCGTCCGCTCGCTCTTCGCCCCGGTCTCCGCCGTGCTCACCCTCGCCGCCTGGGCGCTGCTCGCCCGGGAGGGCGGTGGCCACCGCGCGGCCCTGGCCCAGGCCCGCACGCTCTCCGTGCTCGACGCCCCGTGGGGCTTCTCCATCGCGTCGGCGAGGCGCTTCCACATGGTCTACGCCGGCCATCGCCGGAGCCTCGCCATCCACCTGGGCGGCCCCGAGCGCGTGGTGGCGGTCGATCCCACCGCGGGCCGCGGGCCCATCACCCGCTTCGTCGGACCGGACGCGGCGCACCTCCTGGGCCTCGGGGTGCTCCCCTGGACGCCCACCTTCGTTCGGGAAGACGGCCCGGATGAACTGCGTGGCGCCGTCACCCTGCACCGTGACCCGGCCGGCGTGCTCTCGGTGCGCAACGGCCTCCCCTGGACGCTGCGCGAGGTGCTGCTCCTCGACCGCGGGAGCGCCTCGGGCTGGTCCTTCGAGGCGATCGCCCCGGGGCGCACCCGCTCGGTGCGCGAGGGTCGGGCGCTGCCCCGGGCGATCGTCGAGTGGTTCGTGGTGCCGCAGCTCCCCGCGCTGCCTGAGTGGGGGAGCCCCGAGGCCGCCGCGCTGGCCCGTCGCCCTCCGTCGATCATGGCCGACGCGCCCGACGACGTGGCCGTCTCGCTGGGGAGATGGTTCGGTCACCGTCGCGACGACAACCCCTGGAACGCCGTGCTCTCCAGCGCCGCGGTCCCCGGGAGGACCGAGCCGTGGGTTCTGCGCGATGGCGCTTGTCTCGTCGCCCGCATCGACCGCCCCGCCGCAGCGACCCGCGCCGGGCTCCGCCTGGCCTCGGAGAGCACCTGGCTGCGCGTCCATCCACCGGAGCCGACGCCATGAAGCTGCGGCTCGATCGGGTCTCTCACCGCTTCGCGCCGGACGCCCCGTGGTGCCTGCGATCGGTCTCGCTCACCGTCCACCCCGGCGAGGTGGTGGGCCTCTCGGGCCCGTCGGGCTCGGGCAAATCCGTGCTGCTCCGGGTGGCAAGCACCCTGCTGCGACCCACCGAGGGGAGCGTCACCCTCGACGATCTCGACCCCGCCGCCGCGAGGGCGAGCGCCGCCATCGGCTACGTCTCCCCCTCGCACCGCTGCCCCGACGATGTGACCGTCCGCGCCTATCTCACCGCGATGGCCGCGCTCCACCGCCGCGGCGACGGCGACGTCGACGGCGCCCTGGAGCTCACCGACCTCGTCGACCGCGCCGACGCTCCCGGAGGTGCGCTCAGCCTCGGCGAGCGGCGACGCCTCGAGCTCTCCCGGGCGCTCCTCCACGACCCCTCGCTGCTGCTGCTCGACGACCCCTCGCAGGGCCTCGACGCCGCCGCTCGCGACGACCTCTCGGACTTCATCGTCACCCTCGCCTCGCTGGGCAAGGCGGTGCTGCTGGCCTCCTCGCTCCCTGACGAGCTCCGCCCCCTCTGCGCCCGGGTGCTCACGCTCGACGCCGATCACCGGCTCGTCGCCCAGGAGGACCCGTGATCGCCCCGCTCGCCCGCGCGCTCTCCTCCCTCGATCGCCCTCCTCGGGTGCTCCATCCCCTGCTCGCGGCGGTACTGGCTGTCACCGGCTTCGCCATCCTCGAAGCCCACCGGATGCCCTTCGGGTCGACGCCCGACGCCATCGGCGCCCGGCTCTTCCACCGCACCGGCGGTTCGCTCCAGCTCATCGCCCTCAGCCTCGGGGCGCTCTTCGCCACGGCCGCGGTCTCTCGCTTACGGCGCGACGGGCTCCTCGACCACCTGCACCTCGCGGGAGCGACCGGCCCCTCCCTCGCGCTCTCGCTCTCCCTCCGCAGCGCGGCGCAGTCGGCGGCGCTCACCGCGCTGGCGAGCCCCATGCTCGGGCTCAGCCTCTTCTACGGCGGCGTCCCCGTCGCGGTGCTCGCCTCGGCGCTCTCCTCCTCGCTCGCCTGCGCGGCGCTCGGGGCCACCGTGGGCGTCGCCGTCGCGTCCTCGGTCGACGACCGCGCGGCGCACCTCCGCAGCGCCCTCGCGGTGCTGCTGCTCTCGCTCCTCGGCTACCGGGCGCTCGGCCAGCACGCCGCGGCCGTCGCCCTCGCCCCCCTCCACGCCTCCCCCCGCGGAACCCTCTGGTACATCGACCTCCTCGCCGACGGCCGCGCCTCCGCCGCGATGCGCCGCGCGGGTCTCTTCGCCCCCTGGTGGATCGCGCTCTCCACCGCCCCGTGGCTGCTCTTCTCCGCCGCGCCGGGGCTCTCTCCCGACGGCCGATCGACCCGCCCACCCTGGGCCGCCGCCCTCCTCTCGACGCTGCTCCTCACGGCCCCGATGGCCGTCGCGGTCCACGCGGTGAGCCGCCCCTTCGATCGCCTCTCCTGGCTGCACGCCGCCCTCCTCGGCTGGACCGCCCTCGCCCTCCCGCTCCTCGACGACGAGCTCTGCCTCGCGGTCGCCCTCGTGGGCACCGGGCTCCTCGCGCTCGCCGGGGCCACCGGCATCCCCTCGGCGCGCTGGCTCTCCGACAGCGCCACGGTCAGCGCCTCCGTGGCGGCCGCGGTGCTCGTCTTCGCGGCCCTGGTCTCCGCCCTCTCCCGACGGCGCTCTCCCAGGCTCGTCGCGGCGCTCTCCGTGGCCGCGCTCTGCGTCGCTCCGCTGGTCCTCCGCGAGCTCGCTGGATCGTACGGCGCCAACGCCTCCGTCGACGCCATCGCGGGCCTCTCTCCGCTCGCGGCCTTCGAGCTGATCGCCCGCGACGCCCACGCTCCCACCCCCTCGGGCTGGCGAGAGTCCACCCGCGTCGGGATGGCCAACGCCGGATCGCTCGTCACCAGCCTCGGGAGCCTCGCCCTCGTCGCCAGGATGTACCTGAAATCGAGGCGTCCGACGGAGACCGTACGATGACGTACGACCTCCTCGACGCGGGCTACCGACGCTCCCTCGACCTGCTGCGCCGCCACCTCTCCCCCGCCGTCGCGGCCGGAACCTCGGGCGACCACCGCACCCGCCACCGGGGCTCCGGGCAGGAGTTCCAGGACCACCGACCGTATGTCCCGGGCGACGACCTCCGTCGCGTCGACTGGATGGCCTACGCCCGCACCGGCGAGCCCGTGACGCGCAACCTCCGCGCCGAAGAGGATGTGCTGCTCAGGGTGCTGATCGACACCAGCGCCTCGATGACCGACGGCAAGCTGGCCCACGCTGCCCGCATCGCCGCGGGCGTCGGCTACCTCGGGCTGTTGGGTGGCGAGCGGGTCCAGGTGATCCCCTTCGCCGACGCGCCCGACGGCCGACGCCGCCCCGAGCGGGGACGCGCCGCCATCCCCTCGCTGCTGCGCTCCCTCGGCCCGCTGCATCCCTCGGGCGGCACCGACCTCCGCCGGGCCCTCGACCTCGCGCTCTCTCCCGGGTCCCCCCTCCGGTGGTGCTGCTGCTCAGCGACCTCCTCGACGCCGACGACGCCGCCCCCTTCGCCCGAGCCCTCGACCCCCGACGACACGACCTCCGCGTGGCCCATGTGCTCTCCCGCGCCGACGTCGACCCCGCCCTCTCCGGCGACCTCGACCTGGAGGACGCCGAGACCTCCGAGCTCCTCCCTCTCACCGCCGACGCTGCCCTGCTCGACCGCTACCGAAGCCGCTTTACCGGGTGGTGTATCTCCATCGACGAGGCCGCCCGCTCCCGGGGCGCGAGGCTCGTTCGAAGCGTGAGCGACGAGCCCGCCATCGACGCGGTGCGCGCCCTGCTGCGCCCCGACCGGGGAGGCTGAGCCCCGGGGGGGGGGGGGGGGGGGGGGGGGGGGGGGGGGGGGCCCACCGGGGCGGCGCGGGGGCCGCGGCGGGGGGCCCCCCCCCCCCCCCGGGGGCCGGGCCGCCGCGGGACCCATGGGCGGCGTCACCCTCCTGCACCCCGCCGGCCTCCTCGCGCTGATCGCCGCGGCGCCAGTGATCGCCGCCTACCTGCTCCGCTCCCGCAGGGAGCGGGTGCAGGTGAGCTCTCTCAAGCTCTGGCGCGACGTCGCCCTGGAGTCCCGCGCCCGACGCCCCTGGCAGCCGCCTCCCCGCGAGCTCTCGCTGCTCCTCGAGCTCGTCGCTGTCGTCGCCACGGCGCTCGCCCTCGCTCGCCCCGCCCGCCTCTCCACCGGCGCCTCGCCCGCCCGCGTGGCCCTCGTCGTCGACACCAGCGCCTCCATGGGCGCCCTCGACGGAGACGCCACCCGCTGGCGCCTCGCCCTCGACGCCGCCCGCTCCCTCCTCCGGTCGCTCCCTCCCGACGCCGAGGTGATGCTGGTGTCGGCCGATCGTTCGCCCTCCGTACGATCCCCCTTCACCGCCGACCGACGCGCCCTCTCGCGCTCCCTAGACGCGCTCCGCCCCACCGCCTCCGAGGGGGACCTCGCCTCCGCGGTGCGCTTCGCCGCCGACCGGCTTCGCCCGCTCCCCGGGCCTCGCCGTCTCGTGGTGGTCACCGACGGATCGCTCGCCCGGGGCGGCGTCCCCTCGGACGACACGCTCCCCATCGAGCTCACGAGGGTGGGCCACGGCGTCGGCAACCTGGCCCTGGTGCGCCTCGACCTGCGCGCCACCCACGACCCCGGCGGTCGCCCGGTGGCCCGGGTGCACTGCCTCGTCGCCAGCTTCGACGAGCACCCCGTCGAGGCCACCCTCTCCCTCCGAGACGCCGCGACCGACGCCCTCCTGGGCGAGGCCCGCGCCGCCGTCCTCCCCGGCGCCCGCGTCCCGATGGCCGTCGACCTCGCCATGGCGCCCGACGACGCAGGCCGCGCGGTGCGCATCACCCTCTCCCCCGACGACGCGCTCTCCGCCGACAACGTGGCCTTCGCGCGCATCCCGCCGCCTCCCTCCATCCCCGTGGTGCTGGTCGCCCGAGAGCCCGATCCATGGATCGCCCGGGCCCTCGGCGCCGACCCCTCGGCGCGGCTTACCGTGGCTGGTAACACCATCCCTGACGAGCTCCCCGAGGACGCCCTCCTGGTGCTTCAGGAGACCTGCCCCGCGGAGCTTCCCCACCGAGAGACCCTGGTGCTCGCTCCACCGGCGGGGCCCTGCGCCGGGCTCACCGTGCTCGCCGAGGTCGACGACCCCTCGATCACCTCCTTCGCCACCACCGACCCTCGATGGCGCTTCCTCACCATGGACGGCGTCCACCTCTCGAGCGCCCACCCCCTGGCGCTCTCCGCCCGCGCCACGGCGCTGGTCCGCGCGGGGTCGCTGGTGCTCGCGGCCGACGCGGGCCTCGCCGACCGCACCGTCACCGTGGTCGGCATCGATCCGCTGCGCTCCGACTGGCCCTTGAAGGCCTCCTTCGTGGTCTTCCTCCGCAACGTCGTCGAGCTCGCGAGGGCCCACCGCGCCGCCGCGACCGCGCCCCGCTTCCGCACCGGCGACACCGCCCGCGTCGAGCTCCCGCCCGGCGCCTCGCCCACCGCCGTCCTCGGCCCCGACGGACCCGTCGCCTTCACCGCCCTCCCCGGCGCCGCGGTGCTCGGCGACACCTCCCTCGCGGGCTTCTACCGGGTGCTCTCCCGCCGCGGAGAGACCCTCGTCCCCATCAACCTGCTCTCCGAGTCCGAGTCCGACCTCCGCGAGCGCCCGCTCGAGCTCCGCCCCCCGTCGGCGCGCGACGCGGCCCCCCTCCCGGAGCCCGTCGAGCTCACCCGCTACCTCGCTCTCCTCGCCGCCCTCGCCTGGATCGCCGACCGTCTCGCGCTTACCACCCCCCGTAAGCCGTCGAGGCCCTCGTGAGCCGCGCCGGACGCCTCTCCAACGCGCTGCTCCTCCTCGCGGGCGTCTCGTCCCTCGCGGCCTTCGCCGGACCTCGCTGGGGCCACCGCATCGACCGCCTCGCGGTCATCGTGGCCGTCGATCGCTCCCGCTCCATGGAGCGCCTCCCCGACGCCGAGGCCCGCGTCGCCCGCTTCGAGCGCGAGGCCGCCGCCGGGATGCGCGACGGAGACCGCCTCGGCCGCGTGGTCTACGGCGCCGGAGCCGCCACCGGGCAGGCGCTCCATGAGCGGGCCATTCCGCCGTCGACCATGGAGGTTCCCATCGACCGCGACGGCACCAACCTCGCGGCCGCGATCGATCGTTCGCTCTCCGAACGACCCGACGACGCCCCCGCCCGCATCGCCCTCCTCGGCGACGGGGCCAGCAACCGGGGCGACGCCCTCGCAGCGGCCGCTCGCGCGGTGGCGTCGGGCGTCCCCATCGACGTGCTGCCCATGACCGCGACGACGAGGAGGGAGCTGCGGGTGAGCTCGGTGCGGGCGCCATCCAGGCTCGACGAGCGCGAGGCCTTCGAGCTGCGGGTGGTGACCTTCGCCACGGAGCGCTGCGAGGCCGAGGTGCGGGTCTCCCTCGACGGCGCGGTCGCCCACCGCGGCCGGGTGACCGTCGAGGCGGGCGAAGGGATGCTCTCGCTCCCGCAGACGGCCCCGGGGCCGGGGATGCACCGCTACGAGGTGGAGGTGATCCCCCGAGACCCGACGCTCGACCGGGTGCCCGAGGACAACCTCGGAGGAAGCTTCGTGAGGGTGCGCGGCCCCGCCTCGGTGCTGGTGCTGGAGGGCGACCCGGGGGCCTCCGCGCCGCTCTCCGAGGCGCTGCGCCAGGGCGGGTTTCGCGTCGTCGAGGGCGGCACCTACGGCTTCCCCGCGGACCTCGCCGCGCTCTCCTCCTACGACCTCCTGGTGCTCTCGGACGTGCCCGCGAGGGCGCTCTCCACCGAGCAGCTCGAGTGGATACGCACCTACGTCCGAGACCTTGGCGGCGGGCTCTGGCTGATGGGCGGCGACCGCTCCCTCGGCCCTGGCGGCTACGCCCGCACTGCCGTCGAGGAGGTCTCCCCGGTGTCCTTCGACCTGCGCCAGGAGCGCCGCCGCGCCTCGCTCGCGGAGGTGATCTCCATCGACTGCTCCGGCTCGATGACGGCGGTGGTCGGAGGCTACAGCAAGATCCGCCTCGCCAACGAGGCCGCCGCCCGGAGCGCGCTGCTGCTGGGCCAGGGCGACCAGCTCGGCGTCGCCCACGTCGACACCAGCACCGCCTGGACGATGCCCCTCGGCCCGGTGGACAACCTCGAGCCCGTCCTCCGTCGCATCCGCGCGGTGAGCGCAGGCGGCGGAGGGATCATCGTCCCCACGGCCCTCGCCGACGCCTACGGCGCGCTGAGGGCGGCGCGCACCGACCTCCGTCACCTGCTGCTCTTCGCCGACGGCGACGACGCCGAGGAGATGACCGGCTGCGCCCTCACCGTGGCGACGGCCTTCCGCGACGGCATCACCACCTCCGTGGTCTCGCTGGGCCGAGGCGCCGACACCCCGGAGCTGGAGCGCCTCTCCCGCGAGGGCCACGGGCGCTTCTACCTCGTCGAAGACGCCCTGCGCCTCCCCACGGTATTCGCCCAGGAGACCATCCTGGCCACGCGCGCGGCCATCCGGGAGGAGCCCTTCCGGGCGCTCCCTTCGCTGCCCGACGCGGTGACCGCGGGCCTCGACCTCGCCTCGGCGCCTGCGCTGGGAGGCTACGTGGTGACGCTGCCGAAGCCTCGCGCGGCGGTGCTGCTGCGGGCCACCGACGGCGACCCCCTGCTGGCGAGCTGGTCCGCGGGCGCCGGGCACGCGGCGGTGTTTACCTCGGATGGTAAAGACCGCTGGGGCGCCGGGTGGCTGCGCTGGCCCGGGAGGGCGAGGCTCTGGTCGTCGCTCGCCCGCTCGCTGGCGCGGCAGGACGACGGGCGGGTGCGCGCCGAGGCGGACGCGACCGGTGGTCTGCTCCAGGTGCGCGCGACGGCCGTGGACGCCGACGGCCGTGGCGACGCGCTGCGGCGGCTCACCGCGAGGGTGGCGCTTCCCGATGGGAGCACCCGGGAGCTCCCGCTCGACCCGGCGGGGGCCGGGACCTACGCCGCGGAGCTGCCGATCACGGCCCGCGGCGCCTACGCGGTGGCGGTGCGCGACGAGGCGAGCGGCGCGCTGGTGGCGTCGACCGGGGCGCTGCGTACGGCGGCGGAGGAGTTTCGCGCGACGGACGACCCGGGGCTGCTCGCTCGCATCGCGTCGATGACCGGGGGGCGGGTGCTCCGCTCGGGCGCGGAGGTCTTCTCCGCGAGGGCGGCGCCTCGCTACGGGTGGACCCCGCTGGCGCCGTGGCTGCTCCGCCTGGGCCTGCTGCTGGGCGTGGCCTCGGTGCTGCTCCGTCGTCTGGGGCTGCCGGGGCAGTGGGAGGCCGGAGCGAGGGCGAGCTCCTCGGGGCGCGCCGGGAAGCCGGTGCGAGGGGTCACCCGGGTGGAGCGTACGGGGGTCGCAGCCGCGCCGTCGGGGCCGAGGGCGACGAGCGCGGTGGAGGCGCTGAGGGCGAGGCGGAGGGAGCCCGCAGCGGCTCCGAAGCGTCGGGAGCAGGAGCCTCCAGCGCCCCGCCGGGCGGCGGTTCCGAGCGATGGGGCCTCGACGCTCTCGGCGCTGAGGGCGGCGCGGCGGCGGCGCTGAGCTCTGGGGGGTACTTTTCCAATCCCCGGCGAAGGGTGCTACATCCCGCTTGTTGGCGCGGACCGTCATGACGACGGCCGTGACCGGCAGAAACACTGGTTCTCCGATGCCGTCCAAGATCACGGTCCCGGAGCTGCGCGCGCGGAAGTCCTCCGCGGGGCGCGGCGACAAGCTCGCGATGGTCACCGCCTACGACGCGACCTTCGCGCGGATGTTCGATGGCGCGGGGGTCGACGCGATCCTCGTGGGCGACTCTCTCGGCATGGTCATCCAGGGTGGCACCAGCACCCTCCCGGTGACCCTCGACGAGATCATCTACCACGGCCGCGCCGTCGCCCGCGGGACGCAGCGCGCCCACCTCATCGGCGACATGCCCTTCATGAGCTACCAGACCTCCTCCGACGCGGCGCTGCTCAGCGCGGGTCGGCTGATGAAGGAGGGCGGCGCCGAGTCGGTGAAGCTCGAAGGCGGTCAGGAGATCGCCGACGTCATCCGCCGCATGGTGCGCATGGGCATCCCGGTGATGGCCCACGTCGGGCTCATGCCCCAGCGCGTGCACGCCATGGGCGGCTTCAAGGTGCAGGGCCGCAGCGACGGCGGCGCCGACGCCATCCTCGAGGACGCCATCGCCGTCGCCGAGGCGGGCGCCTACGCGGTGGTGGTGGAGGGCGTCCCGGCGCCGCTGGCCGAGCGCATCACCAACGCCATCGACGTGCCCACCATCGGCATCGGCGCGGGCGTCGGCTGCGACGGGCAGATCCTGGTGAGCTACGACCTGCTCGGGCTCAACGACACCATGAAGCCCCGCTTCGTGAAGCGCTTCCAGGAGTTCTTCCGCCTCGGGACGGAGGCCACCCGGGCCTACGTCGACGAGGTTCGCAACAGCACCTTCCCGGGCCCCGAGCACAGCTTCGGCCTGCCCGTGGAGCCCCGCAACCCGGTCGCCGACGCCCTCAGCCCCCGCCACGCCCCCGCCACCTATGGACCTACGCACTGAATCGACCCCCGTGGTCATCCACGCCCCGGAGGCCTTCCGCGCCGCCTGCGACCAGGCTCGCTCGGGGGGCCGCCGGGTGGCGCTCGTTCCGACCATGGGAGCCCTGCACGCGGGGCACCTCGCGCTGATGGAAGACGCCCGCCGTCGCGTCGGCCCCGATGGGCTCGTCGCGGTGTCGGTCTTCGTCAACCCCACGCAGTTCGGCCCCAGCGAGGACTTCTCCCGCTACCCCCGCGAGCTCGACGCCGACGTCGCCCGCTGCGCCGCCGCCGGGGTCGACCTGGTGTTCGCCCCGTCGCCCCGGGGGATGTACCCCGATGGGGATCAGACGCGCGTCCGCGTGGCCGAGCTCGCCGCGCCCATGTGCGGCGTGACCCGGCCGATGCACTTCGAAGGCGTGGCCACCGTGGTGACCAAGCTCTTCGCCCTCGCGGGCCCCTGCGTCGGGGTCTTCGGCCGCAAGGACTACCAGCAATATCGGGTGATCTCCCGGCTGGCGCGCGACCTCTTCCTCCCGGTGGAGGTCGTCGGGCTCCCGACGGTGCGCGAGGCCGACGGGCTGGCCTTGAGTTCTCGCAACCGCTACCTGAGCCCCGTCGATCGGGCGCGGGCCACCGCCATCCCGACCGCGCTTCGGGCAGTGCGCGACCGCTACGCGCGCGGCGAGCGCAGCGTGATCGCGCTGCTCGACGTCGTGTCGCAGGGGCTCGCCGGATCGGTCGACAGCGTCGACTACATCGAGCTCCGCGACGCCTCGGAGCTCACCGTCCCCGAGACCCCGCTCTCCAGCGACACCCACGCGGTGCTGGCCATCGCCGTGAAGATCGGCCAGACCCGACTGATCGACAACACCGTGCTCGGTGAGGTCGATGTCACCCTCGACTGAGCCCTCCGCTCCGCTCGTCAAGCCGACGCTCCGCGGGGTGATCCACCACTGGAGCGCCGTCGCGGCCTTCGGGGCGGGGCTCGTGCTGGTGGCCATGGCGCCCACCGCGCGGGCGGCCGTCGCGGCGGGCGTCTATGCGCTGAGCGTCTGCACCCTGCTGACCGTCAGCGCGGTGTACCACCGGCCGATGTGGCAGCCGCGCCCGAGGGCCTTCATGCGCCGGCTCGACCACGCGTCGATCTTCGTGCTCATCGCGGGCACGTACACCCCCATCTGCCGACTGGGCTTGCCCGATGCCGTGGGCGGTCGACTGCTGGTCTTGATATGGATCGCCGCCGCGCTCGGGGTGCTTCAATCGATCTTCTGGGTGCACGCCCCGAAGCCCGTCACGGCGGCCCTCTACCTCTTCGTCGGATGGATCGTGGTGCCCTATTTCAGGGTGCTGGGGGAGGCCCTCTCTTCGGGGCAGATCGCGCTGCTCCTCGGAGGCGGCATCATCTATTCGCTGGGCGCGGTGGTCTACGCCGCGCGGCGTCCCAACCCGGTTCCAGGGGTCTTCGGATACCACGAGGTGTTTCACGCGATGACGGTGCTCGCGTGCGGACTCCACTATGGACTGGTCGCGGGGCTGGTGCGGGCGGCGCGCTGAAGGGACTCCACGGAGCCCAACGGACAGGCGATCAGAAGCGGCAGTAGGTCGCCGGGTGCGCCGAGCGGGTCTCGCTCGCGAGGTTGTCTTCAAACCACATCCGCACCGGGTCCAGCTCCGGGGCGAGCTGCGCGGCGTTGTTGAAGTAGAAGCTCTCCACCCGGCAGCTCACGTCCGCGCAGGAGCGAAACGACACCCGACCCGTGCACTCCCCGCCGCTGCCGCTGTGAGGTAGCGACGAGCGATCGGCCATGGTCCATCGAGAGAAGAGGTCGCGCGCTGCGGTCTCGGTCACGTGCAGCGTGCGCGTCGGAGCCGACGGGCTCGCCAGCTCCACGCCGCGGGTGGTGTCCCAGACGCGCACGGTCCCGTCGGCGTCGACCATCACCGCGGGGCCCATGGCCGTGAAGCCGCCAGGGGCCTGCCAGAGCATCCGAGCGCCGGCGGTCTCCACCGATCCGTCCGCGGTCCCCCCGTCCTCGCAGGGCCTCGGGAAGATCTCCATGCGGGTCCAACGCCCGCTGGTGCAATGGAAGATGTTGCAGAAGCGGCACGGATCAGTGCACGGCCCACCACATCGCTGCCCCTCCATCGAACACGCCGCGCCCTCCACCGCCGAGGCGCACGACTCGCCCGCGTCTCCGCCCCGGTCATTGGCGATATCTCCCGGCACATCCATCGCGACATCGATGGCCGGAACATCCACCCCGGTACGGTCGATGGCCGGCCCGGCGTCGGTCATTCCGCCGTCCACGGTGCCGCTGTCCACGGTGCCGCTGTCCACGGCGCCGCTGTCCACGGTGCCGCTGTCCGCCGGCGGGGAGGCCGGGTCGCTGCACGCGATCAGCAGCGAAGAGAGGGCGAAGAGAGAACTCCATCGGGTCATAAGCAGGTTCATCGGTTCATCCTTGTTGAGGGGGGTTGAGCCGTCGCACCGAGCAGCAAGCGTGCCCATCCCGAAGCGGCGCGGACCTCCATGGCCCGATGCTCCACCCGATGGGCACGGGCGATGGTTGCGCTGTCCCCCGAGCGCCCGCCCATGGCACAACCCGTCTCACCCCTCCGCCCCTCGAGTTCGTCGGGCGCTTCCGCTGAATCGCCCGGATCGCCCCGTGGCACGCCTCTCGCTGAAGGCCCCTGCTCGTAGACCCCACCCGATCGCCACGAGGTCCCATGTTGATGCGTCGAGTTCTTCCCTTCTGCCTCCTTGCCCTCTCGGCCTGCTCCGGCGCGACCCCGCTGAGCGAGCCCGACGCCGCCGCCGACGTGGTCACCGCCGACGTCGCTGCCGCCCAGGTGGTCGTCTCCGCGGCCATCGCGTCGGCCTCCCTCGCCAACGACTGCCCCTCCCCCGATGGGGGCTCGGCTGGCATCGCCGAGAGCTGCGCCCGCCGCCCCGCCGTTGATGGTGGCGGCGCCGCCGACTCCGCCTGCGGCAGCTACTGCCGTCCGACCAACCTCCAGATCAACTTCACCCTCGCCTCGATCGGCACGCCTCCGCCCTCCGCTCCGGCGCTTCCGCTGACCATCACCCGCGTGCGGCTCCTCGACGGGGCCACCGACGCCGAGCTCGACGTGCTCACCCCCCGCGAGCCGCAGCGCTGGGAGGGCTCGCAGTACGTCGGCTGGGACAACACCCTCCGCGGCTTTGGCGAGACGCGCGCCAGCTACAAGCTCACCGCCCCCAACTGGGTTCGAATCTCCGGCATGAACACCTGGAGCACCTACGGGCGGCCCTTCCGCCTGGAGGTGACCGTCTCCGTCAACGGACAGACCCTCGTGCTGCGCTCGGGTGAGCTCATGCGCGCCCCCGAAGTCGTCACCTGATCGCATGAGCGCGCGGTCCGTCACAGTCGCGGCGTAACAGTTCAGAGGTGCAAGCCGCTCGTTTGACGCTGGGGTTCGCGCGTTGGCGCTCACCCCAGGCTATAACAGGTGACGACCCCCACGTTCGTGGGGGTCTTTCGAACAGGAATGCCACTTCGATGGAGCCCACTGCACATCGACTGGAACTTCCGGAAGGTCCATCGAGTTCCGGACGGGCCCGAACGCGGGTCGTCACCTGTGGGGGAAGATAACAGCGGCTTACCCGCTGAACTGTTACGTCGCGGCCGCCGCGCTGCTGCTGGGCTGCCGCGAGCCCGCTCCCCACTCCCCTCCCCCGGATCGCACGGCGGCGACCCCGGCCGTCGCATGGAGCGATCCATGGTTGTTGGAAGAGGGGCGGCGATACCTCGATGACCCGGCGCACCGACGCCGCAGCCTCGAGGCGTCGCTCACCCAACACGACAACAGCTACTCCCGACAGCGCCTCGACCACTATGCCCTCGGCGTCACCGGCTGGGACCTCCTCCCCGTCTGGAACCCCGTCTCGGTCCCGGTCACCGACGCGCCCGCGGCCCCGCTCGACGGCGTCGCTCCGCTGTGGGACGGCCGCCGCCCCACCACCGTGTCGGGATGGGTCGAGCTCGGTCGGGAGGTGTTCTTCCGATATCCCATGAGGGAGGAGTCGTACCTCGAACACGCCCTCTCCCGACCGGCCCTCGCCCGCTCCGTAGGGATCATTCAAGCGCCCGATGGCTCATGGCCCGGCGCGGTGCGCTTCCGTGACGTGGACGGCGAGGTGAAGGTCGGCCTCACCTGCGCGCTCTGCCACACCGACGTGAAGAACGGCGCGCTGGTGATAGGGAGGGCGCGGCGCTCATTCGACTACGGACGGATGCGCCTCGCCTACCACGCCGACACCGGCGCCCCGCTGGACCCGGAGCTCGCGCGGAGGATGCGCACCTGGGGCCCGGGCCGCGCCGACGTCACCGAAGACCGGGACGAGGACCCGGTGTCCATCCCCGACTTCTGGGGCCTGCGAGAGCAGCAGTACCTCACCCAGGCAGGGACCATCCGGCACGTCGGTCCGGCGGCGCTGGCGATACGCCAGGAGACCCAGCTGCTGCACTCCAACCACGAGCGGGTGCGGCCGCCGAGGGAGCTCGCCTGGGCGCTCGCCATGTACCTCTACAGCCTGCGCGCTCCCGAGCGGCCGGCGGGTGATCCGGCGCTGGTCGCGAGGGGCGGGCGATTGTTCAATGAACATTGCAGCGAGTGCCATGGAAACGCCGCGGGGGGAGGTCCCCTGGTGACGGCGTCGAGGGTGGGAACCGACCCGGCTCTTGCCACAGGCCACGGCCGCGGGACCGGGCGCTATCGCCCATCGGCGCTCATCGCGGTCGGCGAGGCGGGTCCGTACCTCCATGACGGATCGGTCGCGACGCTGGAGGATCTCTTCTCCGCGGCGCGGCTGTCACCGGGCTACCGAGGCGTCAATGGCGTGGGGGCGGTGCCGGGGCACCTGTGGGCGACCGACTGGAGCGGAGACGACCGCGCCGCGCTGCTGGCGTGGCTGCGGGCGCGCTGATCAGTTGGCGGGGAAGGCGGTCCAGCCGGTCATCCAGTTGGACGATGCGCCCGGTGGGACGGCGCCGAGAAAGGTGGCCGAGGTGTCGAAGAAGCCGTCATCGGGAGGCGTCGCAGCGCCCGTCGCCGCAGGGCTTCCCGTGGGGGGAGTGATGCCCGGCGCGGTGGCGTTGTAGGGAGCGGGGAGCATCGGGTCGACCCCGGCGCGGTTGCTCCGGGCGGCCTCGTTGAACCACGCGCTCTCGTCGAAGGTGTCCGCGGCGTTGTCGAGGAAGTGCTGCATCCCATCCGACCCGTTGGACCAGATGATCGAGCTGGTGAACTGGAGTCGAGGGGCGGCGCCCGTGGCGAGGGCGAAGGTCGCGGAGTCGCGCACGTCGATACCCGACACAGGAAATCCTCCGAGGAGGAAGTTGGCCATTCGGGCGGCGGTTCCGCGGCGCAATACCACCGCGCGGTTGTTGGCAATGGAGACGGTGTTGCCAGGGCCGAGGATGGTGGCGTTGTAGATCGTGGGCTCGGAGACGGGCATGGCGGTGGCGACGTCGCGGTCGTTGTCGGCCTCGATGCCCGAGGGGTCGGACTCGCCCGACATGGCCGGGCCCTGCACCACGAGGAACTGCGCCTTGCCGCGCCACCCCTGGTCCCAGTCGAGGCCGTCGTCGTCGGACTGGGTCATCACGGCGTGGCGGAGGTTGGCGGTGCCGCCGAAGAGCTCGATGCCGTCGTCGGCGCCGCGGTGAACCTGGACGTAGTCGAGCGTCGTGCCCGACCCGCAGGCGCAGACCGTGAGCCCGTTGAGCTCGTTGTTGGTCGAGAGCGTGTAGCCCGCGAACTCGATGCGCACATAGCGGAGCGTGCCGCAGTTGGAGGCGTCGTCGGGGGTCGCGCCGCCGCCGTAGCGTCCGCGCATGTCGGTGGAGTCCAGGCCCTCGAGCTGGTTGGTCCCGGTGGCGCCGGTCATGTTGGCGCTGTCGTTGATGGCGGCGTTGCCGAGCAGCACCACGCCGCCCCAGTCGCCGGAGCGGCGCATCCCGACCGGGCGGTTGCTGGTGAACACGATGGGCTGCGCGGCGGTGCCGGCGGCCTCCAGCCGGGCGCCGCGGGTGATGATGATCGCCGACTGGGGGCTTGCGCCGCGGATGGTGGTTCCGGGCCCGATGGTGAGCACCGCGGGCGCCATCACGAAGGTCGGAGAGGGGTTGTCGATGACGTAGGTGTGGGAGCAATCCCAGGTGGTGCTGGCCGTGATGGTGGCCGTGGAGATACGGACCTCGGTGGGGTTCGTCGGGCACGCCGCGCCCGCATCGGTGACCGGAGCGCCAGCGTCGGAAGCGCCAGAGTCGGTCACTGGAGTGCCAGAGTCGGTCACTGGAGTGCCAGAGTCGGTCACTGGAGTGCCAGAGTCGGTGCCGGCGTCGCGGGCGGGGTTCTGCATGATGTCGCCAGAGTCGTCGCTACATCCCACGAGGCAGAGAGAGGGAGCGAGAAGGGCGGCGATGAGCGCGGGGTTCAGGATCTTCGTGTAGCGCATTGGACCTCCTCCATGGACAACGCTTCGTTGTCGGTCGGTTCGTCGAGGGGGAGTGCGCGGGGGGGGGCGGGGGGGGGGGCCGGGCGGGCGGGGCAGCGATAAAGGCCGCGCCTCGCGGTGGGCGCCTCGCGGCAGTGAAGCGTGGCGACTTCGCCCGAACGGGGCGGTCCTGTTGCCCGGTGAAGTTGGCGCCAGCGCAGGGCGGCTTGACCACCGTGCTCCGGCCGATGGGGTGGTGTCGGAAGAAGATGTGCTCAATCAATACGTCCAGGCGAGGCGCAGCGTGACGCTGGTGGCCGCCTGCGGGGCGCGCAGCACGTAGCCCCCCTGCTCCAGCTCGGCGGGCTGCCAGGCGAGGTTGCGGCCGACCACCCGGAGCGTGAGCCCGGGGCGCAGCTCGGCGGAGACCGTCGCGTCGAGCTGGTGCACCGGCCGGGCGTACACGTCGGGGAAGCCGCGGATGCCGACCTCCTCGATGCGCGGCCCGAAGAGGTTGTAGTAGACGAAGGCCGAGACGCGCCCTCCCCTCGGCTGCCAGCCGAGCGAGACGTTGGCCAGGTAGGGAGACTGGCCCGCGAGCGGGCGCTCGGCGTTGGTGGCCTTGCCCTGCTGGTCGGGACCGAGCCTCACCGACGAGTGGATCAGCGCGACGTTGGCCCCCAGCACGAAGGAGCGAAGCGAAGGGGCGATGCGACCGAGGTTGATGCGGCCTTCGATCTCGGCGCCCAGGTTGCGCGCCCCCGCGGCGTTGACGAAGGAGAGGTTGCCGTCGTTGTCGCGCACCTGCGGCTCGATGGGGCCGTCGAACTCCTTGGCGAAGAGGGAGACCGCCAGCACCTCGTCGGAGGTGGGAAACCACTCCCAGCGGAGGTCGGCGTTGTGGATGAACGTGCGCTGCAGCGCCGGGTTGCCCACGATCGAGCGGTTGCGGATGAAGTCCTCGTAGTTGATCGGGGCGAGCTCGCGAACGAGCGGCCGGGCGATGGTTCCGCCGTAGGCCGCGCGGAGGTTCATGCGGGGAGAGAGGGCCCACACGACGGCGCCGGAGGGCAGCACGTCGGAGTCGGTGCGGTCGACGTAGCGGGAGGGCGCGTTGGCCCCCGCGCCGAAGGGAGAGTTGGGGTCGAGCGACTGGTGGAAGGACTCGAAGCGGGCGCCCGCGATGAAGCGCAGCCGGTCGCGCGCCGTGGAGAGGTCGAGGCGCAGATAGGGGGCGTAGGACTGGCTCGCCCACGCGTAGCTGTCCGTCGGCGTAGTGCGCTCCTGGAACTCCAATCCGCCAGCGCGGAGGTTCTCCGACGCGAAGAGCTGCTCGGGGCCGAGGAAGGCGCTCTCCGAGGGGAGCCCCGCGTTCTCGTAGGTGAAGCGCCGCGTCTGGAAGCTACGGTCGGAGAGGCGCACCATCGCCCCGCCGCGCAGCGTGAGCCGGGAGATGGGGACGGTGACGTCGAGGCGGCCGCCGACCTCGCGGCTGCCGAGGTCGCTGAAGAGCCTGCCGACGGAGCCTTCGCCCACGGCGATGCGGTAGCCCTGCGGGTCCTGCTGGTAGGTGAGCGTGCGGTTGTCGGGCTCGGAGCGCTGGCCGTGAGAGCCGAAGACCTGCCACTGCACCCGAGAGCGGCCGGGGAGCTGCTGGTGGTCGCCGATGAGCTGCCCGAAGAAGAGCGAGCGCTGCACGAGCCGTAGCTGTCGGGCGGAGAGCTCCACCCCGGCGGTCTCGTTGTACCCCGAGCGAACGCGCGTCTCGTCGTCGGAGGACTGGTTCCAGAGGGTGACGAGGGAGAGCGAGTGGTGCTCCGCGGGGGAGAAGCTCGCGGTGGCCAGCGCGCCCCAGAGGACGCTCTCGGTGGCGGACTCCTGCGCGAGGGTCTCCCGCACCCCGAGCACGCCGTCGCTCAGGCGCAGCGAGCGGATGGTCTCGTCCACGCGCCGCACGGTGTTGCCGTAGCTGAAGCTGAAGAGAAACCCGAGCGGCCGCCCTCGGAGGCGCAGCGTGTCGCCGACGGTGACGCTCCCCGAGAGGTTGGGCCGGGGGAGCGAGCGCTGGACGCTCCAGTTGTTCTGGAAGGTGCGGGCCACCGAGGCGATGTCCTCGGCGGAGAGGCCGCGGTTGCCGGGGCGCAGCAGCACCGGCGGAACCGACGAGGGGAGCGCCCGGGTGCCGTCGTCGAAGCCGAGCGCGTCGAGGCCGCCGCCGCGAGAGGAGAGCACCCGGCCGGTGTGGGTGTTGGTGTCGGCGCCCGCGGAGAGCGAGAGCTGCAGCAGCAGGCGCTGCGGGAAGTCGCGGGTGGTGAGGCCGAGCGATCCGCCGGCGAAGTCGCCGGGCATGTCGGGGGTGAAGGTCTTGTTGAGCGTGAGGCTGTTGAGAAGGCTCGCGGGGAAGAGGTCGAGCTGCACACCGGGCTGGTCGGGGTCCGTCGGAGGGAGCGGCGCGCCGTTGAGGAGGGCGTTGACGTAGCGGCCGCCGAGGCCCCGCACGACGACGAAGTTCTGGTCGCGGAGGCTCACCCCGACGACGCGTCGGATGGAGTCGCTCGCGGTGGTGTCGGGGGAGCGGGCGATCTCCTGGGCGCTCACCCCGTCGCTCACCGAGGCCGACTGGCGGCGCTGCTCGAGCACCGTCGCGGCGGTGCCGGTGTCGGCGCGCCCGGCGACGATGGCCTCCTGGGGGGGGCCCACCTCGCGAGACTCCAGCGTGACCTCGATGCGCGCCGCGCGCCCGCGGCGGACGAGCACGTTCTCGACGCGCACCGGGAGGTGCAGGCCCGCGAAGACCCGCACCGTGCGCACGCCAGGGGCCGCGGGCAGCACGAAGCGGCCGTCGACGTCGCTGAGCACCACGGTGCCGTCGCCGCCCACGACGCGAACCTGCGCGTCGGCGATGGGCGCGCGGGTGGCGCCGTCGGTGACGCGGCCGGTGATGACCGTGTCCGAGGGAGCGGCCTCGGTGGTCTGCGCGAGCGCGCTCGCGGGGAGCACCGCCGACGCCGCGAGGAGCAGCGGGAGCGAGCGGACGAGGCGATGGGCCATCAGAGGTTCTCCAGGCGGAAGGGGACGCGCACGATCTGGTAGACGGCGAGGGCCTGGCCATCGACGGTGGCGGGGCGGAAGCGCCAGTGGCGCAGCGCCTCGCGCACCAGCGCGTCGAAGTCGGGGTGACCGCGGAGGATCTCCACCGCGCTGACGGAGCCGTCCTCGTCGACGACGACGCGGGCGACCACCTCGGCCTGCACCCCGCTGCGGCGCGCTCCATCGGGGTAGGCCGGCATCGGCCGATCGAGCGCGACCGGGGGGACGGCCTCCTCGGGGATCTGCACCGGGCCGCGACGCCCGGTGCCCGCGTGGATGGGCTCCACGGGCTCCGGCTCCGGCGCGGGGGGCATCACCGGGGCGCCGCCTCCGTTGCCGACGACGCCGCCCTGGAAGTCGTTGTTGTCGCCAACGGGCATCTCGTCGCCGCCCGCTCCGCCGTTGCCTGGCGCGGCGAGCACGTGAGGAGCCGCCGTGCGACCCGCTCGACCGGGGCGACGGGAGGGCGTCCTCGCGGCGGCGGGTCGTGCCGCGCGAGGCTGCGCCGCGGGGCTTGGAGGCGGGGTGCGCGGCGGAGGAGGCGTCGCGGGGGGAGGTCGGCGAGGCGGCGGCGCCTCGAGCTCGATGATGGTCGGAGGGATCACCCCGGCCTTCACTCCGATGAAGGTTCCCACCACGCCGAGGGCCACGAAGGCCGCCGCGTGCGCCGCGAAGGACACCGCCCAGGCGCGAGCCGGGGGCTTGCGGAAGACCGAGCTCCCGGCGAACCCGTCGTCGTCGTCGAGCAGCGCCTCGCTCACCGCGCGGGCTCCGACGGGGGTTCGGTCTGGATCGCGAAGTGGGTCACGCCCGCCTGGCGCACGAGGTCGATCACCTCGGTGACCCGCCCGTGGATGACGTTGCGGTCGGCCGCGATGACCGCGCGGATCTCGTGGTCGGCCTCCCAGCGGCGCTGGAGCTCGGCGCGGAGCTCGACCTCGGTGGCGGGCTGCCCGTCGAGGAAGAGCCGCTGCTCGCGGTCGATGGCGATGGAGGCGAGGCGCACCTCCGCGGCCGACTGGCTGGTCGCGGCCTGCGGCAGGTCCACCGGGATCTGCTGCGACACGATGTACTTCGCCGTGACCATGAAGATGATCAGCAGCACGAGCGCGATGTCGACGAAGGGCGTGACGTTGATCCCGCCGATCTCGTCGTCCTGGGCTTGCGAGTGGCCGGCCATGACCTCAGCTCGCCTCCGCCACGGGGACGATCTCCGCGTGGCCGTGGATGCGCGTCGGCGCCGGGTGCACCGCCTGGGTGGGGGCGTGGGCATAGGCGAGCACGAGCTGCGTGAGCGCCTCGGTGTCCGTCAGCATCGACTTGATGCGCCGCTGGAAGTAGTTGAAGGCCGCGACGGCGGGGATCGCCACGAGCAGCCCGATGGCGGTCGCCACCAGCGCCTCGGCGATGGTTCCCATCACCCGCCCGGTGGCCGACGCCGCCGCGGCCGCAGCCGCCGCGCCCCGGACGCCCGCCGGGGGCTTGAGCGCGTCGAAGGCCTGGATGATCCCGATGACGGTGCCGAAGAGCCCGACGAAGGGGGCGTTGTTGCCGACGGTGTTGAGAAACGCGAGGCGCCGCTCGAGCTCGCGCCGCACCCGCGCGAGGCTGCTGACCATCACGCACTCGGCCGCGTCGGCGCCGCGGGATACCTCGCGCAGACCGGAGAGCGCCACCAGCGCCGCGGGCGACGGGGAGGCGCGCAGTGCCTTGGCCGCGCCGGAGAGGTCGCCCTTGCGGAGCAGCGCCTCGAAGCGGGACGCGAGCCCGTCGAGGTCATCGCGCAGCGAGCGGTAGTAGCGCGCCCGCTCGATCATGATGGAGACCGAGACGAACGACAGGCCGATGAGCACCCACATGACCCACTCCGCGCCCATCATCGCGAAGGAGGTGAACAGCTTGATGAGCGAGAACCCGTGCATGGCAGTCCCTGTCTGCGCCGCCGGTTGAGGTTCTGTGAGCTCCGGTGGCGCGGTGACAGGGTTTAGCCTCGCGGCGTGAGGGCCTCGCGGACTCCGCGCGACAAGCTGTCGACAGGTGTTGCTCGGTCTCGTGACGACGTGACCGCCGCGTGACGCGACCGTGTCGCGGTGGGCGTCAGCGCCCCGCCGGGCGGCCGCCCTTGCGCGGGTCGCTCGCGGCCTCGAGGCTCACCCCGTCGGCGCCTCGCGCGATGCGAATCGCCTGCACGACCGCGCCGTAGCGCAGCGAGTCGGTCTGGTGCCCTCGCGCTCGCAGCGCGGCCACGACCGCTTCGGCCGTAGCGGCCTCGGCGGAGAGCCCCTCGGGCTGCGCCGCCTGGTGGATGCGAGGGTGCGCCACGGCCTCGGCGACCGGCGCCCGTAGCACGATGGCGCGCCACGCCGCCTGCTCGACGGAGGTCACGATGCGCGTCCCTCCGCTGCCGCCGATGACCAGCACCGGGTCGTCGCCCTGGAAGACGATCGTCGGCGTCATGGTGGAGACCGGCCGGCGGTTGGGAGCGGCCTGGTTGAGCGCGCTGCTCGGGAGCTGCGCCGCGGGATTGCCGGGCGCCGGGGGGATGGTGAAGTCGTCGAGCTCGTCGTTGAGCCAGAAGCCCCCGACGCTCACGCCCGCGCCGAAGGGGATGTTGATGGTGGTGGTGACGCTCGCGACGTTGCCCTCGGCGTCGACCACGCAGACGTGGGAGGTGCCGGTGCCCGGCGGGACGGGCGCGGGAGGGCCGGCGGCGCGGTCGGGCAGCGGGAGGTCGTAGTCGCGAGAGGGCCTCGCCCTCGCCGGGTCGAAGAGGGCCGCTCGGGTCGCGATGCGGGCGGGATCGAGCAGCGCGTCCACCGGGACGCTCACGAAATCGGGGTCGCCGAAGTAGCGCGCGCGGTCGAGGAAGGGCCCCCGCCACGACTCCGCCATCGCGTGCAGCACGTCGGCCTCAGCGGGCGCCGCTCCCCCGCCGGGCAGCCAGCGCTCCAGCAGCGCGAGGCTCGCCATCATGGTGTATCCGCCCGCGCTCTCCGGCGGCGCGGTCACCCAGCGATGGCCGTAGCGGTTTCCCACCAGCGGAGCGCGCTCGGTCACCCGGTATCGCCGGAGGTCGTCCGCCGTGAGCACGCCGCCGATGCGCCCCGCGGTGCGCACGATGTCGTCGGCGAGCGGCCCCTCGTAGAAGATCCCCGCCCCGTTGGCGCCGAAGGACCGCAGTGTCTGCGCGAGCGCGGGGTTGCGGAGCGTGACGTTGGCCCGGATGCCGTCGGCCCCGTCGGGCACCCAGGTGCGCCCCAGCGGGTCGTGGCGAAGCGCGCCGACGAAGCGCTGCGAGAGCCCGGCGAGGTGCTCGCTGGGGGTGAAGCCCTGCTCCGCGAGGCGCACCGCGGGCGCCACCACGCGGGCGAGGCCGATGGTTCCGAAGCGGCGCAGCAGCTCCTCGATGCCACGGGGCTCACCCGGGACGCCCACCGTGAGGCCCATGGCGCGCGAGGTGGGCGGGGCTCCGCCGTCGGTCACCGGGGGGCCCATCACCATGGGGGCGATCAGGCCCGCGGACATGGCGGCCGGGGCGCTCTCCCGGAAGTCCAGGAAGGTCACGCTGCGGTCGCTGGCCCGGTAGTAGAGCGCGAAGCCTCCGCCCCCGAGGCCGCTCGACGCAGGCGAGGCGACCCCTAGCGCGAGCATGGCGGCGGCTGCGGCGTCGGCGGCGGTCCCTCCCGCGGCGAGGATCTCCGCCCCGGCGCTCGAGGCCTCGGGGTGGTCCGTAGCGACCGCGAAGCGGCGGTATGTCGCCGCGTGCTGCGGGGCGAGCAGCGACGGCTGCGAGGCGGGCGGGGTCGCGGTGCGGTTCGTGGCGACCGGGCGGGCCGAGCCGCAGCCAGCGAGGCAGAGCGCGAGGGTGATCCAGGAGGGAGACGAGGAGGAGGCGAAGAAGGTCTTCACGCGGCGACGATGCCCAAGAACAGGGCGCGCCGCCATTCATTCACGGCGTCGCGGCCGGGCGTCGAAAGCGCAGGGTCATGCGGTCGCTCTCGCCGATGGCCAGGTAGCGGGCGCGGTCGGTCTCTCCCTGGCGCAGCGTCGGCGGGAGCGACCACACGCCCTCGGGGTAGTCCCTGGTGTCGCGCGGGTTGGCGTTGATCTCCGAGCGCTCGTCGAGCACGAGGCCAGCGGCCTGCGCGAGCTGGATGACGTACGCCTCGGGCACGTAGCCCGCTCGGGCGCTCACCTGCGGGTCGGCGCCTGCGGCGGCGCGGTGCTCGACGAAGCCCAGCACCCCTCCCGGCTTCAGCACCCGAAAGATCGCGGAGAAGACCTGCTCGGCGGCGTTGTCGGTGATCCAGCCGTGGAGGCTGCGGAAGGTGAGCACCACGTCGGCTGAGGCGTCGGGGCCCAGCTCGATGGTGGCGGGCGGCTCGAGGGTCGAGACGCGCACGTTGCCGTAGAGATCGGGGCGCGTCGCCTGGAACTCCCGGAAGCGCGCGTGGTACCGGGCGCGCGGCCCGGCGGCGGCGGGGATGGCGGCGACGAGGGTTCCGGAGTCGTGGAGCAGCGGCGCGAGGATGGCGGTGTACCAGCCGCCGCCGGGCGAGAGCTCGATCACGGTCTGACCGGGTTGCACCCCGAAGAAGGTGAGCGTCTCTCGGGGGTGGCGGTAGGCGTCGCGCGCCCGGTCGGCGGCGGAGCGGTGGGCGCCCGCGATGGCAGCGTCGAGCGAGCCGAAGGCGACGGGCGCGGCGCTGGCGCTCGGGGCGGTCGCGGGGGCGGTGCGAGCGCTGGTGGTTCCGCACGCGGCGAGCGCGAGCGGGAGGATGAATGTGGGGAGCAATCTCATGGCGGGGCATCCTACGTGGGAACGCCGGGAGCCGCCTCGACGACCGCCCTGCGGCCCCTCGGGCGGGAATGCGTCGTCGTCGGTGCATCGGTGCTAGAGACCTCTCATCAAAGGTCCCGCTGGGGACCTAACGGAGGAGCGCCATGATGGACCGACGATCGTTCGCCATCCGAGCACTGGGCCTCGCGGGCTGCCTGGCGTTGGCGCTGTCGGGAGCCGACGCATCGGCGCAGACCACGACTACGGTCGAGGTGCGCGTGGGAGAGACGGTGAGCTTCGCCCTGCCGCGCCTCGTGCAGATCATCGACACCGAAGACCACTCGATCGCGACGATGGTGGTGATGCCCGACGGTCAGGCGCGGGTCACCGGCGTGGCCGTAGGGCGCACGCGCATCATCGGCCGCGACATCGCGCAGCTCCCGTTGATCTTCCCTGTGACGGTCGTCCCCGCGCGACCGTAGAACCCTCCATTCCCCCGACGAAGCCCTCTCTCGCTCAGGCCGCGCGCGTGCGCCTTCCGCCGTGCTGCGAGTGGCCTCGGGTGAGCCACGCGACGGCCTCGTCGCGCTTGGCGAACACGCTGATCGCGAGGTCGGGGAAGAGCGCCCGGCCGATGTTGCTGAGCGCGGCCATCGGCGCGCTGTGCGTGAGGCTGGCCGCCCGCTGGAATCGCGCGGCGTGCCGACGGTGGAACACCATCCCGAGGTTGGTGTTGCCCGGCTCGTGACCGTCGTGCTGCAGGGTGTTCCAGAACATGGTGTCGATGTCGGGGTGTTCGGCCAGCAGGGCCTCGGCGTCGTCGAGGGCGCGCAGCAGCTCCACGCGGGTGATGTAGCCCTGAGTCCGCACCTCCAGCACCCTCGGCGCGGAACGCATCACGATCACCCTGGCCTCTGCACGACGACTCTGCTCGTTGGTCACTGGTGACTCAACCCCCTCCATCGTCGTTGCCGCCTCCACCACCGGACGGGCCGACCACTTCCTAGGATGCCCTCACCCGGCGGGTGGATGCAAGGGGACCGGCGTCGGGCATGAGCCCCCCGCTGGCGTATGGTCCGCGGCCGTGATGTTCCGGCCGTACCGCCTCGCAGTGCTCTCGTTGTGGCTCGTCGGGGGCTGTCGGAGCGCGTGGTCCCAGCCCTCCAGGGACGCGGGCCCGGTCGATCGCCCGACCGCCCTCGACGCCGGCGCAGGCTGCCGCTTCCCCCTGGTGGCGATCGACCGGGACGAGCACTGCGGCCGGCCGGGGCAGCGCCACGTCGGCGGCGCCGCGACCGGCCCGGTGACGAGCTGCCAGCCCGGCGAGTCCATGCTCCCGAACGGCGCCGGGTGCCAACCCCGAGGCGCCCTCGACCGCCCCGACGACGCGGGCGTGACCTCGCGCTGGGAGTCCCCGACCGCGGCCGCGAGAGCGAGGGTCGGGACGACGATGGCGCTGATCCCCGGGGCGACGTGGCGCACGGCGGGCCGCTGGGTCTCCGTGGGCGCCTTCGCCATCGACCGCACCGAGGTGACCGTCGGCGCGTGGCGGCGATGCGTCGCTGCGGGCATGTGCCCGGCGCTCAGCGACCCGCTCTCGTCGATGACCCGCGACGCGATGCCGGTGGTGAACGTCACCCACGCCCAGGCCGCGCGCTACTGCGCGTTCGCGGGAGCGCGCCTGCCTACCGACGCCGAGTGGTCCCTCGCGGCGCAGGGCGTCGAGGGCCGCTGGTCGCCGTGGGGGAGCCGCCAGGCGAGCTGCTCGCTGGCGCGCACCTCGGGCTGCGGCGACGGGCCGACGGCCGTGGGCGCGACGGCCGCGGGAGCGTCCCCGCATGGGGTGCTCGACCTGGTGGGCAACGTGGCCGAGTGGGTGCTCGACCGCGAAGGCTCGGCGCGCCCGACGGCGGGCGTCGACAGGGACCCGACGGGGCCGTCCTCGGGCGAGTCTCGATGGGTGCGGGGCGGGTCGTATCGGACGCCCGACGGACGCGCCGACGGGCTGCTGCGAGAGGCCGTCGACGCGCGAGAGGCGCGGGTGGACGTGGGGTTCCGCTGCGTGCGAGGGCTGTAGACCCTAAGGAGCCGGGTCACAGGGCGCGGAGCACGCCCTCCTTGATGAGCTTGCGGATGAGCACCATGCGGCCTGCGTCGTCGAGGGAGGTCGGCAGGTCGCGCGCGGTGTAGCGGTCGTGCTGCACCGCGAAGCGGAGCGCTCCCTCCGCGTGCGCGGGGAAGGTCAGCGCGGCGCCGTAGCAGGAGAGCGTCACCCGATCGCCGTCGGAGTCGATGCGGAGCACCGCGCCGGGGCGCACCCCCACGGGGCTGTCGACGGTGAGCGCTCCGAGGCCCGCGAGCTGCGCGAACTGCCCGGGAAGCCTCGCGTGGCGGGTGCCCACGAGGTCGTGCGCGAAGTGCTCGAAGAGCCCGTCCGCGTCGGCCTCCGCCGCGGAGGCGAAGCGCCGGAGGGCCTCGGCGAGGTAGGCCCTGGCCTCGGGTGACGCCGCGCCCCCGCGAGCGAAGCCCGGCGGCAGGCTGCGACGCCCGTGGACGTCGGTGATCGCCCAGCGGCCGAGGGCCTCGGCGAGCAGCTCCGTCCACGAGGTGAAGAGCGCCCCGAAGGTGATGTGCAGCGAGTGCCCTCCGCCCTCGGTGGTGCGAGCGTCGTGCATGATCCCTCGGGGGATGTAGAGCAGGTCGCCGGGACCGAGCTCGAACTCCCTGGTGACCGCGCCGCAGGCGGTCTCCTTGGGGTCGAACTCCTGTCGGCGCAGCGGGAGCTCGATGGGCTGGTCATAGAGCATCCAGTGCTTGGTCCCCTCGACCTGCGCCACGAAGACGTCGTGGCTGTCGTAGTGGGGGTGGAAGCCCTTGGCGCTGCCCGGCGTGAGGTAGATGTTCGCCTGGAAGCGGGTGCTCAGCTCCAGCTCGAGCGAGCGCACGCACTCGAAGAGCGGCTGGTGGTGCGTCTCGAGCTGGGCGAACACCATCGTGGCGCCGGCGTCGTAGAGCTTGAAGAGCTTGACCGTGTCGATGAGCCCGCTCGGGTAGGTGTACTCGCCCGGGTCGATCTTGCGGCGGTGGTCGACCAGCGAGACCGACGGGTGGTGCAGGTCGTTGTCGCCGAGGTAGCGGTCGATGTCGCCGAGCGAGAGCAGCCCCTCGAAGGCGCGAGGGCGTTCGCGGAGCAGCACCAGCGGCGCGCTCTCCCAGTGGTCGCGGAGGAAGGCTTCGACCGGCACCGGATCGAGGATCCGCGCCAGCGTGGGGAAGTTCATGGTCATGGGATGGGATGAGGGGGAGAGAGGGTCAGGTGGTGCGCCGCGCGGGTGCGCTGCGGCGGGAGATCACCAGCGGCGACCGCGGCCGTGGCCCACGCCGTCGGCCCAGTTGCCCGAGTCGGCGTCGGTGATGCCGGTCTGCCCGAGGCGGGCGGTGCCGCGGCCGTTGCCGACCGGGTCGGAGTTGCTGCCCGCGTCGCCGTCGGTGAGGCCCGTCGCGCCGCCGCGGCCGTAGCGCCCGCGACCGCCGTTGACCGGGTCGGAGTAGGTGCCCGAGTCGCCGTCGGTGAGGCCCGTCTGCATGTTGCGGGGACCGCCGCGGCCGTTGTTCACCGGGTCGGCGTAGGAGCCGGAGTCGCTGTCGGTGAGGCCCGACTGGTAGCCGCCGCCGCCGCCGCCCTGGACCACCACGGTCTGCGGCTGCTGCGGCTGGGGCCCCGTCTGGATGGGCTGCGGGTTGGCGACGATGCACCCGCCGAGCGCCTTGGCGGCGCCGCCGAGCACGGTGGCGCTGAGCAGCGCGAGCACCGAGCGACGGCCCGGGCTCTGCTCGACGATCTCGTCTTCGGTGAGGCTGGTGGTGACGGCTTCAGACTTCTTTGTGGGGTCGGACATGGCTTGCGGCTCCCTGGCGTGTGCTGCACGAAGCAATTGATCGGAGAACGGCGGTCCCACCGCCATGCTCGGCCGTGGTCCCTTGGAGGGGTCGGCGAGGCTCACGCCGCGTGTACGCGCGCCGCGATCGTTACCTTCGCGGACGTTACCCTGCGCCTTCGTCGTTTGTGAAGGCATTGCTCGAGCCCAGCTCCAACTCGTCGTTGGGTTCGCGGCGGGTCTCGACGCTGACCTCGTCGCCCACGGCCACCCACTGCCCGATGCAGTCGCGGGCGTGGACGACGTTCTGCGCGAAGTACACCTTCGACTCCCGGGCGCGAAAGCCGCTCAGGGTCTTGAGGGGCTCCGGCCCGCGGGCGCCCGACCAGGGGTCGGTGTTGACGATCACGCAGCGGGCGCAGGGCTTCACCACCCGGCACCGGACCATCCCCAGACGAAGCACCGACCAGCGGTCCTCGTCGAAGGCCTCGCTGCCGGAGACGACCACGTTGGGGCGGAAGCGCTCCATCGGCACCGGCTCGTCGAGCATGGCGTTGAGCGCGTCGAGGGAAGACTCCGCCGCGAGCAGCAGCGGGAATCCGTCGGCGAAGCCCACCCGGTCGCTCGCCCGGGCGTAGGCGGGATCGACCGGACGGGCGCTCCCTGGGGGCATCCAGACGATGTCCCCGTCGAGGCCGAGGGTGGTCCGCAGCCACAGCGCCGCGTCGGGGCTGGCGCGGCGAGCCTCGACCGCGTCGTCCCAGACGGTGACCCGGCGGGACGGAGCGGCGTCGCCCGGATCGAGCGGCAGCATCAGCGCCCCGTGGCCGTGCGCGGAGAGCGCGACGTGGTCGCCCCGGACGCTGACCGACACGGTGGCGAGGTCGGGGCGCTCGCGCTGCGAGACGAAGCGCCCTTCGGGGTCGACGATCATCCAGCGGCGGTCGTGCCGGAAGCCGGTCTCTTCGAGCTCGACGCGGTCGAGGCGAATGGCCTGACAAGACTTCACCGGATGGATCCAGAGTGACGATACCTGCATGGCTTGACTGCAGGGACTCTACACAAAGGGGTGGCGGGGGGCGGGAGTGCGCTAGAGTCGCCGGTCTGATGTCGTCGGCACTCGCGAGCCTGGGGCCCGGGGTGGTCTTCGCCCGGGATTTCCGCATCGTGCGTGCGCTGGCGGAGGGCGGGATGGGGGCCGTCTACGTGGCCGAGCAGCTCTCCTCGGGCAAGCTGCGAGCGCTGAAGGTGCTCAACCCCGACCTCGTCGCCGACCCCTACAGCCGGGAGCAGTTCAGCCTGGAGGCCCGCATCGGAGGCCAGATCGGGAGCGGCCACGTCGTCGAGGTGATCGCCGCCGGGGTCGACGAGGAGACCGAGATCCCCTACCTCGCGATGGAACTCCTCGAAGGCGAAGACCTCGCCGACCTGCTCCACCGCCGGGGCAGGCTCCCGACGCACGAAGCCCTGGAGATCTTCGAGCAGCTCGGCGACGCCCTGGCGGCCGCGCACCGCGCCGGGGTGATCCACCGCGACCTGAAGCCCCGCAACATCTTCGTCGCCCGCTCCAAGCTCCGGGGCATGCCCTTCGTGGTGAAGGTGCTCGACTTCGGCATCTCCAAGCTGATCACCCACAACGCCACCTCGGTGACCGTCACCCGGCAGCTCGGGTCGCCGCTCTTCATGGCCCCCGAGCAGGCGCGCTCGGGCGCCAAGCTTCGGCGCAGCACCGACGTCTGGCCCATGGGGCTGCTGGCCTACCTGCTCCTCACCGGCCGCCACTACTGGCGCTCGGTGGAGGGCGAGGGGGTCAGCCTCAACGCGCTCCTGATGGAGATCGCGGTGCACCCCATCGACCCGCCCGGGCTGCGGGTCATGGAGCAGGGGCTCGACCCGGGGCTGCTCCCCGCGGGCTTCGACGAGTGGTTTCTGCGCTGCGTCGAGCGCGACCCGGAGCGCCGCTTCGCCGACGCGGGAGAGGCCTCCGAGGCGCTGCGCTCGGTGCTTCGCAAGCGGCACGCGTCGATGATGGAGAGCGAGCCCACGGTGGTGCGGGTGCTGCCCGGCATGGCCACGAGCGGCGCCTTTCCCATCGCGCCGTCGGGGCCGCGAGCGCGCGTCGAGACGCCGGTGTCGCAGCCCGTGTCGACGCCCTGGTCGGTCACCCAGAACCCCTCCGCCGCCTCCGCCGTCATCGGTCCGCCTCCGAGCGGGAGCTCCGCCGCCGTCGCGGCCGGGTCGTCGAAGCGCCGCTGGCCCGTCGCGGCCCTCGGGGGCCTCGCGCTGCTGGTGGTCGCGGCGGCGGTGCTGGCGCTGCGACGGGGCGACCCTCCGAGCGCCTCGACGGGCCAGCGGCGCTACGCCGAGCCTTCGGCGGCCGACGCCGCGGCGGAGGCGGCACCCGGTCAGCCGGCGCCTGTCGAGGTGGTCGTGGTGCAGCAGACCGTGGACGCGGGCGCGGCGACGGACGAGGGCGCGACGGAGCAGTCAGAGCCTGCTGCGCCGCCGGCGCACGTGGTTCGGAGGGCGACCGGGAGGATCACCGTGGGGGCCGACCCGCCTCGCTGCGAGGTGAGCGTCGACGGGCGCGTGGTGGGGCGATCGCCGGTGTTCAACCGGGTGGTCTCCGCGGGAGAGCACCGGGTGCGGTGCCGTCGGCCCGACGGGCGGGTGATGCAGCGGGTGGTGAGGGTCCCGGGCGGGCGCGAGACCGAGGTGATCTTCCCGGCGGAGTGAGCCGGAGGGGCGCTTCAGCCCTCGCGGCCGAAGAGGGCCCGGCGGGTCTCGGGTTCGAGCGAGTGCATCACCGCGTCGAGGGCCGCGGCGCGCGCCACGAGGTCGCTGGGGATGGGCATCTTCGAGGTGTCGATCCAGAGCGTCGGGGCGGGCGGGGTCTCGTGCCAGGTGAGGTAGCCCGCGCGCAGCTTGCGGATGTACGCGGGGGGGATGCCCGACTCCATGGAGCGCGCCCGGCTGCGGATGCGCCGCAGGATGGTGCGAAGGTCGGCGTCGAGGCAGATGAGCCGGTCGGGGCGGGGCAGCGCGCCGAAGAGGCGGTCGTAGAGCTGCTCGTAGAGGCAGAACTCCAGCGGGTCGACGGTGATGCGCGCGAAGATGAGGTTCTGCTGCGGGGTGAAGTCCGTCACCACCGAGCGACCGACGGAGAGCAGCGCCTCGATCTCGCGCACCTGGTCGACCCGCTGCGTGAGAAACGACACCTCCGTCTGGAAGCCCCAGCGCTTGATGCCGTCGGGCCCGTAGAAGCGCTCGAGGAAGGCGTTGTCGCCGAAGCGCTCCGGGACGAAGAGCGCCCCGGTGCGGCGCGCCACCACCTCCGCGAGCGTGCTCTTGCCCACGCCGATGGGACCAACACAGGCGATCCAGGTTCCTCGCTCCATCGCAACGGGGCGCGACATAGCAGAGACGCCGCGTGCGATGGGAGTTTCCGCCCACGGGCCACGCAGCGTCGTTGACCCTCTTTGTTTCGCTGGGGTAGCGTCCGCGCGGTGCTTCGGTTCGCCGTGATCGTCGGGTGTCTCTCCTTTGCCGCCGCCGCCAGCGGGTGCGGCCCGGTGCTGTACATGGTCAACCTCTCCGGCGCGCAGCACGCCGTCGAGGAGGCCCGCCAGGCCGGTGGGCCGCAGCGAGCTCCCTACGAGTACCACTTCGCCCTCGAGCACCTTCGCAAGGCCCAGGAGTTCGCGGGCACCGCGGAGTACCAGGACGCCGTGGACATGGCATCGGTCGCCGAGGACTACGGCAACCGCGCACGAGAGATCGCCCGGGGCCGAGCCAATGCGTCGCCGCGCTGACCTCCGTCCGCTCACCCTCGCGCTCGCGTGCCTCATCGGGTGCGCCTCGACCTCCGGGCTGCGGGGCCGCCTCGACGCGACCCGGCTGCTGCTCACGCAAGCCGAGCGCAACGGGGCCCACGAGTGCGCGCCGCGCGAGCTGGCGGTGGGCCGAGCGCACGCGGAGTTCGCCGACCGCGAGCTCGACGAGGGCCACTTCCGCCGCGCCGAGGAGCACTTCAACGAGGCCGACCTCAACGCCCGCGCGGCGCTGCGGATGTCCCCCGCCGACCGCTGCCTGCCGCAGGCGCCCGCGGTGGGCGACCGCGACGGCGACGGGTACCTCGACCCCGACGACCAGTGCCCCGACGTGCCCGAGACCTGGAACGCCTTCCAGGACGAGGACGGCTGCCCCGACGACCCCGACACCGACGGCGACGGGCTCGTGGACTCTCGGGACGTGTGCCCCATCGAGCCCGAAGACCGCGACCAGTACCTGGACGAGGACGGCTGCCCCGAGCTCGACAACGACGCCGACGGGGTGCCCGACACCACGGACAACTGCCGCAACGAGCCCGAAGACCCCGACGGCTACAACGACCCCGACGGCTGCCCCGACCTCGACAACGACCAGGACTCGCTGGTCGACCTCCAGGACCACTGCCCCAACGAGCCCGGCCCCGTGGACAACCACGGCTGCCCGCGGGTCTTCGAGCACCTGCAGATCACCCAGCACGGGGTGCGCTTCCGCGTGGAGTTCGACCTCAACCGCGCGACGCTGCGGCCCGGCGCGGCGGCCACCCTCGACGAGGTGGTGCAGTACCTCGGCCAGCCGCAGAACCGCGCGCTGCGCTACGAGGTCGGCGGCCACACCTCCAGCGAAGGGGGGCGGCAGCACAACGAGCGGCTCTCCGCGGCGCGCGCGGCCACGGTGCGCACCTACCTCATCGGGCACGGCATCGAGCCCTCGAGGCTGACCTCGCGCGGCTATGGTCCGCGGCAGCCGCTCGAGAGCAACACCACCTCCGAGGGGCGCGCGGCCAACCGGCGCGTCGAGCTCAACGAGATCGACGCCGACGGCCGCATCGTCCACTGATCACGACGCCTCGCACCTGCGCCGCGCAGGGTCGTTGGCGTCGGGGCGAAACCGTGTAGGATGCCGCCGCCCGATCGCCGACGGGGACGCACCCGGTTGTCCGCGGCGCTCCCCTGGAAACCCAACGAGCAAAGTATGAGCTGGCAACGGACCGCAGTCTTCCTGGCCGCCCTGGCCTTCGTCCCCTCCACCGCGAACGCACAGCAGGGTCCCCGTGACCGCGCCGCGCGCTCGCTCATCACCGACGCGGTGGAGGAGTACCAGAACCTCGAGATCGACCGCTCCCTCGAGCGCCTCCAGAACGCCGTGCGCACCTGCGCCAACAACGGCTGTTCGCCCGCGATGACCGCGCGCGTCCACATGGCGATCGGCATCGTGCAGGTCGGCGGCCAGCAGAACACCACCGCCGGCGTCGAGTCGATGGTGCGGGCGCTGCAACTCGACGCCAACGCCCAGCCCGACGCGATGCTCGTCACGCCGGAAATCAGCGCGGCCTTCCGCCAGGCGCAGGGCCAGGTCGCCGGCGGCGGCCGCACCCCGCCGGTCAACACCCCCCCGGTCAACACCCCGCGGCGTCCGAGCTCCGGCGGTGAGCTCCTCCACACGCCCGCCCCCGAGCAGCTCGCCAACACCCCGCTGCCCGGTCTATGTCGAGCCGAGCGCGACCTTCTCCGTCGAGCACGTCTACGTCTATTACAAGGGCAACGGCATGCGCTCCTTCGAGCGCCGGGAGATGAGCCGGGCGGCCAATGGCTACGGCGCGGAGATCCCCTGCGCCGCCATGATCGCCCCGTCGATGGAGTACTACGTCACCGCCGTCGACGCGAACACCCAGGTCGTCGCGACCGTCGGCAGCGAGACCTCGCCGGTGCAGGTTGCCATCGTCGCCCGCCGCTCTCACCCGGCGCCCTCCCTCCCCGGCCGCACGCCGCCGGAGACCTGCGCGGCCGACACCGAGGAGTGCCCCCCGGGCATGACCGGTCCGCAGTGCCGCACGCGCCCCGCGGCGCGGGGCAACCGCGGCCTCGGCGACCCCTGCGCCTCCAACGACGAGTGCGGCGAGGGCCTGCACTGCGACGCGGGCGCCTGCGGCGTCGGCGAGGCCAGCTCCACCGAGCCCACGGAGCCTACCGACCCCAACGCGGTGCGCACCTCGCGCTTCTCCTTCGACCTCGGCGGCGGCATCGGCGCGGCCTTCCTCACCGGTCGGCCCTCCTACGCCGAGCAGCGCCTGCTCGTGAACTCCTCGGGGCAGGTCATCCGCCGCGACTGCGGCGACGTCGTCTGCTACCAGACCATCGACCCGGGCTTCGCGCCGACCTTCTTCCTCGCGGCCAACGTCCGCTACAACTTCACCCCGCGCATCGGCGCGGCGGTCGTGGCGCGCTTCCAGTTCGACGCCGCCCCGTGGACCATCCCCGCCACGACGGGCGGCTCTGCGCGCAGCAACCCCTTCGCCAACCTCCTGTTGATGGCGCGCGCCTACTACGCCTTCACGCCCCACGGCTTCGCCAGCAGCGGCTTCGTCGCCAGCGCCTTCGCCGGCGGCGGCGTCGGGCAGATCGAGCCCAAGCCCGCGCTCCCGGCCAACGAGACCCGCGACGGCGCCCACGTGCTCTCGGGCTACGGCAACGCCCACGCCGGCGCGCGCGTCGAGTACGCCGTCCGCAACGGCTTCCACGCCGGCGCCGAGGTCGCGCTCCAGTTCATGTTCCCGACCTTCCTGTTCAACATCGACACGACGGTCTTCCTCGGCTTCCACCTGTAGAAGCCGCCGCGGCGCCCGCTCACCCCCGCCGGTGCGCCGCGATCGCGGCCAGCATCTCCGCGAGGAGGTTGGCCGCGAGCAGGCAGGTCACCCCGTTGACGTCGAAGTCCGGCGACACCTCCATCACGTCGCAGCCCACCACCCGCAGCGCCTTCGTGGCGCGCACCATCGCCAGCGCCTGCCAGGAGAAGAAGCCTCCCGGCACCGGGGTGCCCGTCCCCGGAGCCATCGACGGGTCGACCGCGTCGACGTCGAAGCTCACGTAGTACGGCCCCGTCTTGGGCAGCGCCTCGATGCGGGCGATCACCCCGTCGAGGTCGCGGTGCACGTCCTCCGCGGTCAGCACCGTGAAGCCCGCCTTCCTGGCGAAGGCCAGGTCGTCGCGCGTCGAGAAGGGGCCGCGGATGCCGATCTGCAGCACGTCCGCGGGTCGCAGCAGCCCCTCCTCCGCCATGTTGCGAAAGACGGTGCCGTGGTGCGGGTCGATGCCCCACGCCGGGGGGTAGGTGTCGCTGTGCGCGTCGAAGTGCACCAGCCCGAGCGGGCCGTGCACCTTCGCGAGCGCGCGGATCACCGGCAGCGAGCAGGTGTGGTCGCCCCCGATGACCGCCGGGACGGCGCCCGCCGCGACGATCTCCGCCACGCGGGCCTCGATGCGAGAGAGCGACAGGGCCATGTCCATCGGGACGCAGGCCACGTCACCGCCGTCGGCGCAGCGCAGCGACTCGAAGAGGTCGATGTCGGGGTCGGGGTGGAAGCCCCGGGTGAGCGCGCTCGCCAGGCGCACCCCGCGAGGGCCGAAGCGGGCGCCGGGGCGGTAGGTGGTGCCGCCGTCGAAGGGGGCGCCGATGATGAGCGCGTCGACGTCCGCGGGGTCGGCGTGCACCGGCAGCCGAAGGAAGGTCGACACCCCGGCGAAGCGAGGAACCTCCCGCGGCGACACAGGCTTGAACGCGTCGGTCATGGGCGAATCCTCCTTCTCGGGGTGGGGTGGTGGTCTATGCGATGCGGTAGCGCAGCAGCCGGCACTCGATGTCGCCGTTGTAGAGCTCCACCTCCATCTCCGGCGTGAGCCCGAGGTTGCGCTGCACCAGCGGGTTGCCCGAGATCAGCAGCACCGTGCTCCCGTGCATGGTGCGAAGCGCGTCGCCCCACTGGCGGAAGAAGCCCGCGAGCTGCAGCGGCTGCGCGGCGAGCCTCCCCCCGTAAGGGGGATCGGCCACCACCCACGCGGGCCCGTCCTCCTCGCGGTAGCTGCGCGCGTCGCGGCGCTGCACCGTGACCGCGCCCGCGACGCCCGCCGAGGCGAGGTTCTGCGCCGTGGCGTCGACCGCCGCGGGCGAGACGTCCGTCGCGAGGATCTTCACCGGGCACTCGGTGAGCACCGCCGCGTTGGCGGCCTCCAGCAGCGACTCCCACGCCGTCGACTGCGCCGCGTCGAAGCCCGGCCAGCGCTCGAAGCCGAAGCGGCGACGCAGCCCCGGCGCCACCCGGCAGGCGATCATCGCCGCCTCGATGGCGACGGTCCCGGCGCCGCACACCGGGTCGATGAGGTCGCTCGTGGCGTCCCAGCCCCCGATGCGCAGCACCGCCGCGGCGAGGTTCTCCTTCATCACCGCGTCGACCGTCGCCACGCGGTAGCCGCGCTTGTGCAGCGCCTCGCCCGCGAGGTCGAGGTAGACCGTGGCCTCGTCCTTCACCAGGCGCACCACCACCGAGACGTCAGGGTCGCGAGGATCGACGTCGGGCCGGCTGCCGTGCAGGTCGCGGATCGAGTCGACGATGGCGTCCTTGGTCTTGAGCGCGATGAACTGCGAGTGCGTGAGCTGCGAGCTGCGGCACGTCGCCGACACCGAGAGCGTGTGCTTCGGGCTCGAGTGCTCGTCCCAGCCGAGCGCCCGCACGCCGTCGTAGAGCGCCTGCTCTCCCTTCGCCGGGAAGCGCCCGCGCTCCAGCAGCACCCGCATCGCGATGCGGCTGTGGAGGCAGGCGCGCATCCCGTCCGCGAGGGCGCCCTCGAAGTGCACTCCCCCGCGGTCGGCGCGCACGTGCCAGAAGCGCATCGAGCGCAGCTCGTCCCGCAGCGCGGGCTCGGTGCCCTTCGCCGCCGTCGCGAAGAACCGTAGCGGCCCCGGACCGCTCACGCGCCCCGGCCGATCCAGGCCTCGAAGTCGTCGGCCATGCGCTCGAAGGATCCGCCCTCGGTGGTGCCGATCACCTCGCGGCCGTGCACCACGCGCACGGTCACGTCGAGCTCCACGGGGCCCGTCTGCGGGGCGATCGTGGGCAGCTTCGCGACGGCCGCGCGCGCCTGCGCCACGGCCTCGTCGACGCTCAGGTTGCAGTTGGCCACGATGGCGTCCGCGGAGAGGGCGGAGCCGGTGAGCGCGCGCAGCGTGTCGTTGAAGGTCTTGGCGTTGCCGGGCGCCCAGTAGTGCTTCGCGAGGTCGGGGCCGACCCTGGGGTTGTCGACCAGGTGGCCGTCGCGCCCGAGGAAGAAGGCCCGCGTCTGGTGCACCGCCATCTCGGCCATCACATAGCCGTGGTAGTAGGCGCTCGCCTCGCCCGCGAGCAGGTGCGGCACCGCCAGCACCGGGCGCGTGCCCGCGGAGAGCCCCTGAAGCTCCACCTCCACCGCGCGAAACATCGCCAGCACCGCCTCGGGCTGCAGCGCCTCGTCGGACATCTCGTAGAGCCGCCGCTCGGCCATCGGGATCGTCAGCATCGCGCGCACGTCCCACGGCCGCATCGGCTGCGCCTCGGAGATGGCCTCCTCGATGAGCGACTGCGGGATGGGGTTTCCCTCCCCGTCGGTGAGGTAGCGCGCGCGCCAGTCGGGGTCTTCGAGCAGCGAGTCCATGAACATCGACTGCGTCTCGGCGTAGGCCACCGAGGTCGGGGCGAACTCCTGGGCGAAGCACGGCGCGTCGCTCTCGATGTTGCTGAAGTGCGCCGCGTGGCCGCCTTCGTGGAAGAGCGTCTCGGTCGCGCGCAGCCCGCTGCCCACCGCGCCGCGCACGGCGTTGGCGGTGAAGTTGATGCGCGCCGGGCGCCAGGTGCCCGCGTCGCGGAAGCCCACCCCGGGGCCGTGCATGAAGCCGTTCTCGTACTTGCCCGCGCGGTCGACGAGGTCGAGCGTGAGCGTGGCGCCGCGAAACTTCACCCCGAGCCCGGCGAAGGAGCTGCCCCAGCGGCGCACCGCGGGGCCGAAGCCGAAGTACGGGTCGAGCGCCGCGGCCAGCTTGCCGGCGCGGAGGAAGAGGAAGTTCCATGGGTCGAGGGCGCCTTCGCCGTGGCGCTTCGCGAAGGAGGCGAGCTCCGCGCGGGTGCGCTCGGCGGTGCGGGCGGCGAGGTCGTCGAGGGCGCCGAAGAGCTCAGCCTTGGTCATGCGCTCGACGGTGTGAACCCGCCACGCGTAGTAGTCCGAGTGGCCCAGCATCCGGCCGAGCTGGTTGCGCTTTCGCACCACGTCGAGGAAGCCGTGCTCCAGCACGAAGGCCTCGATCGAGCGCAGGCCCTCGTAGGCGGCGCGGCGGCGCGCGGGGTCGGGGTCGTTGCGCATCATCAGCGAGAGCTTGTTGCTGCCCGCCGCCTCGAAGGCGCCGGTCGCCGGGTCGATGTAGCCAAGCTTCATCCCGCCGCGCACCCGCTGCAGCTCGCCCTCCATGTGCACGATCTCCTCGGAGAGCGCGCGCGCCTCCGGGCTCTCGATGCTGTTCGCGGCGAAGAGGGCGATCCACCCGTCGAGCACGTGCTGCTGCTGGGGGGTACCCTCGCGCGTCGCCCGAAGGTCGCGCAGCCGGCGCAGGGCCGTCGGGTCCTGGAGGAAGCGGTTCATCCCGATCTCCGCGGCGGACAGCGCCTTCTGCGCGGCCTCCGGGTCGTCGGCGATGCCCATCTTCGCGGACCAGAACAGGTCTTCCTTGGTGGTGTGGAGCTGGAGGAATTCCTCCTGCAGCGAGCGCAGCGTCGAGGCCAGTGATGTGGTCATTGGGAGGGCAAAACCGTACCACACGGCCTCAGCTCCCTCACGCGACCCTTGCGCCTGCACCGAGGCTCCCCATACGCTCGCGCCTCGTGTACGAGGGCGAACAGTTCGGGCCCTACGTTCTCCGTGAAAAGATCGCACAGGGGGGCATGGCGGAGATCTACTTCGGCGAGCGCCGGGGAGCCCACGATTTCCGCCGCGAGGTCTGCATCAAGCGCATCCGCCCCAACCTGAGCGGCGACCCCTCCTTCGTGGAGATGTTCATCGACGAGGCGCGCATCTGCTCGCGGCTGCGGCACAGCAACATCGTCGCCATCGACGACTTCGGCAACACCGACGGCCAGCTCTACATCTGCATGGAGTGGGTGCACGGCACGGACATCGGCCGGCTCATCAAGCGCCTCGCCGCCGAGGGGCGGAAGATGCCCGTCGACGCGGCGCTCTTCGTCCTCTCCGAGGTGCTGCGCGGCCTCGAGTACGCCCACGGCAAGCACGACCAGGGCGTGGCGCTCGACATCGTCCACCGCGACGTCACGCCACACAACATCCTCGTCAGCTACGCCGGCGAGGTGAAGCTCTCGGACTTCGGCATCGCCAAGGCCACCTCGCGGCTGCACCAGACGCAGGGCGACCTGGTGAAGGGCAAGCTCGCGTACATGGCCCCGGAGCAGGCCACCGGGAAGACCCTCGACGGCCGCACCGACCTCTTCGCGCTCGGCATCTGCGCCTTCGAGCTCCTCGCCGGGCAGCGGCCCTTCCAAGGGCGTGACCGCGAGGTGATCCTCACCATGCTGCGCGGGGAGCGCGAGGCGCTGCGGTCGCTGCGGCCCGACGTCCCGCCCGCGGTCGAGCGCTGGGTCGACACCCTGCTCAAGCTCCCGATGGACCAGCGCTTCCCCACCGCCGCCGCGGCCCTCGACGCGCTCCAGTCCATCCCCTTCCCCACCGGATCGCGCTCGCTCACCGCGCTCCTCTCGGAGTTCTATCCCGACCAGGCCTCGGTCGTGACCCCGGTGGTGACCCAGGCCCCGGTCCCCGTGGCGCTCGACTCCACCCGCCCGCAGCGCCCGGCTCGCACCGAGCTCCTCAGCGCCGAGGGCGACTCCTCCGAGCAGACCGCCATCACCCCTCCGCCGGTGTTCACCCCGCTCCCGCCGCCCATCGCGCCGACCGCCACCAGCGCCCCCTTCGCCGTCACCATCCCCAGCGCCGCGGTGCAGCCAGGCCCCTCGCGTCCGCTGCTCCGCCGGGTCGCGCTGCCCATCGCCGTCACCGCCGTCGCCGTCCTCGGCGTCACCGTCGCGCTCGCCCTGCAGTCCCCTCCGGCGCCCGCGTCCCCTTCCCCGACGCCCCTGCATGCCTCTCCGGCACCCCTGCACATCTCTCCGGCGCCTCTGCATGTCTCTCCGCCGCCCCTGCAACCCTCTCCGGCGCCCGTGCACGTCTCTCCGCTCCCGGTGCAACCCTCTCCCGCGCCCGTGCAGGCTGCTCCTGCGGTCGATGCGACCCCTGCGACGCTCACGGTCACCATCCAGCCATGGGGCAACGCCTCGCTCGACGGGCGTCCCATCGCCACCGGGCGCGCCGTGCGCGTCACCCCCGGGACGCACACCGTCTCGGCCAGCCAGCCCGGCGGGCGCAGCACCTCGCGACGCATCACCCTCAGCCCCGGAGAGAGCGAGCGCGTGAGGTTGGAGATCCCCGGTAAGGCCCCCCCCCCTTGCCATGCGAAGGGCTCGGTGCACGGGGTGCCGCGCATGCGCGTCCCCCAGGCATCACACGATGGCTGCCCTGGCACGCCGGCCCCGGCGGCGCGCGGGCTCACATCGCCCAGCGCCCTGCGATCCCCCCAAGGAGGACGGCCCCCGACGCCGTCGCCCTCCAGGCAAGAGAGTCCAACCGACCCGGCGGGCCCGGGCCCCATCATTCCGGGGTGAGCGCCGCGCGCCCGCGACCCAGGGTCGACACCGTCCCGCCGGGGTCAACCGACCTCACACCTCGGGCCCGATCTGAAGTAAGGGAGAGCGCACGCCCATGGCTCGATTCGCAGCGATTGATGTCGGCTCCAACGCGATGCGCCTGCGGGTCGTCGAGGCGCTCTCCCCCGACCAGGTGCGCGAGGTCGCCGCGGAGCGGGCGCCGGTGCGGCTCGGTCACGACGTCTTCCTCACCGGGAAGCTCGCGCCCTCGGCCGTCCTGGAGGCCGTCGACGCGCTCAAGGCCTTCCGCGACGTGATGAAGGAGGCCGGGGTCGACGGCTACCGCGCGGTGGCCACCAGCGCCGTCCGCGAGGCGCAGAACGCCGACCTGCTGGTCGAGCGCGCCGAGCGCGAGGCGGGCATCAAGCTCGACGTCATCGAAGGGGTCGAGGAGGCGCGGCTGGTGCTCGTCGCCGTGCGCCACGCGGTCAACCTCAAGGGCCGCCGCGCGCTGCTGGTCGACATCGGCGGCGGCAGCGTCGAGCTCACCCTGCTCACCGACCAGGCGCCGCACGCGTCGGTGTCGCTCCCGATGGGCACGGTGCGCCTCCACGAGGCCTTCCTCGACCACGACGCAGCCGTCTCCGCCGAACGCCGGGCGCTGCTGATGGAGTACATCGAGCGCTCGCTGAGCGAGGCGGAGTTTCTCCGCGGCTCGATGCCCGACGTGGTGGTCGCCACGGGCGGCAACGCCGAGGCCATCGCGGCGCTGTGCCCCTTCGCCACCGACGACGGCAACGGCATCGACGTGGCCGCCATGCTCACGCTTCGAGACGAGATGGCCGCCCTCGCCCCGAAGGCCCGCCGGGAGCGCTACGGCCTGCGCGGCGACCGGGCTGACGTGATCGTCCCGGCGCTCTTCGTGCTCTCGACGGTGGCCGACGCGGTGGGCGCGGCCAGCGTGGCGACGCCGGGCGTCGGGCTGAAGGACGGCATCCTCGCGGAGCTCGTCGACCGGGCGTTTCGGGTGTGGGACGTCCCCGGCGAGGCCGCGGAGGTGGAGGCCCAGGCGCTCGCGCTAGGGCGCAAGTACCGCTTCGACGAGGCGCACGCCAAGCACGTCGCGGCGATGGCCCTCTCGCTCTTCGATCAGTGCGCCGACCTTCACCACCTCGGCCCCGACGACCGCGCGCTGCTCAAGCTCGCCGCGCTGCTTCACGACGCGGGCGACTTCGTGGGCTTCGACGCCCACCACAAGCACACCTACTACATCATCACGCACTCCGACCTCATGGGCCTCACGCCCGAGCAGAAGGAGGTCGTGGCCAACGTCGCGCGCTACCATCGCAAGTCGCTCCCCGACCTGTCGCACCCGGGCTTCCGCAAGCTCGACCGGCGGCTGCGGACGGTGGTGCGCAAGCTCGCGGCGCTGCTGCGCGTGGCCGACGCCTTCGATCGGGAGCACCAGGGCAAGGTGCTCGACGTGGCGGTGCGCATCACCCCGGGGCGCATCTCGCTGCGCGCCACGCCCAACCCCCGCGCGGCCGGGGAGAGCGACCTCGCGCTCGAGCGCTGGACGGCGCTGAGGAAGGCCGACCTGATGGAGGACGTCTTCGGCTGCGAGGTGAAGGTCGACGGCGCCGAGGGCATGGGGCCGTCGAAGTCGTTTCAGTAGAACGGTGAGCGTTGACAGCGCCCCCCGCTGTCGAACAGAACGGTCGGATGGAGCTGGTGAACCGCACGCCGGTTCCGGCCGCGTGCGCGATCGGGGACGGGTGGGACGAGGAGCACCAGGCGGGCGTCGTCACCGCCAAGGCGACCTTCACCTATGAGCCGGGCGGGGCGCTGGCGCTCGACACGCAGTCGCCGCTGCCCCTCTTCGACGATGACGAGCCCACGCGCTTCGGGGTGATCCCTCGCGACGACCTCCCTCGCGAGGGCGACGACTTCGAGGTGATCTTCCTCGGCTGCGCCCACGCCCAGCGCGTCAGGGCCGTCGACGCGATGGAGGTCGCCCTCTCCGTGGGCCCCGCCACCCGACGCCTCGCCGTCTTCGGCGACCGCCGATGGACCGACGCCGGGCCGAGCGCCCCGCAGCCCTTCCGCGCGATGCCCCTCACCTGGCAGAACGCCTTCGGCGGCGCCTGCGTGGCCCTGATCGACCGCGAGGCTCCGGTGATCGTCACCGAGGCCCGCAACCCCGCGGGCAAGGGCTTCGACCCGTGGCCTCAGGCGCTGGCGCTCGCGGAGTTTCTCCGTTGCCCGCCGGGCTACCCCTCCCTCGACGCCTCGCTGGAGCTGCCCAACGTCGAGTCTCCCGGCGCGCTCATCCGTCGCCGCGAAGACGCGCCCGCTCCGGCCTCGTGGGCGACGCTGCCGCTCTCCTCCGTCGCCCACGCGCTGCGGATGATCGACCTCCCGCGCACGCAGTCCGAAGGTCGCCCGGTGCTCACCGAGCAGAGGTTTCACCGGGCCGTCTCCGAGTGGGTGATCGCGCGCCCCGAGGAGGGCGCGGAGGTGGTGCTCAGCGGGCTCGACCCGTCGGGCGAGGTGCGCTTCCCGCTGCCGACGCTGAGGGTGCTGGCGGACTTCGACGTGGGCGGGGCGCGCACCACCGTCGCGCTCGCGCCGCAGACGATGGTGCTGCTGGGGGAGAAGCGGACGGTGACGGTGACGTACCGGGCGCACGTGCACCTGCGACGCGTAGACGAGCTGGAGAAGAGCGTGCGGCTGCGCGTCGAGCGCGCGTGACGCGCGGGATGGGGGACAGCGAATGATCGGGGTGAAGGTCAACATCTGCACGGATCTGAGCGCGGGCGTGCTGATGCACAACGTGCTGCTTCCGCCGCCGATCCCGGTGCCCGTGCCGAGCATCTCCATCGAGATGGCGGTCAACCAGGACTGGCCCCCGGGAGAGTTCGCCAACACGCACAAGCGCGCGGCGACCGTGCAGCACAAGGGGCGTCGCATCGTGCTCGAAGGACACGACTGCGGACCGATGATCCCCGACGTCACGCCGCTGTTTCCGCTGAACTACTTCTATTTGATCATGTGGCCCTTCTCGAGCCGCAAGTTCACCTTCAGCGCGAGCACCGTGCAGGCTGACGCTGCCCCGATCGGCTGCGCCGCACTGTTTCTTCCGTTGATGACCTGCGGCGATCCGATCTCCGCCCCGACCGGCATCGCGCTCTCGTCGTGGACGAACACCGTGGAGGTGGGCATGACCGGGACCGACCTCGCGATCGGTCTTGCCTACGCCGCCGCGTCGGTCGCGCTCGACTCGATCTTCAACAAGATCGGCGGCGCGAGCACCGTGCGGCAGGTGCGGCAGTCCGTGAGCCGGGCCGCGCTGGGCGCCACCAGCAGGCAGCTCGCGCAGCGGGCCGCCAGCGAGGCGGGTCGTCACGTCGCACAGCAGAGCGCGCGGCGGGTTGTCGCCGGAACGCTCGCCAGGGAGGCGGTCAGCAAGGTCGTCGGCTTCAACGACGGCGCCAGCGCGGTGAAGCGGGCGGTCTCCGTCGGCATCATCGACCCGCTCGCCGGGTTCGCCCGCGCCGAGGCGGCCAACGCGCCCAACGCCGGGGATTGGACCGTGACGCACTCCGTCGGCGTACCCTTCGCCAACGCCAGCGGAAGCGTGACCAACAGCGAAGACGCGAGCCGTCGTGGCGTCAGTCGACAGACCTCGTGGCTCAACGAGCAGACCGCCGTCTCGCCCACCGGCGCGGTGCAGCGCACCCGCAACAGCGTCGCCGTCGCCACCCCGGTCGTCGGCGCAGGGCACCGCCCGTGACGGCCCCGTCGCCGGTGAAGATCTGGCTCTCGCCCCCCGCGGGCGAGGTGCAGCAGGTCTTCGTCTTCGTGAAGGTCACGTGGCACATCGGACCCCGCGGGCTGGAGCGGGACGCCTCGGCGCCCATCGACCCGGGCTTCCTCGACGGCCCTCCCTCGCTGCTCCCCGGCACCGACGCGTGGCCGGTGAAGTACGGCACCGACGTGGTGGTGCTCGGCGCCGCGTACGCCCGCGATGGCCGACCGGTGCGCTCTCGCATCGTCTCCGTGAAGGTCGGCGAGCACGAGGTGCGCGTCGAGGCGCTGGGCCCCCGCTCGGTGCGATGGCGAGACGGAGAGACGCCCGAGCTCCCCGCCCCGGAGCCCTTCACCCGCGTCGACCTCGGCTACCGCCACGCGTACGGGGGCATCGACGGGCGCGTCCCCATCGCCGAGGAGGACCACGGGCGCGCCGAGCTCGACCACCCTGGCGCGTACCCCCGCAATCCCTTCGGCAACGGATACGTCGTGCTGCCCGATGGTCCCGACCGGGATGTCGTGCTGCCGCAGCTCGAAGACCCGGAAGACAGGCTCACGGCCGAGCGATTCCTCGTGCGCGACCCAGCGCTCTGGTACCTGCAGCCGCGTCCCGCGTCGCTGGGGTGGGTGCATCCGGTGATGTTCCCCCGGTCGGTATGGTTCGACGTGGACGCGGACGCGTGGTTTCCCGCGCCCGACGACCACCGCCTCGCGGAGGTGCGCGACGACGAGCTCCCTGCCCACTGGCGGCGCGTGCTCGGCGAGCTCTCCGCCGGACCCTCTCCCCTCACCCCTGGTTCTCCCAGGAGGCCTCGCGCGGGCTGCGCCTCGACCCGCCCGAACCCGGCACGCCCTTTACCCTCGTCGGGCTTCACCCGGAGTTCGACACCCTGGGCTTCGCGCTGCCCGCGCCGCCGCGTATCACCGTCGACGTCGAGGGAGAGCGCACCGCCCTCGCCCCGAGGCTGCACCACGTCGTCTGCGAGCCCGGGTCCCTCCAGGTGCGCTGCACCTACGCCGTCGACCGCCCGCTGCCGCGACGCTTCATCCCTGGCATCCACAAGCACATCCCCATCGCCGCGCAGGTCGACGACGGCGACTGGATCGCCTACGAAGCCCCGCCCACGGTGCTCGACGCCCTCAAGGCGGGAGGGCTCGATCCGCTGGCCTTCGTGCGCCGGGGGTGAGCTCAGCCCGTCGAGGGCCGGAGCCTCGCCAGGATGCTCTCGGCGGCCAGCTCTCCGATCGCGCCCGAGGCGGTGGCGCCGTGACCGCCGAGACCGGCGACCCAGAACAACGGGCGTAGCTGACGATCCCAGCCGATGAGCGGGCGACGATCGGGGGTGAAGGTGCGAAGGCACGCCCAGCTTCGAGCGATGGAGAGGCTGTGCATCCCGGGGCCCAGCAGCGCGGCGCGCTCGGCCAGGTGTTCGAGCGCGACCGGGGACACCTCGGGGGCGCTCGGAGGATGAGCGTCCTCGTCGCAGGCCGACAGGAGCCAGGCGCCCGACTCGGGTCGCAGGTAGATGCCCTCGTCGAGGTGCCAGAGCCACGGGGCGCCGGCATCGACCCGGCAGTCGCGGGCGCTCACGAAGAGGTGGCGACGCAGCGTGGCGAAGGGCGGAGCGTCGGCCCCGGCCAGCGCTCCCAACACTCCCGCCCACGCCCCCGCGGCGATGACCACGCAGTCGGCGTGCAGCGTCCGCTCGCGCGTCGTGAGCTCCATCCCTGCGCCCTCCATCCGCATCGAGAGCACCTCGGCGCCGGTCATTACCTCGACGCCGGCGGCGCGCGACGCCCTGAGGTAGCCCTGCAAGAGCCCGTGCACGTCGATGACGCCGTCGTCCGGGAAGCTCACCGCGCCCTCCGCGGGCATCCCCGAGAGCAGCGGCCAGCGGGCATCGAGCCCGGCCCGGTCGAGCCTCTGGTGGGCAACCCCGAAGGCGACAGCCTGCGCCTCGACCGAGTCGAGCGTCGCTCGCTCGGTGCCCACGAGAATCCCACCCGTGCGGGTCACCAGGGGAGCTGACGCCAGGTCGGGCGGCGGCTCGCGAAGGAGCGCGGCGCCCCGGCTGGTCAGCGCGGTCCAGTGGGAGGTCTCGGCCACCGAGCGGCACATCGCCGCGTTGCGCCCGGAGGCGTGCGCGCCGCACACCGGCTCGCGCTCCAGCACGACGATGCCGTCGAGCCCGGCGCGGCTCAGGAAGTAGGCAGTGGCGGCGCCTGCGAAGCCCCCGCCGATGATGGCTACCTTGACGCGCATCGGCTACGCGAGGGCCTGTTCGATGGCGGCGACGAGGTTCTGCGCGGCGGTGCGCTCGGCCTCGCCCAGGCGTCCCTTGGAGTCGCAGCGCGCGATGAGGGCCTCGGCCTGGCGGACGCCCTGCGCGGCGAGCGGGGTCATCGCGGCGAGCGGTCGCAGCAGCGAGAGCATGGTGTCGAGGGTGGAGCGGTCGTCGCGGCCGTCGCGGAGGAAGCGCACGCGGCCCTCGGGGCGTGCGCACTGGTCGCGCACGAAGCGCTCGAGCCAGTGGGAGATGGCGTCGATGCGGGGCCACTCCAGGCGGTCGGGCGTGTCGTCGGGGGTGTGGTAGGTCGCCGGGCGCGGCCCCGTGAGGAGGAGGAAGGGCACGCCCGCCTCCCAGAACGCGAGGTGGTCGGAGAGCGGCGGGATCACCTCCGCGTCGGTGCGGCGCACGGTGATCCCGGGGGAGGCGTCGGCGAGGGCGTCGAGGCGCGCGGAGGTCCCCTCGCTGCGCTCGCCGCCGAGGACGAAGACCGAGTCGCGCACGGCTCCGGGGAGCCCATCGGGGCCGATGCCGTGGCCGAGGAGCTCCATGGCCACCATCATGTCGATGCGGTCGAGGGGGACGGTGGGGCTGCGGACGAAGTGCTGCGAGCCCATCGCGCCGGTCGCGTAGAAGGGCGGCTCCTCGGCGTCGAAGGCCGCGAGGATCACGCCGCGTCCGTCGGGCCGCCGGGCCGCGAGGGCCGCCGCCACCTCCACGAGAATCGCCACCGAGGCCGCGTTGTCGTCGGCGCCGCGGAAGACGCCCTGGTTGTTGGCGCCGAGGTGATCGTAGTGGGCGCCCACCAGCACCCAGCGGTCGATGGCGCCGGGGATCGTCGCGATCACGTTGGTTCCGTTGCACCGCGGTACGGCCTGCTCGACGGGGTCGAGGCCGCGGGCGCGGAGGGCGTCCACGATGTGGCTCCTGGCGAGGGCACCGCCCGGGGTGTTGGTGCGACGACCGGCGCAGGCGTCGGAGCAGAGGGCGTCGACGAGCGCCCGGGCGCTGTGGATGGGAGGGGTCATGGCGAGGGGGACGGTAGCAGCGACGAGGCGGGAAGGTCAGCGCGAGGCGTCGGAAGCGGCGACGCGCTCCAAGGCAAGGCGAGGCCCGGCGAAGGAGGAAGGTGCGTCCTCGCAGGCGAGGTGCTCGCCGCCCCGGAGCGCCTGACGGCTGCACCGACCGCGGTAGCTGCGGGCGATGGAGTCCGCGGTGGATGCGGCGGTCACGGGCCCCGTGGTGACGTCGCAGAGCGTGACCGTCGGCCCGAGGGTGACGGTCGAGAAGCCCGCACGGGCGAGGTAGTCCGTGCAGCGGACGGGGACCGCGACGGGCGCCTCGAAGCGCACCTCCAGGCGAGCGCTGGGGACGCTCCCGACCTGGAGGGTGATGCCCGAGGCGCAGACCACCCGGTTGCCTCCCTCGCGCACGTCCAGCGGGCCGCAGTCGCCCGCGGCGGCGGCGATCGCGTAGAGGTCGTCCTGGCCGCTGGCGCCAGACGAGGCCTCGACCTGCCGCACGGTGGAGACCGCAGCGGGGAGCGCGCGGCGGCGGGCGTTGGGAGAGAGCGCCTCGAAGCGAGCCTCGACGGCGCCTCGGGCCCCGCGCACCAGGCGCAGCATCGGCCGGTCGCCCGCGACGGCGGCGACGCCGGAGCCGTGGTGCGAGCGGTACCGGAGCCGTAGCTCGTTGCCGCTGGACTCGACGCTGGCGACGTAGACCCCGGCGGCCTGGTTTCCGCGGACGACCACGACCGCGCGGTCCGTCCCGAGGACAAGGTCCCAGGTCCAGCGCTGGGAGGCGCCCGAGGACTCGGTGATGCGATAGACGGTGGCCCATGCTGTAGGCGCCGATACGGGCGCGGGCTGGGCGCTGGCCTCGCGGGGAGCGAGGGGCAACGCCGCGGTGGCGAGGGTGCAGAGGAGAAGGGCCAGGCGGGTCGGGGAGCTCATCGTGCGAAGTTGTACACGAGGCGCGGGGGCGATCTTTGGTGGGGCGTTCAGCGCGCGATGATGGGCTCCACCTCGCGGTAGACCCGGCGACGCCACTGCGCGAGGGCGGTCTCGCCTCGCATCAGCTTCGCCGTCTCCTCCAGCACCGTCGGGATGGGCGTGAGCACCACGTTGGGATCGTAGGGCGTCGCCGGCCCCGGCGCCCCGGCCCCGAGCCACCCCGCCATGAAGCCGGTGTCCCCCGCGGCGAGGCCCCGCACGGCGGCGTTGGAGAGCCGCGCTCCCAGCAGGCGGTCGAAGGCCGACGGCGAGCCGCCTCGCACGACGTGACCGAGCACCGTGATGCGCGTGTCGACGTCCGGCAGCAGCTCCGCGATGCGCGCCTCCACGGCGGCCTTGAGGCGGTTGAGGTCGACCTTCGCGCCCTCGGCCTTGATCACCAGCACCCGACGCCTCGCGGCCTCTCCCTCGTAGGCCCGGTGGATCACGTTGACCACGTGCTCGATGCGATCGTCCTCGGTCTTGTCGACCTCGGGCACCAGCACCGCGTCGGCGCCTGCGGCGATGCCGCTGGTCATCGCGAGGTAGCCGCAGTCGCGCCCCATCACCTCGATGAAGAAGGTGCGCCGGTGCGCGCTCGCCGTGTCGTAGATGCGGTCGATGGCCTCGACGATGGTGTTCATCGCCGTGTCGACGCCGATGGCCATCGCGGTGCACGCGAGGTCGTTGTCGATGGACGCCGGGACGCCCGCCACCGCGAGCGCCCTCCCGGACGCCGTGGGCACGCCCGCGATGGAGTTCGCGCCCGCGAGCGAGCCGTTGCCGCCGATGACCAGCAGGCCCTCGATGCCCATGGCGAGCACCTGCTCCCTCGCCCTCGCCTGCCCCTGCGCGGTCGGAAACACCTTGGAGCGCGCGGTGCCCAGGATCGTCCCTCCCCGGCGCGCGGCCTCGTCGAGCGCGCCGAGGTCCACCGGGCGCAGCCGCCCGTCCAGCAGCCCCGTGTAGCCGTCCTCCACGCCCACCACGTCGAAGCCCATCTCGACGCCCACCCGGGCCGCCGCGCGCAGGGCCGCGTTCATCCCCGGCGCGTCGCCGCCCGACGTGAGCACCGCCAGTCGATCACCTCGCTGTAGAGCCATCGGCAGAGTCCTCCGCCCGCGAGGTTACCGCGGTCGGCGCCGGCGTGTGCTCACCCCCTCCGATGGGCTGTTGAGCCGGATCGCCTCGCCCTGCACCGAGACGTCATCCGTCGCCGTGACCTCCACCCCGCCGCGCCTCGCGTGCAGGGCGATCGCGTCGGCGCTGAGCCTCAGCTTCCCTGGCAGCTCGATCGAAGCGTCCATCGACAGCAGCCGCACCACCGGCCCCTCGGGCGACTGGCGCAGCTCCACCAGCGGGGCGCCGTCCGAGCCCAGCACCCGCAGCGACTCGCCCTGCGCCAGCGAGAGCACCGGACCGCGCTCCTCCGCCGGGCGCGCCGCGAAGCCGTCGATCACGCCGGTCACCACCGGCTCGTCCTCGTGCGCCATCGTCACCAGCAGCACCCGGTCGCCCTCGCGCACCGCGACGCCCTGGAGCGTCGGAACCCAGCGATCGCGCGGCCCTCCCGTCGCGTCGGTCCAGCGCACCCGCACCCGCCCCTGGAGCGTGGGGTGACGGTCGTCGACGCACTCGCCCATGCATGGGGGCGACACCGCCGCGCTGCGGGCGGGCGACACCGCGAGGTCGAGGTCTTCGAGGGTCACGGTGGTCGCGCCGCGCGGGCGCTCGTCGCGATGGGGCATCACCCGCGAGGGTACACGGCTCCACCGCGACCACGGATCGACCTTCGACCGCCGCGCTACGGCACGGTCGCACTCGCGGCAGCGACCACCCGTGGAACAGGAGCGTGGGCCTCAGCCATGATGCCGAAGCGCTCGCCCGCTGCGGTGGTCCCGTCGCGCACCGCCTCCACGGCGCCCGGCGGCACCGACTGGAACAACAGCTCCACCTCGACGCGCGAGGGCGTCCACCCCGACGCGGTGATCCGGTAGCGCACGGCGTCCGCACCGGGGACGAAGTCCGCGTCACCGGCCACGCCCGCGGCCGAGGTCAGCCGTGCGTCGGGGTGATCGCTGCGCCAACCCAGCGGGAGGATGCGGTTGTCCTTGAGATAGCGCTCCGCGCGGAGGAGCACGTGCGTCGGCCGCCCCGCGCCGTCAGCCATCACCGTCTCGTACACCTGCGTGTCTTCCTCGCGGGCGACCTCGCGGTAGTGAGGGCGCACGACGTCCTCCGACACCTCCAGCGAGCGGCCGTCGCGGGCGACCAGGCGACCTCGCGCGTCAGCGCGGCCCGACTCCCAGCGCACCGCCCCCGCCGCGTCGAGCACGCGCACGTGCAGCCACGCGCGGCGCGAAGGGTACCCCGTCGGGAATCGGTGGCCCGCCATGTTGGCGACGCGCACCGTGAAGGCCCAGGCGCCCCCCTCGGCGGTCGGCGCGTTGACCTGCACCGTCGCAGCGCCGCGGAGCATCGCCTCGGCGAGCGCGGCCCCCTCGCGGAGCTCGGCAGGCGACGACACCGCGCCTGTCCAGGCCGACTCGTCGGCGAGGAGCGAGAGCATGTACGCGTTGGCCCCCACGAAGATGTGGCGACCGATGGGGCTCCGCGCGGAGAGCATCCGCGGGCGGTTCGAGAGCAGCGTGCGAATCTCCACCCCCGCGGCGTCGCGCGTGGGCATGTGGCACCCCTGGCAGGTCATCGGCGTGGCCCCGGGCGTCCCCTCGGCGCGGAAGGCCGAGTTGCGCCACTCGAGGTACGGCGCCTGCTCCGCGAACTCTGGCCCCGTCGGATTTCCCAGCGCATCGAGGCTGCGCGTGATCACCGTGTGGCAGCTCCCGCAGAGCGCCGAGCTGGTCATGTGGGTGGCCTGCGTCGGCGTGTAGTTCACCGCGTTCTGCATCGGCATGGCGAAGGGCGCGGCGTGCGGGCCGAAGATGCGTCGGCCCGTGTCGACCACGAAGCCTCCGGTGAAGCTGCCTGCGGTGCCGAGGCCCTCCGCGGTGATCTGGTGACAACCCGTGCACCCGACGCCCTCCCGCGCGAGGTGCGCGGCGGCCGTCGTCCCGCGCGTGACATCGTCGAGGTGGAGGCGCCCCCCGGTGTCCTCGATCGCGATCGCCCCCTGCGGCGCGTGGCAGCGGGTGCAGGTGCGCTCGATATAGGCGCGACCGACGGGCTGCGCGGCGATCTCGTGTTCAAGGGCGGCGAGCCAGTACGGGTCGCGCGCCGACATGGACATCATCGACGTGCGCCAGAGCCGCGGCGGGCTCACGTCTCGTCCCGCCGAGTCGGTCAACACGCCCGTCGCCTGCGCGTGGCAGCTCTCACACTGCTCGTGCGTCATGAAGCGCCCCTGCGACGCGGCGCTGTGCGGGGGCAGCGGCGCGAGGGCGGCCACGGCAGGTTGGTCCGAAGGGATCACGTCTTGCGCGATGGGTACGTCTCGCACTGCGGGGACGTCCTGCCCGACGGGGACGTCCTGCCCAACGGGAACGTCCTGCCCGACGGGAACGTCCTGCCCAACGGGAACGTCCTGCATGACAGCCACGTCCTGCCCGACCGGGACGTCCTGCCCGACCGGCACGTCCGCGGGCGGCGTCCCCCCGTTGCTTCCCGTGCATCCGCTCAGGGTCATCAGCCACCACGCAGCGCGAGTCGCTCTCATTGGGATTCTCCTGAACGGCGTACCGCATCGCCCGTGACCATCCCTCCGGCCTGATGAGGGATCAGCGCTGGAGAGGATCGAGTCGCACGCTCGACGCCTCCTTCCGAGGTTGTCACGGCGATCACGATGTCAAGACCTCTCGACGGATTGACCCTCGCCCTCGCCCTCGCCGAAGCTCCTCCGTCTCGTGGGAACCCTCCTCGTCGAAGTCCTCAACCTCGAAGGCAACGCCCGCGACACGAGGGCCTTCCCGGCGGCCCTGGTGCGCGTCGGCCGCAACCGCGTCAACGACCTGGTGCTGCCCCACCCGGCGATCTCGCAGTTTCATTGCCACCTGCTGGTGGAGGGCGGCGCGGTGCTGCTCGTCCCGGGGCGAGCGACCAACGCGGTCACGGTCAACGGCCGCGAGGTGGCGCAGGGTCAGCGCACCCCGCTCGACGCTCGGGCCGAGGTGAGCCTCGGGCCGATCACCCTCCGCTGCACCCTCGACCCCATGGACTACCAGAGCCCCGACGTGGCGCCGGAGTGGCTCTCCGACCGCTTCTCCTGGGCGCCCGACCGCAAGGCCCCGGCCATCCCCGAGACGGTGACCTACAACCCCGCGGCGATGCGCGCCTACGCCGAGGCGCTCGAGACCTCCCGCGGAGGAGCCCCCGCCCCGACGCCCTCCGCCCCGAAGGTCGACCCCCTCGTGGCCGTGCTCGAACGCCGCCGCGTGGCCTCCGACGAGGCCGCTGCCATCGTACGAGACCGCCTCGACGCGGCGCTCCCTTCGGCGCGCTCGTCGCTGCTGCGCGTGCTGCTCACCGAGCACCCGGAGCTCGGGACGCTGGAGCCCGTGCGCGCCCTGGGCGTCGAGCACGGGGTGACCACCGAGGACGCCCTCGCGGAGCACTCGCTGCTGCGCCTGCGACAGGTGGCTCACCGCTACGGCGCAGCGCCCCCGGCGACGGCGGCGGACGTCGACGACGTGGTGCTGCGCCTAGCGGCGGCGCTCGACGGGATGGCCGACGCGCTCATCGCGCTGCGCGCCGTGCTCGAACCGAGGGCCTTCGTGGAGGCCGCCGCCCACGGAGGAGCGGGCGACGGGCTGCGCGGCGACGAGAGCGCGGTGCTGCTGCGCTGGCTCTTCGCGGCGGACGCTCCCATCGCCGCCAAGGTGCTCGGGCTGCGGCAGCTCGCCGCGGAGCTGGCCGAGCGGCCGGGGCAGCTCACCGGGGCGGTGATCGAGGGGGTGCGCGCGTTGCTCGACAGGCTGAGCCCCTACGCGCTGGAGCAGGAGCTCGCGGCGATGCGACCGGGCGCGGCGCTCGACGCGCAGGCGCAGGCGGGGCTCTGGCAGCACTGGCGCTCGCTCTTCGGCTGGTACGCGGCCAACGGGAGGGAGCTGCAGGCGACGGTGTTCGGGAGGGCCTTCTCGGAGTCGCTGCTGCGCGACGCCGGGGTGCGCTGGGAGCAGGGCTGACGGCTACGGGTTGAGCTTGATGGTTCCGCCCCGGACGATGACCTCCGAGGGCTTGAGCTCCATCGAGCTCTGGCCGCACGTGGCCTTGATGGACTTCGAGCCGGTGACCGTCACGGTGCCATCGGGCAGCAGCACGACGGTCGACCCGCCGCACTCGATGCGCACCTGCAGCACGCTCTCGACCTTCATCCCATCGGGGTCGAAGGTGACGCTCGCCTCCCGTCCGGCGGGCTTCCCCGGTCGGGCGGGCGTATCCCCTCCGCGGACGATCTCGAAGACGTTGGCCGCGTCCAACTGGACCGACGGAGCCATCATCCCGATCGAGGCGTCCGACATGACCGTGTAGCCGTCGCGGACGTGCGTGTAGCTGATCCCGTTGACCGTGAGCTCGTCCTTCGCTTGGATGGTCGTGTCGCGCCCCTTCCCGCTGACGACGCGCTCCTCCCGGCCATCGATGCGCACGCGGTGTTCGCCCACCACGCTCTGCGTGTCATCGCCGAGCACCTTCGCCTCGCGGTCGCGCCGCACCAGCAGCTGGTCATCCCGGTCGATGACCCCCTTGCGATCGCGCTGCACCCGCACGCTCTGATCGACGCCGATGCTCTCGGTCTGCGAGGCGTCGACGGTGTTCGACTGCGCGGCGTGCACGTGCGTCGCGTGGTCGTGCAGCACCTCCTCGCGCAGGTCGCGCTCCGCCCGGAGGAAGACCTCCTCCCGGCCCGACTGGTCCTGGAAGCTGAGCTCGTTGTAGTGCGCGGGGTCACCGCCCGGGGTGCTCTGCGTGCGGATCACCGAGCGCGTCACCGCCTCGGGTCGCTCCAGGTCGTAGGGCGGCGGGTGCGTGCCGTTGTAGACCCCGCCGGTGATGAGCGGACGATCGGGGTCGCCGTCGATGAACTGCAGCACCACCTCCATGTCCTTGCGCGGAACGAACACGAACCCGAACCCGTTGCCCGCCCACGCCTGCGCCACGCGCACCCACGCCCGCTGCGCGTCCTCCGGCGATCGCCCGTCGCGCTCCCAGTGGAAGCGCACCCGCACCCGCCCGTAGTGCTCCGTCTCCACCTCGTCGCCGCCCGCGCTCACCACCCTCGCCGTCTGCGGACCATGGATCCGCGCCCTCCGGTGCCGCAGCTCCGGCCGCACGCTCACCGTCGACGGGACGCACGTCACCTCGTTGCGGTACGGCTCCTCTCTACCCCCGCGGTGCTCGTCTCGGGTCTCCTCCGCCGCCGCGCAGCGGTGACGCACCTCGGTCACGAGGTACTCCTGCTCCATCGCCTCGACCCGGTGGCCCTCCAGGCGAAAGAGCATCCCCGGCCGCAGCGCGGTGACCGATCCTTCGCCGGTGAAGGTGCGCGCCCGCTGCAGGTGGCGCTGCGCCTCCAGCGTCGCGCGGTGCGCCACGTCGTTGCGCTCGTAGGCGTGGTCGCCCGCGTCGTAGCGGTCGAAGATCACGTCCGCCGGGTGCACGTACACCTCGCGATCGATGCCCGCCGGGTCGGCGCTTCGGTTCTCGTGCACCACGCGCAGGCTGGGGTTGGTCCAGTCGTAGTCCATGGCCACGGCGCTGGTGGGGGTGAGCGCGCTCGCCGCCTCGAAGCGGCGCAGCGACTCGTGGCGGTGCGTGTCGTGCTCCTCGTCGGTGACCGCGATGCGCCGGCCGTCGGGCCCATCGAAGCCCGTGAAGGCCTGAGCGCCATCGAAGAAGACCACCTCTTCGTGCGCCTCGCCCTCGACGATGAGGTACCCGATGCCCTCCTCGGCCAGGATGCGCTCGACGAACTCCAGGTCGCTCTCGCGGTACTGCACGCAGTGCTCCCGCACCGGCAGCGCCCGCTGTATGGCGAAGCGCACCGTGCGTCGGTACGGCCGCAGCGCCTCCTCGACGACCGCGCGCACCACCTGCTCGACGGTCTTCCCCTCGAAGACGCGCGAGTCCCTCCGCTGAGAGAGCGCCCACAGCGCCGGGACCAGCGTGACCTTCGCGTGGGCCTTGTGGTCGCGCACCCCGAGCGCCTCGACGCGCGACACGATTCCCTGCACCCGCCGGGAGCGACCGTCGCGGGTGAGCGAGAAGGTCGCGTCTCGCCCCAGCAGCAACGCCGGGTCCGCGTCGGCGTGCTCGCAGGTGAGCTCGAGCTCCGTCACCGTCACCCGCGACAGCCCCTCTCGCACCTCCGCGCGCCGCATCCTCCATGGACGGTGCGTCCCCGCGCTCTCGAAGTGCCACTCCACCGGCGGCAGCCGCCGCGCCTCGCTCTCCTGCTCCGCCGCCCTCTCCCGCAGGGTCTCGTAGGCGTGAATCCCCTCCGACACCGCGCCGATCGCCGAGCTCGCCGCCCGCATCCCCGACGCGACGCCTCGCGCGACGGGCGACCGGTTCACCGCGCCCTCCAGGTCCGCGAACTCGCCGCCCAGCTCCAGCGCCGGCCGCAGCACGTCGCCTACGTTGCGCGCCTCGGCGAGGCGCCGCACCCGCTCGGCGTCCGTCGCCGCCCGCGCGGCCGCCTCCTCGGCCGTGTGCGCGCCCTCCGCGAAGTCCTCCGCCGTCCCATCCCCACGTCGCTCGCCATTCGACATAGCCCGCGATGATGCCACCGCCCACCGCGGCCACGAAGCGCCGCGTGCCCATTGCGACGCGCCCATGGATCACGGTGTCATCGCGCGATGAGCGAACCCACGTTGACCCTCGAGACCCGCGGCCACGTCCTGCTGGTGGGCCTGTCCCGCGCGGCGAAGCGCAACGCCTTCAACCTCCAGATGCTGCGCGAGCTCGCGGCCGCCTATGGCAGGCTGGAGGACGACCCCGAGCTGCGCTGCCTGGTGCTCTTCGCCCACGGCGACCACTTCACCGCGGGCCTCGACCTCGCCGAGGTGGGTCCGCACGTGGCGTCGGGCGGCGAGCTCCACGTCGAGGGCGGCGTCGACCCGCTCGACCTCGCGGGGCGGCGTCGGGTGAAGCCCGTGGTGATGGCCGTGCAGGGCTACTGCTACACCATCGGCGTCGAGCTCTCGCTCGCGGCCGACGTGGTCGTGGCGTCGCGCGACGCGAGGTTCACGCAGTTCGAGGTGCGCCGGGGGATCATGCCCTTCGGCGGCGCGACGCTGCGCTTCGCCCAGGTGGCGGGCTACCAGAACGCGATGCGGTACATCCTCACCGGCGACGTCTTCGACGCCGAGGAGGCGCAGCGCATCGGCGTGGTGCAGGAGCTCACCGACCCCGGGCAGCAGGTGGAGCGGGCGATCGCGCTGGGCGAGAGCATCGCGAAGCAGGCGCCGCTCGCGGTGCAGGCGTCGAGGGCCAACGCGAAGCTCGCGATGGAGCAGGGGCACGCGGCGGCCTACGCGGCGCTGATGACGAAGGCGCGCGCGCTGATGGCGACGGAGGACGCGGCGGAGGGGCTGCGGTCGTTCATGGAGCGGCGCGAGGCGGACTTCCGGGGGCGGTGAACGAGGGGCGATCGCGGGCGATGAACCGAAGCTCGCGCAAGCCCGTGTGTTCGAATCGAACTGTGAGATGTCCGTCCGCCCTGCGTGCGGGGCGTTGGACTTGGTCAGCGATGGCTCTCCAGCGGACGCGAGCGGGGCTCCTCCCGCGGGTCGCCTACCTCGTGAGCTTCGTCGACGGGGCGATCGGGCAACGGGAGCGGACGCATGCCGGCAACGGTGTCTCGTTGGAATTCCTATCGGTCCCCTCGCGCGTGGCTCGTATGGGGCCAATGCCCTTAGTGAGGGGGCGCGACCGCCCGCGCCGTCAGCGCTCGATCACCCACAGCGGTGGCGTCGCGAGCGCCACGCCCGCAGAGACGCGATCGACCTCGATGTCGCGACGGGCACCCTCGACGGCTGGCGCGAGCGGTATCACGGCTCAGCGCGGCCGAGCAACCGTCGCGAAGTGCTGCTCGTACCCGCGGATCATCGGACCCGCGTCGACGCTGGTCGCGGCCCGCGAGTGCAGGGCGTAGTGCGCCTGGCCGAAGACCGCGACGGGCACGAGCGCGAGCGCGAGCAGCCAGCGGCGGGGCCGCCCGGTCTCGAGGAAGAGGGCGTTGAGCTCGATCACCACGACGGCGATGACGAAGAGCAGCGCGAGGAAGATGAAGCGGTAGGGGTAGATCTCCGAGTCGAGCGGACGGATCACCGCCGCGAGGTCGGCCCAGTTGGTGCCCCAGCCGCAGGAGAGCCACGCGACGGCGACGGCGCCGAGCACAACCAGCTGGCGCACGACCAGCGTCGACGGCGATCCCCACGACGCACGCACCCGGTGGAAGGCCGACGCGAGGCCGAGCGCCGCGACGACGATGAACCACCAGCCCATGTAGATCGATCCGTCCCAGAAGCAGGTGCTGTAGCGATCGACGAAGGGCTCGATGGGCGACGGGTCGGCGAGCACGCCGATGAGGTCGTCGATGACCAGCAGTCCGTGCGGCACGCCACGGCGGAAGCTGCGGTAGGCGTGCAGCGTGGCGTAGAGCTTCGGCGCCGCGAGGAGGGCCGTCGCCGCGACGAAGCCGAGGTTGAAGGCCACCGCGCGCCGCGCCTCCCAGCGCTGCACCAGGATGATCGCGGCGGTGACGAGGCCGGCGCTGAGCATGGTCCAGACGAAGACGTGGAGGCCGCCCTGGTAGAGCATGAGGGCGGCGATGGCCGCGGCGCCGACCGCGCTGCCGACGCGCCGCGCGGGGTCGAGCAGGAGGTACGCGATCCACGGACAGAGCAGGAGGTTCACGTGCGGCGTGTAGCCAATGGCGTAGTGCTGCATGACCCACGGGTTGAGGGCCGTGAGCGCGACGAGCGTGAGTCGGAAGACGGGGTGCAGCCCGAGGCGGCGGCCGAGCATTACGACGCCGAGGCAGCCGATGGCGCTATGGGCGACCAGCAGCAGCTTGATGAACGCGGGCAGCGACATCACCCGCAGCAGCGGGAGGAAGGGCGAGAGGGTGAACACCTCGGGGTTGGCCCAGTACGAGGTGGTCGAGCGCATCGCGGGGTAGTTCACCGCCGCGAGGGCGGCCGGCAGCGGCGCGAAGGGGCCCGGGAAGTGGCCGGCGCGCAGGGCGGCCTGGGCGTGGGCGAAGTAGAAGAGTTCCTTGGTCCAGTCGGCGATGCCGCCGCCGCGGCGCGCGAGGTAGCTCGCGTTCCAGACGGCGCAGAGCACGAGCGACAGCGCGAGGTCGTAGTGTGCGCGGACGGCGGATCGGAATCGTTCCATGCGGCTGTCTATCGAATCGGCGGTGAGGCGTCGAGGGTGCGGAGCTGAACTCTCGACCGGGGCCGTCAGCGGGCGACGATCTCGATCGGGGCCAGCTCGATCGCGCCGTCGGGGGTGCCCTGCGTGCGCGGCAGGATGCGCTCCTGCGTCTGGTCGATGGAGAGGGCGAAGAAGCTCCGCAGGCGCACCGGGTGGACGGCCTCGTCGACGTACAGCGTCACGTCGTCGCGGATGATCTCGCCCGCGTTCCACTCGGTGGTGAGGTAGCGGCCGTAGAGGGGCATGTGCCGCGCGCGGAAGTACGGCCAGATGGGCTCCTGGCCAGGCAGCGGCTCGAAGTAGACGTCGATCCAGACGGGCACCCGCGTGCGGCGCAGCACCCGGTAGTAGAAGGTCGCGCGGTAGAAGTCGCCGATCGCGAGGCGCTCGTTGGGCAGGTCGTAGCCGAGCAGCTCGACGACGTCGCCGAAGGTGACGTGCAGAGGGTGCTGCATCGGCGGGACGACGCGCAGGCGCGCCTGCTCGATGAGGGCGCTCGATCGGTTGGCGACGGCGGCGGCGTCGGCCCAGGTGAGCAGGCGCTCGCGCATCGGAGCGGCGACGTCGGGGCGGTCGTCGTAGAGGTTGGTGAATTCGCCCGGGTCGCGGGCGATGTCGAACAGCTCCCAGGTGCCGCGGCGCACGTCATAGATGATCTTGTACGGCGGGGCATAGAGGGACTTCTGCTCGGAGGGGAAGACCCCGTCGGGCGTGACCTCAGCGTAGAGGTGGTCGCGCCACCCGCGCGGCGGCGCGGCGGCGGGGGCGAGCAGCGCGGGCACGAGGCTGCGCCCGGCGACGGGGACGGCGGGCGCGCGGCCAGCGAAGTTGAGCAACGTCGGCAGCAGGTCGAAGAGGGCCGCGAGCGCGTGACGGGGACCGGGGGTGATGCCCGGGCCGCGCACCAGCATCGGGACGCGCAGTGCCTCGTCGTGGAGGTCGAAGGAGTGGTGGAAGACGCCGTGCTCGCCGAAGGCCTCGCCGTGGTCGGCGAAGACGACCGTCACGAGCGGGCGCGTCTCGGACATCGCGTCGAGCTGTTCGAGTACCGGCCCGAGGGCGTGGTCGGCGTGGGCGATGGCCTCGTCGTACTGGTCGACGGGCGCGTGGCCGAACTCGCGCGGGGTCGTGCGGTCTTCGTAGGGGTCGTGGGCCTCCATGAGGTGCACCCAGACGAAGAAGGGCTGCGCGTCGTTGGCGTGCGTGCGCAGGAACTCCTGGAGCTGCGCGATGGTCGGCGCCACGTCGCTGCGAAATTCGAGCGTCTGGTGGATCTCCGTGAAGCCCTGGAAGAAGCCCGGCGTGTGGACGAAGTACCCGGTGTCCATGAAGGTGGCGGTGAGATAGCCGGCGTCACGGAGCTGCTCGGCGAGGGTGATGTTGTCCTCGGCGAGCGGGGGAAACTGCACGTCGTTGCCCCAGGAGACGTTCGACGCGTAGCGACCGGTGAAGATCGACGCGAACGAGCGCAGCGAGCGGGGCGAGGTGCAGCGCGCGTTGGTGAAGCGCGCGGCGCCGCGGGCGAAGCGGTCCATGTTGGGCGTCGTGGGGCGGCGGTAGCCGTAGCAGCCCATGTGGTCGGGGCGCATCGCGTCGACCGAGAGCAGCACGAAACTGGGCGGGCGCAGTGCGATCTCGGGGCCCATCGGCGCGAGAAAGCCGGTGCTCTCGGCGGGCTCGACGCGGGCGTCGCGGCCGGAGCAGTTCTCGTCGACGCCGTTGTCGGGGATGTCGTGGGCGCGGGGCGAGATGCGGGCGTTGCGGTCGTTGCAGTCGCCGCCGTTGAAGACGGCGGAGAAGCCGTCGCGGTCGAGGTCGATGGCCACCTGGAGCGAGCGCGCGACGTGCTGCGCGAGCAGCCTGCGGTTGAAGAGGGCGGCGGCCACGCTCTGGCGCGCGCCGAGGGTGAAGGCCGAGAGCGCGAGGGCGGCGAGGGCGGCGACGGTGAAGCCGAGCGGCGCGCGGCGGGCGACGGGAGCCTGGCGGGCGCGCACGCGGCGGCCGAGGAGGAGGAGCGCGAGACCGTTGGCGGCGAGGAGGGCGACGAGCAGCGGGACGACGCCGTACTCGAGGTTTCGGAAGGCGGCCCAGTTGAGGGAGAAGAAGCGGACGCTCTGGCCGACGACGACGAAGAGCGTGAAGGCGAGCACGGCGCCGGGGGAGCTGAAGCGCCCGAGGCGGCGGAAGATCCAGACGAGCGGGCCGGAGAGGGCGAGGAGCAGGAGGCACGCGGCTGCCGCGAGCGCGAAGGGGGCGAGGAAGATCGCCAGCGCCGCGAGCGACTTCGAGTGGAACGAGCGCATCACCGTGTAGGCGATGGGGTAGATGGGCCCGAGGGTGGCGGCGATGCCGATGCCGAGGGCGGCGACGGCAGCGGCGCGCTCGGGGTCGTGGGCGAACCAGCGGCGCGGCCCGTCGAGGGCCCATTCGGCGGCGCGGCCGAGCCACGGGACGGTGCGCGCCGAGGCGAGGATGAGCTCCTCGAGGAGGCCGAGCCCGACGCCGAAGCTCAGGAGGATGGCGGTGCACTGGAGCACCAGCAGCAGGCCGAGGGCGAAGGGCAGCGAGCCGCGCGGGGCGCGCGACCAGGCGAGGAACCCATCGGCGAGACCGACGCCGCCGAACGCGACGATGCCCGCCAGGAGTCCAAGTCCGCGGGTGAGCGGGGCGAGCGGAGGGGGCGACATCGCGGCGAGGGGGGGGCTTATAGCGCCACTCCCGACGGAGAGGGAACGAACCGCGTAGAGAAGTCATCCCGAGCCGTCACCGGTTCAGGCGGGCTCCCACGGGGCGGGCGGGGGTGCGCCGTCGCGGGGCGCGCTCGGCCCGACGCCCTCGGTGAGGTGGTTGTCGCCGCGGCGGGTCAGCCACGCGGCGCTGAAGACGGTGGCCCGGCGCTCGCGCCGCTCGACGCTGCCAAAGGGCAGCAGGTACCACTCGCACTGGAGGCGTTCGGGGGTGCCGTCGAGGAGGTAGTACCCGCGCTTCGAGGGTTGCAGAAGCGCAGGTGGGGTTGAGCCGGAGGATCTCCGGCAGCTGCGCCTCGACCTCGGGGGGATGCCCCGGCGAGGAGACGCCCGGGACGATGAGCTCGACGGCGATCGAGCCGCGCCCGGTGGCGGGGTCGTAGACGGCCGGGTCGAAGGGGTCGGTGGCGACGTCCATTGCCCACGACGAGTGGATGTCGCCGGTGAGGATGGCGACGTCGTTTACGCGCATCGTGGCGAGCGTCTGGAGCAGGCGGTTGCGCGCGGCGGGGTAGTCCTCCCAATCGTCGACGTTGAACTTCAGCCACAGCGGCGACATCCGGATCTGCTGCCCGACGATCTTCCAGCGCGCGCGCGAGGAGGTGACGGCGCCGAAGAGCCACCCCTCCTGCTCGTCCCCGAGGAGGCTGCGGCGCGGGTCGTGGAGGCCCGGGCTGTTGGGCGGCTCCTGCCGCGGGCGCGCCCAGAGGCGGGTGTCGAGCATGACGAGGTCGGCGAGGTCGCCGAAGGCGAAGCGACGCCAGATGCGCCCGTCGGGCTGCTCGCGCAGGGGCATCCACTCGAAGTAGGCGCGCACGGCGGCGTCGCGGCGTTGGCCCCAGGGTCCGTCGCTGCTGGGCATGTGGCCCTCTGCGCCGCCCTCCCACGCGTTGTTGGCGAACTCGTGGTCGTCCCACACCGCGATGACCGCGTGCTGCTGGTGGAGAGCGCGTACGTCGGGGTCGCGGCGGTACTGCGCGTACCGGCGGCGGTAGTCGGAGAGCGAGCGCAGGGTGGTGGGAGGGTCGTAGGGGCGGACGTTGCCGTAGGCCCCGGACGCGTGCTCGTAGATGTAGTCGCCGAGGTGCACGACGGCGTCGAGGTCGAGGCGCTCGGCGATCTCGCGGTACACGTGGAAGTAGCCCTGCGCGAGGCTGGCGCAGGAGACGACCGCGAGGCGCAGGCGGTCGAGCGCGCCCTCCTGGGCGGTGCGGGCGCGGCCGACCGGCGAGCGTAGGTCGCCGACGACGAAGCGGTAGTAGTACGTGACGCCCGGGCGCAGGCCCTCGGCGTCGACCTTCACGGTGTAGTCGCGCGCGCTGGTGGCGATGACCGACCCCGAGGCGGCGAGGGCGGCGAAGTCGAGCCCGGTCGAGACCTCCCAGCGCACGGCGACCGGCGCGCTGGGACCGGGGCGCGGCGTCACGCGCGTCCAAAGGATCACCCGGTCATGGAGGGGATCGCCGCTGGCGACGCCGTGGAGGAAGTCGACCGCCTCGCTGAAGGTCGCCCCGTCCGAGGCGTCGTCGGCGGGCGTCGCAGCGTCGTCGAGGGGGGTGGTCGGGGACGGGCCGCCGCAGCCCGCGAGCGCCGCGGAGGCCAGCAGGCTGGAGCCCGCGCCAGCAAGGAGGTCACGCCGGGTGATCATCGCGACGCCACCCTAGCACTACAGCGTCACGTCGACCTTCGGAGGCGGTGCCAGCCGTCTTCGTGACGGGGTGCTGGTCAGCGATGGCTCACCAGCGGACGCGAGCGGGGCTCCTCCCGCGAGTCGCCTACCTCGTGAGCTTCGTCGACGGGGCGATCGGGCAACGGGAGCGGACGCATGTCGGCAACGGTGCCTCGTTGGAATTTCTATTGGCCGCACTACGACGTGGAGAACAACGACGAGCACGTCGCTGGGGTCGTGGCCGACGTCGCGGACATGCCAGGCCCAGCGGCTCGTCGCTCGCGCAGCACTCCCGCGAACGCGCTTCGCGGCCCCCTACCGACGGCACCCGGCGCGGCCTCACGACTGCGTGGTCGAACCGACGACTGCGGCTGGGCCGCGCCACACTCAGCTCGGTTGGCGGATGAGCCACGCATCGAGCGCGGCGGGGGACAGCGCGAAGACCTCGTCGAGCATCGCGTCGCCTCGACGCATCAAGCCGTGGCGCAGGGCGTCGCGCTCGGCCTCGGTGGTCACCCGGCCGAGGGATCTCTCGACGTACCGTACCAGCGCGAGATGGGCGCCCTCGGTGCGGCAGCGGCGTTCGAGTTCTTCGACGAAAGGTAGTGACCTCATGAGCTCGTCCTCGTATTCCGGTGCGTGGGGATCGCGCACCTCGCGGTCGTGGTGGAGTTCTACCACCCGCCGCACGAGCGCGTCGCGCACCGCGCCGGGCGGCGTCTGCTGAAGGTCCGAGATCGCCCGACGCAGCGTGAGCCCGGCGCCCATCAGCCGCAGCGCAAGTGTGTCGGCCGTCTCGGGCAGCTCCGAGAGCACCACGATCGAGAGCGGCAGCGCGGCGCCCAGGTCATAGAACCCCCGCGGCCACCCGGTCGACGGCGCGAAGGGCATCGCCCCAAGCGCGCTGTCGGGGCGCCCGCCGCACAGGAGCCACGAGACCTCGGCCGCGGGCCGATGTCCCAGCGCGCGGGCGTGCTGGTGGTTGAGGATCTTGCGCAGGCAGCTCCGGACCTCCGCGACGTCGGGGGCCTCGTGGAAGGGATCGAAGAAGCAGCAACGGTCGGTCATCACGCCCAGCAGGCCGAGCGCGCGTCGGGCCGCGTTGTGCGACGGGTCGGGGTCGAACATCACGTCGGCGCGCTGCGACTTGAGCGCGGGCGCCTCGACCTCCGTCTCCAGGCGACCGTGCGCGGAGAGCAGCAGGTCGAGCACGTCCTTGGCGAACTGGTCGAAGGGCGACGACACGGACCGGCGACAGAGCGCGCGACGTGCCAGTCGAAGCCCGCTGAAGAACAAGCAATCGAGGGGGTGGCGGCGGGTGGCGGCGGGGGTGGCGGCGAGGGTGGCGGAGGAGAGCCGAAGCCCGGTGTTGCGGAGCGACGGGGTGATGCCGTGGGGGAGGATGACCAGCGTCCCGGCGACGGCCCCCGCGCGGGTGCGGGGGATCACCAACGCCGTCGCGATGTCGACCTCGCCGTACGCCTCGTGCGCGGTGCTGGAGGACGGAACGGTCTGGTGCTGGGGCTCCAACGCGGGGCTCAGCCTCGGCCAGCCCGCCTCGGTGGGCTTCTCCTCCGGGGCCTACGCGGTGCCGGGCGTGTGGTGAAGCCCCTTCACCGGCAGCGCACAGGCCGCGCGTGCGGCAGCGCCATCCGCGGGTGCGCCGGGTCGTACCACCGCGGATCATCCCCCCTCAACGGACCCACCGCCCCGAGCGGCGCGCCCACGGCGTCGCGCATCACCGGCGCCGCCGCCATGGCCTCGTCGGTCAGCGGCTCGGCGAGGTGGCGGGCGAGCGATCCGCCCGCGAGGTAGTCGTTGGTCGCCACGGTGAGCAGCTCGTCGTCGGCGATGGGGCGGCCGTCGTCGCGCGCCACGCGTACCTGCATCGACGCGCCCTCGCAGGCGACGCTCACCCTCGCGCCCGCGAGGCCGAGGGCCCCGTCGTCGGCGCGCACGTTGTCCCGAAGCGCCGCCCTCAGCGCCGCCCCGCGCATCCTCACCATCACCAGCCGGTTGTCGAAGAGCAGCGTCGCATACAGGTGCCCGTAATCGAGCGCCCCCGCCGGGAGGTCGGCCCTCACTCCCCCGCCGTTCATCACGGCCACGTCGGCGCCCGGGGCGGCGGCGCGCATGCGGTCGGCGACCAGGTTGTTGAGCGCCGACTCGCCCTGGTAGCGGGTTCGCACGGGGCTCTCGACCACCACGCCGACGGGGCGCTCCTCGACCGAGCGCGCGTCGGCGAGCGGACCGGCGACGATGCGAGCGACGGCCTCGTCGGCCACCACCGCGGCGCCCTCGTAGGGGGCGGGCGCGCAGCGGGCCAGCCCTGGGCTCTCCAGCGGGCGCGAGTGGCGCTCCCGTCGCGGGTCGCCTGGCTCGTGAGCTTGGTCGACGCGGCGATCTGGCGACGCGAGCGGACGCGTACCGGCAATGCTGCCCCGTTGGAATTCCTATTGGTCCGAACGCGCTTCGCGGCCCCCTACCGACAGCATCCGGCGCGGCCTCACGACTGCGTGGTCGAACCGACGACTGCGGCCGGGCCGCGCAAGACTCAGCTCGGCTCGCGGATGAGCCACGCATCGAGCGCGGCGGGGGACAGCGCGAAGACCTCGTCGAGCATCGCGTCGCCTCGACGCATCAAGCCGTGGCGCAGGGCGTCGCGCTCGGCCTCGGTGGTCACCCGGCCGAGGGATCTCTCGACGTACCGTACCAGCGCGAGGTGGGCGCCCTCGGTGCGACCCTCGGTGCGACCCTCGGTGCGGCCCTCGGTGCGGCAGCGGCGTTCGAGTTCTTCGACAAAAGGCAGTGACCTCATGAGCTCGTCCTCGTCTTCGGGTGCGTGGGGATCGCGCACCTGGCGGTCGTGATGGAGTTCTACCACCCGCCGCACGAGCGCGTCGCGCACCGGCCCGGGTGGCGTCCCTTGCAGATCGGTGATCGCGCGCCGCAGCGTGAGCCCCGCGCCCATCAGCCGCAGCGCGAGCGTGTCGGGCGTCGCGGGCAGCTCCGAGAGCACCACGATCACGAGCGGCATCGCCGGGCCCAGGTCGTAGAAGCCACGCGGCCAGCCCGGCGACGGCGCGAAGCGCAGCGACGCCAGCGCCGCGTCGGGGCGCCCGCCACACAGCAGCCACGAGACCTCCGCCGAGGGCCGTTGCCCGAGCGAGCGCGCGTGCTGGTGGTTGAGCAGCTTGCGCAAGCAGCCGCGCACCTGCGCCACGTCGGGCGCCTCGTGGAAGGGATCGAGCAGGCAGCAGCGCGCGGTCATCTCGCCGACCAGGCCGAGCGCGCGGCGGGCCGCGTCGCGTGCCGGGTCGGGCTCGAACATCACGTCGGCTCGCTGGGACCTCAGCGCCGGTGCCTCGACCTCCGTCTCCACGCGGCCGTACGCCGAGAGCAGAAGCTCGAGGATGTCCTTGGCGAACTGGTCGAAGGGCGACGACACGACGCCCGACATTGCGCGCGACGTGCCGCGCGAGAGCAGCGGCAGAACCAGCGTCGGCGGGTGGCCGACCGGTGGCGGCGGGTGGCGGCGGGGGTGGCGGCGGGCGGCGATCAGCCATTCGCTGGAGAGCCCTCAGGCGGAGGTTGATGGCCCCGCCGCAGGGTTCACGCTTGCCTCGCTCCCACCGCCCGCGCGAGCCTCTCCGATGGAGGGTTCACCCGATGGCTGATTCGTACATCGATCCGAGAGAGACGTTGATCTACGGCGCGTTCGCCCGCGATCAGTTCGCCGCCGTGTGCATGGGCCTCGTGCCCGCGCTCGACGGGGCCGTGAAGTTCGCCAGCGCCGAGCAGGCGAAAGCCGACGCCGCCATGAAGGACGCACTCGACCGCCTGCCCGCCGCCGCGACGGTGGACGGCGACCCGGTGGCGGAGGCGCGCGACGCGCTGGTGCGCTTCGGGAAGTACATCGAGTCCATCAAGGGGGCGCCCGTGGCGCTCTCGGCCTTCTTCGACCGGGACGCGCCCTCGACGGCGGCGCGGCGGCGGCTCACCAAGCTCGTCGCGCTGGTGAAGCACGTCTCGACCACCATCGAGCACCACAAGGGATCGCTGCGCGACTACAGGTCCTGGCAGGAGGAGTTTCGCGCGCTGCACTCGGCGCTCGCGTCGCTGGAGCAGGCGGGGCGCGAGTCGAAGCTCGCCGATGCGATGCTCCGGCCCGAGCTCGCCGCGGCGCGCGAGGCGTGGCTCTCCGTGTACACGGCCAACAAGGCGCTGATCAGCGGGGTGCTCCGTCACGCAGGGCGCATCGAGCTGCTGCCGCTGGTCTTCGACGACCTCGCCGAGCAGCACCGCGCCGCAGGCGTCTCCGACGCGACCCCGACGCCCGCTCCCGTCGATCCTCAGCCCACCGCCTGACTCCTCCGCCTCGCTGGCCATCGCAAGCCTTGCGACGCCATCCGGGCGAACCGGAAGGTGCCTGCAACGCTTGCGACCCCCTTCGAGGCCGCCTCGCGACCGCCCGCAAGCGCTGCGAGCCCCTGCAAGGCGGCCCGGACGGGCCTCTCAACGGTTGCAATGCCCTCCCCGGCGACCCGGAAGGGGGTCGCAACGCTGGCGGCCACCCCGCCTAGACCGGCATCACGCCGCGCTTCCTCCACGGCCGCTCGAGCTTCTTGTGCTGCGCCAGCTCCAGGCCCCAGGCGAGCACCTTGCGCGTGTCCCTCGGGTCGATGACGTCGTCGACGAGCCCCCAGCCCGCGACCTTGTACACGTCGATGTACCCCTGGATCATCTCCACCATCTGCTGCTTCATCTCCGCCGGCATCGCCTCTCCGCGGAAGAGCTTCCTCGACGCGATGCCCACCATCCCCTCGGCGCCCATCACGGAGATCTCCGCCCCCGGCCAGGCCACCAGCAGGTCGGGCTCGTACGCCCGGCCGCACATCACGAAGTACCCCGCGCCGTAGGCCTTTCGCGTCACCACGGTGAGCTTCGGCACCGTCGCCGCGCTCATCGCGTGGAGCATCTTGGCGCCGTGCCGGATGATGCCCGCGTGCTCGACCTTGGTGCCCACCATGAAGCCCGGCGTGTCCTGGAAGAACACCAGCGGGATGTTGAACGCGTCGCAGAGCTGGATGAAGTGCGCGCCCTTGTCGGCCGCGTCGATGTCGAGCACGCCGCCGAGGTGCATCGGGTTGTTGGCCACGACGCCCACCGAGCGGCCGTTGATGCGCGCGAGGCAGGTGATGAGGTTGCGCGCCCAGCGGGGCTTGATGTCGAAGACGCTGCCGTGGTCGACCACCGCCTTGATGACCTTGTACATGTCGAAGGCGCGCCGCGGACTGTCGGGAACCAGGTCGAGCAGCGACTCCTCGCGGCGCTCGATCGGGTCGGCGCACGGAACGATCGGCGGGGCCTCCTCGCAGTGCGAGGGGAAGTACGAGAGGTACGTCCGCACCGCGGCGATGCAGCTCGCGTCGTCGGGGTACTCGCCGTCGCCGACGCCGCTCAGCTCGCAGTGCACCTTCGAGCCGCCGAGCTCCTGCTCCTCGACGTCCTGGCCCGTGACGGCCTTCACCAGCGGCGGGCCCGCGAGGGCCATGGAGCCGATGTTCTTCACCATCGGCACGAAGTCCGACAGGCCCGGGATGTACGCCGTGCCCGCGGCGCCGGGGCCCACCATCGCCGCCACCTGCGGCACCACCCCGCTCATGATCACCTCCTCGCGGAAGAGGTGCCCGCTGCCGGCGAAGCGCGAGATCTCGTCCTCGCTCCCCCTGCCCGGCTCGATGCGCGCCCCCGCCGAGTCGATGAACCACACCATCGGGTGCCGGCCCTTCAGCGCCATCTCGCGCATCCGGGTGACCTTCACCTCGCCCACCTCGCCGATCGACCCGCCCTTCACGGTGAAGTCGTAGGCCGCCGCGCAGACCACGCGCCCGTCGACCTTGCCGAAGCCGCACACCACCGCGTCGGCCGGGGGCTTGTCCGCCCCGTCGGGCCCCGACGCCACGCCCATCTGCGTGCCGTGCGCCCCCACCTCGAAGAACACCCCCTCGTCGAAGAAGAGAGCGAAGCGCTCGCGCGCCGTGAGCTTCCCCCGCTCGTGCTGCTTCGCGACCTTGTCCGCGCCGCCCATCTCCTGGACCTTCGCGCGCCGGGCCTCAAGGGCCGCCACCCGCTCCCGCATCGTCGGCATCGTGTTGTCCTCTCTACGTCGGTCTATGACTTACCGGGCGCCACGCCCCGCGCGATACGCGCCAGGATCTCTCCGCCGACCCCGCCCCCCAGCACCCCCACCAGCGTCGCGGCGAGCAGGTCGGACGGCAGCGACGCGCGGGTGAAGTGCCCGTGCAGGTAGAACGTCGACGCCAGCACGACGCCCATCGAGGCCGCGTAGGCCGACTCGATCTTGCGGCGCGACACCTTCACGTCGACCCAGAGCACGGCCACCGCGAGCAGCGCGAAGAGGGCGGCGAGCATCTTCTGCGAGAAGGGCTCCGCGCGCACCACCACCCGCAGCGGCGGCTGCACCGACTCCGGCAGCCGGTCGAGGATCACCGTCATCGGCCCCGCGCCATGGATGGTCCCCAGCACGTGCCGCGAGGCGACCGTCGCCGACACCCGCCGCGCCTCCGCCGGCCCCTCCTCGCTCGCCCGCTGAAACAGCCCGCGCACCCGCTCCTCGGTGCTACCCCGCGCCGCGGTGAGCTCGTAGTGCGCCTGCGCCTCGGGGCCGACGTCGGGCCTGAACGCCCCCTCCGCCTCGAGCACCACCGTCGCCGCCGCCCCGCGCACGTTCACCTCCGCGCGGTCTCCGGGCCGCGTGAGCTGCACCACCGACTGCGGCGCCGGGGGATGCAGCGTGATCGCCGCCGGCCCGACCGTCGCGAGCAGCACCGCCACCGTCACCGCCCGCAGCATCGGCCTCAGCCGGTCGCCATCCGGAAGCGTGGCGGTGTGCTCCCACGCGACGTACGCGAGGCCCAGGAAGGCGATCGCGAGCAGCGCCGTCGCCGCGTAGACGCCGTAGCGGGCCGAGCGGGTGACCGTGAGCACGAGCACCCCGAAGCCCGCCGCGGCGGCGAGGTAGGGGAGATATTTGGCCAGCTCCGAGGGCGGCTCGAACTCCACCTTGGATCGGGTCGGGGTGCGCTTGGACGAAGGCTCCGGGGTCGCCATGAAGGCCTCGGGCTCTACCACAGCCCGCCCCGCGCCGCGAAGCGACGGTTCAGAGCGTGTTTGACAGGTTTCTCGGTGAAATCGCGAAGAGACACGAGTCCGGCAAGGACGCTCGACCGCGCGTAGCCCCTGCTACGCAAGGGAGAGCGGACGCCGCCGGGCGACGTGGATCTGACGCGAGTTCGGCGAGAAACCTATCAAACACGCTCTCAGCCGATGCCGAGCACCCGCTCGAGCACCGGCCGCACCAGGCTCACCCGCCCGGCGTCGAGCGTCGCGGCCACCCCGAGCGCCTGCCACGACCGCTGCTGCGCGGCGTCGCCGCCGAGCACCACCACGCGCCCGTACTTGGTGTCCGGGTGCGAGCGCACCGCGCGAATCCACTGCTGGTCCTCGATGCCCTCGGCGGGCAGCGAGACCACCACGGCGTCGAGCATCCCGGCCCCGGCGCAGAGCGTCCCGATCTCCGCGAGCCCCGCCATCGGGTCGGCGCGAGAGATGATGTCGAAGCCGTCGCCGAGCGAGAGCGCGAGCTCCGCCACGGTGGCCGCGTCGGGCACCACCGCCAGCACCATCGGGCGCCGAGGCCCGAGGCCCGTCGGAATCGGCATGTGGAAGCGCCTCAGGAGGTCGAGCAGCGCGCGACGGCGGAAGCGCAGGTGCCCGCCCGGCGTGCGGAAGGCCTCGACGTCGCCGCTCTCCACCCAGCCGTGCACGGTCTTGAGGTCGACGCCCCAGAGGCTCGCCACCTGCGACGCCACGTAGATGGGCTCGCGCGGAGCGATCGGGATGCGCCGCGTCGGCGCCGCACGCCTGCGGGTGGGCGGCGTGCGAGAGGCCGCGAGCGCGTCGGCGAGCAGCGTGCGAAACGCGCTGCGCGGGCCGCGGTAGATGTTGTCCGAGACGGGCGCAGGATCGACGTCGAGGGTCACGATGCGGAGCGAGTCGTCGATGCGACCTCGCGCGGCGCGTATCCACCGGGCCGCCCCTTCGCCGAGGCCCGCACCCAGCACCACGACGTCTGGCGTGGCGCCCGCCCCGGCGCGCTCGCCGAGGCCGATGAGCGCCTCGTACGGATCGCTCCAGATGTGCAGGTACGCGCCCGGGCTCATCCAGAGGCCGGTGGCCTCGCCCGGGTCGGTGGGCGCCGCCGGGTCGTCGCCGGGCCGGGTCATCGAGAGCGCGTCGACCATCGCCAGCCGGGCCGCGCGGTCAGCCTCGACCACGAGCACGTGCGGGCGATCGCGCAGCAGCGAGTCGGGCGTCGGATAGCCCCAGCGCTTGAGGAACTTCAGCACCGCCGACTGGAGGAAGCGCAGGTGCCCGCCCGCGGTGCGGAACGACTCCAGCGCCGCCTCGGACGACTGCTCATCGACGCGGTGACACCAGTTGTGGATGGTCTTGAGGTCGACGTCGCAGATCGATGCGAGCTGCGACGCGAGATAGACCGGCTCGCCGCTCGGATCGAGGCGCGGCCTCGTCCCGCTGTTTCGCTGCGCAGATCCGGGGACGATGGACCCTGGAGAACGGCGGAGAACGTCGGTCATTGGCGCGAGGCTGCCCCCTGCGACACCGACTCGCAAGCCCCTATGTCAGCCCGCAGTCTCCCATGCTCCATCGCGGTAGACGAAGCGAGTAGGAAGACCCACACGTGCGTTCGCGGAGCCAGCCTGGTGGTGCTCGGGATCATCGGGCAGCAGCACCGCGAAGGTGTCGCCCACGGCGATGACCGAAGGCTCGAGCGGCACCGACGCGTCGCGCGGCATCGAGAGCAGCGCGGCGACGTCCGGCGCGTCAGCGATCTCCGCGAGCGTCCGCCACGTCGGCGGCGCCAAAACGATCTCCGCCCTCCTCGCGCGAGCGATCGCCTCTCTCGGGGTGAGCCACGCGCTCTCCACGGTCTCGCCGCCGTCGTGCCGAGCGCGGCTCACGTCCGCCGGCGCCTGCGCGATGAAGAAGCGCGCGTCGAAGCGCCGCGTCTCCTGCCTCGGGGTGACCCAGCGCGACCACGGAACGAGCGCGGCGAGCGAGAGCGTGACGCCATGCTGGGCGAGCAGCGCCGCGAGCGACGGGCGCTCCCTGGGCTCGAGGGCGGCGCGCAGCGCGTCGACGACATCGGGCGCGACCTCACCGGCGGAGAGCAGCAGCCCGGACTCCTCCAGGCACTCGCGCAGCGCGGCCACGTACAGCGCCCTCGCCCTGCTGCCCTCTGGCTCTCCGAGGCGACGCGCGCACTCGTCGCCCTCGAGGTCGGCCGCCACCGCCGGGTCGGCGTCCTCCGGGTCGAGCCTCCCGCCAGGGAACACGTACGCCCCGCCCATGAAGCGCACCGCCGCCGCGCGCTTGACGAAGAACACCTCCGGGCCGTCGGGCGAGTCGCGCACGACGAGCACCGTGGCGGCGTCGCGCGGCGTCGGCGCGTCGCCCTCGAAGCTGAACGAGACGGTCACTCCGGCAGGCTCCCGAGGAGCGACTCCAGCTCGCCCACGGCGTGTCCGTCGCGCTTGCGCTGGGCGGCCTCGATGCCGTCCTGGCACCACCGCCGCGCGTCGCCGATCTCGCCCAGCTCCTGGCTCACCTGCGCGGCCATCAGATACTGGGGCACGTAATCAGGGAACTTCGCGCGCAGCTTGCGGAAGCCTTCGACGCAGTCCTTGAGTCGCCCGGCGCTGCGGTACTCCAGGGCGAGGCCGTAGTACGGAAACGGATCATTGGGCTCCCGGGAGACCATCATCTCCAGGGCTTCGAGTCGCGAGGGCATCGGTGGGGTGTTCCTTCGGGCGCGGGGGGAGCGTGGCTCGCCTCCGGGTCAGTTCTCGATGACGCCGATGTACGGCAGGTTGCGGAACTTCTCCGCGTAGTCGAGTCCGTACCCCACGACGAAGTGGTCGTCGATGGTGAAGCCCAGGTAGTCGATGGGCACCGTCACCCTCGTGCGGGCGGGCTTGTGGAGCAGCGAGCAGAGCTTGAGCGAGCGCGGCTGCCGGGTGCTGAGGTTCTCCATCAGGTAGCGCATGGAGAGGCCGGTATCGACGATGTCCTCCACGACGAGCACGTGCTGGTGGGTGACCGACTGCGTGAGGTCGTAGGTGATCTGCACCACCCCGGAGGTCTCGGTGCCCGCGCCGTACGAGCGCAGCCCCAGGAACTCCACCGACAGCTCCCGGTCGATGTGCCGGATGAGGTTCGCCGCGAAGAGGAAGCTGCCCTTCATGATGGGCACCACCACCAGGTGCTCGGCGCCCGCGTAGTCGCGCGTGATCTGCTCCCCCAGCTCTCGCACGCGCTTCGCGATGGTCTCTTCGTCCAGCAGCACCTTGAACTTCTTCATGTCCGTTCTCCGATGGAGGGTATCGACGCCGACGGTCTCCCGCCCGTCTATCACGCCGCCCCGCGACGGTGCCTACTTCGCGACCACCCCCCACGGACGCGCGTCATCGCAGCGACGCCACGGCCTCCAGCGCCGCGAGCGCCATCGACCGCGCCGCCCCGGTGACGACCCCGAGCGTCGCCGCCACCACCCCGAGCGTGGCCAGCTCACGCAACGGCACCCGGAGCTCCGCCCGCTCCAGCGGCCGCCCGACCCGCCCGGCCAGCGCCACGGTGAGCTCCATCGCGGCGACGGTCAGCAGCGCCGAGGCCGCCAGCGTCGAGGCCGCCGCGAGCGCCGAGGTCGCCGCCCGTAGCGCCGCCGGCCACGTGGTCGCGGCGCCCCAGGCCCGCGAGCCCGATGGCATCACCGCGTAGGTCGCGGCCAGCGCGCGAAGCGCTCCGCGGTGCGCCCCCGAGGCCAGCAGGGTCATGGCGCCGACGAGGGACAGCAGCCGCGAGAGGGGCCCCTCCGCCCCCGCCCAGGGCCGATCGATCCAGGCGCCGGCGACGGAGAGCGCGAGCAGCGGCGCGCCGAGCACCAGCGCGAGCGCGGCGCCCACCGAGAGCTCGCGCAGCGCGGCGACGAGCAGCCACCCGTCGGGCTCGACCGGCCCTGCGCCCGCGCGGAGCCCCACCCCGAGCGCGAGCGCCGCGGCGATCAGGAGCCCCGCCCGCATCGGGGCGAGCGCCCTCGTGGCGAGCCAGAGCGAAGGGACGATGCGCAGCGCCGGGAGCGCCACGCCCAGCAGCGCCGGGAGCAGGGCGTTCACGCGACCCAGGCGGGTATCGACGCCCACACGTAGCGCGCGAACTGCGAGAGCGCCCCGGCTCCCCAGGCGGCCGAGAGCGCGACCACGCCCGCGACCACCACGAGCCGCGGCACCGCGGTCAGCGCCGGGTCGCCGAGCCGCAGCGGCGCCGCCAGGAGCCCGATCACGAGGCCCACCAGCGCCGAGGCGAGGAGCGCGGGCGCAGCCACCGAGAGCGCGAGCAGGAGGGCGTGCTGGACGAGCGAGACCGTGCGGGCGAGGTCCACCCGCAGGAGGATCGCGAAGGACCCCCGACGGGGTCAACCGCGTCGGTCGATCAGTTGAGGGCGAAGGGGAAGGTGACCGAGAAGGTCGGGCGCGAGAAGGCCGGGAGGTGCGCGTCGCGAACCGCGCGGGCGATGCAGCTACCGACGGGCGTGCCCGCGAAGGGCGGCGCGACGTTGGCGGTGTTGACGCGCCCCTGGCTGTTGAACACCACGGTGACGGTCGCGGTGCCGCCCGAGCCGGTGCCACAGGCGCGCACCGCCGGGCCGACCCCGCGCATGGCGCCCGCGACATCGGGACGCGAGGGCATCTCCGGCAGGCCCGCAGTGGAGGCAGCGGCGGGGGCCGCGGCGCCGCCGGCGGACGGCCGGGCGACGGAGTTCATGAGGTCGTCGAGGCTGCCGCCCCCGGCCGCCGCGGGGCGAGGACGCGCCGCAGGAGCGGGCGACGGAGCCGACGGAGCGGCGGCCGCGGACGGGGTCGTCGTGCGCGCAGCGGCCGTGGCGGTCGACGGGCGCTCACGCTCACGGGGGCGCTCACGCTCGCGAGGCTCGTTGGCCGGAGCCGCCGCGGTCGGGGCCGCCGCGGTCGGAGCGGCGGGGGTGGGCGTCGGAGCTGCCTCGGGCACCGCAGCCGGCGCCGGGGTGGGCTCAGGGCTGGGCGTCGGGGTCGCGCTGGTGGGGTTCGGGTTGGTGTTCGCCGCGACGGTGGGGTTGGCGTTCTCGCCGTCCCCTCGGCCCTTGACGATGAACGCCGCGGCGATGCCGCCGGCCACGACGATGAGCGCCGCGCCGATGATGGCGACGTTCATGTTCTTGGAGCCCGCGGCGGGGCGCGGGGGCTCCACCGGCGCCACCACTGCCGCCGCCGGGACCACCACCGGCGCGAGCACCGGCGCCGCGAGCGGCGAGCTCAGGCCACCGGTCGCGCCCACGGTGAGGATGTCGTCGACCGAGCTCTTCGAGCGCGCGCTCGGCGTCGCCCCGAGGGCGCCCGCGAGCTTGTTGATGTCGATGAGCCCGCTGGAGTCGCCCGAGGCCGAGCCGGACTGCGGCGGCGCGTCCTTCGGACCGGAGAGCTGCTGCAGGGTCGCGAGGGAGAAGAGCACGGAGTTCTCGTTGCGCTGCCCCGTCATCGAGTCGGCGCCTCCCCCGACCGAGGGCGCCTCCTCGGCGGCGGAGAACAGCGGCTTCGAGGCCTCCTGCACGCGCGCCTCGGTAGCGAACAGGTCACCGCCGCCGACCTTCGCGCGGGCCTTCGCGGGCTCTGTGTTGAGCGGGCGGCTGCTGCTGCGGGAGGGCTCCGGCGACGAGTAGAAGTCGCTCGCGGGCGCCGCCGCCATGGGCGCCGGGGCGGGCGCCTCCATGACCGGGGCCGCCGCCGGAGGAGCGATCGACGCGAAGAGGTCGTTGCCCATGAACGGCGCTTCATGCTCCGCCGACGGCGGCGCGCTGAACACGGCCGCGAGCTCTACGACCTCCTGCATCGGGAGCCAGCCCTCGAAGCCGTCGCGCCAGACGTAGGTCTCGGCGTCGATGTGTCCCCCGGCGAGCATGTCGCGCACCTGGGGGATGCTGTACGGCCCCTGCTGCTCGCCGTTGAGCACGACGTGCCAGATGGGCTCTTCGCCACCCGCCGAGGTGTCCATCGCGCGGGTCGCCTCGTCCTCGGCGGGTCGCTGCACCTCCGCGGCCTCGGTGCCCCGGACGATGATGTCCGACGAGCACTTCTTGCACTTGATCTTGAAGAGCTTCTTACCCTGAACCTTTTCGTCCGCGATCTTGTAGGCCGCTCCGCAGCTCTGGCATTCGATCTTCATGTGGCTCTGTCCCGTGCGAGGCCCTGGCGTGGTCTGGTGATGGAAGGACGCGGGTCTTGCGGACTACTGAAGCGCGCGACGTTGCACTTCTTCCGGCGCCGTGGTCGCGCATTCTAGAGATCCGCGGAATCCGGGGTCAAGCGCGGTGTTCGCGCCCTCAAAGCTTCGATCGGCGAGGGCGGCGCCCCTTGGGAAGAAGTTGTTCATCCGTCCTTCAGCCGCTCTCCGTCGTCGACGCAGAAGTCCATGAGCGGCTCGTAGCGACGCTGACATCTGGGGCAGATACGCACCTTCGGCGCCACGACCGCCGGAGCCGTCACGGCCACGGCCACCAGCCCCGCGCCGTCTTCGGTGCAGAACACCGACCCGTCGAGGAACTCCTTGGCGCACACCGGGCATCGCTTTGCGGCGGGGGGCGCGCTCGCCACGACGGCAGGCACCTTCGCCATCGTCGGCGCCTCGCTCGTCGCGTCCGTGGCGGGCGGAAACATCTCGACCGGCGGGGCCTCCCTCCGGTGTCGCCCCGGCGGCTCATACGTCGGGGCCATCCCGGGGATGGGTCGCCGCACCGTCGTCGGCTCGTCGTCCTGCACCAGCACCGGCTTGCGCTTGCGGCGCGAGAGCAGCCAGGCCACGAGGCCGAGCGCGAGGCCCCCGCCGAGGAGCGCCGCCGCCGGCCAGATCCACCGCGGGCTCGGGCTCGGGATCTCGGTGTGCACCGACACGCCCAGTGACTGCCCCGCCCCAGGATCGATCGCCTCGACCGAAGCGTCCTCCTCCTCGATGTGCGCCGCGGCCAGCGAGCGATACTGGTCTTCGCTCACGATGGTCGCGACGGCCCTCGCGCTGAGCGTCCCCGCGGTGGCGACGACCTCGAGCACGCCTTCGCCGCGCGTCGAGGCGACGCACCCGCGATCGACCGTCGCCTCCGCCGCGCCCGCGGACGGGCGCAACGACCACGCGACCGCGGCGCCCTCGAGCTCGCACCGCGCGGCGTCGAGCACCCGCGCTCGGAAGCAGGTTCGCCCTCCGACCGGCAGGCTACGGCGCGACGGCGCCACCACCAGAACCCTCGCTGCGCCGACCCGCGCGCACCGTCGCACCGTCGGCTCCGGAGTCGGCCGCGTCGGAGCGGGAGTCGGCGTGGGAGTCGGCGTGGGAGTCGGCGTGGGAGTCGGGGCGGCGCTGACGCGCTCGTACTCGCGCACCATCACGGAGCGCGCGCGACAGACTGAACCTTGGATGTTCCACTCGTACTCGGTCTCGTCGCGGAGGGTGAGCCGTCGGTCCCCCTCGGCGGACACGGTGTACGTCGCACGCTCGCCGAGCGCGGCGCCATCCGGGGTGCTGCACGTGCTCACCCAGCGGGTGGGCGACGGGTGCGAGGCGCTCCTCACGGCGACGTCCCGGTTGTCGCTCCAGCACCGGTCGGAGCGCAGCGTCCGGCCGCCCGTGTCGACGCTCAGGCTCGTCGCGGTCGCGCGGACGGTCGCCTCGCGCCCGACGCTGCCTCGGCGCGACGACGGCCGCGGACCGCAGCCCGGCCCCCACTCGCGGATGGTGACGTCGACGTCGTCGCGGGTGCTACGCCACGAGCCGCTGAGGTCCTGCGCCCCTCCGGCGAACGGAAGAGCGGACGACGCGACCGCGACGAGCGCCGCGATGATCGGGGGACGAGCCATGCTGATGTTGGACAGTAGCGAGCCGCGCGGTCTTTGACCACCATCCGCGCGGTGGGAGGGAGGAAGCGTCGGGCGCTTCAGCCCTCGGCGCGGATCTTCTTTACGGCGTCGGTAAGCTCCGGGACGGCCTTGTAGAGGTCCGCCACGAGGCCGTAGTCCGCGAGCTGGAAGATCGGCGCCTCGGGGTCCTTGTTGATGGCCACGATGACCTTGCTGTTCTTCATCCCGGCGATGTGCTGGATGGCGCCGGAGATGCCGACGGCGATGTACAGCTTCGGCGCGACGACCTTGCCGGTCTGCCCGACCTGGAGGTCGTTGGGCACGTAGCCCGCGTCGACCGCCGCGCGGCTGGCGCCCATGGCCGCGCCCAGCACGTCGACGAGGGGCTCGAGCACGGTCTTGAAGCCCTCGGCGGACTTCAGCGAGCGCCCGCCCGACACGACCACCTTGGCCTCGGCCAGCTCGGGCCGCGCCGACTTCACCTCGTCGAAGCTCACGAACTCGACGCGCCCGGCGAGCGGCGCGTCGACCGCGGCGACCTTCTCGATGGACGACGCCCCGCCGCTCGGCGCGGCGGCCTCGAACTCCGACTGGCGCGCGCTGACCACCTGCGTGGCCGTGGTGACCTGCATGGTCGCGATCGCGTTGCCCGCGTACATCGGGCGCTTGTAGGTGAGCGCCCCGCCCGAGGCCTCGACGCCCGCGATGTCGCTCGCGAAGCCGGCTCCGAGCCGGGCGGCGACGCGCGGCGCGAGGTCCTTGCCGAAGGAGCTCGCGGTCACGACCACGACCGAGTAGCCCTTGGCGGCCTCGGACACGGTGGGCGCGAACACCTCACCGACGTAATTGGCGAAGCGCGCGTCGTCGGCGACCTTCACGGACCCGGCGCCGTACGCGCGCAGCTCCTCGGCGGCCGCTCCGACGCCGTGGCCGACCACGAGCACGTCGAAGGGCATGCCCGCCAGGCGCGCGAAGGAGATCGCGCTGTGGGTGGTCTTCTTCAGCTTCCCCGCGGAGACCTCTGCAACAACCAGGATCTTGCTCATCTCATTCGCTCCTGTCTCAGAGGACCTTCGCCTCGGTGCGCAGCTTCTGGACCAGCTCCGCGACGTCCTTGACCTTCACGCCGCCCTTGCGCGCCGGCGGCAGCGCGAAGCTGAGGTACTTCGACTTGAGCGAAGCATCGACGCCGAGCGACGCGAGGGGAGCCTCGACGATGGGCTTGGCCTTCGCCTTGATGATCATCGGGAGCGGCGTGAAGCGCGCGCCCTCGGGGTAGGCGAAGGTGGCGGGGGTCACGTGGTTGGCGACGCTCTTCGGCGCGACGATGCGCAGGTCGACGCTGATCACCGCCGGCAGCGTGAGCTTCAGCTTGATCACGCCGCCGTCGACCTCGCGGCCCACGATGACGGTCTTCTTGTCGGCGCTGAGCTCCATGCTCATCGCGAAGGTGGCGCTCGGCCACTGGAGCAGCTCCGCGAGGATCTGCCCCACCTGGTTGCTGTCGCCGTCGACCGCCTGCTTGCCGAGCACGACGAGGTCGGGCTTCTGCTGCTCGACGACCTTGGCGAGCGCGCGGGCGACCAGGTCACCGTCGAGCGACTCGTCGTCGGAGAGGAAGAGCAGGCCGTCGTCGCCGCCCATCGCGAGGGCCTGGCGGATGTTGGTCGCCGCCTCCTTCGGACCGAAGGACACGACCGTGAGCTTGTCGCCCGCGTTGCGCGCCTTGGTCTGACCGTTCTCGATGAGGCGGAGCGAGGCCTCGACGGCGTACTCGTCGAAGGGGTTGGCCTTCGGCTCGAGGCCGGTGGTCTCGATCTTCGCGCCGCCGGCGCCGATCTTGATCTTGTTGGCGTTGTCCGGATCTGCCGTTCGCTTCAGTGGAACCAGGATCTTCACGGTGCCGTCTCCTCGCTGACGGTTGAGGCTGTAAAACGCCGCTCTCCGACGGATCTGGTCGGGGCCTGCGATGCGCCGCGGTGGTGTAGGTTCTGACTGCGCGGCATGTCAACCCGCAGCGGTCACTGAATGGTCATTCAGCGCGAGACTTGATCGCCTTCGCTCGCTCCTCGACCCAGGCGATGACCTTCGCCTCGGGCTCCGAGCCGGTGAAGCGCGAGAGTTCTTGGATGCCCGTCGGGGACGTGACGTTGACCTCCGTCAAGCGCCCGCCGATGACGTCGAGGCCCACGAAGTACAGCCCGTCGCGACGCAACTGCTCGCCGACGGCCGCGATGATGGCGCGGTCGTGCTCGTCGAGTTCGCACGGCTCCACCCGTCCTCCGACGTGGATGTTGCTGCGCGACTCATCCTCCCGCGGCACCCGCAGGATCGCTCCCAGCGGCTCGCCATCGAGCAGCAGCACCCGCTTGTCGCCCTCCCGCACCGCGGGCAGGAACTCCTGGACCATCGCGAAGCGCCGCCCCTCGAGGGTGAGCGTCTCGACGATGGAGCGGAAGTTCTTGTCCGCGAGGTCGACGACCATGATCCCGCGCCCGCCCGCGCCATCGAGCGGCTTCATCACGCCGGGGCCGCCGAGCTCCTCCAGGAAGGCGCGGATGTCGGCCTCCTTCGCGCTGACGATCGTGCGCGGGGTGACCGACGGGAAGTGCATCGCGTAGAGCTTCTCGTTGGCGTCACGGATGCCCCGCGGATCGTTGACCACGAGCACCCTGCCCCGCAGCTGCTCGAGCAGGAGCGTGTTGTAGAGGTACTGCGCATCGAAGGGGGGATCGGTACGGATGAACACCGCGTCGAGCCCGGCCATGTCGACCACCTCGGGCGCGTCGCTCTCGAAATGGCCGGGCGCCGAGACCGCCCGCACCCGCGTACGACGGAGCGTCCCATAGACCCCTCCCCGCGCGCCGATCAGGTCGGCCGACCCGAGGGTGAAGACCTCGTGCCCGCGGCGCTGCGCCTCGAGCATGAAGGCGAAGGTGGTGTCCTTGTCGACGAGCACGCGCTCGATCGGATCCATGAGGAAGGCGAAGCGCATCGGGGGGTGACCTCCGCCGCGCACCATAGCGGCAGCGCGTCGAAGTCGAAACCCTGAAGCGCCCGCCTGGGACATCAGTCCCGGGGCCACGATGGATGAAGGGATAAATGAGCTGAAGGCGCGACATGGAGGTCATCCATGCGCGCCTTCAACCGCGGCTAACCTTGAAGGGAGAGCCGCTCGGGTCGGAAGTCTTACTCTTCCTCGCCGCCGGAGGCAGCCGCCGGGGACGCCGGGGCAGCGGGCTTCTTGGCGCGGGGAGCAGCCTTCTTGGCAGCGGGCTTCTTCGCGGGAGCAGCCTTCTTGGCGGCCGGCTTCTTCGCGGGAGCAGCCTTCTTGGCCGCCGGCTTCTTGGCCGCTGCCTTCTTCGCGGGAGCAGCCTTCTTGGCGGCCGGCTTCTTGGCCGCTGCCTTCTTGGCCGGAGCAGCCTTCTTGGCCGCCGGCTTCTTGGCCGCTGCCTTCTTGGCAGCGGGCTTCGCCGCCACCTTCTTGGCAGCGGGCTTCTTCGCCGCGGGCTTCTTCGCCGCCGGCTTCTTGGCCTTGGGGGCCGCCTTCTTCTTTGCAGTCGCCATGGAACCTGACCTCCAGTGATGAGGTTGACTGTTAGGTAATGTATCGTCTCTTGGGGTGGTGTCAAGCATGACAGCGCATGGCGAAGTACGTTTGGTTGGGGAAGGGGTCATTTCGTTGACTTTCCCCAGGAGCTCTGTTTAGCGTCCTCCCCGAATTCGCGGGTTCTGGAGGCATCTGCAGTGACTCGTGGCCTGGTTGGATTGTCGGTGGCGGTGATGCTGGTGCTCGGTTGCGGGCACGGTGAGGCCGAGTGGCAGGGCAAGCTCCGGGAGATCTCGACGCTCCAGGGGCAGCTTCGCGACCTCACGGGGGAGCGCGACCACCTGAGGGAGCAGTTCGAGGGGATGCAGTCCTCCAACACGACCATGGCCCGTCGGCTGGAGGAGCTCGGGCAGAACGTCTCTCAGCTCCAGGCCCAGGGGCAGCAGCAGGCCACGGCGCTGACCGAGGCTCAGCAGCGCGAGGCCGAGCTCCGTCGCCGGCAGCAGCTCGCCGAGGCGCGGCTCAGCACCTACCGGAACATGGTCGCGCAGTTCCAGTCGATGATCTCCGCGGGGCAGCTTCGCGTGCGCACGGTGCGCGGGCGCATGGTGATCGAGATGCCTGCGGGCATCCTCTTCGACTCGGGCCGCGCCGAGCTCCGCGCCGAGGGGCAGCAGGTGCTGCGTCAGGTGGCCGCCGTGCTCGCGCAGATCCGCGAGCGTGACTTCCTGGTGGCGGGCCACACGGACAACGTCCAGCTCGGTCGCGGCGGGCGCTTCAGCGACAACTGGGATCTCTCCGCGGCGCGGGCGCTCAACGTGGTGCGCTTCCTCGCGACCAACAACGTCGCGGCGGTGCACCTCGGCGGCGCCGGCTACGGCGAGCACCAGCCCGCCCTCCCCAACGACACCGACGCGAACCGCGCGCAGAACCGCCGGGTCGAGATCATCCTCATGCCCAACATCGAGGAGCTTCCCGACCTGTCCTCGCTCGAGAACCCCACCGCCCCGGCGACCCCTGCCCCCGCTCCCGCTCCCGCTCCCGCTCCCCCTCCCGTGCGCTGACAGAGCAGGCCTTCGCTGACGAACTGAGGTGGCGATGTTGACGCGAGCGCGTCAATCGTCTACAGTTTGCCCGCCTCCGCATGCGCCTACCAGAATCTGAGCCTACCCGCTCAGATGGTTCTGGCTCATTGCGCGTCAGGCATTCGCAGCGTCGTTGCTACAACGCAGCGTCGGCATTTGTCGGGATGAGTTCGGGCAGCTGAACGGTTTCCCGACGCACACGGTGACGGGCCGATCCCGTCTTTAGAGTGTCAGAGGAGTAACGATGCAAGAGGCACGGATCTCGGAGTTCAAGGTGGGCGACAAGGCCGTCTACCCGGCCCAGGGCGTTGCAGAGGTCGTCAGCATCGAGGAGCGGGAGATCGCGGGCTCGAGGCAGCGCTTCTACGTTCTCCGGATCCTCGACTCCGAGCGCCGGATCATGGTGCCGGTGAAGAACGCCGACATTGTCGGGCTTCGCAACGTGATCTGCGAGGCAGAGATCCGGGAGATCTTCGAGATCCTCCGTGAGCGCACCGTCGCCTACGACAACCAGACCTGGAACCGCCGCTACCGCGGCTTCATGGACAAGATCAAGACCGGCAGCATCTATGACGTCGCCGAGGTGCTCCGCGACCTCTACCGCCTGAAGACCGAGAAGTCCCTCTCCTTCGGCGAGAAGCGCATGCTCGAGAACGCCCGCGGCCTCGTCGTGAAGGAGCTCGCGATCGCCCTCGACCGCACCGAAGACTCGGTGCGCGAGGAGATCGAGGCCATCTTCACCACCAACTGAGCCGTCCGGCTCGTTCGCTCTTCCATCCCTCCCTCTTCGGAGTACCCTCCCCCCTCGACGCGGCGCAGTCGGGCGCTGTGCGCATAGCGTTTGGTTCTCAATCCATGGTCGGTAATCAGATCGTCATCAACGTCGACATCGGCGAAACCCGGGTCGCCCTGATCGAGGGCGGCATCGTCACCGAGCTTCACATCGAGCGCCGCGGGGAGCGCAACGTCGTCGGCGACGTCTATCTCGGCAAGGTCACCCGGGTGCTCCCGGGCATGAACGCCGCGTTCGTCGACATCGGCCTCGACCGCGCCGCCTTCCTCCACGTCGACGACGCCCTCTCGGAGTCGGAGTTCCGCACGCTGATGCCGGGCGACGACGATGAGGGAGACGATGAGGGAGACGAGTCGCACGGCGACGACGGCGTCGGCACCGCCGAGGGCGCCCCGGACGAGGACCGCCCCACGCCGAAGCCCTCCGGCGGGGGGCAGCGCCGCAAGGAGCAGCGCCCTCAGCGCGCGCCGCGGGTGAACAAGGGCATCCGCGAAGTGCTGAAGGAGGGCCAGGAGATCGTGGTCCAGGTCTCCAAGGGGCCCATCTCCACCAAGGGTGCGCGGGTCACCTCGCACGTCTCGCTGCCCGGTCGGTACGTCGTGTACATGCCGACGGTCGAGCACATCGGCGTCTCCAAGCGCATCGGCAACGAGAAGGAGCGGCGGCGGCTGCGGGAGGTCATCGAGTCGATGCGCCCGGAGAAGGGCGGGCTCATCGTGCGCACGCTCTCCGAGGGCCTCACCAAGAAGCAGCTCAAGACCGACGTCGCGTACCTGGCCCACCTCTGGGCGGACATCTGTCACAAGCGTGAGACCAGCAAGGGCGCCGACGCTGCTCTACTCCGAGCTCGACGTGCACCTGCGCACCGTGCGCGATGTGTTCGGCCCGGAGGTCGACAAGATCGTCGTCGACGACAAGGACACGCACGCGCGGCTGGTGCGCTTCGTCGAGCAGTTCATGCCCGACCGCAAGGACGACGTCGAGCACTACGCCGGCGACGAGCCGGTGTTCGACGCGTACGGCATCGAGGACGAGATCGGGCGGGCGCTCGCGCGGAAGGTTCCGCTGAAGTCCGGCGGGTACCTGATCATCGACCAGACCGAGGCGCTCTGCGCCGTGGACGTGAACACCGGGCGCTTCGTCGGCAAGAAGGACGTCGAGGAGACCGTCACGTCGACGAACATCGAGGCCGTCGCGGAGATCGCCTACCAGCTGCGGCTGCGCAACCTGGGCGGGCTCATCGTCATCGACTTCATCGACATGGACCGGATGCAGAACCGCGAGCGCGTCGAGCGAGCGCTGGTCGAGGCGCTCAAGAACGACAAGGCCAAGACCACCACCGTGCGCATCTCCGAGCTCGGGCTCGTGGAGATGACCCGCAAGCGCACGCGGGAGAGCCTCGGCCGCACGCTCTTCGAGCCGTGCTTCTACTGCGACGGCAACGGGCACACCTCGTCGAAGCTCACCGTGGCCTACGAGATCCTTCGGCAGATTCGCCGGGAGCGCTCGGAGCTCAAGGGCTACTCGATCACCATCAACGCGCACCCCGCGGTGGTCGACTGCCTGAAGCACGAGGCCCGCGAGGACCTCGAGGAGGCCCAGCGGCGCTACATGCGGCAGATTCTCGTGCAGGGACGGCCCGAGTATCACATCGAGCAGTTCGACCTCGTCGGGCAGTGACCCGACCGGGACCCCGCTGCGGAGTTCTCCCATGAGCGATGATCATCGACGCACCGAAGACCGGGTCACCATCAACCAGGAGTTCGAGTCCTTCGATGCGTTCATCGAGGAGTACGTGACCAACCTGTCGCGGCGCGGAGCGTTCCTGAAGACGCGCTCGCCGCTGGCCGTCGGGACGAAGGTCAACCTCCGCTTCACCGTGCTGCACGACGAGATGGAGTTCATCGAAGGGGTCGGCGAGGTGGTGCGCGTGCAGGACGACCCGCCGGGCGTCGGCGTGGTGTTCTCCGAGCTGAGCCCCGCCTCGCAGGCCGTGCTCGATCGGCTCCTCGCGCAGCGCGATCAGCGAGGGAAGTGATGAGCCTCTGGGACCGCCTGAGCGACGGCGTGCGCACGGCCCTCGATCGGCCCGCAGGGGCAGCGCAGGGTCCCCTCTCCGACCGGCTCAACCTCCGCGCGCTCTCCGACGAGGTGCTCCGCGCCGAGCTGGAGCGCCGCCGTCGCGCCCGCGGTCGGCCCGCCCACGGGCGCCCCGCCGCGGACGACGAGCTCACCGCGATGGCCCAGGCCCGCCGCGACCGGATGCGCGGTCGCTCCGTCGCGAAGTGCCCCGCGTCAGGGCTCGACGCGCAGGTAACCCTTCGACACCAGCTTCGACATCACCTCGCAGACCTCGAGGTCGGTGTACGAGACGCGGTCGAGCGCCGCCTCGATGCGGCCGGTGTTGATCACCGCCTGGAGCACCGAGAGTTCACGCTCGTCGAGGTCCTTCAGGGGCGGCTGCAGCGGGATCGCGAGGCCGAGGCGGGCGCCGATCGGAGGCAGCGTGGAGAGCAGCCGGCGGCTCTCGTCGAGCTGGCGCATGCCCTCCATCAAGATGCCTTCGGTGGAGAGGTCGATCTCCTGGTCGAACTCGCGGTCGTCAGGCGGCTGCAGCTCGAAGAAGCCGGTGTCCCACGCGAGCATCCGGTACACGGCCTTGAGGGCCCCGATCTCCGCGCTGTCGTTGATGGACGCGTACGCCAGCTGGCCCTTGCGGAGGAACACCTTGCCCACGTAGGGGTCGCGCGTGATCACCAGGACGCCGCTCTTCTTGCTCGTCGCGAAGAGCTGAAGCAGGTCGACCAGCGGCACCTCGTCGATGGTGCCGCTCATGGTCTTCACGTTGGAGGTACGCTGCGCCGCGCTCTGCATCCGCGCGCGGGCCTCGGCCTCGCGAGACTCGCCGGAGCCTGCGACCGCGTCGGTGAGCGCGACCCGCACGATGCTCGTGCCGATGAGCACCCGGTCGCCCTCCTTGAGCTTCGCGCGCTTGACCTTCTCGCCGTTGACGAAGGTGCCGTTGGTGCTCCCGAGGTCTTCGATGGTGAGCGCGTCGTGCGTGAAGCTGATCTTCGCGTGACGGCGCGACACCATGTCTTCGACCAGCACCACGTCGAGCTCGTTGGAGCGGCCGATGATGATCTCCCGGTCGGCCGCCACCGGAAACTCGCCGCCCTGGTACTTCCCCGAGATGAACTTCAGCAGGTACTGCTTCTTTGAAGCGTCGGCAGGGGACATCGATGGGGCCTCTCGGCAGTCTAGGAAACCGTCCCGGAAGGGGTCAAGACAACTCTACGAGCGCCGCGCATTGACACTCCGGGGGGTGCGCGGATAGGTTCCGCCGCCCTGAACCACCGCCGCCCGACTTCACGGGCCGCTTATCGAGAGAGTGTCGCGATGTACCTCGCCAGCAAGAAGATCAAGCAGAACAAGGTCCGCAACGTCAGCGCCCGCTACCGCGCGAAGCTCAAGCGCAAGGCCAGCAAGCGCTTCAAGCGCATCATGGTGCTCTGACTCAGCGACGATAGCCGAGGTTCTGGTCGATCACCGACGACAGGAACCCGGCGATCATCCCATCCGCCACCCGCAGCCGACGCGCGAGCTCACGCGCGATGTTCAACACCACCAGCAGGTAGGACTTCATGTCCCGGCGATAGAGCCGGTCGAGGTCCTCCGTGGTCACCACCAGCAGGATCGACGGCGCCAGCGCGCGCACCGACGCCGAGCGCGGCTGCGGGTCGATGATGGACATCTCCCCCACCCAGTTGCCCGGGCCCAGCAGCGCCACGCGCCCTTCGGCCCCGTTGGCCGAGTGACGCACGACCTCGAGCTCTCCAGAGAGCACCACGAACATCTCCCTCGCGTGGTCGCCTTCCTTCATCACAAGGGCGCCTGGGTCGAAGAGCGAGGCGCGGAGCTCGCGCGTCAGCAGGTCGAGGGACTCGTCGTCGAGCCCGCCGAACAAGCCGATGTCGCGGAGCTGCTCACGCCGCACAAGCGGTCTCGGTGTCACGGTGTCTGTCACGGGAGAAGTCTAGTTCAACAACGGCGTCCGGCGCGACCGCCACTCCGTTACAATCCGCGCGAGGTGAGTTGAGCGCACGGGAGCTGCCCCGATCGTTCGGGGCCTACGAGATCGTGCGGAGGATCGCAGGCGGAGGCGCGGCCGAGGTGTTCCTCGCGCGGGCCCGCTCGGTCGCGGGCTTCGAGAAGCACGTCGCCCTCAAGATGGTGCCCGCTCGCATGGCCGGCGACCCGGAGGCCACCCGGCGGCTCATCGATGAAGCGCGCCTCACCTCGCGGCTGCGCCATCGCAACATCGTCCAGGTCATCGACCTCGGCGAGGTCGAGGGGCGCCACTACATCGCGATGGAGTACGTCGACGGGCTCGACCTCGGGAAGCTCCTCGAGCGCCTCAAGCCCCTGCACGCGCTGCCCTCGCCGAAGGTCGCGTCGTTCATCACCCGGGAGCTCTGCGAGGGCCTGGAGCACGCGCACCGCGCCACGGACGCCGACGACAAGCCGCTGCGCATCGTCCACCGCGACGTCTCGCCCTCCAACATCCTGCTCTCGTACGACGGCGAGGTGAAGCTCGCGGACTTCGGCCTCGCGCGCTCCGCCGACCGCCCGTCGTCCACGCAGGCCGGCGTCATCAAGGGCAAGTACCCGTACCTCTCGCCCGAGCAGGTGCGAGGCCACGCCGTCGACGCCCGCAGCGACGTCTTCGCCGCCGCCGCCGTGCTCTACGAGCTCGCGCTGGGGCAGCCGCCCTTCCCCGACGCGCCGCTGCCGCTGCTGCTCGAGCGCATCAGCCGCGGGCTCATCGAAGACCCCGCGCGCGTACGGCCTGGGCTCCCGGAGTCGTTCCTGGCGATGCTCCACCGCGGGCTGCACCCCGACCCCGCGCAGCGCTACCAGTCGGCGCGAGACTTCGGCGAGGCGCTCTCGGCCTTCATCTTCACCGAAGGGCCACCGCCGGAGCAGGAGCTCGTGCGGCTCATCGAGCTCGTCGCCGAGACCCGCCAGCATCAGATGTCCCCGCTCGCGGCCAACCTCCCGACGCAGCTCTCCGACGAGGTCACCCGCATCGAGCCCTTCGCCAACATCCGCGCGCGCTTCGCCAGCGGCATCCGCGCGCCCGCTCCCTCCCCGCAAGCGCCCCGGCAGAGGCGCCGCCCAGAGGCCCTCTCGGCGTTCTTCGATGAGCCCCGCTGGAGGTCCCGGAGCCACCGCCGCCCCGGAGCCGGTGCCAGAGCCCGAGCCGGTGCCAGAGCCCGTGGAGCCACGGGTCGCGCGGGCGACCCCCTCGTATGCCGCGCCCGTGAAGTACGCCCCGCTGACCGCCCCGCCCGCGAAGCCCTCGCAGCGTCGGCACTGGCTCGCGTTCGCAGCCGTCGCCCTCGCCGCTCGCCGCGCTCACGCTGGCGGGCTGGCTGCTGCGCGGCGCTGAGGCCTAAGCGACCGCGCTCGTCGCGGGCGCTCGTCGTCCTTGCGGAGCTTCACGCTAACCAGCTTCGACACCCCGGGCTCCTGCATCGTCACGCCGTAGAGCACGTCGGCCATCGACATGGTGCGCTTGTTGTGGGTGATCAGGATGAACTGCGAGTGCGTCGTGAGGTCTCGCACCAGGTCGACGAGGCGGATCACGTTGGCCTCGTCGAGGGCGGCCTCGACCTCGTCCAGCAGGCAGAACGGCGACGGGCGGTGGAGGAAGAGCGCGAAGAGAAGCGTGACCGCCGTGAGGGTCTTCTCGCCGCCGGACATCGCCTCCAGGTTGATGAGCTTCTTGCCCGGGGGCTGCGCGACGATCTCCACGCCGGTCTCGAGCAGGTCGCCGTCGTCGGTGAGCTGGAGCATCCCCTTGCCGCCGCGAAACAGCCGAGGAAACAGCTCCTGGAAGTGCGCGTTGACCGCGTCGAAGGTCTCGCGGAAGCGCCGGCGCGACTCCTTGTTCATGGCGCCGATGGCCTCCTCGAGCTGCGCCACGGCGCGGTCGATGTCGGCCTTCTGCTCGCGGAAGAAGGTCTGCCGCTTCTCCTGCGCCGCGAACTCCTCGATGGCCGTGAGGTTCACGTCGCCGAGGCGCTCGATGGTGCGCGCGAGCTCGGTCTGCCGCGCCTTGTCGGCCTCCGTCGGCGCCTCGCGGTCGGCGAAGCGCGCCACCTCCGAGGGCAGCGCCACCTGGTGCTTCTCCGCGATGGTGGTCACCAGGTGCTCGATCGCCAGCGCCTCCTCGCGCGCCCGCAGCTCCAGCGCGGACGCCTCCCGGGTGAGCGCCTCCTTGCGAGCGCGGATGTCTCGCAGCCGACCCTCCACCTGCCCCAGCGCCTCGCGCCCCGCCTCGTAGGCGAGCCTCGCCGACTGCGCCGCGTCGCGCAGCCGCATCGCCTCGCCTGCGGCCGCCGTCGACGCCTCGAGGAGCCCCGACTCGCGCGTCACCGCCGAGCGCTCGGACTCGCCCAGGGACTCCAGCTCGGTGCGCAGCCGCTCGCCGCGCGTGCGCAGCTCGTCCACCGAGCGCTCGAGCCGGTGCACCGCGTTGCGCGCCGCGTTGGCCCGCTCGCGCGCCCGCGCCGCCACCACCTTGGCGTCCGTCGCCCGGGACGTCGCGCGGTCGACCTCCGACCTCCACGCGGTGCCCTCCGCCTCGCCGGACATCAGCCCCTCGCGCGCCCGGTCTCGCCGCGCCGTCGCCTCGGCGATGGAGCGGTCGAGCGACACGTCCTCCTGCAGCGCGTCGGCCACTGCCTTGTCGCAGGACGCGAGCTCCGCCGCGAGCGCGTTGAGCCGCAGCCTCCCCTGCGCGAGCTCGGCCTCGTGCGCCTTCGCGTCGCGCTCGGCCATCAGCAGCGACAGCTCCTGCGCGTGCAGGTCGGCCTTCGCCGCCTCCAGCGCCTCGGCCGAGGCCCGCACCCGCGCCCTCGCCGCGTCGAGGGCCTCGGTGCGCTCGGCCACCTGGTCGTCGAGGGCCTCCACCCGGGGCTCGAGGGTGCGCACCTCCGCCTGCGTCGCCAGCAGCCCCGCGCCCGCGGCCTCCGGGACGCCGCCCACCACGCGGCCGCCCGGCTCCAGCAGCTCCCCGGTCGAGGTCACGTAGCGCCACGCCCCGGGCGTCTCTCTCGCGCAGCGCAGCCCGACGGACAGCGACTCGACGAGCACCACGCCCCGCAGCGCCGAGCGCACCGCGTGGGGCAGCTCGTCGGGCTCCTCGACCTGATCGAGCAGCAGCCCCAGCACCCCTTCGCCCCGCGGCGGCGCCCCCAGCTCCGCCTCCGCGAGCGCTCGCTCGGCCGACGCGGGGACCACCGCGGCGCGGCCCTTCTTGCTGTTCTTGAGCGACTCCAGCAGCCGGAGCCCGTCGTCGACGGTGGCCACCAGCACGTCCTGCCACCGGTCGGCCAGCGCCGCGGCCAGCGCCTTGGACCACTTCTCATCCGCCGCGATGCGATCGGCCGCGAGCCCTCGCACCGCGCCGTCCTTGCCGTCGAGGAGCGCCCGCACCCCCTGCCCGACGCCCTCGTGGCGCTTCGCCACCTCGCGCAGCGCCGTCAGCCTCGCGGACACCCGCTCCCGCTCCCTCCGGGTCTCCGTCAGCGCCTGCTCGGCCCCGTCGCGCGCGGCCCTCGCGGGCCCCTGCTCGGCCTCCAGCGCCGCCCGCCGCGCCGCCATCTGCTCTCGCTCGGCCTTCAGCCGGTCGCGCGTCTCGTTGGCCGTCGCGCCCTCGCGCTCGATCTCCCCGATGCGCCGCTCGATGGACCGCGCCTCTCCGCGCAGCCTCGCCGATCGCTCCTCCGCCTCCCGCAGCCGCCGCGCGACGCCCGCCCTCGTGGCCTCCGCCGTGGCCAGCGCCCGCTCGGCCTGGAGCGACGACTCGCGGTGCCCGCGCAGCTCGGCGTCTACCGAGGCCAGGTGGTCGCGCACCTCGCGCAGGCGCTCCTCGGCGATGGCGAGGCGCTCGATCTCCTCGGCCTCGGAGGCCGCGACGGCGTCGAGCTCGCGGGCCAGCGCGTCGCGCTCCGTCGCCAGCGTCAGGTTGCTCGCCTCGACCTCCAGGAGCTCCCGCCGCGCGTCGACCTCGCGCCGCTGCCCGGCCGCCCGCTGGTCGCGCACCCGCTGCAGCTCGGCCTCCACCCGGCGCACCTCGTTGTCCGCCGCGAAGGCGTGGTTCTGCGCGCGCTCGAGGGTGGTCTCCGCCGCGAACACCTGCCCCCGCAGCCCCTCGCCCTCGGCCTCCACGCGGAGCAGCGCCGCCTGCGTCCCCTCCAGCTTCGCGCTCGCGGTGGTGTGCGCGAGCCGCGTCGCCTCGCCCTGCACCGACAGCGCCGTGAACCGGTGGCTCGCCAGGAAGAGCTCGAGCTCCCGCTGCTCGGCCTTGAGCTGCCGGTAGCGCTCGGCCTTCTGCGCCTGGCGCTTGAGCGTGCCGAGGCCCTTCTCGATCTCCCCGAGCAGGTCGCTCACGCGAAGCAGGTTCTGCTTCGTGAGCTCCAGCCGCCGCTCGGCGAGCTTCTTGCGGGCCTTGAAGCGGGTGATGCCCGCGGCCTCCTCCAGCAGCGCGCTGCGGTCTTCGGGCTTCGACGTGACGATGAGCCCGACGCGGCCCTGCTCGACGATCGAGTACGCCTTGGTGCCCGCGCCCGACCCGAGGAACAGGTTGGTCACGTCCATCAGGCGCACCGGCGTCTTGTTGATCAGGTACTCGCTGTTACCGTCCCGGGTAAGCTTGCGGGTGACCGCGATCTCCGCGTAGGCCGCGAACTCCGGGGGCGCGAGGCCGTCGCGGTTGTCGAAGGTGAGCGTGACCTCCGCGAAGGGGTGCGGCGGCCGACTGTCGGACCCGTTGAAGATCACGTCGTCCATGGACTTGCCGCGCAGGTGCCGGGCGCTCTGCTCGCCCATGCACCAGCGGATCGCGTCGACGGTGTTGCTCTTGCCGCAGCCGTTGGGCCCCACCACGGCCGTCACGTCGTGCTCGAAGGTGAGCACCGTGCGGTCCACGAAGGACTTGAAACCCTGCAGCTCCAGCTTGCGGATCTTCATCGGTCGCCTGAATCGGCGCGCACCCTAGCAGACCCTCCGGCCGGGCGCGGACTCCTCCACAGGTGCTACCGTTGCCCGCGTGCTGAAGCGTCACGCCCTGCTCCTGTCCTTCGCGCTCTCCGCCTGCACCACCGCCCGCACCACGAGCAGCGCAGCCATCGCGCCGCCCCCCCTCGACCTGGGGCCTCCCGTGACCTTCCAGGGGGTCGTGCGCTACGAGGCCCGTCGGCCCACCCTACAGGGCGCCTCGGCGGCCCTGGAATCCAGGCCCGCGCGCTTCGTCGAGGTGGTCGCCGAGGACGCCTCGCACCGGGAGCTCTCCCGCACCGTCACCGACGCCGAGGGGCGCTTCACCCTGCAGGCTCCGGCGAGGGTCCCTGCCATCGCGGTGCTCGCCCATGTGAGCCGCGAGGGCAGCGACGTCCGCGTCTCGCCGCAGGGCGACGGGTCGGTCACCCACGCGCTCAGGCTGAGCCGCCCGGACGTCGGCCGCGCCATCGAGCTCGTGGCCGCGGACGCCACGCCCGACGGCATCGCCGGGGCCTTCCACATCGCCGACACCATCCTCACCGGCCTCGACGCCACGCGCTCGTGGACGGGGCAGACGCTGCCCCCGCTGGTGGTCTACTGGGGCCGCGGGGTCACCACCGAGTGGAGCTTCTACCGCGGAGAGCGGCCCGCCCGCTCGGGGCGCTTCTGCCTCGAGCTCCTCGGCGGATCGCCCGGCCGCCAGCGCTCGACGGACACCGACGAGCACGACGAGGGGATCATCCTCCACGAGGTCGGCCACTTCGTCTTCGACCGGCTCTCCTCCAACTCCTCGACCGGGGGATCGCACCCCGCGGGCTACCTCATCGACCCGGGGCTCGCCTGGGAGGAGGGGCGCGCGACGTGGTTCTCGAGCGCCGTGCGACGCGACCCGCACTACCAGGACACCATCGGGCTCGAACCCGAGGGGAGCCTGCGCGTCGACCACGACCTCGAGCACCCGACGCCGGGAGCGCGAGGCATCGGCAACGAGATGAGCGTCTCGGACGTCCTCTGGGACCTCATCGACGGCAGCGACGGGTACGCCGACGAGGACCACGACGGCGTCGCGATCGCCCCTGCGGTGGTGATGCGGGCGATGATGTCCTGGCGCGACCAGCCCTCGGCGTACCCGGCGCTGGGTACCTTCCTGCGGCAGATCTCGACGGGGGAGAGCCCTGCGGTGCCGCGAGACCAGCTGCTCGCGATGCTACAGCGGACGCACGAGCCGACGGAGATGGTCCCGCGCGACGAGGGCGAGGACTGGCCCGCCAACCTGCCCGTTCCAGGGGTGGTCGGAGGCAAGATCGACGGGCTCACCAACCCGGCGCCCTCAGGCGGTCGGGCGCGGCCGCAGAACGGCTTCGACGCGCTGCGCGTGTACCGCGTGCAGATGCCCTCCCGCGGCTGGCTGCACCTCGAGCTCGTCATCGATGGCACCGGCCGACCGACGGACCACACGGACATCGACCTGGAGCTGCGCGACCACCGCGGCGACGTGATCACCGCCGCCCGCGGAACCGAAGCCCGGGAGACCCTCGGTCGCCTGCTCGATCCGGGCTTCTATTACGTCTATGTGCGCGACGGCGGCCAGGGGAACCGCGCCAACTTCGAGCTGCGCGCCCGCACCCGGCTGCTCGGCGCTCCGTAGGACCCAATCGGCGGGGGCCGTTGCGCAGGCGGGGCAAAACCCGTTAGGCCTGTGCAAAGAGCGATGTTCCACCTACGCGTCCTGCTTCTCGCCGTGCTCTCCGTCGCCTGCGCCCGCCGCAGATCGGACGACACCCCGGCCGCCAGCGCGACCGTCGTCCCCGCGCCGACGCCATCCGTCGCGCCGATGCTGCCACCGCCACTGCCACCGCCACCGCTACCGACCGCGGGCGCCGGCACCGACCTCGCGGCGCTCCAGCAGCGCCTGATGATGGTCGAGCAGCGCACCGCGGCGCTCGAGCAGCAGGTCTCCGGCCTCCAGCAGTCCCAGGCCGCCACGCAGCAGCAGCTCGCCACCACGCAGATGCAGCTCCGCCAGACCCAGGCGCAGGTCGCGGGCATGCAGAGCCAGGCGCGGGGCGCTCGCCGGCGCATGCAGGACATGATGCAGGGCCAGCAGGGCGACTGACCGCCGCCACCCCGCCGCCATCCGCCGCCACCCCGCTGGGGCTTGTTCTACCGCTGTTTTCGCGCGGCACGACGCGTGGTGAGGGAGCCCTCGCCATGTCGCCCAGAGCCGCCAATGACAACCTCTCTCCCCGCCCCGTCCGCCCGCTGCCACGGCACCGGAGGGTGCCCCTCGACGTCCTGAGCGACGCGGAGGTGCTGAGCCTCGCGCTCGGCCGCGGCCGCGGGGGACTCACCGCCGACGCCCTCGGCCGACACCTGCTGGCCACGCACGACGGCCTGCGTGGGCTGCTGCGCACCGGCGTCGGCGCCCTCACGCTAGACCTCGGCCCCCACCAGGCGACGCGGCTGCTCGCGGCGTGGGAGCTCGCCCAGCGGGTGCGCGGCGCGGCGCCCCCCCGGCGGATGCCCTTCACCTCCAGCCGGGACATCGTGCGCTGCTGGTCGGCGCGCATGGTCGACCTGCCGGACGAGTGCGTGATGGCCCTCGTGCTCGACGTGAAGCAGCGGCTCATCGCCGAGCGGGTGCTCGCCAACGGCACCCCCGCGGGCGTCGCGCTGGGCGTGCGGGAGGTCTTCGCGCTCGCGGTGCGCGAGGGAGGAGCGTCGATGGTGCTGGTGCACAACCACCCCTCCGGCGACCCGACGCCGAGCCCCGAAGACGCGGAGTTTACGCGGCGCGTGGCGGAGGTCGGCGCGGCGATCGAGCTGCCCCTGCTCGACCACGTGATCCTCGGTCGCGACGGGGCCTTCTCTTTCCTGGACGCGGGGCTCTTGAAGTCGGCGGGATGAGGCGGTACAGGGGCGCCAACGGTCGGTCACCTCCGGCAGCGAGTCCTGCTCGCCGAGGTGGCTTGACACGGTCCCAGTCGCGTGTTTGTTTCCGCGGCCCGTTAGAGGAGTAATATCGTGAAGCGCACCTATCAACCGAGCCGCGTCCACCGCACCCGCACCCACGGCTTCCGTGCCCGGATGGCAACCGCCGGGGGCCGCACGGTCCTCAAGAACCGTCGCGCCAAGGGCCGCAAGCGCCTTTCGGTCACCAACTACAAGAAGTAGTTGGCGGCCGCCTTTACGGCGACTCTATTCTCTCGCAGCATCATCACCCGTCACGACCTTCTTATGAGCGCGGGCTTCGACAAGTCCCGACGCATCCTGCGGCGCGACGAGTTTCTCACCACGCAGAAGTCCGGTCGTCGGCTCCACGCCCCCCACCTGGTCGTCATCGTCCGCGAGCGCGGCGACGGCGACCCCCCGCGGTTGGGCCTCGTCACCAGCAAGAAGACCGGAAACGCCGTCCGCCGAAACCGGATCCGTCGCGTGCTGCGCGAGGTGTTCCGACTGCATCCAGAGCTATTTCCGCTCGGGTGCGAGGTCGTGATCATCGCCCGAGAATCGTGCCCCGCGCTTGCATTTACAGAAGCGTGTGCAGAGATTCGCGCGGCCTTTGCCCGACGCCGCGGCGGTGATCGCACCCCCAGAGCCTCGGCGCCGTCGAACCCGCCAGGCCCGGGAGGTGCCGCGACGTGATCCGCTCCCTTCTGCTCCTACTCCTGCGTATCTACCGCGCGACGCTCTCCCCGCTGCTGGGCAACGTCTGCCGCTTCGAGCCGTCGTGCTCCCGATACGCCACGGCGTGCATCGAGCGCTTCGGCCCCGCGCGGGGCTCCTGGCTCGCGGCCAGACGCCTCGTGAAGTGCCACCCGTTTCACCCCGGCGGCTATGATCCCCCGCCTTCACTCCCCTGCCACTGCGACGCCCACGCGTCGCCGGACGGTCGTCGATGAAAGATAACCTGCGCACCTTCGCCATCCTCCTGCTCGGGGGGTTGGCGGTGTGGTTCTTCCTCGGGAGAAACACCCAGCGGCCGACTCCCTCGCTGCGCAACGTCGCGCCGCCGCCGACGGAGACCGCGCGTCCCGCCGAGCAGACCTTCCACCTCCGTAGCCCCCTCACCGCGGCGCGGTCGGGCTTCGACGCGGAGGTCACCACCCGCTCGGGCGGCCTGCGATCGGTGCGGCTCAACGGCACGCAGTTCGTGATGCGAGAGGCCCCGGCCGACCCGCGCACCGGCGTCCGCGGCAGCGACCACCGGATGAACCTCGCCTCCACCTGGAACGAGGACCTGCTCTCGCTGCGCACCGAGCTCGCGGTGAAGCGCGGCGAAGACTCGCTGGTGCCGCAGTACCAGGACTTCACCGGGCGGCAGGTGAGCGACCACGAGGTCGAGCTGACGTGGCAGGGCAGCGAGGTCGAGGTGGTGCGCTCGTACCGCTCCGATCGCCCCTTCGTGATGGACGTCGAGACGCGGGTGACCAACCGGGGCGCGCCGATCAACGTCGAGGCGCGGATGCCCGTGTACCAGTGGGTGCTGCGCGAGGACGAGAACGGGAAGTTCTTCCAGCGCCCGTGGCAGGTGGCCGAGGGCATCTGCAAGCACGGCACGGAGCTGTACCGCGAGGGCCGCGACAAGCTGCTCGAGCGCCGCCCGGAGGACGCCCTCCCGGGCGCGGCGGCCTTCGTGGCGCTGGACAACACGTACTTCGAGCTCGCGGTGGTGCCGCGCGGCAACGCCGAGGCGCGCTGCCGTCTCTTCGCCGAAGACCGCGTCGCCTCGCCGGGTCAGGACCCGTTGGGGAGCGTGTACGGAGCGTCCCTGGGCTGGGCCCGCGCGTCGCTCGGCACGGGCGAGTCGCAGACCTACCAGGCGAGGGTGTACCTCGGGCCGAAGGAGCCCGAGACCCTCGCGGCGGCCACCGAGGACAGGCGCCTCACGGAGACCGTCAACCTCGGGTTCTTCTCGTTCATCGCGCGCCAGCTCCTGCGCTTCCTGCGCTTCCTGCACAGCATCGTCGGCAACTGGGGCGTCGCCATCATGCTGCTCACGCTCTGCATCCGCGTGGCGCTGCTGCCGCTGCTCGCCAAGTCGATGAAGTCCATGGCGATGATGTCGAAGCTCAAGCCCGAGCTCGACGAGATCAACAAGCGCCTCGCGGACAACCAGGAGGCCAAGACCCTGGCGACCATGGAGCTGTACCGCAAGCACGGGGTCAACCCGCTGAGCGGCTGCTTCCCGCAGCTCGCCCAGCTCCCCATCTGGTGGGCGCTCTACACCACGCTGCAGACCTCGGTGGAGCTGTTCCACGCGCCCTTCGTGCTCTGGTGGCACGACCTCTCGGCGCCGGACCCCTACTACGTCCTGCCGCTGGTGCTGGGGGCGATCATGTTCCTGCAGCAGAAGCTCATGCCCCCGCAGGGCATGGACCCGGTGCAGGCGAAGATGATGACCTACTTCTTCCCCATCTTCCTGACGGGGATCTCGCTCTTCCTGCCGTCGGGGCTCGCGCTCTACATGCTCGTGAACTCGGTCCTCGGCGTCTTGCAGCAGTGGTACACGAAGAAGCAGATGGATCAGTACAAGTCGGGCACCGGCACCGGTGGCGGCGAGGCGATCCAGGTGAAGGCCCTGACTGGAGATGACCGTGGTTGATCAGAATGACCCTTCCGCCCGCCGTCCGCTCGATCCGCGCGCCATCGACGCCGCGAGCGTGTTCCTCAAGGACACCGTCATCGCGATGGGCCTCGACGCCGACGTCAACGTCCGCGAAGAGGGCGGCGACACCGTCCTCGAGCTGAGCGGCCCCGACACCAAGCACCTCGTGGGCAAGAAGGGCGTCACCCTCGACGCCCTCCAGCTGCTCGCCAACCGCGTCGCCACCAAGACCGTCGCGGGTGACCGCGCGAGCCTCGTGGTCGACGCCGATGGCTACCGCGCCAAGCGAGAGCGCACCCTCACCACCATGGCGCAGGAGCTCGGCGAGCGCTGCGTGAAGGAGGGCAAGGTCATCCTCATGGAGCCGCTGCCGCCGCGAGAGCGACGCACCGTGCACATGGCCCTCGCCAAGTTCGAGGGCGTCCAGACCCAGAGCGAGGGCGAAGGCGAAGAGCGCAGGATCAAGATCATCCCGATGCCGCCTCCGTAGGCATCGCCGCCCGCGCGGGAATCACCCGCCCCCTCCCCTTCGTTCACTCTCATCCCATGGACCTCCCCGACCGCCTCGCGGGCACCCTCCTCGGCACCGCCCTCGGCGACGCGCTCGGGCTGCCCATGGAGATGCTCTCCCCTCGCGTGATCGCGCGGCGCTTCCCCCGCCTCGACCGCTTCCACATGCTCGGGCGCGTGGGCTTCGTGTCCGATGACACCGAGCAGTCGGCCCTCGTGGCGCAGAGCCTCGCGCGACACCCGGGCGACCCCGACGCCTGCGTGTGGGCGTTTCGTCGCTCCCTGCTGGGGTGGTTTCTCCGGCTGCCTTGGGGCATCGGGCTCGGGACCCTGCGCGCGTGCGCCCGCATCGCCGTGGGGCTGCGCCGCTCGGGGGTCGCGACCGCGGGCAACGGCGCGGCCATGCGCGCGGCCATCGTCGGGGTGTTCTTCCACGACGACGAGGTCGCTCGGCGGTCGACCTCGGACGCGCTCGCAAGGGTGACGCACACCGATCCGCGCGCCGTGGAGGGGGCGCGCTTCGTCGCGGAGGTCGCGGCGATGACGGTGAAGCACGGTGACCCCGCGGAGGCGCTGGAGGCGGCGCGCGCAGTGGTGACCGAGGCCACGCTGGCGGAGGCCATCGGGCGGGCGATGGCGCTGGCCCGCGAGGGCGCCGCGCTCGACGTCGCCACCGAGGCCCTCGGGACGACGGGCTTCGTGGTGCACACGGTGCCCTTCGCGGCGTATGCGTTTGCGCGGTGGGGCGGTGACCCGATGGCGGCGGTGACGGCGGTGATCCGCGCGGGCGGCGACACGGACTCCATCGGCGCGATCGTGGGCGCGTGGTGCGGGGCGCTGGGCGGCGAAGGGGCGCTGCCGGGCGAGCTCGTCGGGCGCATCCACGACGGGCCCTTCGGTCCGACGCACCTGCGGGCGCTCGCGGCCGACCTGGCGGGTGCCCGGCTCGGACGGACGGCGGTGGCGGAATACAGCCCGGTGTATGCGCTGGCGCGCAACCTCGCGCTCTACCCCGTGGTGCTCGCCCACGCGGCGCGGCGGATCATCCCGTACTGAGCGATGGGCATCGGGCGCCATTGGCCTGTCCGCCCGATCCGTGAGAGGGAGCACCACGCCCGATGCGAAGAGTGAAGGTCGCGCTGGTGCTGCTGGTGGCCACGGCGCTCGCGGTCGCGTGGCGCACCGGCGTGCTGCGGCAGTTCGCCGACCCCGCGAGCGTGAAGACCACGCTGCTGGCCCTCGGCCCGTGGGGCTACATGGTCTTCGTGCTCTCCTACGCCGCGCTCCAGCCCTTCGGCGTCCCGGGGACGGTGTTCATCATGGCGGCGCCGCTCATCTGGCCGTGGCCCGTCGCGTTCGGGCTCTCCATGACCGGCACCATGGCGGCCAGCGTGGTGGGCTTCTCCTTCGCGCGCTTCGTCGCCCGCGACTGGATCTCTCCCCGCATCCCGGAGCGCTTCCGCAGGTACGACGAAGCCCTGGCGCGCAGGGCCTTCGCGACGGTCTTCACCCTCCGCAGCATCTTCTGGATGCCGCCCCTTCTGCACGCCTTCTTCGGGGTGTCGAAGGTACGCTTCGCGACGCACTTCTGGGGGTCGCTCTGCGGGTACGTGATCCCGCTGCTGGCGGTGAGCTACTTCGGGCAGCGGCTCTTCGACGCGCTCAAGCGGGTGTCGTCTGAAGGCTGGATCGCCGTGGGCGTGACCGTCACAACGATCGCGCTGGGGGTGTGGGTGTACAGGCGGATGCGCGCGGCGAGCTGACCCACGCGGGCGAGCGCCGCCCCGGACGCCACGGCACGTCCCGTGCGATCACCTCGGGACCCGATGCCCCGCTCCATTGTGCTCTTGTTCGTTCTGGCCGCCGGGTGCGCGAGCACCGTCAGCGAGAGCAGCGCCGCCAACTCCTCCCACGGCTGCCCCCTCCCCGACGGAACCATCTGCCAGCGAGGTTCGAGGTGCCTGACGCCCTTCCCCAGCGACTGCGTCTGCCACGTCGACGGCGTGCTGGACTGCATCTCGCGGGACTCGGGCGTGAGGCACGACGTTCCGGCGACAATGCCCGACGCGACCGTGACGCAGGATGTGCCAACTGCCGCCTCCGATGCGAGCCTGGCGCCTGACCTGCCAGTCATTCCCCCCGACGCGGGTAACTTCTGCACGCTCCCCGGAGGAGCGCGCTGCGCCTGGGGCTCGACCTGCCCGCTGGGCGACGGTTGCAACCAATGCCAGTGCAACAATCATGGCGCCCTCCAATGCACGGGGCTCATTTGCGAAGAGCTCGACGCCGGCACTTGCGGCGCGCCCGGGAGCATCTGCGAGAGGAACGACCAGTGCTGCTCGGGCTCGTGCCCGCCGATGGGCGCCCCGATCTGGCATTGCGCGTCCCCGAACGCCATCTTCTGCTACGACCGCGCCTGCAACGGGGCGACGGAGTATTGCGAACTCACCTACAGCGACGTGCCCGTACCCGATAGCGCCAATTGCCGCCCGATCCCGACGGCGTGTCACGGGACGGCGTCGTGCGGTTGCGTCCCGCACCCCTGCGGGCTCTGCGAGGACCGTGCTTCTGGTACGGTGGGGTTTCGCTGTCCGGGCGGCTGAGCCCGCCGGACCCGGGCGCCTGTCAATCAGGCGGCACCTGTCTGCCGGAGCGATGGCGACACGGCCGTCGCGGCCCGCGGAGCCGCCGCGGCCCAGCGCGCCGAGCACCGGATTCGCGAGATCGTCGCCGTCATCGACGACCTCAACGGGGTGCGCATCTCCACCCTCGGGCGGCTGCTCCAGCGCGCCACCAAGAACAAGCTCACGACCGATTGGGCCGAAGGGTTCTTCCGACGCAGCCAGCGTCAGGCCGAGCCCGAGCCCACCGACGAGGGCGCAGACGACCCCGCCGCCCGCCGGGCCGTAGTCACCCCTCCGTCGACGGCAGCCACCACGGCGCCAGGTCGAAGACCCCGTCGAAGGGCGGCAGCGCCAGCACCTCCGTGTCCCCTCCGGCCGCCACGCGCACCGGAACCCCGTCGCTCCCTGCGAAGACCTCCACCAGCCGCAGCGACGGGTCGACCAGCCACACGTGCCCGACGCCCGAGGCGAGGTAGCGCGGGAGCTTCTTCAGCCGGTCGATGCGCGCGGTGCTCCCCGGCGACAGCACCTCGCAGCACCAGTCGGGGACGATCGTCAGCGGGTTCTCGTCCGGCAGCTCGGTCACCCGCTCGACGCGCCAGCCGCTGAGGTCGGGCACCAGCAGCCGCGGGCCGAAGCGCACCTCGGCCTCGACCTCGATCCACCAACCTGCGCCGCCCGTCGTGGCGTCGAACCCCCGGAGCGCCTCGACGAGCATCCGTTGCGCCCTCCGGTGGCCCTTCCCAGGCCGCCCCATGGTCCGGAGTTCGCCCGGGTTGAGGATCTCCCCCGTCACCCCCTCCGGGAGCGCCTGGATCTGTCGGTAGAGCGTCTCGAAATCCGGCGGGTTCGGCGCGGCGTCGCCCATGGCGTTCGAGCATCGCGCGGCGCCCCCGCTCGGGCAAGCGCCACGCTCACCCCCCCTCAGCGCAGGAAGACGTCCGCCACGACCCCGCCCGCCGCGATGCCGCCGCCGAGCGCCAGCACCGACGCGGCCAGCCAGAGCCCCCAGCGCCGGGCGCCCTTCGGGGCGACCACCGGAGCGGGGGGCGGCGCCGAGAGCGGCGTCCACTTCTGCGTCGGCGCCTCGGCCATCTCGGGAAGCTCCGGGAGGTCGAGCTTCACCGCGGGCTCGAGCACCACGTCGGCGTCGTGCTTCTTCGCGCCGTCGGGCACGGCGGTCACCGGCACGTCCTCGGTGCGCCAGCCCCTCGGCGCGACGGCCTCGGCCGACACCTGCGGCTCGACGAAGCCGCGAAACCCGCGCCCCGGCAGCGTCGGCCCCCGCAGGATGCTCTTGCGCTGCACCGGCCGGACGCCCGAGTCGCTGGCCAGGGCGCTCTTCTCCGCCGGGGGGTCGCTCGGCCGGGCGGCGCTCGGCACCTCGGGCATGATCTCGAAGGAATCCCGGGTCACCGACGGGTCCGTCGACCGCAGCGCCGAGCGCTCCCGGGCGATGCGGGTGCGCGCCACGGACTCCATGAAGGCCCCGATCTCGTCCTCGGTGGCCAGCCGCGAGGGGGCCACCGAGCGCAGCGCCTCCGCGAACTCCTTGGCCGTGGCGAAGCGCTCCGCGGGGTCGATGGAGAGCGCGCGCATCACCACCGCGCAGAGGGCGTCGGGGAGGTCGCCCCGCACCGACGCGAGCGGCAGCGCGGCCTCGCGCGCCCGGAGACGCGACTCGCTGAAGCCCGTGCGCGACGGGAACAACCGCTGTAGCGTGAGCGCCTCCCAGAGCACCACGCCCGCGGAGAACACGTCCGCGCGGCGGTCGTAGCGCTGCGCCTGGATGACCTCCGGCGCCATGTACGCGAGCTTGCCCTTGAGCATCCCCGGGGAGGTGAAGGCCACGCGGCCCTCGGCGCGCGCGCTGCCGAAGCCCGAGATGCGGGCCACGCCGTCGACGCCGATGAGGATGTGCTGCGGCGACACGTCGCGGTGCACCACGGACATCGGGAGCCCCTTGTCCGTGAGCAGCTCGTGGGCGGCGTGCAGGCCCTCGAGCGCGTCAGCGAGCACGCGCAGCACGATGCTCGTCGGGAGCACGCGGCGCAGCGCCGTGGCGGTCTGCTGCACGGCGGCGAGCGAGTCGCCCTGGATGTACTCCATCGCCGTGTAGAGCTCGGCGCCCTCGCTCGCGCCCTCGAAGAGCGACACGGCGTTGGGGTGGCGCAGCGCGGTCATGATGCGCGCCTCGTCGATGAACATCGGCGCGAAGCTCTCGTCGATAGCGAGGTGCGGGTGCATCCGGCGCAGCGCCACGACGATCTCGGGCAGCTGCCGGTGACGCGCGAGGTGCACCGAGGCCATGGTCCCGCCGCCGATACGGGTCACGAGGTCAAAGGGTCCGACCACGGACGGCGCCTGGGAGGGGCGGAGCGACGTCGGGGCGCTGGAGATTCGCGGACTACGAGCGAGCGCGCGAGCTGAGGTACCCATGAACTCCGCCGTTATCAGAGCGGCAGAGCTCTCCGCAAAAATCCGTCGCACAATCTCGGCGCGGGTGACCTCTCGCCGTGAGGGTGGAAAAGCCTCAGTCGGCGTGCGAGTCGATGACCATCTCGGGCATGGGCCCGGCGGGCGGCGCCGTGAGGTCGAGCCCGTGAATCTCCTTGACCTGCTCGACGAACCACCGGGTGAAGGAGTCGCTCCCCTGGCCGAAGTTTCGGAAGGCCGCCACGGGGTTGGGGCCCTCCAGCGTCACGATGACCATGTCGCCCATCGGGGTCGACTGGATGAAGGTGCGCTCACGCACCCCGAGGGCCCTGCGCGAGGCGGCGAAGCCCGCGCGACGGGAGCCCTTGAGCTCGTTCATGAAGCCCCTCCACGCCTCGGTCTTGCCCGCAGGAATGGGAACCGCCATTGCAAACAGTGCCATCGGAGACCTCCCCTGGAATTGTCGGGTCCACACGTCCCCCGCGTAGATCCCGCCGCTGCCTGGAGCTGACCGCGGCGCGCGTCAATCGCCCTCGTGGAGAGAGCCTCGCGATCGCCGTCGCGCTGACGCTTCGCTGCTTGCGATGGCCGGACGGAGGCTCCAGCAGTAGCGCGACCATCGGGGTGGCGATGGCACTGGGTGACCCGCGCGGCGGGTCTGCGAGCACACGTCACGGAGAGGAGTCCGTCCATGGCAGCGTTGATCAAGAAGAACGAGCTCCATCGCGAGATCGAGCAGAGCCTCGGGCTGGTGCCCGGGTGGGCGCGCCAGATGCCCGACACGGCCCTCGACGGCTTCTGGGCCCTGCTGAGGGACTTCGCGCTGGCCGAGACGAAGATCCCCAACAAGTACAAGGAGCTCATCGGTCTCGGGGTCGCCGGGGCGACGCGGTGCCGGTACTGCGCGCTCTATCACACCGAGGGGGCGCGGCTGCACGGCGCCACGGACGAGGAGATCGCGGAGGCCAGCGCCATGGCCGGGCTCACGATGATGGGCAGCACCTACCTCAACGCGGCCATGGTCGACTACGAGACCTTCGAGAAGGAGCTCGCGAGCATCGTCGCGTACGCGAAGGCCCACAGGCCTCAGCCCAGCGTCCGCCAGCAGGCGGGGGTCGAGCGTGGAAGGCACTAGCACTGACATCCTCCAGCGCCTGATGGCGGACGGGCTGCTGAGCCTGGAGGCCGGCCGTCACCGCACCACGCGGCGCTGGCAGGCGGCCATGGCGCGGGTGGCCCTCCGCCTCCTTCAACAGGGAGCCGACGACGACGACCTGCGCCTGCCCGTCGCCTGCGCCCTCGTAGAGTTCTATGGCGACCTGCCGAACGAGGAGATCACCCGGCTGATCGAGGTGCTGACGCCGATCGAGGCCGCCGAGCTCGACCCGCGGATCCACATCCGTCTGTCGCAGGTGCCGTGACGTTCTGCGCGGTCGATGAGCCGGTTGTTTGGTGCCGGGGCGTGCACTAGGCTCGCGCGGCCTTGAACGACCGAACCCGCACGCTGCTGCTCCTGGGGATCTTTGCTGACGTCGGGTGCGCGTCGCGGCCGGGCGGTCCGACGGACGTGCTCCAGTCGTACTCCGAGGCGCTGCGCGACGGACGGATGCGCGATGCCTGGGGGATGCTGTCCACGGCGGCGCGAGAGTCGATGCCCTTCGAGCGCTTCGAGGCGACCGCGAGGGAGCGCCCCGACGAGCTGGCCGACGCGATCCGGGCGTACGGCGAGCTGGAGCCCGAGGCCCCGGTGACGGCGCACCTGGAGCTGTCGTCGGGGGAGACGCTGACGCTCATCGAGGAGGGCGGCCGGTGGAGGCTCGACCCGAGCGCGCTGGACTTCTATGGGCAGCACACGCCCGCGCAGGCGCTGCGGTCGTACGTTCGCGCGCACGAGCGGTCGCGCTGGGACGTGCTGCTGACCCTGGCTCCGTCGGCGGTGCGCGAGGCGATCGCGCGGGCCGCGGCGGCGGCGGGCGTCACCCCGGAGGCGCGGCTGCAGTCGGGCTTCGGCGGCGCGGACTCGACGCGGGTGCATGCGGTGACCCGTGGGCTGCGCGACGCGCTGGAGCGAGGGCGTACCATCGAGGTGGCCGGCGATCGGGCGACGATGGCCTATGGGACGGGCGGCCGGTCGCTGGCCCGTCTGGTGCGAGAAGATGGCCGGTGGCGGGTCGCAGAGCCCGAGTAGACGGAGCGCGTGGATGGCCTCGTACGGACCTTCAGACAAAGATCTTCGGCGGATGACCCTGGCGGGCGAGCTCGCCTACGCGCAGTCCATCGCGAGCAGCGCCGCGGGGCGGCTGTCCTTCGAGGACGCGCTCGGGGAGATCAACCAGCGGGTGTCCGCGCTCAACGCCCTGGCGGAGAGCGTCGCGAGGGCGAGGGCGCGGGGCTACGTGTGGGGCGGCGACCTGGAGGCCGTCGGCAACGCGGCGCAGTCGCAGGCCCGCGCGGCCTTCGATGGCGCGCGCGCGGAGTCGGCCCGGGCGGCCTCGGCGCTGCGGGGACAGGTGAGCGCGCTGGAGCGCGACGTGCGACGGGCGGCCTCCGGGGACGTGCTGCGCAACGAGGGGTTGATCAACAGCGTGACGGCGCAGGCGCGCGGGCTCGACGAGGCGATCAGCGCCGCGAAGGGTCGTGTGCTCGCGGGGGCGGCGCAGTTCATCGGGGCGGTCGACGCGCTGTCGACGCGGATGACGCGGGTGCACTGGACCCTCGACCAGTTCGAGGGCGCGAGCTTCACGATGCAGCCCGAGGAGAACCCCATCTTCGCGGCCAAGGCGACCTGGGAGGACCATCCCAGCGGCAAGGTCGAGGGGCTGCTGATGCTGACCGCGCACCGGCTTCGCTTCGAGTACCAGGAGGAGGTGGTGCTCGAGCGGTCGTTCGTGTTCTTCGCGTCGAAGACCGAGACGCGGCGCAAGCTGCTGCTCGACGCGCTGGTGGGTCACCTCGCCGGCTCCGAGGCCAGCGAGCGGGGGCTGCTCATCAAGGACCAGGTGCTGTCGCTGCGGCTGCACCCGCAGTCCGGCGGGCCGACGTCGGTGACGCTGGAGCTCGACGACGACCGCGCGGCGGAGGTCGACACGGTGATCGAGCAGATCCGCTCTGGGGACCTGGAGCGCGGGCGCTATCAGGGGCCGATGCCCACCGGGAGCCGCGTGGGGGTTCCGGTGAAGTGGCCGGAGAAGTGCGAGACCTGCGGCGCCGGGATGCAGCCGCCGGTGAAGGGTCAGACCTACCTCACCTGCGAGTACTGCAGGGCCCGGCACGACGTGACCCTCGGCGAGGGCTGAAGCCCGCTCAGGGCTCGACGTTGGCCCAGGCCGGGTCGTCGTTGTTCATGCGGCCGAGCCAGTCGATGAGGACGGTTCCGTCGGCGCCGCGGGCAGTGCCGTTTCTGCCGATGAGCACGTGGCCCTGGTCGTCGACGTAGAAGTGCCGCGCGTTGGGGATCGGGGCGAGCAGCCGCCGCGTGGCGTCCGCGAGCTGCGTCTGGAACTGCTCGGGCGTCACTCCGAAGAACGCGCTGATGGTGGTGTCCTGCGTGTACGAGAGCAGGGCGAAGCGCGCGGGCGGCGGAAAGCGCCGGGCGTAGTAGGGGAGCAGCGCCTCCAGGCGGTCGCGGCACTCGGGGCAGCCTGCCGGGAGCTGGACGTTCCAGGTGGTGCGCCACTGGGCCCAGCGGTCGGCGGGGGGCGACATCGGGGGCCCGGAGTCGTCGAGCAGGTCGACGCGCACGCCGGGGAATGCGTTGGCGACGCGCTCCCAGTGGATGCCTGCGCCGAAGCCGCCCGCGGAGAGGCCGCTCAGGGTCACCCGCTCGGCGTCGGTGAAGGTGCGGGAGAGCCTCGCGAGGAAGGCGTCCATGTTGCGCGCGCCGACGTGGAAGGTGCGCTCGAGGCGGCTGCCCCAGCGGTGCTCGATGATGCGATCGCCGGCGTGGACGTCGCCGGTGCAGTAGGGGACGTAGACGAGGTTGGCGTCTCGCCACGGGTTGCGCGCGTTGCCGCGGTTGAAGAGCGTGAAGCCCGAGAGCCCGCGGGTCTCGGACGCGAACTGGCCGGGGTCCGTAGCCCGAGGAGAGGTTGACCGCGCTCTGGACGCCGTAGCAGGTGAAGCCGTCCCAGCAGGCGCCGCCGCCCTGGAGGAAGATCACCACGCGGCGTGATCCGGGGTGGAGGCTGACGCCGATGCCGGTGGGCTCGCCGTTGCCGCACGCGCTGTCCGGGAAGGGCACCCAGGTCCACTGGTCGGCGGGCGCGGTGATGGGCTCCATCGGGGAGGAGGCATCGGGGTGGAAGGTCTCGATGGGGACATCGGGCTTGGGCGGCACGTCGACCGCGAGCGGAGCGTCGGCGGCGACGTCGAGCGCGGCGTCGATCGCGAGCGGGGCGTCGGCGGCGACCGAGGCGTCGGTCGAGGGCGCGGTCGTGACCTCGCCGCACGCGGCGAGCGAGGCGGAGAGCGCGAGGAGCGAGAGGACGCGACGGGTGCTGGGCGCGATCGGCGACGGCATGGACGCGACTATGCCGGGAGGGCGCGGAGCACGACAAGCGGGCGGCGTGTGGTCGTCAATGACGGGGGTCGGACCTCGATGCCGCAGCGGAAGTCGTTGCCCCCGAAGGGGCGCGGATGCGAACCTGCAAGATATTGAAATTGTGTGGTCGTCACGGGGGGATAGCGAATGGGGAGAAGAAGCGGATCGGACTCGGCCACGAAGGCCATCGGGCTCTTCCTGGAGCGGTCGATCTGGGCGCAGGCGGAGCTGGCGAGGAGCTCGATCTCACCACCGAGGCGACGCGCTCGGTGCTTCGCTCGCTCTGTGACGCGCAGATTCCGCTGAGCTCGGAGCGGCACGGGCCGCAGGTGTACTGGAAGCTCGAGGAGGGCTGGCTCGCGGGGAGCGTGCGCATCCGCAAGGCGCTGCTGCCGGAGTTCTATGCGCTGATCCTGAGCGCGCCGAGGGGACCCGGGAGGGAGCGCTTCCTGCGCGAGCTGCTGGCGGCGGGGGGATGGGGCGAGAAGGCCGTGGACGCGATCGTCCCGGCGACGATGCCCGACGAGGTCGACCGGCAATTGCGGGCGCTGCTCGACTCGGTGCGGCGGCGGCAGTGCCTCGCGATCAAGTACCACAGCCAGAACAGCGGCGACCTGAGCTGGCGCGACGTCTCACCGCAGCTCGTGGAGCACGCGGGCACGCCGAGGGTGATCGCGTGGTGCCACCGCAGCGGGGCGCTGAAGGTCTTCCGGGTGGACCGCATCCAGGACACGGCGACGCGGCCCGCGGTGGTGTTTCGGGAGACGCCCCGAGCGGAGATCGAGGAGTTTCAGCGCGGCGGGGTCAACGGGTACCGAGGCGCGGCGCGGGTGCCGTTCTGGTTCGAGGTGCGCCGCTCGGAGCGGTGGATCGAGGACAACCTCCCGGCGATGTTCACGTTCAAGAAGACCGTGAGCGGCGATCGCATGAGGGTGGAGGGCGAGGTCGCGGGGCACCTGGTGCTCGCTCGCTTCGTGGCGAGCCTCGGCGCCCATGTGATGGGGATGGACCCCGCGCTTGCGGAGGCGGTGCGCGAGGTGGCGGAGGGCGCGCTGGAGGCCGCGAGGGCGGCGCTGAACGCGGGCTCAGTGACGACTATCGGCGACGATGCTGCGGGGCGGATAGGAGTGATCCACCTCCGTAGATTCGCCCGAAAGCGATGAAGGAACCCACTGCAACGCGATTGATACAAGCCCCGGCGCGGGTCGATGTGGCCTTCTCCCTCACCGGCGAGCGGGTGCCCGCCGAGCACGGCTACGCGCTCTTCGCGGCGATGTGCAGGATCATCGACGACCTGCACGGGGCCTCGTGGCTGTCGGTGCATCCGATCCCGGGAGAGCCCAACAGCGACGGGACGCTGACGCTGCGGCCGGACGAGCTGGCGCTGCGACTGCGGGTCGACCAGGCGTACCTCGATCGGGTGCTGCCGATGGCGGGCGCGACGCTCAGCATCGAGGGGCACGTGGTGACCGTCGGGGCCTCGCGGGTGCTCCCGCTGGAGCCCGTGGCGGACCTCGGGGCGTGGATGGTGGCGCTCAAGGACGGCGCCGACCGCCAGGAGTTCGAGGCGTACCTGCGGCGGAGGCTCGACGTGGTGGGGGTGCGGGCCGCGGTGGAGATCCCTGCGCCGATGGGTGCGGCTGCGGGAGAGCACCCCGACGGGCGGCAGGTGCTGCACATCCGTCAGCAGACCATCGTGGGCTGTCCGGTGATCCTGCGGGGGCTGTCCGCCGAGGACTCGCTGAGGGTGCAGAGACTCGGCATCGGAGGGAGGCAGCGCTTCGGCTGCGGGGTCTTCGCTCCGATGCGCTCGACCGGCTGAACCGTCGCTCAGCCCACGGACCACACCGTCACGACCCCGGTGGCGTCCGCGCTCGCGAGGGCCTTCCCGTCGCCGCGCCACGCCACGCCCGACACCTCGCCCGCTTCCGTTCCCGCGACGCCGAAGCCCGCTCCTCTCGGCGTGGGCCCCTTCTTCGGCTCCCACAGCGCCACCACGCCGTCGGCTCCGCCCGAGGCCAGCATTCCGCCCTTCCGTGCAAAGGCCAGCGCCGTCACCGGACCTTCATGCCCCTTGAGCGTCACCGGCTGGCTCCCCTCGGGGCCCTTTCCCTCGAACTTCCACACCGTCGTGTCGACGTCCCCGCTCGTGGCCAGCATGGTGCTCGCGCCGTCCCAGGCCAGCGACTTCACCTTCAGGGGATATCCGGTCATCTGCGAGTCGATGTCCGTCTTCACCCGCCAGAAGTGCACCGAGCAGTCCTGGCTCCCGCAGGCCAGCACCTCGCCGTCGGGGCTCCACGCCACGCTCACCAGCGAGCCCTTCCACTCCAGCTGCCGGCTGCTCCCGCGCTCCGCCAACCCCCACAGCCGGGCGCCCCCGTAGCAGATCGTCGCCACCTCCGCCCCGTCGCCACGCCACGCGAGGCCCGTGAGCGTGCTCTCCTGCGCGGGCGTCTCCATCCACGGATCGCCCGCCGCGGTCCACAGCCGCAGCACCTTCGCCGCCGCGGTCGCCAGCCACTTCCCGTCGGGGCTCCACGCGACGTGCTCCACCCACGCCCTGCCACAAGGCAGCGCCGCCAGCTCCCGCCCGTCGGCCGCGTCCAGCAGCCTCGCGGTGCCGTCCATGCCGCCCGTCGCCAGCACCGACGCATCACCCGGCGCGAAGGCCAGCGTGCACATCCCCTCGGGGTGCACCAGGCGGGTCCACTTCACGGCCCCGGTGTCGCCGTCGAAGACCGTCACATCGCCCGTGCTCGTCGCGGCCGCCAGGAGCCTGCCGTCCCCCGACCACGTCACCCCCAGCGCGTAGTCCGAGAGCGTCGCCCTCCAGCGGGCCTTCAGCTCACGCTTGCCACCCCGCAGAGCCGTCAGACCAGGCATGAGCGAAACCCCGCATTCAGCGCCGCGCGATCGAGGCCCCGCCCGATGAACACCAGCTCATTCAACCTCGGGGCGTCGCCCCATGGCCGCCCCGACGTCGCGTCGATCAGCATGTGCACCCCCTGGAACACGAAGCGCGACTCCTCGCCGCTCACGTTGAGCACGCCCTTCGTACGAAACATGTCGGCCCCTCGCTCCTGCACCAGCTCGGTGATCCAGGTGTTGAAGCGCTCTTCATCGACCGTGCCCTCGCAGCGGATGCCCACCGAGGTGACCGTCTCGTCGTGCTGGTGGTCATGCTCGTGCTCGTGCTCGTGCTCGTCGTGTCCGTGCTCGTCGGTGTCGAGGAAGGCGGGCTCCATCTCCAGGGCGCGGTCGAGGTCGAAGCCTCCGACGTCGACCACGCTCGCCACCGGAACCTCCTTCACGCCGCGAAACACCTTCGCCACCGCGTTGATACCGCGCACCCGCCGCTCGACGTGCGCGGCCTCCTCGGCGCTCACCAGGTCGAGCTTGTTGAGGATGACCACGTCCGCGAAGGCGATCTGCTCCTTGCACTCGTCGCTGTCGTCGACGTGCAGCTCCAGGTGCTTCGCGTCGACCACGGCCACGATGCCGTCGAGGCGGTAGCGGGCCATCACCTCGTCGTCGGCGAAGAAGGTCTGCGCCACGGGGCCAGGGTCGGCGAGCCCGGTGGTCTCGATGAGCACGTGGTCGAAGCGGTCGCGGCGCTTCACCAGCGAGCCGAGGATGCGGATGAGGTCGCCGCGCACGGTGCAGCAGAGGCACCCGTTGTTCATCTCGAAGACCTCCTCGTCGGCGCGGATGACGAGGGCCTGGTCGATGCCGACCTCGCCGAACTCGTTCTCGATCACGGCGACGCGCCGGCCGTGCTGCTCGGACAGGATGCGGTTGAGCAGCGTGGTCTTGCCCGCGCCGAGAAAGCCGGTGAGGACGGTCACTGGAACGCGGGTGTCTTGGGAGGTGGTCATTGCGCGGGCGCATTCTTCGTACATGGCCCGCGACGCCGCAACCCGATGCTGTCCCCGGCTCTGACTCCCTCAGCGAGGGCGGAAGCCCCGATCGAAGATCCGCACCCGACGCAGCAGCAGGTCGATCAGCATCATCCCGATGGCCAGCATCACCGGGTAGCGCCACACCGGGGCCCGGTGCCTCAGCGACTCTCCGCCCGCGTCGAACATCGCCCGCGGTGACGGGTCCGTCGCCCCTCCGGTCGCGGCCGCGAGCGCGCTCAGCAGCGCCACGTCCGGCTCCAGCGCCGCGTACTCCCTCGGGTAAGGATGGTCCACCCGGCCGCGGCTCTCGGCCACCACCTGACCGTCGCGGCGATGCACCGCCCTCAGCGAGAAGGCCCCGTAGCGCTCCAACGGCAGCCTCGCCTCGTAGCGCCCCGGACCCACCTGGCGCATCGGCACCCGCTGCTCTGTCGTCGCGGGCCACGGTCCTCGCAGCACCAGCTACGACGCGAGCCCGTTCTCGAAGCGGTCGTCGTCCCGGATGGCGTCCACGCTCGCGCGCACCTCGCCGTCGACCACCTCCGCGTGGAGCCCCAGCTCCTCCTGCCGGCGCGTGCGCATGTGCTCCCGCACGAGCTGCGTCCAGAAGGCCTGCCAGCGCGGCCAGCGGATCCACTCCACGGCCCAGCGGTTCTTGAGGTCGCTGGTCCACGCGAGGCTCCACCCGAGGCCCACCCGCCAGCGGGCCAGCAGCGGCTCTCCCGAGTCGGTCTCGATCAGCACCTGCGCGGGAGCGGGCTTCGCGCGAGTGCTCACATATCCATAGAGGAAGGGAGGCGCGCCCTGGAGTTCTCTCAAGAACCCCGCGCTCCCCACGACCCTCGGCTGCACCGGGTCTTCCACCGCGGCGTTGCGCGACACCTCGGTGGTCTCTCGCAAGAAGATCTGCGGCAGGTTGCTCGCGTCAGCGGTGAAGTAGCTACGCCCCCGACCGTGGTGGGCCAGCGACTCCAGCAGCTCGCGATCGACCGTGGGCCCCAGCCCCACGGTGCTCACCGTGAGCCCGTCGGCGGCCATGGACTCCACCAGCACCCTCAGCCGTGATGGCTCATCAGGCTGCCCCTGCCCGTCCGTCAGAAGGATCACGTGGCGGGTGACCGCGCGGGTGAGCGCGAGGTCCTGCTGGGCGGCGTCCATCGCGGGGAAGATGGCGGTGCCGCCGCCGGGCCGCAGCCGACGGAGCTCGTTCTCGATGCGGGCGCGGTTGCGGGCGGCCTGCATCCGCACCACGCGGTCGGGCTCGCTGTCGAAGGCGATGACCTCCAGGAGATCATCGGGCGCCATCGCTCTCGCGGTCGCCACCGCCGCGGACTGCGCCAGCACGAGGGGGTTGCCCTGCATCGACCCCGATCGGTCGATGACCAGGGCGAGCGCGAGGGAGGGCTGATCGCGACGCCGGGCGGACTCCATCCGCACAGGGAGCAGGCGCTCGACGGCGGTCCCCTGCCACGCCCCGAGGCCGAAGCCGTGGTCGCCGCCCGCCATCAGGAAGCCGCCGCCCATCTCCCTGACATATCGGGTGAGCGCGTCCTGCGCGGCGGAGGGGACCGACTCCGCGGCGACGTCGCTCAGCACGATGAAGTCGAATCGCTCCATCTCTCTTGTCGATTGAGGAACCCCGTTGGCGCCGCGCAGCTCGACCTCGAACTCGCCGTTGGCCAGCGCCCCGCGAAACCACTGCGCCCTCGCCGGATCGCCCTCCACGTAGAGCACCGTCGGTCGCCCGGGCACCGTGGCCGTCGTGGCGAAGCGGTTGTTCTCCGCGAAGCGATCGCCCGCCGCGGTCGCGATGCGCGCGGCGTAGGTCACGTCCCCCGGCACGCGGACCACCGAGCGGAAGCGCAGCTCCTGGATGCCAGGGACCAGGGCGACAGAGCGCGCTCCGTCGAGCCCGTTGACGGTCTCGCCCTGGAAGAGCGTGACCGTGGCCGTGGTGGCGGTGGTCGAGAACACCGAGACCCGCGCCTCGAAGGGCTCATCGACCCGGATGCGATCGGGAAGTCGCAACTCACGAATGGCCACCTCCGCGGGAGCCGGAACCCTCGACGGGACCACCGACACCCTCACCCCGAAGCGGGCCGCGCGGTGGGCCTCGGCGAGCGCGTCGCCGTCGGTCTGCACCCCGTCGGAGAGCACCACCACGCGTCGCAGCGCGTCGGCGGGGAAGAGCCCGTAGGCGAGGGAGAGGGCGCTGGCGAGGTCGGTCCCGGTGCGGGAGCCAACGCGCGAGGGGTCGAAGGGTGGCAGCGGGTGCGCGGCGTCGACGCGGGGTGGGAGGTCGAGCACCACCGGGCGGCGGGCGAAGAGCACCACGCGGGAGAGCTGCTCGCCGGGCAGCCGGAGGGCCTCCTCGACGGTGCGGTGGAAGCCCGCGATGGCCGCGTCGGGGACGCTCTCCGACACGTCCACGAGGAACACCGTGCAGACGCGGGCGCTCTGCCGGGTGGAGGTCGGCTGCGAGAGCGCCACCAGCAAAAGCCCGAGCAGGCTGGTGCGAGCGAGGGTGGCGACGACCCGCTGGAGGGACGCGAGGTCGGCGAGCGAGGCGACCGCGAAGAGGACGAACCAGGGGAAGAGCGCGAGGCCGTAGAGCGACTGCGGGCGCAGCAGCTCGATGGGCTGACGAAGGTCATCGGGGAGCCGGTGCGCGAAGGGGAGCCCGGTGAGGTGCACCGTGATGGGACCGTGCGAGAGCACCGGGCGCAGCAGGGCGATGAGCAGGGCCGCGGCGGCGAGGGAGACGCCCAGGCGGAGCGCGACGCGGACGCGATCGGTCACCGGCCGTGTGTAGCAGGAGCCCTGTTGCGATGCGACCACAGCAGTGCCGCCACGGCCCTCCCCGGCGATGGGCCGTCGCGGTCACGGCCGTGATCCACACGGTGGCGCGAGCCTCGGAACCTCCGGCGCGCTTGCTGCACTGGCCTGCGCTCACCATGAAACTCCACCTGGCGCTGCTGGCCGCGCTCTCGACGCTCACGCTTCACCACGCGGCCGAGGCCTGCGGGGGCACCTTCTGCTCCAACTCCCCCATCATCCAGAACGCCGAGCGGGTGCTCTTCATCCGAGGGGGCGACGGAGACAACACGGCGGTGGTGCAGATCCAGGCGCAGGGCAACGACCCGAGCTTCGCCTGGGTGGTGCCGCTGGAGTCCGTCCCCCGCAACATCCACGAGGAGTCGACCTCGATCTTCGGGATCATCGATCAGAGCACCCAGCCCACGTACATCTTCGCCAACCAGCAGCGCTTCTCCCCGAGCGGATCGGGCTTCGGCTGCGGCGGCGACTCGGCCACGCTCGGCTCCGCGGCGCCGGACGAGACGGCGGGCGTGCGGGTGTGGGCGAGCGGAGAGACCGGGATGTTCCGCTATGACGTGGTCTCATCGGACGACCCGTCGGCCCTTCGCACCTGGCTCAACACCAATCGATATCTCACTCCCCCGGAGGCCGAGCCCATCATTGGAGAGTATGTCCGCGAGCAGAAGTACTTCCTCGCGGTGCGCCTCTCCGCGGTGCAGGGCGTCTCGTCCTTCGTGGTGTCCCCGCTGGCCTTCACCTACACGGGCCGCTCTCCCTGCGTGCCCCTCCGGCTCACCCGCATCGCCACCACGCCGACGCTCCCGGTGCTCACGTACATCATCTCCGACACCCGCGCGGTGCCCTCCAACTTCGCCCAGACCACGGTCCCCGACGCCGAGGTCGCCCGCCTCGGACCATCCCGCTTCGGGGTGACCGTCACCTACGACCAGGTGGTCTCCACCGCCGTGCAGGACGCCGGAGGCCGCGCCTGGGTCACCGAGTACGCCGGCCCGCTACCGACCAACGCCCGGCAGTTCTTCACGGTTCCCTTGCAGAACCTCATCCCCGAGAGGCCCTACCTCACCCGGATGTACACGACCGTCAGCGTCGCCGCGATGGACCGCGACCCGGAGTTCGACTTCGTCTCCGGCCTCCCCGACGTGTCCAACACCCACGACCTGTCGAGCTACTCCTCCACGGCGTCGCTCTTCGACCCCCGCCTCGCGCTGCTGGGCGCGACGGTCTTCGGCGTCGCTCGTAGCTGGCGTCGCCGTCGGCGCGCCGCGAGGTAGACGCTCAGCCCATCCGCTCGACCATCCGTCGCGGAACCGTCTTGCCCTTGAGCGCCAGCCGGTTGCTCCCCTGCTCCACCACCACGGCCACGGTCTCCATCGCCCGGAACACCGCGTATCGCCCGGCGCCCGACCACCCCTCCGGCACCTCCCCGCTCGGGATGATGGTGCACGCTCCCTCCTCCACCCGTCGCATCGTCCCTCCCGCGCTGGGGACCTCCACCCCGGGCCAGCCCAGGTCGGCGAGCGGGGCGTCGGTCACCAGCGCGTAGAGCACGTCGCCCTGGCGCGGGGCGGCGAGCCAGCGGTCCTGCGCCCGCTCTGGGGCGACGAAGAGCGTGAGCGCGGGCGTCCCCTCGCGCACCAGCGCCAGCTCCCCCGCCAGCCAGTACTCCTCCCCCATGAACAGCAGCACCTCCCCCACCCGGTAGGCGCCCGCCTCCCTCGACACCTGCGGCCCCGTCCGCTGCGCCGCCTCGGTCGCCTTCGCGGGTGCTGCGCTCGGCCGCTCGCGCTTTCGCCGCCACCGCGCCACCGCGGCCGCGCCGCCCGCACCGATGGCCATCAGGAGTCCGAGGGAAATGGGGTCAAGCATCGGGCGGGTATTAGCTCAGCCTTCACTGAGGGCGCGGTGGAGTGCGCGCGCCGTTGCGGTCACCTCGGCGTCGTCTACCAGCAACGCGCCGATGACGGCACCCGCCCTCGCTCCCGCGGCGCGGATTTCATGGGCGTTGGCGAGGGTGATCCCGCCGATGGCCACCACCGCGCGGCCGGGCGCGGCGGCGCAGAGCGAGCGCAGCGTGGCGAGGCCCACCACCGGGGCGGCGTCGGCCTTCGACGACGTGGCGAACACCGGACCCAGGGCGACGTAGTCCGCGTCCGTGGCGAGCGCGGCGACGAACTCCGCGGGCGAGTGGCTGGACACCCCGACCTGTAGCCCCGAGGCGACCCGGCGGGCGAGCTCGATGGGCAGGTCGTCCTGGCCGAGGTGCACGCCGTCGGCGCCCGCGAGCCAGGCGACGTCCGGGCGGTCGTTGAGGAAGAAGGGCACCCCCGCGTCGGCGCAGAGCGGGCGCAGCGCGGCGGCGAGGCCGAGCTGCTCGCGGGCGCTCATGGACTTGGCGCGTAGCTGGAGCGCGGCGATGGGCCCGGCGTCGAGCACGCGGCGGGCGAAGTCCAGCGGCGGCCGCGAGGCGCGCTGGAGGGAGTCGACGTCGAGGATGGCGTAGAGGCCGGGCTGCATGGGCGTTGTCGCATCGCGCCAGGGCGCGAACGTGTCAAGCGTCGCGCGGAGCCCCAACCTGTACACTCCATGGCCTCGTCCGCTACTGTCGGTCTCCTTTGAACGACCCGAGAGCCGACGAGCGCTTCCCCTGGCGCGCCGTCTCCAACCTGAGCCTCGCGGCCGCCGTGCTCTTCGCCGCGATGGCGCTGGCTCGCTTTCGCACCTGGCACAACGACACCTTCGACCTCGCGTTCTACGCCCGCCTCGTCTGGGGCGCAGGCCACGGCGACCTCTGGAACCCCCTCGTCGGCGCGCCCCTCTGGGGCCTGCACCTCTCGCTGATCCTCATCCCCCTCGGACTCCTCGGCCGCCTCGTCTCCGTGGTGCCGCTGCTGCTCGTCGTGCAGGCCGCCGCCGTCGCCGCCGCGGGCATCCCCATCGCGCGCATCGCCTCGCGCCGCATCGGCCACCCGGCGGCCCCCTACCTCGCCCTCTTCGTCTACCTCCTCTTCCCCACCATCGGCTCCATCGCCAGCTATGAGTTCCACCCGAGCTCGCTGGCGCTGCTGCCGCTCTGCATCGCGCTCGACTTCTTCGATCAGCGCCGCGCGGTCGCAGGCGTCGTCGCCCTCGGCCTCGCCACCCTCTGCCGCGAGGACGTCGCCCTCTGCGCCGCCCTCGCCGGCCTCGCCCTCGCCCTGCATCGCCCCCACCGCACCATCGGCCTCGCCGCCTTCGTCGGCTTCACCGCCTGGTTCGCCGTCTACCTCTTCCTCGTCGCCCCGCACTACCTCCCGCGCACCGGCTCGCTCCAGCTCCACTACGGCCACCTCGGCTCGTCGCCCACGGCCATCCTCGCGCAGCTCCTCCGCCACCCCGTCGCCACGCTCCGCGAGCTCGCCACCCCCGTGCGCCTGCTCTACGTCCCCCGCCTCCTCGCGCCGGTCGCGCTGCTGCCGCTGCTGCGCCCGCGGTGGTTTCTCCCCGCGCTCGCCCCCATCGGGATCAACCTCCTGTCGCAGTTTCCCACCGCGGTGCAGGTGCACTCGCACTACAGCACCCTCGCGGTGCCCTTCATCATGGTGTCGGCCATCCACGGCGCCGCCTGGATCATGGCCGTCGGCGCCCTGCAGGCCGAGCGCTACGGCCTCCTCGTGGCCACCGCCGTCACCGTCGCCGGCCTCACCACGCAGCACCGCGCGGGGGTGATCCCCATCCTCGGCAGCCGCTTCAACCGCGCCGAGCATCGCGCCGACGCGCGGCAGCCCGCGCTCGACGCCATCGCCGCGATCATCCCCCCCGACGCGTCCTACACGGGGCCGGACTACACCCTCGCCCACTTCGCCGAGCGCACCCGCATCTTCCGCTTCAAGCAGCCGCCCGACCGCGCCGCGGACTACATCGTGCTCTCCACCGAGCACCGCGACCGCTTCACCGGCACCCAGGAACTCTGGCGCAACACCGAGGAGGTCACCGTCCGCAACGCCCTCAATTGGCGGCGCTACGGGGTCTGGACCGTCCTCGGCGACTACATCGTGATGCGCCAGCACTGGCCCGGCCGCACCTACGCCCGCGGGCGCTACGTGGAGTTCGACCCCGACCCTCGGGTGCACGCCGCCCACGTCGAGATCGGCCGCGCGCTCACCATCGCCGGCTACGGGATCACCCGCGCCGCCCACGGGAGCCACGTGACGCTGCTGCTCGTGGCCAACGAGCCGTGGCCCTTCGACCTGGGCTTCGAGCTGGCCTGGGGACCGATGCACCCCGTCGCCGACCGGCAGGACCCGGCGCGCACCTACGCCTTCCTCCCCTACGACGGCGTCTTCATGCCGACCATGGTGCGGCCCGGCGAGGTCACCCGCACCGAGGTCGACCTCCCCGCGTCGCCCGAAGAACTCCTCGCCCACGGGCTGTGGTTCGGCCCCCGCCGCATCGACGGCTCGCGCCTCGAAGCCGCCTCCGCACACTGGACCCGCCTCCCGGAATGAACCGCCTCGGCCGCCTTCCGCTCCTCCTCGCCCTCGCGCTCTGCACCTGCCGCGCGCCGCAGCGCACCACCCTGGTGGTCGGCTCCGTCGAGCTCCGCCGCGTCGAGCCCGATCGCCCCCGCCCGGCGCCGGACCTCGTCCCCGGCGACTGGCTCCTCCGCTCGCGCGACCTCCAGGTGGTGCTCGCCGGCGACACCCGGGTGGTCCGCGGCGCCCGCCCCGGGAGCCTGCTGCACGTCAGCGACCGCGCCTCGCCCGGCCCCGCCCCGCTGCACGGCGTGGACTTCTTCGTCGCCCTCGGCGACCGCGAGCTCGAGCCCACCAGCAGCCGCCTGGAGGCCGTGCTCGTCGACGCCACCCCGACGCTGCGGCTCACCGCGCGCTACGCCCACCGGGGCGACACCCTCACCCTCACCCGCGACTACTCGATGGAGCCCGGTCGCCGCGCGCTCCACCTCCGCACGCGCATCCAGAACGACTGCGCCCACACCCTCCGCGCGCTGCGCTACGGCGCCCGGCTCTCCTGGGGCGACGAGGCCCCCTTCGCCCCTTCGCTCGGCGTCCACGCCAAGGTCCACGAGGGCGTCTCCCCCTGGGTGGGCGCCGTCGACCGCAACTTCACCGTCGGCTGGACCCGCGCGGGCTCCACCGACCTCGACCTCCGCTTCACCGGCGAGGTGCACGACCGCTCCTTCACGCCCGGCTTCACCGAGGTCGTCCACCCCGCGGCCGACCTGCGCCCCGGCGCCTCCGTCTCGGACCACGAGCTCCTCTTCGCCCTCCCCGGCCAGCTCGGCGACCTGCAGCGCGCCGTGATGCTCTGGCGGGGGACGCCCGTCACCGAGCTCCCGGTGGTGGTCCACGGCGCCGCGCGCAACCCCGCGACGGTCACCGTCACCACCGCCGACGGCCACGCGGTGCTCGTCTCTCCGCCCACCACCAGCCGCGCGGTGCTGCCCCTCACGCCCGGGCGCTACGTCGCGTGGGTAACCGCACCGGGCTCCGCGACCGGCGACCCGGTGGGCTTCGAGGTGCGCGCGGGCGCGACCGGCGCCGTGGCCATCGAGGTGGCTCTGCCGCCGGGCGCCTCGATGCGAGTGACCGCCATCGACGAGGACGACGCCGGGGGACGCCCGCTGCCGGTGAGGATTACCGTGCGAGGTATTCCGCCGACCCCCGACCCGACGCTCGGTCCCAACCACCACGCCTCCGGGGCGGGCGTCGTGGTGGTCGCCGCGGGCGGCACCGCCGACTTCCCGGTAGCGCCCGGAACCTACCGGGTCACCATCTCCCACGGCCCCGAGTGGACCATCGCGCAGCGCGACGTGACGGTCACCGAGACCCTGCGCGGCGAGGTCGACGTGGGCCTCTCCCACGCCGTCCCGATGCCGTCCTGGGTCGCGTGCGACCTTCACGTGCACGCAAGTCCCAGCTTCGACTCGCGCGTCTCCCCGGTCGACCGGGTGGCCTCGCTGGTGGCGGAGGGCGTCGGCTTCGCGACCCCGACCGAGCACAACGTCGTGGGCGACTACTCCGAAGGGGTCGGTCTCTACCCGGAGAGCGTCACCGTGCCCCTGCAGTGGGAGCCCGCGGTGGAGGTCACCACCGACCGCAACGCGCAGCCCTGGGGGCACTTCAACGTGTACCCCTACCCCCCTCGCGCGGGCGCCCCGGAGGGAGGCCCTCCCCCCTTCGTGGGCGTGACCCCGAGGGAGATCTTCGCCGCCGCGCGGGTGCGCTCGCCCGACGGGATCATCCAGGTCAACCACCCCCGGATGCAGCCCAACATCGGGTACTTCAACGTCACCGGGCTCGACGTGCGCACCGGCCGCGCGGTCTCCCCCGCGTACGACCCGAGCTACGACGCCATCGAGGTGTTCAACGGCTTCTACATCGGGCAGGTGGCCGAGGTGGAGCGGGGGATCCTCGACTGGACCTCGCTGCTCGCCCACGGCCGCCACTACATCGCGACCGGGTCGAGCGACTCGCACACCATCGCCTATCAGTGGGCGGGCTACCCCCGGACGATGGTGCACCTCGCCGAGGGCGAGAGCGTGACGGATCACCCCGCCGTGCTCCGCGCGCTGCGGCAGGGCCGGGCCTTCGTGACCTCCGGGCCGATGCTCCTGCTCACGGTCAACGGCCAGGAGCCGGGCACGCCGGTGCCCCTCGGCGGACCCACCGCGGTGCAGGCGCACGTGGTGGTGATGGCGCCGCCGTGGATGCACGTCGACACGGTGGAGCTTCGGCGCAACGGCGACGTGGCCGAGCGCCTCGCAGTGCCGCTGGGGAGCGGTCGGCTGCGCTTCGACGCGACGATCACGATGACCGCGTCCCCGGGGGATTTCATCCTGGCCACGGCGCGCGGACCGCAGGGCGACCTCGAGGTGGTGCTGCCCCACTCGAACGGCGTGCCGTACGCGTTTACGAACCCGGTATGGATGACGGAGGCGACGCGCTGAAGGCGCGGAGGAGGGTCAACCCCGAGGCCGCGGTCAGGGGACGCAGACGCTGATCGGACCGGCGGCCATCTGCACCGTGGCGCAGTTGGTGAAGTACGGCGCGCAGTCGCGGTTGGCGTTGGCGGGGTTGCAGAGGCGCATGCACTGCGCCGCGTTGGGGTTGCCCATGGGGGCGACGCACTCGACCGACTGGATGGCCGCGCCGGGGACATAGCCCGGGCACATGGCCGCGTTGCCGCTGGTGCAGGCGATGGTGCAGAGGTTGCCCTGCGGGGCGCCCGCGCGGGTGAACATCGACGGCGAGCAGGTGGTGCTGCTGCCGCACGCGCCCGAGACGTTGCTGCAGGCGGTGTAGGCCGCGGGGAGCGGGGGCTGGACGGTGCCGCCGGTGCCGATGGGCACGCAGATCTGGTTGGCGGTGCCCGGGATGACGGCGCACTGGGTGCCGACGCCGCAGTCGAAGTTCGACGCGCAGGTGTCGTAGCACTGGCCGAGGCCGGTCGCGCCGTTCACCACGCAGGTGGGGAGGTAGGCCGAGTTCGTGCCGAAATCGGGGCACACGGCGCCGATGGAGCAGGTGGTGGTGCAGAGGTAGCCGACGCCGCCGGTGGTGAAGCTCGCGGACGAGCAGAGGGTGCCGCCGCCGCAGCTCTGGCCGCTGCTACAGCCCTCATAGGCGCTGCGAGAGGCGACCTCGACGACGCAGCCGCCACCGAAGGCGGCCATCAGGCCCATCGACAGAACGAGATCTCGGATCTTCATGAATGACTCTCCTTCAAAGGATGAATACAGCCGGTTGATGGTGAATGGGTACCACCGTCTGTCCTGGAGCAACTGTGGCTCGGCCCCTGGTACGTCGAGCCCCCCCGCGTTGCTTCACCGTCGCATCGAATCGGCGCTCGCGGTGGTGACGTACTGTCCCCGGGGCCAATGTCGGTAGTACTGCACCTGGACGACGGGGCCCCCCTCCTCGTCGTACTCGCCCGGGGTCACGCTGCCGAACACCCGCACCAGCGAGTTGGTCTGGAGACGGTTCTCGCCGTCGAGGTCCTCCGGGCGGAGCGTCACCACCGCGGTGAAGGGCCCCCCGTCGCGGGCGCTCACGGTCACCCGGCAGGTGCTCTCCGAGTCCTCCTCGCAGAGGTGCCGCTCCTGGTGGGTGCGCACCTGGAGCGCCAGCCGCCACGCCCCGCCCTCCCCACGCCCGACCGAGCGCACGACGCCGAAGAACGACACCAGCCTCCCCCGGTAGGGCTCCGGCGCCCGGCGGATGTCGTCGTACACGGGCTCCTCCGCCCGCGACGCCATGGTCGCCTCCTCGTCGAGAGGAACGTAGGTGCGCGCGTAGCCGTAGCGCCCCGCGGACGCGCAGCCCTCCGCGAGCAGCCCCAAGAATACCAGTCCCGGTAATACCGCAGCGGCCTTCATACGCCGCGTAGCATACAGACCCCGACCGTCGGGGAGGGAGCGCGATCGCGCCCTTCACTTCTTCGGGCGCAGCTTGCTCTTCAGGTCGGACATCTCATCGTCGTCCGCCGGCGGCGGGGAGGCCTCGGCCGGGGCCGCGGCCGTCGGCGCGCTGCCCCGCAGCTTCTTCTTCAGCGCCGCGACCTCGTCGTCCGCCGGGAGCTCCTCCGCGGCAGCGGGCTGCGACGGCGGCGCCGACCCCTCCTCGACGCCCTCCTTGGGGATCATTCCCAGCCGCCGCTTGAGCGCCGTGAGCTCGTCCTCCTTCGCCGGGGCCGCCGCGGCCTTCGCGGCCACCTTCTGCCGCAGCGCCGCGAGCTCATCCTCCAGCTTCGGCTCGACCGCGGGCTCCACCGCAGGCTCGACCGCCGCGGGCGTCTCGTCCCCGATGGGCTCCGGCGCCGTCGCCGGGCCCAGCAGCTTCCGTCCGGTCGGCGCCTGCGCGGTCTCGTCCGCCGCCGAGCCCCGTCGAAGCTGCTTGCGCAGCCGCTCGATCTCCGCGCGCAGCGACGCCGCCGACCGGGAGCGGCGCTCGACCAGGTCTTGCGCCTCCTTGGCGAGCGCGGCGTCCCGGCTCCTCGCGGCGATGGTCACCCGCGACGACCAGAGCGCGACCTCGTCCTCCACCTTCTCGAGCTGGTCGTGCAGGCCCGTGAGCTGGTCGATCACCGACGAGTCGAGGTCCTCGTCCGAGGCGACGCCGCCCTCCGGCGCGTCGAAGCGCGCGTGGCAGAGGGCGCACTCGAACACCCGCCCGCCCCGCTCGGTGGCCACCAGCGACACGCCGAAGAGGGAGAGGTTCTTCACCCGCTCGCGCTCCAGCAGCCGCGACGCCTGGCCGCAGCGGGGGCAGGTGTCCGCCACGCTCCTCGGCTTGTCGACGTCCTCGATGTCCCATCCGTCGGTGTCCGCGCGCTTCCAGTCGATGCCCATCGCCCGCATGGTCTACGACGGATTGCCCACGGCCGTCCAAGCCGAGACCCTCGGGGATTACCCTCGCAGGTATTGGGCCTACGTGATGGTTTCCAAAGGCCATTCGGGTATGCGACAACCTCCCCCCATGAGCTTCTCCAGGGACGTGTTGCGCATCGCTGACCTGACCGCCGAGGCCGACCGCATCGCGAGTCGATTGCGCGAGCTGGTGACCGTCAACCACCGCCGCCGAGGCCTCGTGGTGGGCATCTCCGGCGGCATCGACTCCGCCCTCTGCACCGCGCTCGCGGTGCGCGCCTTCGGCCCCGACAAGGTGCACGGCATCTTCCTTCCCGAGCGCGCCTCGTCGAGCGAGTCGCTCACCTTCGGCAAGCTGCTGGCCGACCGCTTCGGCATCCAGACCACCACCGAAGACCTCGCCCCCGCGCTCGAGGCCCTCGGCTGCTACAAGCGCCAGGACGACGCCATCCGCACGGTGTTCCCCGGCTACGGCGAGGGGTGGAAGTCGAAGATCGTGATCCCGTCGATCCTCGAGGGAGAGCGGCTCAACATCTCCCGCGTCACCGTCGAGCGCCCTGACGGCACGCAGGAGTCCAAGGCCCTCCCGCTCTCGGCCTACCTGCTCCTGGTCGCGGCCACCAACTTCAAGCAGCGCCTGCGCACCACGCTCGAGTACTTCCACGCCGACCGGCTCAACTTCGCCGTCTGCGGCACGCCCAACCGCCTCGAGTACGACCAGGGCTTCTTCGTGAAGGGCGGCGACGGGCTCGCCGACGTGAAGCCCATCGCGCACCTCTACAAGACCCAGGTCTACGCGATGGCCGAGGCCCTCGGCGTCCCCGAGGAGATCTGCCGCCGCTCGCCCACCACCGACACCTTCTCCCTCCCGCAGGGGCAGGACGAGTTCTATTACGCCCTCCCGTATGGCGAGATGGACCTCTGCCTCTGGGCGCACAACCACAAGGTTCCCGCCGCGGAGGTCGCGCCGGTGCTCAACCTGACCGAGGCCCAGGTCGAGCGGGTGTTCAAGGACATCGAGGCCAAGCGCCGCGCCACCCTGCCGCTGCACCTCACCAGCCTGCTCATCGACCCCGTCCCCGAGATCGCGAAGTAGGGGGGCCCTGCGATGGTGCTCGGCGCGCGCGGAGTCGCGGAGTTTCTCGAGGCCTCGGCGGCGCGATCGCCGGACAAGGTCGGCCTCGTCACCGGCAAGACCTCCCACACCTGGGCCGCCCTCGACGCGTGGGCCAACCGCATCGGGCACGCGCTCCGGGCCAGGGGCGTCGGGCGCGGCGACCGGGTGCTGATCTTCGGAGACAACTCCGCCGAGGTCGCGGTCTCGATCTGGGGCGCGCTCAAGGCCGACGCGGTGTTCTTCGTCGTCAACGCGCAGGTGAAGGCCGAGAAGCTCGCGTACATGTTCGACGACGCGGGCGTCGCGGCGGTCATCGCCGACGCCGCCCTCGCCACCGCCTGGACGGAGGCGTGCAAGCTCGCCGAGACCGTGCCCCCGATCCTGGTGCACGGCGCGCAGACGGCGCGGGCCCTGGAGATGGCGAGCGCCGCCGGGGTCCCCAAGGTCGAGTCCTTCGCCGAGCTCGTGGCCGCGCAGTACCCCACGGCCCCCGCGCGCAGCACCATCGACGTCGACCTCGCGGCCATCATCTACACCTCCGGGAGCACCGGCGAGCCCAAGGGCGCGATGCTCACCCACCGCAACGTCGCCTTCGCCTCCTGGAGCGTCACCACGCTGCTCGAGAACACCGCCGACGACGTGATCATCGGGGTGGTGCCGCTGGCCTTCAACTACGGGCTCTACCAGTGGCTCATGACCGTGCGTCTCGGCGCGACGCTGGTGCTCGAGCGCTCCTTCGCGTTCCCGGTGGCGATCCTGCAGCGGGCGGCGGAGACCGGGGCCACGGGCTTCCCCGGCGTGCCGACGATGTACGCGCTGCTGGGCGAGCTCAAGGACATCCCCGTGCAGCCGCTCACGAAGGTGCGCTACGTGACCAGCACGGCGGCGGCGCTGCTGCCGAAGCACTTCGAGGCCATCGCGCGGTGGTTTCCCAACGCGAAGGTCTACTCGATGTACGGCCTCACGGAGTGCAAGCGCGTCTCGTGGCTGCCGCCCGCCGACCTCGCGCGCAAGCCCGACAGCGTGGGCGTGCCCATCCCCGGGACGGAGTTCTGGGTGGTCGACGCCGAGGGCCGACGCCACGACCGCTCGGCGGAGGGTGAGCTCGTGGTGCGCGGCTCGCACATCATGGCGGGCTACTGGCGCAAGCCCGAGGTGACCGCGCGCTACCTGCGCCCGGCGGCGCTCCCCAACGAGGTGCTCTTCTACACGGGCGACTTCACCCGCCTCGACGACGAGGGCTACCTCTACTTCATCGCGAGGATGGACGAGGTCATCAAGACCCGCGGGGAGAAGGTCGCCCCGCGCGAGGTCGAGGCCGCCCTCGAGCGCATCGAAGGGGTGCGGGAGTGCGCCGTGGTGGGCGTGCCCGACGCCATCCTGGGCGCGGCGGTGAAGGCCTTCGTGGTGCTCTCGGACGAGTACCAGGGCCGGTATACGGAGAAGGACCTCATGCTCCGGCTGGGCCAGATGCTGGAGGCGTACATGGTGCCGAAGCAGGTGGAGTTTCGCCCGTCGCTGCCGAAGACCGCGATGGGCAAGATCGTGAAGAAGGGTTTGTCTTGAAAGCTGCGTGACCGGGGCCGGGGGGTTCTGATATCACGCCGCACGATCCCAGAGAGGTGTGGTTGCAGATGTCGTCGACGGAAGAGCTGGTTCCGAGGGTGCGGGCCTACGTGTTGTCGAACTTCCCGGTGGCCGACACCGGCGCGGTGACCAACAGCGCGTCGCTGATGGAGCTCGGCATCGTCGACTCCACGGGCCTGCTGGAGGTCTTCGAGTGGCTGCGCGACGAGTTCTCCATCGAGGTGGCGGACGCCGAGATGGTGCCGGACAACTTCGACTCCATCGCCAACATCGCGGCTTACGTCGGCCGGAAGACCGCCGCGGGCTGAGCGGGACGCTGTAGTGGGCGACCGCGGCGAGTTCTTCCCTTGTGGATCGCGGCGGCTCTACGGGTTCCTCCACGAGCCGCGCGCGACCGAGGCGCCGCTCGCCGTCGCCCCCGCGGCGGTGGTCTTCGTGCATCCCTTCATGGAAGAGCGCCAGGACGCGCACCCCTTCCTCCGCTCGATCGCCGGGCAGGTGAGCGCCCGCGGCCTCTGGGCGATGCGCTTCGACCTGCACGGCTGCGGCGACAGCGAGGGCGAGTGGGAAGACGCGACCGTCGCCTCGTGGCTCGACGACATCCGCGCCGCGTGTGACTTCGTGCGCGCGCAGGCCGGGGTCGAGCGGGTGATCCTGTGCGGGCTGCGCTTCGGGGCGACGCTGGCGGCGCTCGCAGACATCGGCGGGCCGAGGCCTCCGCTCGCGATGATCCAGCCGGTGGTCAAGGGCACCAACTACTCGATGGACATGCTGCGCGCCTACCTGGCCGCGGAGATGGTGCTCACCAAGAAGGCCGGGGTGACCCGCGACGCGCTGGTCGAGCGGCTGCGCCTGGGCCAGACGGTCAACGTCTTCGGCTACCACCTGACGGCGGCGCAGTTCGACGGCATCCGCGCGATCGACCTCTCCCGCACGCTCGCGTCGTACCCCGCCCGCTCGCTGGTCATCGACGTGGTGAAGACCCCGACGGCGCGCGCGAGCAACGAGCTGACCGCGCTGGTGGCGGCGATGGGCCCCGGCGCGACGCTCGCCCGCGCGGTCGAGCCGCAGCCGCTCTACGTCGAGGGCAAGGTGCACCTCACGCGCGCCGAGCAGGTCGAGCTCGCGCTGCTCGGGTGGCTCGAAGCGCTCGACCAGCCGTAGCGTCGAGCGTCCCCTCCCTTCTCCTCGCTGACAGCCCGCTGGACGAGGCTCGCGGCAGCGAATTGGCGCGGCGCCCCACCGGGTCCTAGAACGTAGTTGGATTCGTACATTGCGGCTTCGGGGTGATTGAGGGGAGCATCCGAGCCACCGATGGAAAAAGCCGTCCGCTTCACCAACGAGAAGGGCCACACGCTGCACGGGATCCTCCACCTCCCGGACGACCCGGCGACGATGCGAAGCGTCGGGATGCTCTGGCTCTCCGCCGGGCAGAAGGTGCGGCAGGGCGCGTGGAGGATGAACGTCACCATCGCGCGGCGACTCGCGGCGATGGGCATCCCGACGCTGCGCTTCGACTACCGCGGCATCGGCGACTCCGAGGGCGAGGCCCACCACGGCGAGATGGTCATGGACCTCTACGGGTTCATCCAGAGCGGCGGGTTCAGCGGGGACGCCGTCGCGGCGGGGCAGTTCCTGACGGCGGAGACGGGGGTGAAGTCGCTGGTGCTGGGCGGCCTGTGCGGCGGCGCCATCACCGGGCTCTTCGCGGCCACGGCGCTGCCCAACGTCTTCGGCCACGTGGTGGTCGACCTGCCGGTGACCATCTCCTCGTCGGCCCGGCAGCGCTACCTGGAGAACCACGCCGCGGAGCTCCTCCGCTCGCGCCCCGGCGAGACCGACACCGTCATCGCCCTCTACCTGAAGAAGCTCACCGACGCCGAGGCGTGGCGGCGGCTGCTGTCCGGCAAGAGCGACTACTCGCTGCTCATGGAGGCGGCGCGCATCAAGTCCCGCGCGCAGCTCGACCGGGTGCTGCCGAGGCTCCCCGCGCAGGCCCGCGCCGCGGTCGAGCGGCTGCTTCACGGCGTGCTCCCGCCGGTGGAGCCCGAGAGTCCCCCGACGCCCGTCGACCCGGCGCTCGCGGCGCAGATGCAGGTCGCCGGCGAGGTGAAGAACGACCTCGTCGAGGAGGTCTTCCAGCAGGTGCTCTCCCGGGGCCAGCGGGTTCGCTTCGTCAACAGCTCGTCCTACCACCCGACCTTCATGGGCTACTTCGGCAACACGGCCCTCCACGGCAACGAGGCCCGCTGGAGGTCGAGCGGGATCGAGCTCTCGGTGGTGCCCGAGACCAACCACATCTTCTCGCTGGAGCACTCGCAGCGCGCCCTCTTCGAGGCCGTCGAGTCCATGGTCACGCAGGCCGCGTAGGCCCCCTAGAGGGCCCACACCCGATCGCTCACACCCTCGGCGTCGCCGCCCGCTTGAGCCAGTGGATCATCGGCTCGGTGCCGTTGGCCACCTGCAGCGGCACCCCAGCGCTCGCCAGCCACGTCCGGTGCCTCGCCAGCCGCGCCCGCTCCTCCTCCAGGAACAACGCCTCCACCGCCGCCCTCGCGCTGGCCTCGTCCTTCGTGAGGTCCGCGGGGACCGTCCCGATGAAGCGCTCCCCCGCCAGCGCCACCACGCTCACCCGGTGCCTCGCCTTGCGCAGCGCGCCCACCGTCAGCCGCAGCTCGTCCGTCGTCGCCAGCGCGTCGAGGTCCGTCAGCACCATCACCGTGCGCGCCTCCCGGGCCCCCTGCCCCGCGGCCCGCAGCGCGTGCATCAGCCCGATGCTCTTGGCCGCCCCGCTCGGGTCGTGCCGCATCGGCAGCGGGATCGCCCTCGCCCGGCAGAACGCCCGCAGCGCGCGCCCCACCGGGTCCGCCGCCCTCACCGGCAGCTTCATCGCGGCGTCGCCCTCGGTGGCCCGCTCGATCCAGCGCAGCATCGTCACCCGCGCCTCGTAGGCGGTGTTGCCGCGCAGCGCGTCCACGCCCTCCTGCTCGCGGAAGTACCTCGCCACGGTCTCGACCAGGGCCTCGTCGTCGACGTCCGTGAGGTCCTCGTCGACGACCGCGCGAAGCTCCACCGCCGAGGCCACCAGCGCCCGCAGATGCGCCGCCCCGTCGCCCGGATCGACCCGGGTCACCACCCGCCGGTCGAAGGCCACGAGGCCCAGCCGGTCGCCGGTGCTCGCGCTCGCCCTCGCGGCCTGCGCCACCAGCTCGATCGCGTGGTCGATGCGCGCCCGGCCCCGCTCGTCGCCCCGCATCGTCGCCGAGGCGTCCAGCACCAGCACCCTCGTGGCCTGCGACTCGTCCTCGGTCTCGCGCACCAGCAGCCGACCCCGACGCGCGCTCGCCGTCCACGCGATGCGACGAAACGGATCCCCCGGCCGCAGCTCCCGCAGCTCCCGCAGCTCCGGCCCCTCGCCCGCGCGCCGCACGCTGCGCCCCGCCCTCGCGCTCGCCGCCGTCGCCCGGAGCGTCGCGGTCATCGGTCGCGTGGAGAAGCCCCTCGGCGCGACCTCCACCACCAGGGGGTTGGGGAAATACAGCGGCACCCACGCGAGCCCCAGCGGACCCGCGAGCGTCATCCACGCCCCGTGCAGCACGTGCCGCCCGGCGTAGGTCGGCCGCACCTGCAGGTCGAAGCTCACCGCGGAGTGGGGCCCCACCTCGATGCGAGCGCCCCGCTGCCGCGTGTACCGGACGCCCGCCGAGAGCGCGAGCCGCGGCGTCGACAGCGTGAGCGCCTCACCCGTCGGGTTGCGCAGCACCACGCGCACGGACACCGGCTCGTCCGGGCGGCGAGGCCCCTCCTCGCGAGCGAGCACCCACCACGAGAACTCCAGCCGCGTGCGGCGCATCCTCCGAGGCATCGGCGAGGCGATCACCCACGCGAGCGCCACGCCCGTCACCGCCGCGCTCCCCGCCAGCGCCAGCGGCGCGACCCCGCCCAGCACGCCGCCCAGCGCCAGCGCCGAGGCCCCCGCCAGGATCACCCGTCCGCTGTAGCTCAGCGACGGCATCGCCCGCTCAGCGTCCGCTCACCGCGCGGCCGTGCTGCGCCGCCCCGTCGCGCGCGTCCAGGCGCCGGTAGGGCACCCTCGCCAGCGCCTCGTCCACCAGCGCCGCGGGCGACGCGCCCTCGGACTCCGCCTCGGCCCCCAGCAGGATGCGGTGCGCCATCACCGCCTGCGCCACCTTTTTTACATCATCGGGTAACACGTACCCTCGCCCGTCGATGAGGGCCACCGCGCGCGAGGCCAGCACCAGACCCAGCGAGGCCCGCGGCGAGGCCCCGAGGGCCACCTTGGGGTGCGTCCTCGTGTAGCCCGCGAGGGCGACGGCGTAGGTGTAGATCTCCTCCTCGACGTGCACCGCCTCGGCCACCGACTGGAGCCAGAGGATGTTCTCCAGGGAGATCACCCCCTGGGTGATGGGCGGACGGGCGGAGTAGGCGCGCAGCACCCGCACCTCGTCCTCGGCGGAGGGGTAGGGCACCACCACCCGCAGCAGGAAGCGGTCGACCTGGGCCTCGGGCAGGGGGTAGGTGCCCTCCTGCTCCATGGGGTTCTGCGTGGCCAGCACGAAGAAGGGGCTCGGCCAGCGGGTGCGTCTCTCCGTCGATGGTGACCTGGCGCTCCTGCATCGCCTCGAGCAGGGCGCTCTGGGTCTTGGCCGGGGCGCGGTTGATCTCGTCGCCCAGCACCACGTGCGCGAAGATGGGCCCGCGGCGCAGCGAGAAGGTGCCCTCCCGGGGCGAGAGGACGTAGGTGCCGGTGATGTCGCTCGGCAGCAGGTCGGGCGTGAACTGGATGCGCTTGAACGCTCCCCCCATGGCCGCCGCGAAGGCCTTGATGAGGGTGGTCTTGGCCACGCCCGGGACGCCCTCCAGCAGGCAGTGCCCGCGCGCCAGCATCGCCACCAGGATGCGCTCCGGGATCTCCGGGTTGCCCACATAGGCTCGCGCCACCTCGTCGAGCACCGCTCGGGTCAGCGCCTGCGCCTGGATCAACACCTCGGGTCGAAGGCCGGTGGGGGCGGGGTCGTTCATCGCGGGTCCAGTCTCTCCGTCGGAAGGCTGCGGAGGATCGCACCATCTCCCGCAGGCCGCGACCGCTTTCCCGCGAGGCCTTCCGAGCGTGGGCGGAGGGCTCTCAGCGCGTGCTCTCGATGCCCCGCAGCACGCCCGAGACGCGCCGCCAGATCGCCACGAAGGTCTTGGGAGCCACCCTCGCTCGCTCGCCGTCCTCGACGCCCCTCGCCACCACGTCGAGCTCCGTGAGCACCGCGCGGATGTCGTCTCGCTGCGCGGATCCGAGGCGCGTCGAGAGCCGGTCGAGCACCGCGCGCACGTCCGTCGGCGGCTTCACCCCCACCGCGCGCAGCAGCGCCCCTTCGAGGAGCGAGCGCGCCAGCAGCGCAGGGAGCAGCAGGTTGGCCCCGCGCGCGGAGAAGATCGCCACGCGCTCGGTCACCCCCGCGGTGGCGCCCACCGGGCCTCGCGGGCCGTAGCGCTCGCTGGGCCTGCGCCCCCAGGCGAGCGCCGCCACGATGCAGGCGACCGCCAGCGCGAGCAGCGCCGCGAAGGGCCGCAGCACCGACGGCGCCGCGAGCGCGTCGGAGAGCGAGCGGAAGGCGGTGTTGAGGGTGTTGACCGCCTCGCGACGGCGGGTGCGCGCCCGGGTGCGGCCCTGCCACTGCCCCCGCACCCGGACGTCACCCCAGACCATGGTCACGCGCCCCCCCGGCGCCGCCGCGAGGAAGGTGAGGAGGTTGCGCGCGAACTGCCGGTTGCCCGGGAAGCGCATCATGGTGTTGACGAGCACGCTCGGGTCGCCCGCGACCACCAGCTTGCCCGCGTGGATCTGCCCCACCAGCAGCAGCCCCTGACCGCGCCCCTCGAAGTCGAAGACCGGCCGCAGCCGCGGGTGCGCGAGGGCCACCGGGAGGTTGGTCACCAGCGCGTCGACCCCAACGGTGAGCGGGTGCACCATCCTGGGCCGGGCGACCAGAAGCTCAGGGAGCTCGGGCGTGCGGGGCACCCCCTCCCGCACGGGCTCGCCACGAAACTGGAACCATCGCCAGAACTCCTCCGAGGCCCCGAAGTCGTCGAGCCAGGCCACCCGGCCGCCGTCGTCGAGGAAGGCCGAGACGTCCGCGAGGCCGAGGCTGTTTCGCGGGTGTAGCACCAGCAGCGCCCCCCCGCGCGGCATCTGCCCCCAGTCGAGGGTGGTGCTGGGGCGCAGCTCGACCTCGGCCTCCGCGGCGATGCGGACGAGCTCGGAGGTGCCGCTCCACGAGCGGGATTGTGGGTCGTAGTCGGGGATGGCCCAGGCCCACGAAGGCGTGAACCAGAGGACGAGCGCGGTCATCCAAGGGAGGAATCTCTGACGGGTTCCAGTCAGGGTGCGCACTCTTGACCGCTCTCTTGATCAGCCTAGCTTGATTGCTATAGTCCTTGCTGACATCTTGCAGTTGGTAGAGCGTTCCACCACTTGTCTCCGAGCCGGTGCGTGCCGCAGCGCACCCGGGAGGTGCTTCTGATGCTGCCTCCGTTCATCATCGAAGAGATCCGACGCCGCGAGAACCAGCAGCGGCATCGGTATGAGCAGCCACAGCTCGAGCTTCCGATCCCTGTGGTGACGCCCAACTACAACCCACCTTCACGGCGTGACGACGACGACCGTGGGGTGGTCATCATCGACCTGTAGAGACCCCCCCTCCTCGTCGCTCTTCCCCCTCACAGTCACCAATCAGCCCGGCCGAAGCCAGCCGCCCCGCGCCACGGCCTGCGCGGGTCATCCGCCACCGCGCCGACGCTCTCCTGCACCCGGTAGCGCGACACCTTGGTGCCCGCGACGCTCATCACCTCGCCGCTCATCTCCCCGCTCGCCGAGCTCGCCAGGAAGACCACCGCCGGCGCCACGAAGGCCGGCCCGTAGGTCTCCTCGGACAATCCCCCGCTCGCGAACATCGGCAGGTCTTCCGTCATCCGGGTGCGCGCCACCGGGGCGATCGCGTTCACCCGGATGGCGTGCTTCTTCAGCTCGATGGCCATGACCCGCGTGAGCCCGTACGCCGCCGCCGCCGTCGCCGCGCCCGCGCCCTGCCCCAGCACCCCGTAGAGCCCCGCCGTCGAGGTCACCGTGACGATCCTCCCGCCGCGCTTCTGCGACACCATCCGCCGCGCCGCCGCCTGCGCCATCACGAACATCCCGCGCGCCCCGACGGACCACACCGCGTCGAGGTCCTCGGCGCTCGCCTTGAGGAAGGTCCGGTCGCGCATCACGCCCGCGCAGGTCACCAGCGCATCCACTCCTCCGTAGGTCGCCACCGCGAGCTCGACCGCCGACTGAGCGCCCTCCGCGGTGCTCACGTCCGCCGCCGTCGCCACGGCCTCGCCCCCCGCCGCGCGCACCGCCTCCGCCGCGGCCTCTGCCACCGCCTCGTCGCCCCCTTCGCCCTCGCGAGAGCACCCGGTGTCGGCGATCACCACCCTCGCCCCTTCGGCCGCCAGCGCCAGCGCCGACGCTCGCCCGATGCCGCGGCCGCCGCCCGTCACGACGGCCACCTGCCCCGCCAGACGCCCTACGCCGCTCATCGCCGGTACCGCACGCCGGCGGTCCCCACGTTGCCCGCCTCGTCGGCCGCGCGCACCGAGAGCACGTGCTCTCCCGCCCTCACGCCCGCCGCCGGGACCGCGCCCGCGAAGCCCTCTCGCCGCTCGTCGAGCACGCCGTCGTCCGCCCGCAGCGCGCGCCACTCTCCCCCGTCGACGCTCACCTCCACGCGCAGCACCACGCTCGCCCCGTCCTCGACCTCGCCGCGCACCCGGTCTCCCTCCACCCGCGCGGTCACCGTCGGCGGCGTGTTGTCCACCAGCACCGGCTCGCTCACCCGCACGTCGCGCGTCACGGCATCGTCGGGGTTGGCCGACTCGTCCGAGGCGTCGACCTCCACGCGGTACCAGCCCTCCGCGAGACCCTCCGTGGACCACTCGTAGCTGGTCGCCGTGAGCCACTCCTGGTTGCGCAGCAGCCCTCGCCAGGTCTGGTCTCCGTCGCCGCGGAAATACAGCCGGTAGCGCAGCCCGTCGTTGTCCGGGTTCTCCACCTTCCAGGCCAGCTTCAACACCTGAGCGCGCGTCTCCCCGGCCTTCGTCTCCGGCTGCGACGCGCTGAGCTCCGTCACCACCGCGCGCTGGTTCTCCGGCAGGTAGAACACCGTCACCGCGCGCAGCACCGCGTCGGCCCCCGTAGGGAAGCGCGCCCTCACCTGCACGTAGCGCGACGACGGAGAGCGAACCGTCACCCCGCCCTCCAGCGGCTCCCACGCGCTCCACGTCGCGTCGGGGTGCTCCGCGTTGCCCGCGCGGCTCTCCCACGAGAAGGCCCCCACGCCGCGAGAGCGCACCGCGCCCCAGCGCGCCGGGGAGCCCGCGTCGATGACCTTGCTGTTCCAGGTGGCGCCGGTCGGGGCGCGGTCGAGCACCCGGTAGAAGGCCGCGGTGTCGGCGGTGCCGAACACCCTCGCGCGCCCGGTGAGCGAGAGCGCCGTCACGCCCGACTCGTCGACGTCGTGCACCACGCGCACGGTGCGGTCGACCCCCACCGCGAGCACCCGGCCGCCCACCCCGAGGCCCAGCCAGATCTCCCGGCGGCGAGCGTCCCACTGCACCGCGCTCAGGTGCGAGTCCGCCGTCGCATACACCCGCTCGGCGAGGCCCGACGGACGGATGCGGTACAGGTTGCCCCGGCCCGGGCGAGCGCGCGCCGCGGTGGGCCCGCCCGCGGTCGGAGTGCGCGACTGGGCCACCGTCCTGCGCGGGGGTTCGGGGGCCTCGCTGAACTCGTTGGCGATCGCCACGACGTCCTCGCCCGCCACCGCGAGGCCCTTCACCTCGTCGCCTCCCAGCCGGGCGATCACCCTCGGCCGACCGTTGACGCCGAGCCCGTAGACCACCGCGTGGCCGCCGCCCGCGCCGACGATCACCTCCCCGTCGTCGCGCAGCGCCATCGAGTAGAGGTGCGGCTCCTCGCTGTCGAAGAGCACCGTCGCCGCCGTCGCCGCAGGCCGCCGGGGATCCACCGAGAACAGCTTTCCATCGGGCCCGGTCGCGCAGAGCAGCACGTGCCGCCGCGCGTCCCACGCCACGCTCCAGACGTGCTGCACGTCGGGCAGCTCGGCCACCAGCACCGGCGCCTGGAGCTGCTCTCCCCGCGGCGGAACCAGCCGGTACACCCGCCCGTCGGGGAGCGTCCCAGCGTAGATGCTCCCGTCCTCGCCGCGAGCGAGGGAGGTCACCACCACCGCGCCGGTCTCGGCCCAGCGCGTCGCCCGGCCGTTCTCGATGCGGTACACGCGCCCCTCGACGCCGGTGCCGGCGAGCACGGCCCCGTCGCCCAGGTCGAGCAGCGACCACACGCTGCCGACGGGCTCCGGCGGCGCGACCCGGTCGAGCTCCTCGCCGAGCACCACGGTGCCGTCGCTGGTCACCGCCACGCGGTCGAGCACCCCGGCCGAGAGCTCGGTCGCCGTGTCGAGCGTCGCAGATCGCGTCGAGACGCTCTCCCCCTCGATCGCGAAGGCCATCACCATCCCCGCCGCAAGGCCCGCGAAGGCCAGCCACACCCGCCTCGTCACAGCCTCACCTCGCGCACGCGCAGCCTCACCCGATCACGCCCCAGCACCACCCGCCCCACCGGCACCACCGTGCGACGGTAGTTCTGAAACGGCTCGCCGCTCTCCGTGCTCACCGAGGGCCGCAGCGCGTCCATGGCCGAGCCCGGCAGGTTGGGGATCACCCGCCCGCGCAGCGACACGCCCTGCCCGGGCATCCGCACGCTCACCACCAGCGCGTCGCTGGGGTAGCGCGTCGACACGTTGCGGATGAGGTCGTCGAGGGACTCGGGCTCCGCGAGGTCGGGCACCACCTCGCTGCCGCCCGCGACCTCCACGTCGAGCTCGCGCCCCGCCAGCTCGCGCGGCACCTCCACCCGCACCGTTCGCAGCTCGGGCCCCGCGCCGTAGCGGCCGAGCAGCACCCGCAGCTCCAGCGTGCTCCCCGGGTCGACCTCCGCGGCGTTGGCGGAGACCGAGCGCACATAGGAGAAGTCCCGCTGCCAGCGCAGGGTGAGGTCGACCTCGATGCGGTCGACCGGGACCACCCCGAAGGCGTTGTCGACGACGCGCGTGAGGAGCTCGAAGCCGCCCGGCGCGGGCAGCCCCCGCACGCCCTCGGCGCCCGCCCCGTGGTCGATGAACTCCACCGGCCCGCGGCCCCGCAGGAACACCGTGGACCGCACCGTCCACGCCGCGTCGGCCATGTCGCTGACGGTGTCCTCCAGGGCCGACTCCACCACGCTTGCCGCGAGCCGGGCAGCCATCGGTCGCTGCCCCGCGAGGGTGACGTTCCAGTCGGAGTGGGGCGCGCCGTCGACGCCGTGGATGCTCACCCGCATCGGGATGGTCGGCGCCGAGGCGCTCGCGTCGACCACCACCGCGGCTCCGCGATCGTTGACCAGCGCGCCGAGCGAGCGCACCGGCTCGGAGATCTTGAACGAGCGCCGCTCGCTCGCGAGGATCCACATCACCCGCGCGAGGGTGGCCGGGAAGGCTGTCTCCCCGAGGTTCATCATCGGGTGCCCGAAGGCCAGGATGCCCTCCGGCGTGACCAGCGTGACGGTGCCCGTGATGTTGCCCGAGATGTCCCCCTGGACCATCCGAACGCCGATGGCGCCGCCGTTCTCGTAGCGCGTGGGGGCGTCGTCCGCGGGCCTCGCGGCGCCCCCGCCGCCTGCTCCCTGGAGGGGCACGATGCCAAAGGGCGCGAGGGCCTCGGCGAGGTGCCGGGTGGCGTTCACCCCCATCCCGGTGACGGACATCGGGGTCATGGCGGGGACGAGCGATCCGTAGGCGGTGGCGACGGGCGTGCGATGCGCCAGGGCGTTGCGGGAGAGCGACTCCCACTGCGCGCGCGGCCCGGTGATGGGCATCGGGCGGATGTCGAAGGGGATGCCGCTGCCCGGGATCATCCCCGAGGGCGTCCGGCGCGGCCGGCGCAGCTCCGCGAGCATGGAGCGGATGGGCGTGACGCCCGCCACCGGGTCGCGCCCGAACTCCCAGCCGTACGCGTAGGCGCCGATGAGCTTGCCCTCGATGAAGATGGGCGAGCCGGACATGCCCCCGACGGTGCCCGCGTGCTCGAGCGTCGGGTGCGTCGGGCGGATGAGCACCAGGTCCATGTGCGGACGGAAGTTGTGGATGGTGTCGAGCACCTCGACGTCGAAGCGCTCGGGGCGGGTGCCGCGAAACACCGTGAGCCCGTAGCCGCGCATCCCCGGGCGGACGTCGTCGACGTCCATGATCTCGACCCCGGGGATCGACGGCCGCGGCACCTGCGCCATCAGCGCCCCCGCGGCGACCACCACGCTCGCCACGCACGCCGCTGCTGCCGAGAGGTTACGCACTCCGCACTCCTATGGCCCGATGCCGTATCCGATGTCGAGCCCGAGAAAGCCGCCGAGCGCCGAGGCGTCGCCGGTGACGTGCCCGCACGGCGACTCCCCGAAGGGCGAGCCCGAGGACGCGCTGCACGTGACCGCCTGGCCGCTCGCGGCGGCGCGGAGGTCGGCGCGGTTGACGATCCAGCGGAGGCCCGCGGTGAAGCGGAGGGTGAAGTGATCGCCGAGGCGCCACTCGTGGCTGGTGCCGAGGTCGAGGGAGAGGGTGGTGACGCGCTCGATGCGGGTCTCCTCAGTGGTGCCGCAGCCGGAGGCGCACCCGAGTTCCAAGGCCGTGAGGTTGAGCCCGGGGCCAACGAAGGCGCCGATGGCGTAGATCGACGGCGCCGCCAGCGGGACCCTCACGTGCGCGTGCAGCAGGAAGCCCGCGCCGTAGCCGCTCGGCCCTCCGCCCGCGAATTCGAGGCCGAACCAGCGCTGCGGGAAGTACCGCATGGAGAGGGAGAGGATGCCGACGGGCGATCCTCCGCCGAGGCCGAGCGCGAGGGTGAAGGGGCGGCGCTCCCAGACCGAGGAGGGCGCCGGCGTGCCCTGCGCGGCCCAGTCGACCCAGCGGCCACCGGGACCGGGGCGGGCGACCCAGTGGCCGAAGGACTGCTCGCGCGACGGCGCGGTGGTGCGCACCGGCGCGGTGACGGGGTCGGGAGCGGTCGGCGTGAGGGCGATGGCGACCTGGGTGCGGGTGCCCTCGAAGAGGGTTCCCTCGCGGGACTGCCGATCGCCCGCGCGGCCCTGGACGACGACCACGTGGTTGCCCGGGTCGACCGCGATCTCCTGACCGAGGAGCGCGATGCTCTGCGGTCGCCCGTCGAGCATGAAGTCCTGCGGGGCGTCGCCCGACACGACGACCTGGAGGCGAGCGATGCGCTGCGAGAGGGCCTCGATCTCCTGCGCCGCGGCGGCCATGCGGGGCCTGTCGGAGGCTGAGGCTGGGTCGAGCGCGAACTGCCGGTAGTGCTCGACGGCCTCGACCAGGTGGCCGTCGTTGCGACACGCGAGCGCGAGGTTGAAGCGCACGAGCGGCGCCGCGCGAATGGAGAGCACGCGGGTGAAGCGCAGCCGAGCGTCGCTCCAGCGCCCGGCCTCGGCGGCCTCGACGCCCTCTCGAAAGAGCTGCCGCGCGAGCTCCACCGCATCCGGCGCGGGCGCTTCGGGGACCTGCGCGAGCGCGGTAGCCGCCTGAGCGACGGCGGAGAGGGAGAGCAGCAGCAACGCGCGGGCGCGCACCATAGGCCCTGGACGCTACACCAGCCGCGGGGGCAACCGCGCGCCAGGATTGGTGTACGTTCCCCGGCCATGCGCCGTCTGCTCGCGCTCTCGCTCTCTCTCGGCCTGCTGGGCTCGCTGGTCGCGTCTCCCTCGGACGCCCTCGCCCAGCGGCGCCCCACGCCCACCCGCCGCCGTCCACCGCGGCGTCCGCCGCCACCCCCGCCGCCGCCCCCGCAGGTCGTCGACAGCGAGTCGGCCATCGCCCACGCGGTGCCGCTGCCCCCGCCGCCGCAACCCGAGCGCGCGCTGCGTCCAGAGCCGGTGGCGCCCCCGCCGGTGCGGCCTCCGCTGGATTGGCGCTACCCTGGCATCGACGTCTCCGTCGGCGCGCGCATCTTCACCCGCACGATGAGCTGGGACGGCGACGCCACGCAGGCGATGCGCCCGTACGACCTCTCCGCCGCGCCGGCGCTGCGCCTCGGCATAGAGTTCTTCCCCGGCGCGCTCACCGACTCGCGCGTCGCCCGGCTCTTCGGGGTGGTGGCGCACTACGAGACCGCGGTCGCGCTGAGCACCGTCGACGCGCGCGGGCGCAACTACGACACCGCGACCTCGTCGCTCTTCGCCGGCCTGAAGGTGCGCGCCCCCTTCGAGACCGAGCGCCACGAGCTCGCGCTGGTGGTCGGGTACCGCCGCCAGGACTTCACCGTCCGGGGAGAGGGAGACGTCCCGGTGAACGGAGCGCCTGACCTCGGCTACTCGTCGGTGCAGGTCGGGCTCTCTTCACGCTGGGCGCTCTCGCGTCGGGTCGCGCTCTCGGTCGACGCGTCGTACCTCGCGGTGCTGGAGACCGGCCAGCTCGCGGAGGTGTTTCCCCACGTCAGCAGCTTCGGGCTCGACGTGCTGGCGGGCCTCGCCATCGGCATCGCGGGGGGCGTGGAGGTGCGCGCGGGCGCGGACTTCCGATCGTACTTCCACAGCTTCAACCCCGAGGCGGGCGACCGCTACGCCCTCACAGGCGCGACCGACCAGCAGCTCGCCGGCTGGCTCGCGGTGGCGCTGCGACGATGACCTCCGCGCGCACCATCAGGGTCCTCACGCTCAACATCTGGAACCGCGGCGACCCCTGGGAAGAGCGCCTCGAGGTGATCCGCGCGCGCATCGCGGCGATGCAGCCCGACGTGATCTGCCTGCAGGAGGTGCTGTCGCTCCCCGGCTTCGACCAGGCGCAGCTCATCGCCGAGGGCGGCGGCTACCACGTCGCCTTCGGCAGCGACGGCGACGACCACTACCTCTTCGGCAACGCGATCCTGTCGCGCTGGCCCATCGAGCGCACGGCGGTGCGCCCCCTCCCTCGCGGCGGCACCGACGAGAACCGCGCCGTCACCTTCGCCGCCCTGGCGACTCCCTTCGGAACGCTGCCGGTGTTCAGCACGCACCTCAACTGGAAGCTCCACCAGGGCCACGTGCGGGTGCAGCAGGTGCGCGACGTCGTCGCGTTCATCGATCAGGAGACCGACGAGGGGGAGCTCCCCGCGGTGCTCGCGGGCGACTTCAACGCCGAGCCTGACTCCGACGAGATCCGCTACCTGCGCGGGCTCACGGGCCTCGGCGGCGAGTGCGTGTACTTCTGCGACTGCTGGTCGGCGGCGGGCGACGGGACGCAGGGCGCCACCTTCGTGAAGCGCAACCCCTACGCGGGCCACTACCTCGAGCCTGACCGTCGCATCGACTACGTGTTCGTGCGTGGACCCAACGAGCGCATGGAGGGCGTGGTGACGGAGTGCCGCCTGGCCTTCGACCAGCCCATCCACGACGTCTGGGCGAGCGACCACCTGGGCGTGCTCGCTACCATCCGCGTCTGAGCGAACGAGGCCTCTCCGAGCCCCCCTCCCAGTGATGGGAAGGGGGTTCAGGGGAAGGTCTAGGCTGTGAAGTGGGAGTCGGGGAGGAGTTGGGGAGGAACGGAGGCCTCGCTCAGGGAGCGACGCCTTCGGTGCGGGTGCGCTTGCGGCGGCGCCGCGCGGCCTCGGAGGCCTTCTTCCGCTTCTTGATGGAGGGCTTCATGTAGTGGCGGCGGCGCTTCAGCTCACGCAGAACGCCCTCAGCGGCCATCTTGCGCTTGAGGTTCTTGATCGCGCGCTCGATGCCCTTGTCGCCGACGGTGACTTCCAGCGGCTTGCAGACCACGGCGTCGCCGGGGTTGATCGCGGAGCTGGTCGGGGTCGCGGTCACGGTCACCGGGGCGGTGAGTGGATTGGAGGTCGTCATGTCCGTTCAGCTCCCCTTACTTCTTCCCGGTTCCCTTGCCAGCGGGGCCCTTGCCCTTGCGGTCGCCCGAGTGCCCGTGGAACGTGCGCGTCGGAGCGAACTCGCCGAACTTGTGGCCCACCATGTTCTCCGTGACGAACACCGGGACGAACTTGCGCCCGTTGTGCACGGAGATGGTCAGACCCACGGCCTCGGGGAGGATGGTGCTCCGCCGCGACCAGGTCTTGATCACACGCTTCGACTTCTCTTCCGCCGCCTTGAGCACCTTGTCGAGGAGGTGCACATCGATGAACGGACCCTTCTTCAGTGAACGAGGCATCGCTCTCAGCCCTTCGCGCCGCGGCGCTTGATGATCATCGAATCCGTGCGCTTGTTATGACGCGTCTTGAGGCCCTTCGAGAGCTGGCCCCAGGGGGAGCACGGCTGGCGACCGCCAGAGGTACGGCCTTCGCCGCCGCCCATGGGGTGATCGACCGGGTTCATGGACACGCCGCGGTTGTGCGGGCGCTTGCCGAGCCAGCGCGTACGACCGGCCTTGCCGATGGTGATGTTGGCGTGGTCGGGGTTGCTGACCTGGCCGATGGTCGCGCGGCAGTCCATGTGGACCTTGCGGATCTCACCGGAGGGCAGACGGACCTGCGCCCACTCCGCTTCCTTGGCGATGAGCTGCGCCGCGACGCCCGCCGAGCGGACGAGCTGCGCGCCCTTGCCGATCTTGAGCTCGATGTTGTGGATCACCGTGCCGAGCGGGATGTACCGCAGCGGCAGGGCGTTGCCCGGCTTGATGTCCGCGTTGCGCGACGACACCACGGAGTCGCCGGCCTTGAGGCCGTCGGCTGCGAGGATGTACGCCTTCACGCCGTCCACGTAGTGGAGCAGCGCGATGCGCGCGGTGCGGTTGGGATCGTACTCGATGGCCGAGACCGTCGCGGGGATGCCGATACGGTTACGCTTCCAGTCGATGATCCGGTAGCGCTGCTTGTGGCCGCCGCCGCGGAAGCGCGAGGTGATGCGGCCGGCGTTGTTGCGGCCGCCGGTCGAGGTCTGGTGCTCCGTCAGCGACTTCTCCGGCTTCTTCTTCGAGATTCCCTCGAAGGTAGAAACCGTCATGTAACGCAGGGACGGCGTGTTGGGCTTGAAGGACTTGATCGCCATGGCTCTGTACCTACTTCACGCCTGGTTCTCGAAGACGTCGATCTTGTCGCCCTCGCGGAGCGTGACGATCGCCTTCTTCCAGTTTTGGGTCTTCGCGTAACCGCGGCCCATCCGCTTCATCTTGCCGCGGACGATCATCGTGCGGACGTCGACGACCTTCACGGAGAAGGCCCCTTCGACGGCGGCGCGGATCTGGGTCTTGCTCGCGTCGCGAGCGACCTCGAACATGACCTTGTTAAGGGTCTCCTTGAGCGTCGCACCCTTCTCGGTGAGGGTCAGCGGGCGCCGAAGGATCTGGGGGATGTTGGTATTCATCTGTCTCGTCCCTTTACGCGCTCAGGCGCTTCTCCAGGGCGCGCGCGGCGTCCTGGGTCAGGATCAGGGTGTCGTGCCGGAGGAGGTCGTACACGTTGACGCCCTCCGGCGGGAGGAAGGTCGCGCGCTCGAGGTTGCGCGTCGACAGGCGGAGGTTCTCGTTGGTGGCGGCGTCCACCACGACCGAGGCCCCCTGCGCCTTGAGCGCGGTGAGCGCCTGGGCGACGGACTTGGTCTTCACGGCGTCGACGGCGAACCCGTCGAGGACGAGGATGCGCCCCTCCTTCACGAAGAGGGAGAGCGCGTGGCGGAGGGCGCCCGCGCGCATCTGCCGCGGCGGCCGGTAGGCGTAGTTGCGGGGCTTCGGCGTGTGGACCTTGCCGCCCTTGGCGAAGATCGGCGCGCGGATGTTGCCGTGCCGCGCGTTGCCGGTGCCCTTCTGCTTGTAGAGCTTCTTCCCCGACCCGGCCACCTCGGCGCGGCCCTTGGTCGAGTGAGTGCCCGCGCGCCGCGAGGCGAGCTGGGCCTTCACGATCTCATAGAAGAGATCCTGATTGATTTCGGTGATGCCAAAGACCTCGTCCGAGAGGTCGATCTCACCCGTCTGTTCACCCTTGATATTAACTACCGTGAGCTTCGCCATGACGGTTCCTTCAGCTCTTGATCTCAACGTCCACGCCGGCAGACAGGTCGAGCTTCATCAGCGCGTCCAGGGTCTGCTGGGTGGGCTCCAGGATGTCGAGCAGCCGCTTGTGCGTGCGGATCTCGAACTGCTCCCGGGACTTCTTGTCGACGTGCGGCCCGCGCAGCACGGTGTAACGGTTGATCTTCGTGGGCAGCGGGATCGGCCCCGCCACGCGGGCGCCGGTGCCCCGCGCGGTCTCCACGATCTCGCTCGCCGCCTGGTCGAGGAGCTTGTGGTCGAACGCCTTGAGGCGGATACGAATCTTGGTGGTCGCCATTTCGGGTTTCCTTAAGGGTATCTCGTTGACAGGAGACACCCGTCGCCACCGCCCGGCGCTCTTCGTGGTTCGAAGAGTCCCGGCCGGGGGCCAACGGGCGCCCCGGTCATCTCACTCGGTGATCTTGGTGACGACGCCGGCGCCGACGGTCTTGCCGCCCTCGCGGATCGCGAAGCGCATCTGCTCCTCGAGCGCCACCGGGACGATGAGCTCGATGTCCATGGCGATGTTGTCGCCCGGCATGACCATCTTGACGTCCTCGGGGAGCTTGCAGACCCCGGTGACGTCCGTCGTGCGGAAGAAGAACTGCGGGCGGTAGTTCGTGAAGAACGGCGTGTGACGGCCGCCCTCTTCCTTCTTCAGGATGTAGATCTGCCCGACGAACTTCTTGTGGGGGGTGATCGAGCCGGGCTTGGCCAGCACCTGGCCGCGCTCCAGGTCGTCCTTCTCGATGCCGCGCAGGAGCACGCCGACGTTGTCGCCGGCCTGGCCCTGGTCGAGCAGCTTGCGGAACATCTCGACGCCGGTCACCACGCTCTTGCGGGTCGGGACGAAGCCGATGATCTCGACCTCCTCGTTGACCTTGATGATCCCGCGCTCGATGCGGCCCGTCGCCACGGTGCCGCGGCCCTTGATCGAGAACACGTCCTCGATGGCAAGCAGGAAGGGCTTGTCGATGTCGCGGACGGGCTCCGGGATGAAGGTGTCGAGCGCAGCGGCGAGCTCGTGGATCTTGGCTTCCCACGCCGGGTCGCCGTTGAGCGCCGGCAGGGCCGCGCCACGGACCACGGGGGTGTCATCTCCCGGGAAGTTGTACTTGTTGAGGAGCTCGCGCACTTCCATCTCGACGAGGTCCAGGATCTCCGGATCGTCGACGGCGTCGCACTTGTTGAGGAACACCACGATGCGAGGCACACCCACCTGGCGGGCCAGGAGCACGTGCTCGCGCGTCTGCGGCATCACCGAGTCGAGCGCCGAGACCACCAGGATCGCGCCGTCCATCTGGGCGGCGCCGGTGATCATGTTCTTGATGTAGTCGGCGTGTCCGGGGCAGTCGACGTGCGCGTAGTGGCGGTTCTGCGACTCGTACTCCACGTGCGCCGCGGCGATGGTCACCGTCTTGGTGGCGTCGCGATCGATGCCGCCCTTGGCGATGTCCTTGTACGAGATCGCCTTGAACTTCGCGCCCTTCGCCTTCGACAGCACCGCGCTGATCGCCGCCGTGAGGGTCGTCTTGCCGTGGTCGATGTGACCGATGGTGCCGACGTTCACGTGGGGCTTGCTGCGGCTGAACTTCTCCTTGGCCATGACTCTTCTCTACTCCGTTTCGTTCTTCGTTGTGATTGTGGGTTTGAAGCGCTTGCTACTTGCCGCGGCTCTTCGCGACGATCTCTTCCTGCACCACGTTCGGCACCGGATCGTAGTGCGAGAACTGCATCGTCGAGACCGCGCGCCCCTGGGTCTTGCTGCGGAGGTCGGTGACGTAGCCGAACATGTTGGCCAGCGGCACGGTGCCTTCGATCGCCTGCGCGTTCTTGCCGCGCGCGCTCATGCCCTTGATCTGGCCGCGGCGGGAGTTGAGGTCGCCGATGACCTCGCCCATGAACTGGTCGGGGGTCACGATCTCGACGGCCATGATCGGCTCGAGGATGGCGATGCCCGCCTTCTTGGCGGCGTCCTGCACGGCCATGGAGCCGGCGATCTCGAAGGCCTGCGCGCTCGAGTCGACGTCGTGGTAGCTGCCGAAGAACAGCCGGACCTTGCAGTCGATGACGGGGTAGCCGGCGAGCACGCCGCGCTGGAGCGCCTCGCGGGCGCCCTTCTCCACCGCGGGGATGAACTCGCGCGGGATGATGCCGCCCTTGATGTCGTCATCGAACACGAAGCCGGTGCCGCGCTCGCCGTGCTCGAGGTCGAGCACCACGTGGCCGTACTGGCCGCGGCCGCCCGACTGCTTGGCGTACTTGCACTCGCCTTCGGACTTCTTCTTCACGGCCTCGCGGTAGGCGACCTCGGGCTTGCCCGTGTTCGCCTCGACCTTGTACTCGCGCTTGAGGCGGTCGACGATGATCTCCAGGTGGAGCTCGCCCATGCCGTGGATGAGCGTCTGGCCGCTCTCCTCGTCCGTGTTCATCCGGAACGACGGGTCCTCGAAGGCGAGCTTCTGGAGGCCGACGCCCATCTTGTCCTGGTCGGCCTTGGTCTTCGGCTCGATCGCGATCGAGATGACGGGCTCCGGGAAGGTCATGCGCTCGAGCACCACGGGGTGCTTCTCGTCGCAGAGGGTGTCCCCCGTGCGGGTGTCGCGGAAGCCCACGGCCGCCGCGATGACGCCCGCGAAGGCGTCCTTGATGTCCTCGCGCTCGTTCGCATGCATGAGCAGCAGGCGGCCGATGCGCTCGGTCTTGCCGCGGGTGGAGTTGAGCACGCTGGTGCCCGACTCGACGAAGCCCGAGTACACGCGGATGAAGGTCAGGTTGCCCACGAACTTGTCGTTCATGAGCTTGAAGGCCAGCGCGCTGAAGGGCGCCGTGTCGCTCGCCGGGCGCTCGAGTTCGACCTCGGGCTTGTCCGGGTGCTTGCCGATACGGGTCGGGACGTCGACCGGCGACGGGAGGTAGGTCACCACCGCGTCGAGGAGCTGCTGCACGCCCTTGTTCTTGAAGGCCGAGCCGCAGGTGACGGGGACCAGCTTGAACGAGATGGTGCCCTGGCGGAGCGCGGCGTGGATCTCTTCCTCGGTGATCGAGGCGATGTCGTCCGCGAGGAACTTTTCGCCCACCACGTCGTCGACGTCCGCGATGGACTCGATCATCTGCTGACGGGCCATGTCCGCCGCGTCCTTGAAGTCCGCCGGGATCGCCTCGATGGAGAACTTCGCGCCCTTGGAGGCCTCGTCGAACACGATCGCCTTCATGCGGATGAGGTCGATGATGCCGCGGTGCTTCTCTTCCTCACCGAGGGGGAGCTGGATCGGCACCGGGTTGGTGCCGAGGCGCTCGCGCATCGACTCGACGCACATCTGGAAGTCGGCGCCGATCTTGTCCATCTTGTTCATGAACGCGATGCGCGGGACCTTGTAGCGGTCGGCCTGGCGCCAGACCGTCTCGGACTGGGGCTCGACACCGTTGCCGCCGTCGAACACCGCGACCGCGCCGTCGAGGACGCGCAGCGAGCGCTCGACCTCGATGGTGAAGTCCACGTGTCCGGGGGTGTCGATGATGTTCACCCGGTGCTTGATGTCCTTGCCCGGGCCGATGCTGGGAACCCAGAACGCCGTGGTCGCAGCGGAGGTGATCGTGATTCCACGCTCCTGCTCCTGCTCCATCCAGTCCATCGTGGCGCCGCCCTCATGGACCTCGCCGGTGCGATGGATGCGGCCCGTGTAGAACAGGACCCGCTCGGTAACGGTCGTCTTGCCCGCGTCGATGTGGGCCATGATGCCGATGTTGCGATAGCGTTCGATCGGGAGGTCGCGAGGCACGTGGTCTTCTCCGTCGGTGCGTCGCCCAGCGGGGGCGGCGTGGGTCTACGTTGAAACGAAACCTGAAAGCAGTTGCGAGAGATGGTCGGAGCGCAGCACAAACGAAACCCCCCCGGGGTACCTTTCCTTCTCGCCCTCGGAGAAGTACTTCATGGCCCGGGAGGGTAACAACCAGCGCTACACACGCTTGCGCGAGACCCTTTTGATCGGGTCTCCCGCTCTTTAACCCACCCTCGCGATCGCTCTGGATCTGCGGGGTGGCGCGGCGTTGGTCGTCTTATGTCGTCGTCTGCATCGCGCTCGAACTACCTCACCAGCGGTAATGGGCGAACGCCTTGTTGGCGTCGGCCATCTTGTGGGTGTCTTCCTTCTTCTTCACCGCGTTGCCGCGGCCCTGGCTCGCTTCGGACAGCTCGTTGGCCAGCCGCTCCGCCATGGTCTTCTCGCCACGGGAGCGCGAGTACATCACCATCCAGCGCATGGCAAGCGAGACCCGACGGTCGGGGCGCACTTCAACCGGCACCTGGTAGGTGGCGCCGCCGACCCGGCGGGACTTGACTTCGACCTTGGGCTTGATGTTGTCCAGCGCCTTGCGGAAGACCTCCAGGGGATCCTCCTTCTGGCGGGCCTGGATGAGGTCAAAGGCCCCGTAGACGATCCCCTCGGCGATCGACTTCTCGCCGCTGAGCATCACGGTGTTCGTGAGCTTGGCGACCAGCCGATCCTTGTACTTGGGATCCGGGACGTTCTTGCGCTTCGAGACTTCTCCACGACGAGGCATCGATCAACCCTTCTTCCGCTTGACGCCGTACTTCGAGCGCCCCTGCGAGCGCTCCTTCTTGTTCGTGTTGCTCGGACCGATCGCCCCGACCGCGTCGAGCGTGCCGCGGACGATGTGGTAGCGAACGCCCGGGAGGTCCTTCACGCGGCCGCCGCGGATGAGCACCACCGAGTGCTCCTGCAGGTTGTGCCCCTCGCCCGGGATGTACGCGGTGACTTCCATGCCGTTGGTGAGCCGCACGCGCGCCACCTTGCGGAGCGCCGAGTTCGGCTTCTTGGGGGTCGTCGTGTACACGCGGACGCAGACGCCACGCTTCTGCGGGCAATCCCGCAGCGCCGGCGACGCCGTCTTCCACTGGTTCGGATTGCGGCCCTTCCGCACGAGCTGATTGATCGTAGGCATCGTTGAGTGACTCTTCGCTTCGCTGGAGTTCTGAGGGTCTCCGCCGTCCATGCACGGGGGACCTGTCGCGAGGGGCGGCGTTATGACCGACTCCCCCAAAGAATGTCAAGAGCCCCTCCACCCGATGACTTGACTCCGCGGGGAGAGCTCCTCGGAGGGGTCCGGGTCAGACTCAGGTTTGGCCCTTGACGGGCGGTGATCGGAGGGCTTGGGCGCCGGGCCCGACCGATGGTGGCGTTACCACAAACCCCACCGATCGGAGGCTCCGTGCCTACGGACGGTGCTCGCACGTTCCCGTGCGTTGGAAGTCTTCCGCCCCGCGTTCACCGCCGGACGTTGCGCGCTGGCTGCTGCTGATGGCGGCGTGGGTGCTGTGCACCGAGCGCCACGCCCTCACCAGTGCCTCGTCGTGCGGCGCGCGGGCGTCTGGGAGCACTCGGCCTTCCACCGCGTCTTCTCCCGTCGGCGGTGGGACCTCGACGCCCTCGCCCGGCTCTGGCTCGCGGCGCTCGTCGAGCGCCTCTCCGCGCGCAAGCTGCGGTTGCAGTTCGTGATCGACGACACGCTCGGCACCCACAAGGGCCCCACGGTCTTCGGCCTCGGCACGCACCTCGATGCGGTGCGCTCCACCCGCAAGCGCAAGACCTTCACCTTCGGCCACGTCTGGGTGACCTGCGCGCTCGTCGTGACGGTGCCCTTCTCGCCTCGACCCTTCGCCATCCCGCTGCTCTTCCGGCTCTACCGCAGCAAGAAGGAGTGCGCGCGCCACGGCGGCGACTACCGCACCAAGACCGAGCAGGCCCGCGAGCTGGTCGAGCTACTGCTCCGTTGGTTGCCCGAGGCGTCGTTCGATCTGCTCCTCGACGCCGGCTACACCAACCGCGCGGTGCTCCGCGGGCTGCCCTCGCGCGTCCGGGTGCTCGGCGCGTTGACGCTCCGAGCGGCGCTGACCACAGCCGGGGGCCGCACCCTCCGCACCGGGCGCCACAGCCCCAAGGGGGCGCCCCGCGGCGCGCTCGCGGCCTGGGCCGAGGACACGAGCCACCCCTGGGAGACGATCGAAGCGCGGGTCTACGGCGGCCTTCGCACGATGCAGATCAAGACGGCGGAGGTGCAGTGGTGGAGCGTGCTGGGGGCGCCGTCGATCCGTGTGGTGCTGCTGCGCTGCACGACCGGGACGCTGCCGCTGCGCGCGTTTCTGTGTACCGACTCGAAGACGGATGCGGCCTCGATCCTGACCGGGTATGCGCGCCGGTGGTCGATTGAGGTCTACTCTTTGAGGTCAAACATCCTGGGCTGTGTGCATCGCGGGCACGCCTGGAGTGGGCGGTTCGTCGCACGGCGCCGTGCGTGGGGCTTCTCTACGGGGTGCTGGTGATGTGGTTCTGGGAGCAGTCCGAACGCGGGCTTCAAGCCGTGGTGCCCAACCGCCCCTGGTACGGCCACAAGGACGCCGTGAGCTTTGAGGACATCCTGCGCACCGCGCGCGTGGCGCTGGGGCGCGATCCGTTGCTCGCTCAGGTCGAAGCCCTCGCGCCGCTGCGACGAGTCTATCGGCGCGCCGGGCCCTCCGCGCGATGCGACACGCCGCATGAGACGTACGCGCATGGCGACGCGCGCCAACCCACGGGCACTCGACGCGGCGCTCGACCCGACGGTGGGCACCGCGCCGTCGATCACTCCCTCGTCAAGGGCCAAACCTGAGTCAGAGCTCGTGCTTCCGCATGAGCCGGTACACGTAGCTGCGATCGAGGCCCGAGGCGTGGGCGATGGCGCTGGTGTCGCGCTTGTAGCGCTCCATCATCGAGCGCAGGTAGTCGCGCTCCAGGTGGTCGAGCCAGCGGTCGCGGATGAGCTTGAAGGGCTCGTCGGCGTTCACCCCAGGCAGCGCCCCCTCGGCCGGCGCGAGCGAACCGCCCTTCTCGTCTCGCCTCGCCCCCGCGAGGTGCAGCGCGCCTCGAGCGCCGAGGGCCAGGGCGCGCTCGACGAAGTTGCGCAGCTCGCGCACGTTGCCTGCCCATGGCCGCTGCCGCATCTCGCGCAGCAGGTCGGGCGTCACCACGCCCTGCGCCCCGGGCGGCAGCAGCTTTTCCACGAGCAGGGGGATGTCGTCGAGGCGGTCGCGCAGCGGCGGCACCGTGATGGGGACCACCGAGAGGCGGAAGTAGAGGTCCTCGCGGAAGGTGCCGAGGTTGACCATGCTCGCGAGGTCGCGGTGCGTCGCCGCGATGAAGCGCACGTTGACCGAGCGGTACTGCGTCTCGCCGACCCGACGCACCATGCGGCTCTCGAGCGCGCGGAGCAGCTTCGGCTGCATCGAGAGCGGCATCTCGCCGACCTCGTCGAGGAAGACCGTGCCCCCGTCGGCGGACTCGATCGCCCCAGCGCGGGCGCCCATCGCGCCGGTGTACGCGCCCTTCGCGTTGCCGAAGAGCTCGACCTCCAGGAGGCTCTCCGCGAGCGCCCCGCAGTCGACCACCACGAAGGGCTTCTCCACCCGCGGCGAGGCCTCGTGGATCGCCTTGGCGACGAGCTCCTTGCCGGTGCCCGTCTCGCCGAGCACCAGCACCGTGGATGGTAGCTGCGCCACCCGGTAGAGCTGCGCGAAGAGCTCCCGCATCGCGGTGCTGCGCCCCCAGAGCGGGCCGAAGCGCTCGAAGGGCCAGAGGTCCAGCTCGGCGGCGTTCTGGTTGTAGAAGAGCCAGAGGTCCGTGGCGCCGAGGTGGATGCAGCCGCCGTCGGGGACCTGCGCCTCACGCACCCGCACCCCGTTGACGAAGGTGCCGTTGCGGCTCCCGAGGTCGCGCACCCACGCTCCGTCGTTGGTCACCTCGAGCGAGGCGTGGAGGCGCGAGACCTCGCCGTCGCGCACGATGATGTCGCAGTCGTCCGCGGACCCGATCATCCGGCGGCCCTGCACCAGGTAGCTGTGCGAGCCGACGCTGTCGACCCAGCGGATCTGCGGCTCATGCATCAGCATGCTGCGCGCGAATCCGAAGTCGCCGACGTTCACCAGCGTGCGTTCGTCGTTCATGAACGGCGCGCAGTGTAGCCCCGATTCCCCAGGGAGCGGCTTTCGACGATCGTCCAATCGCTGGGACTCATGTCCGAAGGCCGGGCGGGCAGGCGAATCCGACGTGCCAGGGCGCTGCGAGGAGGGGGTCGCGCCGCGGCGGGTCCTTGGACGGGTGTCCACGGGAGGGGATCCGCGCCACGGGCGGTCGACGCCCGCGTTCGCACGGGCTCCACAGCGATGTGAGCGCGCCGTGGCGCTTGGGCTCAGTGGTGGCACGGACGGTGCTCAATCGGGCTCCGTCGGCATCACCCACGGTGGGCACGGTGGTCGTCGGCGGAACCTTCACTGCCCGCACTCGAGGACTCAAATGGCCGAAACCGTACATCTCTATCTCAAGGCGAATGGTCAGGACATCAAGGGCTCCAGCTCGCAGGAGAGCCTTGGTCGCAAGGACTCCATCGAGTGCGTCTACTACGAGCAGGCCGTGAAGACGGCTCGCGAGGCGGGCTCGGGCATGGCGACCGGTCGCCGCCAGTACGAGGCGCTGCTCATCCGTAAGCGCATCGACAAGTCCTCGCCGCTCATCGCCAAGGCGCTCGTCGAGAACGCCCGCATCGACGCGAAGTTCAAGTTCTTCCGCCCGAACCCCAACGGCGACGGCACCACCGAGCAGTTCTACACGGTCGAGATCAAGCAGGGCCGCGTCGCGAGCCAGAAGCAGTGGTCGCCCGACACGATCGTCCCCGCGACCTCGACCGAGCCCCCCCTGGAGGAGGTCACCTTCGTGTTCCACACCATCTCGTGGACCTACACCAACGGCGGCGTGACGCACGAGGACACCTGGGATCAGAACCGCTGATCGCGGACTGAGCCAGCACACCGCATCGGCCCCCGCGGCGCCTCACACCCCACCAAACCAATGGGGTGCGGCGCCTCTCCGGGGGCCGTCGGCTATTTTATCCTCCCCAGTAAAGCCCACCCCCCTCCTGGCGGTGCCTGCGAGTGGCCTCGCCGTTCGCGCCGTGAGACCTTCCACGCCGCGCGGCGGAGGCCACGCGGGAGGAGCGACCGGTGGCGATCCATTGCGACAGCAGCATCACCCACGTGCAGGTCTTCGCGCGCGGGGCCCGCGTCACGCGACGGGTGGTTCCGTCCGAGGCGGTCGCCGAGGGGGAGGTCACGCTCGCCGTCGACGGGCTCCCCACACTCGCGGCCCCGGGCTCGTTTCGGGTGAGCCTCGGCGGCGACGCCGCGGGGCGCTCGCTGGTGCTGGTGCGCTCGTCGCTGGTCGTCCCGACGAAGGGCTCCGCCCTCGGTCCCTCGCTGGAGGCGGTGCGGGAGCTGGAGCGGAAGATCCATCGCATCGACCGGCACACGGGGCTCTCGCAGCGACGGCGAGACGCCATCACCGAGGCCCGGCTCGACCCGAAGAGCAGGGCGCGGCGCGCGCCGGATGACCCGCGGTCGGTGGTCCCGAGGACGCGAGAGACGCTCGCCGCGCACGCGATGCTCACGGCCCTCGCGGCGGACCTCGACGCGCGCCTCGACGCCCTCCACCGGGAGCGGCACGAGCTCGTCCGCGCCCTCGAGCGAGCGCGCACGCACGCCTCGCAGGCCCGCAGCTCCGAGCTCTCGGGCGACGCGCGCCCCACCCGGCGGGTGCTCATCACCGTGCGAGGCGACGGTCCGCTGCCGCACCTCGAGCTCACCTACGCCGTCGACGCCGCGCGGTGGTGGCCCGTCTACACGCTGCGCATCCGCGACCACGCGCGAGCCGCCACCTGGATCAGCGAGGCCCTCGTGGCGCAGCGCTCGGGAGAGGACTGGCGCGACGCGCGGCTCGAGCTCTCCACCGCCGACATGCTCTTCGACGCGCGGATGCCCACGCTGCCGTCGCTCCGATTCGGGCGAGCGCAGCCTCCGCCGAAGCGGGCGTTCAGGCCGCCGCCCGGCGGGGTCGAGGCGATGTTCGACGGCTACGATCGGGCCTTCGCGAAGACGCTGGCGACGACCCTGGCGCCGCCGCCGCCGCCACCACCTTCGCCTTCGTGGGCGATGGACGACGCTCGCACGAGGGAGGGAGTGCTCGCGGAGTTCGACGCGGAGGTCGCCATGGAGGCTCCAGGGGCCTATGGGCCGCCTCCGGCCATGGCCCCGATGCCGGCCCCGGCAGTGATGTACCCGCCGCAGGCGGCGCGTAGCTCGGTGGCCGCGCCCAAGCGCTCGGGCATCCTCGCGGGCGCGATGAGCTTCGGCGGCGGTGGCGCTCCGGCCGAGGGAGCAGCGGCCGCGCCGGAGCCGATCGTCGAGCCGTCGGACGCGTGGCTGGACTACGACGGGCTCAGCATGGGCGCTCCGGGAGACCTGACCCGGCGGGGCAAGCTGGGGCGCGAGGGCGCTGACGCCTGGAAGCAGGAGCGTGAGCGGGCGGTTCAGTTGCTGGATGCCCCGGTGCCTCCCGCGGGGGTGCGGGATCCGCGGGCCTCGCGAGGGATGTTCGATCACCGGTACCGGGCCGAGGGGCTGGTGGAGGTGCCCTCGGACGGGCTCACGCACCGGGTTCCGCTCGGCGCGGGCGACGCCACGCCGACGGTGCGCTGGCGGGTCATCGCGTGCGAGGGCGCGGACGTCTTCCGCGAGGTGGAGCTGCGCAACCCCTTCGACGCCCCGCTGCTGGCGGGCCCGGTGGACGTCTACGTGGACGGCAGCCTGCTGGTGGTCGCGGCGATCGAGCACATCGACCGCGGCGGCACCCTGCGCGTCGGGATGGGCGTCGACGAGCGGCTGCGCGCCGCCCGCAACGTGCGCGCGAAGGAGGACACCGCCGGGCTCCTGGGCGGCGACACGATCATCGACCACACGGTGTCGATCGAGCTCTCGTCGGCGCTCGGGTCGCCCGCGCTGGTCGAGCTCATCGACCGCATCCCGGTCACCGACGAGAAGACCGTGGAGGTGACCCCGAGGGGCGCGCGGCCGGAGCCCGAGCGCTTCACGCAGGCCGAGCGCGGCGCCGCGGTGCGAGGGGGACTGCGCTGGGAGGTGATCGTCCCGGCGGGCGGGCGCAGCGCCGTGGAGTTCGGGTATCGGCTGACCATTCCGTCCAAGAACGAGCTCGTGGGAGGCAACCGCCGTGGGTGATCCGGTGCAGAGCGAGGCGGTGCGGGTGACCTTCTTCGAGGACCGCGCGGAGGTGGTGCGGCGCGCGACCTGCGAGGTGCAGGCGGGCATCTCGTGGGTGTCGGTCGCAGGCGTGACCCCCGCCCTCGACGACCGCAGCCTCGTGGCGGGCGTGGTCGGCGACGGGGCGCGGGTGATCGCGACGCGCGTGGTGCGGGTGGTCGTGCCGGTGTCGGTCGCCGGGGACGACGAGCGGGACGCGGCGGAGCGCGACGCCACCGAGGCGGCCGCGCGGCGGGCGGCGGCCGATCGGGGAGAGCACCGGGCGAGCGCGGACCTGGAGCGCCTCGACGCGACGGCCATCGACTGGGTGGGCTCGGTGGCGGCTGTTCCGCGCGGGACGAAGGACGACCCGGCCGCGGGCGCGAGGGCCTGGCGCGAGGCCTTCGACGCCATCGAGGCGGCGTCCAGCGCGGCGGAGGAGGCCCTGCTCGCGGCGGAGGAGCAGGGCTTCGAGGCGCGGGCCGATCAGCTCCGGGCGCAGGCGAGGCTGGAGGCCGCGAGGGCCACGCGCTCGCTGCAGACGTCGCGCGTCGAGGTGCAGGTGGAGGCCGCGGCGGCGGGTCCGGTGACGGTGGAGCTCACCTACCGGACGCCCTGCGCTCTCTGGCGACCGGAGCACCTCGCCCGGTGGACGCCGCCCGGAGAGGGAGAGCCGTCGACGGTGACCATCGCCACCGCGGCGGTGATCTGGCAGGCCACCGGGGAGCTCTGGACACACGTGAGGGCGCGCTTCTCCACGGCGCGTCCGGCGCAGTCCGCGGCGCCTCCGCTGCTGACCGACGACCTGCTCACCAGCCGCAGGAAGAGCGAGCCCGAGCGCAGCCGCGTGGTGGTGGAGGCGCGCGAGCAGGCCATCGCCACGGCGGGCCTGGAGCGCGGCACGAGGGATGTCGACGAGATGCCAGGCGTCGACGACGGGGGCGAGGCGCAGTGGTTCGAGGGGGCGCACCCGGTGACGATCCCGAGCGACGGCGAGGCGCACCGGGTGGAGCTCACCCGCGCCTCGATGACCGCGGAGGTCGAGCGCGTCGCGTGGCCCGAGCGCGGCGACGCGGTGCACCTGCGCGCGACGGCGACGCTGGTGGGCGAGGCGCCGCTGCTGGCGGGTCCGGTGGTGCTGGCGCGCGGGGGCGAGCTGGTGGGCCGCGGGCGCGTGGGCTTCGTCGGGCGCGGGGAGCCCTTCGAGCTGGGCTTCGGCGTCGACGACGGGCTGCGGGTGCGGCGCGCCGTGGACGAGAAGCGCGACACGACGCCGGTGATCGGCACGCAGAAGGTCGCGCGCACCGTGAAGGTGTATTTGAGCAACCTGTCGGACGAGGCGCGGCGGCTGACGGTGGTCGAGCGCTACCCGGTGAGCGAGGTCGACGAGGTGAAGGTCTCCGTGGGCTCGCACGAGGACGCGACCCTCGACGCCCGCGACGGGTTCGCGAAGTGGACCGTGACCGTGGGCGCCGGGAGCACGCGCACGCTCACGCTCACGTACCGCATCGAGGCCGCGGCCAAGGTAGTGCTGCCGCCGGGGTGATCCGCCTTCAGCCCTTCCCCCTCCCCTCCTCCGCCGCGTCGGCGACCTCCTCGTCCAGCTCTCCCGCGGCGGCCCGCTCCAGCGCGATGCGCACGGGCTCGTGCGCCACGGTCTCCGCGACCACGCGCACCCGGGTGCTCGCGGCGCCAGGGTCCATCGCGGCGAGCGCGTAGGCCGCCCCGATGCGGCGGTCGGGGCTCGATCGCGGGTCCTCCAGCGCGGCCTCCACCTCGTCGCGGGTGAGGCCCGTCTGGCGGTAACCGTCGCGCGCTGCGGCGAGCCTGCGGAGCGCCTCGCGCCACTCCTCCGCAGAGCGCCCGTTGCGGTCGAGCGCGCCCAGCCTCGAGGAGAGGTCGAGCGGGGCGCGGGCCGCCTCGACGCCGGCCGTGATGCGGGCGTGGAGCGCCTCCCGACGGGCCTCGCTGGTGCCGAGGGTGGAGATGCGCCGCAAGCGCCCGTCGCGCAGCAGGAGGGTGATGTCGCCGCGCCTTGACTCGACCGCCGCGATCTCGTCGAAGGTGACGAACCACGCGCGCCGCCCCTCGCCCACCGAGAGCCCGTCGCTGCCGACCGCCACGACAGGAGGCGCCAGCAGCCCCACCGCCCCGAGAACGAAGGCCGTGAAGAGCACGATCACCAGGAAGCCCACCGCGGCGCTCGGGGGATTGAACGCCATGGCGATGCCGCCGCCGATCATCGAGGAGACGCACGACGCCGGGAGCGACGCCGCGAGGCCGACGCCGAGGTTCGCCGCGGCGCCGCCCAGGGGCATGCGCAGCGCGCGCCGGGCGGGGTCGACGCCGGCCGCGTCGAGCACCGCCGTGGCCTCCTCCATCGTGGCGGTGGTGGCGCTGAAGACGTCGCCGTTGCGCCGCCGAAGCTCGACGATCGCGCCCGAGGGCTCACGGAGCACCCACGCGGCCGCGATGTCATCGCGGGGGATGAAGCGCGAGCGGAGCCCCGTAGCCTGAACGCCCGCCTCGCCCACGGAGAGCCGACCGCGCGCGAGGGGGCCGATCCAGCAAGCGATCTGCGCGAGGAGGGCCGCCGCGGCGGTGGCGACGGAGGCCATCAGGGCGAGGCCGACGGGGATCAGCGCCCACGGAGGCGCCGCCGACTGCCGCGGATAGATCAGCGAGAGCACCAGGAGGCCCGACATGCTGAACGTGACGAGCGCGACGGTGGCCCTGGTGAGGTGGCGCACCAGCGCGTGGTGGCGCGTTCCGACGCGGCGGGCGGCGATCTCGAGCGGGGGTTGGGCGGGGTCTGCGCTCATGGAGGAAGGGATGGTACCTGCGCGGCGGGGCCGGGGGCCATCGAGCTCCGTGGACCGGACGACACCCGGGCGACGCGGTACGGTCGCGCCCGCGACGATGCCCACCACCACGCCCTACCGCGCGCCCGCCGAGGGCTCCGACCGCCCCGCCCTGCCCGCGTTGTTCGTCCCCTGGGACGACGCCGAGGACAAGACCAACCCGATCAAGGTCTTCTACTCGATCCTGTTCTCGCTCTTCTGCGCGGCGCTCCTCTGGGCGGCGTCGCCGACGATCGCGGTCGTCTTCGCGGTCGTGGTGACCCTGGGCTTCGTGGTGGTGTTCCGCTCGAGGCCGCCGCGAGGGTTCGGCCTGGAGGTGCACGGCGAGACGCTGGTCATCTCGCGCTACGGCGAGGCGCAGCCCACCACCGTCGCCCTCGCCGCCGTGCGCAACGTGGAGATCGAGCGCAAGGCCATCCAGCGGGTGACCTACCAGCAGCAGTTCAGCGACCCGCTGCCCACGACCGAGCTCAGCGGCGACGTGGAGGTCGCGCGCATCGTGCTCCAGCCTCGACGGCGACGCTGTCTCGCGCGAGCTCGATGGGGGCGCCGAGGTGCGGTCACGAGGCCGCGGCGTCGCTGGCGGCAGGTCGGCAGCAGCGACGCTCTGGCGAATCCCACGGTGGCGGTGGCGGCCGCGGTCGAGCACGGCACGCAGGAGCTGCCGGTCTCGCTGGGCGCTGGCGTAGCCCGCGTCGGCGACGGCGACAGCGGCGGCGTGGTCGCTCTTCGCGTGGGACTTCGAGGCGCGGCGGACGAGGCCGATCAGCGCGAAGGCGTGGTG
>JADJAE010000009.1 GCA_016704445.1 Deltaproteobacteria bacterium
AGGCGACGCGGGCGGCGCGGCGGGGGAGGAGCTTCGCGCGCAGGGCCTCGACCGCGGTGACCGTCGCCGGGACGACGATCATCGTGGCGCACCAGCAGAAGATCATCCCGACGCCGCCGATGAGGCCGAACTGCGAGAACCCGCGAAACGACGTGAGCATCAGCGTGCCGTACGCGAAGGCCGCGGCGAGGGCCGCGAGCTGCGTCCCGCGTCGGGAGACGACCGCGGCGTCGACCAGGGCGGCCTCCACGGAGTCGCCCAGCGCGCGGCGGTCGCGGTAGCGCGCCAGGTAGATGATGCCGTAGTTGATGCCGTTGCCCGCGATGATGGAGCCGAGGAAGGCCGTCGAGGCGTTGAGGTAGCCGAAGGCGAAGAAGGCCACGCTGAACGCGAGCCCGACGCCGGTGAGCATCGCGAGGCCGATGTGCGCGAGCGCCGAGAACGAGCGGAAGAACACGACGATCGCGCCGAGGATGAGCAGCACCGCGACCCCAGAGGTCTTGATCGCCTCCTCCTTGAGCGCGTCGCGCTCGGCGATGGCGTTGGGGATGTCGCCGCCGAGGCCGACCTGCGCACGGGGGTGGAAGCGCTCGGGGTGCACGTCGCGGATGATCTGCGTGGCGCGGGCCATCAGCTGGTCGCCGGTGCGGTCGCCGGTGCCCGAGGCGGGCGAGCGCATCACGATGGCGTAGAGGGTCCCATCGGGGTTGCGGAAATACCCGGTGGGGTATTGATCGACCTCGCGGGTGCGCTGCCTGAGCTGCGCGCGGAAGTGGTGGAAGGGCCTCGCGGCGGCGGAGACGTTGGCGGGCTCCGGGTCAGTGGGCGCGGGGGCCGCGGTGGTGGTGGACTCCGCGGGGGCGCGGCCGTGGTCGCTGCGCAGCTCGCTGCAGGGCTCGTCGTCGAGGTCGACGAAGCCCGGCTGCGCCCGGCGGCGGGCGCGCTGGAGCTCGCAGGAGATCTCCTCCAGGTCGCCGACGTCGGCGTAGAGCCAGCGGCGCTCCCAGAAGAAGCGGCGGATCTCCTCGGGGCCGTGCTCGACGGTGCGCACGAGCGTCGGGGGCAGCGCGCGGAGCTGCGGCTCGAGCGCGTCGATGATGCGCCGGTTGGCCTCGGCGTCGGGCGAGTCGACCACCACGAACATCGTCGCGCTGCCGCCGCCCATGCGCGCCATCGCCCGTCGCAGCAGCCTCGCGCCCACGCTCTCCGAGGGCAGCAGCTCGATGAAGTCCTGGCGAAACTCGAGCCGCGACGCGGTGGCCACGGAGAGCGCGATCACCAGGAGCGTGCAGAGCAGCACCCGCAGCGGCCGGCGGGCGCCGAGGCGGGCGAACCAGGCCACGGCGCGATCGATGTGAGAGAGCGTGGGAGCGGGCGGATCAACCATCGTGGAGTTCACCGGTGCACGGGCTGTTCCGGAGCGGAAGAGCGGAGGAGGGAGAGTGTCGGGGAGGGATCAGGGCGTGCGGCGGAGCAGCCAGTCGTAGTAGACGGTCGCGCCGGGCATGGAGGGGATCGGCAGCGCGAGGCGCGCGTGGTCGTCGACGATGAAGCCGTTGGCGTGGAAGCGCTCGGCCACCTGCTGCGGGGTCGTGACGTGGTGGTCGTCGATGCCCTTGAAGCCGATGGCGCGGAACGACACCTCCATCATCTTGTTGACCGCGGGCATCCCCAGCAGGAAGCGGCCGCCCGGGCGCAGCACGCGCCGCACCTCGGAGAGCGCCTTGTCGAACTGGTGGAGGTGCTCGAAGACCGAGAACGACGCCACGAGGTCGAAGTGGGCGTCGGGGTAGGGGAGCTCGTAGACCGATCCCTGGCGCAGGTCGGACTTGAGCGAGAGCGCGTCGAGCACCCGCGCGGCGAGGGCGGGGTCTGCGTCGAGGTCGATGCCGTGCACCTCCCTGGCCACGCCGTGAAGCGGCACCTGCACCGCGCCGGAGCCGTAGCCGACCTCCAGCGCGCGCTCGAAGCGCAGGTCGCGGAGCATGCGCAGGCCGAGGTTGATGCGCTCGCGGAAGAGCCACCCGGTGAGCGGGCGGCGGTAGTAGCGGATCGGGTCGGTGGGGCCGTTGGAGGGGAAGCGCTTGACGAGGTCGATGGTGATCTCAGCGGCCATGAAGAGGTCTCCGGGAGGGGGATAGATGGTCGAAGGGGAAGGAAGGCGGTTCAGGTGGCGATGCGCTCGACGACGATGCGGGCGAAGAGGCCCGTCGAGTCGTCGCCGTGGTGGATCGTGCGGTCGGCCGCGACGAGCGCGCGGGCGATGGGGCGGGGGATGTGCGTGTTGAGCCGGAGCCCGCCGGAGAGGAGGTAGAGCCACTTGTGGAAGGGCTCGCGCTTCAGCACCCGAAGGCCCGGGAAGCTGCGCGCGAAGCGGGCGTCGGAGTCGCGGAACACGCTGGTCGGCAGGCGCGAGTTGGCGCCCTCGAGGCGGCCGACGCCGGCGATGTTCCAGTCGTTGGGGTCGAGGAGCGAGGGCTCGTGGTGGAGGCCCCGGTAGAACCACTGCCCGAGGGGCGTGAACCACGGCTCGATGAGCACGATGCGCCCGCCCGGGCGGAGGACGGTCTGCGCGCCGCGAAGGAAGGCCTCGCAGTCGGGCAGGTGGTGGAAGACGTTGAAGGCCACGATGGCGTCGAGCGAGTCGGGGCCGAAGGACTCGGTGATGTTGCAGGCGTCGACCACGCGGTCGACCCGCGGCACCGGCACGCACTCGCTGGTGATGGTGTGCGGCGCGAACTCGCGGAAGAACCCGCCGCCCGAGCCGAGCTCCAGCACCCGGGGAAACTCCGCTGGGGGGATCTCCTCCACGATGCGGGAGTACACGTCCCGGTAGATCTCGTGGAGCAGTGGATTGGCCCGGATGCGCCCTGCGGCGTCCTCGATTTCGTGCTCTGCGTCAGCCATCTTCGTTGCTGCGGCCCACTACCACACCGACGCCGCGCTCGCACCAGAGGGGCACTCTACCCGCTCAGGGCGTCTTAGGGCTCCGCGCGCACCACCCCGGCGTAGGCGTGGGCCATGATGGTCTCCGCGGCGTCGAGGGCGCGGGCGTCCGTCGTGGCCGTGCGCAGCGCGACGATCTCCCCGCCCGGCAGGGGGGTCTGTCGCAGCAGCACCGCCGCCGCCCGCACGGCCTCCGGCGCGCCCTCGTCCACGGCGAGGGCGGCGAGGTGGTCCATGTACGAGCGGCCGTAGGCCTCGGGCGGCGGGTCGAGCGACGCGAGCCACCCGTTGAGGCTCACCCCCGCGGCGCGCCGACACCCCGCGAGCCCCGCCCGGCCGTTGTGCGCGGCGTAGGCCCGCCTCGCCTGCTCCAGCTCACCCATCGAGGCCCTCAGCCACTCGCGTGGCGTGTAGCGGTAGAGCCAGTGCTCGGGATCGGGCTCGCGCATCGCCCCGGTCAACGCCCCACGATCTCGTCGAGCGCGGAGGCGTGCGCCTCGCGCATCTCGTCGAGGCCCCAGCTCGCGACGCCCTCCAGCGAGAGCGACGCGCCCCCGACCCTGCCCAGGAAGGCGCACGGGACGCCCGCCTCGGCGACGCGACGGGAGAAGAGCTCGAGCACGTAGGGAGTGACCGAGACCAACACCCGAGAGGGGTCCTCCCCGAAGAGCCCGCCCGGGGTCACCGCGTACTCCGCGGGGAGCGCGAGCGCGGCGCCCGACTGGCCCATGATGCACGCCTCGGCGAGCGCCACGAGCAGCCCGCCCTCCGCGCAGTCGTGCGCCGACGCGAGCAGCCCCTCCCTCGCCGCGCGCACCAGCAGCGACTGCAGCGCCGCCTCCGCCGCGAGGTCGATGGAGGGCGGCCGACCGCACACCTTGCCGGTGCGGCGGGTGAGCCACTCGCTGCCGCCCAGCCGGTCGTCGCCGCGAGGACCCAGCACGAAGACGTGGTCGCCCGCCGTGCGGAACCCCGCGCCCACCACGTCGCTCACCTTCTCGAAGAGGCCCACCGCGCCGATGGTCGGCGTGGGCAGCACCGCGCGCGGACCGCCCTGCTCGGTGGTCTCGTTGTAGAGACTCACGTTGCCGGAGACGACCGGCACGCCGAGGGCCTTGCAGGCGTCGGCGATGCCGTCGATGGCGTCGCGAAACTGCGCCATGATCTCCGGGCGCTGGGGGTTGCCGAAGTTGAGGCAGTCGGTGAGGCCGATGGGCGCGGCGCCCACGCAGGCGAGGTTGCGGCACGCCTCGGCGACGGCCATCGCGGCGCCGGTGCGAGGGTCGAGCTCGCAGAAGCGGCCGTTGCAGTCGCTCGACATCGCGATGAGCTTCTCCCGGCGGCCCCGCTCGTCCTCGCAGTAGAGCCGCACCACCGCGGCGTCGCCCGCCCCGGGGCGCACCATCGTCCCGTCGCGGACGATGTGGTCGTACTGGCGGTAGATCCACGCGCGGCTGCCGACGTTGGGCGCCGAGAGCAGCTCCAGCAGGTCGGAGCGGGGGTCGAAGGCGAGGCCCGTCGCGTCGACGCCGTAGCGGTCGGTGAGCCTCGGGTCGTCCACGCAGGGGCGGGTGTAGACCGGCGCCGCGTCGGTGAGGAGGTCCACCGGGAGGTCGACCACCACGGGGGGATCGTCGGGCCACGGAGCGCCGGAGAGCGGGTCGTAGCCGGGCGTAGCGCGCACCACGAAGCGGCCGGTGTCGGTGACGCGTCCCACCACCTGGGCGTCGAGGTCCCACTTCGCGCAGATGTCGAGCACGCGCTGCTCCTCGCCCACGCGGGCGACCATGATCATCCGCTCCTGCGACTCGCTCAGCAGGATCTCGTAGGGCGTCAGGTGCTTCGCCCGGCGGGGCAACCGATCGAGCCAGAGCTCGACGCCGTTGCCCGCGCGCGAGGCCATCTCCACGGTGCTCGACGTGAGGCCCGCGGCGCCCATGTCCTGGATGCCCTCGAGCACGTCTGCGGCGAAGATCTCCAGGCAGCCCTCGAGGAGCAGCTTCTCCATGAAGGGGTCGCCCACCTGCACCGTCGGGCGCTCGGCCTCCTCGCCCTCCTCGAACTCCGCGCTCGCCATGGTGGCGCCGTGGATGCCGTCGCGCCCGGTGCGCGCGCCCACGTAGAGGATCGGGTTCCCGACGCCCTTCGCCTGGCCGAGGAAGAGCCGGTCGCTGCGGCAGAGGCCGAGCGCGAAGGCGTTGACCAGGATGTTGCCGTTGTAGGCCGCGTCGAACTGCACCTCGCCCCCGACGGTCGGCACGCCGAAGGCGTTGCCGTAGCCCGCGATGCCCGCGACCACGCCGCGCAGCAGCCCCGGCGTGCGGGGGTGCGAGGGCTCGCCGAAGCGCAGCGAGTCCATCACCGCGACGGGCCGCGCGCCCATGGTGAACACGTCGCGGAGGATGCCGCCCACGCCCGTCGCCGCGCCCTGGTAGGGCTCGATGAACGACGGGTGGTTGTGCGACTCCATCTTGAAGACCACCGCCCAGCCGTCGCCGATGTCGACCACGCCGGCGTTCTCGCCCGGGCCGTGGATCACCCGCGGCCCCTTGGTGGGCAGGCGCTTCAGGTGCACGCGCGACGACTTGTACGAGCAGTGCTCGGACCACATCACCGACAGCACCCCGAGCTCGGGGAAGCTCGGCGTGCGGCCGATCGCCTTCAGGGCGATGGTGTACTCGTCATCGGTGAGCCCGTGCTCACGGGCCAGTTCAGGGGTGACCGCGGGTTCGCGCGACATGGCTGTGGGGTCCTGGGTTCTCTCAGCGCGCGAGGGCGGCGCGCACGGCGGAGTGGAAGAGCAGGCGGCCGTCGGTGCCGCCGAGGATGGGCTCGGCCATGCGCTCGGGGTGCGGCATGAGCCCGAGCACGTTGCGCCGCGGTCCGCCGTAGAGCCCGGCGATGTCGTGCAGCGAGCCGTTGGGGTTGGCCGGGAGGCGAGCGTCGGGCGTCGCCGCGGGCACGTAGCGGAAGGCCACGAGGGACTTCGACTCCAGCGACTGGAGCGTCGCCTCGTCGGCCTGGTAGCGGCCCTCGGCGTGGGCGACGGGGAGGCGCAGCACGCGGCCGCGGAGGTCTTGCGTGAAGGGGCCGTCGGCGTCGACCCGCACCAGCACGTCGCGGCACTCGAAGCGGAGGTGCGCGTTGCGGGTGAGGGCGCCGGGGAGCAGGCCCGCCTCGGTGAGGATCTGGAAGCCGTTGCAGATGCCCAGGAGCAGCCCGCCGCGCTCGACGTGGCGGCGGACGTCGGCCATCACCGGGGCGAAGCGGGCGATGGCGCCGCAGCGGAGGTAGTCGCCGTAGGAGAAGCCGCCGGGGAGCACCACGAGGTCGGTGCCCGCGGGGAGCGTCGGGGTCTTGTGGAAGACGTAGGAGGTCTCGACCCCGACCACGTCACGCAGCGTGTGCAGCGCGTCGAAATCGGCGTTCGATCCTGGGAACTGAATCACCACCGCGCGCATCGACGGGCACCGCCTCCTCGTAAGACGGGCGGAACCCTAGTGGCTCCCGCCGCCCCAGCGCAAGCGGCCCCGCGCAACCGATGCGCGACAAGGCATCGCAGTTGAGCTAGTTCGGCGTGGACATCGCGACGGAGCGACAGCGCGACGCCGCGTAACCCAACGAGGTCTTTCGCATGCGAGTGCTCGACATCACGAGCGCGTTCTCGAATTCGTGCGGCGGCATCAAGCGGTACTACCGCGAGAAGGCGAAGGCGCTCCCCCGGCTCGGCGTGGAGTGTCACTTCGCGGTGCCCGGCGAAGAGCGATCGAGCGAGGCCTTCGGCGAGGGGACGCTGCACCGGCTGCCCGGTCCGCCGATGCCGGGCAACGACGCCTACCGGCTCTTCGGCCTGCGGGCGGGCATCGGCGAGCTCATCCACCGGCTCCAGCCCGACGTGATCGAGGTCGCTAGCCACTACGCGCTGCCCGACATCGTGCTGCGCGCCGCGCGCCGCGCGCCGAAGCGTCCGAGGGTGGTGGGCTACTTCCACAGCCATCCCCGGCAGGTGGTCGAGAACATCACCCACGGGCACTCGTCGCGCTCCACCGGCGACGCGCTCGCGGAGGTGGTCTGGTCGTTCTTCCGCCTTCAGCACAGCCGCTACGACGCCACGCTGGTCGCGTCCCCGACGCTGGGGCACGAGCTCTCCGACCGCGGGTTTCCCCGGGTGCGCGAGGTCGGCCTCGGGGTCGACGTGGAGGTGTTCTCCCCCGCCGGGCCGACTCCCCGCAGCGCTCCGCCCACCATCTGCTACTCCGGGCGCTTCACCGTCGACAAAGAGCTTCCGGTGCTGCTCGCGGCCTTCGACCGCGTGCACGCCGCCACCGGCGCCCGCCTCCTCCTGGTGGGCGACGGACCGATGCGCCCCCAGCTCGAGGCCTTCGCGCTCGGTCGCCCGGCGGTCACCGTCGGCCCCTACCTCGACTCGCCCGCTGGGGTCGCTGGGGTGCTCGCGTCGAGCGACGTGGTGGTGGTCTCCAGCCGCTCGGAGACCTTCTCGCTCTCGACCGCCGAGGCCATCGCGTGCGGCGCGCTCGTCGTGGGGCCCACCGAGGGCGCCGTGGCCGACCTGATCCGGTTCACCGGCGCGGGGCGCTGCTTCCGCGCGGGCGACGCGGACTCCCTCGGCGACGCCCTCATCGCGGCGCTCTCCGCCGACGCGAGCGCCCGGTCCGCGCAGGGCGTCGAGGGGAGGGCCCGACTGGTCGAGCGGTACACCTGGTCCGCCGTGATGCAGCGCCTCGTCGACGTGTACCGCGACGCGCTCGCCGCGCCGGTACTCCCGGGTCGATAAGCCGGGGCGGCGGGTCGCGGCGCTCCGCGATCTGCGCTATGGCCCGGGGCCTTCACCGATGGCCGACCAGACGACCAGCGACCCCGCGCGCGACCGCATGCTCCATGGCCCGCTCGCCTGGACGGTGCTCCGCTTCGGCGCCCCGCTCGCCGCGGCCATGGTGCTGCAGGTCGTCTTCAACCTCGTCGACCAGTACATCATCGCCAGGCTCCCGCCGGTCCTCTCCGACGCCTCGCTCGACGCCCTCGGCATCTGCGACATGGTCGCGGCGCTGGGGACCATCCTCTCCTACGGGGTCTCCTCCGCCACCGCCACGCTGGTGTCTCAGGCCCGGGGGCGCGACAACCAGCGCGAGGTCGCCGAGATCGCCTGGGGCAGCGTCGGGCTCGTGACCCTGATGGGCCTCGCCTTCGGCGCGGTGGCCATCCTCGGCGCAGACGTCATCGTGCACAGCCTGCTCGGCGCCAAGGGGCTCGTGCGCGAGCTCGCCGGGGCCTACCTCCGGGTCATCGTGGGAGGGATCGTCACGGTGTTCGTGATGTTCCAGGTGACGGCGGTGCAGCGCTCGATGGGGCACTCGAAGCTGCCCCTCGCGGTGTTCGCCTCGGGCAACATCCTCAACCTCTTCCTCGCGGTGCTCCTCGTCTACGGCCCCGGCCCCGCGCCCGCGATCTTCTCCTGGGGGCCTCCCATCGCCGCCGCGCTCGGCCTCCCCCGCTGGGGCGTCGTGGGCGCCGCCTGGGCGACGGTCATCGCCCGCGCGGTGGTCATGATCGTCCCGATGCTCCTCCTGCGCCGCGAGCTCAAGGTCGCCGCGCACAAGGCCCCCTTCCTCCCGTCGCGCGCCGTGCTGGGCCGCCTGGTCGCGCTCGCCTGGCCGACCAGCACGCAGTTCACCGTCCGCATCGGCGCGGTGCTCCTGGTCATCGCCCTGGTGCACCACTTCTTTACCACCCCGGGTAACAGCGACGCGGGCACCGCCTACGCGCTCTGCCTCCGCATGGAGACCATGGCCCTCTTCGTCTCCATGGGCTGGGGCGGCGCGGCGCAGACCCTCGTCGGCACCAACATCGGCGCCGGGCTCTACGACCGCGCCCAGCGCGCGGCCTGGATCACCGGGGCCTACAACGTCCTCACCATGCTCGGCCTCGCCGCGCTCTTCATCGGCGCGGGGGAGCACTTCCTGCGCTTCTTCACCACGCAGGAGGCCATCGTCCAGCGCGCGAAGGACTACCTCCTCTTCGTGGGCCCCTCGTACATGGCCTTCGGCTTCGCGATCGTGCTCGGCAACGCGCTGGTCGGCGCAGGGGCCACGAGGCTCGCGCTGCGCATCGACCTCGTGCTGGTGCTCGCGGTGCAGGCCCCGCTGATGCTGGCGGTGACGGCCCTCTTCCACGCCCCGCCCTCCGGCCTCTGGACCTCGGTGGTGGCGGTCAACATCGTGAGCGCGCTCGTCTACACCGTCGTCGCGCGCAAGAAGTCTTCATGGCGCACCTTCAACGTCTGATCGTCCTCGGGCTGCTCGTCGCCGCGGGCCCCGGCTGCCGCTGGTGGCGAAGGAGGCACCCGCACGCGCGCCCGGCCGCCGCGAGGGACGTGGCGACGGCCTGCTACGACGCTCGCTTCGTTACCGGGCAGCGTATTCCCCAGCGCCTCGTGGGCGACCACCCGGCGGTCTCGGGCACCGCCGGAGCGCGGGTCTTCGCGTGGCGCACGCCGCAGGGCGTGTACGGCTGGTGGGAGGGCATGAGGGCGCCCGCGCAGCTCGCCGAGGGGGCCGTCACCGAGGGGCCCACGGTGGTGGTGCGCCGGGGCGTGGCGATGGTCGGCTGGGGCGACGCCCGCGGCGCGGCGCTCCGTACGCTGGCGCAGGACGCGGCGGTGGGCGAGCCCACCCGATGGGACGGCGCGGTCCACGCGACGGTCGCGGTCGCCGGGGACTACGCGCTCTGGGTGGGGCAGCTCGGGGAGGGCGGAGGGCTCGCGGCGCGCGGGCTCACCGACGCGACGGCGCATCCCTTCGCGGAGCGGGGCTCTGGACCCGCGGTGACGGCGCTGCCCGACGGGTTCATGGCGGCCTGGACGGCGCGCGAGGGCGAGGCGTCAGTGCTGCGGGGGCGGGCGCTTGCGCTCGACGGCGCGGCGCGAGGGGAGGCCTTCGAGGTGCAGCGGGCGTCCGGGGCGATGGGCGCTCCGAGCCTGGCGAGGGGTGGAAACCGGCTGCTATTCGCCTGGAGCGACCACCGCTCGGGCGACGCCGGGCTGCACGTGCTCACGACCGACCTCTCGGGCGTCGGCGCGGGGGAGCCTCAGCGGCTGTCGATCCGTTACACGGACGAGTCCATGGCCTCGGTGGCGGCGGCGCAGCGGGGCTTCGGGGTGGCGTGGTCGGAGCCCGTGGCCGGGGCGACGCCCCGGTCGTACCTGGCGAGGGTGGACTCGCGCGGCCGCAGGCTGGGGTCGGCGATGCGGGTGGCCGTGGAGGACGACGCGGGCATGGCGCAGCCGTCGCTGCGGTGGGAGCGTGCGGGCTTCGTGCTGGCGATGGCCCGCGCGGACGGGACCCTGGATCTGCGGCGCACGGGGCCGCTGGGCTGCGACGAGCCGCTGGAGTGAGCCGATGGGATCGAGGCGTGAAGAGGATGCCTGGCGGCTGATCGCGGTGTTGCAGAGCACCGCGGCGCTGGGCTCGTCGCTGGCGTTGAAGCTCTACGAGGTCGCGGTGGGCCTGCACCTCGAGCGCAAGGAGTCGGCCTCGCTGGCGGGCGACGACGGCGTCGGCACGGTGCGCGCGGTGGGCCGCGAGCTGCTGCTGGGGGTCATCAGCGGGCCGGGCTTCGAGGCGCAGCTCGACACGCCGACGGGGCGCTGCACCGTGAGCTACATCGTGACCAGGGAGGGCCTCGCGCACGCCGAGGAGGAGATCCATCGGCAGCGCGAGGAGGTGCAGCGCTGGAACTGACGCTGCGACCGCGGTTGACCGGCGGGGCAGGGCGATCTAATCGAAGCGCTTCCTGAACCTGCAGTGCTTCGAGGAGAGACGACGTGGCCGGTGTGATCGAGATCAAGTCCGCGCGGGAGATCGACGACCTGCGCGCATCCTGTCAGATGGCCGCGGAGACCCTGCTGATGGTGGGCGAGAAGCTCCGCCCGGGGATGACCACCGACGAGATCAACACCCTCGTCCACGAGGACACCATCCGCCGCGGCGCCATCCCCTCGCCGCTGAACTACCACGGCTTCCCGAAGTCGGTCTGCACCAGCGTCAACGACATCGTGTGCCACGGCATCCCGAGCGCAACCAGAAGCTGCGCCCCGGGGACATCATCAACGTCGACGTGACGACCCTCTTCAAGGGCTACCACGGCGACACGTCGGCGACCTTCTACATCGGCGAGCCCTCGGCCGAGGCGCGGCTGGTCACCGAGGTGGCGCGCAAGAGCCTGGAGGTCGGCATCGCGGTGGTGAAGGACGGCGCCCGCATCGGGGACATCGGCGCGGCCATCCAGGAGTACGCCGAGAAGCAGGGCTGCTCGGTGGTGAGAGACTTCGTGGGGCACGGCATCGGGAGGAAGTTTCACACCGAGCCGCAGGTGCCGCACTACAAGCCGGGGCGCGACGCGGCCAACCCCCGGATGCGCTCGGGCATGGCCTTCACCATCGAGCCGATGATCAACCTCGGCACCTGGGAGGTCGACGTCGACCTCAAGGACAAGTGGACGGTGCGCACCCGCGACCGCCGGCTGAGCGCCCAGTTCGAGCACACCATCGTGGTCACCCGCACCGGCTGCGAGGTGCTCACCCGCCGCTCGCGCCCGCTCGCCAACAGCGAGAACATCGACATGCTCCTCGCCAACGGCTGAGCCTCCACCCCCCCACCCGATGGACGACCGACTCTCCCGCTACGTCACCAACCTCGACCGCGAGGTCTTCGCCCTGCGCGACCTCCCGGAGGAGGTCATCGCGGTGCTCTTCGCCTACTACTCGCGCTCCCGCGACGACCTGCGCACCAACCTGCGTCGGCTGCTCGACGACCACGAGCTCGACGTCCTCGGGTCGCCCTCGGCCTCGGGCCCCACGCTGGGCACGGCGCAGGAGAAGGCCCGCGCCTTCCACGAGAAGTGGGTGGTGGGCTACGGGCACTCCTCGGTGGCCGAGCACGCGGTGGTGCACCTCGCCGTGGAGCGCTGCTCCATCCTCGCGGCCAAGGCCCTCGAGGAGGCGCGGCTCGCGGCCTTCACCGAGAAGTCGACCCGCTACGTGCGCTTCGACGAGGGCACCCTCGTCACCGACATCGGCCTGCCTCCGCCGCTCGCCGAGAGCTACGAGGCCCACGCGCGTCGGCTGCTCACGGTCTACGAGCAGCTCGCCGACCGGGTCGAGCGCGCGCTCACCTCCCGCTACCCCGTCCCCGAAGGCACCAACCCCAAGGTCCACGCCGCGACGCTGCGCGCCCACGGCTGCGACCTGCTGCGTGGCCTCCTTCCCGCCGGGGTTCCGACCAACGTGGGCGTCACCATCAACGCCCGCGTGCTCGAGCAGCACATCGGCAAGATGCTGGGCTCGCCCCTCGCGGAGGTGCGCCGCATCGCGGGCTCGATGCGCGACGAGGCCTCGGCCATGGTGCCGACGCTGCTCAAGTACACCTCGCCGTCGCCCCACCGCGCGGGCGTCCACGAGCGGGTGATGCGCGCCCACGGCGCCCTGCACGCGCTCCCCGAGCGGGAGGAGGACGCGCTCGTACGCCGGCTCGACCACAGCCCCGACCCGCTGCGCACCCTGGCGACCGCCGTGCAGTGCGAGCTCTTCGGCGCCTCCTGGCGGCAGGCCTGGCACGCCGCGCACGACCCCGAGCACGCCCTCTCGCTGGTGCGCGCGTACCTGGGCGACCGGGGGCCCCACGACGCCCCGCTGCGAGCCCTGGAGCAGGTGCAGTTTCGCTTCGAGGTGTGCTGCGACTACGGCGCCTGGCGCGACCTGCAGCGCCACCGGATGGTCTCCGCCACCACTCCGAGGCTCGGCACCCGCGAGGGCTACGTGCTCTCCGAGGAGCTCGACGCCATGGGCTTCGGCCCGGCGGTGCGCGACGCGCTCGAGTCCATCGTCGAGCCACACCGCGGCATCGCCGCGTCTCACCCCTGGGAGGCGCAGTACCTCGTGCCGCTCGCATACCGGGTCCGGTATGTGTTCCAGGCCAACCTGCGGGAGCTCTTCCACCTCGTCGAGCTGCGCTCGGCGCGGCAGGGGCACGAGGCCTACCGCAAGGTCGCCCAGGCCCTCGGCCGCAGCGTCACCGAGGTGTGCCCCTGGCTGTCCGAGCACCTCCGGGCCGACTACGCGGCGTATCCCTTCGCTCGCCACTGAGATGAACTCGGCGCCGCCCGCGCCCACGGCGGACGGCGGCCCGCCGTCGCCTGGCGGAGGGAGGGGAGGGGATAAGCGGGATAAGTCGTCCAACGCGGGACAGCTCTGGCACAAGATCGCTCAGGTTCACGAACTACCCATGATCCGTTGTTCGCCTACCCGCGAGCGTCGTCAGGAGCTCCCTGAACGCCGCCTTGGCGCGCGCTGCGGTGGCCTGGTGCGAGCGGGCCACGCGACTCACGGCCGACGGCGGAGGCAAGCCCTGGGGTTATCTGCTCATCCCCGCGAGCGCCATCGACGCCGCGCAGACCTTCGCCGGGATTGTCGCCCGCTGCCGAGGCTGACCCGTGGGGCGTCCTGCCGATGCGATCCGCCCCCCGCCAGCTCTACACGTGTAGCCCGGCTCCCCGCCGCGCCGCTCCCAGAGCTTCAGGCGGCGCGTTCGGTGGGCGTCTGCGTGAAGACAAACTCGACGCGTTGGAGTTCTTCGTCAACGAACTGCTGCTGGAGGTGGCGCCAGACCTGGGCCTGTCGCACGGCCTCGTTCTGTCCCTCGAAGCGAGGCGAAACGACGATCGCGATGAGCCTCCGGTCCTCAATGACCTTCACCTCGCTCACGCCGTCCATGCTCTTGAGCGCAGTCCCCAACCGCTCCTTCGTCATCATCGTCATGCCTCCTCCGACTCGCTCAGCGCCGTCAGCAACGCCCGCCCGAAGAGCCAGACCGCGCGGTGCCACTCCTCGACCACGTCCTTCATCAACGACGCGATGACGTCCTGACCGTCGACCGACAGTCGATCAGCCCGATGCGCGATGAGGTGCCGACGCGACGACATCGCCGCGAGCTGACCTTTGAACTCCGCCGAGAAGACTCCCTCGCTCACGCCGACCCGATGCAGCGCGGCGACCATCTCGCCCACATCGTTGTAGTTGGACCTCTCCAAATTTGCCGAGACCGACTGTCTGATGACCTCGTCGACGGTTCGTCCACGGTGGGCAACGAGGTCGCCCAAGGTGAACTTCTCCCGGGGCTTCTTCCCCTCCAACGGCACATCGCTCAGATGACGGGCGTCCGCCAGCGGGAGTTTCCACTCCTCCAGGCTGCGCAACAGATCTTCGAGGGCAGCGTGAAGGAAAATGACCGCCGCCCGCAGAACGTCGGTGGCGTCCTCCTGGTGTCCCCCGGAAGACGAGACGACCTCGTGGGCTGCGATGAGATGCTCAACCCGAGAGAGGTTCTTGGAGAAGCGTGATTCGATCTCCGCCTTCATCGGGATTGAAGGTACGCGCGGTCCGCCAAGAGGTCCACGAGCGCAACCAGATCGGCGTTGCGGGCGCCCGCGCGCCGAGCACGGCCCGCTGGTGGAGTTGATGCACTCGCCCCATTCGCGCCCACCTTGCACGCATCACGGCCTTCGTCACCCCGCAAGCCACGGACGACGCCCCCGACCATCACCTCGCGCGGCCTATCACGGACCGTCGCGCGAGCGCCGCATCCGGGGCACCTCCCCACCTCGCCGCGAAAGGACTATCGAATGCAGGTGCGAGGGCACGTAGGGTCGCGCACCGCACCGCACCGCACGGCGAGGCAGGGGCACGAGGCCTACCGCAAGGTCGCCCAGGCCCTCGGCCGCGGCGTCACCGAGGTATGCCCTGGCTGGCCGAGCATCTCCGGGCCGACTACGCGGCGTATCCCTTCGCTCGCCACTGAGCCTCACGGCGCCGCCCACAGCTGACGGCGGCCCGCCGTCGTCTGGCGGAGGGAGCGCGAGTCCTCCTTGCGACCGCTCGGGCGCCTCCGCGATACTCGCGCGGTCGATCGGGGGCGACGATGGTCTCGCCCCGCGCTCGGCGAGAGGAGCCCGGTGATTCCGATGGAGTCCACGAGAGTCGATACGAAGAAGTTCGCGCAGGCCGTGTCCGAGGCGCTGAAGGAGTTGCAGTCAGCCGAGGCGCGGGTCGCGCGGTTCGCGCCGCTGCTCACGCCCGACGAGCGCAGGCGGTACGTCAAGGGCAAGCCCGACGTGCTCGCCGCAGCGGCCTCGCTGGTGTCGCGCTCGAAGTCGCACCCGGCGGTCACGGCCGCCGCGGAGTTCGACGCCGCCGCCGTGGGCGAAGACCTCGCCAACCTCGCCGCCCTGGAGCAGCTGGAGGCGAAGGTGGCGGAGATCCAGCAGCGCCTCGCCGACGCACGAGTCGCGTGGGAGGCCGAGGTGATGGTCCCGGCGCTGGACTTCTACGGCGCTGCGCGGCACCCGGCGCGCACCGACGCCGAGCTCGCCGAGACGATCAAGCCGCTACGAGAGGCGCTCTCGACGCCTCGCAGCGACGGCCGCAAGGTCGCCGCCGACGCCTCGAAGCCGTCCACCTGAGCACCGCGGGGCCTCGCGGCGAGTGCTTCACGGCGTCGGAGTGAGGGCCTCGAGGCGTCGGTCGAGCACTTCAAGACGTTGATGCGGGGGATAAGTCGTCCAACGCGGGACAGCTCTGGCACGAGATCGCTCAGGTCTACGAAATGCCCAAACCACGAAGTTCCCGCTCCCGCGGCCCTCAGCCAGAGCTCCTGGGAGAGCTCGCTGGGGGATAAGTCGTCCAACGCGGGACAGCTCTGGCACGAGATCGCTCAGGTTTACGAAATACCCAGACCACGAAGTTCCCGCTCCCGCGGCCCTCAGCCAGAGCTCCTGGGAGAGCTCGCTGGAGGCCCCAGACCACGAGCATCTGCACCCGCGACCGCGGGTAGAGCACGAGGTAGGCCCCCATCACGCCGGCAATCGCCCCCGACGCACCGATCGTGGGCACCGCGGATTCCGGTTCGCTCGCCAGGTGCGCCGCCGACGCGGCGATGCCGCAGCCCAGGTAGAACAGCAGGAAGCCCCAGCGCCCGAGACGGTCTTCGACGTTGTCGCCGAAGATCCACAGGAACAGCATGTTGCCGAGGAAGTGCAGCCAGCCGCCGTGCAGGAACATGCACGACAGCAGTGTCAGCCAGTCGCCACCGACTCCATCGAGCTGCGCATCGACCACCGCTTCGAGCGCAACTACACCTTCGACGCGATCCGGGGGTTCAGCTGGGACGAGCTGCTCACCGGGTCGCGCGGGGGCGTGGCGCTGTCGTGGTCGCACGGCCTGCCGCTGGTGGTGAGCGCGGCGCTGCGCTGGGACAACACCAAGCGCGCGGTCGGCCAGCGGAGCCTCGACGACCAGCCGTGGGGCCTCGCCAACGCAGGCGTGCCGCTGCTGCCGGTGCTGTACCCGTCGCTCGAAGTGCGATGGAACTTCACCATCAACAACTTCGTGCGGGTGTTCGGCGGAATGACTCCTGGCGGGCGGGTGTGTTCGGGCGGGGTGTGCCGGGACGTCCCGCTCTTTCAGGGGGCGATCGCGGAGCTGGTGCTGCGGCTGTGAGAGAGAGTTGAGCTGATGGGTCACGACCACGAGGGCGGAGAGGCGCACGATCACGACGACGTGGAGGCGCTCGACGGGGCGATCTTCGGTGAGGGGCAGCCGTGCTTCGGGTGCTCGCCGAGCAACCCCTTCGGCATGAAGCTGAAGCCGGTGCGCGAGGGCCGCGAGGTGACGGTGAGGTACACCGCGCCGCCGGAATTCCAGGGGCCCGCGGGGGTGATGCACGGCGGCCTGGTGACGACGCTCGCCGACGAGCTCGCGGGCTGGGTGGTCATCGCCGTGCGCAAGCAGTTCGGCTTCACCGGGGCCATCACGGCGCGGCTGTTGAAGCCCGTGCGCATCGGGGTCGAGGTGGAGGGGCGCGCCACCATCGTCGAGGAGAACCGCCGGACGCTGAAGATCGACGTGCGGCTGCGGCAGTCGGGCGCGGAGGTGTACCGGGGGATGTTCTCGTTCGTGGTGCTCGACGAGGCCGGCACCGAGAAGGTGATGGGGATGCGGCTGCCCGAGGCGTGGCGGAGGTTCGCGCGGGCGAAGGTGGAGTAGCGGACTACGGGGCGGGCGCGGGAGGCGCCGCGGTGCGGGCGGGCGGGCGGCGGCGGTTCTCGGGCGCCGTGTCGTGGAGCATCCACGCGTTGAACGCCACCGCGAGCGTGGTGCCCACGACGCCGAGGATGAACCAGCGGCGGAGCCAGCGCCCGGGGTCGCCGATGAGGCCCACGATGAAGCCCGCGATGGCGCCGAGCACGCCCGCGGCCGGGCCCGTGAGGATCATCAGGTAGCCGATGGTCTCCTGCTGGGTGCGGTCGACGCCGCGCTGCGACGCGAGGATGGTCACGACCGTCCACGCCATCGCCAGGAAGACTCCAAAGAACGCCGCGCCCGCAAAGCACACGGCGAGGCTGCGACGGGGCGGCTCGTAGGGGTTCATGGGCAGTGCGGATGGGACGCGGGAACGCGGGGTGATGTCAATCCGCGAGGCCGCGTCGCAGAAGCAGGTCGGGAGCACACCGACGCACACCGCAGACTTTCTTGCTTCCACCCGATGCCCTGACAGAACCTTCGACCCACCGCATGAGCCCTCGTCGTCTCCTCCCATTGGTCGGCGCGATGGTCGCCCTCGCCGCGTGCGCGTCGCCCTCGACGCCACCCGTTCCGCCGGCGACGTCGCCCAGGGTCGTCGATGTGCCCGTGGATGTCCCCGTCGCGCCCGCGGCGGTGCCCGACGCCGGGGTGGCCGACGCGGGCCCCTCGCCCGACGCCGCGGTGGTCGCGGCGGCGCCGACCGGAGAGCGCGTGCGGATGTTTCGCGGGCGCAGCGAGGACGAGTGGCTGCGGCTGATGTCCGAGCGCCCGGTGGTGCGAACGCTGGAGCGCTTCCACAGCACCCTCTTCGTCTTCCACATGGACCTCGGCGACGGCGTGGAGATCAGCTTCCAGCCCGAGCGCCCCGGGCAGGAGACCTTCTGGCGGCGCGAGGTGACCTCGTACCACCTGGCGCGGCTGCTCGGCATCGACAACCGCGTGCCGCCGACGGTGGGCAAGCGCGTCCCGCTGAGCGCGTTTGGTCGCTTCGCGCGCGGCGTCAACCTCGTGGTCGACCGCCGCGGGATGGTGCTCGGGTCGGCGAGCGTGTGGATGCCCACGCTCAACCGGGTTCACATGCACCTGCCCCCGGCGAGGCGCGTGTGGTCGTCGTGGGTGAACCCCTCCCGGCCGCTGCCCGAAGGCCCGCTGCGCGAGCGCGCGCGGCAGGTGTCCGAGGTGCTCGTCTTCGACTACCTCGCCGCCAACTACGACCGCTGGAACTGCTGCAACATCACCGCCGACGAGCACGACGACCTGGTCTTCCGCGACAACGACGCCGGGTGGTTTCCCGACGTCATCAACCGCCAGGGCGACCCCAACGTGGTGCGCCGCGTGCCGCGCTACCTCTACGAAGCGGTGCAGCGCGTGACGCCCGAGGTGCTGCGCGAGTCGGTGTCGCACGACCCCATGGCGAGCTCGGTGCACCTCGTCGCGTCGCGGGCCTATACCGGGTATGAGCTCCGCCGGCAGGCGCTGCTCGCCAACCTCCGCCGACAGGTGGAGCGCCACGGCGAGGCGGCGGTGTTCCCGTGGCCCTGAGAGGACAGACCATGACCCACCCCGAGTTCACCATGGACAACCACTGGTTGCCCTTCACGTCCAACCGACACTTCCGGAAAGACCCGCGGGTCTTCGTCGCCGCCGAGGGCATGCACTTCACCACGCACGACGGCCGCAAGGTCATCGACGGCGTGTCGAGCCTCTGGTGCGTCGCCGCGGGCCACAACCGACGACCCATCAACGAGGCCATCAAGCGGCAGCTCGACACCCTCGACTACGCGACGGCGTTCCAGATCGGCAACGACCAGGCCTTCCTCGCCGCCGAGCGCATCGCAGCGATGGCTCCGGGTGACCTCAACAAGGTGCTGTTCTGCAACTCCGGCTCGGAGGCCGCGGACACCTCATTGAAGGTCGCGCTCGCCTACCACCGGGCGCGCGGCGAAGGGCACCGCACCGTCTTCATCGGCCGCGAGCGCGGCTATCACGGCGTGGGTTTTGGCGGCATGAGCGTCGGGGGCATCCCCGCCAACCGCAAGGCCTTCGGGGCCGCGCTGCTGCCGCGCGTCGACCACCTGCGCTTCATGCACGACCCGGTGAACCACGCGTACATCCCCAACGAGGAGCCCGTGTGGGCGGAAGACCCGCTCGTCGAGCTGGAGACCCGCATCCTCCCGCTGCACGACCCGAGCAACGTCGCGGCCGTCATCGTCGAGCCCATCGCCGGGAGCGCGGGCTGGTACATCCCGCCGAAGGGCTACCTCAAGCGCCTGCGCGAGATCTGCGACAAGCACGGCATCCTGCTGATCTTCGACGAGGTCATCACGGGCTTCGGCCGCCTCGGGACAGGCTTCGGCGCGGACTACTACGGCGTCGTCCCCGACATGGGGATAAGTCGTCCAACGCGGGACAGCTCTGGCACGAGATCGCTCAGGTTTACGAAATACCCAGACCACGAAGTTCCCGCTCCCGCGGCCCTCAGCCAGAGCTCCTGGGAGAGCTCGCTGGCAATCGTTGTTGGGGGAGGGTCGAGATGAGAGTTCGTCTGGTCGCAGTCGGCGCGATGATGGCAGCGGTGTGTTCGTGCGGCGGTTCCGACGTCAACGACCTCGGGACCGAGCTCACGCGCGCTCCCTTCAACGGGTCCGGTGAGCTCGACTACTTCGGTCCGTTGTTCTGGTCGGCTTCGGGATCGGAGGTGGCGTACGTGGGAGGAGGCACCGCCGTGTTCGCGGTCGACGTCGAGCGGAGGACGACGCGCAGGATCGTGACGATCGACCCGGTCAACCGGCACATCGTTCGCGCGGGGGAGTGGCTGTACATCGATACGTTCGTGAGCCAGGCCCGCAGGAGGCTCGTCCGGGTCGCCTTCGCCGGGGGGCCGGTCGAGCTCGTCGCGGAGCCCGACAACGTCTCGCCCAGCTTCGCCGTTTCGGACGACGGCGCGACGGTCGCGTACGTCAGGGATGGAGCGCTGCGGCTGGTCGCTCCCGGCGACACGCCCTCGCTCGGGAGCGATCGGCCGCTCCTGTTCTCTCCCGATGGCGAGCGCCTGCTCGTCGCACGGGTCGTCGGCCCCGGCATCACCACGGGCTTGAGCTCCCTGCGCCTCCGCGACGGGCAGTCGACCCAGCTCCCCGGTACTCCCAGAGCGATGTTGGCGGTGCGCTGGTCTGGGAGCGGGCTCCGCGCCCTCCGTCAGGAGGCGGGCGGGGTGTCCGTGGTCGACCTCACCACTGGCGAGACGACCTTCGCGCTCAGCGAGGCATTCCTGTCGGTCGCCTTCACGCCGCGCGGCGACGGGGTGTTCTATGCCACCAGCCAATGCGCCGAAACCAGCTTCCACTTGATCGGCGGCAACGCCTGCGTGAACACGGAGTACTCCTTGCGGATGGCCGTCCCGAGCGCCAGCGAGCAGGTCGTCGCACGCGGCTACACCGCCGGCGCGGTCAGCGAGGGCGTGGTCGGCGTCGTCCAGTTCAGCGCGCCTGTTCCTTCCCCCTCGGGCGACAGCATCGCCTTCACCTTCGGCTCGCGCCTGTATGTGAAGCGCCTGTGACCCTCCACCACCCCGCCTTCGTCGATCGTGACGTGTCGCGTGCGCCGATGCGTCGAGCCGCCCTGATCACCGCGTGCGTTGCATCGATCGTGGTGTCCTCGCCCCGCGTCGCGGCGTCGCAGACGGTCCGCGGGCGCCAGGCGTCGGACGCCGAGACGCCGGGCTCGATGCACCGCGCTCCCCGCGTCGAGCGCCCGGCGCCGCCGAGCCCCAATACGCCGTGGCCCGCACGGGTCGCGGCCGGCTTCGGTGTCGGGCTGCTGACCGCCGGCGCGGTCGGCGGCCTCACCGTCGCGATCGCATCCACCGACTGCCATAGCTCGGCGATCCTCGGCTGCTCCGGGTACACGATCGCCGGAGGGATCGTGGGCGCCATCCTGCTGCCGCTGACGTCGGTCGTCGTCGTAGCGGTGGGCGACGCGCTCGGCGGCAACGGGCGCTTCTCGACGTCGCTGGCGGGCACGGCCGCGGGGGCGATCCTGGGGTTGCTGTCCCTCTGGATCACCCCGGCCCTGTCCGACGAATCGGCGGACCTGGTCGTGGGCCTGTCGGTCTTCTCGGCGCTCACGGCCGGGGGCACGGTGATCGCGTACGAGCTCTCGTCGCGCGCCAACCCCCGCGACGCGACCGCCGCGCGACGTGTCCCGGCGCTGGCGGTCGCCCCGCTCCGCGACGGCCCCATGCTCCTCCTCGGCGGGAGGTTCTGACCGCGCGGATACGACCAGCGGGTCAGCTCGGCGCGCGACCGATCCAGGCTTCGAGCGACGGGACATCCAGGTCGAGCGCGTCGTCGACGGCGCGGTCGCCGAGGCGGTCGAGACGAGCGCGCAGGGCGTCGCGCTCGGCCGCGGTCACCTCGCGCCCGAGTCGGCGCTCCACGATGCGGGACAGCGCGAACAACGTGCCCTCGGTGCGACCCTCGGTGCGACCCTCGGTGCGGCCCTCGGGGGATAAGTCGTCCAACGCGGGACAGCTCTGGCACGAGATCGCTCAGGTTTACGAAATACCCAGACCACGAAGTTCCCGCTCCCGCGGCCCTCAGCCAGAGCTCCTGGGAGAGCTCGCTGGTGCTGCTGGGCGGAGCGGGGGGCGGGCGCGAGCTCGCCGGGCTCTCGGCGCTGGGCTACGAGGTCACCGCCTTCGAGCCCGCCCCCGCGCTCGCCGACGCGCTCGCCGCGGTCGCGTCCCGGCACCCGGGAGCCCGCGCGGTGTGCGCTTCGTACGCCGACCTGGTGCGCGCCGCGCGGGGCGACGGCGGTCCCCTCGCGGCGATCGTCGGCGCGCCCTTCGACGCCGTGGTGCTGGGCTGGGCGAGCCTCTCGCACCTCACCGACCCCGCGGCGCGCGCGGCCCTGCTCGCGGCCCTCCCGGCGGTCGCCCCGGGCGCCCCGGTGCTCCTGAGCTACCTCGGCCCCGACGACGACGGGCGCGCCAACGGGCGGGTCGAGCGCCTGCGGTCACCGCTGCGCCGTGGGCTTGCGCTCGCCCTCGGAAGAGCCGCCCCGGCGCCGGGGGTGGGCTTCCAGCCGGGCGCGGGCATCTACCAGCGCTTCAGCGCGGGAGAGATCGAGGCCCTCGCAGCCGCGGCTGGATACGAGGCAGTGCTGCACGAGCGCGAACCCTATCCCCACGCGATCCTGGCGCCCCGGTCGAGGGTCACCGCGGCCCGGTAGGAGCTATCGCTGGGGCCCGCCGAGCACCGACATGAGCATCTGCTCGACGGCGTCGATGGGCGCGAGGGTGCCGACGATCCAGGTCTTGGGTCCCGGCATCTTCTTCACCAGCGTCGGGGTGACGATGACCCGGTCGTCTTCGAGGCTCCGGTACCAGTCCCCGTCGCCGCCGTGGGCGACGTCGATGATGGTGAGCCGGTAGCGGCTCTTGTCGAAGGGCTTGAGCGCGCGGTCGAGGTTGCGGATCGCGCGGAGCGACTCCTGCGAGGTGCTCGTCACGTAGAGCACCAGCTCGATCTCGGCGGGCCGCGGGGCCCCGACGCTCACCACGGGCGCCGGGAGGGTCTGCCCCACGGCCTCGCTGATGGTCGCCAGCAGGATGCCGAAGTCGACGGGCTTGCGCAGGACCTTGTACCCCGTCAACCCGGCGGAGCGGCGGTCGGAGGTGAGCATGATCGCGGCGGTGTGCGCGAGGTGACCCCGCGCCGAGGCGGTCTCGATGAGCCACGAGCCGGTCTCGCCGGACATGTGGTTGTCCGTGACGAGGATGTCGAAGCGGGTGCCCTCGAGCGCCGTCATCGCGGCCTCGGCGCTGGAGACGGCGGTGACGTCGAAGCCGGCCTCGATGAAGGTGTCGCCGATCATGTCGCGCAGGTCGTCGTCGTCCTCGACGTAGAGCAGCCGGGTGGCGAGGCGGTCGAGGGTGATCCCGGGCGTGTCGTTGGCCCCGTCGCGGGGTGTGGGCGGGTCAGTCATGGGGGAACATCTCGTGGAAGCGGTCGAGCTCCTCGGGGGCCATCGCGAGCTGCATCGGGTGCCCGGCGAGGATGCCCGTCACGTTGCGGAACGCCTTGCCCAGGTGCATCCCCGAGCCGTCGATGTTGAACTCCCGGATCTCCTTGTCGTGCGCCGACCCGCGCATCTTCAGGACCGTGAGCGCGCGGCGCATCTCGCCGTAGACCTCCACGTAGCGCAGCAGGATGATGGAGTCGCAGATCGACGAGATGTGCGCCTCGGTGACCGAGGTGCCGCCGAGCAGGGTCGGCGTCGTCGAGGTGAAGAGCCCGGCCATCTCCTGGTCCTTCACGAAGGCCGTGAGGCTGATCACGAACTCGCGGAAGCTGCGCGTGGTGGAGTTGCGCTCGAGCGCCGAGAGGCTGTCGATCGCCACCCGGTCGGGCTTGAACTCCGCGATGATCCGCTTCATCCGGATGAGGTGGTTCTCCAGCGGCATGATCTCGGGGTAGTCGGTGACGACCTTGAGCTTGCCGTCGCGCTCGAGCTGCTCGAAGTCGAAGCCCCACCCGGCGGCGTTGCGGAAGAACTGCTGCCGGCTCTCCTCGAAGCAGAAGGCCAGGCAGCGCTCGCCCTTCGCGATGCCGCCGGCCATGAAGGCCGTGACCATCAGGGTCTTGCCGGTGCCGGTGGCGCCCGACACCAGGATGATCGAGTCGCGGAAGAAGCCGCCGCCGCACATGGCGTCGAGCTCCTCGCTGCCCGAGGCGATGCGCAGCGTGGTCGACTTCTGGCGTAGCTGGATGGACGACAGGGGGATGACCACCACGCCCTCGTCGCTCACCACGAAGGGGTACTCGCCCTTCTGGTGGTCGGTGCCGCGGAACTTCAGGATCTCGATGGTCCGGCGGCGCTTCTCCTCTTCGAGCGTGTTGCGCAGGAGCACGACGTTGTCGGCGACGAACTCCTCCATGCCGTGCCGGGAGATGGCGCCGTAGTCCTCGGTGCGCTCGGAGGTCACGATCGCGGTGACGTCGAGCTTCTTCAGGGCCGCGCTGATGCGGTACAGCTCCCGGCGCACCGCGGCCGGGTCCTTGAACTGCGCGAACATGGCGCCGATGGAGTCGAGCACCACCCGCCGCGCGCCGGTGCGCCGTACGCACGCCTCGATGCGCGCGACGAGGGCCGCGAAGTCGAAGGCCCCCGCCTCGATGCGCTCCTCCTCGGGCCGCGGCGAGGCGTCGACGAAGGCCAGCCGGTGCTCCTCCTCCAGGCGCGCGCAGTCCCAGCCGAAGCTGAGCATGTTGCGCCGGAGGTCCGCCGGGGTCTCCTCGAAGGTCACGAAGACCCCGTTCTCGCCGAGCTCCGCGCCCTTCACCAGGAACTGCATCGCGAAGACGGTCTTGGCGCTGCCGGCGGTGCCGGAGAGCAGCGTCGACCGGCCCTTCGGCAGGCCCCCGAAGGCGATGGTGTCGAAGCCGGCCATGCCGGTCGAGAGCTTGTCCATGCTCCGCCGTACGTCATTCATCGTTGGGATTCCTGTCGGCATCGGGTTCATCGCCTTCCAGACCAAGTGCATAAAGGAGCGACTCGCGCCGCGAGAGGTCGCCCACGACGACGCGCACCGGCAGCGGCGCCCGTCTCACGAGCGACGGGGTCGCGACGATGTTGGCAGCCTCGGCGGCGGCGGCGTCCTCCAGGACGTCGGTGATCCGGAGGTCGTACTGCCCCGCGAGCTTCGCGTCGCAGAGCCGACGGAGGTTGTGCTCCGCCCGCTGTGCCTTCGTCGAGTGGGCCACCACGAAGAGCTCGAGCTGATACCGATTCGCCATCCTCATCTCCTCCTAAGGTTCCTTAAGTCCGGTCTTCGCCCGGCGGTCCCCGTCCGCGCGATCGACGCCGGTAGTAGCTCGCGAGGTTTCCCATCAGCTCCAGCGCCAGCAGCCGGCCCTCGGCGAGCAGCGCCTGGGACCTCGCGGACGTGGCGCCGCGCACGGCGTTGCGCAGGGCCCGGGCGTGCACGTCGGTGACCTCCCGCGGCCCGGCGCCGAGGTCGCCCAGGCGCTCGCCCAGCGCGCGGAGCTCATCGGCGAGGCCGTCACCCTGGCCGCGGTACGTCTTGCGGGCGAGCGCCGTGTCGAGCAGGGCCCCGTACCGGGCCACGATGTCCGCGTGCTCCAGGGGCATCCGCTCCTGGAGGGACGACGCGCCGAAGAGCTGGGCCGTGACGATGCTGCTGCCCGGCGGGGCCGCCATGCGCTCGAAGGCCGCCACCTCCTCGTCGCGCGCGAGGTCTGACTTCACCACGGCCGCGCTCGACCCCGCGCGAGGCAGACGCAGCGTGAAGGTGGTGCGTACGTCGGTGCACCCGACCGAGAGCTCGCCTCCGTGAGCGAGCGCGATCTGGCGCGCGACGTAGAGACCCAGCCCGAGGCCCTGGGAGGTCGCCGCGCCGCCGCGCTCGTGGAGCGTTCCCCGGAAGGGGCTGAAGATCACCGGCACGAGGTGCGGCGGGACGGCGCCCTGGTTCTCCACCGTGAGCACCACGTACGCGGCGTCGGAGCCGTCGATCGCGACCTCGATCGCGCCCGACGGGTCGCCGTGCTGGAGCGCGTTGCCGACGAGGTTCGACAGCACCTGGACCACCCGGTCGCGGTCCCAGGCGCCGAGCGCGTCTCCGTCGGCGGTCAGCCGAAGCACGGAGGCCGGGCTCGCGGCGCGGGCCTCTTCGACGACTCCCTGCGCGAGCTGCGCGAGGTCGACGGCCTGTCGATCGAGCGGGATGCCGTTGCCCATCCGCGCGCGGGTGAAGTCCATGAGCTGCTCGATCATGCGACCCATGCGCGCGCCGCTCGTGGAGATGCGCGCGAGCACGCGGATGGCCCGGGCCCGGGGGATGTCCTGGCCGAGGATCTGGGCGCCGGCGAGGATCGCGCTCAGCGGGTTGCGGAGCTCGTTGCTGAGGATGCCCACGAAGATCTCGCTGAGGTGCACCGCGCGAGAGAATTCCTCGGAGAGGTGTACGTCATCGCCCTCGCGGGGCTTCGGATCGGTCACTGGCGCCCTGGGCGGGACCGCTCTAAACGGACGATCGCGGAAGCATGGGGCGTGAGCTCGTAGACGGACACCCCACGGTGCAATGCAGGGAGCAGACCGATAGGAATGTTCGGAGTTATGACGTTCTGGTCACAGCGTCGCTGTACCTTTTCGCCTCAGCCCTGCACCGGGCGGACACACCACGCCCGCGGCGGCGTACCCGGTCGGGTCGTGAGCTCCGGAGTCGGGAGCCGCGGGGTTGTCCGCGAGCGCTTGCCCCTCAGCGTGCCGGGCGCAGGCCCGCGTCGAGCGCGGCGCGGGTGTCGCTCAGCACGCGGTCGACCCCCTCGGCGGTGACCCACTCCCTCAGGAGCACGTCGCCCCAGCGGTGGGCGGTCGCGGCGTCCCCGGCGGCCAACGCCCGGCGCGCGAGGCGGGCGTGCGCGAGCGTCGCGCCGGACCACGCGGGCGCCTCCGCGGCGAGCGCCTCGTCGACCACCTGCGCGAGCGCGGCGTCGCCCGCGCCGTCGAAGGCCTCGGCCATGAGCGGGCGCGCCATGCGAAACACCCCCCCGGCGGAGCGCGCGAGCGTGCGCCACGCCGCGGTGGCCGCGCGCAGGTCACCCCGCGCGAAGGCCCGCGCACCCTGGTCGAGCGCGACGTTGCCGGGGAGGCGCGAGAGGAAGTTCGCCCGCGCGGCGAGCGCGTCGGCGGTCGCGAAGCACGCCGCGGCGCGGGCCGACGAGCACGCGCCGCACACGGTGATCATGGACGTGGAGCCCGACCCGAAGCGCGACACCCGCGGGGCCAACCCGAGCAGCGCGTCGGCGAGCCCGTCGGCGACCTGCGTCCGTCGGCCGACGATCGACCCGAGCTCCATCACGGCCTCGAGGAGCATCGCGGGCTGGTCTCCGAGGCTCAGCCCGTCGCGGGTGAGCAGCGCGACGCCGCGCGCGAGGGCCCGCTCGAAGTGCCCCTCGGAGGCCTCCAGCAGCACGTCGAGCGTGGCGACTGCGTCCGGCCGCAAGGTGTCCGCGCGGGTGCGTGCGGCGACCAGCCGCGCGGCGTCGGGCCGCCCGGTGCGAATGAGCAGCTCGCCATAGGCGAGGGCGCTCGGGACGTAGCTCGGCGCGAGCCGGTAGCCGCGCGCGGCGAGCTCCCGTCGGCGCGCGACCGGGAGCGCGTCGGCGGGGTCGGACGACAGCCAGCGCCACGCGGACGGGTGCTCCGGGCCCCACCCCGCGAAGGCCTGCAGCACCGGCGACGGGTCGACGTCACCCAGCGCGAGGGTGACCATGCGCCCCCACGCGAGGTCGCTCTGCGGGTCGGCCTCGATCGCCGCGAGGGCGAACTCCCTCGCCCGCTCGAGGTCGCCGCTGGTCTGCGCCAGCTCGGCCTGCGCCTCGACCTGGAGGCCGCGGATGAAGGGATCGTCGGGGCGGGGCAGCGCGGCGAGCGCGGCGGCGAGGGCGCGCGGGTCTTCCTGGCCGTTCGTCGCCATGTGGTAGCGGGCGGTGAACGTGAGCCGCGCGGCCGAGCTGCGGTCGACTGCCACCACCGCGGGCGCGCCCGGCACCACGCCCGCGAGGTGGCACTCCGCGAGGGCGATCGCGCTGAGGCCGCCGAGCGCGGGCTCGCCGCGGTCGAGGCGAGCGCACACCGGGCGGGCGCGCAGGGCGCTGCGGTGCATGGTGGCGTCGTCGAGCGCGGCGTACGCGAGGAGATCGCGGCGGCGGTCGGCGCCGATCCAGGGCGCGACCGCGGGGTCGACCGGGCGGTCGAGGTCGGCCGCGGACGCGAGCACCTGCGCGGTCGCGGCGCGGGCGGACACCCCGAGGTCGTCGCCCTCGGCGTGGCCTCGCGCGACCCCGCGATCGGAGGCATCGCGCAGGGAAAGGGTGACGCCAAAGCGGTCGCCCGCGGTGTCCACGCGTCCGTCGAGGCGCCACGGGTGGGCGCGCGCGGCGGCGAGGCTGCGGGCGCGCGCGCCGGAGGCCGCGTAGGGGTCGCTTGAAGAGAGGCCCGGCTGTCGGGGGAGCTGGAGCAGCGTCGCCGCGAGGCGCACCCGCCGCGGGTCGCCGAGGCCGAGGCCGAGGGTGCGGCACGCGAGGTTGGAGGCCGCCGCGCCGAGCCAGCCGTCGTCGACCGCAGGCCCGGAGGTTTCGAACAGCGGGCACCCGACGGCGCCGCGGTCGCGCTCGAGGGGCGCGGGCGGAGCGGCGCGGGGGCCACGCACGAGGCCGACGCCAGCGAGCGCGGAGAGCGCGGCTGCGGCGGCCACGGCGGCGCGACGACGGCGGGGCGCGGGAGCGGCGGAGGGCGCGGCGGGGCGCGCGGCGGCGGCGCGCTCGGCGGGCGGCGGAGTGGCCGGGAGGGTGTTGGCGTGGTGGATCTCCGCGACGTCGGCACCCGCCTTGGGAGGTGCGCTGCGGAGGGAGCGGCCGTCGGTGGTGTACGACGCGAAGGGGGCGAGCGCGTCAGCGAACGCGTCCATGTCGACGAAGCGGTCTTCTGGCTGCTTCGCGAGGGCCTTCAAGACGGCGTCGGCGAGGGCGTCTGGGATGTCGCCACGGTCGCCCACGGGCCGCGGCGGATGGGTCATCATGATCTCGCCCATGAGGGGCATCGGGCGGGTATTGACCCACGGCAGCCGCCCGGTGAGGGCCTCGTACGCGGTGGCCGCGAGGGCGAACTGGTCGGCGGCCCCGGTGACGGGGGCGCCGGAGATCTGCTCGGGCGAGAGGTACGACGGCGTGCCGACGACAGTGCCCGGCTGGGTGAGCTGCGTGTCGCCGCCGCTCACGTCCGGGCGCAGCGCGAGGGGCATCCGCTTGGCGATGCCGAAATCGAGCACCACCGCGCGCCCGTCGTCGCGCACCATGACGTTGTCGGGCTTCACGTCGCGGTGGATCACCCCGCGCTGGTGCGCGCTGCCGAGGGCGCGCGCGGACTCGACGAGCACCTGCACGAGCTGGCCGCGCGCGAGCGTGTCGGCGTCGATGTGAGCCCGCAGGCTGCGGCCCGCGACGAGCTCCATCACCACGTAGACGGCGCCGTCGCGGGTCTCGCCGACGTCGTAGACCTGGATGATGTTCGGGTGGTTGAGCCCCGCGGCGGCGCGGGCCTCGCGCAGCAGGCGCGCCTGCCCCGACTCGTCGTCTCCATCGCGCGCCCCCGACAGGAACTTGATCGCTACGGTGCGCCCGAGCTTCTTGTCGCGCGCCCGCACCACCTCGCCCATGCCGCCGCGGCCGAGCACGGACTCGATCACGAAGCGGCCAGCGAGGGTGGTCCCTGGGGTGAGGCTATCCATGCGTCGGCGGCCGCGAGCGGCGGCGCGACTCTATCACCGCCTCCCCGGCGTTCAGGCCAGCGTCTTCGCGAGCGGCAGCAGCGCGTCGGCGAGCGCCGCGGCGTCGGGGTACCGCTCGTCCGGGGCCTTCGCGAGGCAGCGCGACACCACCGCGCGCAGCGGCGCGGGCACGGTGACCCCGCGGTCGGCGAGGTCGGGCGGGGCCTTCGTCATGTGCTGCAAGATGGTCGTCGCGGAGTTGCCGGTGTCGAAGGGGGCCGCGCCGCAGAGGGCGAAATACATCACGCAGCCGAGGGCGTAGAGGTCGGAGCGCGCGTCGACGGCGTCGCCCTGGCCCTGCTCGGGGGACATGTACAGGGGCGTCCCGAGCACGGCGCCGTCGCGGGTCAGCGAGGCGGACGCGTGGGTCTCGCGCTCGGAGGCCACCTTGGCGACGCCGAAGTCGAGCACCTTCACGAAGTCGCTCGCGCCGCCGTGCTGCGTGATCATCAGGTTCTCGGGCTTGATGTCTCGGTGGATGATCCCGTGCTCGTGGGCCTCGCCGAGGGCCCGGGCCGCCTGCAGCGCGATGTGAACGACCCGGTCCGCCGCGAGCGGCCCGTCGCGCTTCACCAGCGTGGCCAGGGTCTCGCCCGGGACGAACTCCATCGCGTAGAACCAGTCGCCCTCGTCGGTGGTGCCATAGTCGAAGACCCGCACGGTGTTGGGGTGGATGAGCTCCGCGGTGGCGCGCACCTCACGCTCGAAGCGGTGCACCGCGGCATCGCTGGCCTCGCCCTTGAGGAGCTTCACCGCGACGTCGCGCTTGAGGGCGGGGTGATGCGCGAGCCAGACCTCCCCCATCGCCCCGGCGCCGAGCTTCTTCGTGAGCCGGTAGCGCCCGACCGCGCGCGTCTCGAACACCTTACGGCGCAGGGCCCACGTGGCGTGCCCGCCGGTCGCCATCAGCACCAGCACCACGAGCTGCAGCCCGACGCCGAGCACGAGCTCCGACACGCGCTCGGGTCGGTGGAAATCTGCCGCGACGGCGGGCGACACGAGGGCCGCCGCCAGGAGCGTGAGCGGATAGAGCGAGGCCGAGACGGCGCCCCACGGGAGACCGCGCTGCCAGCGCTCGGGCAGCGCGACGGAGCGGGTCACGATGATGGCCGACACGGCATGGGCGTAGGGACTGGCGATGCCGTGGTAGCGCAGGGCCATCATGGCGACGGCGAGGGTGCCGGTGCCGTGGACGAGCACGTCGAGGCCGCGGAGCGCGGCGGGCGACGGCGGCGGAGCGACGCGCAGGCGCCCGACGCTGGCCGCGAGGGCGACGAAGACGACGCCACGCCACAGGAGGAACCACCCGATGGGGCCGTGCGTCACGTAGGTGGTGGCGCTCCAGTCGAAGCCGATGGTCAGCAGCCACAGGCTGGCCGCGACGGTGTGCACCGTGCGCAAGCGGGTGACGTTGGCGAGGTGCTCCTGCGCGGTGACGCGGGTGTCGGCGGCCTCGCGCGACCGACGGGTCGGTCCCCCGGAGGGCCGCGAACCGGGGAGCGCCCCGGGGGTGGACGCGCTCGCGCGCTCTCGGGACATCTGGACGGCGGGGGCCACCACGAGGAGCGGAAGGCATCACGCGGGGCGCCGCAGCGTCAAGCGCATCGCTCCCGACCTGGGATTCCGAGTGGGGGGTCCCCTTGGGGCGCCGCGGGGGACCTCGCCGTCACCCCCATCGTACGCGAGGTCGATTGCACCGGGCCGGGCTGATCAGGGCGAGATGGCGACGAAGAGCGATCACGCGGCCCTCGATGGGTCCTGCGGGCCCCGCCGGGGGAGATGCACGATGAAGCTCGTTCCGCCTGCGACGGTAGAGGTCACGTCGAGCGTGCCGCCGTGCGCCAGCACCACCTGGGAGGCGACGAAGAGACCGAGGCCGAGCCCTGCGTTCGCCGGGCGCTCCCCGTCGTGGCGGGACATCGGCTCGAAGATCGTGGCCAGGCGGCCCGGCGGAATGGGCGGCCGCCGTTGTGTACCGTCACCCGCACCCCGTCTCCATGACCCTCGGCCGTGAGGCTGATCGGCACGCTCTCGCCGCCGTGCTGGATCGCGTTCCGCAGGAGGTTGGAGAGCACCTGGGCGATGCGGTCGCCGTCCCACTCCCCGCGGAGGTCGCCCGTGGCGGTGAAGCCAAGGCTCCCGTCCGGGCGCAGCCCTTCGAGCTCGGCGGTCACCTGGCGGCAGATGGGATCGAGGTCGATGGGCGCGCGCACGATGGGGATCGCGTCGCCGAAGCGGGTGCGCGTGAGGTCGAGCAGGTCGTCGATCATCCGGCCCATGCGGTTGGCGCTGCTCAGCATGCGCGCCGCGATGCGGACGCTGCGGTCGTCGAGCCCCTCCGCGTTGATGAGGAGCGTCGCGCCCGTGACGATCGCCGCGAGGGGATTGCGCAGGTCGTGGCCGAGGATGCCCAGGGTCTGGTCCCGGTAGTGGTCGGTCGTCTCGGTGAAGCGATGAACGGCCTCCGTGAGCGCCTCGTCGACCGACTCGTTGAAGCGGGTCACGCCGCCGGGGTCGGAGCCCCCCTTCTCCCAGAGACGCAGCACGCTGGCGCGGAGCGCACGGTACTCGGCCACCATCTGACCCAGCTTGAAGCCGCTCTCGATCCGCAGCGCCGCGTGGAGCTGTCCGATCGCCCCCAGCCGCTGGGCCGCGCCGCGTCCCTTGGACTTCTCGGCCTGCTCGGCCGCCGTCTGCTGCGACCTCATGTCGAGGACGATGGCGGTGAGGATCTCGTCGGCGTGGTCGCGCAGGGCCGACGCGTTCATGCCTCCCGAGACGGGCTGGATCGAGCGCGCGAACGCCTCCCACTCCGCCACGATCGAGACCCGCTCCGCGTCGATGAACTCGGCAAGCTCGATCTGGCTCATTCCTGAGGTGTACTCCATGCGCCCGGGTGATGAAGGATGTCGGTCGGGCGTCGGCGTCCCACGTCCCTCAGCGACAGATCGGTCCGACTGCACCACCGGCGCGCAACAGATGAGGCCCGCGCGACCGCTGCACAAGAGCCCGCGGTCACGGGCGAGCGCATCGACGACATCGTCGCGGCCTCACGCGGGCGACCACTCGCCCGCGCTCACGCCGAACGTGATCCAGAGCGTGTCGTGGCCGACCACGACCCAGAGCCCGCCGTCGGCGCGCACGACGGCGTGCGAGTCCCCCGGGAGCATCGAGGCGACGGTGAGCAACGCCTCGGCCTGGCCGTCGATGTCGGCGCAGAGGGCGCGCTCGGCCGCCGCGCTGAGCCGCACGCAACGGGTGGGGAGCAGCGTGCTACGCGGCAGAGGGGGTTGGACGGATCGATACATCGCTTGGGGGGACTCCGCGCGCGCACCAGGGCGCCGCCTCGCCCACTGCACGATCGCAACCACACACGAATTGCGGGCATTCCGCGGCCGCGGTTGGTGGATGCGTGCACCGGCCGGACAGCGCTGTACACGAATCGCACGGCGTCGCACCGACGGACTCTCTTCTTGCAGCGCCCGTCGCGAGCGCGTCTCGCCGCGGCGGTCCCGCGTCGCCGCCCCGTCGCCTTCCCGCACGAGCGGGGCACGCTCCTAGCTGTTCATCAGCCCATCCACGCCGATCGGCAGCGCGAAGAAGAACGTGCTGCCGACGCCCACCTCGCTCTCGGCCCACATCCGTCCGCCGTGCGCCTCGACGATGGACTTCGAGATGTGCAGTCCGAGGCCGAGACCGCGGGGGTCCTTGCTGACCTGGCGGAAGCGCTCGAAGGTCCCCGGCAGGTCCTCCGCCGAGATGCCGACGCCCGTGTCGCTCACCGAGAAGTGCACCTCCCGCCGGTCCGTGCCGACGCGGAGCGTGACCCGCCCCTCGGCCGGGGTGAACTTGATCGCGTTGCCCACGAGGTTGCCGAGCACCTGGAGCACGCGCCCGTCGTCCAGCCAGGCGGGGCCGGTCGGCGACTCGTCGGCGACGAGCATGATCCGCTTCGCGGCGGCGACGGGCTCGAAGGCGTCGAGCGTGTCGTGCACCAGGCGCGAGGGGACGACCAGCTCGGGGAAGAGGGCCAGCTTGCCCGCCTCGATGCTCGCGACGTCGAGGAGGTCGTTGACGAGGCGGTTCATCCGGGCGACCAGGCGCTGACTCCGGGCGGCGTGCCTGCGCAGGTCGTTGCCGGGGTCGCCATCCGGCGCGTGCGCGAGCACGAGGCTGGCGCTGAGCGAGAGCCCGCCCAGGAGCGTGCGCAGGTCGTGGCTGACCGTGGCGAGAAACTCGTCCCGCGCCGCGACGAGGGTGTCGGCCTGCGCCCGCTCGCCCCCGAGGTCCTGGTCGGTGGCCTCGCGCTCGCTCGCCAGGAAGTCGGCCAGGTAGCGCCTGCGCTCGACGCGCTCCCGGCCCAGCGCCCCGTCGGCGGCCGACCGCTCCTGCACGAGGGCCGCGTCCGCTTGCGCGCGCTCGTCCTCGGCGGCGGCCTCTGCGACGGCCGTCTGGGGACTGCGGTCGGCGTCTTCGCGCGCGGCTCGCAGGAGCTCGTCGGCCCGCTGGCGCGCGAGCTCCAGCACCTCGTCGGCCTGCGCGTCGACCTCACCCTGCACCCCCTCGACGTGGGCGTCGGCCTTGTCCCGCTCGCCCCTCAGGCTCTCGTCGGTCTGGGCGCGCTGCGGATGCTTGTTGTCGTCAGGATTGCCCATCAGCCTCCACGGCATGCTCCCACACATGTTCAGCCCCCGATGGCTGCGTCCTCATCGGCGAGCCCGCCCCCGCAAGGCGTGCACGCGCTGCAGGGCTTGCGGTACGCGCCCTCGATCTCCAAGTGGAGACCGTAGGCTCTCCGAGCCGGACGGTGCGCCGACTTCGTCGTTGGCGGAATGCACGCCGTCTCTCGCTCGGCCGACGATCTGAAGCCGCTCTCGGCGACCTCCGACGCATACGGCGGAGTGGGTTCGCGGGGCCAACGACCTGTCTGCAGCCGAGAAGAGGATGAGCGAATCGTGGGTTGGGACCTGGCGCGACGCGACGGTTGTTTCGCAGGACACCTTCACGGCCCCCGTCGGAGCGCGGCGCCCGGCGGGAGGGGGTGTTGAGCCCCGAGGGCGCAGTCGGTCGAGTCGCTCCCTTCGCCTCCGGCGAGCGCCCCCGGGTGCTGATCGTCGACGACGAGCCCGACGTCTGCTCGCTGCTCGGCGCCATCATCACCCCCGCTGGCTTCACGGTGGAGACGGCCACCACGGCCGAGGGGGCGCTCGCGCGGATGTCGCCGTTCGGGCCGCACGTGCTGCTCACCGACGTGCAGATCCCCGGGGCCAACGGCTTCTCGGTGATGGAGCGCGCGCTCGCCATCGACCCGCTGCTCTCGGTGATCTTCATCACCGGCCACGCCACCGTTCCCGAGGGGATAAGTCGTCCAACGCGGGACAGCTCTGGCACGAGATCGCTCAGGTTTACGAAATACCCAGACCACGAAGTTCCCGCTCCCGCGGCCCTCAGCCAGAGCTCCTGGGAGAGCTCGCTGACCGAATCCAACGCCCCACTCGCCCCATTCGCGCCCACCTCGCACGCATCACGGCCTTCGTCACCCCGCAAGCCACGGACGACGCCCCCGACCATCACCTCGCGCGGCCTATCACGGACCGTCGCGCGAGCGGCGCATCCGTGGCACTTCGGTCGAGACGCCGAGGTGTTCGAGGACGCGCACGATCCCCGCGCGCTCGGTGAGGGCCGCGATCATCCTCATCCGGCCGCCGCACCCTGGACACTTCAGCGCGTCCACGCCCCACACGCGCCAGAGCAGTCGCGCCCACTCGATGCGGGAGCTCGGCGTGGGCGCTCGCCCGTCGCTGTCGCCCGTCGCCTCGATCTGCGGCCGCCTGGCGTTCACGCCATCCGACGGTGTGGCCGGAGGCACCGGTGCCGCCACGCAGGGGCGCCGCTCCTCCACAGGAGGCAGCGGAACCACCGCGACCCGCCAGGGGGAGTTCGGCGCGAGCACGCCCTGGTAGCGCACCAAAGCGCTCCGAGGCGGAGGGACCAGCGCCGCCAACCGGGCCATGAATTCCATCGGCGTCATCACCCGATGCGTCGCCCCCGCGCTGCGCGGCGACTTCACCCGATACGCGACGTTGCCATCGGGCAGCCTCGTCACCCGACCGCTCGCCACCGCGGGCCGCGCCATGTACCTGCACAGCCGCTCCAGCGCATCGCGGTCGTCGCCCGCGACGCACACGCCCGCGTGAAGGTTGAACCCGTCGACCTCCGCGACGAGCCCATGCGACCGCATCCGCAGCGGCGCCAACGCCCGCGCGTCCGCCGCTTCCGACGCGTCGTCGCGCGCTCCCCTGTCGTCGACGCGCGCGAAGGCCCCGCGCCCGCCCGCCGCGCGGCGCAGGCCCTCCATGCCGTCGTCATTCACCTCGCAACTCTCGCTCGCCGCCCGATGCGCGCGCCTGCGCTCGATGATCTGCAACCGCTCGATCACCCGCGCGATGACCGCGCGAAGGTCGTCCCGCGTCGGCGCCGCGGCCGCCACGAACACGGGCGTGCTCCCATCATCGCGACACCCGAACACCCCGTCGGCGACGAGCATGTGCAGGTGCGGGTTCAGGTTCAACGAGCCCCCGAATCTCTGCACATACGTCACGGCGGCGCCCTCCCGCCTCGCGCCAGTCGGCGTCCCCGCTGCCGCTTGCCGTAGCCATGCGCGCACCTCCTCGAAGAACACTCGCGACACCGCGTTGAGCAGCGCCGGATCGCGCGCCACGGGCAGTCGTAGCTCCCACGGCAGCGAGAGCACCCACTGCCGGTATGGCACCGCTGGCAACACGCGATCGCACTGCCGCGCTGCCGTCTCGCTCATGCGTCGCCCGCCGCAGCTCGAGCACACCCCGCGGTGCTTGCACGAGAACGCCACCAGTCGATCGTGACCGCAGCCCGGACACCGAGCGCGCATGAAGCCGCAGGCCAGCACTCCACACCGGAGGAAGGCATCGAACTCCTCGATGACGTATCGCGGGAGCGAACGACCGCCCTCCTGCATCTGCTCCGCGAAGGCGGCGAAGTGATCGCGCACGAGCTGGTGCACCACCCCATCGCGGACGGGATCGCGGGCGCCAACGTGGAGATGTCCGCCGCCATCGGCCATCGGTGGATCCGCAGGCTGAGCGATGCGCGTGCCCTCGAAGATCCACGGCGTCTACCGATGATTCGAGGCTGCTCGGGAGTGGCGGCGGGGTGGCGGCGGGGTGGCGGCGGGGTGGTGTCAGAGCGGTGCGTGGAGGATGGCGACCCGGTGCGTCGCCCGTCGATGCCGGGTGCGTCGCTAGTGGTGGCGGGGTGCGTCGCTGGTGGTGGCGGGGTGCGTCGCTGGTGGTGGCGGGGTGCGTTGCCGGTGTGCGCCCGGTGAATCGCCGGTCGGACCGGCTACGCTTCGCCTTGGCGGGTCGTCCGGGGCGGCGTTGCCCCGCACCGCACCGCACCGCGCGGCAGGGGCACGAGGCCTACCGCAAGGTCGCCCAGGCCCTCGGCCGCAGCGTCACCGAGGTGTGCCCCTGGCTGTCCGAGCACCTCCGGGCTGACTACGCGGCGTATCCCTTCGCTCGCCACTGAGCCTCTCGCGTCGCCAGGCGGCCGCGAGGTGCGCCGCCCACCAGACCCCGACCACCCCGAGGCAGAGCTTCGCCAGCGTCACGTAGCGCCCGGTGATCTTCAGCTCGTCCCAGTGGTGCTGGTCGCGCAGCTTCGTCATGTCGCCGTCCTCCCCGAAGGATCCGTCCCAGGGGATGCGCGACCAGTCGAGGGCGCAGCCGCGCCAGAACATCGACGCGTCGACGAGCACCCAGGCCCCGAGCGCGAGCGCCGCCCAGCGGAAGAAGTCCCAGCGGCTGCGGTCGGGCATCCGATGGTGGAAGAGCAGCACCAGCGCCGCGCCGTAGACCAGCTCGCCGCCGCAGCCGCCGAAGGTGACCCACATCTCCTGCGTGCCGAGGTCGAGCGCGAAGGTGCCGATGAAGAGCGCGACCGCGAAGAGCGCGGGGCCCACCACAAGCGCGGCCGAGCGGCGCATCACGCCGATGCCGACGAGCCCGAGCACCGCCGCCAGCATGCCGACGAAGACCGTCCACGAGCGGCCCGGGAAGATCAGCGTGAGGCCCACCGGCAGCGGCAGCGCCTTCCAGGAGCAGGCCCAGGCGACGCTCGCGTGGCCGAGCTCGTGGAGCGACACCCGCACGCCCCAGAGCAGCAGCGATGGGAGCGTGAAGGCGCGCAGCACGAGCGCCGCGAGCAGCGCCACGGGCACGGCGAGGGCGGCCTGCCGGAGCGAGAGCGGGCGCCAGCGGGGCACGTCGGGGTCGAGCGCGACCGGGGCCTCGACCACGGGCCGGGGAGCGCGGCGGCGGGCGAGGGCCTCGCGCATGAGGGGCAGAGCGCTCGCCGGGGAGAGGGTGCCCGCGCAGTAGGGGCAGCGCTCGATCCAGGGGCCGCGGGGGAGCGCGAAGGGGACGCGGTCGAGGCAGACGCCGGGGCAGCGGGGGCAGGGCCTCGCGTCGAGCGCGACGTCCATCGAGGGCGGGCTCACCGGGGCCTCGTCGAGGAGGTCGTCGGAGTGGCCGACGAGGCGGCCCAGGCCGCCGGGCTCGCACCAGACGAGGGCGCAGTGGGGGCAGTCGAGCGCGGCGGCCGAGAGGTCGGCGGCGCGCAGGGTCATCGGCCGGGCGCAGCCCGGGCACGCCAGCGAGGTGCCACCGACGCCCACGAGCTCGCTCACTCCGGGCCGTCCCCCGATCCCATGGGGCACCACACCTGACGCGCGGCGACCTGCCGCAGCAGCTTCGCCCGGGCGGCGCGGTCGCGCGGGATGACCTCCGCCTCGGAGAGCACCAGCGCGGTGAGCTGCCGCCCGTAGCAGCAGCCCGTGTCGAGGCCGGTGGCGAAGTCCTCGAGCTGGAGGTTTCGACGCGCGTCGTGGCCGAAGACGATCTGCGCCGGGCCCTTCCAGCGCTGCGCCCAGGGGGTGCCGGTGAGCTTGCGGCTGGCCTTCCCGTCGTCGTCGATGGAGCGCACGGTGAGCAGCGTCTCCTCGTCGCAGGCCGACGGGGCCTTCGACGGATCGACCCCGGCGTGCACCACCAGCATCTCGTGCTCGGGCAGCGAGATCATCAGCGGCAGCGCCGCCAGGAAGCCGAACTGCCGCTCGGTGAGCGCCTGGGCCACGGCGCGGTGCCGCTCGGAGAGCTTGACCTTGCGGTCGGCGCTGCGCTTGCCGTGCTCCTGCGCGTGGCGCCACCAGCTCAGCACCTTCTCGTCGTGGTTGCCGCGCACCGCCCACGCGCCGCACGAGCGCGCCAGTTCGACGACCCCGGCGGAGTCGGGCCCTCGCGCCACGAGGTCGCCCACCAGCACGACGCGGTCGACCCCCTGGGCGAAGCCCAGCGAGCGGAGCAGGTCATCGAACTCCAGCGCGCAGCCGTGGATGTCGCCCACGACGATGGTTCGTCCCATCGGCCGATCACTCTCCGTAGGGCGGGATCGTGATGGCCCGCCCGGTCCAGTCGTCCTTGATCCAGCGCCAGACCATCTGGCGGAAGTTCATCTTGGCCCGCGCCCGGGAGAAATACTCGTAGTACCCGAGCACGACGCGCGTCATGAAGATCATGTTGCGCTGCGACGGCGGCACCCGGCGCTGCTGGAGGAAGTAGGTCACCAGCTCCTTGGCGCCTCGCACGTAGCTGTACTCCGCGAAGTCGAAGGGCTCGTCCTTCTGGAGCCCCGCGGAGAAGTACTCCGCGATGCGCGACATGTCCGAGAGCTCCTGCGCGTTCTCCCGGTCGGACACGAGCTCCAGCGCGACCATCGCGTCCTTGAGCCCCTCCTCGTCGCCGGTCATCCGGGCCTTTACCATCGCGGTAAAGCCGACGATGAACGACTCGTCGAAGATCTTCACGCAGCCGAAATCCAGGATGCCCAGCCGCCCGTCGGGCAGCACCCGGTAGTTGCCCGGGTGCGGGTCGGCGTGCAGCACGCCCCCCTTCAGCATCTGGAACCAGTACGCGTCCGAGAGCCGCTCGACGACGCGCTCGCGGTAGGCCTGGTCGGGGTGCTTCAGCGCCTCTCCGAGGTCGACGCCCTCCAGGTAGTCGTAGGTGATGGTCCGCAGCCCCGAGTAGCGGGCGTGCACCCTGGGGATCACCACCCAGTCGACGCCCTCGAAGAGCTTGCCCAGGAGCTGGGCGTTGTAGGCCTCGCGGCAGTAGTCGGTCTCCTGCGCGAGGTGCTCGGCGATCTCCTCGGCCACCGGGGTGAAGTCGAGCCGCTCGTTGCCCACCACGTCGGCGAGCAGGCGCTTCACCATCGCGGCGCCGAACTTCATGTTCTTGAGGTCGCCCTCCACCGAGGCGACGGCGCCGGGGTACTGCACCTTCACGGCGACCTGCGTCCCGTCCTTCAGCGTCGCGCGGTGCACCTGGCCGAGCGAGGCCGCCGCCAGGGCCGTGCGCGAGAAGTCCTTGAACAGCTCCTCCGGCGTCGCCCCGAGGTCCATCTCGATGACGTCTCGGATGGTCTCGTAGGACATCGGCGGCGCCGAGCTCTGCAGCGAGCGCAGCACCTCGCCGTACTCCCCGGGGAGCGCCTCGGCGTGCGTCGACAGCAGCTGGCCCACCTTCATCAGCGGGCCCCGGAGCTCCTTCATCGTCGACGCGATGCGCTTCGCGTTCTGGAGGTGCCGGCTGAGCTCCGCGTCCGCGCGGCCCTCGTCGCCGCGCAGCCGATCGACGATCTTGCCGCCCAGATAGCTCGACGCGACCGCGCTCCCGAGCCACCCCGTCTTCAGCGTCCGCATCAGCCGCCCGGGGACCTTCTCTTCCGGCACCTTCGCCATCGTTCTCCTTCAGCGCGCGCCAGGCGTACGAGGCCGGTGGCGCGTCGAAGCGTTCATTCTACCGCCCGGGAGGCGACCGCGACGGGGTCGTTGACCATCACCCGCACCCGACCGCCCTCGACGAGCACCCGCCAGTGGGCGAGGCCCCGCGGCGCCGCGGGCCCGCTGATGGCGAGGCCGTCGCCGTCGAAGAACGAGCTGTGGCAGGCGCAGCAGAGCGTCGGGGTCTCGGAGGTCGCGCCGTCCTCCGGGGGGACGCATACGCGGCCGGGGGTGGGGCCCACGATGCAGCCCTGGTGGGGGCAGACCGCCGACATGGCGAAGAGCCCGCGGCCGTCGCGCGCCACGATGATCTTGGCGCCCTCGAAGAGCCTCCAGTGCACCCGGGTCCACTCGTCGATCGGGCCCGCGTCGAAGGCCACCACCGGCTCGTCGCGGTCGCAGCGCGGGAGCCCCACGGCCAGCGTGGCCGCGCCCACGGAGGTGAGCCACCGTCGCCTCGACCGATCGGTCACGGCGCCCCGGGGAGCAGCGCGTCGAGCCGTGTGCGGAGCTCGTTGAGGGCCGCCGCGGAGCCCGCCGCGCGCCAGAGGATGCGGCCGTTTTCGTCCGTGAGCACCCACTGCGGCAGCGTGAGGCGGTCGGTGTGAGAGCGGAGCGCGCTCGCGAGGTCGAGCGCCATGGGGTGCGAGATGCCCGCCTGGAAGATCCATTGCTGGCAGAACGCGCGGGTGGCGGGGTCGCCGGGGACGCTGCCGTCGGTCAGCACCCCGACGACCCGCAGTCCCCGAGGGCGGTACGGGAGGTTGACGCTGCTCTGGATCGACCGCGCCAGCTCGGCGCAGCCCTCGCAGTAGCCCGCGGTGAAGGTCACCAGCGTGGCCCTCGCGGTCACCCAGTCAGGGCCCGCGAAGCGGAACGTGGTCCCGGCGCAGTCCGCGAGCTCGAAGGGCTGCATCACGCCGCCCACCAGGGTGCCGTAGGGCCCGGAGGGGTAGCGCCGCGAGGGGTCGGGCCCGTCGCCGGTGACGATGGGCCGGTCGGTCGGGGCGTCGGGCACGTCGGCGCCCGCGTCGACCGCGACGGGGCGGTCGACGGGAGGTACGTCGACGGGGGCGGTCTCCTCGACCACGACGTCGAAGCTGATCGGAACCCCGGAGTCGAAGAGGGCACCCGGTGGCCGAGCGGGCTCCGGGAGGCAGCCGACGAGGCAGAGGGCCAGGGCGGCGCTGAGGGGGCGGAGCGGCACGATGCCCGTGTGATACAACCCGCGACGCCATGCATCCACTGGCAGAGCGGGTTCTTCGCGGCGAGGTGCGCGCTACGGCGCGCTTGATGAGAGACATCGACGACCGCGCGGGCGACTGGCTCGGCGCGCTCGCCGACCTGCACCCACACACCGGCCGCGCCTGGATCATCGGCGTCACGGGCAACCCCGGCGCGGGCAAGAGCACGCTCACCGACCAGCTCATCGGGCACTACCGCAAGCAGGGCGTGCGCGTGGGCGTGGTGGCGGTCGACCCGTCGTCGCCCTTCACCGGCGGGGCGATCCTGGGGGACCGCATCCGGATGCAGCGCCACGCGCTCGACGGGGAGGTGTTCATCCGCTCGATGGCGACCCGTGGGCAGCTCGGCGGGCTCTCCCGCTCGACCGCCGACGTGGTGAGGGTGCTCGACGCCTGGGGCGCCGGGGTGATCATCGTGGAGACCGTCGGCGTCGGTCAGGACGAGCTGGAGATCGCGCGCCTCGCGCACTCCACCCTGGTGGTGATGGCGCCTGGGATGGGCGACGAGGTGCAGGCCATCAAGGCGGGCATCCTGGAGATCGCCGACCTGTTCGTGGTCAACAAGGCCGACCGCGAGGGCGCCGACGCGACCGTGCGCGACCTCGAGATGATGGTCGGCATGAGCCACGAGCTGCTCCACGCCGGCTCGCACTCCTTCGGCCACCACGGCGCGCGCCTCGACCGCGAGGCCGAGCACAAGGTGAGCGTGGAGGAGTGGTTTACGCCGGTGGTGAAGACCGTCGCGTCGCGGGGAGAGGGCGTCGCGCAGCTCGTCGAGGCGATCGCGAAGCACCGCGAGTGGCTCGGGCAGACGAGGGCAGGCGAGGAGCGACGCGCGGCGAGGGCGAGGGACGAGCTGCAGCCTGGTGTTCCGCGACCTGCTGGTGGAGGACGCGCTCGCGAAGGTGGGCGGCGCGATGGACGAGGCGGCGAAGCGGGTGCTCGCTCGGGAGTTCGACCCCTACCGCGCCGCGCGCGAACTGCTGGAACTCTACCGCGCGGGGTAGGGGGCGTTGGCGCGGTGGGGGAAGGCGATCACGTCGTCGAGGCTCTCGCGCCCGGCGACCAGCGCCACCAGCCGATCGAAGCCCAGGGCGTTGCCCGCGGCGGGGGGCATGCCCTCCTCCAGCGCGCGGAGGAAGCCCTCGTCGAGGGGGTACACCGGCAGGCCCAGCTCAGCCCGTCGGCGCTGGTCTTCGAGGAAGCGCTGGCGCTGCTCCTCGGGGTCCGTGAGCTCGTCGAAGGCGTTGCAGAGCTCGACGCCGGCGATGTAGAGCTCCGCGCGGAAGCACACGCTGGGGTCGTCGTCGCAGCGCCGCGCGAGCGAGGCGTGCACCGAGGGGAAGTGCGTGAGGAAGGTCGGCCGGTCGAAGCCGAGGCCCGGCTCGACGTCCTGGGAGAAGCGCCGGAAGTACTCCTCCTCGTCGGAGGCCGCGAGGGCGATGGGGTCGGCGACGTCCGGCGCCCAGCGCGCGAAGGCCTCGCGCACGGTCATGTGCGCGAACTCCTCCTCGACGGAGATCTCGTTCTCGCCGAGGCGGATCACCCCGGGCGAGGGCCCCACGGAGGCGACCGCGCGCACGAGGTTCTCCGTGTCCGCGAGCACGTCGTCGAGGCCCGCCCACGCGCGGTACCACTCGACCATGGTGAACTCCGGCTGGTGCCGCCGCCCGACCTCGCCCGCGCGAAAGCAGCGGGCGAGCTGGAAGCAGTGGTTCACGCCGCCCACCAGCAGCCGCTTCATGTGAAGCTCCGGTGAGGTGATGAGGAAGCCGTAGGGGGTGGGCAGCCCCGAAGCGGTGGGCTGCATGTGCCCGAGCACCCCGAAGGCCGAGAGGTGCACGTCGAGCCCGGGGCACGAGACGATCGCTGGGGTCTCGACCTCGAGGAAGCGCTGCGCGCGGAAGTAGGCGCGCACCTGGTCGCTCGCGTGGTGCCGCAGCGAGAGCCGCTGGCGCACGCCGTCCTGGGCGAGACGCCAGGTCTCGCTGCCGCGGGCGAAGGGCGAGCGCGTCGGCCGATGGAGGCTCTGCGACTCGAAGGCCATGTAGACGGGAAACGCGCGGTCCGGCGGGAGGTAGAGGTCCGCCGGGTCGTGGTCGATCACGGCCCGGAGGCGCACGAGGTCGCCGGGGTCGAGGTCCCGCGTGCAGGCGCCGTTCACCTGGATGCGGTGCGGCCCCTCGGCGAGGAGGATGGTCTCGGGGAAGGGTCGGTCCAGGACGCGCCCGCAGAGGAGCCAGTGGCCCTCGGGGTGCGCGTCGATCCACTCGACGGGCATCAGCTCACCTGCTCCATACCTTGTGGTGTAAAACGGGGCCGCGGGGCGCGGGCGGAGGACCGACGGAGGCTCAGCGGGTCTTGGCGACGCGCTCGGCGTACTCGCCGGTGCGGGTGTCGATGCGGATGAAGTCGCCCTGGTTGATGAAGATCGGCACCTGCACGATGACGCCGGTCGAGCACTTGGCGGCCTTGAGCACGTTGTTGGCGGTGTCGCCCTTGAAGCCCGGCTCGGTCTCGACGACCTCCATCTCGACCCAGGTGGGCAGCGTCACGCCGATGGGCGTGCCGTTGTGCAGCAGCACCTGGCAGATGGCGTTGTCGAGGAGGAACCCGCGCTCCTCGAAGTGCTTGGCGTCGACGTGCGCCTGCTCGTAGGTGGCGTTGTCCATGAACACGAGCTGGTCGCCCTCGGCGTAGAGGTACTGCATCTCGCGCTCCTCGATGTCCGCGCCGGAGAGCTTCTCGCCGGACTTGTAGGTGCGCTCCAGGACGTTGCCGCTGATCATCGACTTCATCTTGACCGAGGTGGACGGCGTGCCCTTCCCCGGCTTGCGGAAGTCCACGCTGACGACCTGATAGGGCTCGCCCTCGATGTCGATCTTGTTGCCGCGGCGGAGCTCGTTGATGTCGATGACTTGTCCCATGGAACGCGTGATCCCTTCGGCCGCGGCGATTACCATTGAGCGGGGCGACCCGCAAGCGCGAGCGTGGCCGCGGCGCTTGCCAGCGCCGACGCCGCTGGACTAAGGCCTGTCAGGTCATGTCGAGCCGCGACGTCGAGGAGGAGTTCCGGGAGATCAAGCGCGAGATCATCGAGAGCCGCGGCTTGATCATCAAGTCGAGCAACCTCACGAGCGCCCTCTCCGCGGACGTGAAGAGCATCGCCCGGCGCCAGGCGGGCTACGAGCGGCGCATCACGGTCAACAGCGCCACGGCCTACGTGCTCTTCGTCGTCGTGATCTTCGGCGGCATCAAGCTCTGGCTCGACGCCTCGCTGCGGGAGCGCGACGCCGAGCTCCGCGGGCTGCGCCGCACCGAGGAGCAAAGCCGCCGGGAGCTCGCCGTGGTCACCCGCGAGAAGGAGGAGCGCGCCGCCCTCGACGCCCGCGCCCAGGCCTTCTACGACCTCGTCCGCGACGGCCGCCAGCAGGAGGTGGTCGAGTCGTGGGAGCAGCTCCGGCGGGAGCACCTCACCGCGGTCGAGATCGCGATGTTCCAGGACGTGGTCGACCGCTTCCGTAGCAACCTCTCGGTCATCGCCTACCAGCGCGGCCTCGAGCACGCCCGCATGGCCCGCTACGCCGAGGCCGGCGAGTCCTACGAGGAGGCCATCCGGCTCAAGGACGACGCGGGCCACATCCCCTTCGTGCGCATCGCCCAGGCCGACGCGCTGCGGCACCTCGGGCGTCAGCGCGAGGCCATCGTGATGCTCCAGGCGGTCGCCGACGGCAACGACCGCGAGGCCGCCGACGACGCGCTGTTCAAGATGTCCCAGTGCCAGGTCGACCTGCAGCTCTTCGGCGACGCCCGCACCACGCTCCGCACCCTGCTGCGTCGCTTCCCCTACGGCACCGTCGCCAACGAGGCGCGCAACTACCTCTTTCAGCTCAACGCGCCTACGGTCGGGCAGCGCCGCTGAAGCGGGCCGGGCTCGGCCCCTGCGCCGCGACGATGTCGTCGTCGACGCCCACGACCACCGCCTCGCCGTCGACCACCGCCACGCGCAGCGTCGACGGCAGCGCCCGATCCGACGGCATCCCCGGCAACACCCTCACGGTCGGGCCGCCTGGCCACCGGACCATCCACTCTCCCGGCCCCAGGAGCGCGCTCGGGCACCTCGGAGCGCACTCTGCGTAGGAGTCCACCGTCGGCGGCGCCTGCAGCCACGGCCGGGCCCTCGCCGCGCTCGCGAAGATCGCCTCGGCGCGGGTGAGCCATGCCTCCCGGCTCATCCCGACCCCAAACTGCTGCACCCCGCCGACGATCGGGGCAACCAGCGCCCGCAGCCGCGCCGGGTCGCGCTGGTCGAGCGCCGAGCGCCACCCGTCGATCAGCCGCGCCACCGCCGGGCGATGGTCGCCCAGCACCGCGACGTTCACCCCGTCGACAGATCGCGTCGCGGGAGGCATGTCGTCGCCGCCCGCCGAAGACGGCGTCGGGAGGGGCGTCGCCCCGCAGCCCGCGAGCGCCAGCAACGACGCGCTTACATGGACGGGTAAGAAGCCCTTCAGGGCAGGTCGAGCCATCGCGCTTCGCGCACCTCGAGGTTGCGGTCGACGACGATCATCCCTCCGCCCTCCTCGGTGCCCCACGGCCGCCAGCCCGTGCCGCCCGGCTCCTGGTCGGTGATGAGGACGTACCGGAGCGTCTCGTGGCTGACCGGGAGGTCGCGTCGGCTGCACACCGCGCAGCGAGCGATGCCGTGGCGGCGCACCCAGCGCATGGGCATCTCCCGCGCGTACCCGACCGCGCCCTGCCCGTCGCTGAGCAGGAGCGCGAGCGGAGCGGTCGCGCCGAGGGTGGCGTCGAGCGCCCGGAGGCTGGCGGTGATGGTGTCGCGGAGCGCGGTGCGATCAGGCGACGGATCATCGAGCAGGCCCGCGCGGAAGAGCGCGCCGAGGATGTGGTGGAAGAGCAGCTCGCTGTCGGTCTCGCCGCGCAGGCTGTTGGCGAGGAAGCCCGGCATCTCCGCGAGCAGCCGCTCCTTCCCGTCGCCGTCGAGCGGGAGCGTGCCGAGCGCGGCGAAGAGCCACTGGCGCAGGCGGAAGGGCTGGGTGTTGTCGGGGGTGCGGCCGCCCACGCGGGCCCGCCGGACGTGCGCCAGAAACGACCCAGTGCGCAGGTCGCCCGCGACCGCGAGCAGGTCGAGCGGCTGCGGGGTGCCAGTGGGCGAGCGCCGCAGCAGCACCTCGCTGCCCTGGTGGCTCCCGATGCCGAATCCCTCGCGGGCGTCGGGCTCCAGCCGCGCGCCCTCCTCGGCGGTGAGCACGCAGCGGACCCGGTCGATCTGGCTCGCGAAATATCCCAGGAGTCTCGGCATGGCGTATCAACCTCCGCGCGGGGTCTTAAACCCCTGCGCCAGCGAACACTCTCAGTAGCTAGCGCCGTCAGCTTCGCACCGCCCGAGGCAACTTACTCGTCCGGCGTCGCTTGACACACCCGAGGGTCTTTCTCTAGGTTCGCGCGCCCTGACTCCACCCCCCCTTCCGGAGGGGGCGACAGGATCACCTTCATGGCACCCCCCGTCATCCTCTTTGATCGCATTCCCGACGACGGGCTCCAGCAGGAGCTCGTCCTCGATGAGGCGTGGCTCACGGGGGTCTTCGAGGGCACCGGCCTGATGACCGTGCCGGGCGCTCCGGGTCACGCCTCGGTGCGCCTCGACAAGGACAAGCGCAACGTCTTCATGAGCGGTCGCTTCGAGGTGACGGCGCAGACCGACTGCGTGGCGTGCCTCGAGCGCATGACGTTCACGATGTCCGCCGACCTCGTCCTGCACCTGGAGCCCGCGGGCTCCACGAAGCCCGGCAAGGCCGTCCACGAGGAGGTCGAACTCTCCCGCGATGAGCTCGACGTGGACGTGTATACAGACGACCGCATCGACCTGGCGCACTGGCTGCGCGAGGCGATCCTGTTGGAAGCGCCGCTGCACCCTCGTCATGAGGTCTGCCCGGTGAAGCTCGAGATGCCGGCGGCCCCTCCGCTGGCACGTGATGGAATCGACCCCAGGCTGGCGCCGCTCGCGCGCTTTATCAAGAAGGAGTAGTGAACCGTGGCAGTTCCGAAGAGGAGAACCTCGCGCACCGCGCGCAAGACGCGTCGGGCGAATCATGACAAGGTCGCGGCCCCCGCGCTGACCCGTTGCTCGAACTGCGGTGAGGTCCAGCGCCCCCACCGCGTGTGCCCCGCCTGCGGCTTCTACAACGGCCAGTCCGTGGTGGCGAAGCCCGCTCCGGCGCCAGCTCCCAGCGAAGGCTGATCCCTACCCCCGCCCAGTGATGAGCGTCGCGCTCGTGTTCCCAGGCCAAGGCGCACACGCGGACGCCGGCCTCGACCTGGTCGATGCCTCCCTCGCGGGCGACGCGCGCCCGCCGTCGTCGCTCTGCTACGACGACCTTGAGTCCGAACTCACCCTCACCGCCAACACACAGCCCGCGATCCTCGCGATCGGCGTCGTCTGTCTACGCGCGCCCTCAGCAGGCCGCGCCACGGAGGCATCGGATGTTTGATCTCTCGGGTCGGTTGGCGCTGGTGACCGGCGCGTCGCGGGGCATCGGCCGGGCGACCGCGGTGGCGCTGGCGTCGCAGGGCGCGTGGGTCGCGGTGAACTACGCGACCAACGCCGCGGCGGCCGAGGAGACCCTCGCGGCGATGCGCGCGGCCGGGGGCGACGGGGAGCTCCTGCCCTTCGACGTGAGCGACGCGTCCGCGGTGACGGCGGCCGTGGAGGGGCTGGTGCAGCGCAAGGGGCCGATGGCGATCGCCGTGGCCAACGCGGGGGTCAACATCGACGCGCTGCTGCTCCGGGCCCAGGAGGAGGACTTCGACCGGATGCTCGCGACCAACGTGAAGGGCACGCTCTTCCTGGCGAAGGCCTCGGTGCGCTCGATGATGAAGGCGCGCTACGGTCGCATCATCGCGGTGTCGTCGGTGGTCGGCGCGATGGGCAACGCGGGGCAGACGATGTACGCTGCCAGCAAGTCGGCGCTCGTGGGCATGGCGCGCTCGATCGCGAGGGAGTACGGCTCCCGCGGCGTGACCTCCAACGTGGTCTCGCCGGGCTATGTGGAGACCGACATGACCGCCGGGATGACCGACGAGGTACGGAAGAAGCTGATCGAGATGACCCCGGCGGGGCGAATCGGTCGACCGGAGGACGTGGCCGCGGCGGTGGTGTATCTGGCCTCCGCCGAGGCGGCCTGGGTGACCGGTCAGGTGTTGGGCGTCAACGGCGGGCTGCGGATGTGACCGCCAGCCCGATGAATGAAAGAGGCTAATGCAGATGACGGGAAGCGACGTTTCAGAGCGGGTTCGGGCGCTTATCGCGAACAACCTCGACGTACCCCTTGAGCAGGTGCGGCCCGAGGCTTCGTTCATCAACGACCTCCAGGCCGACTCGCTCGCGATCGTCGAGCTGGTGCTGGCCCTCGAGGAGGAGTTCGGGGTCGAGATCCCGGACGAGGCGACGGACAAGATCCGCGCGGTGCAGGACGCGATCGACTACATCGTCGCTCGTGTCCCCGCGAAGAGCTGAGCAGCCCGCCCCACCCTCATCGTTCATGCGCCGCGTCGCCATCACCGGAGTCGGCCTCGTCACTCCCCTGGGAATCGGCGTCGCGGAGTCCTGGGCCGCCCTCTGCGCGGGGCGCTCCGGCGTCGCGCGCATCGCCACCTTCGACGCATCCGCCTACCGCTGCCAGATCGCCGCCGAGGTGACCGGCTTCGACGCCGACGCGCTGCTCTCCAAGCGCAAGGCCCGGGAGATGGATCGCTTCGCGCACTTCGCCTGGGTGGCCGCGGGCGAGGCGTGGCGCGACGCGGGCCTCCCGGAGAAGCTGGAGGGCGAAGCCTCGGAGCGGGCGGGCGTCATCCTGGGCTCCGGGATGGGCGGCCTCGCCTCCATCGAGCGCACCCTCGAGACGATGCGCACGCGCGGCCCCGGGAAGGTGACGCCGTATTTCGTTCCGCAGGTGATCGCCAACATGGCGCCCGGGCAGATCGCGATGCGCTTCGGGCTCCGAGGCGTGAACTTCTGCACCACCAGCGCCTGCGCCTCGGGGGCCCACGCGCTCGGCGAGGCGCTGCGCCGGGTGCAGCGCGGCGAGGCCGACGTGATGCTCGCGGGCGGCGCCGAGGCGACGGTGACCCCGCTAGGGCTCGCGGGCTTCGACGCGATGATGGCGATGTCCACGCGCAACGATGACCCGACGAGGGCGGTGCGCCCTTGGGACGCGAAGCGCGACGGGTTCGTGATGGGCGAGGGGGCCGGGGTGCTGGTGCTCGAGGCGATGGACCGCGCGCTCGCCCGAGGCGCGAAGATCTACGCGGAACTCGCGGGCTACGGAGCCACCGATGACGCGCACCACCTCACGCACCCGGCCGAAGGGGGGGAGGGGGCGGCGCGCGCGATGCGCATGGCTCTCGCCGATGCCGGGCTGGAGCCCGACTCGGTCGACCACCTCAACGCCCACGCGACGGGCACTCCCCTCGGCGACCGGGCGGAGGCCGAGGCGGTGGCGGCGGTGTTCGGCGCTCACTCGGCGAAGGTGCTGGTGAGCGCGACCAAGAGCTCGACGGGCCACCTGCTTGGCGCGGCGGGCGGCATCGAGGCGGTGTTCACGGCGCTGGCAATCGCGGAGCAGACCGCGCCGCCGACGCTCAACGCCGACGACCTCGACCCCTCGGTGACCTTCGACCTCGTGCGAGGGCGCGCCCGCGCGGCGCGCATCGACGTGGCCCTCTCCAACGCCTTCGGCTTCGGTGGAACCAACGCCGCGCTGCTCTTCCGCCGCGCGCAGGAGTCATAGATGACGGTCTGGGTACTCGCGAGCGATCACGCCGGCTTCGAGCTGAAGGAGCACCTGGAGGCCTGGCTGGTCGCGCGCGGCGAGACCGTCCGCGACCTCGGCACCCACGACGCGAGCTCGACGGACTACCCCGACTGGGGGCACCTCCTGGCGGCGTCCATCACCTCGGGCGAGGCCCAGTGGGGGGTGCTGGTGTGCGGTTCGGGCATCGGGATCTCCATCGCCGCCAACCGCCACCCCGGCGTGCGCGCGGCGCTCTGCCACGACGAGTTCACCGCGCGGGCGGCGCGGCAGCACAACGACGCGAACGTGATCGCCTTCGGCGCGAGGGTCGTCGGACGCGGGGTCGCCGAGGCGGCGCTGGAGGTCTTCTCCAAGACCGCTTTCGAGGGCGGCCGACACGCCGCCCGGGTGGCCAAGATCGAGCGCTGAGCTGAGGGGGGAACGATCGCGGGGTCAGACCGCGATCGCGTCGCCCTGCCAGTCCCGGAGCTCCCGCTTCAGCACCTTGCCCGTCGGGTTCGACGGCAGCGCCTCGACGAACACCCACTCCCGCGGAACCTTCGCCCCCGACGCGCGCTCCCGGCACCACTGCCGAAGCTCTTGCGCGAGGGCGCGAGGCTCGTCGGTAACGCTGTCGCGCAGCACCACGAAGGCCCTCAGCCGCTCGCCCCACTCCTCGTCGACGACGCCGACGACCGCCGCCTGCGCGACGGCCGGGTGCGCGTCGATGAGGGCCTCGACCTCCGCGGGATAGACGTTCACGCCGCCGCTGATGACCATGTCTCGGCGGCGGCCGACGATCATGTAGCGGCCCGCCTCGTCGACGGTGGCCAGGTCGCCGACGCTGAAGTGCCCGTCGCGCATCGACGAGCGCGTGGCGCTGTCGTCGGCGTGATAGCCCTCGACCAGCATCGTGCTGCGCGCGTAGAGCTCCCCCACCTCGCCGGTGGGGACGACCGCCCCTTCGGCGTCGAGGAGGCGGATCGAGACGCCGTGCAGGGCGCGGCCGATGGTGCCCGGTAGCGCGCGCAGGTCGTCGGGCGTGGCGACGGTGACGAGCCCGGTCTCGGTGGCGCCGTAGAAGTTGTAGAGCACGTCGCCGAAGGCGCCGAGGGCGCGGCGGGCGAGGGGCGCCGGGAGCTGCGCGCCGCCGCACGCCATCACCCGCAGCGAGCGGGTCGAGTGGCCGCGGATCACCTCCGGGTCGAGCGCCATCAGCCGGTGGAGCATCGTGGGGACGAGGGCGGTGGTGGTGATCCGCTCGCGCTCCACCGTGCGCAGGAAGCTCATCGGCTCGAACTCCGGCTCGAGCACCACCGCGCCGCCGACCATCAACGACATCGACGCGAACCCGAGGCCGGTGGAGTGATAGAGCGGGCACACGCAGAGGTGCCGGTCGCTCCGGCGCATGGGCACCCGCTCCAGGAAGGCCGCGAAGCCGAGCACCTGCCCCGCCCCGAAGCGTCTCACGGCCCCCTTCGGTCGGCCGTGGTGCCCGAGGTGTAGATGACCACCGCGCCGTCCTCCTCGTCGGCGACGGCGCTCTTCCTCGGATCGAGCACGTCGTCGTAGCGGGCCATCCCCGGCGCGTCCCCGTCCACGGCGATGAGCCGATCGCGGGCGAGCGCCGGGAGCCCCTTCACGGCCTCCTCGACCACGTCGGCGAGGTCGTGCTCGAAGAACACCGCCTTCGCCCCGGAGTGCTCCAGGAGGTACCTCAGCTCGGCCGCCGTGCTGCGCCACGACACGCTCACCGCCGAGCCGCCGAGCCGCGCCATCGCGCCCTCGATCTCGAAGAACTCGGGCCGGTTGCGCAGCACCAGCGCGACGGCGTCGCGGCGCTTCAGGCCCCGGCGCCGGAGCCCCGCGGCGAGGCGGTCGATGCGGTCGTCCGCGGTGGCGAAGTCGATGGTGCGCCCCCGCCACACGAAGGCCGGGCGCCGCGCGTCGCCGACGGCCCGCACCCGGAAGATCGTCGAGATACCCGCGCGGCCCGTGCCGAGCAGCCGCGCCGCCAGCAGCGTCGCCTCGGGGCTCGCCCCGGCCACCAGCTCAGAGCGCACCGCAACCCGCGCCAGCACCCGCGCCCAGCCCGTGACATCCCGCAGCGCTTCCATCACCATCCGCCAGAGTTGCCATGCACAAGGGTGTTGCCGTCAAGGCGCTCGCCGCGCTCCTGAGTCTTACGCTGGGGTGCGCCACGGCACCTCGTCCGCGCTCCTCCGCGGCGGCTCCCTCGGAGGGCGCTCCCGCCCCGGCGGCCCGCACGGACGTCGCCCCCACCCGGCTGCTCCATGCCCCGACCGGCGGCGGTGCTCGCGGCGCTCCGCCCGCTGCTCTCGCGCGGCCCGGCGTTCATCGTGCGCGACGCCGACGCAGGGCCCGACGCGCGCATCACGCTCGTCACCCTGGCCAACGTGGCCGCCGGGCGCGTGCGCCAGGTGATCACCACGCCGGCCGAGTACCCGACCTTCATGCCCATGCTGCGGAGCGTGGAGGTGATCTCGCGCCATGAGTCGCGCACGGCCTTCCGCTTCGTGGTGGCCGCGCCGCTCTTCAACGTCAACGCACTCTGCGAGATGCGTGAGCTCGGCGAGCGCCGCGTCGACGTGATCGTCACGCAGTCCGAGACCGGCCCCGGCGGCTCTCGCTGGGACCTCCTCCCCGACGGCGACGCGCGCTCCATCGTGGCCCTGACCACCTGGGGCGATCCCTCCGAGGGGCACTGGCTCCTGCGGCAGCTCGCGCGCCGCTCTCCCTCCGCCATCGCGGGCATGAACATCGCGACCGACAGCGTGCTGGCGCTCGGGGCCGTGCGCAGGGCGGAGATCCAGGGCGGGCTTCGGCTCCCGATGCGCCCGGCGGTCGGGAGCGTTCCGCCTGGGGAGCTTGCGCCGCCGCCGACCGGCGAGTGGGTGGGCCTCGCGCGGGAGGGCACCGTGCTCTCGATGCTCGCTGACCGAGGAGGGCGCCGTGCGGCAGGTGACCGTGGCGGCCTGGACCCCGGCCGAGCCAACGGCCGTGATGGCTCGGCTGCGCGACGTCGCGGGCTACTCTCGGGTGTGGGGATCGATGCGCGAGGTCGAGGTGCTGCCGCGGGCGGCGGACGACCCGGAGGGGGCGGTGCGCTTCCGCAGCGTGGTCGAGAACCCGCTGAGCCGCCTGGAGGGCGTGCAGCGCGCCCGCTTCGGCGACGGGGTCGCCTGGCACGAGGGAATCTCCGGGGACTACGCAGGCGTCGAGCACCGCTGGGACGTCGTGGCCGATCCTCGCGGCGGCAGCGTCGTGATGCTCACCGGCGGCTCGGACTACAACCGCGCGGGCTGGATCACCCGGCGGCTCATGGAGCGCGACCCATGGCTGATGGCGGGCTTCGCGGGCTCCTGGAAGATCGTGTGGCTTCGCAACCTCCTGCGCGGCGTGTGATGGCGCGCCGAGGCGGGCTCGCGCTGCTGCTCTCCGTCGGCCTCTCGCTCTCCCCGGGGCTCGCTCTCGCGCAGACGCCCGCGGCCCCGGCGGGCTCGCGCATCGACGAGGCGCAGCGGCACATCTCGGCCGGGCTCCAGCAGTTCAGGCAGCGCGACTACAGCGGCGCGATCCACGAGTTCGAGCTGGCCAACGCCGCGGTGCCTACGCCAGAGCTCTGGTTCAACATGTCGCGCGCCCGGGAGATGCTGCTCGACTACCGCGGGGCGATCGACGACCTGCGGCGCTACCTGAGGGACAAGGTCGACCCGCCCGATCGCGCCCAGGTCGAGCTTCACATCACCGAGCTCGAGCGCCTCGACGAGATCCGCCGCGCCACGCTCGCTCGGCAGACCGTCGGGCAGACGATGCGCGTCGAGGTGGAGGGCGACGCCAGCGCGACCACGGTGCTGCTCGACGGACGCTCCATGCGCGCCGCGGCCCTGGCGAGCCCGGCGCCGACCGACGAGGGATCGCACCGCGTCGAGGTGCTGCGCCCTGGGATGCAGCCCTGGGTGGCGACGGTGCGAGTGCGCGCGGGCGAGTCCGCGGCGGTGTTCGCGAACCCGGCTCGCTCGACGGTCTACCGCACGCGCCCGGCGCCGCACATCGCCAGCGCGGTGCTGGGAGCCTTCGGGCTCGCGGCCTTCGGCGTGAGCGGCTACTTCGCGATTCGCGCCGCGGGCGAGGACTGCAACGGCTGCAGCGCCCGCTGGGAGGCGGCCGATCGCTCGGACATCCTGCTCGGCACCGGCGCGCTCCTGGCGGTGGGCGCGGCGGTGGCGTTCTTCGTCGAGCGGGCGTCGAGCACCACGGTCACGCAGCGCTGATCGAGCGGCCCGAGGGGTCGTCCCGAAGGCAGCGCCACCAAGGGGCTGCGGCGCGCACCACGCCGTCGACGATCCTCGCGGCGGCCGGGGGAGGGGCGCCGCTGGAGGGGGTCGGGTACGAGGCCGGGTCGACGGCGCCTCGCAGCGTCGCGCCCACGCCGGCCTCGAGCGCTCCGAGGTCGTAGCCGCCCTCCAGGCAGAAGCCGATGCGGCCGTGGCAGAGCCGCTGCGAGGCCTCTCGGAGGCGCGCGGCCATCCAGGCGTAGTCGCCGTCTCGCAGCAGCATGCTCGCGAGCGGGTCGCGGGCGTGGCCGTCGTAGCCGGCCGAGACGAGGATGAGGTCGGGCTGCGCCTCGTCGAGCACGGGGAGCACGACGCGCTCGAAGGCGGCGGCGTAGAGGGCGCCGTCGCCCGCGGCGGGGAAGGGGAGGTTGATGGTGGCGCCCGCGCCCTCGGCCTCGCCGGTCTCGTTCACCCAGCCGCTGTCGGGGTAGAGCGGCGCCTGGTGGAGCGAGATGAAGAGCACGTCGGGATCGCGCCAGAAGATGTCCTGCGTGCCGTTTCCGTGGTGTACGTCCCAGTCGATGATGGCGACCCGGCGGGCGCCGAGCGCGCGGGCGTGGGCGGCTCCGACCGCCACGTTGTTGAGGAGGCAGAAGCCCATCGCGCGGTCGTGCGGGGCGTGGTGGCCGGGCGGTCGCGCGAGCAACATCCCCAGGTCGGTCTCGGAGGCCATGATGGCCTCGACCATGGCGATGGCTCCGCCTGCGGCGAGCTTCGCGGCCCCGAGGCTCCCCGGGCCGAAGTAGGTGTCGGGGTCGAGCTGCACCCTGGTGCCGAGCGCGTCGGCGGCGTCGAGGCGGTCGAGGTAGGCGGGGTCGTGCACCCGGGAGAGCGCCTCGCGGCTGGCGGGGGCTGGGATGCTGCGCTCCTGGCCGTGCACCTCGGCGACGACGGCCCGCGCGCCTCGGAGGGCGGCGTCGAGCCGGGCCGGTCGCTCGGCGTGGTAGCCGCTGGACTGATGGGCCTGGACGCGCGGGTCGGACCAGATCGTGAGCGGGGGCTTCGGTGTGGGGGCTACGGACATCGCGGGTGTGGCTTCCTCCGAGCGTCTTGACCCCGCTCTCGCCGGGGTGATACCTCCGAGTGAGTATCGCCAACGAGCGTCGCGCACGGAAGGGGTCGTCGCGGCTCCACCTTGTTTGTGCGAGCTCGCCGGGCGTCGGCAGTCTCTCCGATGGGTGGAGCGAACGATGCGATGGAAGATTCTCGCCGGTAACGTCGTCACGGTGGTGCTCATCAGCCTCATCGCCTGGTTCCTCGTGAAGGGCCGGGCCTCCGAGGCGCTGCTCCAGGACGTGGCTCCGTCGGTGATGCGCTCCGTGGCGCTGCTCGAGGCTGTCCGCGCGCAGGACGGCGACCTGTTCGTCGAAGCGGTCGAGGCCGCCTCGAAGTCCGCCGAGGTCAGGGCGTCTCGCGGCAGCTCGCCACGCTCCCGAGGCGCAACCGCCCCGCGGAGCTCGTGGTGCTGCTCAACGCCGAGGGCCGGGTGCTGGCGCGCAACGCCGAGCGCAACCTGGACGCCGGGCGCGACCTGCGCACCGAGTTCGCGGCCGTACGCCAGGCCTTCGACGGGGCGACGGGCCACTCCGTGCGCGACTTCATCCGCTATGGCGACCAGGGGTGGATGGAGATCGCCGTGGTGCCGGTCATCGCCGAGGGCCGCATCCGCGGCGGCGTGCTCGCGGGCTTCGCGGTCGCCGACAGCGCGGCGCGCAACGACGGCGAGCGCATCAGCGTGGGCGTCGGGTACATCTTCCGCGAGGGCAACCGCTACACGGTGCAGTCCCTTTCGGTGGGCTCGCAGCGTGAGAAGGAAGAGCTCGTCGCCTGGGCCAACTCGCCCGCGGCTGGCGGCGAGCAGCTCATCCGCGGCCGCTCGGAGGTCCGCCTCCGCCTCGGCGGCCAGGACTACCTCGCGCGCATGATGCCCATGCCCGGCGCGTTCACCCAGCAGGCTGGCGCGATCGTCCTGCGCAGCCTCACCGAGGCGCAGGCCCCCGCCGGCAACGTCGCCTTCCCGGTGCTGGCGACCATGCTCCTCGGGCTCGCCATGGCGATCGGCTACAACCTATACGTCGCCCAGTACTTCGAGAAGCCCATCGAGCAGATCGAGGAGGGCCTCCTCACGATCGTCAACGGCAACACGCAGCACCGCATCAACGTCGAGCACGCCGAGCTCGGGGGCATCGTCTACCGCATCAACCAGCTGGTGGCCTCGCTGACCGGCGAGGGCGACGAGAGTTCCGACGGCGGCTGAGCTTCAGCGGAAGACGTGCGCGCGGCGCGGTCCTGGAGTATAGGTCCGCGCCGAAATGGGACTCTTCGACTTTCTCCGGGGCCGTAACGCTGGCGGGGCTGACCCGCTTCAAAAGCACGCCGAGCGCGTGCTCGACAAGCGGGCCATGAGCCCCGATCGCTTCGCCTCCATCGAGTACCTCTGCAAGCTCGGCACCGAGGAGGCGTGGCGCGCGCTCCTGCCGCGGTACAACTTCACCGTCGACCCGTCGATCACCGACCGCGAGGAGAAGCAGTTCATCCTCGAGCACATCTCCGAGGCAAGGGAGACCGCGGTCGAGCCCGTGAAGGAGTTCCTTCGCAAGGCACAGGCGGTCAACTGGCCGATCAAGATGCTGCGCTCGCTGGTGCCGCAGGAGCAGTTCGTCGCCGAGCTCATCGACGTGCTCTCGGGCGAGGAGACGGCGTACCAGAAGAACGCCGAGCGGAAGATCCAGGCGATCATCGCCCTCGAAGACTGCGCCGACCCGCGCGTCCCAGATGCGGTCATCCCCTTCCTCGACGATGTGAGCGAAGACACGCGCTTCCACGCCGTGCGCACGCTGCTCGCCCAGGACGACCCGAAGGGCGCCGCGCCCATCTTCGCGCTCCTGGTGCGCGACGACTCGCTCCGCATCCGCACCAACGTGGCCGAGGGGCTCGCGGAGAAGGGCTGGGCCTGCCCCGAAGAGCTCCGGGAGAAGGTGGTTCCGCTGCTGCCGCGTATCCCGACGGGCCCCTACACGCTGAGCGCCGACGGGGTGCTCAAGGGGCCCGCCCGTCGGGGCTGAGCGCCGCGGTGTCGTCCTGCGCGCCGCGCCGCTGACGCATCCGCTCGATCGCCGAGCGGAGCGTCTTCACCGCCGCGTCGTCGGGGTGTGCCTTTACGAGTTCCTGTAAGGCCGCGTCGAGCCGGGCGAGGTCGCCGGCGTGCTGGGCGCGCAGCGACGCCACCATCGACGTGAAGGCCTCGAAGAGGTCGACGAGCTCGTCGCCGCCGCGCAGCTTCTCCGTGAAGGCGAGGTCCCCCCGGCTGACCTTCCAGAAGAGCTGCTTCAGCCGGTACGACGGTCCGACGATGCGGTGCGAGAGCACGATGCCCACCGCGAAGAGGGCGAGCCCAAGCGCGATGCCCGCCGCGAGCACGATCCAGACGACGCGTCGGCGAACCTGCTCGATCTCCAGGCGCTTGAGGCGAGCCTGCTCGCGCTGCTGCTGCACCGCGCGGACGAAGCTCCGGCCCTCGGCCTCGACGCGGGCCAGCTCCGCCTCCATCGCGCGGGCCACCGCCGGGTCGCCGCCGCTGTCCGAGATGCGCTGGAGCCGGAGCAGCGCGGCGTTCGCCTGGCTCTCCTGGTGCGCGCGCTCGGCCTGGTCGGCCGCCACGCCAGCGAGGTCGACCGCGGCGTGGGAGACGTCGGCCGCGACCCGGCCGCTCTGGACGATCACCACGGCCAGGGCGCCGAAGACCAGCAGCGCCACGCCCGAGAGCAGGGCCGCATAGCGGAGCTGGAAGCGCGGTTCGAGGAGGTAGTTTCGCATCCGCCGACGAGGCTTCGGGGCGGGCACCAGGGGCGACTCGGGGGAGGTTTCCATACGGGGCGTCCGAGGATGGTACTCCTCCGGCGTCTCGGGCCATGAAGCGATGTGGGCCCTTGCCAGCGCCGGCGGCCACGGTTCACCCTTTGGGACGGTGCGAGTCCTTTGGGCGCTCTGGCTGGGCGCCATGTTCATCTGCGTGGCTCCTTCGGCCGAGGCCTTCCCCATCCGGGTGAGCACCGCCACCGAGCTGACGCTCAACCCGCAGGTGTCCGCCGATCGGCACACCCTCGTGCTCTCGGTGCGCCTCCGAGACGACCGCCGCGCGGGCGTGGAAGGGCGCGCCCTGGCGGTCTCCATCGTGAGCCCCACGGGCCTGGAGATCCGCCGCGAGGAGCGCACCGACTCGCAGGGCGAGAGCGTCATTGAGGCGCAGCTAGGAGAGCAGGTGCGGGAGGTCGCGGTGGACGTCCGCTTCGCCGGCGACGAGCACTTCGCTCCGGCCGCGACCCGGGCCGACATCGAGCTCGACGCGCCCTTCGTGACCGTGGAGCTCTCCGCTCCGGCCGCGCCGCTCTCCCTCTCCGAGCCTCCGCCCACCTTCAACGTCACCGTCTTCACCGGCCGCGCCGCGTGGCTCGACCCCGGCGGGCTGGCCGTCGACCTCGTCGCCCTCGAGGCGGGTCGCGCCCGCGTGCTGGTGGCGGGCCTGAGCGACCGCACCGGACTTGCCCGCCTGACCCCTCCAGCGGGGGCCTTTCCCCGCGCTGGGATCTACCAGATCCGCCCCAGGGTGGAGGTCCGTCCGGGGCGCCTCGTCGAGGGAGCGGGGCGCACCGTACTGGTACGCGCCGACACCACCCTGACCGCGGCGCTGGTGTCCGAGCCCGACGACCCGCGCGCTCGTCTCCGTGGCCGGCTGCGCACCGCCAACGACGAGCCCGTGGGCGGCGCGCCGATCCGGCTGATGCGTGGGGACGAGACCGTGGCCGCGGTGCGCACCGACCCCGCGGGGGAGTTCGCCTTCGAGGTCGACCTCGAGCAGACCCAGCTCTCGGGCTCGACCCTCCGCGCCCGCTTCGACCCGGCGGACCCGTGGTTCATCCCTTCGGAGAGCGCCGCCCTCCGGGTCGGCGAGGCGCCCTCCGAGCCCATCCACTGGGCCTGGATGGCCGCCCCCTGGGCCCTCCTCGCGCTCGCTTCGATCGCCTTCGCGGCCCGAGTCCGCACCCGCCCAGCGCCGGCGGAGATCTTACCCGTCGATGTAAAGCGAGACGCGGTCGTGCGCACCGGAGCGACCCCCGACGGCGCCATCGAGGCGGTGGTGGAGGCCTTCGACCGCTCCACCGGCGAGCCCTTGTCGGCAGCCCGCTATCGATCCGTCGGCGAGGACGAGGCGAGCGCGCGACCCGCCTCCGCGCCGACGCTGCTGTCGAGAGGACAGGCGCTGAGCGTGGTCGTGTCGGCGGACGGCTACGAGTCGCGGCGCTTCGACGTCGCGCGGCTCGGGCCGGGCCGACACTGCGTGCGCGTCGGGATGCTCGGGTGGCGCGAGGCGGTCTTCGATCGCGCGCGCCCCGCGCTCGCGGCGGCCGCCGAGGGCGCGGTGATCCCGACGCCGCGCGAGGCCGTCGGAGCGACGCTCGTCGCGGGTCGCGAGGCCCCGTGGGTCGATGTGCTGGAGCGCGGCGCGTACGGTCCCGACGCGCCCGACGCGCAGACGGTTCGTGCGGTGGAGCGCGCGCTGGGCGGCGGGGAAGCCACGGCGAATGATGCCTCCGACGCCGTTGACGCCGTGAATTGATGGGCTCTATGGTGCGGCTCCCCGAAAAGGGGCGCGTGCGTCGCAGCACGAGGAGGCGCGCTTTCGGATGGATTCCTGGCTGATCATTCTCCTGCTGGTTGTCATCGTCGGCATCGCGGCATACCTGCTCACCCGCAAGGGGCCGCAGCTGCCCGCTGGCGACGAGGCTCCAGCCCCGCTGCCGCCGAAGCCCGCCGAGGCCCCTGTCGAGACCGTCGCGGCTCCGCCGAAGCCCGCGGCTCCGGCCGAGGTCGCTCCCGCGGTGGTCGCGAAGGCTCCGGCGGAGGAGCCGGTCGCAAAGGCTCCGGAGCAGGCGCCCGTCACCGCCCCGGTGGGCGAGGCCGCTCCTGCGACGGCGCCCACCGCGGCCGAGACCGCCCCGGCTCCCGCGGTCGAAGCCCCCGCGGCTCCCGCGGTGGTGGTCGGTCGCGCGGCTCCGGCGCCGCTCGCCGCGCCCCGTGACGTCGCGGCCGTCAAGCGTGGCCTCGCGCAGACGCGCGGCGGCTTCATGCAGCGGCTCTTCTCGGTGTTCAGCGGGAAGAAGGAGATCGACCCCGCGCTGCTCGAGGAGATCGAGGAGACCCTGCTCACCGGCGACGTCGGCGTGGTCACCACGAAGCGCTTCGTCGACGGGCTGCGCGAGCGCCTCGACCGCAACGAGCTCTCCGCGCCCGACCGGGTGTGGGACGCGCTGCGCGAAGAATCGAAGCGCATCCTCGCGGTCGACGCTCCGGCCTTCGGCTCGTCGGCGAAGCAGTCGCCGCTGGTCATCCTGATGGTGGGCGTCAACGGCGCGGGCAAGACCACCACCACGGCGAAGCTCGCCGGGCGCTACAAGCAGGCCGGGCAGAAGGTGCTCCTCGCGGCGGCCGACACGTTCCGCGCGGCGGCGGTGCAGCAGCTCGAGATGTGGGGCACCCGCGTGGGCGTGACGGTGCACAAGGCGAAGGACGGCGCGAAGCCGAGCGCCGTGGTGTACGAGGCGGTGGCGCGCGGCGTGGCCGAGGGCTTCGACGTGGTCATCGCCGACACCGCGGGCCGCCTGCAGAACAAGGCCCCGCTGATGGAAGAACTCCGCAAGACCCGCGACGCCGCAGGCAAGGCCTGCCCGGGCGCGCCGCACGAGGTGCTGCTCGTGCTCGACGCCGTGACGGGGCAGAACGCCATGAGCCAGGCCAAGGAGTTCCGCGAGGCCCTCGACGTGACCGGGGTGGTGCTCACCAAGCTCGACGGCACCGCGAAGGGCGGGGTCATCCTCGCCGTGGCCGACGAGTTCAAGCTCCCGGTGCGCTTCATCGGCGTCGGCGAGAAGGCCGACGACCTTCGGGACTTCGACTCGGCGGAGTTCGTCGAGGCGCTGTTCTCCCGCGGAGAAGGCGCGGACGCCTGAGCGTCCGGCGCCAGACAATGCTGTTGCGACGCGCGAAGAGCGCGTGATATAGTCGGTTCGAGGTTGGCGAAATTCCCTGCGATTTCCAGTAGTTAGAATCGCGGACAAGGGCACTGGGCAGGCACCATGACAGGGGTGACGATGGGTCGAGGAAAGATCGTCCGAGCGCTGCTGACCGCAGCGCTCCTGGGCGGCGGCGAGCGGGACAGGCGACTCGGGCTGCCTTCAGCTCGACGTCCCCGGCGGGGAGGTCGCAGCGCAGAGGCACCGTCTTCAGGAGGAGATCTACGCGGTGCAGCAGATCTATGCGCTGCGCAATCACCGCTTCGAGATCAACCCCTCGGCGAACTTCTCGCTGAACGATCCGTTCGTGTCGCACACGGGCTTCGGCCTCTCGATGAACTACTGGATCTCGAACGTGCTCGCCGTCGGCGTGACGGGCGTGTTCTTCCAGGGGCTCAACTCGACCTCGGACGTGAACTACTTCGTCGGCCGCTCGGCCGAGCTCGTGGTGCCGATCAACGAGTACCAGCTCGCGGCCGCGGTGAACTTCTCGTACGTGCCCTTGTACGGGAAGTTCTCGATGTTCAACCGCTTCATCTTCCACTGGGACATGTACCTGACGGCCGGCGTCGGGATCATGCGCACGCGGCCCATCCCCGCGGTCGACCCGGAGGTCCGCTCCTTCGACTGGAACACGGCGATCCTCTTCGACGCGGGCCTCGGGTTCCGGGTGTTCGTGTCGCGCTCGGTGGCCATCACCGCAGAGCTGCGCAACTTCATCTACCCGGAGCTCCTCGAGAACACCTCGACGAACCTCCCGGAGACGGGTTCGAACACCACCGGCGGGCCGATCTCGACGACCTGCACGGCCTGTCGCCGCAACCCGGCCAACTGGACGAGCGAGAGCGCGCTCACGGACAACGTGATGCTCTCCGTGGGGCTGACGGTGTTCCTGCCGTTCAGCTTCTCGTATCACCTGCCCAAGTGAGCGGTCGGAGCGAAGAAAGATGGCATCGATGAAGCGCTTGTTTGGAACGCTGGTGCTCGCGGGAGCGTCCCTGGCGGCCTCCGCCGCCGCCCAGGACATTCAGATCCGCGGCCCGCTGGCGGGCGCCCGCTCGGTGGCGCGCCTGGTCCGCTACCGTGAGAACCGCCTGTCGCTGACCCCGACGGTCGGCATCACCCTCCAGGACGAGTTCTCCCGGGAGCTCTTCTTCGGCCTCCGTGCGAACTACCACTTCGCCGACTGGATCGGCGTAGGTGTTGGGTTCGTCGGCGCCGCTGGCCTCGACACCTCGCTCACCACGCAGATCACGGCCCGGTCGCCCGGCAACACGCCCAACATCCCTGCCCGGGCGAACTTCCCGCAGCAGATCGGCCGCCGCGACTACATGATCGACCTCTACGCGACCTTCATCCCGCTGCGCGGGAAGTTCGCGCTGTTCCAGAACCTCGTCGCCGACCTCGACCTGTACTTCGTCGCGGGCGTCGCCCTTGTGGGCGTCACCGAGCGCGCCGACTTCTCGCTCGGCTCGCAGACCACCGGCCTCGACTCGGTCGCGGCCAACAACCTCCGTCGCTCGTGGGCCAACTCGCAGAGCGCTCGCGCGAGCCGCCTGGCCGTGGCGCCGACCTTCGGCTTCGGCCTCAACTTCTTCATCAACCGCTTCGTGTCGGTCAACGTCGAGTACCGCGCCACGCCCTTCAGCTGGAACCGCTCCGGCACCGACGAGAACTCCACGGTCAACCGCTGCGGCGCCGAAGGCAACGCCTCGTGCGAGGGCTTCTCCGACCTCGTCTCGACCTACTTCGAGACCAACGCGGCGCGCCGCGTCTCGGCGGTCACCTCGGACGACCGTACGCTCAGCTTCAACCAGATGGTCTCCCTCGGGGTCAGCATCTTCCTGCCGACCTCGCCCCGCATCGGTCCCTGACCCTCAATCCTCCGGCGGCGATCCTTCGCTACGCGCGACAGGAGGGCCGCCGGTCACTCCCCCCGCATACCCGGCGTGACGACCACCCAGCGCGGTGGCTGCCGTCGCGCTCGCTCCTCCGCAGCCCAGCGCTCACGGGTCTTCGCCGATCGTCGCCAGCGACGCAGCGAAGCCGCGCCCATCATCAGCAGGAACACCACCGTCACCAGCCCCGATCCAGCCCAGATCGGCGCCAGCGCGAAGCGGCTGCGGACGTCCTCGCGCCACTGCTCCTCCAGGGTCGCCAGCGAGGCGCCGAAGGCGGTGCGCATCGCCTCAGGGAAGTCGTCTCCGCTCCGCAGACGCTCGGCCAGCACGGCGAAGCGCCCGGGGCCGTCGCGGCGCAGCAGCCACGCCACGATGTCGGCGCCCTGCGCGTAGGCGAGGTCGACCTGCTCGGTGCTGCCCCCGAAGCGCCCGTCGAGCTGCGCCCACGGCGCGAGGCCGCGCGTGAAGCTCGCCTGCGCCATCGACTGGAAGCGCTCGAAGGAGTGCTCGCCCGACTGCTCCACCGCGAGGCCCTCGGTGAACCACCGCGGACCGGTGGCCTGCCCTGTGGCGGCGCCCCACGCGAGGTGCGCGAGCTCGTGGCGGAGCACCTGCGCGACCCGCGTCGCGTCACCGGTCGACGGCGCCCTCGCGGAGACGAGGGTGAGGCCGATGGACGGATACGCGACCCCGGCGGCGTACTGCGGCGGCGGAAGCTCCGGGGGGCTGAGCGCCCGCATCGCGGCGGCGTCGGGCACGAGACGCACCGACAGGCGAGGGAGCTCCGGCATCCCCAGCGGGGTGCCCACCGCCCGCGCGTCACGCTCGGCGCGCGCCAGGGCCTCGGCGAAGACCGGGCGCATCGCGCGGGGATAGCTGACCGCCAGCGGCCCGAGCTGCTGGGTGGCGTAGTCCGCCGGAACGGCCGGGATGGAGAGCGCCATGTCGCGGGAGGCCATCGCGTCGTCGTGGCCGTGGGGCTGCGCCAGGGCCGCGGCGCTCATCAACCAGAGCGCCAGCGACAGGAGCCACAGGCGGAGGCGGCTCACTCGACGCCCCGGTGGACGACCGAGAGGGTGGTGCGGGGCGTGGACTCGCCCTGCAGCAGCACCACCGCGCCGAGCACGCCGAGGACGACGCCCCCGACGACCAGCCAGGGCCACACGCGGGAGATCGCGGGCACGCTCCGGGTGGGGGCGACCGGAGCGCTACGAGGGGGCGTCGCCGCGGTCGGCGAGGCGGCGGCGGGGGTCGATACGGCATGGTGGGTCACGGCGCCCTCCAGCAGAAGCACCACGGCGGGAGCGTCAAACGATCCTGCCTCGGGGGTGGCGACGAAGGCGTGGCGGCCCAGGTCGTAGACCCTTGGGGCGGTGCCCGCCGAGCGTGAGGTGAGGGTCACGAACCAGGCGCAGCCGAGCGCGTCGCCGACGCTGTCGAGGGTGCTGGCGTCCGCGTCGGTGGCGCGCAGGGCCCGGCGGGACGCGGCCCGGTCGGCCTGATCGGCGGGCGTCGGCGACTCGCCCCGCAGGGCCTCTCGGGTGCTCGCGTCGGCGACGACGCGCCAGCTCGGGGAGGTGGAGAGCCGCTCCTCGGTCTCGCGCGCCAGCGTGCGCACGGCCTCGTCGGGATCACCCGCGACCGCGATGCACACCTTCGGCGGCGGGTCGGCGTGCGCGGCGAGCGGCGCGGCCACCAGGGCGAGGGCGAGGGCAAAGGGGCACGCGCGCTTCATGGCTTCTCCGCAGCGTCGGGGTAGAGATACCTGGCCGCGTAAGGGGGGCAGGGGCGCAGCGGATCGTCCGAGACGCGCCAGTCGTCCTTGATGAAGACCTCGTCGAGGTAGAGGCCCTGCGCCGGGGCGGTCATGCCGGAGAGGGTGCGGTCGTGGTCGGCGAGGCGCTTGACCACGGTGCCAGGCGGCAGTCGCTTGCGGCCCACGTCGACCAGGGTGCCGACGATCACCCGGACCATGTTCTTGAGGAAGGCCGTGCCCTCGACCTCGATGGCGATGAGGTCGTCGCGGCCCTGCCAGCGGTCGAGCACCTCGACGCGGAAGAGCGTGCGCACGGTGGTCTCGCGCTCGCAGTCGGCGGCGCGGAAGGCCGCGAAGTCGTGGGTGCCCACCAGCGCCACGGCCTCGCGGCGCATCAGCTCCACGTCGAGGTCGCCCCAGAGGTGCCACGCGCGGTCGCGCAGCAGCGGGTCGCGGTGCGGCGACGAGATGATCAGGTAGCGGTAGCGCTTGCCCGCGGAGGCGCGGCGCGGGTCGAAGTCGTCCTGCACCTGGCGGGCGTCGACGATGGCGATGCTGCGGGGCAGGCGGCCGGTGAGCCCCATGCGCCAGCCGTAGTCGGGGATGGTCGCCTCGGTGCGGAAGGCCGCGAGCTGCCCGTGGGCGTGCACCCCGGCGTCGGTGCGGCCCGCCCCTCGCACGATGACGCGCTCGCAGGCCATCACGCTGGCGGCGGTCTCGATCTCCTCCTGCACCGTGGGGACGCCTCGCTGGCGCTGCCAGCCGGAGAAGTCGGTTCCGTCGTAGCGGACAATCAATCGTACGGTAGGCATCGCTCCACGGGTGTTTACCACCACGGATCACGCGGCGCCGTGGCTTGACAACGCGACCCCCGGGAGTGCCGAATCGCCGCCGGTCGGGCGTCCGATCCGAACGAGTCAGCAGAGGGCCCAGTGGACGAAACGCAACTGAAGGAAGAGCTCGCTCACGCCGCAGTCCTCGTCGAGGACGTGATCCGCCGGATGGGCCTGGAGCCCGACAAGGTGAGCATCTCCGTCCCCGAGCCCAGCCGGGGCTGGTCGCTGATGCGCGGCAGCGCGGCGGTGGCGATCTTCCTCCGGCCCGCGCGCCCGGGCGAGGACTCGGCGCAGCTTCGCATCGTGGCCCCCATCATCCGCATCGGTTCGGGCGACCCGCAGCCGCTCTTCCGCGCCCTGCTCGAGCTCAACGCCGGCGGCCTCGGGGCGGTGTCCTTCGGTGTGCAGGAAGACCGCGTCGTCGTCGTGGCCGAGCGCCGCACCCTCGACCTCGAGCGCGCCGAGGTGGAGTTTCTCATCCACCGGGTGGGCGCGGTCGGCGACCACTACGACGACGAACTCATCGCGCGCTTCGGTGGCAGCCGCATCACCGACCCCTCGTAGCCTCCGTCCCCTCGCGTCCGCGATCGCCCTGGGCATCGTCGCCTGCCCTGCGCGCTCCTTCGCGTTCGACGCCGAGGTGCGCGCGGAGTCCACGGCCTCGTCGTGGCAGGTGCGCGGCCCGGCCGGCGCCGCGGTGCTCTCGCTTCGTCGCTTCACCCAGACCCTCAGCCTCGCGGGCTCCTCTCGCTCGGACGACCCTCGCGCTCCGGTCGTGCGTCTGCGCGCCCGGCTGCGCATCGACAGCGACTTCGGAACGGCCTGCGATCCGGGCACCGACCGCTGCCTCGACGAGCTCAACCGCTCCCGCGCCGCGGAGTTCGCGCCCCTTTTCGCACGGCGCGCGGTCGACCTGCCCTTCGCGTTTCTCGAGGTGAGCGGGCTCGCCCGGGGGCGCGTCGACCTGCGGGCGGGTCGGCAGCTCATGGTCGATCCGCTGGGCTTCTTCCTCTTCGACGGCGGGCTCGCTCGACTCAACCTCGGCGAGGTGGCCTCCGTCGAGGCCTACGGCGGCTGGGAGACCCGCTCGGGCTTCCCCCTCTCCAACGGGCGCTACGAGCGCGACGGCCTGCTGCGTGCCGACCGCGCCGGATGGGACCGCTCCATCGCCACGGCGGTGCTCGACCGGGCCTCGGCCACGGTGCTGGGCGTCGCGGTCGATGTGAGGGCCTCGACACGCCTCGACGCTCGCCTCACGTGGCGCCGCATCTGGACCGCCGAGGGCGTCGCCGAGGAGGCCGTCGCCGCGCGCTCGGACCTCCAGCTCAGCGGCTCGGTGCGCGCCTTCGCGGAGGCCGTGTACATGGTCCCGATGGCGACGGTGACCACCGCGGCGCTGGGCGTCGAGGGGCTGCCGGCGCGCGGAGGGCGATGGTCCGTGGAGCTTCTGCGGGTGCGCCCGGTCTTCGACCTCACCTCCATCTGGGCGTCGTTCTGGATCGATCCTACGGACGAGGCGCGGGCCTCGCTGTCGCTGCCGCTCGCTCGCTCGGTGGACCTCTCGCTCGGCGCCTGGGTGCGTCGCTACGTGCTCGACAGCGAGGTCTCGGACAACTCCTCCCCGTCGCTCGGGGCGCCGCTCAACGTCGGCGGATCGGCCTCCGCGCGGGTGCGCCGACCTCGCTGGGACGCCACGCTCCGGGCGTCGCTCGAGGGCGGAGCGCTCGGGATGCGGGGCAACGCCGACCTCGCGCTGCGGGCCTGGGTGATCCGCCGGACGCTGCGCATCGACGGCCTCGTCTCCCTGGCCCACGTGCGCGACACCCTGAGGGACGACCGCAGCCTCGACGGCGTCGGCCTCGTGCTCGGGGCCACGGCGCCGCTCGGGCGCGTCGCCCAGGTGAGCGTGAGCCTCGAGGACGACATCAACACCGTGGTCGGCCATCGCGTGCGAGCGATCGGCGTGCTCGAGCTGAGGACCATCCCGTGAGCACCTCCCTCCGATGGCCGCGCGCGCTCCTCGCGTTCGCGCTCACCCTCGCCGCCACCCTCGGTGGGCTGCTGGCGCAGCCCCGCCCCGCCGCTCCTCCCGCCGCGTCTCCCGCCACCGAGGCGCCGTCGCACCTGATCTATCCCACGCAGCGGCTCCCGCTCCGCTTCGATCACTCTCGGCACCTCGCGATGCCCCGCGTCACCTGCGCGAGCTGCCACCCCGCGGCGGTCACCAGCGCCCGCGTCGAGGACAGCCTGCTCCCGACCGAGGCCTCGTGCGCTCCCTGCCACGCCATCGACCGCGAGCACCCGTCCTCCGCGGCTACCAACCCGCTGGGCGGGTGCGACCTCTGCCACGAGGGCTGGCGCGCCGAGACGCCGCTGCGGGTGGCGCGAGCGGAGATCCCTGCCGCCAACCTGCGCTTCTCCCACGCTCGCCACGCGGCGCAGGGCGTCCCCTGCGAGCGCTGCCACGCGGGCGTGCGGCGCGTCGGGCTCGCCACCCGGCTCGAGCTCCCGACCATGGCCTCCTGCGTCACCTGCCACCGCCCCGGCGGCGGCGCCCGATCGCTGCGATGTCTGTCACCTCACCGAGCCCGACGGTCGCCTCCGCACCCGCTTCGCCGACGGGTGGATGAACCCGCCGCGCTGGATGAGCGGCCTGCACCACGACGCGGACTTCTGGTTCACGCACCGGCTGAGCGCCGCGCAGGACGGGCGCCGCTGCGCGGTCTGCCACACCGAGGGAGAGTGCGCGGCCTGCCACGACGGCCGCGTGCGCGACCGGCGCACCCACCCCAACGACTACGTCACCATGCACGCCGTCGATGCCCGGATGAACAGCGATCGATGCGGCTCATGTCACCGCGCGTCGAGCTTCTGCGTCGCGTGCCACCAGCGCGCGGGCGTCGCGGCCTCGTCGTCGACGAGCTCCCGCGCCCTCGGTCGCTTCCACCCGCCGGCCTCGATCTGGTCCAGCGCGCCGGTCACGCTCCGGCACCACGGCGCCGAGGCGCGCCGCGCAATGCGCACCTGCACCTCCTGCCACAGCGAGCAGGACTGCGTGACCTGCCACGCGACCCTCTCCCGAGGGGGTGGTGGCTTCTCGCCGCATCCGCCGTCGTTCATCGCCCGTTGCGGCTCGCTGCTGCGCGCCTCGAGCGCCCCTGCGCGCTCTGCCACGAGGACCTCGACGCCGTACGCGCCCGCTGCCGATAGGGCGATCAGCCCTTGAGGAGCCGCAGCCGGATCTTCGAGTAGCGCGTCGAGAGCGCGTTTGGGGTCACGTCGTGCTCGAGGGCGACGTGCTTCTGCGTCACGCGCTGCCCCAGCCGGCGCGCCGCGATGTAGTCGAGGGCGGCGATGGTCGGCCGGTCGGCGGTCACCGCGCCGGGCGACGCGGACACATACGAGGCCCACGCCGACAGCGCCTCGTCGACGTGCGCGGGGGCGCGGCCCAGCTTCGAGAGGGCGCCGCGGATGACCCCGCGGGACTCCTCGCTGGCCTCCGGGCGGGGACGATGCGCCTGCGACTTCGCGAGCGACGACGGACCCCGGGCGCCCGGTGGCGCGCCGCGTTCGAGCCATGACTTGAGCGCGAGCAGCTCGGCGTGGCGGGGGTGGCGTTGCAGCAGCGCACCCACGATCTCGACCCCTTCGGCGCATCGGCCCAGCCGGCCGAGGCACTGGGCGTACGAGGCGCCGACCTCCTCCTGCGAGGGCTGGGTGCGGAAGGCGCGCTGCAGGTGGGCGACGGCGTCTTGCGGGCGGCTGAGCGCGACGTCGAGCAGGTGGCCGAGGTTGTGGTGATACCAGGGGTTGGCCGGAGAGATCGCGACGGCCCGGCGAAACGACGACACCGCCATGCGGTAGTTGGCCTGGAGCGCCTGCGAGAGCCCCATCAGCGCGTGGCCCGCGTCGTCTTCGGGGCAGGACCTCAGCAGTCGCCGGAGGTGCAGCGCGGCGCGCCAGGGGCTCTCCTCGAGGAGCATCTCCGCGAGGTGCCGGTTGGCGAAGCAGGCCTCGGGGCTGCCCTCCACGGCGCGTGTCGCGAGCGCCTCGAGGAGGCCGCGCACGTGGTCTTTCGGGAGGTCACGCTGCAGCGCCTGCTCTGCGCGAATTCGCAGCGTGTTGAGCTCGTCCCCTGTGCCCGCCGCAGTCATCGCTTCGTTGATAGCCCGCACGCTGGGGGGGTGCAAGGCGCGGCGAGCCGGCGGATCACGGCTGGACCCGGAGGATGTACTGCCCTTCGCCGGAGTCGCGCGAGGCGTCGACCATGATCCAGACCGGGCCGGGGTCGACGGTGACGCGCTGCGAATTGGTGAAGCACGCGAGCTGGTTGGTCTGGAGCCCGGCGCACTGCCGCTGGCGCACGTAGGTGACCTGGTTGCTGGTCACGAGCAGCACGTTGATCGACATGCGCGTCGCCGCGTTGAAGAGCAGCACGTCCTCGCCCAGGAAGCCCCCGCCGCAGGTTCCGGAGTGGGAGCCCAGGGCGGTGGTGGTGCGGCCGATGACGGTGCCCCCGGCGGTGACGTCGAAGAGCACCCGAGCGCCGCAGTTGCCGGGCGCGATGGGGGCGCTGCGGGTGAGCCGCAGCGTGAAGGGCCCGCCGCGCGCGCTGGGGTCGTCGACCACCACGTAGACCACCCGCGGCGCCGTGCTCGACCCGCGTCCGCGGAGGAACACCCTCGCGTCCCGCGCCCGCTGCGTCGCGTCGCCGTTGCAGCCGACCTCCGCCCCGCCGCAGGCGTCGCGCACCGACACCACCGGGTCGCCGTCTCCTCCCATCGGCGACGCCTCGGCCAGCAGGTCGACGTCGCCAGGGATCGTCACCGCGTAGACCAGGTCGGGGCCTGCGCCGCCGCACGAGCTCACGAAGTCGCTGGTGCGCCCCGCGGTGCTCCCCGCGCGGGAGAGCGTGGTGGTCGCGCCCGTGAGGTCGAGGGGGATCGCGTGGGCGCAGTCCTCGCCGGGCACGATGCACACGCCGCCCTCGTCGGTCATCCCGTCGCAGTCGTCGTCGATGGCGTTGCAGCGCTCCGTCGCCCCGGGGTGGATCGCCGGGTCGGCGTCGTTGCAGTCGGTGCCCCGCGCGCACACCGCGCCGCTCACGCGCGCCGCCGCGGAGCCGTCGCCGTCGGCGTCGATGGCGGTCGAGCGGCACATCCGCGCGGCCGGGTCGCAGAGGTCCGCGGTGCACGGGTCGGAGTCGCTGCAGTTTCTCGGGGTGCCGCCTCCGGCGCACTGGCCGGTGCTCAGGCTGCAGCTCGCCCCGGTCGCGCAGTAGCTGTCGCAGTACCCGGCGATGGGGGTGTTGCGACACCCCAACATGGGATCGCAGGCGGCGGTCACGCAGGGCCCCGGGGCCGTGCAGGCCGAGGGGTTGGGCGTGTACACGCATCGCCGCATGGCGTCGTCGCAGCGGTCGGTGGTGCACGCCACGCCGTCGTTGCACGCGGGGGCCACGCCGGCCACGCATCCCCGCATCGCGTCGCAGGTCTCCGCGCCGTTGCAGAAGCGGCCGTCGTCGCAGCGCGCGGTGTCGGCGGCGCTCGCGCACGTCCCGGTGGCGGGATCGCAGCGGTCGACGGTGCACTCCACGCCGTCGTCGCAGCGCACCGCGGTGCCGGGCACGCAGCGGTTGGCCTCGCAGCGCTCGCGGCCGTTGCAGAGCGTGTCGTCCTGGCAGTTGGCGTCGGTGGTGCAGTCGACGCGCACGCAGTCCATGGTCGGGTTGCACACCTGGCGCGCGCCGCACACCGAGTCGTCAGCCCGGTGGACGCACGCGCCCGCGTCCTCGTCGCAGGAGTCCACCGTGCACTCCACGCCGTCGTCGCAGGATCGCCCGCAGCGGGACGTGGGCACGTCCGCCGGGGGGACGTCGCCCGCGTCGTCGCCGGTCGACCCGCCGTCCGCGACGTCGTCGCCGCCCGCGTCGGCGGAGCCAGCGTCGTCGCCGAGGTCGGTGGAGCCCGTGTCGGTGGAGCCCGCGTCCTCGGGGACGTCGAGCGCGACGGGGACGTCCTCGGCGACGTCGAGCGCGACGGGGACGTCCTCGGAGGGGCCGAGGTCGGGCACGACGCCGAGGTCCAAGGGAGCTCCCGAGTCCGCGGCCGAGTCCGCGGCCGAGTCGCGGCGATCGAGGCGGGCGGTGTCGGGGTCGACCAGGGCGGAGCAGGCGCTGGCTAGGGCGCCGCAGACGAGGATCCAGGAGGCCTTCGACATCAGAAGCTCCCGCTGACGGAGAGCGTCGCGCCGCTGGACGAGGCCGTCGCTCCGACACGGACCGGCGCGCGGAAATCGGTCTTCAGGAAGAGCACCACCGAGGCGACGGTGCCCACGAGCGTGACGCCCATCGCGACGTCGGACCACATCGCGAGCTGCGAGGCGCGCGTGGCCTCGTCGTGCCCGCGGGCCTGGAGCGCCGCGGTGTTGCCCGCGCCGCCTTGGATCTCGTTGACCGTCGCGTCGAAGTCCGAGTTGGCGGAGAGGGCGAGGGCGCCCGCGGTGATCCAGCCGACGGCGGCGGCGCCGGTGAGGCCAGCCACGGCGTAGAAGACCGCGGGAGGCGGGCCTCGTCGCGGGGCGTCGGTGTGAGGGTCTTGGGAGGGCGCCGTCGGGGCTACGGTCGGGGGTGGTGGCGTCGCGGCGACGACGGGCGCGGGGGCGACGACCGGGAGGGGGGTGGGCGCCATGGCGGGGCGCTCGAGGGTGAGGTTGAGCACCTGGGCCTGGCCCGCGGCGATGTCGACCTCGCGGTGCACGGTGGTGTAGCCCTCGCCGAGGGCCTCGACGACGTGGTGGCCGGGCATGACGTGCGTGGGCCTGCCGAGGGAGATCGCCTGGCCGTCGACGGTGACCGCGAGGCCCATGGCGTCGGGCGGGGAGACGGTGAGCTGGAGCGAGCCGACGCGCGAGCGCAGCTGGGCGATCTGGGCCTCGACCTGGGTGACCTGCGCCGCCGGGGCCGACGGGCTCTCCACGAGGAACTGCTCGAAGTGCGCGATCGCCTCGATGGGCCGGTCGAGGTGCGTGTAGCAGTTGGCCATGTTCACCCGCACCGACGGGTGCGGCGCGAGGCGGTACGCGCTCTGGAACTCCTCCAGCGCCGCGGCCCACTGCCCCCGCGTGGCGGTCGCGACGCCGAGCTGGAAGTGCCGCCGCGCCTCGGCCCGGTCGGCCACCGAGGGGCCCTCCGGCGGGGTCTGCGCGCTCGCGGCGCCTCCCACGGACAAGGCACCCAGCAGGACCAGCGGAGCGAACCACGAACGTTGCAAGACGCACCTCCAGGGCTTCGCCGGCCGGATGCGCGAGGGCGCCCCGGGACCGTGCAAAGGGACGAGCGACAGTACCAGACCCCGCGGTCGGCCCGCAGCGGTCGCGGCGCTCAGATGATCTTGATCGTGCTCGGGTCGAAGTTGGCGGGGGCGGGCTTGGGGTCGAGCTTGCGCAGGGTGTCGACGATCGTGCGGGCGACCACCACGTTGCGGTACCACTTGCGGTCGGCGGGGACGACGTACCACGGCGCCGACCGGGTGGAGCACCGGGAGAGCGCGATCTCATACGCCTCCTGGTATTCGTTCCAGAGGGCGCGCTCCTTGAGGTCGTTGGGGTCGAACTTCCAGATCTTCGCCTCGTCGGCGAGGCGCTCCTCCAGCCGTCGCTTCTGCTCCTCCCGGGAGATGTGCAGGAAGAACTTGAGCACCGTCGTGCCGGTCGCCGTGAGGTTCTCCTCGAAGCGGTTGATGACGTCGTAGCGCTTCTCGATCTCCTTCGCCGGCGCCAGCGAGTGCACCCTCACCACGAGCACGTCCTCGTAGTGCGAGCGGTTGAAGATCCCGATGTTTCCCCGGCGCGGCACGCGGCTGTGGATGCGCCAGAGGAAGTCGTGGTCGCGCTCCTCCTCGGAGGGCGCCTTGAAGCTCATGATCTCCACGCCCGTCGGGTTGATGCCCGACAGCACGCTCTTGACCGTGCCGTCCTTGCCGCCGGTGTCCATCGCCTGGAGGATCACCAGCAGGGCCCGCTTGTTCTCCGCGTAGAGCCGCTCCTGGAGGTCGTTCATCTCCAGCCGGTCACGCTCGAGCTGCGCCAGCCCCTCGGCCTTGTCGTTCACGCCCTCCGTGCTGGCCGGGTCGTAGTCCTTCAGTCTCACCTTGCTGCCCGGCTTGATCAGGATCGCTTCCGCCATTCGCCGCACCCTCCGTTCGCGCCGATGGTGCGCGCGATGGGTGCGCTGCGACAAGCCCGCCCGTTGCTCCTGTCGCGGGCGTGGCTAGAGTCCGGCCCCAACACCCAAGATGCCCGCCACTCCCGACCTCGACGAACTCCGCCGCCAGCGCCAGCAACTCCTCGACCGCATCTCCTGGTGGGAGCATCACCGGCACTCCGCGCTCGTGCCCGTGGTGCTCGTCTGCTTCGGCGCGGGCTACGGCCTCGGGTGGCTCGCGCACCTGCTCCTCGGCCTGCCCTACCAGCTCGGCTATCTGGCCGCCATCGCGAGCGTCTTCGTGAGCGGCCGCTGGCTCGACCGCGCCTTCGCCCCGCAGCGCCTCGACGCCATCGACGGCCAGATCGCCCGGCTCGAGCGCTCGCTCAAGTCGCAGTCGGCCGCGCCCGCAGCCCAGCGCAGCAGCGCCTCGCTGAACTCCGTCGGCCGCTCCAGGTTCGAGAGGTGGCCCGCCCCCTCGATCACCTCCACGCGCGCTCCGGCAATGGCCTCGCCCATCGCCGCGTGCTCGGCGGGAGGGGTGATCGTGTCGCGCGACCCGACCAGCAGCAGCGTCGGGCAGCGGAGGGTGCCCAGCGTTGCCGTCGCGTCGGCCCGGTCGCGCATGGCGAGCAGCGCGTCGGTGATGCCGCCGACGGACTGCTCCATGGCCCACGCCCGCAGGGTCGCCCGCACGGACTCGGTCGCGTCCGGCGCCAGCAGGTGAGGGAGCATCTTCTCGATGAGGCCGCCGGGGCCCTTCGCGCGCACGAGCCCCAGGTTGAGCACCCGCCCCGCGCGGGTCTCGGGGCTGTCGGCCGCGGCGCGGGTGTCGGCCAGCACCAGGGCGCCCAGGCGTTGTGGCGCGCGGGCCGCGAGGCGCAGCGCCACGTAGCCGCCGAGGGAGAGCCCGACCAGGGTCACCCGATCGAGGCGGAGAGCGTCGAGGGAGGCCAGCACGGCGTCGACGTAGCCGTCGAGCGAAGGGGGATCGCAGGTCATCCGGGGCGCGGAGCCGAAGCCAGGGAGGTCGAGGGTCACCGCGCGGTGACCGCCCGCGGCGAGGGCCTCGGACTGCGCCGACCACATCCGTCGGTCGATGGGGAAGGAGTGCAGGAGCACCCACGGGTCGCCGTGGCCGAGGTCCGTCACCGAGGGCAGCGTGGTCATGCTGCGGGAGGGTAGCGCCGCGCCGCTCGGCTTGCGACGGGGGCGGAACTCCCGTAGGCGGAGACCCGTGAAGCGAGCGACCCTCCGACTGCTGGCGCTGGGAGCGATCACCGCGGGCGCGACGGCGCCCTCCGCGGCGCTCGCCAACGGCAGGTTTCCCGCGGCGCAGCAGGTGGTGCTCGGCCCCGGGCTGCGCTCCGACGTCATCGCGCTGCGCACCACCTTCGGGCTGCTGGTGAGCCGCGACGGCGGCCGAAATTTCCGCTGGTTCTGCGAGGACCTCCTCTTCTTCCCCTTCGTCCCGGGGCTCACCTTCGACCCGCCGGTGGAGGTGAGCGCTCGCGGCGAGGTGGTGCTCGGCTTCGAGGACGGCGCCCACTCGCTCACCGACGGCTGCGACGTCACCGACCTTCGGAGCGTGTCGCACCGGGAGATCACCGACCTCGCGGCCACCCCCGACGGCGCCACCCTCTACGCCTCCGAGAGCACCACCGGCTCCCGCAGCTACGTCCTCCGCTCCGACGCCTCGCTCTCCTTCCAGCGCATGGGAGCAGGGGTCGCCGGGCTGCGCTTCGTCACCGTCGAGGTAGCAGCCTCGCGGCCCGACCGGGTCTACGCCGCGGGCTTCGACGACTCGCCCTCGCGCACCCCCCGGCTGCTGCGCAGCGACGACGGCGGGGCCACCCTGGTGGCCCTCAACCCGGCCACCTCCCTCGGCGACGAGGCGTACATCTCCGGGGTCGATCCGACGAACCCCGACGTGGTCTATGTGCGCGTGGTGCAGGGCTTCGGCTCGACCCTGCTGCGCAGCGACGACGGGGGAGAGCACCTCTCGGTCGTCGGCCGCACCGGCGACCCGATGGTCGGCTTCGCCATCTCCGACGACGGAGCGACGGTCTGGTACGGCAGCGCCGACGACGGGCTCCACCGCTCCACCGACCGCGGGCTGCACTTTACCTCCCTCGGTATGATCCCGGCGCTCGGGCTGCGCTACCACGGCGGGGCCCTCTGGCTGGTCACCGACTGGCTGCGCCAGCCCTGGGCCCTCGGTCGCTCCATGGACGGGGGGGAGCACTTCGAGGGCGTGCTGCGCTTCGAAGACGTCCCCGGGCCGCCCGAGTGTTCCTCTCCCTCCGAGGGGACCGCCATCTGCACCGACCGCTGGCCGGCCTTCCGCGCGACCATCGAAGCCCCCGAGAGGCCCGACGCCGGGGCCCGCGTGGACGCCCCGACGCCCGACGCCTCCCCGTCCGATGCTCCGGTCGACGCCCCGGTCGACGCCCCGGTCGATGCTCCAGGCGCCTCCGCGAGCGCAGACTCCGGGGCGCCTCGCATCTCCGCCGGCAAGGACTGCGGCTGCCACACGGCCCCGATCGGCGGCTCCCCCGGTGCCTTCGCCCTCCTGGGCCTGGCGGTCCTTCGTCGAAGACGAGTTTCGATTGCGACGGGATTGCAGTAGCATCACGACTCAGAGGTGAGCTTGATGACCAACCGAGGGCGAAACAGCCTGAGTGCAGAGGAGATCCGGGAGCGGGTGCGCGCGACCGGGCTGCGCGTGACGGCGCCTCGGGTGGCGGTGATCCAGCAGCTCCAGCAGGCGCAGGCCCCGGTGACGCACGCCGAGCTGGCGACGGCGCTGGCCACCCAGGGCTGGGACCGCGCGACGATCTATCGCAACCTCACCGACCTCACCGAGGCGAAGCTCCTCCAGCGCACGGACGTGGGCGACCACGTGTGGCGCTTCGAGCTCTACCGGGAGAAGGGCGGGGCCGACCACGCCGACGCGCGGCACCCCCACTTCGTGTGCGGCGACTGCGGCGAGGTGCAGTGCCTGCCGCTGGACACCGTGCGGGTGGTGGGCGGCCGCGGGCTCCCGAAGTCGCTCAAGGGCGACGCGGTGGAGATCCAGGTCAAGGGCCGTTGCGACCGCTGCGCGTGAACTGATCGGTGCTCCTCCCTGCGCTCTTGTTGTCGGTCCTGGGATTGCTCCTGGGGGCCGCCCTGGTCACCCTCGGTAGGCGGCAGGCCCTGGCCTCGGCCTCCCTCGACGGCTTCAGCCTGGGCTTCGTCCCGGCGGTGCTGGCGCTGCGGATGCTCCCGCACGCCATGGAGTCCCTCGGCTTCCGGGCGCTGGCCCTGGCGGTTCTCTCCTACGCGGTCTTCTGGTGGGTCGACCGTCGGGCGCACGCCCGCGACCACGCGGCCTCGCACCCCTTCCACCCCGCGGCGGGGGCCGGGGCGGGGCTCCTCGTGCCCATGCTCGCGCTGCACGGGATGAGCGACGGGGCGGCGCTCACGGTGGCGCTCTCCACCCACGGCGTCGGTCTCAGCGTGGCCGCCGCGCTGATTCTCCATCGTATGCCCGAGGGGCTCTTCATCGCCTCGTCGATGCTGCCCAGCTCGGGCAGCCGCAAGACCGCCCTGGCCCTCGTGGCGCTGGTGCTCTCCACGATCATCGGCGCGGTGCTCGGGCAGGCGCTGCTCGACGCGATCCCCGACGCGCTCTTCGACGGGGCGCTCTCCCTCGGCGTCGGGGCGATGCTCCGCCTCGCGATGCACTCCCACGCGCCGCCGCCGGCCAACGCCAGGGCGCGCACCGTCTCCGGCCTGACCTTCCTCGGGGGCGTCGCGCTGATGCTCGCGCTGCCCGATCCGGAGGGCCTCTTTCGCCTCTCGCTCCCGCAGGAGCTCTCCGTGGAGGGGGCGCTCCTCCCGCTCTTCATCGAGACCGCTCCGTCGATGCTGCTCGGCGTGCTCGGCGCGGGGCTGCTGCGCACCATGACCCGCGCCCGTCCCGACGCGTGGCTGCGCGGCGACGGGAGCGCGCTACAGGCCCTGCGCGGCATGGTCTTCGGGGTGCCTCTCCAGGTGTGCTCGTGCGGGGTGCTGCCGGTGGCGCAGCGGCTGCTGCGGTCGTCGCTGCCCATCGCGGCGGTGACGGCGTTCATGCTCGGCACCCCGGAGTTCGACGTCGGAGCCTTCGTCCTCTCGGTGCGCCTGCTGGGCCTGCCCCTGGCGCTTGCGCGCCTCGCGGCCGGGGTGGCGCTGGCCTTCGGCGTGGGGCTCGCGGCCGCCGCGGTGGCCCGGCGTCTCCCGCTGCGCGTCCCGTCGACGCCGATGCGCCGCGCGGGGCTGCTCTCCGCGCCGTCTGCGCTGCCGAGCGCTCCGCCTCCCGCCGATCGCTCCCTCGCGGGGGTGCTGCGCGCCGGGCTCGACAGCTTCGATCAGGTCGCGGCCTGGTACGTGTTTGGCCTGCTGCTCGCGGTGGGCTTCGAGGCCGCGATGCCGCCGCACTCGCTGGCCCGCCTCCTCGGCGCCTGGGACGTCCCGCTGACGGCGCTGCTCGCGGTGCCGATCTACGTCTGCGCCCAGGGGGCGATGCCGCTGGCGGCGATGATGGTGCACAAGGGCCTCTCTCCGGGCGCGGCGCTGGCGCTGCTGCTGGTGGGTCCGGCGGCCAACGTCGCGGCGTGGCGGATGCTGCGCTCGGCCCTCGGCGCGCGCGTGGCGTGGACCTTCGCGGGAGCCTCGGTGCTCGGGGCCATGGCGCTCGGAGCGCTCGTCAACCGGGTGGTCCCTTCGTCGACGCTGCCGGAGATCCATGTGCTTGCGGCGCACGAGCACCACCCGTGGGAGCTGGGCGCCGCGACGGTGCTGGGGCTGCTGCTGGTGAACAGCGTGCTTCGGCTGGGGCCCCGCGGGTGGATCGCGACCATGAGCCCCTCCGGTGCATCTTCCGGGGAGCACCAGCACCACCACCATCATCCGCACTGACGTCCCGACCCGTCGGCTCGCATCGAGGAAGAACACCCCCCATGAGACTCTCGTACCCGGCTCTCGCGCTGCTTCTGCTCGGCGGATGCTCGTCTTCCTCGGAGGGGACGGTGGTCGATGCCGGGACGCCCGATCACTCGACGGTGGACGTCGCCTCGCAGCCCGACGCGGGCGCGACGGTGGACGTGGCGGCGGTCGAGGACGTCGCCGCTACCGTCGACGCGGGCGCCTCGACGGACGTGTCACCGGCGGTGGCGAGGCTCGTCGCCGAGCGCCCGTATCGCCTGGTGGTGCCGGATGACAACGACCCGCGCCGCGCGGCGCCGCTGCTCATCCTGCTGCACGGCTACGGCGCCTCGGGGAGCATCCAGGAGCTGTACTTCCAGATGGCGCGCGAGACCAACCCCCGGGGCATCCTCTACGCGATCCCCGACGGCACCCTCGACGTGACCATGCGCCGCTACTGGAACGCCACGGACGCCTGCTGCGACTTCGCCCGCGGAGGGGTCGACGACGTGGCCTACCTCGACGCGATCATCGACGACGTCTCCGCGCGCTACGCCGTCGACCCGCGGCGGATCTTCCTCCTCGGGCACTCCAACGGCGGCTTCATGGCGCACCGGATGGCCTGCGAGCGGGCGAGCCGCATCGCGGCGGTGGTGAGCCTCGCGGGCGCGACCTTCAACGACCCCACGCGCTGCACCCCCGCAGAGCCCGTCGCGGTGCTCCAGGTGCACGGCACCCTCGACGCGACCATCGCCTACGAGGGCGGCAGCAACATCGGGTCGACGTACCCCAGCGCGGTGACCAGCGTGTCGCGCTGGGCGGGCTACGACCGCTGCGCGAGCGCCCCCACGGCAGGGGCGATGCTCGACCTCGACACGGCGGTGCCCGGCGCCGAGACCCGGGTCTCCCGCCATGAGGGCTGCATGGGCGGCGGGGCCGAACTCTGGACGATCCAGGGCGGCTCGCACCTCCCGGCGATCGGCCCGCGGTGGTCGGCGCTCACCCTCGACTGGCTGATGGCGCACCCGAAGGCCGCGCGCTGAAGTATCAGCGAAGGTACTGCGCCAGCGGCTGGATCACCGCCTGCGCCTCGGGGTCAGGGAAGGTGCGCGAGGCGAGAGCGCAGAGCGCGACGACGTAGGCGTGGTGAAGCGGCGCTCGAGAGGGCGACGGGCACCACGACGAGAAGCGGTGCAGCTCGCCGTAGACGAGGGCCTCGTGGAGCACCGTCATCCCGTCGCGCGCGCCCTGCGGCGCCGAGTGCAGCGGGAGCCTGGGCATCGCCGCGGCGAGGGCCTCCAGCGCGTCGGCGCCCAGCGCCGCCTCCCACACCCGAGGCCGCGGAGGATCACCCTGCGGCTGCGCGCTCATCCCCGCGTCGAGCATCGCCCAGGAGCGCGCGGCGAGGGGCAGCGAGCGGAGCTCGATCCAGCCGCCGGCGTCGATGTCGGTGACGGTGATGGCGACGTCGTCGTGGAAGGTCGGGTGGAACTCCGCGCGCCACACCCGAGAGACCCCGGATGGGTTGGTCATCGCCGCGCCTCGCCCGCCGGGAGAAAGCGCCCGAACCCTCGCTCGCGACCGACGGCGGGGAGCGGCACCCCGTCGCGCACCGCGAGGCGGCCGTTGACCACCACGGCGGGCACCGCGGCGTCGTTGCGGCGCACCATGCGGGGATATCCCCCGAGCTCGGGCATCGGCTCCTCGCGGATCGTGTCGATGGCGTCGAGCTGCGCCGGGTCGATGACCACGATGTCCGCGCGGCGGCCGACGCCGAGCACCCCCGCGTCGAGGCCGAGCCACTCCCCGATCTCGCCGGTGCAGCGGTGCACCGCGCGCTCGATGCTCATGAAGGGCACGCCGTCGCGCTCCGCGTCGCGCGCGATGCGCAGCATGAAGAGCGCGTAGTTGTAGAAGGCCATGTTGCGCAGGTGCGCCCCGGCGTCGGAGAAGCCGACCATGATGTCCGGGTGCGCGAGGATCCAGCGCAGGTGCTCGGGGCGGTCGTTGGCGATGGTGGTGAACCAGCGGAGCGCGTCGCCGTGCTCTGCGCAGAGGTCGAGGAAGACGTCCACCACGTCCTCCTTGCGCTCTCGGGCGATGGCGTCGAAGGAGCGGCCCACGAGCGACGCGTCGGGGCACGAGATCACCTCGGACACCCGGAAATCCCGGTGGAACACCTTCGGAGCGATCAGGCTGGTCCACTGTCGGCGAAACCAGCTCCGGTACTTCGGGTCGCGCAGCAGCGCCCGGCGCTCGGCCATCTGCTCGAGGTGCAGCGCCGCGGTGCCCGCCCCCATCTCCTCGAAGACCGGCGCGTCGAGGCCGTCGACGAACATCTCGAAGCGCACCGGCAGCGCCTGGAAGCGCACGTCCGCGCGGAAGACCGTGTTCATCACCCGCGCCATCCCGGCGATGAGCCGGTAGAGCCAGCGGCTCGATCGCACGTCCGCCAGCGACACGATGCTCGTGCGCAGCGGCCGCCGGAACATCCCCATGCTCTCGTAGAAGAACAGGAAGATGTCGTACTTCGCGGAGATGTTGGGAATGCCCTGCAGCACCCGCCCTCGCTCCCTCACCACCTGGGCGAGCCCGTCGATCTCCGACCACGACGCGAAGGTGCCGGGCAGGGGCTGCGAGCGGTGGCGCGTGCCGCCGAGCTTGTCCCAGCGGTTGGTGTTGAGGCTGAGCCCGGTGAAGCCCGCGTCGAGCGCGTCGGAGAGCCAGCGGGCCATCGTCGCCCGCTCCTCCTTCGTCGCTCGTACGCCCTTCGTCACCGAGCGGGTGAGCCCCATGGTGGCGCAGCGCAGGTCCGAGTGCCCGAGGAAGGCCGCCACGTTGGGGCCGAGCGGCAGCGCGTCGAGGTGCTCCCGGTACTGCGCCGGCGTCGACCAGGTCTTCTTCGACTCGAAGAGCGGCAGCACGTGCTCGCGGGGGATCGCCTCGACGCGAGTGAACATGTCCGCGATGTCGAGCGGCGAGCTCAGCACCGTGCCGAGCGAGCAGCTCCCCACCAGCACCGTGGTGACCCCGTGCCGCAGCGACTCGGAGAGCGAAGGGGCCGCCTCCAGCTCGGCGTCGTAGTGGGTGTGGAGGTCGATGAAGCCGGGCATCACCCAGCGGCCCGTCGCGTCGACGAGCTCGCGCGCCTCGTCCTCGGAGTAGGGCGCCTCGCGCACCTCGACGAGGTGGCCGTCGCGGATCCCGAGGCTGCGCCGCGCCGCGGGCGCGCCGGTGCCGTCGAAGTACAATCCGCCGTTGATGGCGAGGTCGAGGGTCGGGCCGCTGGACATCCCCGGAGCGTAACCCCGCCCGCCCGCGAGTGGGCGTAGGCTCCGGCGCGAGCCATGGGAGAGATCACCGAGTCCATCGCCCTGGAGATCGACGAGCGCCACGCCCGCCACCCCGGGAGGCCCGACCTCGAGCTGCTGGAGCACCTGCTCGTGGCCGTGCAGCGGGAGCGCGTCGCCGCCGTCGGGTACGACACCGCCCGCCTCGGAGAGCGCCTCGCCAGGTCGCCGCTCCCGGAGCGGGCGCGTCGCACCATCGCCCGCGCCGTCGGGCAGATCTGGCTCGACGAGAACATGCACGCCCGCTACCTGCTGGGGATGCTGCTGCGGCAGCCCGACCTCGCGACGCGCCTGGGCGCCGAGCGGCAGAGCGCCGAAGGGGGCGTCGGCGGCTGGATGACCGCGGTGCAGCAGCACGCCACCTGGGGAGACGCCCCCGCCGAGCGCCTCGCCGCCGCGCTCGTGGATGCGGGGGGACGGCTCTCCGGGCGCATCCCCGAGGCAGTGCGCTCGTCGCTCACCTACGCCCCGCTGCGGGCCTGGTGCGACTTCAGCATCGACGCCGAAGACAGCGCGGTGATCTCCTTCGAGCGCATGCTCGCGCTCGCCGCCGAGGTGCTCGCGATGCCCTCCGCCGAGCTCGCGCTGCCCGTGGGCTTCACGCAGGAGCTCGCCCGGATGCGCCGCGACGAGCTCGCGCACTCGCGGCTCTTCGGCGTCATCGGCGGGATGCTCGGCGAGGACGACGGCTTCGTGCCGGGCTGCGACGCCGACGCACTGGACGCCGCCCTCGAGGCCATCGAGCGGGAGCTCTCGCTGCCGGCCGCGGGGCACCGCGCGGTGGCCTCGTCGCACCCGGTGGGGGGCGGCGGGGTGGTGGTCGTGGCGCGGGGCGAAGGCGACGCGGAGAAGCTGGCGACCTTCGATCGGGCCCTCGACGAGTCGGGCTTCGACGAGGCCATCGCCCGTCGCGTGGCGGCCTCGGGCAGGCGCACGGAGGAGGCCCTGGTCGTCATCAAGGTCGACCTGATGCTGGCCTGGCACCGGCGCGATCCTTCGTCGCACGTCGACCCGGAGCTCGTCGAGCGGATGGTCGAGCGGCTGCGTTCGCGGGGCTACCGCGACATCGTGGTGTGCGACGCGCAGAACGTCTACGCGCGCTTCTTCGGCAACCGGGACATCGCCTCCGTCGGTCGCTACGTGGGCCTGAGCGGGGAGGGCTACCGCCTCGTCGACCTCGCGGACGAGCAGGAGCCCCACGCCTTCGCCCGCGCGATGGGCGTGTACTCCGTGGGCCGCTCGTGGCGCGACGCCGACGCGAGGGTGTCCTTCGCCACGCTCAAGACGCACCCCTCGGCGGTGGCGCAGCTCTGCCTGCGAAACGCGGGCACGGTGATCCCGCAGACGGGGGAGTATTTCTTCTCCGACCGCCTCACGGATTTCACCCACCTCGTGACGGCGGTGTTGCACGACCTGCCGCCGCATTTCGGCGTGATCGACGGATACTCCTGGGCCGCGGACGGGCTGCTGGGCGTGATGGCCGACCCGACGCCGAGGCACCCGGGGATCGTGATCGCGGGCGAGGACGTGCTCGCCGTCGACCACGTGGCGCTGCAGCTCATGGGAGAGCGCGACCCGTACCGCGCTCCGGACCTTCGCGCCGCGCTGGAGTGCTTCGGCGACGCGATGGCGCGAGCGGAGCTTCGCGGCGACCTCACGCCCATCGAGGGCTGGTCGGCGGCGGACGCGGGGCTGCTCTCCGCGCCGCTCGCGGCCCTCGCGGAGCCGGTCTACGCGCGCTTCGGGGGGCGAGGCGCGGTGTTCGTCCCGGACCTCGATCCGGAGGCCTTTCCGCCCATCGGAGAGACCACCGCGCTGCGCGCCGCGCGTCGCTTCATGCGGGCGCTGCTCGGCATCGGCGGTCGGTGAGCCCGCCGCCGCCTCGGCTCAGACCGTGGCGCCGAACAGGCGGCCGACCGCGGCGGTGAGCGCCATCGCGAGCGATCCGAGCACCACCACCCGGGCCGTCGCCTTGAGCACCTTCGCGCCGCCCATGCGCGCCGAGAGCGCCCCGAGCGCCGCGAGGAAGAGCAGCGTGGTGACGACGAGCACCGGGAGCACGAGCCGCGCTGGAGAGAGCGCCGCGGCCACCATGGGCATCGCCGCACCCACGGTGAAGGTCGCCGCGCTGGAGAGCGCCGCCTGCCCCGGCCGAGCGACGCTGCTCTCGGACATCCCGAGCTCGTCCCGCCGGTGGGCGCCCAGCGCGTCGTGCTCGGTGAGCTGCTGCGCCACCTCAGCGGCGAGCTCGGGGGAGAGGCCCTTGGCCACGTAGATGCCGGCGAGCTCGGCCTTCTCGTGCGCCGGATCGGCCTTGAGCTCGGACTCCTCGAGCGCAAGGTCGGCCGCCTCGAGGTCCGCCTGGGAGCTGACCGAGACGTACTCGCCAGCGGCCATGGACATCGCTCCCGCGACCAGGCCCGCTCCGCCCGCCACCAGCAGCGCGCTGCGGTTCGACTGCGCCGCCGCGACCCCGACGAGCAGGCTCGCGGTAGAGACGATGCCGTCGTTGGCGCCCATCACCGCGGCGCGCAGCCACGCGGCCCTCCCGGTGCGGTGCCGCTCTGGATGAGGAAGTCGGCTCATGGCCTATGAGGGTCGCTCGGCACCGCGCACGGTGTCGAGGCCTCAGCGCAGCCGGGCCGTCTCCACCAGCCAGTCGTCGCCGTGCTTTCGCAGCACGTACTCCGCCGAGGGAGCGCCCTCGCTGGAGTAGAGCTGCATCGACACCGAGGCGCTGCGGGCGCCCATGGTGACGCTCTTGCGCAGCACCCTGAACCTCGTGCCCGCCACGGCCAGCAGCCGCTCTCGCACCCGCTGCCGCAGGGACTCGCGCTCGCCGGGACCGTAGGCCTCCGTCGCCTCGTAGGCGGTGATCTCCACGGGCTGGCGGTCAGGGTCGACGTAGCGCAGCGCCGCGTCGATGCGCGCGGGGGTTACCTCGCCGCTCACGGCGTCGACGAAGCGATCGACCCGGTCGCGGTCGGTGACCACGAGGGTGCGGGTGGCCACGATCGACGCGACGAGCGCGGCGACCCCGAGCACCACCCAGCGCTGTCTCTGTCCGGCCGTCATGAGGGTACCTGGGAGTGTATACGCCGTCCGCGGCCCTTCGGCCGCGGCGGGGTCAACGCTGGCCGAAGCCGCCGCGGAGCTCGAAGTGCTGCCGGGCGTTGCCGAGGGAGGGGGAGCGGATGCCCAGCTCCGCGCCCACCGGGAGCCCGTAGCTGCGGAGCGACTCGGGGATGGTGAAGCCCGGGATGGGGATCGCCGGGAGCGCGTCGTTGAGCGAGCGCTCGGCGTACTGCTGCACCAGCGCGCGGATTCCCATGACCAGGGCGTCGCGCTCGCTCATCGGGATCGACTCGCTGGTGACGGAGATCTTGACCTCGTCGAGGGTGACCCCGCCGAAGCGCAGGGTGTTGCCCGAGAGCGAGACCGCCCCGGAGGCGCGCGCCCCGACGGAGATGCGGAAGGGCTGAGGCACGCCGGGCATGGTGAACGCGACCTCCAGGGCCCCGAGGTCGAGGTTGATGCGACCGTCGGCGCGCAGGAAGGCCACCGGCGGCAGCAGCCCCGTCACGTCGAAGCGCGAGCCCGCGGGGAGGCTGCTGGAGAAGCGCGAGGCGGGGAGGCCCACGTCGAGCCAGCCGCCGCGCCAGAGAGAGTGCATCGCCTGGTTGAGCACCGCGACGTGCACCGAGACGGTGGCCGGGGTGGAGACCGTCGGCTCGCCGGTGTCGCCGGGCGGGAGCGCGATGCCGCGGGAGGCGCGGGCGTGGGCGGGCGTGGCGGTCGAGAGCAGCGTGCCCAGGCCGAAGCGCAGCCGCGCGGCGGTGTCGGACACGGAGGAGACGTTGACGCCGAAGCGCAGCGGGGTGGGCGTAGCGCCGTCGAGCCGGGGGACGCTGAAGGTCGCCCCGAGGCTGGAGATGTCGAGGCCCGAGAGCACGCCGTCGAGCACGCGGGAGAAGTTGGTGCTCACGTAGTCGCGCAGGGTGTTGGACACGAGGTTGCGCACGGTGCCGTTGGCGAGGCTGACCACGACGTCGACGATGGCGCCGGTGATGCCCGAGAAGTCGGTGGAGATGCGGCCCACGCTGGTGGTGACGGAGCCCGGGCGCACGGTGGCGCGGGGGCGGCCGCCGGAGGAGGCGAGGTCGAAGGTGACGCCGACCTCCACCGAGGCCACGTTGACCCAGCCGGAGGTGCTGAGGGTGCCTCCGATGCGAAGGCGTACGCGGATGTTCTCGAAGCGCACCACCGCGCGGAGGCCGCCGTCGACGAGGCTCAGCGAGGTGGTGTTGGGCCCGTTGAGCTCGCTGCGCTCGTAGTTCACCTCCGAGCGGAACACGCAGGTGCAGGCGCTGAAGACGCACACCCGCTGGTCGCAGGAGTTGGCCTTGAGGGGGTTGGCCGCGAGGAGCGAGCTGTGGAGCTGGTCGCGCAGCCCCTGGCTGTTGACCACGCGCTGGAGCACGTCGTCGATGGAGGTGATCGGGGTCGTCGGGTCGCCGTCGTCGACGGCGTCCTGGCGAAGGAGCATCTGGGCGCCGTCGGTGAGGTGGGCGGCCTCGCCGTTCCAGCGGTCGCTGGCGAGGAAGGCGCAGGTGCGGGAGTTCTCCCGGCCGTCGGTGTCCGTCGCGGTGACGTCGACGAAGTTCACCCCCCAGCGGGTGGTGACCGGGACGCTCACTTCGCCCATGTCGTTGACCGTCGCCGCGCGCCCGCTGACGGTCACGCTCCGCACCCCGGTGGTGTCCGCGAGGCGCGCCTGGAAGGTCACCATCGACCCGGCGGCCGCGTTGACCATCGAGCCGTGCGCGGGGCCCGCGCACTCGATCGCCGGCCCGCTGGAGTCGACCACGAAGGATGTCGTCTGCACGAGCTCGCGGTCGCCCTCGGTCGCGCCGCCGACCCGCACGGTCACGGTGTAGCGGCCCTCGCGCTCGAAGGTGAGCAGCGAGCCCGCGACCGCGGCCATGGGGCTGCTGGTGTAGGTGAGCATCGCGTCGGGGATGCGGTTGCCGTAGCGGTCGGACACCGTCGCCTGGATGTCGACCGAGGCGCCGAGCGCGTAGGTGGGCATGTCCGGAGAGCGCGCGATGACCAGCGTCGCTGGCAGCCCCGGGCGCACCGTGAGCGCGGCTCCCTCGCCGGTCGCTCCGGGCACCACGCAGGTCGCCGTGTACATCCCCGCGCGCTCGATGCGGGCGGCGAGGCCGGTCACGGTGGCGCCCATGCCCGCCGGGTCGAGGCGCAGCGTGGCCGGGGCCCCGGTGACGGCGTTGCCGAAGGCGTCGGTGACGGCGCAGGTGGCCGTGGCGGTCTCTCCCGCGGCGATCGAGGCGCGGTCGAGGGTGGTGGTGACCCGCGCGGCGTCGCCCGGGGTGATGGCCACCCGGGCGGGGGTCGCGTCGGAGATCGAGAGCATCGGGAAGGAGCAGGCCGCGGTGACCTCGCCCACACGCACGGCGAGGGTGCGGCCGGACTCGTCGCGCACCGCGTCGGGGGCCACGAAGGAGATCGTGGGCGTCGCGCCCATCGGGGTGGGGAGGGCGTTGCCGAGCACGTCGCGCAGGGTGCAGGTGACGGTGATGGCCTGGCCCGCGCGCACCGTCGCCGGGGCGGCGGTCTCCACGGAGGCGGGCACCGCGGCGGGGGCGTCGATGGGCTCGGGGGTGTCCTCCGGGGCGGGGACGTCGTCAGGGCCCGCGTCGGCGGGGGCGGCGTCTTCGCCGGGGGGCGCCGTGTCGGCGGTGCCGCTGTTGGAGCACGCGAAGAAGACAACCGGGAGCGCGCAGAGGCGCAGCAGGAAGAACAGTCGTTGACCCATGGCAGCCGTGGACCATGCAACGGAGCCGGGCCGACGAACAGGGCGGCAACGGGAGCGCGTCAGTGCGCTACGCGAGGCCGGGCAGCGAGGCGACGAGCGCGTCGAGCAGCGACGACTGCTGCGCGCGGGTGGGCATGCCCGCGGTGGTCACGAGGTCGTCGCCCACTTCGGCAGAGGCCTCGCGGCGCAGGTCTTCGACGGCCCTGCGCATCGCGTCGGAGAGGGCTGCGCGGGTGTCGGCGTCGAGGCCCTCGCAGGCCCACTGGTGAAGGGCCCAGGAGAGCGCGGCGTGGCGGGTCTCGTCCTCGGCGATGACCTCCATCGCGGCGGTGACCTTCGGGTCGCAGGCGTGCGCGGCCTGCCAGGTGGCGACGAGCGCCCCGTAGGTCTCGCGGACGCAGCCCTCGACGGCGTTGTCGAGCGCGACGGCGTCGAGCGGGCGCGCTGGCGCGAGGGCGTGGGCCGTGAGGGTGGGCTCGCTTCCGAAGGAGCGGGCGAGGTCGACGGTGAGCTCGGTGTGGCGCCGCTCGTCGGCGACGGCGGCTCGGGCGCGCTCGATGAGCTCGGCGGGGCCGTGGTGAAAGGTGAGCTCGTCGACCATGCGATCGAAGGCGGAGACGGACGCGGACTCGAGCGCGGCGAGGCGGGCGAACCAGCCGCCGAGGTCCTCGCGCGCGGAGCCGGGGCGGTCGGAGAAGCCCTCGGGGCGGCGGCCGCCGGGGCAGGGGATCTGGCAGTGGAGGGTTCGGGTGCCGGCTGATGGCTGGGCGAGGTAGCAGTAGGTCTCGCCGACGGAGGGGTCGCTGACGGTGCAGAAGGGGCGACAGATGGAGGGGTCGCTGAAGGTGCCCGAGTCGACCTGCAAGGCCGGGGGGAGGCCGCAGGGGAAGACGACGGTCTCGCCTGCGCAGAAAGTCCCGGGGTTCTGGAAGGTGCGGATGGGGTCGCAGGGTCCACGGTCGGTCACGACCGGGACATCACGGATCAAGGGGACATCGACCGCAGGGGGGACATCGACCGCAGGGGGGACATCGACCGCGATGGAGACATCGACCGCGATGGGGACATCGACCGCGATGGGGACATCGACCGCGGCGTCGCCCGAGGCGACGGACACCGAGGCGCCACAGCCCGAGGTCGCTGCGACCACCCACACCATCCGTCGAAACAATCGCCGTAGGGCGAGCTCGTCCTGCCTTCGCATGACAGAGCCCTCAGCACGTCACGGGCCACGACCCTCGGGTGGGCTGATGCCGCTGGGATTCCAGGGCTTCGCGTGATCAATGACTGTGCCGAACTGTGCAGGGCTGTATCGGTCGGGCACGACCCCCCGCCCCGGGGGCCCCCCCCCCCGCCGCCCGCCCGCCCCCCCCGGGGGGGGCGCGGAGGGCACGCCCACCCGCCCGGCGTCAGTAGGTGATCGCGCCCGAGGGTCGCACGAAGCAGAGCCCGTCGGCGTTGAGGTGGCCGTAGGAGCGCGCCGAGAAGGTCACGAAGTCCCGCAGGTCGCGGACTCCGGAGGTGCCTCCGAGGTCGAAGCTCAGGGCGCTGGCGCTGCGCGGCGTGTAGCCCATCGTCTGCGCCCCCCGGTCGGGGACCGGGCCGCATCATCCGGTCGAGGAGGTTGGTCGGCGCCACGCCCTGGAGGTCGTCGAGGGTCACCTCGCTCACGCCCGCGGTGGTGCGGGCCCGTGAGGCGTACTGGTCGAAGTGTAGCGGCGGGTCCTCGACCCCGAGGGCGCCCCAGAAGAGGTGGTCCATGTGGAAGGTGACCTGGGCGCGCGCGGCGGTGCTGGCCGAGGGCTGCACGCCGGGCGACTCGTCGCCGCCGTTCTCGGGGTTGTAGCAGTTGATGTACTGCGCGGGCGCGGCCCAACCGAGGCGGAAGGTCACCGCGGTGGGGTAGTCCGCGAAGGCCGGAGCGAGCCCCGTGGCGGCGCCCCGATAGGTCGCGGTGCCCTCGATGTACTGGCTCCACCCTCGGCGGATCATCTGCTCATAGAGGGCGACACCGGCGGCGTCGAGGTTGACGTTGGTGGCGCCCGGCGTCGCGGCCACGCCGTCGTAGCTGAAGGCGTAGCGCACCGTCGCGTCGAGGCTCCCTCCCGCGGAGGGAGCGCGGATCACCGCCAGGGGGATGGCCGTCTCGGGCGCTCCGCCCGCGCCGGTGAGCGGCCCAGGCTTCTGCACGTCGACCGCGAAGGAGCCCGGCACCGACGCGACGGCGGCACCGACGGAGGACTGGTCGGAGGTCGAGGCGCCGGGGCGGTTGATGCGGATGTTGCCGAGGGTCACGAGGATGCGGGAGAAGCGCAGCTCCCAGCCGTCGACGAAGACGATCGCTCCGGCCTCGGGCATCGAGGCGTAGTCGAAGCCGAGCTGCCCGAGGTCCTCGCTGGAGACGCTCACCTGGATGGTGCGCGGGTCGCGCGTCGAGGCGGTGAAGGCAGGCGCCACGGGCGTCGAGAAGGAGGGCGGCAGCACCGCGGCGTCCCCAGAGGGGATCACCACATCGGCGCCCGCGTCGGTCACGGAGGCGTCGGAGGGGGCGGGAGCGTCGCCGCAGCCCGAGAGAAGAAAGGCGAGGACCAGGCTAACGGACGAGAGACGAGCGTGTGCACACACGGGTTCCTTCATGGGAGACCGTTCCTTTCGGGAGGCGTTGGGCTGTGATCGACGCGCTCAGCGCGTCGGCGAGAAGCTCATCGAGAAGGACGAGCGCGAGCGGACCCTGTTGAGGAAGGCCCTCCCGACGTTGTCCTGCGAGGTGAAGCGGTAGCGGCCCTCGCGCGCGGCGCCGGTGGTGAGCTCGCGGAAGTCCGCTCCGTCGAACCACCCGCGAGGATCGACCCGCACCCTCAGCGCCCCGCCCTCGGAGGGCGTCACCCTGGCCGGGATGCCTCGCACCTTGCGGGCCTCGTCGATCGATCCCCCGGCGCTCACCAGCGACTGATCGATCACCAGCGAGCCCTCGAAGGGGACCTCCAGCTCGTCGCGCCGGGCCGTGCCCGTCACTCTCACCGCGGCGCCGCCGAGCGCTCCGTCGCGGTTGAAGAGCCAGACCTCCGCGGTGAGGGCGGGGACATCGATCCCGTCGCCTCCGCCGGGCACCGCGGCGAGCGCCGGGGCGAGCGCGTCGACCTCCACCTGCGTGGTGACCTGCGCCACGATGCGACCCGAACCCAGGTGCGCCTCGCCGTCGGCGTAGGCGCTGGGGAGCAGCAGGTCTCCGATGCGCTGGAGGGGCGAGCGCCGGTCGCCCTCGAGCGGGGCGATGGTGTTGAGGTAGAGCGGCCCGAGGGCGACGCGGGCCTCGCTGAGGGTGATCGTCCAGCCCTGGTCGTTGGTGAAGGTGAGCGGCTGCGCGGCGTCGCGCTCGATGCCGGCGGCCTCGACGGCGAAGGCCACGCGCTGCGATCCGGTGGTGTCGCCGCAGCCGGAGGAGAGCGCGAGCAGCAGGGGGAGGGCGAGTCGCTTCATCGGGCCGTCTCCGTGGGCGCGCCGTGCCTCGCGGCGGTGGCGCCGAGGTGGAGGGTGAAGACCACGAACAGTTGCCTCGGCGGCCCGGCGGTGAAGTGCCGCGCTGGGACGAGCGTGGGGAAGTCGCGGCTGCGGAAGTCGCTGGTGAAGTTGTACTGACCCCAGGCGTACTGCGCGTCGAAGAGGTTCTGCGCGATGAACCCGAGCTCGTAGTAAGCCCAGCGCGCGCCGACCTGGGCGTCGACGGTGAAGATCGACTCGCCGCGCTCGGAGAAGGGCAGCGGACGGGGCGCGACCCAGGTGGCGCCGACGCCCGCGGAGGCCGTGATGGCGCGGCCCCGGATGCGCCAGGGGAGCGAGCGGTGCACCGCCCCGTCGAAGCGCGCGACCCACTCGGGGACGTAGGGCACGAGCTTGCCGTCGTCGTCGAAGGTGGCTCTCGCGTAGGTGAGGTGGGCGGAGAGGTCGAGCCAGGCGTTGGTGGCGCGCGCGGCGACGAGGGCGCCCTGACGGGTGGTGCCGGAGGCGAGGGTGTTGCGCCCCTCGGTCTCGTTGAAGATGAGGTCCTGCCCGACGTGGGTGCGGTAGTAGAGGCCGCGGGCGTTGAGGGCGAAGCCCGCGAGGTGACGGTCGAAGACCACGCCGCCCTCCAGCGCCGTGATGGGGCTGAAGGGGAGCTGCTGGTCGTTGCCGAGGTACACCGGGTCGGCCGATCGCGCGCCCAGCCCGGCGCTCATCGCCACGGTCACGCCCTTCCAGGGACCGAGGAAGAGGGCGCCCCTCGGCTGCCACGCGATGCCGCCGGAGGTGCGGCGCTGGCTCGGGCTGCGGTAGCCCGACCGGTCGACGGAGAGGCACTCGGCGTCGAGCGGAGCGCCTCGAACGGTCACCCCTCGCACCGCGCAGCGGTCGAGCACGTCGTACTGGAAGAGGTCGGCCCGGATGCCTCCGCGCAGCACCACCCAGCCCAGCGGACGAAGCTCGGCGTCGAGGTAGAGCGCGAGGTTGGAGACGCTGTTGTCGAGGCTGTAATCGGTGAGGTAGGGGACGTCGGTGGTGGCGCGCAGCCGCTGCTGGGTGCTGTCGACCGTGTTGTGCCGGGCGTAGGCGCCGAGCTCGAGCGACTGGGTGCGCGCGTGCCAGGTGGTGCGCAGCCGGGCCGAGGCGCGCATCCCGACGTCGACGGTCGAGGCGGCCTGGTCGATGAGGTCGCCGCGCTGGGCGTGCAGCGACTGATAGGGCTGCTGCACGTCGAGGAGCGAGCCGGTGAAGTTCTCCCGCAGGCGGAAGCTGCGGAGCGACGCCCAGGCCTGCGCGCGGAGCACCGAGGCGGTGCGGGTGCTGTCGACCTCGGCGGACACGAGGTGGCGGGAGACCTCGCTCCCCTGGGTGGGGTCGTAGGTGTCGTAGAAGCCGACGCGACCGGCCAGGTGGTCGTCCTCGCGGATCACCCCGGCGGAGCGGTATCGGATGCCGTAGGACATCGCGAGCACCCGCCAGGTGAGCGACCCGGAGCGCCCCTCGTACTGGGCGTTGGCGGTGGCGCGCTCGTAGCTGCGGTTCTGCCCGTAGCCGTCGCTGGTAGCGAGCTCGACGCCGCCGAAGGTGCCGGCGCTCTCGCCCTCCGGGCCCCAGAGGGCGACCGTGCGGTGGGTGTTGTACGAGCCGCCGCGGTACTGGATGTGCGCCCCTCGCGCCGGGAGGCGGAGGGAGTACTGCGCCGAGCCCGCCACGGCGAAGTCGCCCTGCCGGGGGTCGAAGGGGCCCTCCAGCACGTGGAGCGACTCGACCAGCTCGGGGATGAGGAAGTGCGTGTCGGCGTAGCCCTGGCCGTGCGGGTGCGCGGGCTCGTTGATGGGCACGCCGTTGACGGAGAACTCCAGGTCTTGCCCGCTGCGGGCGTCGAAGCCTCGGAGGAAGACCTGGTCGGCGTGGCCCTCGCCCAGCCCGTTGGCCAGGAACATCCCCGGCGCCAGCCGGAGCAGGTCGCCGGCGCTCGACCGCGGCACCTGAGAGAGCTGGCCCACGGTGATGTTCACGTCGCCCGCCCCTCGCGGGGGCTGACCCCGCCCGCGGACGATCGCCTCGCCGGTGGCAGCCTCAGGCTCCGCGGGGGGCGTCGCCGGGGGAGGCGACTGAGCCTGCGCGGAGGCCGCGAAGAGGGACAGCGATGCGCCAATGCCGCAGCAGAACCGCAGTGCTACGCGTCGATGCGGGGTGCTGCGCGAAGGCTCCATCGACCCGGCATATACCGTTGATGCAACAGCATTGCAATAGAATGTGGCCTGCGATTGGGGCCCCGGCGCCTCAGGCGATGGGCGGCGGGGGAAAGGTCAGGGTGGCGGTGGTTCCGACCCCGTCGGAGCGGTGGGAGATGGCGCCTCCGTGGAGCGCCGCGGCGCCCTGGGCCAGGTACACGCCGAGGCCCATCCCCTGGCCGGGTTCGCGCGTCGAGAAGAAGGGCTCCCCGACGTGGGCGAGGTCGGCGGCGGGAATCCCGACGCCCCGGTCGATCACCTGGAGCGAGAGCGATCCATCGGGCTCGGCGGAGAGCGACACGACGATGGGCTCGCGGCTCCCGGCGGCGAGGGTGGCCTGCCTCGCGTTGTCGAGCAGCGTCACCACGGCCTGGCGCATCGCCTCCGGGTCGATCGCCCGCTCGACGCCGCGCGCCTCCAGCGAGAGCGACACCGGGAAGCCCCTCGCGCCGCTCGACCAGTGCTCCACGACCTCTTCCAGCCATCCGGCGAGCTCGACGGTCTCCCTCTCGACCTCCCCGCTCTCGCTCGGCCTGCGCATCCTCCCGAGGATCGCCTTGCACCGCCGCACCTCCTCGCGGATGCGGTCGGCCTGCGCCTGCGTCTCGGGCTGCCCTTCGAGCATCTCCGACAGCTCCGCGGCGAGGATGGCCACGGTGCCGAGGGGGGTGTTGAGCTCGTGCGCCGCGCCCGCCGCGACGGTGCCGAGGGCGCTCTGGCGGATGGCCCGCTCGCGGTCGAGGCGCGCCGCGGCGAGCTCGGACTCGCGCCGGCGGAGCGACCCGGACACCCGGTCGACGAAGTACCAGAGCGCCCACGCGGTGAGGGCGAAGGCCAGCCACATCCCGCGCACGTGGAGCTGGAACATCCCCGCCGAGTGCCAGATGTGGATGGCCTCCGGGCGGGCGAGGAGCAGCCCCCCGAAGGCCGCCACCGCGCCCACGGTCACCGAGAGGCTCCAGCGCCGGGGGATCATGATCCCCGCGATGGCCACCTGGAGCAGGTAGAGCGTGGTGAAGGGGTTCATCGCGCCGCCGGTGAAGATCAGCAGCGCGGTGAGGCCCACGATGTCGAGCAGGAGGTTGGCGGCGATGACCCAGTCGGGCAGCGCCCTGGTGCGACGCAGCCGCAGCGAGAACACCACGTTGACGACCACCAGCGCCCCGACGATGCCCACCAGCGGCACCATCGGGAAGGGCGCGTGGAGCAGGTAGCGGGTGCCCGCGATGGAGCCCACCTGCGCGGCGATGGCGGCCCAGCGGAGGTGCACCAGCCAGCGCGCGTCGAAGGTGGCGGAGAGGGTGTTCTTGGGCACGGCGCTAGCGCTTCGGCGGGAGCTTCTGGAGCTTCCGCTGCAGCGAGCGACGGTGCATCCCGAGGCGCCGCGCGGCCTCGGAGATGTTGCCCTGGGTGTCGGCGAGCACCCGCTGCAGGTGTTTTCATTGCGCCCGGTCGAGCGAGGGGACCATCACGTCGGCTGCTGCCGCTGCCGCGTCGTCCTCGGGCCCGTGGTCGTCGAAGGCCGCGTCGATCTCCGCGGGCTCCGCGGGCTTGGTCAGGTAGTTGAGGGCGCCGCGCTTCACCGCCTCGATCGCCGTGGGGATCGACCCGTAGCCGGTCAATACCACCACCTGTAATCCGGGCTGCAGCTTGAGCAGCTCGCGCAGCAGGTCGAGGCCCGACATGGTGGGCATGCGCAGGTCGATGACCGCGCGCTCGAGCGCGACGTGGGCGGCGATGGCGACGGCCTCCTCGCCGCAGGAGGCGAGGTGCACCGCCCAGCCGCGACGGGTGAACGCCGCCCCGAGCGCCGCGCGGAAGGGCAGGTCGTCGTCGCAGAGGAGCATCGAGCGGGGCGCGGTGGCTTCCATCTTGACCCTCCGACGGCTACCACGATCGAGCGCCCCGGGAGGAGCGCGGCGCATGCGACATCATGCCGCAGCGCGCGCAGTTGTGGAGGCGAGGGCAGGGTCCCATGTTCCGCCCCGTACGATGAAGACCGCATGGACGAGATGGCTGACGCTGCCGCTGATCGCTGCGCTCACGGGCTGCGGCGACCCCGGGGTGACGGTTGAGGACGACGCGCTCCCGTCGCTCTCCGAGCGGGGCACCTTCGCGCTCGACATCGACCATGACGACGGCGCCTTCCGTCGCGGCTCCAACAGCTTCGCGGTGCGCGCCACCGACGGGGCGGGCCACGCGGGCGCGGTGGTGGGCGTGTCGGCCCGGATGCCCGGCCACACTCACGACACGACGCCTCCGCGCATCGACTGCGCCGACGGGGTCTGCCGGGTGAGCGACCTGCTGCTGACGATGCCCGGCCGCTGGGAGATCACGCTTCAACTGGTGGTCCCTGGCGAGCAGGACGAGGTGCTCCTGGCCCCGGTGCTGCGCTGACGCCGTGAGGTCCTCGCTCGCCATCGCCGCGACCCTCGTCGCGACGCTCGCCGCCCCTGCCGCGTGGGCGTGTCCGTGCGGCGGGGCGCTCGGCCCGGTGGCCCCGTGGACCCTCGCCGCCGACCGGGTCGCGGTCGCGGCGTCGCTCTCGTACCAGGGCGAGATGGGCAGCGTCGATACGCGCGGCAGGGCGTGGGGCCTGCCTCCCGGGGTGGCGACGCACCGCGCGCTGCTCGACCTCGCGGCGGCCTGGCGGGTGGTGCCCTCGGTCGAGCTCGCGGCGCAGTGGAGCGCGGCGTACACCGACCTCACGCTCCCCGGCGCGTCGAGCTCCGCGGTGACCGCGGGGGACCTCTCGCTGCGAGGGCGCTGGGAGTCCGCGGCGCCGCTGCGACGGGTGGTTCCGCAGGTGGCGGCCTGGGTGGCGCTGCGGCTTCCGACGGGCGACTCCGGGGGCGGGGCGCTCGCGACGGTGACGGGACTCGGGCTCGGGGCGTGGGAGCCCGCGGTGGGGGCCGAGCTGCGCTGGAGCGTGTCGACGCCGGTGACGCTGATCGCGCTGACGGAGGTGGGCGTGCGCGTGGCGCCCTTGGGTCCCGTGCGCCCCGGCGTGCGGTGGATGCTCGGCGCGGCGGTGTCGCACCAGCTCTCGTCGCGCTGGGGCTGGACCGCGGCGCTGACCGAGGTGCTCGAGGGCGAGGCCACCGAGGAGGGACAGTCGGTGGCGGGCAGCGGCACGCGGCGTACGCTGCTGGCGTTGGGCGCGACCACCCAGTGGACCGAGCGCCTCCGTACGATGATGACTATCAGTGGAGACGTGCCGGTGCCCGGGCTGGAGAGCAACATCACCACGCAGCTCCGAGCGGGCGTCACGGTGGTGTGGAGTCAATGAAGACCGTGAAAGGAAGGCTGATGCAGGCTTCGAAGACGCAGGGGATCATGGTGCTGGGGACGCTGCTGGCGGCGATCGGCGCGGCCGGCTGCGGGAGTGAAGACACCCATGTCGACGACGGCCATGCCCACGACAGCGGGGTGGTGACCGACAGCGGCGCGGTGACCGACAGCGGCGCGGTGACCGACAGCGGCGCGGTGACCGATGCCGGTGCCGTGTCCTCGGCGGTGACCCTCCGCTTCGCGGCGAAGGTGGGCGATCTCCCCTTCCGCTGCGGTGAGACCTTCGCGAACGTAGGCACCACCGCGGGGCAGTGGAGCCCCACGGACTTCCGCTTCTATGTGCATGACGTGAGGGTGGTGACGGCCGCGGGAGAGGTGCCGGTGGCGCTCACCCAGGACGGTCGCTGGCAGCACGAGTCCGTGGCGCTGCTCGACTTCGAAGACCGCTCAGGGGCCTGCACCAACGGCACGGCGGCCATGAACGCCCAGGTGGTCGGGACGCTCCCCGCGGGCACCGTCGGGCCCATCACCGGGGTGCGCTTCAAGCTGGGCGTGCCCTTCGCGCTCAACCACGCCAACCAGGCCCTCGCCCCCTCTCCGCTCAACCTCTCCACCCTGTGGTGGAACTGGCAGGGCGGGTACAAGTTCCTCCGCGTCGACGGCCAGATCATGAACCCGATGAACCCTGCTGCCGCCAGCTGGTACGTCCACGTCGGCTCCACCGGGTGCAACGGCGGCGCGTCCGGAGGGGTCACCTCCTGCGCCAACCCCAACCGCGTCGAGGTCGAGCTCACCGGCTTCGACCCCGCTCGCAACACCGTGGTCGCCGACCTCGCGGGGCTCCTCTCCACGAGCGATGTCCGCGTGACCCGCGCTGCGCCCGGGTGCATGTCCGAGCTCGGCGACCCGGAGTGCCCGCCGGTGCTCCGAGGCCTCGGCATCGGCGACGGGGCTACCCAGAATTTCTTCCGGATGGAGTAGAGACGTTCCCACCCATGCGAGCGACGGCGATCCGATGGCTGCTCGGCTTGTCCCTCCTTTCCGGCGGGGCTTCGGGCTGTGGCGGCGAGGCGACCCCACCCGTGGAGGCAGCCGAGCCGCTGCTCACCATCGAGGCGCCCGCGGGCTTTCCCCCCCAGCGCCTCTCCCCGGACAACCCCTACTCCCTGGAGAAGGCCCGACTCGGTCGCTACCTCTTCTATGACCGTAGGCTCTCGGGCAACGAGACCCAGTCCTGCGGCTCATGCCACCAGCAGTCCAGGGCCTTCTCCGACGGTCGCGCCACCGGGCTCGGATCCACCCGCGAGGACCACCCCCGCGGGCCCATGAGCCTCGCCAACGTGGGCTATTTCTCCGCGCTCACCTGGGCCAACCCGGTGCAGCGGGAGCTCGAGCGCCAGGCCCTCGTCCCCCTCTTCGGCGAGCGCCCGGTGGAGCTCGGGCTCGTCGGTCGAGAGGCCGAGATGCTCGACCGCCTCCGCCGCGATCGCCGCTACCAGCAGATGTTTCCGAGGGCCTTCCCCTCCGACGCCGACCCCTTCACGGTGGCCAACGTCACCCGCGCCATCGCGATGTTCGAGCGCACCCTGGTGTCGGCCGACTCCGCCTTCGATCGCTTCTCCCGCGGCGACGCGACCGCCATGTCGCAGAGCGCGCAGCGGGGCAACCAGCTCTTCTTCAGCGAGCGGCTGGAGTGCTTCCACTGCCACGGCGGGTACGCGTTCACCGACTCGGTGGTGAGCGCCAACAGCGCCTTCGACGAGACGGCCTTCCACAACACCGGGCTCTACAACGTCGACGGGCGAGGGGCGTACCGGTCGCAGTCCACGGGCGTTCGCGACGTGACAGGGCGCGACGAGGACATGGGACGCTTCCGCGCGCCCACGCTGCGCAACATCGCCGTCACCGCCCCGTACATGCACGACGGCTCCATCGCCACCCTCGACGGGGTGATCGACCACTACGCCGCCGGGGGCCGCACCATCGCCGGCGGACCCAACGCGGGCGTCGGACGGGACAACCCCCTGAAGAGCGGCTTCATCACAGGCTTCACGCTCACCGAGCAGGAGCGGCGCGACCTCATCGCCTTCCTCGAAGCCCTCACCGACGAGCGCTTCCTCCACGATCCCCGCTACGCCGACCCCTTCGGCAACGAACGATGAGACTCACCGCTCCGCTCCTCTCGCTCGCGCTGCTCTCGGCCTGCTCCAGCGACCCGGTCGACCCCGCCCCAGGGCTCGCGGCCTGCGCCCGCATCGCCGAGCGCTGCCACCCCTACGAGGCGCTCTCGCTCACGGCCTCGGACTGCCAGCGCTACGCCCACGCCAACAACGGCCCCGTGTGCCTCACCCGGGAGGCCGAGTGCCTCGCCGCCTGCCCCTCCGTGGCCGACGCGGGCGCCACCGACGGCGCGCTTCCCTCGTCGCCCTGCGCCTCGCTCGTCTCGCTCTGCCACAGCGCCGCCACCGCGGAGGTCAGGGCGTGCCACGACCTCGGGCACCGGGGCGACCCGGCGATGTGCTCGGCCCGCCATGACGCCTGCGTGGCGGAGTGCTCACCCCGCGACGCCGGGGGCTCCGACTTGTAATAGCCTGAGCGGGTGGGCTACCCGATGCCCCTGGAGGGCGGTTGGCCCCCCGTGAAAGCTCACCTGACCTTGTCTTCGCTTCAGCATCAGTGGCGCTCGATGGTGGCCGCGGGCGCGCTGCTCCTCCTTCCCTCGCTCGCCGACGCGCAGACCCCTCCGAGGGTCGCGGACTACACCTTCACCGCGACGCTCGACCCGGTGCGCCACACGGTGCGCGCCGACGGAACCATCCGCTGGACCAACCCCTCCTCGGTCGCCGTCTCCGAGCTCTGGCTGCACCAGTACCTCAACGGCTTCTCCGGCCCCCGCACGTACTTCATGCGCACCCGCTCGGCGAGCACCTGGCCCGCGCACCCGCCGCACTGGGGCCGCCTCGCCATCGAGTCCCTGCGCACCGGCGACGGCGCCGACCTGCTCCCCACCGCCACCCCCGACCCGGCGGTGCCGGAGGACGACTCGCAGCTCCGCGTCGCGCTGCCCCGCGCGGTGGCCCCGGGGGCCACGATCGAGCTCGCGGTGCGCTTCACCGCCACGCTCCCCGAGATGGTGGCGCGCACCGGCTACCAGGGCTCGTTTCACCTGGTGGCGCAGTGGTTTCCCAAGGTCGCGGTGCTGGAGCCCGACGGCACCTGGGCCCACTTCCCCTTCCACGCCAACAGCGAGTTCTATTCGGACTTCGGCCGCTACGACATCCGCATCCGGTACCCGCGGGGCTACACCATCGGCGCGACCGGGCCGCGCGTGGAGGGCCCCGCCCTCGTCGACGGGCTGATGGAGCAGCGCCACGTCCAGGAAGGCATCCACGACTTCGCCTTCACCGCCTGGAACCACTTCCGCCGCGCCGACCGGAGGATCCAGCGCGTCGAGGTGCACGTGCTGCATCCGCCCGGAAACGAGCGAGGCGCGGCCCGCACCCTCGACCTCTTGTCCGGCGCCCTCCCGGCCTTCGAGCGCCGCTTCGGCCCCTATCCCTACCCCGTGCTGACCGTGGTGCTGCCCCCTCCCGGAGCCTCCGCCGCCGGGGGGATGGAGTACCCCACGCTCATCACCACCGGGTCGTTCTGGTGGGGGCCGCGGCGCGCCCGCGACGTGGAGTACGTCACGCTCCACGAGTTCGGCCACCAGTACTTCTACGGGATGGTGGCCTCCAACGAGCACCGGTACCCCTTCCTCGACGAGGGCTTCTGCGAGTACGCCACGGCCCGCGTCATGGAGGACCTCTTCGGCCGCGGCGGCCCGCTCCTCGACCTCCCGATGCTGGGCCCCCGCCTCGACGCCTGGAGCTGGGAGGCGCTCGGCTCGTCGGGCATCGCGCACCCCCTCGCGCTCGACCTCGGGGCCGACCAGTTTCCCACCTGGGGGCGCTACGGCGAGCACGTGTACTCCCGCGCCGCGATCGTGCTGCGCACCATGGAGCGCCGCCTGGGCACCCGGCTCTTCACCGCGACGCTGCGCGCCTACGTCGACCGGGCGCGCTTCAGCCACCCCACGCCAGAGACCTTCTACGCCGTCGTGCGGGAGCAGCTCGGGCCCCCGTGGGAGGCCTTCGCGCGCACCGCCTTCGGCACCCCGTGGCGCTACAACCTCGCGGTCACCGGGGCCTCCAGCGCTCGGGAGCCCGACGGCCGATGGAGGGGCTACGCCGTCGTCGACCGGGAAGGCCCCTTCGACCTGCCGGTGAACGTGGTCTTCACCGACGTGAGGGGGAGCCGCAGCGTCGTGCGCATCCCCAACGACCGGGTGATGACCATCGTCCCCTACGACGGCAGCGCTGCGCTGCGCTCGGTCTCCGTCGACCCCGAGGTCACCCTGCCCCTGGAGGAGCGCCGGCTCGACAACGCCCGCATGGCCGACGGGCACCACGCGCCGACGCTCCCGCTCATCGGCCGCGTCGCGTACTGGATCGCCTTCGCGCTGGGGAGCGTGGGGCCATGATCCGCTGGATCTCCACGGGCGGTCGCATCGGGGTGGTGCTGGGCGTCGCCGCGATCGAGCTGGGCCTCGCGTGGCTGCTGGGCCTCGCCTCGACGGCCTCGATCACGGAGACCCTGTCCGAGCACCCGCTGGGCTTCGCCGCGCTGCACGCGCAGGGTGGGCGGCTGCTGGGCGATGTCATCGCGCTCAACGCCCAGGCGTGGGCGCCCATCGGGGTGCTGCTGGCGGTCGCGGTCCTGGCCTGGGCGGTCGTGTGGATGCTGCTGGGAGGGATGTTCCCGGTGCTGGGCTCGACCGCGGGGGTGCGCTGGCACCGGGCCGCCGCCGAGTCGCTGCGCCGCGCGCCCACGCTGCTTGGGCTCGCGTCCATCGCAGGGGCGGGCTACGCGCTCGCGGCCTTCGCGGGCTACGCCGCGACGGGCTGGGGCGCTCGCACGGCCTTGACGCGCTTCGATGTGAGAGTGGTCACGCTGCTGGGGCTGGTGGGCTGGATCCTCGGCGGGGCGCTCGCGGGGCTCATCACGGTCTGGCACGACACGGCCCGCGCGCACGCGATGGCGCGTGGCAAGACCGCCATGCAGTCCTCCGGCGCGGCGGCGTTGCAGATGGCGCGCGAGCCGCTGTCGACGGTGGCGGCGGGCGTCGGCTACGGGCTGGTGGCGTGGAGCTACCTCGGCGCGGCGTGGGCGATCTCGGGCCTGCTGGACGGGAAGACCTCCACGGCGGCGCTGGTGACGGTGATGGCGGCGCAGCACCTCGCGGTGCTGGGGCGGGTGCACGCCCGGATGAAGTGGTTCGTCTGGCTGGGACAGCGGGTGTCGCTGGCGAAGGCGAGGGCGGAGTAGGGCTCAGCGGGCGCCGGAGGCGAGGTATCCCATCACTGCGCCGTACACCGTGGAGATGTAGGGGTTGGCGGTGATGGGGCACGCGCCCGACGAGCAGCCGACGAAGCGGTGATAGCCGTATCCGAGCGCCGCGCCCACGAGCGTGGCGAGCAGGGCATAGATGTTCATGGTGAGGTCCTCGGAGGGAGAGAGCCGCCCGGTGGGAATTGGGTTCACCAGCGGCTCTTCGAGAGCTACGCCTGCTACGAACGCCAGTTACACCAGCATCGCCCGCTGGGCCCGCCTCGCGTCGTCGACCAGCAGCGCGCCCGACCCGAGCAGCAGCGCGATGCCCGCGAGCACCGTGCCCTCGGGTCTGCGACCGAACACCACCGCGTCGATCGCCAGCGCGATCACGACCTGTATCCACCCGGCGGCGCCCACCCCAGCGGCCTTGTCGAGCGCGTAGGCCCGGGTGATCGCGAGCTGCCCGAGGGTGGCCGTGGCGCCCATCGCCAGCACCCCCGCCAGGTCCTGCCAGCCCACCGAGGGAGGCGCACCGTGCGCCACGAACCACCGTAGCGAGAGCGCACCGAGGATGGCCGCCGCGGTGGCGGAGAAGTGCACCACCACGGCCTCCGGGGTCTCTCCCGAGAGGCGTCGCAGGTTGATCATCGCGAGCGCACCGGCGCAGCCAGCGCCCAGCGCGACGAGGCCCGCGAAGCCGCCGCCGCGCAGTCCCGGGCGCTCGACCAGCACGACCCCCGCGGAGGCCACCACCAGCGCCGTGAGCACGCGCGGCGAGATGGTCTCGCGCAGGGCGACCCAGGCGAGGGCGGCGATCCAGAGGGGCGTGGTGTTGAGCAGCGCGGTCGCGTCGGCGAGCGGCATGTGGGTGAGCGCGTAGAAGGTGCAGAGCATCCCGGTGGTGCCGGCGAGGCTGCGCTGCCACATGCGACGGCGGTCGACGATGGCGAGCGAGGCGCCGCGGGCGCGGGCGAGGGCGAGCGCGAACAAGAGGCCCAGCAGCGCGCGGGAGAAGCCCAGCATCGGCCACGGCAGGTGGCGCATCGCCCGGGCGAGGGCGTTCATCGTCGCGAAGGAGACGGCGCCCGTCAGCATGAACGCGATCGCGCGCATCGGGGCGTCGCGACGGAGGGGCTGTGGGGCGGTGGGCATTGGGTGGGCCCTCCCTATCCCCGATGGGCGCTCCCCGTCCATGACGGGGCCGCGAGGGCGGTCAGGACCGCCGCAGCGGACGCAGGTCGTACTGGAGCAATACGTGGTCTTGTAAGCGTCCGCCGACGTGGAGGTAGTCGCGGGCGTATCCGAAGGGAACGAAGCCCAGTCGTCGGAGCGTGGCGGCGCTGCGGAGGTTCTGCGGCGCGTGGCCCGCCTCCACGAAGCGGAGCTGGAGCACGTTGGCGGCGTGGTCGAGCAGCGCCTCGGCCGCCTCCTGCACCAGGCCCAGACCCTGCTGGCCGCGGTCGACCGAGGCGCCGAGGCTGGCGCGCTCCAGCGGGCCCCGCTCGATGCGGGTGAGGGAGAGCGTCCCGAGCACCGGGCCGTCGCGGTCGTCCTTGGGGCGAAGTCGCCAGTGGAAGGCAGTGCCCTCGCGGGCCCGCTGGCGGTCGGTCAGCAGTCGCTCCTGCCACGCCTCGATGGTGTCGAGGGGCGTCGGCCGAGGAGGGGCCCACGGGGCAAGGTGGTCGCCGTTGCGCCGGTCGAAGTCGAGCACCTGCGCGGCGTGCGACACCGGCGGAACCGACAGCCAGAGACGGGCTGTCTCGATGGGCGCGAGGTTCTCTTCGGGGTCGGGCTGGTCGCTCATGGCCATAGCCCATGGAGGAAGGATCCGGCGGAGGCCATCGCCTGCGGGGCGATGGTGTGGCCGACGCCAGGGAGGATCAGTGACTCGGTGCGCACATGCAGCCGGGCGAGGCGCGAGAGGGCATGGTGGGCCTCGGAGACGGGGATGCGAGCGTCGCTGGTGCCGTGGACGATGAGCGCGGGCGCCGGGGAGGGCGACGGGGCCGTGTCGTCGACGAGGCGGCCCGAGAGGGAGACGACTCCGGCGGGCGGTGGGGTCATGTGGAGGCCGAGGTCGAGCGCGAGCATGGCGCCCTGGGAGAAGCCCACGAAGGCGAGGCGCGATCGGGGGAGGGCGCGGGCGCTGAGCTCACGGTCGATGGCGGGGACGAGGCCCGAGACGGCGCGGCGGACTCCCTCGCGGCGCAGCGAGTCGTCCGATCCGGCGAGGGCGAACCACTGGCGTCCGCCGGGCGCTCCGGGCATCGGCTCCGGCGCGTCGGGGAGCAGGAACACCGTGTCTGGCAGGTCTCGCGCGAGGGTCTGCGCGACGTCGCGGAGGTCGGCCCCGTTGGCCCCGTAGCCATGGAGCATCACCACCACCGAGCTGGGAGGACGCCCGGAGACAGGGCCCAGCGAGGGCATCGGGGCGAAGGTCGGCGAGACCGCGACGGGAGGCGGAGCCACTGGGGCAGCGGGGACCGCGGAGGGCTCCGGGGAGGGGGCGGCGCGTGCGATCGGCGGGGCGCTCGGGGGCGTGCAGCCGAGGGCGAGCGCGGCGAGGAGCGGGAGCGCGCGGAGGATCACGGGAGGTGCGGCCCCCGGGAGAGATGCATCGGGTCGGTCGCAGAGACGCCCGGGAGCGGAGCGTTGAGCGTGACCAGCAGCGCCGGGACCAGCACCCGGGTGACGTTGCCGTGGGTGGGCGATCCCGCGGCGGGCGGAGGCACGAGGTCGGCGATGCGGGCGCCCGGAGGGGGGAAGCCGAAGGTCACCGAGACGCTCCCTCGCTCTCGATCGACGAGCGGGCGGAGCATCGCCTCGAGCTGCACCTGCCAGATGACGAGGTTGGCGGCCTGCATCTCGGCATGGCGGGATTTCGAGCGCTCGAGCTGCTCGCGGAAGCTCTCGATGCTGTCGCCCACGCGCCCGTCGAGGAGGTGGGAGAAGCCCATGGGGAGCTTCTTGGCGCGGTTGACCAGGTCGATGAGGCCCTGCGGGACGGCCACCGCCGTCGGAGGCAGGCCGAGCCCGACGTACCAGCACATCAGCGGCACGAGCTGATCGGCCAGCACCACGAACCACTCGGGCTCGATGTCGGCGTCGCTGGGGCGCTCCCGAGAGGCCGCGAGGGCGACGGCCTCCTCCAGGGCCCGGTGCGCGTCGGCGAGGCGCTCGATGAGCTCCGCGGGCGTGGCGGGCGGCTCGACGCGGCCGTACGAGGGTTGGGGGAAGGGCACCTCGGACTGCAGGTGCTTGAGCCAGCCGAAGAGCTTGAGGTCGCTCACGGCCGCACCGCCCGCATCGAGGCCGACGAAGCTGAGGGTTCCTGGTTCGGGGATCGGTGCCATGAGCGAAGGTCCGGGCAGCGCAAGGGGAGCAGTGAAGGGACCGAGCAGCCACGCCCAGAGGCGGCGCAGCGACCAGAGGATGTCCATGGCGCGCGCTCACTCACGATCGAGGTCCTCGGGGTCGATGGCTCCGTTGCGACGGAAGTCGAACTCCAGCCGGCGCGTCTCGAAGTGCGCCGTGAGCCCGCCTGCGGTGATCGACACCGGCGTCCCGATGGGGTGATCCGGCGGCAGCAGCGAGGTCTCGACGCCCCCTTCGCGCTCGACGCGGAGGCCCACCATCGCCACCTCGCTCGACGAGCGCTGCGCAAATCCCACCTGCACCCGCTTGTTTCCGAGGCGCTCGCGCTCCGGGATCGACGCCGGGGTGAAGCGCACCTGCGCGAAGGGGATGGGCGGGTCGACGCTCCCCGCGGCGCCGGGGCGGGGCGGGCCCCGGAAGTTCTGGCCCAGCACGGCGCGCATGGCGAAGGGCTGCTCGTCGATCCAGACGATCTCCTCGAGCTGCACGGGCTTGTTGTCGGCGCGCACCACGAGGCGGTCTTCGGGCATCACGAACTGCACCCCGCGGCCCTCCTGACGGAGGATGCCCACGAAGCGGGTGCGCTTGTGCTCGTCCGCGGGCTGCACCACGAGCCGCCGTCCCTCGCCGGTCTTGGTGGTGAGCACGTAGCCGTGGGCGAGGCCGAGCGCGACGCCCAGCTTGGAGAGGTCGGCGCGGGCCTTTCCGCTGCGGGCGGCGTGGAGGTCGAGCACCCCGAAGCCCAGGTCGGTGGAGGCGAACTCCCTGGGCGAGAGGAAGTGCTGGGCGAGCACCGGGCGGGGAGCCCGCGCGCAGGCGAGGCGCAGACGCTCACCCACCCCGGGGAGCTGGCTCGACCGGCCGCTGGCGAGCACCACCTGCACCGGAGCGTCCTCGCGGGAGAGCCACCGCTCGGCGGTCTCCAGCGCCGGGGCGAGCACCGTGGCCGAGCACTCCTCCAGCCACGCCCGGTCGGGCAGCGCGTCGAGCACCCGGGTCACGTCGAGCTCCGGCAGAAACTGCTGCGCCCTCACGGCCATCGCCGCGCGCAGCGCCTTCGGGTCCGTCGGAACCGCCGACGCCAGCGCCATCTTCAGCGCCTCGCCGAAGTAGAAGAACCCGAGCGTGCGCTTGTGGCGCAGCCGGTCGGCCTCGGAGCGCGGCGTCCCCGGCGGGTCGTCGTCGCGCGCGAAGCGGGTGCGCAGCTTCTCCTGCTGGTCGGCCGGGAGCGCGGGGCGCAGCCTGCGCTTGAGCTCGCGGCAGAGCCGTCGGGTGATCTCCACGCCCGCGAAGGGGAGGCCGTAGAAGTCCTCGATCTCCGACACGATGCGGTCGCCGTCCTCGCGGAGGCGGAGCAGCACGAGGTCGGTGGTCCCGCCGCCGCAGTCGAAGGTGAGGGCGCGCACCGCGCGGGGAGCCTTCGCGGCCTCAGGGTCGACGGAGAAGGGCTGGAAGGCGTCGAGGAGGCGATCGAGCGAGAGCGACCCGAAGCGGTGGTAGAGCGCGCCCAGCGAGGCCGCCGTCGCCTCGTCGAGGAAGGTCAGCGGCTGGTCCGGCGGATCGGCGCAGAGCCCTCGCAGGGCAGAACCCGCGAGCGCCTCACGGGCAGAGGTCTCCAGCCGGGCGCGGTCGTCGGCGAGGAAGGCCACCGGGTAGCTGAGCAGGATGGGCCCCACGGTGCCGAGGCCGCCGTCCGTGGGCTTCACGATCTCCCTCGCCGCGAGCTCGTCGAAGAGCCCTCGGAGGTACTCGTCGGTGAGCGCCCGGTTGCGGGCGATCTGTAGCTTCGGGGCGGGCTCCAGCGAGTCGACGTCGACGCGCACGTCGAGCGGCTCGGCGGGCGCTGCTCCGTCCGCGGGGCGGGCTCCCTCGGAGGCGGCGTCGACGTCCGGGCCGCGCTCGATGGCCTTGCGCACGAGGCGCAGCGCGCGGTGCCCGAGGATGGGGTCGCGGCGGTCGTCGAAGGGGTGGCCGTCGATGCCGTCGGGGACGGCGCGGCGGGGGATGAGCACGCTGGGCACGCCGGTCTCCTCGCGGTGGCGCGAGGCGTCGCGGCGGGCGAGGACGCTCCATCGCTCGGCGATGGGGCGGGGCATGATGGGGTTGCCGAGGGTGGTGCGCTCCTCGAAGGAGCGCGGCGGGGCGATGAGCTCGGCGTGCCAGGCGGCGCCCTGCAGCGACACCGACACGCAGTGAAACGACCACGGTGCGAGACCTCCCTGCACGGTGATGTCGCGCTGCCCCTCCCGCTGGGTGACCACCGAGGTCTCGTGGGTGCCGAAGTCGATGGCGACGGTGGCGCCGGTCTCGCCGCTGTGGCGGTGCGGCCGCTCGGCGAGGATCACCAGCGGAGCGTCGGGCGAGGGGGTGAGCGCGAGGCGCGCGGAGGCGGTGCCCAGGAGGTTGTCCCACGGCGGCGACGCGCTCTCGTAGCCCGCGGGGGCGAGCACGAGGCGGTGCGGGTCGAGCACGATGGCCTCCTCGACGGGCGAGCGCTGCGCGAGGCGGCGCATGGCGCGCTCGGCGGACGAGGCCGTCCCGACGATGAGGGCGGTGCGCTCGTGGACGGGGTTCCACGCGAGGGTGAGGGCGAGCTCGAAGTTGGAGGCGTTCTTGTAGACGCGCACCGCGAGGTGAAGCCGCGCGAGGGCGGGGCGGTCGTGCGCGGCCACGGTGGCGCTGCCCTTGGCGTCGGTGCGACCGAGCGCGTGGGCGAGGGCGGTGGCGTCGACCCACTGGAGCTCGTCGACGTCGACGCGCAGCCACTCGCTGGAGGAGTCCTCGGTGGGGAAGGTCTTGGCGTAGAGGGTGAACTTCGACAGGTCCCCATCGCGGGCGAAGGCCCCTCGCCGGGACGACGCGCCCAGCGGGACGGTGATGAGCGCGGGGTCGAGGCCGGCGCGCAGCCGCAGCACTCCATGGTCGATCAGCACTGGGACGCCTCCGGGGTCGAGAGTTCTTGCACCAGCGCGTCGAGCTGCTCTCTCGCGGTCGCCAGCAGGGGGTCGACCTCCTCAGGGACCAGCAGGTCGCCCACCACCCTCCGCAGCCTGCGATAGACCTCCGTGCGCCTCGGGTCGACGCCCAGCGTGCGCGCCGCGTACATCCCTCGCTCATCGGCGTCGGCGTGCAGCAGCCAGTCGATCGCCGAGGCGAGCCGCGCCAGGAGGAAGTGCGCGCAGTGCACCGCGTTGGCGGGCTCGTCGCCCAGGTAGCGCTCCTCGTCGGCGCGCAGCGAGCGGGCGGCGGTGTCGGCGTCGAGCATGCGCTCCAGCGCGGGGCGCAGCTCGACGGCGAGGTCGGGGGCGCGGCTGGCGGCCTGCACCGCGTTGCAGGCCGAGCGGATGCACTCGCCCACCAGGAGGTCCCAGGTGAGGGGCGGGGCGTCGTGGGGCTTGAGCGCCCGCTGGCGCAGCGCGGCGGGGAAGGGGATCGCCACGCCCTCCCGCGGCAGCAGCTCGCGCAGGCGCTTCACCAGGTTGTCCATCGCGTCGAGGGCCGACTGGTCGGCGCGCGGCTCTCGGGTGATGCGCTCGTGCAGGTCGATCATGGCGTCGCGCGAGCGCTCGGCCAGCGTGACCAGCTCGGCGCAGCGGGCGCGGCGCAGCTCTCCCCGGTGGCCGAGGTGCAGCATCAGCCGGGTGAGCAGCTCGTGGCCCCGGTCGTCGCGGTTGACCACCGCGAGGCCCACGTCGACCATCCACGCGAGGAAGCGCTTGCGGGCCTCGGGCTCGGCGGCGCGCACCCGGGCCACGTCGTCGATCCAGCTACGGGCGAAGAGGTGGATCACCCTCCACGCGAAGGGCGTCTCCGCGGGCATCGAGGTCTCGTCGAGGTGGGCGATGACCGCCGCGCGCGCGGCAGGCACCTGCGCGGGATCGATCTCCAGGTCGGGGTCGACGCCCCGGTTCTCCAGCAGCACGAAGGGCGGCCAGGCGTTGATGTCGTTGGGGTCGAGGGCCTCCGCGAGGGCGCCTTCGAGGGCGCCTCGCAGCGGCTGGATCACCGACCCGAACACCGACTGCGGCAGGCTCTGGAGGGTGTTGAGCTGGCGCTCGTGCTCCGGGCGGTCGAGCTCCCGGAGGCGCTCGGCGCACTGGCGCATGGCCTCTCCGGCGTAGGTGAGGGCGAGCACCACGCGGCCCCGCATCTGCCCCTCGCAGCGCTCGACCCAGTGGCGCCACGGGCCTCGGAGGAGCTGCGTCCCCGGGCGGATGGCGCTGGGCTGCGACGAGGCCACGAGGATGAGCAGGTCGAGGTCGTTGACCGCCTGGAGGAAGACCAGGTGGTTCTTGGCGGCCTTGAGGTGGCGCGCGGAGTCGGCCTCGATCTGCGGGTCGGCGCCGGGGCAGTCGACGAGGTCGAGCACCTCGAAGATGCGCGAGGCGCGGGTGTCGGGCAGCGGTCGCACCCGGAGCGTGACCTCGCTGGCGCGGAGCTGGAGCGAGCGCAGCCGGAGCTCGCCGGTGCGGAGGCGGGTGACGTGGTAGTCGCCCCGGCGCACCTCCTCAAGCTCGTAGTTGGCGTCGTCGGCGGTAGGAAAGCGGCAGACCCGCAGGGCCTTCGCGAACTCGTCCCGGTTGCCCGGCTCGAAGGTCACGTGGAGCGTCGAAGGGAACTCATCGAGCGCCGAGGCCTCCTCCGCCGCCCTGGGCTCTCGCTCGAAGCTGGCGTTGTCCAGGGTCTTCACCCGGATGGCGCTGTCGAGCCTCGCGCCCCCCTTGCGGGTGAGGCGGGTGAGGCAGCCGGTGGTGTCGGCGTCGCCGACGGGCAGCTCTCGCAGCTCCTCGAGGTCGCCGTACCAGCGGGAGAGCATCAGGGTCTTGCCGGCGTTGACCTTGCCCATGGTCGCCGCGGTGGGCTGGCGCTCGACGCTCTCGGTGAAGCGCCGCAGGGCCTCGCGGGCGCGGCGCTCGTGCTCGTCCCACTCGCGGGCGATCACCGCCTGGTCCTCGGGGGCGCCGCCGCGGGCCTCCGCGATGCGCCCGGAGGCGTCCTGAAACCACGCCGACAGGGCCCTCGCCAGCGTCGCGAGGGTCTGATCGAAGGGGCGCTGCCCCTCGGCCGGAGCGGGGAGTTGTTCGCCGTAACGCGCGAGCTCGAAGACGTCGATCATGTTCGCCGCGGATGGTGCACCGCAGAGCGCCCGGCGTCACGCGAGACGCGCTTGGACGCGCGGTGAATGGGAGGGAGTGATGGTACCGCCGGGGCCGCCGGTGCCGGTGCTGATTTCCCCGCTCCCCTGAGCGGCGACGCCCGGGTTGTTGTAAAGGTCGGCGCGAGAATATGGTGATGGACGCAGCGCTCCTCCAACAGGCCATCGACACCATGGCGCGCGATCTGCTGCGCGCGTTTCCGCCCGAGTACTGGCGCATGACCGACGAGGCGCGGGCCTTCCCCGAGGCGTGCTTCCAGCGCGCGGGCGAGCTCGGCGCGTACGGCATCCTTCTCCCGGAGGAGCACGGCGGGACGCACCTCGGACCGAGGGCGCTGGCCCGGCTGATCCGGGCGCTCCACGCGGGCGGCGCCGACGCGTCGCCCCTGCACGCGCAGGCCGTGATGTCGGGCATCCTGATTCGGGCTGGGGCCTCACCCCGGCTGATGGCGCTGCTGCCGGCGCTGGCGACGGGCGCGACGCGCCTCCTCTCGGTGGCCGCCACGGAGCCCGAGGCGGGCCTGGATTTCTCCACCCTCGCCACGACGGCAAAGCGCCACGACGACGGGTGGCGCATCAACGGCAGCAAGATCTACATCTCCTTCGCCGAGCACTCCGACTGGATCATCGTGCTCACCCGCGCGGAGGAGGGCCCGACGCTCTTCGCCGTGCCGCGCGAGTCGGAGGGCCTCGAGCTCCGGCCCATGCGGATGATCACCAACCGCCTCACCACGCTGCTCTTCCTCGACGAGGTGGCGGTGCCCGACGAGCTTCGCATCGGCGAGCCCGGCAAGGGGCTCGAGATCCTGGCGAAGGGCTTCGTGATGCGGAGAATCCTGGCCGCCTGTGAGGCCGTCGGCAACGCGCGCTTCGTGATGGACCGCGCCGTCGAGCACGCCCGCACGCGCGCCACGTTCGGCCGCCCCATCGGGGCCAACCAGGGGGTGCAGTACCCGCTCGCGAAGGCGGCCTGCAAGGTCTACGCGGCCGAGCTCGCCATCGAGGACTCGCTCGCCACCATGGAGCGCGGCGACCCTGCGCAGGCGGTCTCGTCGATGGCCCGGCTGCTCGCGGCCGAGGCCGCCGAGGAGGCCACCCGCGCGGCGTTCACGGCCTTCGGGGGGATGGCCCTCGCGTCGGAGGCCCACATCGAACGCAAGCTGCGGGAGAACACGGTGTACGGCTTCGACAACCTGCTGCTGGGCCTCGTGGCCGAGCGCTACCTCGGGCTACCGAAGAGCCTGTAAGTACGCCACGGCGGCGACCCGGTCGTTGCGCCTGGGGCTCGTACCTCCGCGCCGGTCCTCGATGGCCGTCGGGCCCTCTCGAAGGGGCGCAGCGGATCCACCGACGCGTGCGATGATGGTGCCGCGAGGAGGGAGCCATTGATGACGAACGACGACAGGCCGCTGGCGCTCAACACGGGGGCGCTGATCCCGCGGGTGGGTCTCGGGGTGTGGCAGGCGCCGCGGGGGGCGGGGACCCGGTCGGCGGTGGCGACGGCGCTGTCGCTGGGCTACCGCCACGTCGACACGGCGCGCATCTACGGCAACGAGGCCGACGTCGGGGCGGCGATCCGGGAGAGCGGGCTGCGCCGCGATGAGGTGTTCGTCACCACCAAGCTCTGGAATGACGACCAGGGCTACGACCGGGCCCTGCGCGCCTTCGACCAGAGCCTCGAGCGCATGGGCCTCGACTACGTGGACCTCTATCTCCTTCACTGGCCCGTGGCGGGCCGGCGACTGCACTCGTGGCGCGCGCTCGAGAAGCTCTTCGCCGAGAAGCGGGCGCGGGCCATCGGCGTGAGCAACTTCCTGGTGCCCCACCTGCGCGAGCTTCTCGACCACGCGAAGGTGGTGCCCGCGGCCGACCAGGTGGAGGTGACGCCCTTCCTGCAACAGCGGGAGACCCGCGCGTTCTGCGCCGAACGCGGCATCGTCGTCGAGGCGTACAGCCCGCTCACCCGGGGGAGAAAGCTGGGTCATCCGACGGTGGCAAGCGTGGCGGCGCGCGTGGGCCGCTCGCCCGCGCAGGTGCTGCTGAGGTGGGGCCTGCAGCGCGGGATGGTGGTGCTGCCCAAGTCGACGCACGCCGAGCGCATCGCGGAGAACGCGGCCATCTGGGACTTCAACCTCGACGACAGCGCGCTGGCCGAGCTCGACGCCCTCGAAGAGGGCCTCGTCACGGGGTGGGACCCGCGCGACCAGGACTGAGACCGCGTCGGCGGCCTCTACGCGCTGCACTCCGTCACGGGCGGGCAGAAGTCCCAGGGCGAGGCGTGCGCCAGCTCGGGCGACTGCGCGCGTGGCCACGTCTGCGCAGGCAGCGTCTTCCGAGCGACGCAGACCGTGTGTCGCAAGACCTGCGACGAGAGCACGGAGTGTCCGTCGCGGCGGTGTGATCCGATCCTGGAGTCGCAGCGTGCGGGCATCGGGGGCATCGGCGGGTTCCGCGGCGTGTGTCGCTGAGCGGCCATCGAACTCCTCGGGGGCCGCGCGGCGTGCTCGGTCGCCTCATGCGGCGACGCTGGACGCATCCATCGGTGAGTATGTTTGGAGCGCCCGCCCGAGATGGTCGAGCTCGTCGGGGATCACATAGAACCCTGGGCGGCCGATCGCGGGGGGGTACTGCGAGTCGCTGACGCCGACGCCGACGTGGCAGAGCGTCACCAGGCGGCCCGACGGGAAGGTGAGCGTCAACACTGGGACGTTGCGGGAGAACACCCCGGCTACGAGGAAGTATCGCCCGGGCGCCCAGCGCAGCTCGGACCATCCCGCCCCGTCGACCACCGCGCCGTCCCCGGTGACGAGCGCGACGCCCTGCGGTTCGAGGCGCAGCGACCACACGGTGCGACCCGTCCACGCGCCCAGCACGATGACCGCCACGACCTCGACGGCGATGCAGGCGAGCAGCACCTGGGAGTACAGCTCCGGGGAGAGCCCGAGGCTGCTCACGACGCCGACCGTCGCCAGGATCAGCGCGATGCCGAGGGCCATGTACTTGAGGTTGGACACGAAGCCGAAGCGGAATGGGCGCAGCGCGATCAGCATGGATGAACCTCTCCTTCGAAGGACATTATCCGTTCAGTGAGGTGAACTCCCGCCCGATCGCGTGCCCATGCACAAGGGGCGCGTCACGGGGTGCCAGCAGCGCCCTCGCCCGAACGAGCGGGGGCCAGTCGGGCGGCACGCCCTCTCGCTCGCGCGCCTCGACCCACTGCGCGAAGGCCGCGCGCAGCCGCTCATCGGGGAGGCGCTCAAAGGATGTGAGCACCACGTCGAGGGCGCTGCTGCTGTTCTTCGCGAGGGCCTCGAGAAAGACGCCGACGGCGCGCGTGTCGGCGAGGCCCGCGAGGAGCTTGAGCGCCTGCAGGTCGAACACGTTCACGACCCTCGGATCGAGGTGGAGGTACGCGAGCAGGTCCTCGACCCACGACGCGTCGAGGGGACACCCGTCGAGCGCCCAGACGGCGTACCCGCCGAGCAGCCGGTCGCGCAGCAACGGACGAATCGCTCCGCCCCAGCGCGCGTCGGGTCGCGTCTCCTTCGACAGCACGACGAGCACGGCGATGGCCCGCTGACGTCCGGCGGGGTCGTCGATGGCGCCGGCGTCGAGGCGAGGCGCGAGGCGCTCGAACGCGGTCGCCGGGTCTCGCCGATACGCGGCCCAGGCGCCGTAGCCGAGCGCGCGGAGCGAGTCCGGCGTGGCGTCGCCGTCCAGCATCGTCGAGAGGGCGTCGAGCTCGACGAAGTCGAGGCGCTCTGGCACCTCTGTCAGCGCGCGTGCGATCTGCTCTCGCGCGTCGGGGGTGCCCTCGCGAAAGCGCCTGAGGACGAGGGCGCGACCCTCCGGCGAGGTGGCCAGGGCGCGGGCCGCGAAGAACAGCCCCCAGCTTCGGGGGTGGCGCACGACCTCCACCTTGCGGTGCGTGCTGCGGTAGAGCCGACGACCCGCCGGGTCGAGCGCGTCGCAGGTGCGTTGGTCCCATGGAGCCGAGCCGAGGTCGGTGCTCTCGGGCAACGCGAGGTAGCGCAGCAGCAGGTCGGTCACGGGCGGTGAGGGCGCCTGCAGCGCTCGCTCCGCCTCGGGGTCACCGCCGCCCTCGCGGAGATGGCGCTGCACGCGCGCGGCCTCATCGTCGTCGACGGCGAGCTCGGGCAGCGGATCGGGCATGCGATGCCCCCAGCGGGTCTCGAGGGTGGGCGCGATCTTCTTCTTCGCCATCGTGCCAGCGTACTGCGGCTGCAGGCGCTTCGCGCCGAGCGGATCGATCGGCTGAAGAGCTGCCGCGGTACCTCGCGTCGGGGGCCGTCGCGCCGCCGAGCGAGGCCAAGCTGTTCTGCCCGCGGATGTGCGACGACGAGGCGCGTTGCCGCTGCACCGTCGAGCCTCGAATCGGCGTGGGCCTGGTGCTCGTCCTGGGCGCCACCGGGTGGCACTGCGACCGCACCATCCCCGGTCGGGGGCCAGAGGCGAGCGCTCACCCACGCCCGGCGAGCAGCGCCCGCAGGCGAGCGACCTCCGCTTCGGCGCTGTCGGCCCGCGCGTTCGCCGCCTCGGCCTGCGCGATCGCCGCCTCGGCCTCGGTCATGAACATCTCCTCGCCGTCGATCCCGATCCCCAGTCGCAGCCGCGCGTCACGGCCCTCTCCGATCGCGCGCAGCCAGCAACCCAGCGAGGCGACCTCCACCCGGTCGCTCATGCTCTGCGACACCCGCACGAAGCCCCGGCGCGCGAGCCGCCGGTACACCTGCCAGCGCACCCTCGTGCGACTCCGCGCCGTCGCGCCTGGGTCGAAGAGCACCAGCTCCTTCGCACCCATCGCGGCGTACTCCGCGGGCGCGTCTTCGTAGTCCTTGCCCACGTCGCGAGAGACGATCTCCAACGCGAACGACGGCGGACCCACCTCCCACAACTTCCACGACGACGGAACCGACTCCGGGTCCACCTTCGGCAGCACATAGACGTCCGGCGCCACCCGCCGCGTCGGGTCGCCTTCGACCCAGTAGAGAAACTGATCGGCCCCGGTGAAGGCCTTCACCCGCCGCGACTTGAACCACCGCGCGATCAGCGGCCGCAGCGCCTCCGCGATGGCGCGCTGCAGGAAGTCCTCCCCCATGTGATCGGTCTCCGGGTAGTGCACCGTGTGAACCCGTCGCGCGGTCGACGTCATGGCCCCGCACACTGCCACGTTGGGCGATCGGCGTCAGCCTCCGCGGCGACGCGAGCGGCTCGTCACAGCCTGCGGCCACTGACCGCAGCCCGTCGGCATCAAGCTCGCTCCGGATCAGGTGCGCGGGGCATCTTGTTGACCCGATCGATTGCGTCCCAGATGCGCTGTGGCGCGGTCCATTCGACGACCCTCCGCCGCTCCACTGGGGACCTCACCATGCGATCAACCTTCACCGGGCGCCGTGCCTCCGGCGCGATGCGCGGGGCGGCGCCGCGGTCCGTCCTGTGGGCCGTCCTGGGGCTGATGCTCCTCGCCCTCGTCGGGCAGCGCCTGCTCGATCCCGTCTACGAGCCGTGCGCGGCGTGCGAGCACACCGGTCGGGTCTCCTGCGGCGCGGACGGCTGCGCCCACGGCAGCGTCCCGTGCCCGGGGCGTTGCATCGAGGCCGACGATCCGGGCTGGGAGCACATGGCTGTGGACGGTCACCCCCCGGACGAACTCTGGCTCCGCTTCTACAACGTGGACGGGACCTACAACGCGTGGTCCCGCGCTCACATCGGCGACGTGGTCGAGATGGTCGACGGGCGCTACGTGCTCCGGGGCCGCTGCCCCGTCTGCGCGGGCACCACGCGCGTCGCGTGCTCGACCTGCAACGCCGCGCGGATGTGCCCGACGTGTCGCGGGCGGGGACGGCTCCGGCGGTGGCTCGCCTGGCGCTGACTCCGTAGACGGAGATCGACGACCCGTCCCCGCGTTGGACCGGTTCTCCTCGCGCGGCTCCGATGGCCTTGCATTGACCACCGCCCCATCGTCGCAGTCTATGCTCTCGGGCATGTTCATCTGCCTGAAGTGCCACCGGCACGTCCGCGAGGTCCCTTGCCCCTTCTGCGGCGAGACGCGGGCGCCGGCGAACCACCTGCCTGGCCCCGCTGCGATGCGGGTGGGGATGACCCGCGCGGCGCTGCTCGTCGGGGCGCTCTCCGGCGGCGCTTCGGGCTGCGGCGACGCCGCGGTCCCTGATGACGTGGTGCTCGCCGACACCTCGGTCTACGGCATCCCCCGCGACGATCGGCCAGCGGCCGACGTGCTCGACGCCGGCGACGTGCCCGTGCTCTCCGACACCGCGGTCTACGGCATTCCCCGCGACGTGGTCACCGCCGGCGACGTCTACGGCGTCCCTGCCGACCGCTGATCCGTCGTCGCATGCCGCCGACGCCCGCCCGACGACGCAGCCTCCCGCTCGCTCCGCCCGCGCGCCGCGGGCTGCCCCTCCTCGACGAGAGCCGCGAGATCGACCGCGTCTGGCGGCCCAGCTACGTGGTCTGGGAGGTGACGCTCGCGTGCGACCTCGCCTGCCATCATTGCGGCTCCCGCGCGGGCCGCGCTCGCCCCGACGAGCTCTCCACCGCGGAGGCCCTCGACCTCGTCGACCAGCTCGCGGCGCTCGGCGCCAACGAGGTCACGCTCATCGGCGGCGAGGCGTACCTGCGAGACGACTGGACCCAGCTCATCGCGCGCATCGCCCACCACAAGATGCGCTGCGGCATGGCCACCGGCGGGCGCGGGCTCACCCTCGACCGGGTGAAGGCCGCCCGCGACGCGGGGCTCACGGCGATCTCGGTCTCCGTCGACGGGCTCGAAGGGGAGCACGATGCGCAGCGCGGCCTCCACGGCAGCTTCGCCTCGGCCATGGCCGCGATGGACCACGTCCGCGCGGCGGGCGGCATCCGGCTCACGGCCAACTCGCAGATCAACCGCGTGAGCCTCCCGGTGGTGGAGCAGCTCTTCGAGGCCATCGCCGAGCGCGGCGCGAAGGCGTGGCAGGTGCAGCTCACCGCCGCGATGGGCCGCGCCGCCGACGAGCCCAGGATCTTCCTGGACCCCTACGAGGTGCTCGAGGTGCTGCCTCGCCTCGCCCGGCTCAAGCGCGAGGGAGAGCGCCGCGGCGTGATGCTCTGGCCCGGGAACAACGTCGGGTACTTCGGTCCCTTCGAGGGGGTGATCCGCGGGGACTACGCCACGGGCTATCGCGGGGCGTGCGGCGCCGGTCGGATGTCGCTCGGCATCGAGGCCAACGGGGACGTCAAGGGCTGCCCCTCGCTCCCGTCGGACGCGTACGTCGGCGGCAATGTCCGAGAGCACCCGCTGGTGGACCTCTGGGAGCGCTCCAGGCCCCTGCGCTTCACCCGCGACCTCGCGGTGCACGACCTCAAGGGCTTCTGCGCCACCTGCTACTACGCCCACGAGTGCCGCGGCGGCTGCCACTGGACCTCGCACGTCCTGCTTGGCGAGCGCGGCGACAACCCCTTCTGCCATCACCGCGCGCTCGAGCTGCTGCGCGAGGGCGTGCGCGAGCGGGTGCGCTGCGTGGAGGCCGCGCCGGGCCTGCCCTTCGACCACGCGCGCTACGAGGTCTACCGCGAGCCATGGCCCGCCTCGGAGCGCGCGGCGATCGAGCGCCTGCACGCGGAGGTCGAGGCCGAGACCTGCGGCCCGTTCACCAACGCCGACGCCCGATAGCGTCCATGGAGCGCGAGGCGACGTCGTTCGGGCGTCCGCCGCCACGAAGGCTGCGAGTGAGGGGCGCGGTGGCGGGCGCTGGGGACGTCAACGGCGACGGGTACGGCGACCTCATCGTGGGGACGCCGAACACCAGCTCCGGCGGCCACAGCTACGGGGGCTCCGCCAGCGTGTTCCAGGGGAGCGCGTCGCTCCGTTCGGCACACAAGTCGATGCGAGGCCTGAATCCAAGGTGTTTCGTGAGTGGCCTGCCGACCGCACGCCCCGTACCGGGGTTTGGCGTTCGCCCGCACCCCGGGCTTACGAAGGCGGGCGCCCGCTGCGCGGGCTATCGGACCGAAATCCGATGGACCTCCCAGAAGGAATCCGAGGCCCGCGAGCGGCCTCTCGGTCGTACCGGGGACTCCTCGTTGCCGGCCTCTCGCTCGTACTCCGAACTCCAGCGCCGCTTACCCATCGTTGACATCCGACGCGCGCCGCGTCGACATTGCCGCCCCTCTTCTGGAGACCCCCCTGATGAACTTCCAAGACCTTTCCGTGCAGGCCCGTGCAGTGCTCAAGGACCTCGCGTTCCGGACCCCGATGGTGCGCTGGGCCGCTCACCGCTGGCAGTACAACTTTTCGCCCGCGCAGCTCGGGTTCCTCTGCAGCTGCCTTGATCGCACGCGCGACGTCCCAGGCCCGGTCTTCGAGGTCGGCTGCTTCGCCGGGGTCACGTCGGTCTTCCTCAACAAGCACATGAGCGCTGAGGGGATCGAGAAGCCCTACTACGCGTTCGACACCTTCGGCGGCTTCGTCGAGGCCGACGTGGCCTTCGAGAGCGACCGGCGCGGCAAGCAGCGCTCGCAGCTCCTGGGCTTCACCGACAACCGCAAGGAGTAGTTCGACGCCACGATGGCGCTCAACGGCGTGACCCGCACCCGCTCGGTGCAGGCCGACGTGAACACCTACGACTTCGGCGCCCTCGAGGCCCCGTCGTTCTGCCTGCTCGACGTCGACCTCTATCGGCCCGTCCGCAGCGTACTCGAGGCCCTCTACGACCGCCTGCCGTCGGGCGCCATCATCGTGGTCGATGACTGCAAGGACGGCGTGGCCTTCGACGGCGCGCTCCAGGCGTATCGCGAGGTCATCGGCCTCCACGGCCTCCCCGAGCGCATCGTGCACGGCAAGCTCGGCGTCATCGAGAAGCCCTGAGGCTCCGCCGACCGCGCGGCGTCACGCGAGATGCGCGACGCCGGCGGTGGATGGGGAGGGGGATCAGTCGGGGTAGGCGGCGACGTACGTGCGGCCCGCGACGCCGGGGGCCGGCGTGGCGGTGCAGCCACCCACGAGCGCCGGGCTGAAGGCCCCGGAGAGCGTGCAGGTGGCCGGGGACGCGGAGATGCGGATGCGCCCGAGGCCGCCGTTGCCGCCGGGGGTGTTGGAGTAGATGGTCCCGCCGGGGCCGCCGGTGCCGCCCGCCGCGCTGACCGTCGCCGCGGCGGCCACGTTGAGTGTCGGGCCGTAGAGGTAGATCACGCCGCCTGATCCGCCGCCGCCGCCGCCGCCGACGCAGGCGCCACGCTGCGCCACGCCTCCGTTGGCGAGCAGGCGCCCGGTGGCCGTGACCGTGATGGAGGCCGGCGTGGCGAGCCGCAGCGCGCCGCCGCCGCCGCCGCCGCCGGTGCCCTCGTCGCCGCCGCCGCCGCCGCCGCCGGAACCCGGCAGGAAGGTCGTCGCCACCGCGAGGTCAGCCGCCGCCGCCGCGCCGATGGAGCCGCCGCCGCCGCCGCCGCCGCCGTAGGGCGAGTACCCGCCGCGCACCACGGCGTCCGACCCGGTGGCGCCGTCATAGGTCGCGCTGCCCGCGCTGCCGCCGCGGCCGCCGCGGTTGGGGCCGCCGCCGCCCTGCGCTCCGCCGGCGCCGCCGCCAGGGCCCGCGCCGTTGCCGCCGGGGCCGAGGTTGCCGTACGCCGCGCCGCCGCCGCCGCCCGCAGGACCGCCGCCGCCGCCGCCGCCGCCCGCGGCCGAGTAGCCGCCGCCGCCGCCGCCGCCCGATCCTCCTGCGCCGCTGCTGTTTCCGCTGGGCGAGGCGCCCACGAGCGCGGGGTTGCCGCCGCCGCCGCCGGGGCCTCCGCGCCCGGAGCCGGTGTCACCCGTCACGGCCACCGCCAGGGGGTTGCCCGTGGCGCCGCCGCCGGAGCCCTGCGCGTTGTCGAGGCAGTCGGTGTGGAAGCCGCCGGTCGCGCCCGACACGTCGATGGTGCCCGCGACGCTGATCGCCCCGGTCGCCCGGAGGTCGAGCACCCCGGTGCCCGTCGTGGTGACCCTCACCCCCGTCGGGATCGTGATGGTCGTGAAGTTGTGCACGCCCGGGGCGAGCACGGTGTTCATCGTCGGGTTGAACGCCCCTTCGGTGCCGTCGGAGGGGAAGCCTCCGCAGCGCCCGCCCACGCAGGGAGCGCCCCCCACGCAGGCGTTGCCGCAGGCTCCGCAGTTGGTCGACGAGCTCTGGAGGTTGGCGCAGACGCTCCCGCACACGGTCTCCCCCGAGGCGCACAGCAGGAAGCATCGCCCCGCCACGCACACCTGGCTCGCCCCGCACGAGGTCGCGCAGCCGCCGCAGTGGGCTGGATCATTCTGCGTCGAGACGCAGCTCCCGCTGCAGTCCGTGAGGCCCGTTCCGCACGACGCGCGGCACGCCCCGCCGGAGCACACCTGCCCCGCGGCGCAGGCCCTGCCGCAGCCGCCGCAGTGGGCCAGGTCGGTCTGCGTGTCGCGGCACACCCCGCCGCAGTTGGTCTGCCCCGCGGCGCAGCTCACCACGCAGGCGCCCGCCACGCAGGCCTGGCCGCTCGCGCAGGCCGCCCCGCACGCGCCGCAGTTGGCGTTGTCGGTCCGCGTGTCACGGCACGCGCCCGAGCAGTTGGTGAGGCCGCTCATGCAGCTCAGCAGGCACGCCCCGAGGCGGCAGGCCTCGCCCTCGGCGCAGGTGCGCCCGCAGGTGCCGCAGTTGGCGTTGTCCGTCACGAGGTCGCGGCAGACGCCGTCACAGTTGGAGAGCCCGACGCCGCAGGTCACCACGCACGACCCGCGAGAGCACACCTGCCCGGCGAGGCACGCCCGGCCGCAGGCTCCGCAGTGGTTGTTGTCCGTCTGCTGGTCACGGCAGGTGCCGTCGCAGTTGCTGAGCCCCGCGCCGCAGGTCACCACGCACGAGCCGCGCGAGCACACCTGCCCCGCGGGGCAGTTGATGCCGCAGGCGCCGCAGTGGGCGTTGTCGGTCTGCGTGTCGCGGCAGACGCCCGAGCAGTTGGTGGTGCCGCCCCCGCAGGAGACGGTGCACGCGCCCGCGGAGCACACCTGGCCCGAGGGGCAGGAGGTGCCGCAGGAGCCGCAGTTGCGAAGGTCGGAGTCGAGGTCGCGGCACACGCCGCCGCAGGCCGTGAGGCCCGCGCCGCAGGTCACCACGCAGGCCCCGCGGGAGCACACCTGGCCGGAGGGGCAGGCGGTGCCGCAGGCGCCGCAGTTGGCGATGTCGGTCTGCGTGTCGCGGCAGACGCCGCCGCAGTCGGTGGTGCCGCCGCCGCAGGAGACGGTGCAGGCGCCCGCGGAGCACACCCGGCCCGCTGCGCAGGGCATCCCGCAGGCGCCGCAGTTGGCGACGTCGGTCTGCGTGTCGCGGCAGACGCCCTCGCAGTTGGTGAGCCCCGCTCCGCAGGTCACCACGCACGAGCCGCGAGAGCACACCTGACCCGCGGCGCAGGCGGTGCCGCACGCGCCGCAGTTGGCGTTGTCGGTCTGCGTGTCGCGGCAGACGCCCGAGCAGTTGGTGGTGCCGCTGCCGCAGGAGACCTGGCAGGCGCCCGCGGAGCACACCTGGCCCGCGGGGCAGGCGGTGCCGCAGCCGCCGCAGTTGGCGCGGTCGGTGAGCGGATCGACGCAGCGGTTGTCGCAGGCCACGGAGGCCGAAGGGCAGTCGACGGTGCAGCGCGAGTTGACGCAGTTGTTGCCCGGCGGACAGACCATCCCGCAGGCGCCGCAGTGGTTGCGGTCGATGCGCAGGTCGGCGCAGAAGGTCGCCCCGCCGCCGTCGGGCACGCCGCCATCGGTGGGCGCGGAGCAGGTCGCGAGGTCGGCCGCGCAGGTGGTGGTGCAGGCGCCGTCGCTGCACACCTGGCCCGCGGGGCAGCGACGATCGCAGGCGCCGCAGTTCTGGAGATCGGTGCGGAAGTTGGCGCACACGCCGCCGCAGGCGTTCTGCCCGGTGGGACAGCTCAGGGTGCAGACCCCGGAGGAGCACACCTGGGCCTGCCCGCAGGCGTTGGCGCAGCCGCCGCAGTTGGCGCGGTCGGACGCGGTGTCGACGCACTGCCCTCCGCAGCGGGACTGACCCGTGGGGCAGGCGGGCGGACCCATGTCCGTCGCGACGTCGACGCCCGCGTCGGCCGGGCCTCCGACGACACTGTTGCCCGTCGAACAGCCGACCGTCGCGGCGAGCGCGAGGGCGGGCAACCATCTTGAGAACGCATCGACCCAGCGCATGGAGGACCTCATCTGCGAGCGACGGTAGCCCCCCGCGGGCCTCCGCGAAAGGGGTTCAGGTGGTCGACGCCGCGGGGGAATGGTGCGCTAGCTCTCGACCCAGCCATGGCCGACCTCGACCCGCCGCGCCGCCTCGGACCCGAGGCCTCCGTCCCCCGCTGGGCCCTCGGCCTGATGGCCGCGCACCGCGCCCTCGACCGCCTCCACGACCAGCGCGTCTCCGCGACGCTCGAGCTCCTGCGCTCGGGGCTCCCTGCCTCGGCCCGGGGGCCCTTCACCGACGCCATCTTCGCCCGCCAGCCCACCTACTCTCCCGGCGGGGCGCGCTTCTCCGAGGCGCTCTTCGACTGGGAGCTCGCCGCCCTCCAGCACCCGGCGTGGCCTCGCTCGGGCAGGGTGCTGCTGGGCGGGGCCGGGGGAGGCCGCGAACTCTCTGCGCTCTCGGCGCTCGGCTACGAGGTCGACGCCTTCGAGCCCTCGGCGCTGGCCGACGACCTCGCCCGGGTGGCCCTCGCCGCATCCACCGCCTGCACCGGGCTACGAGGAGACTACGAGGCGCTGGTCCGGGCGCTGACCGGAGGCGATGGACCCCTCCGATCGCTCGGTCCCCCGAGGCGCTTCGACGCCGTGGTGCTGGGGTGGGGGAGCCTGTCGCATCTGCTGGATCCCTCGGCGCACCGGGCGCTCCTGCGGGCGCTGCGCCGGGCGTGGCCCTCGGCCCCGGTGCTGTTGAGCGTGCACCGCCTCCCCTCGGAGCCTTCGCTCCCCCGGGCGGCCCGTGTGGTGCGTCGGGTGGCCGCAGGGCTCGGGTGGCCCGGGGCGGAGCTGCCCGACGCGGTGGGCTTCCAACCCTTCGCGGGCTTCATCTACCGCTTCGGCGAGCGTGAACTCGAGGAGCTGGCCAAGGGGGCGGGCTACGTCGCCACGATCCGGACGCGGCCCTACCTCCACGGGGTGCTGGTGCCCGCGGGCTGAGGCGTCGCGGCGATCGGGCGTCGCCAGATTGCTGCGGTCAGCCTTGCCGGTGTTGGCGAGCCCGGGTTATAGCGCCGCGCGCAAAAGATGGGTTCTGTGCAACGGCGGCTGGCTTGTCTCCTTGCGTGTGTGTGCGCGCTCGTCTCCCTGCGCGCCGGGGCGCAGCCGCAGCCGCCGAGGCTACGGCTCGACACGGAGGCCCTTGAGCTACCGCCCCCGCCTCCGGCCGCCCAGGCGACGCCGACGGCGGGCGAGCCCGCAGCCGAGACCCCGCCGGAGACCACCGCCGAGACCCCTGCGGAGGCCCCCGAGACCACGCCTCCGGCCCGCACCGACGAGGCCTGCCAGCGGGTGGTCAACATCCGCTTCATGGGCCTGCGCCGCGTCAACGCGGAAGACCTCCAGCAGTCGATCAGGGTGCGCACCGGGGAGTGCCTCGACCGCGCCCGCGCCTCGCGCGACGCCCGCACGCTCTGGGACCTCGGCTTCTTCCGCGACGTGCGCGTCGGGGTCGAGCGCGCCGAAGGGGGCGTCGAGGTCCGCTACCGGGTGAGCGAGCGGCCGACGGTTCACGCGGTGCGCTTCGAGGGCTACGACGACGTCGACGAGGACAAGCTCCGCGAGACCATCGACATCCGCGACGGCTCGGTGCTCTCCGAGTCGGCGGTGCGCCGCAACGTCCAGAAGCTGCTCGACCTCTACGAGGAGAAGGGCTTCTTCCTCGCCCGGGTGACGCACACCGTCGAGCCCCGGCCCGGCGACCGCAACGAGGTGGACATCGTGTTCCGCATCGTCGAGGGCACGCAGGTGCAGGTGCGGAGCGTCCAGTTCATCGGCAATCACAGCCTTACGGACACCGAGCTCCGCGGCGTGATGAGCACCAACACCAGCGGGTTCTTCTCGTTCATCACCTCCAGCGGCACCTACCGCGAAGAGGCGTTTCGCAACGACATGGACCTGCTGCAGGCGGCCTACTACGACCGCGGGCACCTCACCGTCGAGATCTCCACCCCCCGCGTCGCGCTCTCTCCCGACCGTCGCTTCATCGACATCGTGATCCCCGTCCGCGAGGGGCCGCGCTACCGCATCGGCCGCCTCCGCGTGCAGGAGGTCGACGAGGACGGCAACGAGGTCGAGCCCCTCGGCGGTCGCCGCCAGATGCGGGAGCGCGTGCACGCGGTGCCGGGCGACTACTTCTCCCGCAGCGTCATCGGCCGCGACATCGTGGCGGTGCAGACCCACTACCGCGACGCCGGCTACGCCAACGTCGAGGTCACGCCGGACATCCAGCCCGACACCGGGCGGCGCACCGTCGACCTCACCGTGCGCATCGTGCGCGGGCCGGTGGTGACCATCCACCGCATCGAGGTGCGCGGCAACGCCAAGACCAGCGAGCGGGTGATCCGTCGGGAGATGCAGATCATCGAGGGCGAGCGCTACAGCGAGAGCGACTACCAGAACTCGCGCCGGCGCATCATGGCGCTTGGGTACTTCGAGCGCGTCGACCTCTCCACCGAGCCCGTCGAGGGCCACCCCGACCAGCTCGTGGTCAACGTCGAGGTCGCCGAGCGTCCCACCGGAACCTTCCAGATCGGCGCGGGCTTCTCCTCCGTGGAGAACTTCATCGCGACGGCGCAGATCCAGCAGCTCAACCTCTTCGGCCGCGGCCAGTCGCTGACGCTCCAGGCGCAGCTCTCGGGCCTGCGCCAGATCTTCTCGCTGCGCTTCGTCGAGCCCTACTTCCTCGACTCCAACTGGACCTTCGCGGTCGACCTCTACAACACGGTGCGCGCGTACACGGACTTCAGCCGCACCAGCACCGGCGGCACGCTCACCTTCGGCTATCCCATCATCGGGCAGGACCTCCGCCTCTTCGCCAGCTACACGGGCGAGCAGGTCGGCGCCAACACCAGCACCTCCACCGGGCTCTTCGGTCAGACCACGCTCCCGTCGGCCTTCCGCAGCCTGCCGCTGGCCAACATCTTCCAGTCGGGCTTCACCAGCTCGGTGGGCCTCTCGATGGCCTACGACAGCCGCGACAACCGGCTCACCCCGACGGACGGCATCTACGCCCGCCTCGGCGTCGACATGGCCGACAGCGTCCTCGGCAGCCAGAACGTCTACACCCGCGTGTCGGGCTGGTTCCGCTTCTACCGCCCGCTCTTCTCGGGCGTGGTCTTCAAGATGAACCTCCAGGGCGGCGTGGTGTTCAGCCACCGCGCGCAGGGCGTTCCGATCTTCGAGCGCTTCTTCCTCGGCGGCATCTTCGACGTGCGCGGCTACCGCCTCCGCACCATCGCCCCGCGGCTCCAGCTCCCGCTCTCTCAGGACCCCAACGCCGCCCTTGTCTCCAACGGCGCGGTCATCGGCGGCAACATCCAGGGGTACTACAACCTGGAGGTCGAGTTCCCGATCCTCACCGCGGTGGGCCTGCGCGGCGTGATCTTCAGCGACGGCGGCAACGTGTTCAACTCCGAGGCGCAGTACTGCGGCGCGGGCGGCACCGGGCTCGCCTCGGTGGTCGACCCCTGCACGCGCTTCCAGGACAACCCCCTCAACCTCCGCTTCTCCGCGGGCTTCGGCGTCCGCTGGCAGAGCCCCCTCGGCCTGCTGCGCTTCGAGTGGGGCTTCCCCCTCAACCGCCTCCCCTACGAAGAGTCCTCGGTCTTCGAGTTCACCATCGGCAACTTCTTCTGACGGCGGTCCTGGGCGGTTCTCGCTCCCATCAGGGGCGCCCGCCCACGCCCACGCCCACAGTCCCCGGCCTCACCGGAGCGCAGCGACGGGTGCACCCGCCCACGCTTCCATCGCGCGCTCCCGCCCACCGCTTCCATCGCACGCTCCCGACCTCCACGGTCGTGCGGCGAATCCCGGGCGGCGTCGAAGGGTCAGTGAAGGGCGGGGCGGTTGCGGGCGCGGGTAAGCGAGCGGCGCATGGAGTCGATGCAGCGGCGGTTGGCGTCGGGCGCGCCGACGGAGACGCGCACCCACCCGCGGCGCAGATGGTGGCTCGCCAGCGCGCGGATGAACACCCCGTCGCCGAGCATCGACTGCACCAGGGCCTCGGCGCTCCAGCCCGTGTCGTGGATGTCGAGCAGGAGGAAGTTGCCGTCGCCGTCGAAGACCGACACGCCGGGGAGGGAGCCCAGCTCACGGCGCAGCACGTCGCGCTCCTCGCGCAGCAGGGCTCGCTGGCGGTCGTACTCCGCCACGTCGTCGAGGGCCGCGAGGGCGGCGGCGAGGGCGACGGTGGAGACGTTCCAGGGGAGCTTCACCCGGTTGAGCAGGCGGGCGACCGGGGGGCAGGCGAGGGCGTAGCCGACGCGAAGGCCCGCGAGGCCGAAGGCCTTGGAGAAGGTGCGCGCGACGATGAGGTTGGGGTTCGCGGCGATCATGGACGCCACGGAGTGGTCGTCGGCGCTGAACTCCACGTAGGCCTCGTCGACCACCACGGGGATGCCGGGGCGCAGCACGCGGCGGAGGGTGCCCTCGTCCAGACGACGGCCCGTCGGGTTGTTGGGCGAGCAGAGGAAGAGCAGCTTGGTGCGCTCGGTCACCGCGCGCATGACGGCCGAGGCGTCGATCTCGAGGTCGTCGCGCATGGGCACCAGCACGGGCACTCCGCCCGCGAGGCGCGTGCGGGCCTCGTACATGGAGAAGGTCGGAACCGCGATGACGACCTCCTCGCCGGGCGCCACGAAGGCGCGCACCAGAAGGTCGATGACCTCGCTCGATCCGGCGCCGAGCACGCAGCTCTCGGCGTCGAGGCCGACGGCGCCTGCGAGGCGGGAGCGGAGTTCCTTCGCCATCGAGGAGTTGGGGTATCGGTGCCCTCGGGAGAGGGCCTTCACCACCGCCTCGATGACCCTGGGCGAAGGGGGGAAGGGGCTCTCGTTCGACATGAGCCTGGCGAACTCGTCGTTGCCGTTGCGGGAGTCCTGGTCGGCGAGGGCGAAGTGGTCTTCCCGGTAGGGCGAGGCGCCGCGCACCCAGGAGGGCGCGAACATCTCCATGGCCTCGGGCTCGATGGGGTGCCCCGGAACATGGTCCCCGTCGGCGTCGTCGAGGCCGTCGCCGAAGACCCGGAGCATCGCCTCGGCGCGGGCCTGGGCCTCGGGCGTGTCGACGTCGATCCAGCGGGCGTCGCCGACGTCCACCGCCACGAAGCGGCCGGTGGCGGCGAGCGCGCGCACCCCGTCGGACAGCGACGCGTCACCGCCTCGGAGGAACACCTCGTCGAGCGCGTCAGCCAGGGCGCTGTTCACCCGGAAGATGCCCGTGTCGATGGCGTTGAAGGCGTCGAGCTCCTTGCTGATGGCCCCGATGCGACCCGCCTCGACCAGCACCTTGGTGGCGTCGTCGAGGTCGAAGCAGCGCTCGATGTCGAAGTCGACCCCCAGGGCGCAGGCCCCGGCGGGGATCTCCGCGCGCACCAGCCGACGCAGCAGCGCCGGGGCCACGAGGTGGTCGGCCATGGTGAGCAGGCACTCGCGGTCGAGAAACTCCCGCGCGGCGAGCAGCGAGAGCCCGTTGGAACGCTCCCACAGGGCGTTCTCGACGAAGTGCACGGTGACCCCGGCGTGCAGGGCCTCGTCGGCCAGCGCGGCCTGGATGCGGTCGCCCTCGTAGCCGACGACCACCACCGCCTCGCGAATGCCCTCGGAGGCCAGCGTGCGCAGGATGCGGCCGATGAGCGGCACCCCCGCGACCGGGCGCAGCGGCTTGGGGAGGGCATCGCCCCGGTCGAGCCGCGAGCCGCGCCCCGCCGCCAGGATGATCGCCCGCTCGACCCGACGCTTCGCCGCACCGCTCATGGAATCAAATGCCTCACGAAGCCACCGGTCTTTCGCCGCACACCACCACGGAGCCGGTCTTCGTGGCCGTCCCGCTTCAACCGCGCGGCTCTAACACGGTCGGCCTCGGGGTCGCAATCAACCTGCGGAGCGCACCAGATCGACCGCCCGGGCGAGGTCCGCCGGGTCGTCGACCTCCGTCCAGGGCAGGTCGCCGACGCCCACGCAGGCCATCCGCACGCCTCGCGCGACGACGTCGGCATACACGTCTTCGTAATAGAGGTCCGTGCGCCCGGCGTTCACCGCGGAGGCCACCGCGGCCGACAGCGCCTCGCGCGCCCGCTCGCCGAACCACTCGACGCCGATGGACTCGCCCATGGCCTCGGCCGGCGCGATGCCCTTGCCGAAGCGCGCTGCCACGCCGTCCCGGGCGCTCACCTTCATGGCCTCGTCGCGCACGGGCTGCCGGTCGTCGACGGCCACCGCGGCCCCGTCGCCCCGGCGCAGCACCCTCGGCAGCAGCGCCCCGGTGAAGACCACGTCGCCGTCGAGCTTCACCACGTCCCCCGCGGTCACCGCCCCGAGGGCGCGGTGGAGCGAGACGATGTTCTGGGTGGTGGCGTAGTCGGGGTTGTGGACGAAGGTCACCGGGAGGGGGCACCCGGCGAGGGCGGCGTGGACGGCCTCGGCCGCGTAGCCCGTGGAGAGCACCAGGCGGGTGACGCCCGCCGCCGAGAGAAGCCGCACCTGGCGGGCGAGGATGGTCTCCTCGCCGATGGAGACGAGGCACTTGGGGCGATGGTCGGTGAGCGGACGGAGCCGGCTCCCGACGCCCGCCACCAGCAGGATCGCCGTGGTCATGACATCCCCTCGCGGGTGAAGAAGGCCCGCGAGGCGCGGCGCTGCGCGGGCACCAGCGCCAGCAGCGCGAGGTTGAACACCACCGCGCGGAAGAACACATACAGGGCGAGCTGGTCGGTCATCATGGCGACCCCGAGGCCGAAGATGTGGGTGCCGATGCCGTAGAAGCTCCAGGCGCGCATCACGCCGCGGTGCAGGAGGCGGTAGCGGGCGGCGCGCTCGATCGAGTACTCGGGCATGGCGCTGAAGCGCGAGGGGATGGACGGATCGATCCAGCCGAGGAGGGCGCGCTGCTGCGGGACGTAGCGGCGGTAGAGGAAGAAGCGCACCGCGTCGAAGAGGCGCAGGCCCTCGGACTGGAGCCCGGCGTAGTGGGCCTCGACGTCCTCGGGGTCGTCGTTGCCCTCGCGGCGCGTGGGCTGGGTGTGCACCAGGTAGACGTTCTTGAAGTGGTCGTAGAGGGTGGTGTGAAGCGAGCCGGTGACCACGGCGACGACGCCCACCGCGAGCCATAGGGCGGCCTCGGCGGGGTGCGCCCGGTGCTCCATCCACAGGTGGGCCAGCACCGGGGGGATCACCGCGAGCTGCACGATGGCGTCGACGAGGCCGTCGAGCATGCGGCCGAAGCGGGAGCTCGACTGGCGCATGCGGGCGAGCTGGCCGTCGGAGCAGTCGACCACGGCGGAGGCGATGAGGAGCGCGCCGCCCGCCGCGAGCCACGCGGGCGCCGCGGGCGAGCGACGACCAGGTGCACCAGCCGGCCGCGATGCCCACGAACATGGACAGCATCGTGAGCTGGTCGGGGGTGATGGCGGTGGGGTAGGCGCTGCGGGCGATCAGGTGCGCCAGCGGCCGATGGACGAAGAGGTCGATGAGCTCCTCGACCTCCGGGGGTTTGATGGATGCGCGAAAGCTGAGGTCGGCCATCGAAGCGGCGCGAGCGTTAGCACGGCGGGGACCCTGGGGTCACGTAACGGGCCGCCCTTGCGCCCGCGCACCCATCCGGTGCATCCGGTCCGCAAGCCCACCGATGTCCTCCGCCCTGATTCCCATCTTCCTCGTCATCCTCGTCGACGTCCTCGGACTCACGCTGATCCTCCCCCTGCTGCCCTTCTACGCCGAGCGTTTCGGGGCCTCGCCGATGATGGTGGGCCTGCTCGGGGCGACCTTCGCGGCCTGCCAGCTCGTCTCCGGCCCGGTGCTGGGCCAGCTCTCCGACCGCTACGGCCGCCGTCCGCTGCTCCTCGTCTCCCAGGTCGGAACCTTCTTCGGCTTCCTCATGCTGGCCCGCGCCGAGGTGCTCTGGGTGGTCTTCCTCTCCCGGGTCATCGACGGCGCCACCGCGGGCAACCTCACCATCGCCCAGGCCTATATCACCGACGTCACGCCCCCGGCGCACCGCGCTCGCGCCTTCGCCGTCATCGGCATCTCCTTCGGCGTCGGCTTCCTCCTCGGCCCGGCCATCTCCGGCTGGCTCGCGCAGCACGACCCCCGCTGGCCCGTCTACGCCGCCGCCGGGCTCTCCGCGACCAGCATCGCCGCCACGGCCTTCCTCCTCCGCGAGCCCACCGCCGCGCAGAAGGACGCCGCCCACGCCACCGCCGCCGATCCCGGCCCCGCGCCCCCCGCCGGGCGCCGGCTCACCGTGTTCTCCTGGGCGGGCTACACCTCGTACTTCCGGCGTCGCACCCTCGGCACCCTGCTCGGGCTCTTCTTCTGCTTCGCCTTCTCCTTCTCCCTCTTCAGCTCCGGCTTCGCCCTCTTCTCCGAGCGCCGGCTGCTCACCGCCGCGGGCACCCCCTGGGGCGTTCGGGAGGTCGGTTACGTGTTCGCGTATTCGGGCCTCATCGCCATCCTCCTCCAGGGGGGCCTGGTGGGTCGCCTGGTGCGCCGCTTCGGAGAGCGCCCGATGGTGGGCGTCGGCTTCCTCTGCGCGGCCGTCGCCTACGCGCTGCTCGGCGTGACCTACGCGCTGCCGATCCTGCTGGTGAGCGCCTCCATCTCGGCGGTCTCGCAGAGCATCCTCCGCGCGCCGCTCACTGCGATGATCACCCAGCAGTGCCAGCGCGACGAGCAGGGCGTGGTGCTGGGGCTCACGCAGTCGATCACCTCCGTGGCGCAGATCATGGGCCCGCTGCTCTCCGGGGCGCTCATCGGCCGCGGGTGGCTGCACGGCTGGAGCATCGCTGCCGCGCTGCCCGCCCTGGTGGCGCTCCCGCTCTGGGCGACGGTGCCGAGGAGCGCCTCCGGGGGGGTCGAGGCGCGTTGATGGTGACCGTGGCCCTCTGCTAGGGTCCGCGCCCTCCCATGAAGACACCGCCCGCACCTCGTCCCGTCACCGGCCGCCTGGGCATCCTGCTGCCGGGCCTCGGAGCCGTCTCCACCACCTTCATCGCCGGGGTCGAGATGATCCGCCGAGGCCTCGCCGAGCCGGTCGGGTCGCTCACGCAGATGGGCACCGTCCGGGTGGGCAAGCGCACCGACGCGACCTCCCCCCGCATCTCCGACTTCGTCCCGCTGGCCCCGCTCGACAGCATCGAGTTCGGCGCCTGGGACATCTTCCCCGACAACGCCTACGCCGCGGCCTCCAAGGCCGGCGTGCTCTCCAAGGAGCACCTCGCGCTGGTGAAGGACTTCCTCGAGGGCATCGTCCCCATGAAGGCGGTGTTCGACCCCGGCTACGTGAAGCGCCTCGAGGGCACGCACGTGAAGACCGGCGCCTCCAAGATGCACCTCGCCGAGCAGCTCATGGAGGACATCGCCGCCTTCAAGCGCGAGCGCAACGTCGAGCGCTGCGTGGCCGTGTGGTGCGGATCGACCGAGACCTGGCGCGCCCCGACCGCGGTGCACGCCAGCCTCGAGGCCTTCGAGCAGGGCCTGCGCGACAGCTCCGACGACATCGCCCCGAGCGCCATCTACGCCTACGCCTGCCTGCGCTCGGGCGTCCCCTACGCCAACGGCGCGCCCAACCTCTCGCTCGACTTCCCGGCGATGCAAGAGCTGGCGAAGCGAGAGTCGATGCCCATCGCGGGCAAGGACTTCAAGACCGGCCAGACCCTGATGAAGACCATCCTGGCGCCTGGCTTCAAGGCCCGGCTGCTGGGCCTCGACGGCTGGTACAGCACCAACATCCTGGGCAACCGCGACGGCGAGGTGCTCGACGACCCGGAGAGCTTCAAGTCCAAGGAGGTCTCCAAGCTCGGGGTGCTGGAGCACATCTTCCAGCCGAAGCTCTACCCCAAGCTCTACGGGCACTACTCCCACGTGGTGCGCATCAACTACTACCCCCCGCGCGGCGACAACAAAGAGGGCTGGGACAACATCGACATCTTCGGGTGGCTCAACTACCCGATGCAGATCAAGGTCGACTTCCTCTGCCGCGACTCCATCCTCGCGGCGCCCATCGTCCTCGACCTCGCGCTCTTCCTCGACCTCGCCAGCCGGGCGAACATGTCGGGCACCCAGGAGTGGCTGAGCTTCTACTTCAAGAGCCCGATGACCGCGCCGGGCCTCTACCCCGAGCACGACCTCTTCATCCAGCTCATGAAGCTCAAGAACACCCTGCGGTGGATGAAGGGCGTCGAGCTCATCACCCACCTCGGCGTCGAGTACTACGACTGACCCCTTCCAACGGCCGATCGCTCCCACGCACCGACTCGCGTGGGCCCCTCAGGCCAGTGACGAGCATGGCCGTGACCCGCGCACCGATCCTCCTCCCCATCGCCCTCGCGGCCCTCGGTTGCAACAACACCGTCGCGGTCACCCGCGACGGCCTCGGCGCCGACGTCCCCACCTCGGACCTCGGTGCCGTCGTCGACGCGCCCCCTGAGGTCGACCTGAGCCCCGCCGACGACGCGGGGACGTGCACCTGGGACGCTGCGGTGGAAGACGTTCCGGTGCCGCGCATCCACACGCCGCGCTGGGCCTTCGAGCCGTGGATCTCCAAGGACATCTCCACCACCGCCGACACCTACGCCTTCGTCGACGGCTTCAGGGAGCGCGACATCCCCGTCGGCGCGGTGGTGCTCGATAGCCCCTGGGAGACCCACTACAACACCTTCGAGCCCTCCCCCTCGCGCTACCCCGACTTCGACCGGATGGTGGGCGACATGCACTCCCGCGGGGTGCGCGTGGTGCTCTGGATCACCCAGATGGTGAACCAGTCGGGCTACGACCTGGAGACCGGCGGCGACACCTACCTGGGCCCGTCGCCCAACTTCGCCGAGGGGCTGCGCTGCCAGTTCTATGTCAACGACGGCCAGCTCTACACCTGGTGGAAGGGCCGAGGCGCGGGCGTGGACTTCTTCAACCCGCGCGCCCGCTCGTGGTGGCACGCGCAGCAGAACCGGGTGCTCGACGCGGGCATCGACGGCTGGAAGCTCGACTTCGGAGAGAGCTACGTCACCGGCAACACGGTGAGCACCGCGGCCGGTGACCGCCCGCACCAGGAATACAGCGAGGCGTATTACCGGGACTTCCTCTCCTACGGCGTGCAGCGCCGGGGGAGGGAGTTCGTGACCATGGTTCGCCCGTGGGACGAGTCGTACCAGTTTCCGGGGCGCTTCTTCGCTCGCCGGGAGCACTCGCCCGTGGCCTGGGTGGGCGACAACCGCCGCGACTGGATCGGCCTCGAAGACGCCCTCGACCACATCTTCCGCTCGGCCGCCGCGGGCTACGTGATGCTCGGCTCGGACGTCGGCGGCTACCTCGACCGCGACGACCGCAACCTGATGACCGAGGTGCCCTTCGACCCGGTCAACTTCGCGCGGTGGACGGCCGTCGGCGCGATGAGCCCCTTCATGCAGCTCCACGGTCGCGGCAACTTCACGCCCTGGACGGTGCCCGAGCGGGCGACGGAGATCGCGGAGATCTACCGCTACTACTCCAAGCTCCACCACGCGCTGGTGCCCTACCTCTACGCGCTGGCCGAGGAGGCCTACGCGGGCGGTCCCCCCATCGTGAGGCCCTTCGGCGACATGGTGAACTGGCCGCACAACTACACCTACCGGCTGGGCCCGGCCTTCCTGGTGGCGCCCATCCTCGACGCGACGGGCCGGCGCAACATCTCTGTCCCCGACGGCGCCTGGTACAGCTGGTGGAACCAGGACGCCCCCTCCTTCGCAGGCGGCCGCGTCATCGAGGACCAGGACTACAGCAACATCCACCAGATCCCGATCTGGGTGCGCTCCGGGGCGATCATCCCGCTCAACCTGGAGGACGCCACGCTGGGCTTCGGCAACGCCTCCGGCCGCGGCGCGCTCACGATCCTGGTCTACCCCGACACCAACCCGTCGAGCTTCAACCTCCACGAGGGCGACACCCCGAGCCCGGTCACCGCCGTTCGCGGCCTCGACTCCGCCACGCTCTCCATCGGCCCGGTCACGACGCCGGTGCTGCTGCGCGTCCGCTTCGATCCTGGCGCGCGCAGGGTCTCCGTCGACAACGCCCGGGTGTCGCAGCACGCGACCCGCGAGGCCTTCGACGCGGCGCCCGAGGGCTTCTGGGTGGAGCCCTCGATGCGCTGGGTCTGGGTGAAGCTCGGCCCCTCGACCGCCACGCGCCCCGTGCGCATCGGGCTGTAGGCACCGCCGATGACCCACCAGGGAGCGCTCACGCCTCGCGTCGCCACCGTCACCATCAGCGACACGCGCACCGCCGCGGACGACCTCGGCGGCGAGCTGCTGGGCGAGCGCCTCCGGGCCGCAGGCGCCGTGGTGGTCTCTCACGCGAGGGTCACCGATGACCCGGCGGCGATCCGCGCGGCGGTGGAGCTGCTGCTCTCGGCCCCGCAGATCGACGCGGTGATCACCACTGGAGGCACCGGGATCGCGCCGCGCGACCAGACCATCGAGGCCCTCTCGCCGCTGCTGGAGAAGACCCTCGACGGCTTCGGCGAGGCCTTCCGCCGGCTGTCCTGGGATCAGGTGGGCGCTCGCTCGATGCTCTCTCGCGCGGTGGCGGGCGTGGCGAGGGGGAGGGTGCTGGTGCTGCTCCCGGGGAGCCCGAAGGCGGTCGCGCTGGCCGTCGACGCGGTGCTGGCCCCGGTGCTCGGTCACATGGTGGCGCTGCTGCGCAAGGCGCCGTGAGCGGATTGGAGGGGATGCGGGCGATGTTGACCTACGAAGAGGCCCTCGAGCGGGTGCTCGGCGACGTGGCCGTCGCGGGCGTGGAGCGCGTGGACTGCGCCCTGGCGGTGGGGCGGGTGCTCGCCGCGGAGGTGCGGTCTGGGGCGAACGTCCCTGCCTTCGACCGCAGCACGATGGACGGCTACGCGGTGCGAAGCGCCGACCTCGCGAGCGCGACGTCCACGCTGCCGGTGGTGGGCGAGTCCGCCGCGGGAGGCGCCTGGCCCGAAGCCCTCGCGGAGGGGACCACGATGCGCATCTTCACCGGCGCCCCGCTCCCCGAGGAGGCCGACGCGGTGGTGATGCAGGAGGAGGTGACCCGCGACGGAGACCGGGCGCACTTTACTCGCGCGGTAAAGCCTGGCGCCAGCGTCCACCGCGCCGGGAGCGACCTCGCCGAGGGCGCCGTGGTGCTCCCGGCCGGAACGCGCGTGACCCCCTTCCACGTCCCCGCCCTGGTGGGCGTCGAGGCGCTCCGTCTCTCCGTGGCGCGCCGCCCGGTGGTGTCCATCATCCTCACCGGCGACGAGCTCCGCGACGCCGGAACCCCTGCCCGGCGGGGCAAGATCGTCGACGTGATCGGCCCCGGGCTCTCGGCCCTGGTGACCGCGTGCGGCGGTCTCGCCCGCGTCGAGCCCACGGTGGTCGACGACCGCGACTCGGTGCGCGCGACGGTGCGTCGAGCGCTTCGCGGCGCCGACCTGGTGCTCACGGTGGGCGGCGTGAGCGTGGGCGACCGCGACGTGGTGCGCGACTCCCTGGAGGCCGAAGGGGTCGCGCTCGACTTCTGGCGGGTGGCGATCAAGCCGGGCAAGCCCCTGTGCCTGGGCCGCTCTCGCGACGGGGTGCGGGTGCTGGGGCTGCCGGGCAACCCCTCCTCGGCGCTGCTGACCTTCACGCTCTTCGGCGCCCCGCTTCTTCGGGCGCTGCAGGGCGATCGACAGCCCGTGGCCCCTCGCTTCGAGGCGGCGCTGGGGAGAGCGATCACCCGCGCCCCCGGGAGGAAGGAGTTCGTGAGGGTGCGGCTCGACGCGTCGACGCGCCCGCTGCCGACGGTGACGCCGCTCGACAACCAGCAGTCGGGGGCCTTCACCTCCTTCGCGTGGGCCGACGCGCTGGCAGAGCTCGAGGCCGACGCGACCTCACTCCCCGCGGGCTCGCCAGTGCGGTGCCTCCGCCTGCAGGACCTCTGAGCGATGACCGACGTGATCTCCTTGAAGGTGCTGTGCTTCGCGGCCGCGCGCGAGCTAGTCGGCCAGGCCGAGCTGGCGTGGACGATCGCTGGGGGGGCGACGGTGGCGACGCTCCGCGAGGCGCTGTTCGAGCGCTACCCGGCGCTGGCAGGGCACGCTCGCTCGCTGCGCTTCGCCGTCAACGGCGAGTACGCGAAGGACGATCGGGTGTTGAGGGAGGGCGACGAGGTGGCGGTGATTCCGCCGGTCGCAGGGGGCTGAGAAGAAGACGGGAGGAGGCGATCAGCTCGCCTCGGCGAAGATCGCCTCGATCTCCTGCTCGATCTGGGCTTCGGTGATGTGCCGGGCCATCGCGAGCTCCTTGAAGAGCAGTCCGCGCGCCTGGTCCATCAGCCGACGCTCTCCATAGGAGAGGTCTTTCTCGCTGCGGAACTTGATGCGGTAGAGGTCGCGCAGCACCTTGGCGACCTCGTGCGGAGAGCCGCTCTTGATCATCTCGTTGTAGGCGCGCTGCCGACGGTTCCACGGCCCGGCCCCGACGGCCTTGTCGGCGGTCTTGAACACGTCCATCACCGCGTCGGCGTCGACCTGTGACATCACCGTGCGCAGCCCGACCGAGTCCGAGGTCTGCGTCGGAACCATCACCCGCATCCCCGTCTCGAGGATCTTCACGACGTAGAAGGCCTTCGTAGCTCCGGCGATCTCCCGTCGCTCGATGCCAGTGACCTCGCCAAGCCCGTGGGCCGGGTGAACCGCGTTGTCTCCAACCTGGAAGCTCGATTGCATCCCGCTTGTACCTCCGCGCGCGCCAAACATCGCTGCGATACTCCCCGAGGAGAGTACCGCTACCGGGTCACCGCGGCGCATCTTTTCTGGTGAAGCAGAGCACCGTCGCTGACCGAAGGTGCAGGTCGCCTCATCGCCACCGCAGCCTACGAGAACTATCACGCCGAACGCGTTGCGTCAAAGTTCACGGCGCCCCGGCGCCTCGACGGTGCCTGTGGCGAGCGACACGAGCGCCCTCAATCCCCGCCATGGGATCACGAAGGCCCCTCGCCACTGATCGCCCTCCTGGCTCCATGCCTCGTCCGTGGGTCGCATCCAATCGTCCGCGCCCACCGCCATCCCCATCGGGCTCGCGGCCATGGTCGTGAGCAGCCGGGTCATACGAGCGGGTGTATTCGGTGGCAGCGCTCCCGCCAGCACGACGGTCACCCGCAGCCCGTCCTCCGCGGCGTCGGCGCGCAGCTCGGTCCATCGCAGCGAGGCGGTGAGGGCGGCGGAGTCGGGGCTCTCGACCTCCGCGGGCGCGCCCTCGAGGTGCCAGCGGATCAGCTCCGGGGGATCGGGCTGCGGCCCCATCCGGCGGTCGTCGATGAGCCGGTCGACCAGGCGCGGGTCTCGCTCGGACCTCGCGAGCAGGCCGCACGCGGCATCCGTCGCGAGGGCCACGGCCTGGCCCCCGAGCATCCCCTCGATGCGGGCGATGCCCGGCCCCGCCTCGCCTCGACGTTGAGGCGGGAGCATCCGGTCCCAGTGCAGGTCGATGATGCGACGGGCGTCGAAGGGACCCGCCGCCAGCGACACCGAGGCGCCGCCGCGCTCGACCTGCAGCGCCCGGTCGATGGTGCGCACGTCGACGCCGACGCGCTCGGCCTCCGCCAGCAGCGCCCTCTCTCCCGCATCACGGGATAGCTGGGACAGCAGAGGCCCTAGCTGGGGGTGATCGAAGAGGGCGCGCGGCCGCAGCCAGAGCCAGCGTCGGGCGTGCGGCGGCGCCATCGCGCTCAGGCTCGTCGGACAGGTGGCTGTGGCGGGTCTGGGAGCGCGGGCGGAGGTCGGGAGCGGAGTCGCGTGGCGGGAGGCGCATCCCCCCGTCGCGCCGAGCGAGGCCAGCAGGAAGCATCGCCCCCACGGCACCCACCCGGCTCGTCGGAGTCGGCGCATCGGACGATCAGGCCTGCGCCTTGGGGCGCTCCTTCTTGGACGCCGCGCTCGCCGCAGCCGCGGCCGCCGCCTCGGCCTTCTCGTTGGTCGCGCCGGCCTTCTTCACGCCGTGCTTCACCAGCACCTCCTGCTCGATGCGGGCCATCATCTCGGGGCGCTCCTCGATGAAGGCCTTGGCGGCCTCGCGGCCCTGGCCGATGCGCTCGCCCTTGTAGGAGTACCAGGCGCCCGCCTTCTCCACGATGCCGCCCTCGGAGGCCAGGTCGAGGAGGTCACCGGTGCGCGAGATGCCCTGCCCGTAGAGGATGTCGAACTCCACCTCGCGGAAGGGCGCGGCCATCTTGTTCTTGACGACCTTCACCTTGGTGCGGTTGCCGACCACCTGCTCGCCGTTCTTCAGCGCGCCGATGCGGCGGACGTCGAGGCGCATCGACGCGTAGAACTTCAGCGCGTTGCCGCCCGTCGTGGTCTCCGGGTTGCCGAACATCACCCCGATCTTCATGCGGATCTGGTTGATGAACACCAGCAGCGTGTTGGAGCGGTGCACCGTCGCGGTGAGCTTGCGCAGCGCCTGCGACATCAGCCGCGCCTGGAGCCCGGGGAGCTGCTCGCCCATCTCGCCCTCGATCTCGGCCTTCGGCACCAGCGCCGCGACCGAGTCGACCACGATCATGTCGACGGCGCCGGAGCGCACCAGCATGTCGGCGATCTCCAGCGCCTGCTCGCCGTTGTCGGGCTGCGACACCAGCAGCTCGTCGACCTTCACGCCGAGGCGCTTGGCGTAGGTCACGTCGAGCGCGTGCTCGGCGTCGATGAACGCGCACACGCCGCCCGCCTTCTGCGCCTCGGCGATGCCGTGCAGCGTCAGCGTCGTCTTGCCGGAGCTCTCCGGCCCGTAGATCTCCACGATGCGGCCGCGGGGGTAGCCGCCGATGCCCACCGCGATGTCGAGCGACACCGAGCCGGTCGAGATGACCGCGACTTCCGGACGCTCGGTCTTCGAGTCGCCCTCGAGGCGCATGACCGCGCCCTTGCCGTACTGCTTCTCGATGCCGAGCAGCGCCAGTTCCAGTGCCTTCTTGCGGTTCTCGTCCATGGTGGTCTCTCCTGAGGGTTGTGACGTGGTGCGGTGGCGTTCGCCCTCTCGGCGCCGCGTCACGCAGCCGATGTATGCCCCGGCACTGAACAGACGACAAGGCCCTGTCCCGGCCTCCGTGACATATCCTGTCCGTCAGCCGTCGGTGCCGAGCGGCGCGCGGGCGAGGGCGATGTACTCCGCGCCCTTGGAAAACAGGTCACTCCGGTAGAGCGTGACCGCTGCGATGGTGCCCACGCCGCAGTCGGTGCCGGGCGGCGTGATCGTCCCGAGGCTGCCCCGGGACGAGCGCACCCGCCCGAGCGTCATGTGCCCCACGAAGGGCCGGTCGGCCTTCGGGAAGCCGATGGCCCCGAGCGCTGTCTCGATCCGCTCGGCGAGCTTCGCGAGGCCCTCGTGGCCGCGGGAGACGTCGGCGTAGAGGACCTTCGGCGAGTCGCGGTCGGGGAAGCTCGCGAGGCCGCCGACGCCCACCAGCAGCGTCGGGGTCGCCTTCGCCGCCGAACGCATCGCCTCGGCCACGGGCTCGATCAGCCCCTGGTCGATGTCGCCCAGGAACCGCAGCGTGAAGTGCAGGTTGGGAGCGGGGACCCAGCGCACCTCCCAGCCCGCGGCGTCGGCGAGCGCGCGGGTCGAGCGGGAGAGCTCCTGCACCTTGCGGGTGGCGCCGAGGTCGAGGGTGCAGCCGATGAAGGCGCGGACGGTCTCCATCAGCCGCACACGGAGGCGAGCGCCGCGGGCACCGGGCCGAGGCACGCGTCGCGCACCATCGAGAGCGCCATGTACGCCGCCTGCCGCTGCACCATGGCCCGGTCGCCCTCGAAGCGCGCCACGCGCTCGGTCACCCCGCCTGCTCCCTCCAGCGCCAGGAACACCAGCCCGACAGGCTTCTCCGCGCTGCCGCCAGTGGGGCCCGCGACGCCGCTCACGGCGATGGACAGGTCGGCCCCGCTCACCCTGCGCGCCCCCGCGGCCATCGCCCGGGCGCACTCCCGAGACACCGCTCCGTGCCCGAGGAGGAGCTCGTTGGAGACGTGGAGCACCCGCTCCTTGGAGGCGTTGGAGTAGGTCACCGCGTCGAGCAGCAGGTACTCGCTCGATCCAGCCACCGCCGTCAGCATCGAGCCGATGAGCCCGCCGGTGCAGCTCTCGGCGACCGCGAGGGTCAGGCCGCGGGACCGCAGCGCCCGGCCCACGCAGGCCGCGTAGGACTGGTCGTCGTCGCCGAAGACCGCCCCGCCGAGCCGCGCCCGCACCTCCTCCACCACCCGGGCGAGCCGCTCGCTGGCCTCGGCGCGGTCGTGCCCGAGGGCGCGGATGGTCAGCGTGACCTCCGGCGTCGTCGCACGGAACCCGAAGGACACCTGCGGCCCCGCGAGGTCGCGCAGCCGGGCCTCGAGGGCCGCCTCGGAGACGCCGCACGTTCGCAGCCGGGCCCGCACATCGAGGGGCTGGGCCAGGCCGATGATGTGCCGCAGCGCCGTCGACTCGAAGACGCCCTCCATCGCCGCCGGATCGCCCGGGAGGAAGAGCGCCTGCGCGCCGCCGACGCGGATCGCGAAGGCCCGCTCGTGCGCCGCGCGACCCAGCCAGAGCGCGCCTTCTGGAAGCTCCAGCGTGCGGAGGTCGAGGGTGCCGCTCGTCCGGCGGAGCGAGACCTCCTCCAGCGAGGGGTCGACCACGCGAGGCACGCCGAGCGCGTCGGCCACCGCGTCGACGGTCACGTCGTCGCCGGTCGGGCCGAGGCCCCCGGTGGCCACGATGACCCGAGCGCTCTGGCCCAGCCGCGCCAGCGTCGCCGCGAGGCGAGGGCGGCTGGCGTCCACGCAGACCCGCTCGCTCACCTCGAAGCCCAGGGAGGTCATCCGCGACGCGAGCCAGTCAGCGTTGCTGTCCGCGACCTCCCCGCGAGTGATCTCCGACCCGACCGAAACAATCGCCGCCACCACGTTGGCCGGGACGGTACGGTCGCGCCGCGCACACGGTCAAGGCGTCGCGCGGGCCGATCCGGTGTATCAAGCGCAGCTCTGACCCCGAAGCTGAACACCGACCAACGCCTCGGGTACCTGCTGGGCGCGTTCGGCGCCGTGGCCGCCGCGGCCGTGGTGCGTCGCCTCGGGCCGGGCTTCGTGCTGGGCGGGCCGTGGCTGCCATCGATGTGCCTCGCGCTGGGGGCCGTCTCCCTCGCGCTCGCGCTTCGCCCCGCGGCCTGGGCGCGTGCGGAGGTCGTCGGGCTGGCGATGCTGGCGGGGATGCGGCTCGCGATCCCTCTGGCGCTGACGCTCGGGTGGATCGCCGATGGCAGGGAGGTCTGGGTCGCGGCGGCGATGCTGGTGGCGCTGCAGGACGCCGGAGCCCGCGGCCTCCGACGGTGGCCCCTGCTCCCCGCGGCGATCGGGACGGCGGTGGTGATCGCGTGGAGCGCGACGGAGCCGAGGGTGGCCCCTGCGAGGGCGGTCTTCGTCGCGCTGGCCTGCGCGAGCGCCGCGGCGTGGGGCGCGGAGCGGGCTCAGGGCGCCGAGCGCTGACCAGTGAGGTCGAGGCCCGTGAGGTCCTGGGAGACCTCCGCGCGGCCCTCGGTCTGTACGCGCACCACGACGCCGTCGGCGACCACGAAGGCCCCGACGGGCCGTAGCGTGGTGAGCTCGCCGCGCATGGTGGAGCCGCCGCCGAGGGGGCGGGAGAGCGCCCGCTGGGCGTTGTCTCTCAGCCGACGGATGCGGTCGCCCAGAGGGAACACCGCGCGTCGTGCGAGGCCCTCACGGAGCGATCCCCGGAGGAGCCAGTCGCCCGCCTGGAGGAGGGTGTTGCGGGTCTCGAGGGTGTAGTCGAGGTCGCGCACCGTCATGGCCTCTCGCGCGGCGTCGTAGTCGGGCAGGCCCGCGAGGAAGAGGGTCGCGGGGGTTCCGTCGAAGGGGCCGTCCTGGAAGGTGACGTCGAGCTCGAAGAGCAGCGCCCCGCCGTTGCCGCGCACCCGCACCTCGCGCACCAGCGCGCGGTGGCCCTCCAGCTCCATCACCCGGCCGCGAAACTCCTGGGCGACCAGGGCCGTGGTCTCCTCGAAGCTCACCCTCGCGTCGAGGGTCAGCCCGAAGCGATCGCTCTGCGACCCTGGGGCCCGGGGCTCGAGCGCCGGAAGGGGCGAGGGCGATGGGGTAGGGCGGGGGCCCGAGGTGACCACGGGCCGGGCGAAGATGCCGACGCGGGTGCTGGCGCTCTCGGTGGTGAGCTCGAAGGGCGCCGCGAAGACGCGCTGCGGGGAGAGGGTGAGCCAGAAGCCCTCTCCGAGGTCCATCGGGGTGTTGAGGTTGGTCCAGAGTTCTTCGGCGCGGGGGCGGAGGTCACCGTGGGCGTGGACGGTGGCGTCCATGCGCTGCGTGGCCGCGGCCACCTGCTGGGCGACGTAGGTCGCGACGAACTCCGTCACGTCGACGTGGAACATCGTGAGCTCGCAGCGGTCCCGAAACACCGGCGCCGCGGGGACGGTCTGCGCGACGATGCGCCACGACGGGTCGAGGCGGATGGTGGTGTCGGCGCTCACGGTCACCTGCCGCGGGGCCTCGTTGACGCCGCACGAAGCGACCACCTGGCAGCTCGGCATGAAGGGGATGGGGAGGCCCATCGGGGCGCCGACGCAGGCCTCGGCGGTGATGGCGAGGGTGGCCTCCACGTGGACGCCGCCGCCCCTGGGCTCGAAGCGGAAGGGCGCGCGCTGCACCCGATAGCGGACGCCCACGGGCGTGGGGCCGATCATCTGGAAGCGACCGTTGGTGTCGAAGACCTCGGGGACGAGCGACTCCAGGGAGCGGAGGGTTCCGCGGATGTCGGCGCGCAGCGGGAGGTCGATGGAGGCCGCTGGGAGCGGTGGAAGGACGGCGCCCGGACCAGCAGTCGGAGGCTGCGGGATCTGGAGCCGGTGGGCGCAGCCGAGGAGGAGGGGGAGGGCGAACAGTGCTGGGTGGGTCCTCACGGCGCGAGTGTACGCGGACCCGGCCGCGGACATTCGACGGACCGCTCAGCGCAGGTGCGCGATGCCCGCGAGCACCGTGAGCGCCAGGCTCGCCAGCGCTGCCGCCTCGAGCACCCGGAGCGAGCGACCCAGGGCGCGCAGGGCCGTCATCGCGTGGGAGACGTCGGCCCCGGAGGTGTCGACCACCGCCCGGAAGGAGCTCGCCGCGCGGTGGATCCAGCGGGCGAGCACGGCGAGCACCATCGCGAGCACGAGGCCCGCCACCGCCAGGATGCCGAAGCGAGCGCCCGGGGGACCGGCCCACCAGAGCGAGTGGAGCGCCTCGGCGGAGAGCGCGATCACCAGCGCGGCGAGGGCGACCAGCAGCAGCGACGTGATGCGCATCCGGTGCGCCAGGGTCGCGAAGCGGAGGTTCTCCGAGGCGGTGAACTCGTGCGCGGCCATCGGCTCAGCCCCCCTTCGGAAACATCACCGCCACCACCACCGCGAGGCCGAGTACGTAGACCGACAGCATGACGATCAGGGTCGTGAAGGCGCGCTGGAGCGCGTCGGTGGCCGTCATCAGGTGCGCCACGTCGTCGCCCTCGGTGGTCGCGACCGCGCGGAGGCTGCGGGCCGCGGCGCGGAGCTGGCGCCCGGCCACGAAGGGAGGGATCGCGCCGACGAGGCAGATCGCGGCGATGACCGGGGCGGCGTGGGGCGGAAGGTGGAAGGGGGGATGGATCAGCCCGAGGAAGCCCGCGGCGGCTAGGCAGACGCCGAGGCCGTGGCCCGCGACGCCGACCCGCGCGGCCGAGCTCGCCAGCGACAGGAAGGTCGCGTCGTCGGCGGCGTTGAACTCGTGGGGGGAGGCTTCAGCCATGACGTGTCATCAGCTCCTCGAGAACCAGACGAAGAGCAGGAAGACGAGGCCGACCCCGAGCACCCCGAAGCCCAGGATGGGGCTCACGGAGAAGCACCAGATGACCAGCTGGATGACGATCCAGACGAGCTCGAAGCCGCCGCCGTCGCTGCTGTGGCTCCGGCCGCCGCCACCATAGGACGACCCGCCGCCGCTCCAGGACGACCCGCTGCCCGAGGAGGACGACCCCCCGCCCGACGAGGACGACCCGCTGCCCCAACGCGAGCCGCCGAAGCTCCCGCCGGTCTGCTGCGCCAGCGAGATCACCGCGGTGTCGCCGAGGGGCGAGGCCACCGCCGCGGGTGCGCCGAGCAGCAGCGCGAGGAGCGCGAGGATCCAGAGGGGCAGTGCCGAGGGGCGTGGTCGCACGGGAGGGGCTCATCATCGCGCGCATCGGAGCGCGGTCGCAAGGCGCTACATCGCGTCGAGGTCGAGCACCCGGAAGGGAGGCGAGTCGGGGAAGGCGCGCCTCATCAGCGGCATCGCGACGTTGTAGACGGGGATGCCCGTGGGGCTGCGCGCCTCGGGGGTGCCGTGGTGCGCGTGCCCGTGGAAGACCGCGTCGACGGGATAGCGGCCGAGCGGCTCGGCGAGGCGGCTGTTGCCGAGGAAGGCGATGATCTCCGGGGGCTCGCCCATCACCGTCTCCTGGATGGGCGCGTAGTGCATCAGCGCCACACGTCGCCCGGTGCGCAGGCGGCTGAGCGCGGACTCCAGCTTCAGCGCCTCGTCGATGGCCTCCTGCACGAAGCGCTTCACCACGGGCTCGCCCCAGTGCCCGAGGGTGGCCCGCCCGAAGCCTCCGATGAAGCCCTTGATGCCCGCGAAGCCGACGTCGCGCACCTCGCAGGCGTCGCCGTCGAGCACCTGCACGCCTGCCTCGCGGAGGATGCGCGCCACATCGTCCTGGGCGCCGGATTCCCAGTCGTGGTTGCCCAGCACGGCGATCATGGGGATTCGCACCACCGACAGCTCCTTCGCCAGGACGTGGGCCTCCTCCGCGAGGCCGTAGTCGGTGAGGTCGCCGCAGAGCAGGAGCACCTCCGCGAGGTCGTTCACCGGCGCGAGGTGGGGGCCGATGGTGCCTGCGGCGTCCTTGCGACAGTGGATGTCCCCGACGGCGGCGATGCGCATGGATGCCTCTCTGGGGACGCCGCCTCGCGGCCGCCAGCATCCCCCTCATCGTGGCGCGTGGCTTGCTGCCGTTGCAGGCTGAGATGGCTTCACTGGCCACAACGATCGCGGAGGACGGCGCATGAGACTGGCATCCCTCCTTCCCCAAGAGCCTGCCCTGAACGCGGCGACGCTGGCGCAGTTCGCCAACGCGCTGAGGGCCCTCAACGAGCGCGCCGTGCCCTACCTCGTGGGCGGGGCCTACGCGCTCAAGCACTACTGCGGCATCAACCGCGACACCAAGGACGTCGACCTCTTCGTGGAGCGCTCCGAGCTCGACCGGGCGCTCTCGGCGCTGGAGGACGCGGGCTTCCGTACCGAGCTGGTCTTCTCCCACTGGCTCGCCAAGGCGTGGGTGGGCGACCGCTTCATCGACGTGATCTTCGGCGCTAAGAACGGCTTCGGCGCAGTGGACCACGGCTGGTTCGAGTACTCCGAGCCGGACGTGCTGCTGGGCGTCCCGGTGCGAATCTGCCCTGCGGAGGAGACCCTCTGCTCCAAGGCCTTCGTGATGGAGCGGGAGCGCTACGACGGCGCCGACGTCAACCACCTGCTGCTGGCCCGGGGCGACCGCTTCGACTGGGAGCGGCTCATCGCCCGCTTCGGAGAGCACGCCCGGGTGCTGCTCTCGCACCTGGTGCTCTTCGGGTACGCCTTTCCGGCGGAGCGGGCGAAGGTGCCGGGGTGGGTGATGTTCGACCTCTGCGCTCGCGTGGTGGCCGAAGGTCCGGAGACGGCCATCCCCCCGGTGTGCAAGGGGACCTTCCTCTCGAGGCAGCAGTACCTGGTGGACATCGATCGGGGGTGCGCGGATGCCCGGCTGCCCCCGGTCGGCACCATGAGCCCCGAGGACGTCGCGGTCTGGACCGCGGCCATCGGTCGGGTCCCCTGAGCGGGTTCTCGCTTGGGGGCGGAGGGTGGTAACGAGGGAGGGGTGAGAGTACTTCTGGTCGGTGGTGGCGGTCGGGAGCACGCGCTGGCGTGGGCCCTCGCGAGGTCGCGCTCGGTCGACGAGCTGGCGGTGGCGCCGGGCAACCCCGGCATCGCGGAGGTGGCGCGCTGCCTGCCGATCGGCGTCGCGGACATCGACGGGCTCGTCGAGGCGGCGGTGGCGATGGCGGCCGACCTTGTGGTGATCGGGCCGGAGGGTCCGCTGGTCGCGGGGCTCGCCGATCGGCTGAGGGAGAGGGGCATCGGGGTCTTCGGCCCGAGCGCGGCGGCGGCGAGGCTCGAGGGCTCCAAGGGGTTCCTGAAGGATCTCTGCGCGAGGCATGGCATCCCGACGGCGGCGTACCGGCGCTTCACCGACGCGGACGAGGCGGGCGGGTACGTGCGCGCTCATGGAGCGCCGGTGGTGGTGAAGGTCGACGGGCTGGCCGCGGGCAAGGGGGTCGTCGTCGCGATGACCGTCGACGAGGCGATCGCGGCGGTCGATGAGGCGCTGCGCGCGCTGCGCTTCGGCGAGGCAGGGCAGAGCGTGGTGGTGGAGGACTTCCTCGTCGGTCCCGAGATGAGCTTCTTCGCGCTGTCCGACGGGCTCTCCGCGAGCTTCTTCGCCACCGCCATGGACTACAAGCGCCTCGGCGACGGAGGCGTCGGACCCAACACCGGCGGCATGGGAGCGATCACCCCGCACCCCATGCAGACGCCCGCGCTCGTCGAGCAGGTGATGGAGACCATCATCCGCCCGACGGTGGCCGCCATGCGCTCCGAGGGGGCGCCGTTTCGCGGCGTGCTCTACGCGGGGCTGATGCTCACCGAGCGGGGGCCGATGCTGCTCGAGTACAACGTCCGCTTCGGCGACCCGGAGTGCGAGGCCCTGATGGTGGCGCTCGACGATGACCTCGGGGAGATCCTTCGCGAGGCGAGCGGGGACGAGGCGCAGGCGAGCCCGAGAGCGCCGCGGTGGCACCGCGGGGCCGTGGCCTGCGTGGTGATGGCGGCGCCCGGTTACCCGGAGAGCCCCGTGACCGGAGGGGAGATCTCGGGCGTGGGCGACGCCGTCGGGGAGGCGACCTGGGTGTTTCACGCGGGCACCAGGCGTGACGAACTGGGGGCGCTGCGCACCGCCGGGGGGAGGGTGCTCGATGTCGTCGCGAGGGACGCCTCGCTGGAGGAGGCGGCGCGCCGGGCCTACGCCGCGGTCGCGAAGATCCGCTGGCCCGGAGAGCAGCACCGCAGCGACGTCGGAACCTGGGGGCAGCCGTGACGGGGCGCTGGGGATGGGCGCTGGCGGGGCTGCTGGCGCTGCCTTCGGTCGCGAGCGCGCAGCAGTCGGGGTCGAGCTGCGACTCGTGCGAGTCGTGCACCGCGGCGCTCTCGCGGGACAGCGCGTTCGCCGATCTGCGCGGCGACATCGACGCGTCGAGCGCCACCACCTGCGTGCGCATCGCCGGGCGCGGGGCGACCTTCGACGGGCACCGCCACACCGTGCGGGGCGCTGCGGTGGGCGTCGAGGTCGCGGCGGAGAACGTCGTCGTCCGCAACGTCCAGGCGCAGGAGGGGGGCGTCGGGTTTCGCGTGGCGGGCGGGCGCGCCGTGACCCTGCTCAACGCCGTGGTGAGCGACGCGAGGGTGGGCGTGCGCATCGAGCGCTCGAACGACGTGCGGGTGGTGCGCGCGGTGCTGGCGCGCAACCGGGTGGGCGTCTCCATGGGGGCCGACGACGCGGGGCAGTGCGCCCGAGCGATGCCGCTCGCGAGCACCGGGGTGGTGATCGTGCGGTCGAGGGTGGAGGGCGGTGGGGTCGGCGTGGCGGCCTGCGACGCGATGCCGGTGCTCACGGGCAACACCGTGGTCAGCAACGACCACGGGGTGCTGCTGGGCGAGGTTCAGGCGCAGGGGGCTGGCGCCCGGGGAGGTCCGTGGGACGCGTGCTCGTGCGCTCCGGCGCCGGGGGGGTCGGCCCCGGGGACGCTGCTGCTCTTCTCGTCGGGCTGCGGAGGCTGCACGGTGCACGAGAGCTGGCTGCCGGAGGAGCGGTCGCGCGGGGCGGTGATCCGGGCGCGGTCGGGCGGGGCGGACGGGGGCGTCGACCAGGCGCGCTTCGACGCGCACATCCGGCACTGCGGGCCGGAGGTGGTCGACGCGCTGGGGGTCCCTGGCTGCGTGCCCAACTACGCGTGCCCGGCGAGCGGGGAGGTCTGGAAGCGGCGCGAGGGCGACCGGGAGCTGGCCATCGACCGCACCGTGGGCTCTCCCAACGACGTGGTGGCCTTCTCCGAGGCGTGCCGGACGGCGGGGCGGCAGGGCTACGGGCGCGGCGGTCGGTGCGTCACCGCGGCGCTGCGCTCGAATACCCTGTGCGGTAATCGCCTGGGCGACCTGCGGGTGGCGGGGCCGCTCTCGCGCTGGGGCTCGGTCGACGATCGCTGCGGGGTGGTGGAGGGCGGCGGGGCGGCGCGCTGCGCCCGCACCTGCGAGGGGGTCGAGCTGGCGGCGGTGTCCGCGCCCGTCCCAGCGGCGGCGAGGCCCTCGGCGCCGGCCATCCCGTCGATCGAGGAGGCACCCTCGGACGCGGGTGCGGGAGGGTTCCGGCCCTCGGTGGCGCCGGTGACGGGCGGGCCGAGGTCGTTGGGTACGGCGGTGTGGTGGGAGATCGCCGGGGTGCTGGCCTCGGCGGTGGGCTTCGGACTCTGGCGCAGGCGACGCCGGTCGTAGGGCGAGTTTCGCGACGGGCCTCTGGCGTTGTACAACCCCGGCCCCGCGACGGACGGGTCGCGCGGAGGAGAGGCGAGTCCATGGCGAAGGCGAAGACGGCGGGCACGACGGCTACAGCGACCGCGACGACGACGACGGCGGCCCCGGCGCCGGCCGCGGGCGCGGTGAACATCCCGGTCGACGACAACTGCCCGCTCAAGAGCACGGCGAAGGTCCACGAGGACTACGACTGCATGCTCAACCAGACGAACATCGGGGCGAACAACAACAAGTTCTATGTGATCCAGGTGCTGGAGTCGGGCGGCAAGTTCTACGCGTGGAACCGCTGGGGCCGCGTGGGCGAGGTCGGCCAGACGGCGCTGAAGGGTCCGTACCCGGCGGCGGCGAGCGCCATCAAGGACTTCGAGGCGAAGTTCAAGGACAAGTCCGGCAACGGCTGGGACAAGCGCCAGAACTTCGTCGCCAAGGCGGGCAAGTACGCGCTGATCGAGATCGAGCGCTCGGCGGACACCTCCAAGGCCGCGGAGGTCGAGGAGAAGCTCAAGGCGATCGACAAGGCCGCCGCGTCGCTCCAGCCGAAGGTGACCAAGAAGGTGCTCCCGAGCGCGCTGCACACCTCGGTGCAGAACTTCATGAAGCTCATCTTCGACCAGGACATGTTCAAGGGCGCGATGGCGTCCTTCGACATCGACGTGAAGAAGATGCCCCTCGGGCAGATCAGCAAGTCCCAGGTGAAGAAGGGCTACGACGTCCTCGAGGAGCTCGAGCAGGCGATCAACGCCAACAGCCCCACGCAGATCAACACGATCTCGTCGAAGTTCTACACGCTCATCCCGCACAGCTTCGGGCGGAAGATTCCGCCGCCCATCAACACCGCCGAGCTGCTCCACAAGAAGGTGGAGATGCTCAACGTGCTCAACGACATCGAGATCGCGCTGAGCATGGAGAAGGCCGCCGCGGCGGGCCCCGAGCCCGAGGCGGAGCCGCACCCGGCCGACGAGAACTACAAGAAGATCAAGGCCGACCTCGAGTACATCGACCCGACCTCCGACGAGTACGCCTGGATCCAGAAGTACCTGCAGTCCACCGGGGCCAGCTACTACAACCTCAAGCTGGTGGACGTGTTCCGCCTCAACCGGCACGGGGAGCACGATCGCTTCAAGGCGCACGACACCATCGCCGAGCGCAAGCTGCTCTGGCACGGCACCAACGTCGCCGTGGTGGCGGCGATCCTCGGGTCGGGGCTGCGCATCATGCCGCACTCCGGCGGCCGCGTCGGCAAGGGCATCTACCTCGCCTCGGAGAACGGCAAGTCCGTCAACTACGTGGGCTGGGCGGGCAGCACGGGCGTGATGTTCCTGGCGGAGGCGGCGCTCGGCAAGGAGCACTCCATCCTGAAGGACGACTCCTCCCTCAAGGAGGCGCCGAAGGGCTACGACTCCATCGTGGCGCGCGGCCACACCGAGCCCGATCCGCAGCACGACATCACCATCACCATCGACGGCAAGACGGTCGTCGTGCCGCAGGGCAAGCCCATCAAGGTGCCCGCGCACGCCAAGAGCTCGTTCACGCAGTCGGAGTACCTGCTCTACAAGGAGAGCCAGGTGCGCCTCCGCTACGTGCTCCGCGTCCACCGCTGAGCCCCCTCGCTTCTCCCGCCGCTGGGGGCTAAGAAGCGTTCCCCCTCCCATGCGCCTCGTCGATCGCTACTGGTTGATGCTCACCGCCCCGGTGGTGGTGTGCCTCGGCGTCTACGGCGTCCTCGGGGCGCGCTACCACCGCCAGGAGCTGCTCTCCGAGGCCGAGACGGAGGTGCGCGAGACGGCCACGCTGCTGGGCGAGACGGTCACGGCTCTGCCGGCGGACGTCGAGGTAGCCGAGCTGCACGCGCTCGCCGAGCGCCTCACCCACGACACGCGGGTGCTCGGCATCGGCATCTACGGCCCCGACGGGGCCTGGGTCGGCGGCTCGCAGGTGGCCAGGGTGCACCGGGTCGACCTCGACCGCATCGTGCGCGTCGCCTTCCGAGAGCGCCGCGACCGGCGTGAGATGCGCCCCTTCGGCAACCACGACGCGCTGGTGCGGGTCGAGCTGGTGCGCCCCGCGCAGGCGACGCTGGTGGGCGCGGTGGTGGTCATCCGCGACCTGGAGTATCTGCGCGACGCGCTGCGCTCGTGGGGCATCCAGCTCGCGGCGATGGCGGGGGTGCTGACGGCGGTGATGGCGCTGCTGGCGGCGCGACTCGCGCGCTCGATGACCGGGCCCGTGGAGCAGCTCATCGACGGCGTGACCCGGGTGGCCGCGGGCGACCTGGAGACGGTGGTGTCGACCGGCGGCGACGAGATGCAGCGCCTCGGCGACGCCTTCAACGCCCTCACGCGCTCGCTCAAGCGAGCGAGGGAGCAGCTCTCGGACGAGGAGACCGCGAGGGCGGCGCTGGAGGTCGAGCTGCACCGCGCGCAGATGCTGGCCGTCGCCGGGCAGGTGGCGGCGACGCTGGGGCACGAGATCGGGTCGCCGCTCAACGTGATCCTCGGGCGGGCGCGCGTCGCGGCGGAGCGGGAGGACGTGCCCGACGACCTGAAGGCCAGCCTCCAGAGCATCGCCACGCAGTGCGAGCGCATCGCGAAGGTGATGTCGCAGTTCCTGTCGCTGTCCCGGCCGTCGTCGAAGGGGGCCTCGGAGCGGAGCGACCTCGGCGCGGTGGCCAAGGAGGTCGTCGGCTTCCTGGGGCAGGAGTGTCGGCGGGCGAAGGTGCGCGCGACGCTCGAGGTCGCCAGCGGCGAGCCGCTGATCGTGGCGGCGCCGCACGACCAGATGTTCCAGGTGCTCTTCAACCTGTGCCTCAACGGGGTGCAGGCGCAGCGCGAGGGAGGCAGGCTGGAGGTCTCCGTGGCGCGGGGCCAGGACGCCGACCGGGAGATGGTGCGGGTCACGGTGCGCGACGCGGGCCCCGGGGTGGCGGATGGAATACGCGGGAAGGTATTCGATCCGTTCTTCTCGACGCGCCTGGGGTCGGGCGGGACGGGCCTCGGGCTCGCGGTGGTGGCGGGGCTCGTGAAGGAGCTCGGGGGGCGGGTGATGGTCGACCAGGGCGAGGCCGGTAGCGAGCTCCCCGGGGCGGCGTTCACGGTATGGTTGCCCGCGGCGCCATCGATGAACAGAGACGACGCGCGGAGCCCTCGCGACGGGGCGATGAGGCAGTGACGATGTCCAACGCGATGCTGAAGCCAGGCCGGGGGCGGCTGTTCGTGGTCGACGACGACGAAGACCTGGCGGCCTTCCTCCAGGAGCTGCTCACGGCGGCGGGCCATCAGGTGACGACCTTCCACGACGCGGCCTCGGCGCTCGCGGCGGTGGAAGAGCGCGCCCCCGACCTGGTGATCACCGACATGAACATGGCGGGGATGGACGGCTTCGAGCTCATCGAGCGGGTGCGCGCCTTCGACCCGCGGGTGTCGGTGATCGCGATCACGGCCTTCGGGAGCATCGAGACGGCGGTGCGGGCGCTGCGGCTGGGGGCCTACGACTTCGTGACCAAGCCCTTCGAGCCGCAGACGCTGCGGGTGGCGGTCGACCGCGCGCTGGAGGCCACGGCGCTGCGCTCGGAGGTGAAGCGACTGCGCGGCGAGCTGGGCGGGCCCTTCCACGTGGGCGGCCTGGTGGGCCGGAGCACCGCGCTGGCGGAGATCTCCGACCTGGTGCGGCGCGTGGCCGACAGCGGCGCGACGGTGCTCATCACGGGCCCGAGCGGCAGCGGCAAGGAGCTCATCGCGCGCGCGCTGCACGCCGAGAGCAGGCGCTCGGCGGGGCCCTTCGTGCCGATCAACTGCGCGGCGATCCCCGACACGCTGCTGGAGAGCGAGCTGTTCGGCGTGCGCAAGGGGGCCTTCACGGACGCGCGGGTCGACCGTCCCGGGCTCTTTCGCGAGGCGCAGGGGGGGACGATCTTCCTCGACGAGATCGGCGACCTGCCGATGGCCCTGCAGGCGAAGCTGCTGAGGGTGATCCAGGAGCGGGAGGTGCGGCCGCTGGGGGCGACGAAGTCCGAGCCCATCGACGCGCGCGTGGTGGCCGCGACGCACCGCGAGCTCCGGACGGCCGTGCAGGAGGGGCGCTTCCGGGAGGACCTCTTCTACCGCCTGGCGGTGATCGAGGTGGGGGTGCCGCCGCTGCGAGACCGGCCCGAGGACGTGGTGCCGCTGGCGGAGCACTTCCTGAAGCGGGTGGCGGCGCGCTCGGGCAGCGCGGTGAAGGGCTTCTCCGGCGCGGCGCTGCGGAAGATGGAGGCCTACCACTGGCCGGGAAACGTGCGAGAGCTGGAGAACGCGGTCGAGCGCGCGGTGGCCATGGCGCGCGAGGAGTGGATCTCCCCGGAGGACCTCCCGAGCTCGCTGCAGCACCCGGCGCCGGTGGACATCCTGGCGGCGGCGGCGGAGCGCGAGATGACCCTCGACGAGCTCACGATGGCCTACGTGCGAAGGGTTCTGGAGCGCACGGGCAACAACAAGAAGCGCACCGCGCGGCTGCTGGGCGTCGACCGCAGGACGATCCAGCGCTGGCTGGGCGAGGCCCAGGGCGGCGACGACGACGAGGATCGCAAGGGAGGATCGACGTAACGATGAGCGGACGGACCGAAGAAGAGCGCTGGGCGGCGGTAGAGGAGCCCATCGAGCTGCTGCACGAGGAAGACATCGACGGCGCGGTGAAGGCGCTGCGCGAGGTGCTGCTGGCGGACCCTGGCAACGCGCACGCGCACTACTACCTGGGGCTCGCGTTCATGCGGAAGGAGAAGGCGGGCGCGGCGCTGGCGGCCTTCGCCGAGGCCATCGACCGCGACCCCGGGCACCTGGGCGCGCAGGTCTACCGGGGCTGGTGCCTCTATGAGCTGGCGCGCTTCGAGGAGGCCATCGACGCGGGCGAGCGGGCGCTGGAGATCAGCGCCGAAGACGGCGACGCGCTGCACCTGCTGGGGCTCAGCTACGCGGAGACCGGGCGCAAGGTGGAGGCGATGATGTGCCTCGAGCGCTTTCTCAAGGGACGGCCCTCGGCGGAGGATCGGATGGACGCCGAGGCGCTGCTCATCACCCTGCGAGGCGGCGCGACGGTGATGCCCGAGGCGTAGCCCCGGGGAGGGGGTTGGTCCCTGGACCGGCTTTCAGGGATCGTCGTACTGTCCTGGCCCTGATGGGAGCGGTACGGAACGACGAGGGCTTCGAGTCGATGACCACGATGGCCCTCGACGCGTCTGCCGAGGCGGTCACTGAAGACACCGACCGGGCGCCCTCGCTCTGCGAGCCGTACACCGACCTCGGCCTCGTGGCGCGCGGGGGCATGGGCGCGGTGCGTCGAGCGCTCGATCGCCCGCTGGGTCGGCACGTCGCGGTGAAGCTGCTCCACGACTCGATCAGCGACCGGCCCGACCTGGTGCAGCGCTTCGTGCTGGAGGCGCAGATCACCGGCGCCCTGGAGCACCCCAACATCGTCCCGGTGCATCTCCTTGGCGAAGGGGCGGACGGGCTGCCGTGCTTCTCGATGAAGCTGGTGGAGGGGCGCACGCTCAGGGCGGAGATCCTCGACCCGGCGGGCCTGCCGTGGCCCTCCGGTCGGCTCGATCAACTGGTGCAGGTGCTCTTGAAGGTGTGCGACGCGGTGGCCTTCGCGCACTCGCGCGGCGTGGTGCACTGCGACATCAAGCCCGAGAACATCATGGTGGGCGAGTTCGGGCAGGTCTACCTGATGGACTGGGGCGTCGCGCGGGTGATCGACCCCGTGGCCTTCGGTCGCCACGACGTGCTGCCGCCCGAGCGCCTCGGCGCGCCGGAGCCGAGCAACCAGCGGGTGCACATCTACGGGACGCCGGCGTACATGGCGCCGGAGCAGGCCATCGGGCTCCACGACGCGATCGACGAGCGGACGGACGTGTACCTGCTGGGGGCCGTGCTCTACGAGATGCTCACCGGCAAGGCGCCGCACTCGGGCGACAGCTTGATGGCCGTGGTGTGGCAGGCGGCCAGCGGCAAGGTCGTCGCGCCGCGCGAGCAGGTGCCGCAGCTCGACCTGCCGGAGGGCCTCTGCCTCACGGCGATGAGGGCGCTCTCCTCGGTGCCGGGCGACCGCTACCAGCGCGTGGTGGACTTCCGCTCGGAGCTGGAGCTTCACCTGCGCAGCCTCGACCGGTTTCCGCGGGAGCGCTTCGCCGCGGGCGCGAGGGTGGTCACCGAGGGCGAGACTGGCGAGGCGGCGTACATCATCGTCGCGGGCCGCTGCGAGGTCTTCCGGGAGGTCGACGGGCGCCGGGTGACGCTGCGGCAGATGGGGCCCGGGGAGGTGTTCGGCGAGACCGCGGTGTTCACCGAGAAGCCGCGCACGGCGAACGTCGAGGCCCTCGACGAGCTCACGGTGATGCGCGTGACGCGCGAGCTGCTCATCGAGCAGATCGGGCTCTACTCTCACGCGGGGGCCTTCGTGCGGGCGCTCGCCGAGCGCTTCCGCCAGGTCGACGCGCAGCTCGGGCGCCTCGAGCGCGACTCGATGCTGCCGTCGATCCTGCCGGGGCCGACCGACGGCCACCGCTGAGGGCCGTCAGGCCGGGGGCGCCTCGCCGGTGACCCGGAGCAGCGGGCGGAGGTACGCCAGCAGCCGAGCCTCGTCGGCGGGCTGCGAGCGGTAGCCCACGTAGAGGTCCGGGCGCAGCAGGTAGGCGCACTCGGTCTCGGCGCCGTAGGCCCGCTCGAGCTCGGCGTCGGGGTCGAGGAGCACGGCGATGGACTCGGGCAGCTCCGCCGGGCGGGCGCTGCGGGGCGTGACCACGGTGACGTCGACGGACTCCCCGTAGCGGGAGCTCACCGCGCTCGCGATGGAGGCGAAGCGCGCGTAGCCCTCCGCGCTGGCGCTGCGACCGTCGAAGAGCAGGAGGTTCCAGCGGCGGTCGTCGAGGGTCTGGAGCAGCGCGCGGGTGCCCGACTCGCCCGCGCGGGTGGCGTGGCCGTCGAGCGCCCGCTGCCCCGCCTTCACCGCGCCGTCGAAGGAACGGATCGACGACACGGTCGGCGTCTCGCCCCCGGCGGCCGATCCGATGCGGCCCTGGAGGATGCCCTGCGAGTGCTCCGCGACGATGGCGCTGCCCTCGTAGCCGATGGTGAGCTCGGCGACCTCTCGCGCCGCCCGGCGCTGCACCGCCTCGACGCCGCTGAGCACCCGCGCGACCTGCTCGCGCATCGCGCGCGCCGCGGGCTGCCGGATGGTTCCTACCCTCGTGGCCGCGTCGGTGCCGCGAAGCACCGCCTGCCCGACGGCGTGCCGCTCGTCGTGGTAGCTGTCGAGCAGCCGCGAGCGGGCGAGGCCGCGGTGCACCTGGGCGAGCTTCCAGGCGAGGTTGTGCGCGTCCTGGATGCCGGTGTTCATCCCCTGGCCGCCGACGGGCGAGTGGATGTGCGCCGCGTCGCCGGCGACGAACACCCGGTCGTCGCGGTACTGCGTCACCTGCCGGCAGTGGATGCGGAAGCGCGTCGACCAGGCGAGGTCCGAGAGCACGCCGCCGCTGCCGGTGCGGCTCGCGAAGAGCCCTTGGACCTCCGCGAGCGAGGGCGCCGCGGTGGAGTCGTCGCCGACCGGCGCGGAGACGATCAGCCGCCACCGCCCGCCGGGGAGCGGGAAGCACGCGACCACGCCGTCGACGGCGAAGTACGTGGTGACCCGGTCGTCGCGGGTATCCCAGTCGATGTTCACGTCGGCGAGGAGGAAGCGGTCTTCGTAGCTGTCGCCCTCGAAGGCCAGGTCGAGGCCCTTGCGCACGGTGCTGTGGGCGCCGTCGCAGCCGACCACCCACGACGCGCGCACGGTCTCCGTCGCGTCGACCCGGGTCAGCGCCGCGGTGACCCCGTTGCCGTCCTGCCGGAAGGAGCGCAGCGAGACGCCCCGCTCGACCCTCCCTCCGAGGCGTTCGAGGAGCGCCTGGAGCACCGACTCGGTCTCGCTCTGCGGCACGCAGAGCAGGTAGGGGAAGGCGGCGTCCTGCTCGGAGAAGTCCACGCGCGAGATGGTCTCGCCGCCGGACCAGAACGTGGCCCCGAGGAGCTTCTGGCCCTTCGTGATGAGCTCCTCGGCGACGCCCATACGCTGGAAGATCTCCAGCGTGCGAGCGTGCACGCCGATGGCCCGCGACGTGGGCAGCGGCATGTCGGCCGCGTCGATGACGCGCACGCTGAGCCCGCGGTGCACGAGCTCGCTCGCGAGGGTCAATCCCGTCGGGCCCGCGCCCACCACCAGCACGTCGATCGAGGTCTCCATAGGTGAGCGGGACGATAACCCAACGGGTGGAGCAATCGATCCGTTGACCCGGTGCGGAGTGGGAGGTAATGCGTCCGCCACCTATGATCAGCGATACCCGTAACCAGTTAGAGGATCTCGCCCGCCGGGCAGAGAACCTCGGGAGGCATCTTTGACCTCCCGAGGCTGAAGAAGCGCGTGGAGGAGATCGATGCCGAGAGCGGCAACCCGGATTTCTGGAACCGGCCGACCAGCCAGAAGCTCCTGAAGGAGCGGGCCGACAAGGACGCGATGGTCCAGGCGGTGGAGGGGCTCCAGCGGGAGGTGCGCGACGCGGGCGAGCTGCTCGCGATGGCCGCCGAGGAGAACGACGAGTCCGTCGGCGCGGAGGTGGCCACCATCGCCGAGAAGCTGGAGGAGCGCACCCGCAAGCTGGAGCTCGACCAGATGCTCTCGGAGCCCGAGGACAAGGTCGACGCCATCGTCGAGATCAACGCCGGCGCCGGCGGGGTCGACGCGATGGACTGGACCCAGATGCTCCTGCGCATGTACGGCCGCTGGGCCGAGAAGCGCGGGTTCACGGTGAAGCTCCTCGACGAGACCGAGGGGGAAGAGGCCGGGCTCAAGAGCGTCTCCATCCAGGTGAGCGGGCTCAACGCCTTCGGCTACCTGAAGAACGAGAACGGGGTGCACCGGCTGGTGCGCATCAGCCCCTTCGACGCCAACGCGCGGCGGCAGACGGCCTTCGCGGCGGTGGCGGTGACGCCCGACCTCGACGAGGACTTCGAGATCGAGCTCAAGGACGGCGACTACGACACCGACACCTTCCGCTCGGGCGGAAAGGGCGGGCAGAACGTCAACAAGGTCGAGACCGCGGTGCGCCTCACGCACAAGGCCACGGGCATCGTCGTGAAGTGCCAGAGCGAGCGCTCGCAGCACGAGAACCGTCGCATCGCGCTCAAGACCCTGAAGGGCAAGCTCTACGCGCTGGAGAAGCAGAAGCGCGAGGACGCCTTCAAGGGGAAGTTCGAGTCCAACAAGTCGGACATCGCCTTCGGCCACCAGGTGCGCAACTACGTGATGGCGCCGTACCAGCTCGTGAAGGACCTTCGCACCGACCACGAGACGGGCAACATCTCGGCGGTGCTCGACGGTGACCTCGACCCGTTCATCGAGTCGTCGTTGCTCGGCGCCATGAAGAAGAAGACCGCGAGCGCGTGACCCCCCGCCTGACCCGCGGCCTCGGTGTAACGGCGGGTCTCGTCGCGCTCGGGGGCGTCGGTCTGGCGGACGGCCTGCTCGCCTGGTCGCGCGCCCCGCGAGGGTCGCTGCCGCCGTCGCTGGGCCTGCTGGTCGTGCTCCAGTGCGCGGCCACGCTGCTCAGCCTCGGCATCGGCCTCGGCCTCCTCGAGGAGCTCATCCTCTACTCCGCCCGCACGGTGCCCTGGCTCTGCCGCGTCGCCGGGTGGCTCCTCGCCGGCCCGCGCCGGTGGTTCGCCCGCGACCCCGACCGCGCCGCCGGTCTGGCCGCGCTCGCGATCGGCATCGCCGTCGCCCTCGGCCCGCTCTACCCCGTCTCGTACACCGTCCAGCGCACCTTCCACTCGAAGTCCCTCGCGGCGCTCGCGATCTTCCTCGCGCCCTTCGCCTTCGCCGCCGTCGCCTCGGTGCTGCTGCTGCTCCTGTCCGGCCCGATGCGCTGGCTCTTCCACCGCCTCGGCCGCCTCGCCTCGCCCGGCGTCGTGCTCTCGGTCACCGTCGTGGCCGTCGCGGCGCAGACGGTGCGCTTCTTCGCCCTCAACTGGGCCGGGTTCCGCAACCTGGAGTTCGGCGCCGTCGCCCTCCTCGGCGCGCTGCTCGTCGCCAACGGCCTCGCGCTGCTCCTGCTGGGCCGACGCGTCGTCCGCCGCGCCGCGCCGCTGCGCCGCCGCGTGCCGCTCGCGCTCTCCATCGTCTCCGTGGCGGCGATCGTCACCTCGGCCTTCACGCTCGGCGCCCGGCAGACCGTGGCCGCGACGCTCTTCAACCGCAGCCTCCTCGCGCAGCGGGTCGCGCGCACGCTGCAGCTCAGCCTCGACTTCGACGGCGACGGGTACTCCGCGGTCTTCAACGGCGGCGACTGCAACGACCGCGACGCGCGCATCTCGCCGCGCGCCCACGACGTGCCGGGCAACGGCCGCGACGAGAACTGCTCGGGCCGGGACGCCCGGCTCGAGGCGGAGGAGAGCACCGGCCACCTGGTCCCGCTGCCGCCGGAGGCCCCGCAGCAGCCGCCGAGCTTCGGGCTGCTCTCCATCGACGCGATGCGACCCGACCACCTCGGCTCCTACGGCTACCGCCGCCCGACCACGCCCAACATCGACCGCTTCGCCCGCGGCGCGGCCCGCTTCACCAACGCCTACTGCGCCTCGCCCCGCTCGCTGCGCTCCTTCGGCAGCCTCTGGGTGGGCCGCTACGCCTCGCTCGTCTCCTGGGGCAACGACGTGCAGTTTCCGCCGCTGGAGCTCTCGAACGTCACCCTCGCCGAGCAGCTCTCGAGCGCCGGGTACCTCACCGCGGCCTTCCCCGCGACGGCCTATTTCTCCCACACCGCGGGCTTCTTCCAGGGCTTCCAGCAGGTGGTGGAGGAGCCCGGTTTCAAGCCCGACGCGGCCCCCGCCGTCGCGCGCATGCAGGCCTTCCTCCGCGAGCACGAGAACGACCCGCAGCCCTTCTTCATGTGGTCCCACATCATGGAGACCCACGACCCCTACCGCGACCGCACCGAGCCCCGGGACTTCGGCCACTCGCAGATGGACCAGTACGACGAGGAGCTCGCGGGCGCCGACGCGGCCATCGCACCGCTGCTCACGCAGCTCGACGAGCTGGCCGCCAAGCGACCGCTGGTGGTGATCCTCTTCGGCGACCACGGCGAGGCCTTCGGGGAGCACGGCGTCTATCACCACTCCTTCGACCTCCACGACGAGGCGCTGCGGGTGCCCATCATCGTGCGCGCTCCGGGCGTGACGCCGGGCTCCCGGCACGCGCTCACCAACCTGTTCGACCTCAACCCCACGCTGCTCAACTTCGCGGGGAGGCCCCCTGTCGCTCCGGTGTCCGGGCGCTCGCTGCTGCCGGTGCTCTACGACCCGTCGCCGGGCTCGCTCATGCCCCCCGGGTGGCGTCGCTGGCTCTTCGCCGAGGTGACCCCGGACGGGCTCTTCCCCTCGGAGCAGAAGTCCATCTACGCGCCGCCGTTCAAGCTGATCCACGACCTGCGGCGCGGCACCTGGGAGCTGTTCGACATCTCCCGCGACCGCGGGGAGATCCGCAACCTCTACGACGACCGGCCCGAGCTCGCCGCCGAGCTGCGCGAGCGCCTCGTCACCTGGACCGACCACGGCGCCCTCGCCACCAACCGCTCCAACGAGCAGATCGCCGCGGCGCGCCTGCGGTCCGAGCCCGCGATGCAGCACCCGCTGCACGTGCGCTTCGGCGACGTGGCCGAGCTCCTCGGCTACGACCTCCCCGCGGACAGCGTCCCCATCGATGGGACCTACCGCGCGGTGCTCTACTGGCGCGTGCTCCGTCGCACCCGGGTCCCGGTGTACATCGTCGTCTCCTTCGACCCGGTCGACGCCCAGCCCATCTGGCCGCTCTTCGTCGCCCGCCACGCGCCCATCTACGGCCGCTACCCGACGACCGAGTGGCGGCCCGGGGAGATCCTCCGGGACGAGGTGTCGCTGCGCGTCGACCCGGAGATGAGGCCCGTGCGGCTGCGCACCTTCGTCTCCCTGGAGGTCGAGGGTGACGGCCGGCGCATCGGCCCCGAAGGCGTGAACGCCCCCGACGACCGGCTGGAGATCGCCCCGGTGGAGATCACCCCCCGGGCTCCCTAGCGCTCCGCCGACGGGCTCCTCCGGGACGACCCGAGCTCGATCGGAGGAGAGCCGTCGGGCTGCGCCAACACCCGGGCGCGCCGGAAGATCCAGGTCTCTGCGCCGATGGAGCGGTGCATGCGCACGCAGCGGAGCGGCGCGGGGAGCTCGCACTTCGAGCGCAGGGCCCAGGCGTAGCCGAGCGATCCGTCGAGGAGGCCGGTCATGAGGCCGCGCCCGTCGGGGTCGCGGTTGAGCCGCGCGAAGTGCGGATCGAGCGGTCGGTCGGTGGGGAGGTAGTAGGTCGCGAAGTCCTCGCCGACGAGGGCGTAGTCGGGCGCCCGCTGAGTGACGTCCCGGAAGGCTCCGCGCGACTCGGCGACGCCGGGGAGGGGGCTGCGCTCGCGGTCGGGCTCGGGGCCCACGCGGGTGATGCGGAGGTGCGTGGGGAGGTTGGGGAGGTACTGGTTGCCTCCGTAGATCTCCAGGGTGGCTCCGCGAGGCAGCGCGGCGAGGAAGCGCTGCGCGGCGTTGCGGGAGTCGAGCACGAGGGTGCCGTCCACCGAGGCCACGTCGATCGCCTGCGGGAGCAGCGCGAGCCCTAGCAGCGCCGCGCCGAGAGGGCGCGCTCGGGGGGAGAGCCGCTCGAGCAGCGCGTCGAAGGCCACGCCGACATAGGTGGGCAGCAGGACGATCATCGGCATCAGGTGCCGCTCCATGGTCCATCGCAAGGGGATGATGAAGAGCGCGAGGTAGGAGAGCGCCGCGACCGCGGGGAGGGCGGCGCGCACGCGAGGGACTCCCCGGCGGCCCGAGAGGGCGAGGCCGAGGCCGAGGAGGGCGGCGAGCGCGACGGCCCGCGAGGCGAAGAGGGGCACCGCCTGCGCGACCTCGCGGAGGATCGCGTCGACCCCCAGCAGGTCGCGACCGACGACCACCCAGTCGGCGTTGGCGGGGCCGGTGATCCAGGCGATGCGACGCGCGTAGCCCACGGGGTTGGTGACGGCGCCTGCGACGAGCAGGTAGAGCCCGGCCGACGCTGCGAGGGCGCGCCAGAGGGCGGGGCGCAGCAGCACCGAGCGGAGGGTGCGGTCGCCGCGGGAGAGCGCCGGGCCCACGAGCAGGGCCCACGGCGCGGCCAGGAAGAAGAGCGGAATCGACTGGTCCTTGGTGAGGGCGGCGGCGGCGGCGCAGAGGAGGGCGCGCTGCTCCCGGGCCTCGCCAGCGAGCACCCGATCGAGCTCGACCAGCCCGAGGGTCACCCAGAAGAGGCAGGGGATGTCGCTGTTGCCGCTGTGCGAGAAGTACACGAGCACAGGGTTGAGGGCCGTGACCGCCGCCGCCGCGTCGCCCGCTCGCTCACCCCAGACGCGAGCGACCAGCCGTCGCACGTTGAAGAGCACCCCGACGGCCATCAGCAGCGTGACCGTGCGCGCCACGACCTCGATGGGGGTCATGTACCGGGGCTGGATGAGCTCGTGCAGCAGCGCCTGCTGCGTCGCTGCGGGAGCGCGCAGGGCGCCCAGCGCGATCCACGGCAGCGAGAGCAGGGTGAGGAGCGTGAGCTGCAGCGGGGGGTAGCGGAAGAAGTGTCCGGGGCGCCAGGTCTCGACCACGGCTCCGAGGCCGCACGGGCGGGGGGAGAGCGAGTCGTTGTGCCAGGCGTCGGTGCAGGGGATGTCCCAGGTGAATCCCACGAGGCAGGCGAGCACGAAGAGCGCGACGATCCAGGTGAAGGGGCGGCGCGGGTCGGGCGCTCGGAGTCGGGAGAGGAGGGCCTTCATGGGGGCTCGTCGGTGGGGGCGTGGAGCGGGGGCGCGAACGCGTGACCGCCGGGGCGCGGGTCGGTATAACCCGCGCCCATCCGATGAGCGACACGAACAGCACCCTCGAATCGGTGCGCCGCGCCAAGGCCGAGGCCTGGCGGGCGCGCGGCCACCTCCCCTTCGGCAACGACCCGGGGCCCCTCAATACCCTCGCGAGTATTCGCGCGGCGCACGAGCACCAGAAGGAGGCCTTCAACGCCGACCCCGAGCACGCGCACTACCGCGTCGCGGGCAGGGTGGTGGCGCTGCGCGACACCGGCAAGCTGGTGTTCATCAAGCTGCGCGACGGCACCGGGGAGATCCAGCTCTTCTGCTCGGCGCGCGACCTCGGCGAGGACTTCTCGCTCCTCAAGGAGATCGACCTCGGAGACATCGTGCTGGTCGAGGGGCCGCCGATGCGCACCCGGCTGCTCGAACTCTCGGTGCTCGCCAAGACCCTGCGCCCGCTGTCCAAGAGCTACACGCCCATCCCGAGCGAGTGGTTCGGCATCAGCGAGGTCGAGACCCGCTACCGCCAGCGCTACACCGACCTCATCGCCAACTACCCCGAGGTCAACGAGGTGTTCCGCGCCCGCTCGATCATCGTGCGGGCGCTGCGCGAGTGGCTCGACGACCGGGACTTCATGGAGGTCGAGACCCCGACGCTCAACTCCGTGCGAGGCGGCGCGACGGCCAAGCCCTTCACCACGCACCACAACGCGCTCGACCTCGACCTCTACCTCCGCGTCGCGCCCGAGCTCTACCTCAAGCGCCTCATCGTGGGCGGCCTCGACCGCGTCTACGAGATCGGCCGCGTGTGGCGCAACGAGGGCCTCTCCACGCGGCACAACCCGGAGTTCACGATCCTGGAGTTCTACCAGGCCTACGCGACCTACCGGGAGCTCATGGACGAGACCGAGGAGCTCGTCACCCACGTCGACGCCCGCCTCTCCGCGAAGTTTCCGCGGTTCTCGAGCGGGCGCTCGTACTCGCTGGCGCGCCCGTGGCGTCGCGTGCGGATGCTCGACGCGGTCACCACGGCGATCGCGAGGCGGCACCCCGAGCTGGTCGACGCGTGGGCCGACGGCGCCGAGCTCTCGGGCTGGGGCCGGGTGCGCGCGGCGGTGCTCGCCACCCCGTCGCTCCAGCGCGAGCACCGGGAGTACCTCAACAAGTGCACCACCGCGGGCGAGCTGCTCTTCGCGATGTTCGAGCTCTTCGCCGAGTCCTCGCTGATCGATGACTACCGCTCCGACGACGGCTCGCAGAGCGTGCCGGTCTTCATCGTCGACTACCCCTTCGACGTGTCGCCGCTGGCCCGCAAGAAGGACTCCGACAAGCAGGCCGCGCAGTACGGCGCGGACTTCCCGGTGACCTTCACCGACCGCTTCGAGCTCTTCGTGGAGGGCCGCGAGCTCGCCAACGCCTTCAGCGAGCTCAACGACCCCGACGACCAGGCCGAGCGCTTCCGGGCGCAGCTCGGCAACCGCGAGCGGGGCGACGAGGAGGCGATGGACTTCGACGCCGACTACATCCGCGCGCTCTCCTACGGCATGCCCCCGACGGCGGGCTTCGGCCTCGGCGTAGACCGCCTGGTGATGCTCCTCACCGGGCAGAAGAGCATCCGCGACGTGGTGCTCTTCCCGCAGCTGCGCCCCGAGTCGGATGGCCGTTGACCTGATCATCCTCTGGATCGCCTCTCGCGCGGTGGTCTCTCAGGCCCGCCGGCGGTGGCTCTACGCGGCGTGGATGGTCGGCGCCCTCGCGCTGTCGTTCCTCTGCCTGAAGCTGGCCGCGAGGATGGAGCCGCGCGGCTTCGACCCGACGCCCTCGCTCGCCCTGGTGGCGCTGCGCGTGGGGGTGCTGGTCTCGGCGCTGGAGGCGTACTTCCTCTCCACCCTGCTCTGGATGCCGAAGCTCTTCGACCGGCTGGAGAAGGTCGCCGCGGAGCTCACCATCGCCGTGCGGCAGCTCCGCGCCCGCAAGAGCGGCTTCCTCACGGTGATCTCCTTCCTGGCCTTCCTGGGCGTGGGCCTCGGGTCCTTCGCCCTCTGCATGACCATCTCGATCATGGGGGGCTTCGGCAACGACCTGAAGCACAAGATCCTGGGCAACAACCCCCACGTGGTGGTCGACCGCGAGCGCGGCGGCTTCACCGACTGGCAGCCCCTGCTGCGCAGCATCCGGGCGCTGCCCGAGGTGAGCGCCGCGACGCCGCTGGTGCAGGGCGAGGTGATGATCACCTCGCAGACCAACCTGTCCGGGGTGATCCTCCGGGGCATCGACCCGGCGCAGGGCGGGGCGGCCATCGGGCTGCGGCGCGAGCTCATCCGAGGCCGCATCGAGTACATGGAAGACCCCTCGAGGCTCGATCACCTGAGCCCGAGCGACCGTCGCCCGGTGGTGGGGCGCGGCGAGCTCGAGCTCCCCACGACGCGCCTCGACGGCCTCTCGGGCTTCAGCGACACGGGCTCCCTCCGGCCGCCGCCTCCGGGCGCTCCGACCGACCCGCTGCCGGGCATCGTGGTGGGCCGCGAGCTCGCCACCAACCTGCACCTCTCGGTGGGCGACGAGGTGCGCGTGGTGTCGCCCTTCGGTTCGCTGGGCCCGCTGGGCCCCGTGCCCAAGACGAAGCTCTTTCGCGTCGCGGGCATCTTCTATTCGGGGATGTACGAATACGACACCAAGTATGCGTACGTGCTCATCCCGGTGGCGCAGCGCTTCTTCAACTACCGCGACGGGGCCATCACGGCGATCGAGGTGCGCCTCCGCGACGTCGACCTCAGCGACCAGGTGGTGGCGGCGGTCGAGGGCCCGGCGCGCGCGCGCAGCCTGCGCGTGCGCGACTGGAAGCAGCTCAACCAGAACCTCTTCCGCGCGCTCAAGCTGGAGAAGCTGCTGATCTGGCTGCTGCTCACGGTGGCGATCATCGTGGCGAGCTTCAGCATCGTGGCGACGCTGCTGCTGCTGGTGACCGAGAAGGGCCGGGAGATCGCGGTGCTCAAGGCGATGGGGGCGACGGACGGGTTCATCACCCGGGTGTTCCTGTCGGTGGGCGGGCTCATCGGGGTGGTGGGCGCGCTGCTCGGGACGAGCGCCGCGGTGCTCTCCGCCATGGTGATGAAGCACGTGGGGATCCCGCTCGATCCAGAGGTCTATTACATCGACCGGCTGCCGGTGCTCATCGCCCCGGCGGACTACAGCCTGGTGTTCGTGACGTCGGTGGGAATCTGCCTGTTGGCGGCGACCTTCCCGGCGGTGCTCGCGGGTCGGCTCCGACCCGTGGAGGGGCTTCGGTTCTCGTGACGACAGAGGCGAACGTGGAGGGCGCGGGGCGGTCGGTGATCGTCTCGCTGAAGAACGTCCGAAAGAGCTACGAGCACGAGGGCAAGACCCTGGAGGTGCTGCGGGGCATCGACCTGACGATCCGCTCGGGGGAGATGGTGTGTCTCTGGGGGCCGTCGGGCGCGGGCAAGAGCACGCTGCTGCACCTCATCGGAACGCTCGACATGCCGACCGCCGGCACCGTGGAGCTCGACGGAAACCTGGTGACGGCGCTGAGCTCGTCGCGGGTGGCGGCGCTGCGCAACCGGGCGATCGGGTTCGTGTTCCAGTTTCATCACCTGCTGCCGGAGTTCACGGCGCTGGAGAACGTGATGATGCCTGGGATGATCCAGGGGTCGATGCCGAAGGGCGCGCTGAGGGAGCGCGCCGAGACGCTGCTGGAGCAGGTGAGCCTCTCGCACCGCGCGTCGCACCGTCCGAGCGAGCTCTCGGGCGGAGAGCAGCAGCGCGTGGCCCTGGCGAGGGCGCTCACGCTCAAGCCGAAGCTGCTCCTGGCCGACGAGCCCACGGGCAACCTCGACACGGAGAACAGCGCGGAGATCCATAAGCTCTTCCATAAGCTCAACGAGAGCCATGGGACGACCATGGTGCTGGTCACGCACAACCCCGAGCTGTCCCGCAGCCTGCCGAGGGTGATCAAGATGCGCGACGGCCACATCGAGTCGGACGAGACGCAGCCCATCGAGCGCTGAGGCGCCGTCCGGCGATCAGCCGGTCGCTTCGGGGGGGGACGGGGTCGGTAGCGGGGGGGACAGGGAGGAGGGGCACCCTCGGGGGAGGGTGCCCTCAGACTCAGGTTTGGCCCTTGACGAGGGAGTGATCGACGGCGCGGTGCCCACCGTCGGGTCGAGCGCCGCGTCGAGTGCCGCGTGGGTTGGCGCGCGTCGCCATGCGCGTACGTCTCATGCGGCGTGTCGCATCGCGCGGAAGGGCGCGGCGGCGCGCCGATAGACTCGTCGCAGCGGCGCGAGGGCTTCGACCTGAGCGAGCAACGGATCGCGCCCCAGCGCCACGCGCGCGGTGCGCAGGATGTCCTCAAAGCTCACGGCGTCCTTGTGGCCGTACCAGGGGCGGTTGGGCACCACGGCTTGAAGCCCGCGTTCGGACTGCTCCCAGAACCACATCACCAGCACCCCGTAGAGAAGCCCCACGCACGGCGCCGTGCGACGAACCGCCCACTCCAGGCGTGCCCGCGATGCACACAGCCCGAGGAATTGTTTGACCTCAAAGAAGTAGACCTCAATCGACCACCGGCGCGCATACCCGGTCAGGATCGAGGCCGCATCCGTCTTCGAGTCGGTACACAGAAACGCGCGCAGCGGCAGCGTCCCGGTCGTGCAGCGCAGCAGCACCACACGGATCGACGGCGCCCCCAGCACGCTCCACCACTGCACCTCCGCCGTCTTGATCTGCATCGCGCGAAGGCCGCCAGAGCCCGCGCTTCGATCGTCTCCCAGGGGTGGCTCGTGTCCTCGGCCCAGGCCGCGGGCGCGCCGCGGGGCCCCCTTGGGGCTGTGGCGCCCGGTGCGGAGGGTGCGGCCCCGGCTGTGGTCAGCGCCGCTCGGGCGTCAACGCGCCGAGCACCCGGACGCGCGAGGGCAGCCCGCGGAGCACCGCGCGGTTGGTGTAGCTAACGTCGAGGAGCAGATCGAACGACGCCTCGGGCAACCAACGGAGCAGTAGCTCGACCAGCTCGCGGGCCTGCTCGGTCTTGGTGCGGTAGTCGCCGCCGTGGCGCGCGCACTCCTTCTTGCTGCGGTAGAGCCGGAAGAGCAGCGGGATGGCGAAGGGTCGAGGCGAGAAGGGCACCGTCACGACGAGCGCGCAGGTCACCCAGACGTGGCCGAAGGTGAAGGTCTTGCGCTTGCGGGTGGAGCGCACCGCATCGAGGTGCGTGCCGAGGCCGAAGACCGTGGGGCCCTTGTGGGTGCCGAGCGTGTCGTCGATCACGAACTGCAACCGCAGCTTGCGCGCGGAGAGGCGCTCGACGAGCGCCGCGAGCCAGAGCCGGGCGAGGGCGTCGAGGTCCCACCGCCGACGGGAGAAGACGCGGTGGAAGGCCGAGTGCTCCCAGACGCCCGCGGCGCCGCTGACGACGAGGCACTCGGTGAGGGCGTGGCGCTCGGTGCACAGCACCCACGCCGCCATCAGCAGCAGCCAGCGCGCGAACGTCGCGGCGGTGAACGCGGGGCGGAAGACTTCCAACGCACGTAGGAACGTGCGAGCACTGTCCGTAGGCACGGAGCCTCCGATCGGTGGGGGTTGTGTGGTAACGCCACCATCGGTCGGGAGCTCCGGCGCCTCAAGCCCCCCGATCACCGCCCGTCAAGGGCCAAACCTGAGTCAGAGGCGGGAGCGCTGCGTCAGGGGACGCAGGCGGTGGCGGACTCGCGCGCGATGAGGCTGGGGAGGCCTCCGCTCACGGCGAGGGTCACGTAGCCCGAGGCGATGGAGCCGAACGCGCCGTGCATCGGGCAGTCTCAGAAGGTGCTGAAGCCCGAGGTCACGGGGTGCGACGCCGCCGCAGCGGTGAGCGTGGCCGAGCAGTGGTTCGTGCGGTTCGTGGTGAAGCCCGAGCCGAGCACGCTGGCGAAGGTCTCCGGGAGACCGCGCGCCCCGCCGTCGCCGCAGCACATGGTGCAGCCCCAGGAGAAGAAGAGGCCGGTGCGGCCGCCTTCGCTGGTGCGCCCCAGGCCCTTCAGCCAGTTGACGGAGTTGCGGTAGAGCACCGGGGCGTGGCCGTCCTGGTGGTAGTCCGCGTCGCCGGTGAGCAGCACGATGCGCCCTTGCACGGCCGGACCCCAGGTGGCCTGGGTGTCCTGCGCGGTGCCGTAGAGAGCGCCGCTGCCGCTGCTGCAGTTGCCGCCGTCGATCCAGATGATGTCGTACGCGGCGAACTGCGCCGCGGTCATCGAGCGCCACATCGCGTCGCTCGCCACCGTGATCACCGTCCCAGCCGGGAACATCGCCGACCCGCGGGTGTTGCCCGGGCCGTAGATCAGGACGCGCGCCGCCGAGGTGTTGCAGCGCGGGGCGCAGCTCCCGGCCGTGCAGGCGCCGCCGCCGGCGCAGGCCGTGCCGCAAGCGCCGCAGTTCGTGGACGAGGTCTGCGTGTTGGTCTCGCAGCCGTCCGTCGGCATCGCGTTGCAGTCGCCGAAGCCCGTGTTGCACGAGGCCACTCGGCACGCGCCCGACGAGCACACGCCCACGCCATTGGAGATGGAGCAGACGGTGCCGCAGGCGCCGCAGTTGGTGAGCGAGGTGCCGGTGTTGACCTCGCAGCCGTTGGCCGCGTTGCCGTCGCAGTCGGCGAAGCCGGCGTTGCAGACGAAGCCGCAGCGCGAGCCCGCGCAGGACGACGACGCGTTGGCGCGGGCAGGGCACACGGTGCCGCAGGCGCCGCAGTTGCTCGGGTCGGTGGCGACGTTGGTGCAGCTACCCGAGCAGTTGGTGAGGCCGGCCGCGCAGGTCACCACGCAGCGACCCGCGGAGCAGACCTGGCCACCCGGGCAGGTGGTGCCGCAGACGCCGCAGTTGTTGAGGTCGGTCTGCAGGTCGCGGCAGGTGCCCGAGCAGTTGGTCTGCCCGGCCGGGCACACCAGGGTGCAGGTGCCGGCCACGCAGCTCTGGCCGGACGCGCAGACGCGCCCGCAGACGCCGCAGTTGCTCACGTCCGACGTGATGTCGCGGCAGGTCGTGCCGCAGGCCGTGAGGCCCGCCGCGCAGCTCGTCACGCAGGCCGAGCCCGCGCAGATCTGCCCCGCGGGGCACACGGTGCCGCAGGCGCCGCAGTTGTTGCGGTCGGACACGAGGTTGACGCACGTGGAGCCGCAGGCCGTCTGGCCGATCGGGCACGTGATCACGCAAGCGCCCGCCGTGCAGACCTGACCCGACGGGCAGGTGGTGCCGCAGGCGCCGCAGTTGGTGCGGTCGTTCTGGAGGTCACGGCAGATGCCCGAGCAGTTGCTGAGGCCCGCGCCGCAGGTGACCGAGCAGGCCCCCGCCACGCAGGCCTGGCCGGCGGCGCACACCCGGCCGCAGGCGCCGCAGTTGGTGTTGTCGTTGCCGAGGTCGCGGCAGGTGCCGCCGCAGGCCGTGAGGCCCATCTGGCAGGTGACCACGCAGGCGCCGGCCTGGCAGATCTGGCCGCCCGGGCAGACGGTGCCGCACGAGCCGCAGTGGTTGTTGTCCGTCTGGAGGTCGCGGCAGGTGCCGCCGCAGTTCGAGAGGCCCGTGCCGCAGGAGACGCGGCACATGCCGCCGTTGCACACCTGGCCCGAGGGGCAGGCGGTGCCGCAGGCGCCGCAGTGGCTGATGTCGGTCTGCAGGTCGCGGCAGACGCCCGAGCACGCGGTCTGCCCCTGGAGGCACGACACCACGCAGCGCCCCGCGGCGCACGCCTGACCCGAGGGGCAGTTGGTGCCGCAGGCGCCGCAGTTGACGCGGTCGGTCTGAAGGTCGCGGCAGACGCCCATGCAGTCCGTGAGGCCGGTGCCGCACGAGACCACGCAGGCCGCGTTCGAGCACACCCGGCCCGCGGGGCAGGCCGTGCCGCAGGCGGCGCAGTTGTTCACGTCGGTCTGCAGGTCGCGGCAGACGCCGCCGCAGTTGGTGGTACCCGCGCCACAGGAGACACGGCACATGCCGCCGGAGCACACCTGGCCCGCGGCGCAGGCGATGCCGCAGCCACCGCAGTGGGCGACGTCGCTCGCGAGGTCGCGGCAGACGCCCGTGCAGTTGGTGAGACCCTCGAGGCAGGACACCTGGCAGCGTCCCGCGGAGCAGACCTGGCCCGCGGCGCAGGCGGTGCCGCACATGCCGCAGTTGGCGCGGTCGGTGTCGAGGTCGCGGCAGACGTTGCTGCAGTTGGTGAGGCCGCCGCCGCACGAGACGGTGCAGGCGCCGCGCGAGCAGACCTGGCCGGCCGCGCAGGCCGTGCCGCAGGCGCCGCAGTTGGCGTTGTCGGTCTGGGTGTCGCGGCAGACGCCCGAGCAGTTGGTGGTGCCGGCGCCGCAGGAGACGACGCAGGCGCCCATGGAGCAGACCTGGCCGGCCGCGCAGGCGGTGCCGCAGGCGCCGCAGTGGGCGTTGTCCGTCTGGAGGTCGCGGCAGGTGCCCGAGCAGTCCGCGGTGCCCGCGCTGCAAGAGACCTGACACATCCCGCGAGAGCAGACCTGGCCGGGCATGCAGCGGGTGCCGCAGGCGCCGCAGTTGTTCACGTCGGTCTGGACGTCACGGCAGACGTTCTCGCAGCTCGTGAGGCCGCCGCCGCAGGAGACGACGCAGCGGCCCGCGGTGCAGACCTCGCCGGACCCGCACGCGTTGCCGCAGGCGCCGCAGCCGAGGCGGTCGCTGGTGACGTCACGGCAGACGCCCATGCAGTCGGTGAAGCCCGCGCCGCAGGTCGTACGGCAGGCGCCGCGGACGCAGAACTGTCCGAAGGGGCACGCGTTGCCGCAGCTTCCGCAGTTACTGATGTCGTTGCTGGTGTCCGAGCAGATCTCGCCGGGCATTCCGCCGTCGGCCGCCGGTGCGGGGCACTGGACCGAAAGCTCCGGGCACCGGATGCGGCAGCGGCCGGCCTGGCAGGAGAAGCCCTCCTCGCAGGTGTTTCCGCAGGCGCCGCAGTCGAAGCGGTCGGCCTGCAGGTCGGCGCAGTAGCGCTCGCCGCCGCCGTCCATGCCCGCGCCGCCGCGGGTGCACTCGGTCGTGGTGCCGGTGCACATGAACGTGCACGCGCCGTTGGCGCAGACCTGGTTGGTGCCGCAGGCCATCCCGCAGGCGCCGCAGTTCGCCCGGTCGGTGCGGACGGATACGCACGCGAGGCCCGCGCCGGCGTCGCCGGCCGAGCGGCACAGCGTCTCGCCGGTCCCACAGTCCGGCACGCAGGCGCCGTTCTGACAGACGTTGCCCGTGGAGCACGAGCGCCCGCAGGCGCCGCAGTTCTCCCGGTCGGTGCGCGGGTCGGCGCAGCGCTGGTTGCACGACAGCAGGGGCGACGGGCACACCGACGCGTCCATGCTGGCGTCCGCGGTGACGTCGACGGTCGCGTCGCGGCGCTCCGTGCCACCGACGACCGATGCGCCGTCACAGCCAGCAGCGACGAGCGCCGCAGCGAAAAGTATCCATTTGTACGATAGGCGAGACTCTCCTCCAATGCGGTCGATCCGCAGTGTCCGGCAGTCTCTGCAAGTTCGGCGACGATGTCGAAGGCATAGATGTCCCCGCCGCACATCCGGGTGATGGCCCACAGTGTGGGTCCGAAGCCGTGGAGAAAGCGGGGGAGCGGCGAGGGGCGGGGTGTACCCTCCGGCGCCGTGATGCGAATGGTGTTCACCGACCGCAACGTGCGGCGGATCTTCGTCCTGGCGCTCTTCCTCGGGCTGCTCTACGCCTTCCGGCACCTGGCGGTGCTGCTGGTGTTCTTCGTGCTGTTCGAGCGGGCGCTCGGGGCGGGCGCGAAGTGGCTCAACGCGCGCTTCCAGGTGCCCATCGCGCTGGCCGTGCTGGGGCAGGTGGTGCTCGCTACCTGCGCCGTAGCGCTGCTGTCCTTCCTCGGATACACGCGGGTCGTCCCGGCGGTGCCGCAGCTCAGGTCGGAGCTCGAGGGGCAGTTTCACCACCTGCGCGAGTGGCTTCACGCGCGGGGCTGGGAGCACACGGTCAGCGAGCACGCGTCGCAGGGGCTCGAGCGCGCCCAGCACTACGCCGGCAACGTGGTGGGCTTCCTCGGATCGGTCGGCAAGAGCGCCATCTACGTGCTGATCGGGCTCATCCTGTCGGTGGTCTTCCTCATCGAAAACCGCGAGCTGGAGCGCTGGCGCGAGTCCCTGGGCGAGGACTCCCCGCCGCGCATCATGATGCGGTACTTCAGCTACCTCTGCGACGCGATCGCCATCACCGCCAAGCTCCAGGTGATCGTCGCGCTCGTGAACACGCTGCTCACGCTGCCGGTGCTGCTGCTGATGCGCTTCCCGAGCATCCCGGCGCTGATGGTGTTCCTCTTCGTGATGGGCTTGATCCCGGTGGTGGGCGGGGTCGTGTCGGGCGCCGTGATGGCGGTGCTGGCCTACACGCACAAGGGCATGGTCGGCGTCGGGGTGTTCTTCGCGAGCACCTTCGTGCTGCACAAGATCGAGAGCTACTACCTCTCGCCGCGGCTGACGGCCCAGCACGTGAAGCTGCCGGGCTTCGTGATCATCACGTCGCTCATCCTCTTCGAGCACCTGTTCGGCCTCGTGGGCTTGTTCCTCTCCTTCCCGAGCCTCTACGTGGCGGCCAAGATCCGCGAGAGCTGGGCCGACGCCGAGCGGGAGCACGAGGACGAGGCACGGCTCAGCGGGATGATGCGCATCTCGCGAGCCCCCGGCGCCGCGGGCGCGTTAGTCAGTCGCCGAAGAGGCTCCCCTGCCGGGTCGGCCGCCGGAAGGTCTTCTCGCCCTCGTCCTCGCCCGCCTCGCTCTCGTTCATCCCCAGGCGTCGGCACTGCGCCTCGAAGAGGCCGGTGATGGCCTCCCAGCGAGGGCCGCTGCCGCGCATCCGGCTGCCGAAGCGAGGGTCGTTCTTGCGCCCTCCCCGGAGCTCCACGATGGCGTGACCGATGCGCCTCGCCCGGTCGGGGAAGGCCTCCGCCATGCGCTCCTCGAAGACCGGCAGCACCTCCGCGGGCAGCCGCACCATCTGCATGAAGGCCCGCCGCGCGCCGTGGGCGTGGGCCATGGAGAGCACCCTCGCGGCCTGGTCGTCGTTGAGCCCGGGGATGATCGGCGCCACCGCCACGCCGCAGTCGACGCCCGCGTCGGTGAGCACCCGCAGCGACTCCAGCCGACGCGCCACCGAGGAGGCCCAGGGCTCCACCGCGCGCGCCTGCGCCTCGTCGGCGAAGGCGAGGCTCACGAACACCCGCACCGCTGCGACCTTCGCGAGGGCCGCGAGCAGCGCCGCGTCGCGCTGCACCAGGGCGCTCTTGGTGATGATCGCGACCGGGTTGCGGTACTCCAGGCAGAGCTCGAGGCAGCGGCGGGTGAGCTGGTAGGTCGCCTCGATGGGCTGGTAGCAGTCGGTGTTGCCCGAGAAGGTGATGGCCCCGCCGTCCCAGCTCTTCTTCTCGAAGGCGGCCTTCAAGAGCGCCGGGGCGTTGGTCTTCACGACGATCTTGCGGTCGAAGTCCGTGCCCGCGCCGAAGCCCAGGTACTGGTGCGAGGTGCGCGCGTAGCAGTAGGCGCAGCCGTGGATGCAGCCGCGGTAGGGGTTGAGGCTCCAGCGGAAGGGGATGTCCGGGCTGTCGTTGCCCGAGACGATGGAGCGCGCCTCCTCCTCGAAGATCTCCAGCTTCGCCGGCGGGACCTCCTCGAAGTACTCGACCGCGGTGCTGCTCCAGGGGTTCGGGGGGTTGGAGACCGGGCGCACCATCGCGGCGTCAGTCTACGAGCTCGGGTCGTACGCGCAGCGCACGCCGAGGTCGTAGTCATGGAAGTTGGGGTGCTGCCCCTCCCGGAAGGTGGCGCGCTGCCGCTCGACCTGGTCGTTGTTGAAGCCTCCGCCGCGGGTGACGCGCGCCGAGCCCTCGGCGGGCCCCGCGGGGTTCTCCTGCAACGCGGCGTCGTAGGAGCGGGCGTACCAGTCCGCGGTCCACTCCCAGACGTTGCCCGAGAGGTCGAGCACGCCGAAGGGTGACGCGCCGGTCGGGTGCGTGCCCACGGTGCTCGGGCCGACGCCGCCGCAGCTCTCGCTGCCGAAGGTCCAGTCGAGGCGCTCGCAGCTCGCGGGGTCGTCGTTGCCCCACGGGTAGCGGCGGCCGTCGGTGCCGCGCGCGGCGAACTCCCACTCGGCCTCGGTGGGCAGCCGGCCGCCCACGTAGCGGCAGAAGGCGTCGGACTGGCCCCAGTCGACGCCCGACACGGGCTGCGCGCCCTCCTGCAGCGTCGCCACGGGGCGGGTGCAGGCGCCCGCGCGCACGCAGCGGGTGTACGCGTCGACGGTGACCTCGGTGCGGTCGAGGCAGTACCCGCGGAGCAGGACGGTGTGCTGCGGGTGCTCGTCGGGCGCGCCCTGTCCCTCGGGGCTGCCCATGGAGAAGCGGCCGCCTGGGACGTAGAGCGACCCTTCGGGGCAGCGGGGCAGCGTCGCGCGGTCGACCACCGCGGGGGCGCCCGGGCTGCGAGGTGCGGGAGCGTCCGCCACGCCGCCGTCCGAGGGAGCGCGCTCGCGGAGGGCGATCCAGCGAGGCGCGCCGTCGGCCGCATCGGTGGCGGCCCGGCGGGCGCTGAAGATGCAGCCGAGCCCGAGGGCGGTGGCGAGGAGAAGGAGGGAGGGGCGGCGTGCGCCAGGAGGGATCATCGCCGCGACACTCTATCGCGGCGATGCGTCGGAGGCAGCAGCGCTCAGCGGAGGGTGCCGTACCCGAGGAGGCGCGAGGCGTAGCGGGTGGCGTCGATCAGGCCGACGTAGTTGCGGAAGCGCGTCACGGCGATGGTCTGGCGCTGGCTGTCGGTGCTGGCCGGCACGAGCTGGCCGCGCAGCAGCACGGCGTCGACCGAGCCGTCGGGGTTGTAGACCGGCTGGTCGCGCTCGTCGACGCGCACCTGGTAGGCGGCCACCAGGAGCTCGTTGGCGTGGGCGATCATGCGCGACGCGATGCCGCGGTCGATGGCCTCGCCGTCGACCGAGTCGGGGCCGTAGCGACGGGCGACGTAGGTGATGCCCGTCTCGGGGTTGCGGAAGCGAGTGCGCTCGCTCTCGGCGATGTCCACGGCCTCCGGGCCACCCTCCGTGTAGACGCGCATGCGGTGGATGGTGTCGAGGTTGCTGTTGAGCGAGGAGAACAGCATCGACCAGACGACCATCGGGAGCTGCTGGCGGTACCCGATGTTGGGGAAGAGCAGCCGAGAGCCGGCGGGGCGGCGGGGCTCCGCGGGGGCGGTGCGGCTCCCGACGGTCCAGAGCGGGAGCACGTTGGGCTCGAGCGCCGGGAGCCCGGCGGTGCCGCCGACCGGGACGGTGGGGACGTGCATGGCGACGCTGTCCCAGTCCTCCGCGAGCACGCCGCCGAGGAGGCGGTCGAAGGCCTGCGGCATGTCGGTGCGGAAGTTCACCTGGAACTCGCGCCCGTCGAGGTAGAGCCCGCGCGAGATCGACGAGAAGGTCGGCCGCGTGTCGGTCAGCATGATCGCCGCGATGGGCTTCTCCGGGTACGAGCCCGCGTGGATCAGGTACGAGTGGTAGTCCCACGACCCGCCCACGCGGTTGTCATACTCCTCGCCGATGAAGCGGCCGTCGACGAGGCCGATCTCGAAGTCGGGCGTGAGGTCGCTGCCAGCCTCGGCCGCGTCGAAGAGCGGGCGTTGCCCGGGGAGCGCGTCGGCCGCGGGCATCTGCTCGAAGAGGCCTGCCTCGGGCCGCAGGATGACCTTCGCGAAGAAGTCGAAGATGTCCGTGCCCGCCACGAGCAGCGGGCGCATCCAGTTGTCGTCGCGCGCGACCTGCTGGTAGGTCGCCGGGCTGAACACCGAGCTGTAGTAGGCCGAGTCGCGCGCCACGCTCCAGTGGTAGCCGCGCAGGCGGCGGAAGATGTTGCGCGAGAGGTACGCGGGGATGCCCCACTGCGAGAACTCGCGGTTGTTGCGGCGGAAGTAGAGCGAGGGGTACGTCAGCTCGTACTTGCGGATGCTCGACTGGGTGACCTCGTAGATGTCCGCGCCCTGGTCGAAGTAGTTGATGTGGGGGTAGCCCGTGCCGATGTCCCACGCGACGCGGTAGCCCCAGCGCAGGTGGTTGCCGCCGGTGTTGGCGTTCGCCCGGGTGCGCCACGAGGGCGCGTCGCGGGTCGATCCCGCGGACACCGGGCCGGTCTCGAAGTCCACCATCGCCGCGTGGTCGCGCGGGTGGAGGCGGCAGATCTTGCCGTCGACGAGGCGCCAGGCGTAGCGGGCCTTCTCCTCGGGGGTGGCGTCGCGGCACTGCGCCGGGTCGAAGATCGCCATCTGCCGGGCGAGCTCGGTGTAGTGGATCGGCAGCACCTGCGCGCCGCCGTCGAGCACCGGGTCGTCCCAGCGGATCTGGTCGAGGTCCGAGAGCTGCGTGACGAGCCGCTGGCCGTAGTCGTTCTGCCGCTCCGGGGTCATGCCGCCGCGGGCGGGGTCGGACTCCATGGTCTCCAGCACGCGGCCGTAGAGGATGCCCATGGCGTAGTGGTCATACGAGCCGATGCCGACGGTCTCGTCGAAGCGCTCCCACTGGTACTCCATGACGGAGGTGTTGCCGAAGTAGTCGATGCCCGCGTGCGGCTCGGAGCCCTCCGCGAGGCCGAGCTCCTCGTCCGACGCCGGGTCGAGGTACCGCGGACCCATGCAGTTGTCCTGGTTCTGGTCGGCGTTGCGGGTGTTGGCGCAGTTGTTCACCGTGCACACCGGCGTGCAGGTCTGCGTGGCCGCGCCGTTGCGCGTGCGCAGCTGCCAGTACTGCGGGTTGTAGTTCATCGAGTCGTAGCTCGACACGGGCACGTGGTAGAGCCCGAGCGAGTGGCCGATCTCGTGGAGCGCGATGCCCTTGTAGGCCTCGATGCGCAGGTCGTTGTAGATGCGCCGCGAGCGCTCGGCGGGCGAGGCGGCGGCGTACTTGCGCGCGAAGTACCGCGCGACGCCCTGCAGGTCGACGCTCCCGATCATCGGCGCGGCGCCCATGTCCTGGAAGCAGAACCCGCGGTGCTCGAGGCGCTGCAGCAGCGAGTGCCAGGTGGTCTCGGCGACCTCCGGGTCCATGCGGCGCAGCGGCGAGGCCTGGTCGAGCAGCGACTGGGTGCGCTGCGAGCGGGGGTCGAAGCCGAGGTTGGCGAGCCAGCTCTCGTCGACCATGTCGGCCTCGAGGCTGGTGTTGCGCAGCGCGGCCTGGTTGGCCTCGACGCGCGCCGCCGTGCGGGTGGCGCCGGGCGCAACCGGGGCTGAGTCCTGGAAGGTGCGGTCGTGCTGCGCGAGCGCGGCCGCGGGGGAGGCCTGCGCCTGGGCGCGGAGGCCGAGGTCACGGGCGGCGTTGGGGCCGTTGACCGCGAGCACGCGCTGGGCGATGTCCTGGTCGCTGAAGCGCCGGCGCTGCTGGCTCGCGGGGTTGCGCACCACGTTGGCGAAGCGCGTCGAGGCGGCGCCGTTGACGTAGTCCGCGACGTCGAGCTCGCCGAGGGCGAGGAGGATGAAGTCGCGCTGCTGGGCGGCGGCGTACTCGGCCGAGCGGCCGATGTTGGTGCCGCCGTTGGAGACGACCTCGCCGGTGAGCGGGTCGTAGCCCCAGTGGGCGATGCCGCCGAAGGGCGCGCGGGTGCGGCCCGGGATGTAGGTGATGTGGTTGAAGCGCACGTCGCCGAGGCGGGCGGCGTAGCCGGGCTCGCGGCAGGCGGAGGAGTCGTCGGCGCGCACCGGGTTGTGGCAGATCACCACCGCGGGGCCGTTGCTGGCCTTCGGCCGCGCGCCCAGCCAGGCGCCGTCGCCCTGCGGCTCGGTGCCGTTGTCGAAGAACTGCGCGTGGCAGGCCGCGCGGTCACCGCCGGTGCGGCGGCACTCGACCTCGCGGGAGTTGGCGATCGCGGACATGATCGCGCGATTCCAGGAGTCGATGATGTCCTCCGAGGCGCCGCGCACGAAGCGGTTGGAGGCCACCTCGGCGGGGGTCGGGAAGCGGTACGTGTCGTTGCCCTCGGCGCCGGTGACCACCACGTGGTCCTGCATCTCCGGGGGCATGTCGGTGTTGGTGTAGTAGGCGATCGGGCGCACCACGCGGCTGCGGTACGGGATCGTGCAGCGGTGCATGATGACATCGCACTGCGAGCCCGCGCGGTCGGCGGCGGTGGAGGCGCCGCACGCATCGGCGGTGCCGTCGTTGTCGGCGTCGGTGTTGGCGCTGCACTCGACCGCGGGCGAGAGGTGCGACCGCTGCCAGAGGTTGTGGATCATCGCGAAGCGGTGGAAGTTGTGGTCGACGAGGCCGTAGCCGGGGTCGTAGCCGTTGCGCTCGGCGCGCGGCCCGCCGACGAGGTCGTAGGGCTGGCGGGTGAGCTCGAGGGGCTCGAAGTCGCGGTCCTCCACGCGGCGGAACGATGTGCGGATCACGGTCTCCTGCTGCGCGCAGGAGTACACCGGCCCGTTGGCGAAGAAGTTCGCGATGAGGCAGGTGGGGATGGGCACGTCGAAGAGGTGCGAGTTCTCCGGGTTGACCAGCCACTTGGAGGTCACGTCCAGGTAGCCGCCGGGGTGGTTGCGCGGGTTGGTCGCGGCCACGCAGGCGCCGGTGGTGGTGTCGCGCACCATGCCGGGGGTCATCTCGCAGAAGTTGTTGGCGTCCGGCGAGGCGGGGTTGGTCTCGTTCCAGGCCACCGGGGAGAAGGACATCTCGCCGAAGACCGAGCCGTACCAGACCCACGACCAGTCGGGGTTGTTCACGAGGTTTCGCGACCAGTCGACGCGGATGAAATCGCGCTGGTGCCAGCGCCGGTCGGTGGAGTTCTCCTCGACGACGTTGATCTCCTCGCCGGTGGTCGGGTTGTACGCGCGGCGCTGGTCGAAGTGGCTCTCGATGCGGTACGCCGCGACGATGACGCCGTGCGGGGTTCGCTGCGCGCTCGCGGCGCGGCCCTCGCTGCCCTCGACGTACTCGTACGACTTGCGCGCCAGCAGGAAGTCCTCCTGGATCTCCCAGCGGATGCGGTCGACGTCGTCGTAGGTGCCGACGGGCATCATCGAGTTGTCGGCGGTGCCGTCGACGACGAAGTTGTTGGCGTAGAACTCCGGGTCGTCGGCCTGGTCGGTGTAGTTCGCGCCGACGAAGAACGACTTGGGCAGCGCGTTCTCGCGGACTCGGTTGATGGGGTCGCGCTCCTGCGCGCAGTCCATGCCACCGGCCGAGAGGGCGGTGAGGCAGAGCACCGCGAGCGAGCGCCAGGGGGTGCGAAGTACCGGAGTACGGGCCATGGGGAGGAATAGCTCCTTCAACGGGGACGTTGGGTGGGCGATGCGCGGGCGTCCCGACCGGAGGGCAGACGCCCGACGGCGGAGACAGAAGCGGGGCGGACGCTACTACGGCTTACCCCGGGGGGTGAACCACCGGGGTCAATGCGAGCTGATCGGGACCTCCGCGCCGACGCGGCGTCCGTTGGCGTCGAGGCGGGCGAAGCGCAGGGTGATGCCGTCGGTGTCGAGCTGGGTCCAGGCGGCGGCGTAGGTCCGGCCGTTCCAGGCGAGCGTGCCGAGGGCGCCCAGGGAGGCGCGGCCGTTGAGCTGGGTGAGCGAGCCGACGAGGGCCCCCGAGGCGTCGAGCCGACCGAACTGCACCGTCGGGGTCTCGTCGTCGAGGCGGGTGAACACCAGGCCGTGCTGGGCCCCCGCGGCGACCAGCGAAGGCTCGACGTTCAACGCGCGGCGGTCGGTCACGGCCTTGCGGGGCAGCGCCGCGCCCGAGCTGGAGACCCCGGCGAAGACCAGGCCGTTGCGGAAGGTGTCGTCGGCGTCGTCGAACTGGTCTTCCCAGACGGCGCCCACCTGGCCGTCGACGGCGTCGAGGGCGATCGAGCCGTTGCGTCCCGCGTGGGCGTCGAGGCGCACCGCGGGAGCGACGGCGCCGTCGGCCGAGACGCGGGCGACGAAGGTCTCGGCGCGCTCGTCGCGGGGGACGAAGTGGTTCCAGCCGACGGAGAAGCCGCCGCCGAGGGGGGCGAGGCCGACCATCCCGAGCACGAGCTGGTTCGCGGCGACGGTGATCGGCGCGGCGATCGCTCCCTCCTGACCGAAGCGCGCGAGGCGCACGCTGATCTGGCTCGACGCGCTGGCGGAGAAATACCCGACCCCGTATTGCGCCCCCGCGGCGACGACGGTGGAGAGCACCGCGAACTCGCCGTCGAGCGAGACCGGGGCGCCCTGCGGTCGGCCGCTGGGATCGAGGCGCAGCACCTGGCTGGCGATGCCGTCCTCGCTGACGTCGAGCCAGCCCACGGCCCAGCCCCCCGGGCCGCGGGCGACGCGCGGGCGCAGCCGCAAGGCCCCCCCGCGGGTGAGCTGCACCGGGGCGCCGCGGCGCTTGCCCTCGGCGTCGAGGCGCGCGAACCAGATGTCCGCGGTCTCCTCGCTCACGGCGGTCCACACGACGCCGTAGCCGTCGCCGTCGACGGCGAGGTGCGGGTACACGTTGACGCTCTCGTCCCGGGGGGCGACCTCGCGGATGCGAGCGCCCAGGCGCAGCGGGTCGACGCAGCGATCGCCGGCGCCGCACATGGCGTCGGTGACGCAGGCGACGCGGCCGGCGGCGCAGTGCCCGAGCGACCAGGCGACGGCGCGGGGCTGCGCGCGGGCTACCGGCGGCGGTGGCGTCGGGGCGCAGGGGTGGAGCGCGGCGAGGGCGACGGCGCCGACCCCGAGGGCGCCCGCGAGGAGGGCCGAGCGCCGTACGGCGGCGGCTCCGAAGCGCTGGCGGGCGAGGTGGAGGGTGAGGCCAACGATGGAATCCGGTCGACGCATCGGGTTTTGCTCCTGGCGGGCGGTCGGTAGAGGGCGGCGGAGCCTATCACCCGGAGCTGACGCCGCCGTCCCCGGCGATGCTATGAAGAATCGACGATGCTGAACGAGCGACAGGACGAGGTGGTGCGGGCGATCACGGACGACGGGTCGTTCCGCGTGGTGGCGCTGCGGACGACGGACACGGTGAAGGCGATCGTGGCCGCGCAGCGGGTGAAGGGCGACGAGGCCCGCTGGCTCGGCGAGCTGGTGACCGGGACCATCATGGTGCGCGAGACGATGGCGCCCGACCTTCGGGTGCAGGGCGTGCTGCAGTCGGCGGTGGGGCGCGACGCGCTCATCGCGGACTCGCACCCCGACGGCGGCGCCCGGGCGCTGGTGCAGCGCACCCGGGGCGGAGCGCTGGTGCTGGGTGACGGCGCGGTGCTGCAGGTGACCCGCACGCTCCCTCGGGGCAGCGCCCACAAGGGCGTGGTGCGCATCACCGGCTCGGGCGGCGTGTCGGCGTCGCTGATGGCCTACCTCCAGGAGTCCGAGCAGGTGGCCTCGGCGATCGCGGTGAGCACGGTGATGGACGGCGACGAGGTGGTGGCCGCGGGGGGCTACCTGGTGCAGCTGCTGCCCGAGCTGGGGGAGGGGCAGCTCGCGGTGATGACGGCGCGGCTCGAGGATTTTCCCCCGATGTCGACGCTCTTGAAGGACGACGAGACGACGCCGAAGACCCTGCTGGCGGAGCTGCTCTACCTGATGCCCTATGCGGTGGTGGGCTCCGGGGCGGTGCGGTACCAGTGCCGGTGCGACTCGCAGCGGCTGAGGGCGACGCTCTCCACGCTGCCCCCGGCGGAGCTCGAGTCGCTCATCGCCGAGGGCAAGGACCTCGAGATCGAGTGCGACTACTGCCACGTCGAGTACCGCTTCCCGGTGAGCGAGCTCAAGACGCTGCTGACGGTCGACTGAAAGCAGATACTGGGAGGGGGCCTGTTGGTGGGCCGCGGGGGCGTGGTGTATCGTCCGCCCGACCGACGCGGAGCGGTGTCCGTTGGAAGAGTCCAGCGGACCAGACGCGCTGCTTCGGCTGAGCGATAGACCCCCTGAACGGAGTTCGAGCATGAGCGAAGCGCCGCGCGCCGAGGTGGAGCTTGTTTTCGAGGGACCTGGCGGTGGCTGGCGGCCCGTGCACGTCTTCATCGACGAGGGCATGTCCCGCCTCTACGAGGCCTCGTTGGTCCTGGCCAACCGCAACGTCGGGGCCAACGTCGAGGAGCTGTTCGAGCGCAACGTCAGCCTGGAGATCCAGCGCGGCTCGGTGAGCCGACCGTTGAAGGGCATCGTGCGCCGGGTCGAAGACCTCGGCTCCACCGGGATGTACCGCTTCGCGCGCATCGTGGTGGTCCCGTCGCTCTGGACGCTCTCCAAGCGGGTCAACTCTCGCATCTGGCAGGACGTCAACGTCCTCACGATCATCCAGGAGGTGCTGAAGGACGCCGGGGTCTACCAGGGCAACGGCACCATGGCCTACGAGGGCGCGCTCGATCAGCTCCCGCCCCGCGAGAACTGCGTGCAGTACCGCGAGACCGACCTCGACTTCGTGCAGCGGCTGCTCGAGGAGGAGGGCGTCTCCTACTACTTCAAGCACGACGGCGACGCGGAGACCTGGCAGCTCGTCGAGGACGGCCACTCGTGGGAGGCGGTCCCGACGATGGACGGCGCCGCGGTGAGCGTCATCGACGGGGCGGGCTCCTCGACGGCGGGCTCGGAGACCGTGCTCTGGTTCGACTGGCACCGCCGCACCGGCACCACCGGCGTGCTGCTGCGCGACTTCGATTTCACGCACCCCCGCGCGGTGCTCGACATGAGCCCCCGCAGCCCCGGCGACGGCGGCCTTCGCCCGGTCTACGACTACCCCGCGCGCTTCACCCTCGGCGCCTACGACGACGACGCCCACGTCTACCGGCCGCACCACGGCCAGCGGCGCTCGCGCGTCCGCTACGAGGAGACGCAGGTCGAGAACAAGGTCGGCCACGGTCGCAGCACCGTCACGGGCTTCTGGCCCGGCCGCGGGCTCTCCATGACCGGCCACCAGCGGGCCGAGCTCGACCGCAACTACGTGCTCCTGAAGGTGCAGCACCACGTCGCGGCCTGGGGAGACATCCCCGACGACATCCGCGAGAGCGAGCACGTGAAGTCGCTGCTGCGCACCTTCGACGCGGAGACCGAGAGCATCCCGTCGGGCGGCTCGGCGGTGTCGACCCGGTACTGGAACACCTTCGAGTGCGTGGCCTCGGACACGCCCATCCGGCCCGAGCTCGACACGCCGCGGCCGCTGGTGCACGGGCCGCAGACGGCGCTCGTGATCGCGGCGCCGGGCGAGGACGAGGAGGAGATCTCCACGGACTTCCACGGCCGCGTCCTGGTGCGCTTCCACTGGGATCGCCCGGAGCTTCGGGGCTCGTCGCAGAGCGGCTCGAAGTCTTCGTGCTGGATGCGCGTGGCGCAGAGCTGGGCGGGCGCGGCGTGGGGGTCGATGTTCATCCCGCGCATCGGGATGGAGGTCGTGGTGACCTTCCTCGAGGGCGACCCCGACCGGCCGCTCGTCACGGGCTGCGTCTACAACGGCGAGAACAACACGCCGTACCCGCTGCCCGCGGAGAAGACCAAGAGCACCATCAAGACCAGCTCGTCCAAGGGGTCGCAGGGCTTCAACGAGCTGCGCTTCGAGGACCTCAAGGACAACGAGCAGATCTTCATCCACGCGCAGCGCGACATGGACTCCGTGGTGCGCCACGACCAGACGCTGGTGGTGGGCCACGACCGCACGAAGACCATCCAGGGGATGGAGCACGTGACGGTGCAGAAGGACCGCATCACCAGCATCGTGCAGAACGACTCGCTGGACGTGGAGGGCAACAGCTCCATCGCGGTGCACGGCGGGGCGGGCGCCTCGCTGCGGGTCGACACGCACTTCGCGGTCACCGCGGAGTCGAGCATGGGCTTCAAGGTGGGCGACTCCAGCATCATGCTGCTGCCCAACAAGATCACGATCAACTCGCCGACGATTCACGTCATCGGCGGCTCGCTGGTGAACATCAACGGCGCGCTGGTGAAGATCAACTGCGGCGAGACCGCGAGCAACACCATCGCCGTGCAGGAGACGGCCGCGGCGGCGGCGGTGAACCTCCAGGGCACCGCGGGCGGCCTGCTCGCGAAGCTCAAGAACGCCATCAACCCGGCGCAGATCGCCGAAGCGGTGGACAAGGGGCTGAAGAAGCTCCTCGCCAAGGCGGGCGTCCCGGACCGCATCGCCGAGCGCCTGCAGGGCCTCGCGAAGACCACGGTGACGGAGCTCGCGACGGCCCTGAAGGAGGGGCGCAAGCCGGACTTCACGAAGCTCCGCGAGGAGGCCCTCGCGATCGGCGAGGCGGAGATCACCAAAGGGGTTCAGGCGCTCGTCGGCGAGTCCTTCAAGACCCTGGAGAACAACCCCAGGGTGAAGTCCAGCCCGCTGCTCACCGGCCTGGTGAAGGAGATGAAGGGCGTCACGACCACCGCGGCGACGTGGGGCGTGCTGCGGGCGGTGCACCTTGACCAGGGCATGGCGCGCGACCCGTTCTGGACGGTGCTGAAGCAGCGCAACGGCGCGGACGTGGCGGCCTTCCTCAAGGGTCCCGCGCTCGAGGCGGGCCGCGGGGTGCTGCAGTCCTGGATCGACGAGCGTGGCCTTCCCCCGAAGGCGGCCAAGCTGGCGGCGCAGGGCATGAAGCAGCTCGACAAGATCATCTCGAAGCAGGTCGACCGGCTCTTCCTGCCGGGCTGAGAGGTCGTCACCGTGCTGGTCATTCGCCAGGCGCAGATGGACGCCCTCGCCCGTTCGGCGATGGAGCCCTTCGTGGAGAACGTCATCGGGCACCTCCGCCGGGTGTGGCCGGAGGAGTGCGCGGCGATGGGCGAGGAGGGCCTCGAGGCCTTCGTCGCCCGCGGCATGGCGAAGTGCGAGCGCTACGAGATCGATACGGAGTACGACGTCGGGCGCTTCTGCGACCTGATGCTGCTCCTCACGCTGGACTTCGATGAGGACCCGAACATCCCGTGGGCGCAGGACATCCTGACGTCACCGGGCTTCGACGGGCGGGTGAAGGTCGATCAGCTGATGGAGCGCACCGAGACGCTCTGCCAGGACATGATCGACGCGATCGACGCGATCGAGGAGTAGGAGCGTCCGCGATGGGTCTGTACGATTATCTCTTCGGTCCCTCCACGCCGCCTCCGCCGACGGCGGCGCAGCGGGCCGCGGCGCAGCGGGCGGCGGCGCAGCGGGCGAGGGCGCAGCGCGACGCGCAGGCGAGGCTCTGCCAGAGCCCGACCCAGCGCACGGGCACCCTGCCGTGCGGGCTGCCCATCAAGACCAACCCCTGCGACCTCAAGGACCTCAAGATCACCGAGCGCAAGAACGGCTCCGGTGACGCTCCGTGGGTGGGGACCCATCCCGAGCCCGAGGAGCGCCAGCTCCCGAAGGCGTTCATCCTCACCAGCAGGGGTACCCCCAACGCGGACCCCTATGTCACCGGGACGATCATCGAAGTGACGGCGGGGGGGCCGGCGGACTTCCGAAAGACCTCCATCGATATCCTCATCGAGGAGGACTATCAGTTCTGCGCGCAGGAGACGCACCCGCACCTTGTGGTGATCGACCCGCTCGGTCGAAACACCACCCTGCGGGGCGGCAAGAAGCACTCGATCCAGGTGTTCCGCAAGTCACGCGGCACCGACGAGAGCAAGCTGCGCAGCTTCATCGACATCTGGCCCGTGCGCTGGGGCTTCCAGGACTACCGCATCAGCGCGTGGGTCTGCGGCGTTCGCAAGGGCGGCCCCGCCGTGCGCTCGCAGCACACCGCCATCCGCGTCTTCCCCGCCGACCAGTGGGAGCTCGAGCTCGTCGCGCCGTCGCTCTTCAGCGCGTCGATCAAGCGCGGCACCAACTCGTGGGATCCCAACAACCGGACCTCGGAGACGACCGCGACGGCGGCCGTCAACGGCCGGAGGGGCACCGGCACCGCCAAGGGCGTGTGGGAGACGGACCAAAAAGGGACCACCTTCACAGGCAGCCTCGAGCGCTCCAAGGACGACCCGAACGCCATCGAGACCCGCTTCAAGCTCGAGATGAAGCGCAATGGCCAGAAGGTCATGGGCCTCGACTGGATCCTCACCGCCATCAACGCCCTCAAGAACATCGAGGCGACGGTCAAGTCGATCGGTGACGCGATCAAGAAGTTCAAGCCCAAGGTCGGCTGGGATTTCAGCTTCGGCGTCGAGGTGCTCACCGGGACGCTCAAGGCCACCTGGGGTTTCAAGGAGTGGCTCGATCGGCGGGTGTTCTTCGCCTACTCGGTCTCGCTGAAGCTCGTGCTCTTGAAGGTGTCCTTCAGCGTGGCCTTCGGGGTCGACCTCACCATCGAGGGCTACGGCTTCATCGCCAACATCGAGGGCAAGATCGAAGGCAGCCTCACGGTCTCGGCGGACGTCGAGCGGAAGTCGCCCGGCGATCGGGAGTGGAAGCTCACCCGCTTCACCAGCGACGTGCCCGCGTCGCTCACGGCGAAGGGCATGGCGATCCACGATCGCGTGCTCTCGCTCACGGCCGCCGCGGAGTCTGGCTTCGAGGCCGATGGGAAGGTCGGCTTCGATGCGCAGGGCTTCGGGGTCTTCGTCGACTCGATCGACTTCAAGGGCATCGTGCTCAAGGGCCGCGCGGTGGTCATCTCGCTCTTCGACGTCGACGTCGACTACAAGGTCATGCAGAAGCGCAAGGTCGGCGGTCCGCTGCGGTTTCCGGGCTGAGGGGGCGAACGAGTGGCATCCACGGCCCTGTTGCTGGACATCACCCTCGAAGGCTGCGACGCGGAGCTGTACGTCAACGACATCCCTGTCGGACGCATCCTCGCCGCGGCGGGCGGCGGGATTCACCAGGTCGATCACCTCCTCGTCCGCGGAGCGAACACCTTCGAGGTGTTGCTGAACCCGGGGTCGACCCCTTCCGTGGCTCGTACCGAGAAGCGCATGCTCCCGGGTGACGGCGTCGCGGTCGAGGTGACCGCGGCGCGCTGTCCGCCGGGGACCTCCCCGGGCGAGGTGGGCACCACGCGCCTCTTCCGCTTCGGCGAGCGCCTGCCGGGCGGTCCGGTCGAGTTTCCGCGCAGCGTGAAGACCACCTTCGAGGTCGATCCGCCCAACGCCGCCTGGGCCTGGGAGCGAGCCGACGTCCTCCTGCTCGACCCCGCCCTGCTCCGCGAGGCGACGCAGTACGTCCAGTCGCTCCACGGCTCGCTGGCGCGCAAGAGCTTCCCCGGGTTCTGGGCCCACAACGAGATCGCGCATCGCGAGGTGGCCGCGGCGTACGACGTTCCGCTCGCGGAGCGGCAGGCTGCTGCCGAGGCTGCGATGGCGCGACGCTTCGCCGACCCGGCCTTCGCGATGGCGCCGCTGGTGGCCGAGCAGTTCGACTACCGACTGGTCGCCAACGGTCGGCTGCTGGAGTGCATCGCGAAGGACTGGGGCGCGGTGGTTCGCACCGAGCCCGACTCCGAGGGCAAGGTGATGCGCTTCCCCATCATGGTGGGGCGCATCGACGGCAGCCTGCGCGGGCTGCGCTAGGCGTTCTGCAGGCTCAGCTCGATGGGCGTCGCGGTGACGACCCCATCGGAGGAGCGGGCGTAGCGGGTCATCACCCGGGGGTCGGCCGACTCGGCGAGGATGCAGGTGAGCGGACCGAAGAACGCGGCGCTCTCCTCGGGGGTGAGGCGGGCGAGGTGCTCGGCGAGCCTGGCGGGGTCCCAGTAGCGCAGCGAGCTGAGGCGCGCCTGCTCGTCCCAGGTCACCATCGAGATGAGGTGCTGGTAGACCTCGATGAAGGACTGCGGGCTCACGAGGAAGATCGCGTGGCCGCGGCCCCAGGTCTCCTCGAAGACGTCCGCGAGGCCCCCCGTGGCGGGGGTGAGCGACACCAGGAAGGGCGCGGTCTCCCCGAGGTCGTCGGGCTCGCGCGTCTCGTCGAAGGCGCAGAACTCCTCGCCGATGCGGTTGACGAGGGTGATCAGGTCGGGCTCTCGGGCGCAGTCGATGACGGCGAAGTAGTTGCCCTCCTCGCTGTGCAGCGCCCACCGGGCGCAGTCGTGCGGCGCGCTCTGCATCCCGCGCACGAGGTCCTCCGCGGTGATCTCGCCGGTGGTGCTCACGGCGCTCGCGGGGGCTTCGAGCGCGTGGTCGGTGAGGGCCACCTCGAACATCGTCTGCCCGGCGGTGATGCGGTCGCCGGTCGAGAGCGTCGCGTCGGCGACGGGCGCGTTGTTCACGAAGGTGCCGTTGTGCGACTGCAGGTCCCGCACGCGCGCGCCCTGCTCGTCGCAGTAGAGGGCGAAGTGGACGTCCGAGAGGTACACGTCCTGGAGCACCACGTCGGACTGCGCGGCCCGGCCGAAGGTGCGCGGCGTCCCTGCGGTGACCTGCACCGAGTGGCCCGCGTGGGTTCCGTTGAGGATCGTCAGGTTGAGGATCATGGAGCGCCTTCAGAGAGGGGACGGAGAGGGGGATGGGAGGGCGTAGGAGCCCTCAGCGTTCGGGCGGTGCCTCGGGCAGCGGCTCGGTGTCGCACCGCACGCCGTCGTCGCCGCGGGTGAAGCGCAGCAGGGTCTCGCCGTGAGGGCCTTCGGTGACCCACCACGAGATCGGACCCATGAACGCGGCGAGCTCGTCGGGGGTGCAGGTGGGGAGGTAGCCCCGGAGCACGCGTGGGTCGTAGAAGCGGAAGAGGAGCCGCTTGCCGTCCTCGGACTGCACCTTCAAGAAGCGCCGGAGGTGCCGCCGGACGGAGAAGAAGTCCTCCGTCGTGAAGAGGAAGGTGCCCCAGCTATCGCCCCAGCCCAGCTCCAGGATGGCGTCGAGGAAGGGCGCGTCGGGCGGGACCTCGACGAGGTAGGGCGCCACGTCCGAGAGTCCTTCGCCCTGCCAGCCTTCGTAGAGTGAGCGGTGGGTCAAGCCCGACTGAAGGATCGTAGGGAGCACCATGTCGTGTCGCGCGGCGTCGAGGAGCGCGAACATCGGCGCCTGGTGCTGCGCGAGCACCCAGCGGACATGCTCGATGCGGTCGGTGAAGTCGGGGCGCTCGGACACGGTGGGCGGTAGGGCGTTGCGGGTGGAGGAGTTAAGGGGGAGCGCGTCAGTGGGCGGTGTTGCGCATGCGGGCGCGAGCTCGCTCGCACTCCTCGCAGAAGGGGACACCGGAGCGCGCGGCGGCGCGGAGCACGGCGCCCTGGGAGACCGATCCGATGAGCACCGTGGGCTCTCCCTGGACGATCACCCCGCCGTGGCTGGTGGGGTCGCCGAGGCGGGCCGCGTGCTTGTTACCGATGAGCACCGTGGGCTCGCCCATCTTGATGCTGTCGGGGGGCGCGTTGCACTGGGCGTTGTCTCCCACGCGCGCCGCGGGCTTGTTGCCGATGAGCACCGTGGGCTCGCAGCCGGGCAGGATGGGCCCGCCCACGTGGGGGACGGGGCCGGGCTCGACCTTCGGGCAGACGTGGTTGTCACCAAGGCGGGCGGCTGGGGGCATCGATCACCTTCGGTTGGAGTGGCGCGATGCCACCACACGGCGTGGGCCCGCGTCAATGCGATGACCTCGCGGCAGCCCACCGATACCATCGTTCGCAGCAGCGCTCCCCCCTCCCAACCGAGGCCTTCGCTCACGCCGATGACGACGAGAGAACTCCCCCGCCGCGCCCGCTTCGCCATCACGGCCGCCTGCGCGCTCGCCCTCTCTCCGCTGCTCCCCCGCGCGCTCGTGGGCCGGGACGCCGACGCCCTCTTCGACGGCGGTGCCTCCGCGCAGGACGCGCTCGCCCGCACCGTCGCCGACTACGTCGCCCGCGACACCCGCGCCGGATCATTCCACACGGGATCGACCCGCTTCGACGGCGAGTGGGCGCTCGTCACCTCGCAGATGGCCGCGCTCGGCCTCTCGCAGGTGATCCTCGCGCACCCCGAGCTGCGCGCCCGCTACCTCCCCCCGCTGCGCGCCGCGGTCGACCATCTCCTCCGCCCGGAGACCTTCGCCTTCGGCACCCAGGCGTGGGGCGCTCCTGCCCTCGACAGCCTCGACCAGGACCGCGGCCACGCCTACCTGGGCTACGTCGCGCTGGCGATGGGGGCGCTGCGCGAGGTCGATCCTGGCACCCGACACGCCGCCCTCCACGACCGCATCGTCGAGGCGCTCGCCCGCCGCCTCGAAGGCTCCCCCGTGGGAGTGATCGAGACCTACCCCGGCGAGGCCTACCCCTGCGACCTCGCGACCGTGGTCGGTGCCATCGGCCAGCACGCGCGGCTCACGGGCTCCGATCGTCGGGCGCTGATCGCTCGCATGGCCGCGGTCTACCGCACCCGCTGGACCGACCCCTCCTCGGGCTACCTGGTGCAGACGGTGGTGCCCGAGACGGGGGCGTGGGCCTCGCCGCCGCGAGGATCGGGGACCGCCCTCTCGGCGTACTTCCTCTCCTTCGCCGATGCGTCGCTCGCCCGAGAGCTGGGCCAGGCCGTCGCCCGAAGCGGGACGCGCTCCCTCGCGGGCTTCGGCGCGGTGGCGGAGTACCCACGCGGAACCGCGGGGCAGGGCGACATCGACTCTGGCCCCGTGGTGCTCGGGGTGTCGGTGTCCGCGACCGGCTTCGCCCTGTCGTCCGCTCGGCAGCTCCGTGACCGCGAGCGCTTCCGGGCCCTCTACCGCACGGCGTCGCTCTTCGGTGTTCCGGTCTCTCGCGGCGCGGGTCAGGCCTTCGTCGCCGGTGGACCGATCGGGAACTCCATCCTCCTGGCGATGCTCACCGCGAGGACGCCGTGAGCCGTTGGAAGAAGCGCGTCGCCGCGTCGGTGCTGGCGCTGTTCGTCTACGAGGCGCTGGTGCTCGCGCTCGATCGCCTGGGGCTCATCGAGCGGCTGCTCTCCCCGTCCGGCGCGGGCGTGGCGGTGGCGCTCGTCGCCGCGCTGGGAATGTACGCGCTGCGGCTCGCGCTGATCTTCGTCGCGCCCGGCGCGCTCGTCGGGTGGGCGCTGTGCGCGGCCATCGAGGCGCGTCGCGGCCGGCGGGGTGACGCGGTCAGCGACCGCCGGCGAGGAGGAAGGCCGAGGCCCCGACGCTGACGATGAGCAGGACGCCGATGGCGATCATGATCCACGCGGGCTGACCGGCGATGGTGCGGGCCGGGGGCTGCGTGGGCAGCGACTCGGAGGTGCGCGCCGGGGCGCCCATGGCGAAGGCCGTGTGCATGGGCGGCAGCGGCTGCGGGCCGGGCATCGACGGGTGCAGCGGGGGCATGGCGTTCGGGGCGGCGCCGTAGGACGGATAGGCCCCGGCCATCAGGGCCTCGATGGGCACGGCCATGGTCGGCTCGACGGGCGGCTGGGACGGCGGCGAGGAGGGCGCCGCGTTGGCGAAGGGATCTCCCGCGAAGGGATCTCCCGCGAAGGAGTCCCTCGCGAAGGGGTCGCCCGAGGCGTCGGCAGGGTTCGCCAGGGGAGAGATGAACCCGGTGGGCGCGATGGTCGCCGGACGCACCCGCTGCATCTGGTTGGTGGCGCGCAGGTCGGTCTCGTCGCGCTTCGGGGTGACGGGGTTGAAGCCCCGGCCGCGAACCGGGGCCTTGAGTGTCGCCATGGCCTCTGGGGGAGGGCGCCGTTGGGCCTGGAGTTCGAGCTGCGCGAAGGCTTCCGCGGTGTCGATCGCTCGGGTGGTGTTGCTCGGGTCGGAGCGGCCGCCGTCCTCGTAGGAGTGCGGCGGAGGCGGAGGCTCGGTGCCTCCCCCGAGGCCTTGGGACATCACCTGCGTCCCGAGCGCCGGGTCGAGGTCGGAGTCCCCCTCGAAGGACTCGCCGAAGAGCGACGCCGCCCCGCCGTGAGGCAGCCCGAGCTGGCCGTATGCGCTGGGGTCGAGCGAGGAGAGGTCGAGCGCCATCGTGCTGTCCTGCCGGACCTGCGCGTCGGGCGTCGATCGCACGAAGGCTCCGTGCCGGGCGAGATCGATCATCTCCGTCGACTCGCTCACCGGTCGGGCAGCGTGCATCGCGGGCATCGGCACGGTGACCGCGGGCATCGGCACGGTGGCCGCGGGGCTTACCGGCGGCGTAAACGGCGGAGGGGTCGGTCGCGCGGCGGCGAAGTCGGGCATCGACGGCCGAGGGGGCGTCGGGTCGGGCCTCGACGGTCGAGAGGGCGCCGGGCCGGGCTGCGAGGCGCGCGGGGCGGGCGCTGGCTCCTGGCGACGCTCGGCGGCCTGCCAGCCGTCGATGACGGTGGCGGATCGTGCGCCGCCGCCGGGGGCCGAGCGCACCAGCGAGGACGCGTCGCCCAGGCTGGTCGGGACCGGCGGCTCGGCCTCGTTGCCCGCGGTGGGCTGCCACTCCCCGGCGGCCTGCCAGGCGTCGCGCAGGGCCCGCTGAAAGCGCTGCACCGAAGGGGTTCGCTCCTTCGGGGACTGCTTCATCGCCGCGGCGATGACCTCCCACACCCCCCTCGGGACGTCTTCGCGCAGTGTCACAAGTCGGTCGAGGGCCTGCGCCCGGCTCTCCTTGATGTACTGCCACCACGTCTCGCGGCCCTCCGCGCGAGGCATCGCGGAGAGCGAGAGCATCTCCACAAGGATCACCGCGAGGGCGAAGACATCCGCGGTGGGCGGCTCGTTCCATCGGCCGCCGTGCTGCTCGGGGGCCTGATACTCCCACCACGCGCCGATGGATCCAGCGCTCGCACCCGGGGAGAAGGGCGCGAGCCCGAAGTCGCCGACCTTCACGTGGTGCTGCCCCGGGCTCACCCGTCGCAGCAGGATGCTCCTGGGCGTGAGGGCCCGGTGCACCACCGGCTGCGGCGCGACGGCGTGCGCGAACTGCACCGCGTTGCAGGCCTTGTCGAAGATGCGCTGCACCACGGTGACGCCCGGCCGCGTGCCCGCCTGCCGATGGCCTCCGAGCCAGTTGGCGAGCGACCGGCCCTCCAGCCGCTCGGTGACCATGTAGAGCCTGCCGTCGGCCTCGCCCCCGGCGAGCACCCCGAGGATGCCCGGGTTGCTCACCGGCCGGAGCCTCGTGATGAGCCCGTCGAAGGCCTCGCGCGTCGCGGCCCCGCTGGGGCTCGGCGCGCACAGGAACTCCACCTGCGCGGGCGAGTCGGGGCGCTGAAGGTCGTGGGCGCTCCAGCACTCCCCGAGGCCGACGTCCGCGAGGGGCGCGTCGAGCTCGAAGCGTTGTGCGATGCGCTGTCCTCGGCTGGCGGTGTCGTCCACCCTGCGGGTGCTCCTCGATGGGAAGGCGTGAGGTTCTAGGCGATGAAGCTACGCTGGTACGAAGGGTCTTCGACCGGCATCACGAAGGGGGTCGCCTCGAGCGGCCTCGCGGTGTCTAGCATCACGGCGAGCTCGCTGGTGTCTCTCGATCCGATGCTGCCCTCGTAGGCGCCCGGGTGGGGGCCGTGGGGGATGCCCATCGGGTGGTACGAGAGGCTGCCCGGGCCGACGCCGCGGCGGGACGTGAAGTTGCCGCGGGAGTAGAAGAGCACCTCATCGCAGTCGACCGAGCTGTGGGGATAGGGGCAGGGAATCGCCTCGGGGTGGAAGTCGACCATCCGCGGGACGAAGCTGCAGATGAGCGCGCCGCGTGTGGCGAAGGTGCCATGCCACGTGGGGGGCAGATGCACCAGCCCGGCGCGAGGCTGGAAGGCCAGGATGGGGAACGCGAAGGGGTACACCGATCCGTCCCAGCCCACGACGTCGAGGATGGAGTGGTCGAGCTCGAAGGCGTGGAAGCGGTCGCGGCGCTTGACCACCACCGTGCGGATGGACTCGTCGAGGGGGCCTCGGAAGTCCACCGGGCGGAAGTCGCGGTGGCAGTAGGGGGCGTCCATCCGGAGCTGTCCCACCTCGTTGCGCCACTGCTTCGGGAGGTGGAGGCCTCCGCGGCACTCGACGATGAACCAGTGCTGCGCCACGCCCGGGGTGAGCTCGATGCGGTGGGGGATGCCCTTGGGGATGACCACGTAGTCGTCGGGTCCGAAGGGCAGGTCGCCGAGGATGGAGCGCACCACGCCGCCGCCCGCGTGCACGAAGATGCAGTCATCGCCGTCGCCGTTGACCACGTAGACCGGGTCGTCGGCGTCGGGGAAGGCCACCGAGAGCACCACGTCGTCGTTGAAGAAGAGGGGGGTGCGGGCGTCGACCGGCGCGCCGAGGCGGCGGTTCATCGACTGCGTGCGGAAGTGGCGCTTGCGCAGCGGACCGGGGGGGAGCGCCTCCGGGGCGGGCCAGCCGTGGGGCGACTCCGCGGGGCGGTGCGTGTGCGGGCGGTGGACGTGATACGCGATGGTGTAAGGCCCCTCGAAGCCGTCGCGGGTGATGCACTCCTCGTGGCGCAGCGCGCCGGAGCCATCACGAAACGCGATGTGGTGCTTCGCCGGAACCTCTCCCCGCACGATGCGCTCGAGCATTGGTGATGACCTCTATCGAAGGGTTGTCAGGGTTGCGCGTCGGGCTGCGCGTCGGGGTGCGAGGCCTTGTAGGCCTCCAGCGCCTGGAGCCTCGCCTCGACCCGGAGGAGCGTGGGGTAGTCCGAGACGTCGACGCCGAAGCGACGGCAGGCGTAGAGCTGCGGCGCGAGGCAGCAGTCCGCCAGGGTCACCTGGTCGCCCACGAGGTAGGCGCTGGCCGTGTGCACCGCCTCGGCCTCCAGCGCGCGCATGCCTCGACCGACGAAGTGCCTCGCCCAGGCGGTGGCGTCGCCCTTGAGCTCCTCGCGGACGTAGCGCATCACCTCGAGGTTCTGAAGAGGCTGGATGCCGGCGTTCACGATCTCCGAGAGCTGCCGCACACGGGCGCGGACGAAGGGCTCCTCGGGCAGCAGGCGCGGGCCCGGGAAGGCGTCGTCGAGGTACTCGATGATCGCCAGCGACTGCGTGAGGCGCATCACCTCGCCGCCCTCCATCCACTCCAGCGTCGGAACCTGCTGGAGGGGATTGAGCGAGGCGTAGGGCTCGCTGTGCTGCTGGCCGCCGTCCTTGAGGAGCGAGACGGTCACGTACTCGTAGGGGATGCCCTTGAGGGCGAGGGCGAAGCGCACCCGCCACGAGGCCGAGCTGCGCCAGTAGTTATGGAGCTTCATCGGGCCTCCACGCGCTGGACGATGTCACCGAAGAGGTCGCGCCCGGAGGCGTCGGCCATGCTGATGCGCACCACCTGGCCGTCGACCAGGAAGGGGGTGCTGGCCTTGCCGGACTCCAGCACCTCCCGGGTGCGCCGCTCGGCCAGGCACGAGATGCCGCGGGCGGGGTCGGTGTTGGAGACGGTTCCGCTGCCCAGGATGGTGCCGGCGGTGAAGGCGCGCGACCGGGTGATGTGCGCGATGAGGTCGAAGAAGGAGAAGTGCATCTCCGGGCCCGCGTCGGTGTCGCCGACCACGGCACCGTCGAGCTCGGTCTTGAGGCGCAGGTGCACCCGGCCGTCCTTCCAGGCGTCGCCCAGCTCGTCGGGCGTCACCGCGAAGGGCGAGAAGGCCGTCGAGGGCTTGGAGCAGAAGAACCCGAAGCCCTTGGCGAGCTCGTCGGGGATGAGGTTGCGGAGCGTCACGTCGTTGACCAGCATCACCAGGCGCACGCACCTCGCCGCGTCGGCGGCGGAGGTCTGCGCTGGCGTGTCGCCCAGCACCACCGCGACCTCGGACTCGAAATCCAGGCCCCACGCCGGGTTGAGCAGGGGCATCGGGTCGCGAGGGCCCAGGAAGGTGCCAGAGCCCCCCTGGTAGATGAGGGGATCGGTCTCCAGCGTGGGGGGCGGCTCAGCCCCGCGGGCCTTTCGCACCAGGCGCACGTGGTTGAGGTAGGCCGACCCGTCGATCCACTCGTAGGCGCGGGGGAGGGGGGAGTGCAGGGCCGCGGGGTCGAGGCTCAGGGCCCCGCCGACCTCCAGCGAGAGTGCGCGGAGCAGGGGCTCGCAGCGCTCCCAGTCGTCGAGGGCGGCCTGCATCGTCGGGGCGACGGCTCGGGCCGAGCGGTAGCTCTGGCCGTCGGGCATCACCACGATGAGCGCGCCGTCCCGGGTGCCGTCTCGAAGAGTCGCGAGTCGCATGGTGCGTCGTCGCTTACCATCATCGCGCGATCGCCAGCAACGGTCCCGCCAACGCTGTATGGTTCGGCGGTCGTGCGTATCCCGCTCCATTTCAAGCTCGCGGCGAGCTACCTGCTCGTGGTCGGGCTGGTGCTCGTCCCGACGGCGGTCTACCTCCAGACTTCCCTGCGCAAGGGCCAGCGCCACGCGGTGCGCGTCGAGCTGCAGGGAGAGCTGCGCGACCTCACCGCCCGCCTCGACGCCGCGCCCGCCGATCAGCTCGGCGCTCGAATCGACATCCTCTGCGGCGCCCTGCCGCTGCGCATGACCGTGGTCGACCCCGGGGGCGGGTGATCTGCGACTCGCGCTACGCCAACCTCCGCAACCACGGCGATCGGGACGAGATCCGCCAGGCCTTCGCCGACGCCGAGGGCTTCGCGCTGCGCCCCTCGGCCACCACGGGCGAGATGACCCTCTACGTCGCGAGGCGCTTCCCCAGCCACGGGCAGACGCGCGGGGTGATCCGCCTCTCGCGGCCGGTGTCCGCGGTCGACGCCGCGTCGGTGCAGGTCGCGATGGTGGTGCGCCAGACCAGCGCCATCGCCCTCACCGTCGCGGCGCTGCTCAGCCTGCTGGCCGCGATGGTGGCCTCGCGCCCGCTGCGGCACATGGCCCAGGCCGCGCGATCCTTCTCCGAGGGCGATTTCGCCGCGGAGATTCCGGCCCCGAGCGACGACGAGATCGGCGAGGTGGCCCAGGCGCTGGAGCACCTCGCGTCGCAGCTCCGCGGCAAGCTGCTGGCCTCCGGGGCCGACCGCAGCACCCTCTTCGCGCTGATGGACGAGCTCCCTGTGGGGCTGATCCTCTACGGCGCCGACCGGAACCCGACGCGCATCAACGGCCTCGCCCGCCGGCTGCTCGGGCTGCGCCCCCACGACGAGCAGGCCCGCGGCGCCGAGCTCCCAGAGCTGCCGGGATGCCGGGAGGCCGTCGACCGGGTGATGGAAGACGGCTTCACCCGCGAGGTGAGCCTGGCGCCCCCGTGGCTGCAGGGCTCCCCCCGCCGGGCTCGCTGGCTGGCGGCCTACGCACCGGACGGTCAGCGGTGCCCGGCGCTGGTGATCCTCGACGCCGGGTCGGCGGGCGAACTGGCGGCGGCGAGGGCGATGATCGCCCGGTGCGCGGAGGTGCTGCGCGACGTGGCCTCGCGGAGCGACCCGACGACGGTGGCGGCGCAGGCCGGGGAGCTCGGTCGGGCGGCGGAGGCGCTGCTGCCGGTGGGGCCGCCGACGCACGACGGCGTGGAGGTGCTGGCCATCGGGACGCTGCTGCGCGCGGCGCAGGAGGCGCTCTCGACGAGGCTCGCGGCCGAGGGGACGAGGCTCGACGCGAGCGGGGCGGACTACACCCTGGCGGTGGTGGAGATCGACGGTCGGGCGCGGCGCTCGGTGGAGGCGCTGCTCGCGTGGGCCATCGAGGCGAGGGCAGGGGCGTCCACGGTGCGGGTGCGGGTGGCCGCGGCCGACGGCGCCGCGAGGGTGATCGTGCGGGGCTCGACGGAGGTGGCGTCGCCTGGCGCGGAGCTTACCGAGTGGCTCGGGCCCATGGGCGGCGCCGTGGGCGAGCGCGTCAACGAAGACCAGGTGGAGCGATGGGTGAGCCTGGCCCTCGCGTGAAGCGCGGCGTTCGCAAGGGCCTCGTGGTGCAGGGGGAGGTGCACGACCGCCTGCAGTTCGAGCTGCGCTTCAACTACCCGGTGGGCGAGCCGGGGCGGTGGCGCTTCGACGTCGACGCGTACTTCTTCGTGCCGCGCAACGTCGGGCTCAACCGCGCCAACTACTCGCGGGAGCAGTTCTACTCGGACTTCACGGCGTACATGCGGGTGGACGCGAGCCCGCTGCCGCTGGAGCAGCTCGCGGACGAGACCAACCCCGCCTCGCCGCTGCACCAGATGGCCGAGGTGCTGCGACGGCTGCGGTCGTCCGAGCGGGTGCCGACGCGGCCGGTGCAGGTGCACGCGAGGCTCTTCGCGCACCTGTTCGTGTCGGCGATGAAGTCCGAGCTGCGGCGCTGGGAGAAGCGCCTCCAGCGGCGGCTGCGCAGCGAGACCATCGACCGCCGCGGGAGGGGAAACTCGCTCTTCCCCCGTCCGGTCGACGCCCCGATGGCGCCCGTCGATCCCGACGGCCGGCTGGAGGCGATGCTCGAGGAGCTGCTCAAGCGCGTGGCGCGGACGCTGCGGCGGTACCGCGAGGTGCGCGCCGGGTGGTGGCCCTTCGAGCGGCTCTGCCGCAGTCGGTTCCGCTCGCGATGCGGGCGGCGGACGAGTACCCATGGCCTCGCGCTGGAGGAGCGCCTCGCGGTGCTGGCGCGCGCCGCGGAGTCGGCCCGCGACGGGACGGGCTTCGTCGCGAGGGTGCAGCTGCGGGTGCGCGAGCTGGCCCGGCAGGAGGCCGAATACCGCGAGCGCTACGGCTACCTGGTGCTCGACGGCCGCGCGCTCTCGGAGGACTCGCTGGCCTTTCGGGCGCGGCGCTCGGCGCCCGCGGGGGAGCACTTCACCTGGCGCGCGTCGGCGCTGAAGAAGAACGTCCAGCAGGCGCTCTACCTCGACCTTCGCGGGTCGCGCGCGGACACCTTCGTGCGCAACGCGGTGGCCTCCACCGGGGCGGCGCTCGCGGCGATCTGGGCGCTGGCGACGCAGATTCCGACGCAGCTCGCGGGGCTTCCGACGCAGACGCGCTTCCTGCTCTTCTCCGGCGCGGTGCTCGCCTACGTGCTGAAGGACCGCATCAAGAACCTCACGGGCGAGTACCTGCTGAAGCGGGCGAGGGTGTTCGACCACAGCTCGGTGGTGCACGGCCCGACGCTGGTGGAGATGGGCCTCGGCGACCTCAACGCGCGCACCGCCGAGGCCGTGCGCTTCGTCGACCGCGACTCGCTGCCCGAGGAGATCAGCGAGCGCCGGGTGGACGACGACCCGCGCCGGGTGGGTCCCAACCCCGAGGAGGTGATCCATTACCGCAAGCGGCTGGAGGTCGACAGCGAGGGGGCGAGGGCGCTGCCGGAGGGCTATCGCATCCGGGACATCCTGCGGGTGAACGTGCGGCACTTCCTGCTGCGGCTCGACGACCCGAAAGACCAGGTGACCTACTTCGATGTCGGCAGAGGCTGGTTCGACGAGGAGAAGGACCTGCCGCGCGTGTACCATGCTGCATGTGCTGATGCGGGTGCGGCAGCTCGGTCCAGGCGGGGTCGCGGCGGAGGAGCTCGCGCACCTGCGGCTGGTGCTCGACAAGGACGGGATCGTGCGCGCAGAGGCGGTGTAGCGGGGGCGGGGAGGCGGATGTCCGCAGCGGGGAGGCGGGTGTCCGCAGCGGGGAGGCGGGTGTCCGCAGCGGGTCAGGTCGTGGGCGGGGTCACGGGCGGCGCGGCGGGCGCAGGGCGGTGCGACGAGCCCAGGAGGGAGCGGAGGGAGAGCGGGATGAGCCGGGGGATGGCGGCATCCTCGGCGTGGGCGGCGTCGAAGGCGTCGATGAGTCGCGCGAGGAGCGTGATGTTGAGGCCGTCCCAGAGGTCGACCTCCCCCTGACTCACGGGGGCGGCGGCGCGGGCTGACTCGGCGGCGGTGCCTACCTTCTCGACGTCGTCGGCGAGGGCCTCGACGGTGTCGAGCCACTCGGCGGTGAGCGCGGTGCCGCGGGTGCGGGCGACCATCTCGGGCTTGCGGCTGGCGAGGCACGACCGGACGAGCTTCGTCAGCAAGCGGAGCGAGGTGGCGATCTGCGCGGTGCAGGTGGTTCCGAAGGCGTCGGCGACGGCAGGGGCGTCGCCGAGCCACGCCGTGGCGACGGCATGCAGGATGTCGCGACGCTTGAGGGACTGCGCGCGAAGGGCCTGCCACTTCGAGCGGGTGCTCGCCTGCTTCTGGCCCGCGGAGGTCGCACCCGTGGTGAGGGCGGTGTCGAGCCGGTCGCCCTCCGCGGCCGCCCAGACGCCGATGCGGAGTCGGTCGGGCGTGACGGCGCCGAGCAGCACGCGCTGGTCGGGCGTGGCGCGGGCGAGGAAGTCGAGCGAGATGCCGTAGAGGCGCTGGGCGTCGCGCGAAACGCGAGCGGTGTCGGAGCGCCGACCCAGGGCGACGAGGTCGTCGGTGTCATAGGCGCCGAGGTGGGCGAGGGCCTCCGGCTTCGTGGCGGGGCCGGTGCGGGCGACGAGCACGGGGAGGGTGTACTCGGGCTCGACGGGAGTGGGAGTGGGAGTGGACTCCTGCGGGATAGAGGGTTTGGAAGGACGGACCTTGGGTTTCTTCGATGTGGCCATTGGAGAACAAGGATCTTCGCGGCGCGAGGCGAGGTCCAGCGAATTGATCTCCGCGGGCGACGGCCCTTGACGGTCGTGATCTGACCGTGAGAGCGTTTGCCCAGTAACTGGTGGCATGAGGGGACATGCTGGGTTGTTCCTGCGCTCCCCGATCATGTGCCGCCGCACAACACTGGGGGCTGGCAATGAGTGAAGCGGAGCCGACGAGGGTAACCCCGAATGTCACCGAGGTCGACGAGGCCGTAGCCGGAGAGGTCGTCGAGGCATTGTCGCGACGTGAGGAACTTCGCGCACGAGCGGCGGGCGCGCTGTCTGGGCGACTCACTACGACCGATGTCGCTGTGTTGGTCGGAATCGGCTTGCTTGGAGCGCTGCCGACGACGCCCTCGGATGGACTGCCTGGGGGAGTCCGCGAGGTCATCGGTCATGGGGTGACCCTGCGCGATCTCGTCATCTCCCAACTTGGGGTCGGCGGCGGCGCCGGTCCGGCTTTGGGAGGTGTCATTCAGAACCTTGGGATGGGGGGTGGCGTGGGCGGTTTCGCTGCGTTGCTCGCGGCGGCACCAGGATCTGCGCCTGCACTCCTGCCCGATTTCGAAGACATGTTCGAGTCCGTCGGGACCAAGATTCTGACGGACTGGTGGTGCGGGCGACAGGGTTGGAAGGACGGCGAGCAGGTCTTCCACGAAGCGAAGGCGCTCGCATACGCCGTTACCGCGATCGGAGGAGCCGCGCTCAATCCCGACCCGATCGCTTTCGGTCTGGCTGGTTGGCACATGTACAAGGCCTTCGAGGCGTCCCGCTCATTGACGAAGGATCTGGTCGAGCTCGCGGCGATCGCGATCCGCGACGGGAGGCGCGCGATGGATGCCCTCGATCATGAGGTGCATCGCTCTCTGGGAGTGGATCGAGCCGTTCAGTCGTCGCTTGTCGAAGACGCCCCGCTTCGGCGAGGATGATGACGGATTCCTGGACGCCTTCGGCCCGGACGCTGGAAGGGGGCTGTCATGATTCCGTTTGTCGCCGCCGGTATTGGCCTGCTCGTCGGGGCCGGTGTCATGTACATCTTCGAAGAGAAGGACAAGGACGCAATCAAGACGGCAATCGGGGAAGCAGATCGCGCTCAACAGCGGATGCAGGATAGGCTCAAAGAGGCGAAGCAACGTGAGGTGCAGCTCCGCGGGGAGAGGATTTCTCTCGTGCTGCAGTGGTCGAAGTCTCGGCTTGAGACGCTTCTCGCCAAGAACGAGGCCCCGTTGATGCAACTCCAGAGGGTATGGGCCACCGGCAAGGCGCTCCAGAGGATCGCGGATGCCATCCCCGCGAGCGGCGAGCTTAACAGTGCCGAGCAGACATTCGTGGACCTCGTTCTCAAGGCCCAACGGGGCGATGTGCTGACCCGAGTGGATAGGGCCCAGGTGGACGACTACCTGGCGACTACCCTGGGAGACACGATGCGCGACTTCCTGGAGGACCGCATCGCGTCGGCATTGAAGGTCCACAACAAGCGCCTCCGAATTCTGCAGGACGAGCTCATTACCACTGAGCGTGACCTTCGCACCGCCCGAATGCGCCTCAGCGTCGAGGCGGGGCGTAGTGGAGTTGGAGCGACGGCGATCGCCCAACTCGAAGACCGGGGCGCTCAGCTGAAGCAGGACATCGATAGCACCCGCAGGCTGCTGCAGGAGGCCGAGCGAAACATCGTCGTTGTCGCGCGCCTTACGCGGCCTGACGAAGCAAAGGACGAGTACGATCGGATCGCGGAGCGGATCCTGGAGCGGGTGGTTCGGAACGAGTTGCTCTCCGACGAGGATTGGGAGTTCTTGTCCGCCTACCGGGATATGTATTTCCTGCCCGTTCGGGAAATTCTACGTGCCCGACGAGGCATCGATCTGGCCGACATGGTTGCTGCATGAACGCGCACTCGGGCAGCCTGATCGGATTCTTCACTCCTCAAGAAGGTGGAGAGGCTTTTGTCAATCTGATGGGAGCCGTCTTCGTGGCGGGGCTCATCATCGCTTCGTGGGGCGGGTATCAGTTCGTCAAGGCTCTGAAGGCAGCTGTTGACGCGTTCAGGACGAACGAGGCTAGATGTGCCAGCGAGGATCCGCTCACCTTTCTGCGCAGGCAGGCGCGACCGGAAGCGACCGCGCGTTGGATCGATCCCATCCCATCGATTCTGATCACGATCGGAATCCTTGGGACCTTCATGGGAATCGGGATGGCCGTTCAAAGCGCTATTCCTGCGCTGGAAAGCTCCAGTTCCGAGAGTCCGCCAATCGCTGCGCTGGCTAATCTGCTCAAGGCGGTACAGTTCAAGTTCGCAAACTCGGCTTGGGGCATCGTCTTCTCGCTCGCCTTTACGGGTGTTCGGGTCGGAGTCGAATCTTGGATGATGCGCAGGATCGAGACTGACGCTCATAGCCTCCAGAAATCTCGCAAGTATCCTGAGGACCGCATCGCTCTTGCCATCGGGAACTCCTTCGATAAGCTCGCAGCACGTTTGGAAGGCAGCCTGACCTGCCTCGAACGTGCGGCTGGCATACTTGGCGATGGATCTCAAAGGCTCTCGGAGGCGGTAGGCCAGCTTCAGGAGCACGTCGGATTGCTCGGCAGGAATGTGGAGGGATCTGCCAGGCAACTTGCGAGTGCGAGCAAGGATCTCGGTACGGTCGGAGACAAGATCGATCAGTCTTTGAGGAGGGTTTCGAAGGAGCTCGTTAGCGGCATTGACAAGTCGAACTGGCTTCTCGTCGATAGCGCCACCAAGCAGGCCAATTTGTTGGAGGCTGGTCTTGTGGAGCTTCGCGGAACGCTGGAGAGGAATCTCAAGAGCTTCGAGTCGACCCTGGGGTCGAGGCTCGCTTCCTTCGAGTCCATCGCAAGGACCGCTGCGGATGCCCAGACCAAGGCGGCGAGCCATTCTCAAAAGTCGATCGAGGACTCGCTGGGGTCGATGTCGGGCAAACTTGACAACGCGATCACCAAGCAGGCCAAGGCCGTCGAGGAGACAGGGCGCGCGACACGTGACGCTCTCGACGCACTGAAGCGGGACCTCAACCAGTCGCTAGGCGACTTGAACGAATATCAGGCCAAGGCCACTTCCGCGATTCAGGGGCTTGATAAGAGCATGGCGAAATTTGATATCCACATGACGAGCATTCTCGATCTGATCGGTCGACTCAAGGGCGAAGCCGCCGTGGAAAAGTTGCGAGGTTCGGCGTCGAAACTCTCGGAGCCGCAGACCCCCCCGACGGGCAAACCGGGCGCGAAGCCGACCAAAGCGGCGGACGACTTCTTCTGAGTTCGAAAGACTGTCGTGAGTCACCACAATCCGTGGATGTCGATTGCGGACCTCTTCTCCGGGGTTCTGGTCATCATGATCGTACTCTTCGCGGCGGTGATTGCACTTCCGCGCGTCACTCGGTCCGTACACGGGGCGACTTCAGCGACGGGCGACGGAGGTGCACCTCCGCCGACTGCCGCACAAGTCCGTGCACTCGAGCGAGAGGCCTTTCTCGACGCACTTGGACAGCGCCTGAACCCGTTTATCAGAGACAGAACCATCCGCTTCGATCGGCCGAATCGAATCGTGGCCTTTGAAGACGTGAGTTTCCAAGTCGCCAGCGCTTGCCTCACTCCGGAGGCGTCGCGTGCAGTCGCAGCTATCGCATCGACGGTCGCCCAGCAACTCGAACAGGATCAAGCGCTGACGGTCGGTGTGGAGGGACACTCCGACGCTTTGCAGATCCGTAGGCTCCTGCGTGGCTGCGGATGGTTTTCGGACAACACTCAACTCTCGACGCTGCGAGCGACCAGCGTTCGTAGCGTCATCGCGGCAGGGCTCTCACCCGAAGCCCGAGCGCGGCTTCCTGTGACCGGCTGGGGTCCGGATCGCCTGCGGAATACCATCGACCCCTACGCCGCCGAGAATCGCCGTGTCGAACTGCGTTTCGTCTGGCTGAATGATGCCCCGGCGCAGGGCGAAGGAGCGCAGGCACAAGACGCCGGGCTATAGTCAAACGAACGACTTGCTCATCGAGCAAGTCGCCCCATCGCAGAGCGGCCACACTGACAGCGGCCCTCTGAGCACCTGCGCTCCGACGATCGAAGTCGCCGGCATCTCGCGCCGCTGCGCGCCGCTGCCTCCTCAGTGAGCGTCGTCCGGCGCCTGCACGCCGCGCTCCTTCAGCCACTTTCGGAAGTCGTCCTTGTCGATGGACTTCTCCAGGCCAGCCAGCGGCTCGATGGACTCGTTGTCCACCAGGGCCTTGAGGGCGTCGTCCATCGCGATCATGCCCTCCTTCTTCCCCAGCTTGATGAGCCCGGAGATCTGGTGCGTCTTGCCGTCGCGGATCATCGACGACATCGCGTTGCTCCCGAAGAGGATCTCCACCGCCGCGCAGCGCCCGCCCTTCTTCTTTCGCAAGAGCTGCTGCGCCACGACGCCCTTCAGCACCGAGGCCAGCGTCCCTCGCACCCCCGGCTGACGGTCCGCCGGGAAGACGTTGACCACCCGGTCGATGGTCTTGGCCGCGGAGTTGGTGTGCAGCGTCCCGAAGACCAGCACCCCCGTCTCGGCGGCGTTGAGGGCCATGGAGATGGTCTCCAGGTCGCGCATCTCTCCCACGAGGATCGCATCCGGGTCCTCGCGCACGGCGGACCGCAGCGCGGCGGAGAAGCTCTTGGAGTGCGGACCGATCTCGCGCTGGGACATCAGCGACTTCAGGTTGGGATGCACGAACTCGATGGGGTCTTCGATGGTCACGAAGTGCATCGCGCGCGTCGAGTTCATCTCGTTGATGATCGCCGAGAGCGTGGTGCTCTTGCCCGATCCCGTAGGGCCGGTCACCAGCACCAGCCCCGAGCGCAGGTGCACGATCTTGCGGATCGACTCCGGCAGCCCGAGCTGCGCCACGGTCATCAGCTTCGTCGGGATGATGCGCAGCACCGCCGAGTCGCCGCGCTCCTGCCGGAAGAGGTTCACACGGAAGCGCGAGACCCCGGGCACCTCGTAGGCGAAGTCGATGTCGCCGGTCTCGACGAACTCGTGCCAGAGGTGCGCCGGGGCGATCGGCTCGAGGAGCTGGACGAAGTCCGTCCGGTCGAGGGTGCGGTAGCGAATCGGCTCCATGCGCCCGCTCAGCCGGAAGATCGGAGGACGGCCCACGGAGAGGTGCAGGTCGCTCGCTCCGCGGTCGTTCATCAGCCGGAGAAAGCGGTCGATGCGGTTCTGCCCGGGGGTTCCCGGCGCGGTCGTCGGCAGCACCGGCTTCGCCGCCACGACCGGAGCCGGTGCAGCGACCGGAGCCGGTGCAGGCGCAGCGACCGGCGCAGGGGCAGGGGGCGCGACAGGGGCAGGGGCCGGGGCGGCGGGCGTCGGGATGGCCTGCGCGATGGGGGCGGGCGGCTGCGCGACGACCACGGCGGGCTCGCTCCGCCGCGAAGGGGCGGTGCGCGGCGCGTGCGGCAGCAGCAGCGGCTGAACCACCGGCTGATCGGGCTCCGGGGGCGCGGGGAGCGTCGGCGCAGGGGAGGGCGCGCCGCGGTGGGCGTGCTCATGCGGGCGCACCGGGGGGATGGTGGCCCCGGAGGGATGGGGGCGCGAGCGCTGGACGACGACCTCCTCGGCGACGACCGCGGTGCGCCGCCCGACCATGGGCTGCTCGACGCGCTCCTCACGAATGCCGCCGAAGCGCTCCTCTCGCACGGGCGTAACCCGCTCCTCACGGATGCCGCCGAAGCGCTCCTCTCGCACCGGCGCAACGCGCTCCTGACGGATGGGCGGCGCGCGATCGGGCCGAGCCGGGACGACCTCCTCTCGCACCGATCCGAGTCTCTCCTGTCGGGGCGCAGACGGTCGCTCCTCTCGGGCTCCCCCGAGCCTCTCCTCTCGCACCGATCCGAGTCTCTCCTCTCGCACCGATCCGAGTCTCTCCTCTCGGACTCCTGCGGCTCGCTCCTCCCTCGCGATGGGAGGCTTGCTGGGGCGTCGGGACGGGCGCTTCTCGTCGCTCATGCCTGTGCTCCGCTCGAGAGTCGCGCCTCGAAGGTCTCCTTGCGATCGGCCCGCGCGAACGCGAACTCCGGCGTGATGAGACCCGCTTCGAGGAGGTCTTCGAGGCTCTGGTCGAGGGTCATCATCCCCGCCGCGCGGCTGATCTGCATGAGGCTCGGTAGCTGGAAGGTCTTCTGCTCTCGAATCATCGTCCCGACGTTCATGATCCCCTTGAGCACCTCGTAGACGGCCACCCGACCCTTGCCGTCGGCCCGAGGAGCGAGGCTCTGCGACACCACGTACTTCAGGCTCTCCGAGAGGCCCATGCGCGCCTGCGCCTGCTCGTCGGGGGGGAAGCTCTCGATGAGCCGGTCGACGGTCGCCACGGCGCTGGTGGTGTGCATCGTCGCGATCACCAGGTGGCCCGTCTCCGCGGCGGTCATGGCCATGCGGATGGTGTCCACGTCGCGCATCTCGCCCACCATGATGACGTCCGGGTCTTCGCGCAGGGCGGCGCGCAGGGCGCGGGCGAAGCTCCCGGTGTGGCGCCCCACCTCGCGCTGGTTGACCAGCGACGACTTGGCCGGGTGCACGAACTCGATCGGGTCTTCGAGGGTGATGATGTGGTCGCTCTTGGTCTCGTTGATGAGGTTGATGATCGCCGCGAGCGTGGTGCTCTTGCCTCCGCCCGCGGGTCCCGTCACCAGGATGAGCCCCTGGTGGAAGTCGAGCAGCTCGGTGAGCTGCCCCGGCAGCCGAAGGTCCGCGAAGGTGGGCGGGATGTTGGGGATGCACCGGAAGGTCGCGCACATGCCCTTGCGCTGGCGAAACGCGTTGGCCCGGTAGCGCCCGACGCCGGGAACGGCGTGGCAGAAGTCCACCTCGCCTTCGGACTCCAGCGCCTTCAGCCGCACCGGATCGATGATGCCGGTGATGAGCGCCTCGCACTCCGCGGCGCTGAGGGGCGCCTGGTCGATGCGCTCGATCACCCCCGCCACGCGGATGTACGGCGGCTCGCCGACGGTGACGTGCACGTCCGAGGCGCCGCGCTCGCGGGCCATCGCGAGCAGCTTGTCGAGCGCGTCGTCGATGCGTTCGCTGCGCACCGCGGCGGTCTGCTCCCGCCCCACCACGCCGCCCACCTCGCGGAACATCTCCGCCGCCCTCGTCCGCACCTCCTGGTCGGCGTCGCCCTCCATCACCCGCTGGAAGAGCTTGATCATCCGAGGGTCCTTGGAGCGCGCGCAGGCCCGCAGCACCTCCATCCGCACCTCCGGCCGCTCGTCCTTCAGCAGGTCGACCAGCGCCCGCAGCGCGCTGTCCCCGCCGATGGAGCCGAGCGCGTCGATGGCCGCCCAGCGCGCGTCCGGGTCCGCGAGGGCCTTCACCAGGTGCGGCACCACGCGCTCGTCCTTGAGCTTCCCGAGGGTCTCGCAGGCCGTGATGCGCAGCCACCAGTCGTCGTCCGCGAGCAGCTTCACCACCGGGCCGATGAGCCGCGGGTCCTCGAAGTGCTCGGCCAGCACCAGGGCCTGCATCCGCACCTCCTCGTCGGGGTGCTCGAGCAGGCTCACCGCGGGGCGCAGCACGTCGTCGCCGAAGGTCTTGAGCGTGTTGAGGATGCGCGTGCGAAGCCAGCCCACCATCGAGCGCGACTGCTGCAGGATCTCCGTCAGCACCTCCTCGGGCTTGCCCGTCGACAGCAGGATCTCCACCGCCGTCCGTCGGATCGCGTCCTCCCCCTCGGCGAGCAGCCGGTGGAGCTTCGGCTGCAGCGCCGCCGGGTCCGTTCGCCCGGCCTGCTGGATCGCCTTCAGCGCGTGCGCCCTCACCGCGGCGTTGTCCTGGGCGAAGCGCTCCAGCATCAGGTCGGTGACGTCACCCCTCGGGCGCTGCAGCCCCGAGAGGGCCTCGATGACCCGCTCCCGAAAGCGGTCGTCGGGGTCGTTGGCGAGCGCGATCAGCTCGTCGACCATGGCGTCGACCCCCTGGTCGGCCACCAGGCGCTGGAGCGCCGTGACGCGCATCACCGAGGGGGCGTCCTTCAGGGCCCGGCGGGCGAAGGCGAGGCGCTCCTTGGAGGGGAGCTCGAGCGCGGTCTCCCACCCCACGCGCTGGCGCATCGAGTTGGGGTCGCGGAGCAGCTCCTCGATGGCGGGCGTCACCAGGTTGGGCGGGAGCCGGGCGATGACCCGCTGCGCGAAGGACTTGGCCGCTGGGTGCTGGGTCTGCATCTCGCTGAAGAGCAGCGCGATGGAGCGAGGGTCGGCGCGGCTCACGAACATCGACGCCGCGGCCTGGCGCACGGTGGCGTCGCCGACCCACAAGAGGGGTACGAGCTCCGAGGGCTTGACCGAACTGTCGTCGCGCAGCGCGGAGAGGGCCGCGAGCTTCTCGTCGTCGGTGCGCCACTGCGCTTCTTTGACCTTCTGGAGCGGAGAGCGAGACGAACCGAACAGCGCCATCCAAACCTCCACGACGCCGCCCTCGCGACCCGCGATGGGTGAACGGCGCGCTTTGCCCACGCAGTATCGCGCAGTCCATCGCAGGGCGGGGGGTTGAAACCGCACCGCCGGACCCGAGCCCCCCGGTTCCTGGCTGCCTCGACCGGGCGGGGGCTATAGCCACGGGTGATGTCGCTCACCTCCCGCATCGAGTCGTTCTGCGAATGGCTCACCCACGAGCGCCGCGCCTCCGCCCTCACGGTGGAGCACTACCGCCGGGACCTCGACGCGCTGACGGCCTACGCGAGGCTGCACCGGGGCGCCGAGGTCGACCTCGACGGCATCGACCTCACGGTGCTCCGGGGCTGGCTGGCGGAGCGATCGAAGACGAGGGTGAGCGCGACGCTGGCGCGCAACGTCTCCGCGGTGAAGAGCTTCTTCCGCTACGCCCTCGGCGCTGGCTGGAAGGGCGAGGACCCGACCGCCCGGCTGCTGGCCCCGAAGGTGCGACGACGCCTCGAGCGGCCGATGTCGGTCACCGACGCGGGTCGCATGATGGACTCGCCGAGCGCGACCCCGGAGGCGCCGATGAAGGCCGGGGCGTCGGGCGCCCGGCAGGTGATGGTGATGAAGCGCGACCGCGCGCTGCTGGAGCTGCTCTACGGCAGCGGGCTGCGGGTGAGCGAGGCCGTGGGCCTCGACCTGGGCGACCTGCAGGGCACGACGGCGAGGGTGCGGGGCAAGGGCAACAAGGAGCGCGTGGTGCCGCTGGGGCGCATCTGCGTCGAGGCGCTCGACGCGTGGCGCGAGGTGCGGCCGGGGCTCACGGACGTGCGCACCGGCACGCAGGACCCGAACGCGGTCTTCATCGGCCGCGCCGGCAAGCGGCTGGGCGTGCGGCAGGTGCAGCTCCTGGTGAAGGAGTACGGGGCGCTGGCGACGGGCACCCACGCGGTGCACCCGCACATGCTCCGCCACGCCTGCGCGACGCACCTGCTCGACGGCGGCGCAGACCTGCGGGCCATCCAGGAGATCCTCGGGCACGCGAGCCTCTCGACCACGCAGCGGTACACGCAGGTCTCGATGAACCAGCTCATGAAGGTCTACGACGGCGCCCACCCCCTGGCGCGGGCCGAGCTGCCTTCAGCGCCGGCAGTTGCCCAGCGTGACCCGGTGGAAGCTGATGCCCCGGCGAGACCGGGTCGCGACGCCCACCGCGTCGGCTGAGACCGCGAGCGCGGGCTGCGTGGCGATGCCCTCGACGCCCCGCAGGGTGACCGGCTCTCGCTGGGGGTTGCCCTCCTCGTCGAGCAGCGACACGGCCACCCGGCGGTCGCCCTCGCGCTCGGACTCCCAGGCCAGGAGCAGCGTGCCGTCGCCCACGGCGGCGAGCGCCGGGGACGTGGCGACCTCCCCCTCGACGCCGAGCTCGCGCGGCTCGCTCAAGGGGTTGCCCCGCGCGCTCACCCAGCGGAAGTAGAGCCGCCGCTGGCCGTCGCGCAGCTCGCTCCAGGCGAGGCCGTAGCGCTGGCCGTTCCAGGCGATGGCGAAGCGGCGCTCGGCGCTCACGTCGCCGATGCGCGCGTCGGTCATGCGCCGCACGCTCCCTCGGAGCTGCCCGATGCCGTCGAGGCGCGCGAGCTCGACGCCGAACACCTCCTGGCCCGCGGTCACATACGCGGCGGCCCACTCCTGGCCGGTCCAGAGGAGCTCCGCCGGGCCGAGCGCGAGGGAGCTGTTGCGCATCAGCGTGAGCGGCGCGCTCGGACGGTCCCAGCGGTCGAGCACCTTGCCGTAGACGCTCCAGCGCTGGTCGGCCTCGCGCGCGGACCAGACCAGCCCGGTGGTGGTGCCCGTGGTGGCGACCGCAGGATCGATGTCGAGGCGCTCTCCGCGGGTCATGCGCCACGGGCGGCCGACCGCGCTCCCACGGCTGGTCACGCGCGCCTGGTAGATGTCCCCGACCTCGCGCAATCCGCCGGTGAAGAACACCGACCAGGCGGTCTGGTTCCAGCAGACCGCCGGGGCGCTGGCGTAGGTGCGGCGCTCGCTCACCCGCAGCGGCGGCCGGGGGCGGCTGCCGTCGGCGTCGATGCGGGCGAAGAACACCGCGGGCTCGTTGTCGATGGTCTCCGACCAGACCACGGCCCAGTGCTCGCCGTTCCAGGCGATGCGCATCCGACCGGGGTCTGCGCCGCGGCTGACCTCGCCGGGGGCGTCGGAGCGGAGCGCGCAGCGGCGGGTTCCCCCGTCGACCACGGGAACATCCGGGGGCTCGACGTGCGGTCGCCTCCGCGGCGGCGGCGGGGACTCGCAGCCCGCGAGCAGCAGCGCCACGGCGCACCCGATGGTCGCGCGATGCACGGTGCTAGCGGCTCCGTGGGTGCTGCGGGACGAAGCCCAACACGTGGGTGAAGCACGCCCCGAGGCAGACCGAGAGCCCGAGCACGTAGAGCCAGAGCAGCACCGCGAAGAAGGACGTGGCCGCGCCGTAGCCGCCGCCCAGCCGGGGGATGAGCGAGAACCACTGGCTGAGCACGGCGGAGGCGAGGGTGGCGAGCACGCCGCCGAAGACCGAGCCGAGGAGCGAGAGGCCGCGCGGGGGCGCGTCGATGGTGCCGTGGCGGTAGTAGATCATACACAGGGTGGTAAAGCTGGCGGCCACGAGCGGCAGCCGGAACCACTGTGACGTGAGCGGCTCGAAGACGCCCAGCGGGAGGCCCGTGAGGCGGCCGAGGAGGGCGCCCACGCGCGGCCCGAGGGTGACCGCGATGGAGGCCACGGACAGGGCGAAGGCGACCGCGAGCCCGAGGATCACCGAGCGCAGCCGGCGTCGCCACCAGGCGCGCGGGTCTCGGCGGCCGATGATCTCGAGCGCCGAGACGATGGCGTCGGAGGCGGAGGAGAGGGTCCAGACGAGGCCGAGCAGCGAGACCACGAGGACCAGCGGGTTGCCGGCGCGCTTGACCTGGCCGGCGATGACGTCGAGGAAGGGGGCGGAGACGCTCGGCACGATGGCGCGGGCGAGGTGTTCGAGCCCGCTGCGGAAGGTGTCGTCTCGCAGGGTCGAGAGGGCCGTGAGGGCGAGCGAGAGCAGCGGGCCTAGCGCGAAGACGGCGCTGAAGGCGAAGCTGGCGGAGAGCGTGGGGACGTCGGCGCGCACCGCGAGCGCGAAGAAGGCCCGGGCGAGCTCGCGCCGGCTGGGCGTGACGGTCGCGAGGCTGCGGGAGGCTCGGGCCTTCACTCGGACGCGCATCGGCAGGGCTGCGGGGTGGAGTATCGCGGAGCCGCCGCGGACGGTTGTATAAACCCACGCATGCCCCTCAAAGAGCGCTACGTGTGGATCTGCACCAACCGTCGGGCCGACGATCATCCGCGGGGGTCGTGCGCGGCCAAGGGGTCCGAGGCGATCATCGAGGAGCTCAAGCGCGCGACCAGGGCCGCGGGGCAGGGGCCTCGCGTACGGGTGATGTCGTCGAGCTGCATCGATCAGTGCGAGCACGGCGTGACCGTGGCGGTGATGCCCGACGGGGTGCTGCTGGGCCAGATCACCGCGGCCGACGTCCCGGCGCTGGTGCGCGGCCTGGAGACGGCGGGCGGCGTGCTGGCCGAGCCCTCGCTCGCGCCTCGTCAGCTCACCGAAGAGAACACCACCCCCGAGGCGCTGGCCCGTCTGCGCCGGGGCTGAGCGATGACCCGGTCGGTGATCGTCCACGGCGGGGCCGGCAGCGTGGCCCCCGCGCGGAGGGCCGAGCACGTGGCGGGCTGCGAGCGCGCCGTGGCGGCGGCGCTGGCGGTGCTGCACGGCGGAGGCAGCGCGCTCGACGCGGCGCAGCGGGCGGTGGAGGTGCTGGAGGACGATCCGCTCTTCAACGCGGGCCGTGGGTCGTGCCTGCACGAGGACGGCGGGGTCGAGCTGGACGCGGCGCTGATGGACGGCGACGGGCTGCGCTACGGGGCGGTGTGCGCGATGCCCGCGGTGCGCCACCCCATCGCGGTGGCGCGCGCGGTGATGGAAGACGGCCGCCACGCGCTCTACGCCGCGGAGGGCGCGATGCGCTTCGCCGAGTCGCGGGGCTTCGAGCGGGTGCCCGACGAGGCGCTGATCACGGACTCCGCGAGGTGGCGCTGGGGGGCCGTGCGCGCGGGGAAGGCCGAGAGCGGCTGGGCCGGAGGAACCGTCGGCGCGGTGGCCTTCGACGGCGTCCATGTGGCGGCCGCGACGAGCACTGGAGGCATGACCGACAAGCGCCGCGGGCGCGTCGGCGACACCCCCCTCCCGGGCGCAGGAACCTACGCCGACGACCTCGCCGGGGGCGTCAGCGCCACCGGCCACGGAGAGAAGATCTTGCGGGTGGGGTTAGGCTTCCAGGTGATCTCCGGGCTGCGCGGCGGGGCCGATCCGATGGCGGCCGCGGCGGAGGCGATCGCCATGCTCGCGTCGCGGGTCGGCGGCACCGGCGGGGTGATCGCGCTCGACCGCTCGGGGCGACCGGGCCGAGCCAACAACACCGAGACGATGACCTGGGCCTCGGGGTCGACGGACGGGTCGAGGGGGTCGGGCTGGTGAGGCGAGGGGCGCTGCTGGCCTCCCTGCTGCTCGCGGCCTGCGCCTCGACGCCTCGGCCCGCGGCGGTCACCGCGGCGGCCACGGCGCCCCCGGTGGCGGACTGCTCGCGCTTCGCCTCGGCGCTCGAAGGGGCCCGCTCGGAGCCGTCGTCGCTCCGTGCGATGGGGGTGGCTCTGCGCTCCGCGGCGGGCGAGCGCACCATCGGCGGCGACGCGGCGGCGGACGAGCGGGTGAGCGAGGCGAGGGCGCTCGGGTGCGTGGGCGACTCGGCGCTGGGCCTCGTGCGCACCGACTGCGGCAACGCGACGCTGGTGAGCTTCGCCGGGCGCACCGGGACATGGACCCCGAGGGCGCACCTCTCGCTGGTGGACGCGGGTCGACCGGGCAGCTGCGTTCGCTCCGTGGCCGAGGTGACGGCGGTGGCGCTGACGACCGCCGCGCCTCGGGAGTTCGCGGTGGAGACCGAGGTGGCGAGCGACGACGGCGACGAGGCCAGCGGGCGCCTGCTGCGGGTCGCGCGGCTCGGCGAAGGCGGCGCCCTGGACTGGTACGCGGGCGAGGTGCGTCTCGGGTTCTTCGACGAGGCCACCGGCGCGGAGACCCGGGGACGATGGGACGTCATCGACGAGCTGCCGGTGCCCCGCGACCTCTACGTCGAGCAGCGCCCGCTCCACGGAGGCCTCGGCGGCGAAGCCATCGGCAGCGAGATTCGCCGTGAGACGTGGCGGGTGCGACAGCGCGTGCTGGAGCGAATCGACGTGACCCGGGAGCGGGTGCTCCCGACGCCTGCGGCTCCCCGGGCGCTGCCATAGAGCCTGACGCGCGTCGCCAGAGGGTTACCGTTCGCGGGCGCCGTTGCTATACCTGTTGCCCAATGAACTTCCTTTCACTGCGGCGCGTCGCGCCGTGGCTCCTCTCCCTCGCCGCGGTGGGTTGCGGCAGCGGCGTAGGCGATCTCGCCCCCGCCCTGGACGCTGGCGCCCTAGTCCCCGACGCGGGCTCCGTGGAAGACGCCGCGGGCGTTACCGCCGACCTCGCAGCGCCGCCCTCGTGTGGCTCCACCGGCACCGGCCGTCTTCGGGTCGCGCTCGGGCTCGACCCTGGCCTGGAGGTCCGCGCCCCGGAGGTCTGGCTGCTCGTCCGCTGCGGCCCGGTCGGCGGCTTCGAGCGGGTGCTCCGGTGGGACCGCACGGCCACGCAGACCATCGACGCCCTCGGTCCTGGCAACTACGAGGTGATCGGCTCGTCCTTCATGGCCCCGTGGTCGTCGTCGAGGAGGGTGATGCTCGCCGAGGGCGCCACCGCGGCGGTCTCCGTGACGCTCCCTTCGGCGCCTCCGGTCCTGGCGCAGCTCCGTAGCGGCGTGGGCACCTACGGCGACCCATCGGTCTGGCGCGCCTCGGTGCCGCTGGCGAGCGGCGGCACCACGGCCTCGGTGGCCTCGCTCGAGGTCGAGGCCCGGCCCTACTTGAGCGATCCGCCCTCCACGGGTGGCTCCTTCCTGTCGGTCACCGCGGTGGTGCGAAACCCCTGCGCCAACGACCAGTGCTCCCCCTTCATCCTCCGAGCGCTGGAGATCCGGACGCGCGCCGGCGACGGGCCGACCGGGCTCCAGGGCTTCCTCTTCCCCGAGGACGAGCGCCTCGGGCCGGGGGAGAGCAAGTCGGTGCCGCAGCCGATGGTGGTCCGCGGGGCGATGCCCGACGACTCCCACGGCATCGAGCTGGTGCTTTACGGCGAGGTCGTGCGCCCCGCGAGCGCCCGCCCCTAGACACTGGTCGCCGGTCGGGGCTATCGCTCCGCCACCATGGCAGACCCCATCTCCCGCAGCCTGCACGAGCGCGCCCTCCGACGAATCCCCGGCGGCGTGAACTCCCCCGTACGAGCCTTCCGAGCCGTCGGCGGCGAGCCCATCTACGTGGCCCGCGCGGAGGGCCCCTACCTCTGGGGCGCCGACGGAACGCGCTACATCGACTACGTCGGCTCCTGGGGGCCGATGGTGCTGGGCCACGCGCACCCGTCGATCCTCCGGGCGATCACCGAGGCGGCTGCGATGGGGACGAGCTACGGCGCGCCCACCGAGCGCGAGGTGCTCTTCGCCGAGGCCCTCTGCGAGGCCGTCCCCTCGATGGACAAGGTGCGCCTCTGCTCGAGCGGAACCGAGGCCTGCATGAGCGCCCTGCGCCTCGCCCGCGGCTTCACCGGCCGCGACAAGGTGCTCAAGTTCGAGGGCTGCTACCACGGCCACGCGGACTTCCTGCTGGTGAAGGCCGGCAGCGGCGCGGCGACCTTCGGCGTGCCCGACAGCGCCGGGGTGCCCGAGGCGGCGGCGCGCAACACCCTCACCGCGCGCTTCAACGACCTCGACGCCGTGCGCGCGCTCTTCGCCGAGCAGGGGAGCGAGATCGCCGCGGTGATCGTCGAGCCGGTGGTGGGCAACATGGGCTGCGTCCCTCCCGCCCCGGGCTTCCTCGAGGGGCTGCGCTCGCTCTGCACCGAGCACGGCGCGCTGCTGGTGCTCGACGAGGTGATGACCGGCTTCCGGCTGGCGCGCGGCGGCGCCCAGGCGGTCTACGGCGTGAAGCCCGACCTTACCACCCTGGGTAAGATCGTCGGCGGCGGCCTGCCCCTCGCGGCCTTCGGCGGCCGCGCGGACATCATGGACCGGCTGGCCCCCATCGGCCCCGTCTACCAGGCCGGTACGCTCAGCGGCAACCCGGTCGCCACCGCGGCGGGGCTCGCGACGCTCGCGCTGCTCACGCCCGAGCTCTACGTCACGCTGGAGCGCATCGGAGCGCGCCTGGAGTCTGGCCTCCGCGACGCGGCCCGCGCGGCCGGGGCGACGGTGACGGTGCAGCGCGTGGGCGCCATGTGGACGGTGTTCTTCACCGACGCCCCGGTGCGCTCGTGGGACGACGCGAAGGGCGCCGACACCAAGGCATTCGCGCGCTTCCACCAGGGGATGCTCAAGCGCGGGGTGTACCTGCCGCCGTCGCAGTGGGAGGCGGCGTTCCACTCGGTGACGCACGACGAGGGAGTGATCGACGCGACGCTCGCGGCGGCGGCCGAGGCCTTCCGCGAGGCGCGCGGGTGAACGCCCTCACCGGGGAGCCCCACGGACGGTGGGGTTTCCCCGCGGGCTGTGGCATCGTCCGCGCGATGGAGACGAGGCGGTCGGCCGGCGCAACGCCCAATTGGGGATGGATCCTCTGCGCCACCCTGGCGCTCGGCTGCGCGGAGGAGCCTCGGCGCTTCAGCGGCGACGCCACGGTCGTGCCGACGGACTTCGGCCCTCCGCGCGACATCGGCCGTGACACCGCGGACGCGAGCGACCTCGACGCGGGGCTCGACGGGGGACGCGACGCCCGGGTCGACGTGGCGGTCGACGCGAGCTCCGACGCCTCCGACGGGCCGCGCGACGTGGTCGCCGAGTCCTCGGTGCTCGGCTGCCGCAGCAACGCCGACTGTCCCTCCCCGGACCTCTACTGCAACGGCCCCGGCTGCGACGCGCCCGGCTTCTGCGTTCCCCGCCGCGCGGCCTCCAACTGCATGATGGTCGACGCGTCCGCCGGCGACCTGGTCTGCGGCTGCGACGGGATGACCTACGGCGCCCTCTGCCAGCTCCAGGTCGAGGGCGTACGCCTCGCTCGCTTCGGCCTCTGCCCCCGCGATTGAGAGCGCCCGATGCCCTCCGTGATCACCGCCTTTCGCGACCTCGACCGGCTCAGGGAGATCGTCGCCGTGCTCTGGCGCCACGGCTTCGGCGAGGTGGTGCAGCGCCTCGGGCTCGACGCGCCCGTCGTCGCGGGCGGCGCCGAGGCGACGGCCTCCCGCTCGCACTCCCTCGGCCAGCGCGTGCGCTTCGTGCTGCAGGACCTCGGGCCGTCCTTCGTGAAGCTCGGGCAGATCGCCTCGACGCGCGCCGACCTGCTGCCCGCGGACGTCATCGTTGAGCTGAAGATTTTACAGGACGACGTAAAGCCCATCACCTGGGAGGCGGTACGCCAGGAGATCGAGGCCGACCTCGGCGGCCCCGTCGGGGAGCTCTTCCTCTCGGTGGATGAGCGCCCGCTGGCGAGCGCGTCGATCGCCCAGGTGCACCGCGGCCGGTTGGCCCCGGCGGCGGAGGGCGAGGGGGCCCGCGAGGTGGCCATCAAGGTACAGCGGCCGGGGATCCAGGAGACCGTCGCGCGCGACGTCGACCTGCTCTACTGGTTCGCCCGGGCGCTGGAGCGCGCGGTGCCGGAGTCGCGGCGGTACTCGCCGGTCGACCTCGTCGCGGAGTTCGACCGGAGCATCAAGGCCGAGCTCGATTTCCTCCTGGAGGCCGACCACGCCGAGCGCTTCGCCAAGAACTTCGAGGGCGACGCGCGGGTGCGCTTCCCGGGGGTGTTCCGCTCGCACTCGGGCAAGCGGGTGCTGACGCTGGAGTTCCTGGACGGGCGCAAGCTCAACGACGCGCTCGCGCAGGGTCTGGACGGCCGCGCGCTCGCCAGCACCAGCGTGCACGTGGTCATCAAGATGATCTTCGAGGACGGCTTCTTCCACGCCGACCCGCACCCGGGAAACCTCCTGGTGCTCGGGTCCAACGAGGCGCCGGTGGTGGGGCTCCTCGACCTCGGGCTCGTGGGCCACCTCTCCGGCGCCACCCGCGACCGCGCGCTCGACCTGATGGTGGCCGCCGCGCGCGAGGACTACAGCGCCGTGGCCGACGCCCTCTACGCCCTCGGCCGCCCGACGAGGAAGGTCGACATGGCGGCCTTCCGCACCGACGTCGAGACGCTCGGGCGCAAGTACGTCGGCCGGGCGCTCGGCGAGATCGAGATCGCCGCGGTGGTGCGCGACCTCATCTGGGGCGCGGTCAAGCACGGCATCGACATGCCTCCGGACTTCATGCTGGTGGGCCGCGCGCTCATGACCCTGGAGGGCACCGCCCGGCAGATCGCGCCCGACCTCGACGTGTTCTCCGAGGCGAAGCCCTACCTGATCCGGCTGGTGGCGCAGCGGTACTCGCCCGACAAGCTCACCGGCGACCTGGTGCGCACCGCGCTGCGCATGAGCGGGATGGCGGGGCAGATGCCCGAGCAGGTCTCGGAGATCCTCGAGGACCTCCGAAAGGGCCACCTCACGCTCAAGACCGCCGACGCGGAGACGCCGCTGGCCTTCGACCGGCTGGGTCGGCGCCTCTTCGCGAGCCTCGTGGTGGCGTCGCTCGTGCTCGGCGGATCGGTGGTGCTCGCGATGGGCAGGCACCCCTGGGTGGGCGGGGCGCTGCTGGCCGCGGCCCTGCTCGGCGGGGGAGCGCACGTCGTGAACGACTGGTGGCGCGCGCTGGGCCTGCGGCGCTGAGGGCCTACTTCGAGTCGGTGAGCAGCTCGATGGTGAACTCGTCGCTCCTGGCCTCGACGGCGTCCGGCGGAGGAAACTGCGACGGGCTCACGTCGGGCTCGTCGAGGAGCCGCAGGTAGACCTTCGCGGGCCGGTGCGTGGGGTCGATGACGAGCGCCTCGCGCCAGGCGAGGGCCGCGTCGTCGTGGCGCCCGAGGGCCATGTACATCACCCCGAGGGCCACGCGCGCGGGCACGAAGCTGGGGTTGATGTTGACGGCGATCTCGAGCTCCTTGCGGGCCTCGTCGACCTCGTGGTCGGAGCGGAGGCACATCGCGAGGCGGGTGCGCAGGTCGGAGTAGTCGGGGCAGAGCGCGAGCCCGCGGCGGTACTCGTCGATGGCCTCGGGCCACATCCCGAGCTCCTCGTAGGCGCGGGCGACCTCGCCGTGGAGGTTGGCGACCTTGCCGCGCGCGTAGGGGTCGATGCGGTGGCCCTGGCGGGCGCGCTCGGAGATGGTGCCGACGACCTCGCGCGCGTCGGTGTAGGCCCCGAGCTCGTTGCACACGATGGAGAGGTTGAGCGCGGCCTCGGTGTAGTCGGGGTTGAGCAGCAGCGCGCGCTCGAAGCAGAGCCGCGCCTCGGCGAGCTCGCCGCGGTCGTTGTGGATCACGCCGAGCATGTGGTGCACGTCCGCGAGGTCGTCGCGGAGGGTGATCACCTCGCGCAGGTAGGGCTCGGCGCCGACGTAGTCCTGACGTTCGTAGAGTTCGCGTCCGATGGTGAGTTGCTGCTTGAGCTGGTCGGTCACGGGGTGTCCTCCGTCGGTGGGCTCAGGCGTGCGGGCGCGTGGCGCTCCGGCGTGCTGGCGCCGCGCCGGCGCCGCCGCGGGGATGACGGCGGAGGCGAGGTCGGGCGCGACCGCGGCGCCGGGGCCGACGCGGGCGAGGAAGCGGCGCGCGGCCTCCACCTGCGGGCTGCGGGGGTAGGCTTCGAGCAGGGCCTGGAAGGCGCCGCGGGCCTCGGGGGACCGGTCGGTGCGGAGGTACAGCTCGCCGAGCTGGAGCAGCGCCCGGGCCTCGAGCCCGGAGCCCTCGTAGTTGCCGATGACCCCGAGGAGGCGGTTGATGGCGGCGGGGTAGCGCTCGCGCGTCACGTAGAACTCCGCCACGTAGTACTCGTGGCGGGCGAGCACGAGGCGCACCTCGCCGAGCAGGCGCCGCGCCTCGGCGAGCTGCGTGGCCTCGGGGTAGTCGCGGATGAAGCGGGCGAGGGCCCCCTCGGCGTCGTGCACCGAGCTCAGGTCGCGCTCGAAGCTGGGCGGCACGAGGAGCCAGTCGTCGGGCATCTGCTTGACGTAGCAGTGCGCGATCATGAAGTGCGCGTGCACCGACTCGTCGGAGGAGGGGTGGTACCGGAGCCAGGCCCGGTAGGCCGCGAGGGCCTCGGTGTAGGTCTCCTGGCGGAACATCACGTCGGCGAGGCGGAGCTCGGCGAGCGTGGCGTAGCGCGAGGCGGAGTATTCACGCTGGACGGCGCGGAAGGCCTCGGTGGCCTCGGGCCACTCCTCGTCGCGAAAGCGCTCCATGGCGCGCTCGTAGGCCTCGTGGGCCTCGTCGCTGTAGTGCAGATTGGCCCTGGCGCTCTGCGTCCCGGCGCAGGCTGGGAGCAGGACGGAGAGCGCGAGCGCGATGGGGAGGGCGCGGAGGCCAGACATCGGGCGGAACCTAGCCGAAGCCCCGGACGGACGGCAACCCCGCGCGCCGGATGCGCTACGCTGCGCGCTCGCGTGGTCGCGACGACCGCGACGCGTCGAAGGCGATGAGGTGCACGGATGAACTCAATGAAGGCACGATGGGCGTTCTCGGCGGGTCTTGTGGTCGCGGGCGCGATGGCGCTCGGCGGCTGTGTGGTGCGCGCTCGGGCGCAGCCGGTGTACGTGCGCCCCGGGCGCGTGGTGGTTCAGACCCAGCCCGTGTACCAGCAGCCGGTCTATCAGGCGCAGCCGGTGTATCAGCAGCCGGTGTATCAGCAGCCGGTGTGCGGCCAGTGCATCCAGGGCGCCGGCGAGGCGTGCAACGGGTGCGACGACAACTGCAACGGCGTGGTCGACGAAGGCTGCCGCTAGCGATCGCCGAGCCGGCGGCTCGCGAAGAAGGGCCACACGAGCTGGGCCCAGTTCGACGGGACGCCGTGCCCCTCTCCGTTGAAGAGCTGCGTCACCTGCGAGTGACCGCGCGCCGTCATCAGGTCGGCGAGCGTGCAGGTGTAGTAGACCGAGACCATCGGGTCGCGGGTCCCGTGGGTCAGCAGGCCCGGCGGCATCCGCCCCGAGTGGGCACCGCGACGGGCAGCTCGGCGCCCGCGCAGGCGCAGTACCCTGCCTGCGCGCGGAGGGCCGCGCAGGTGGTGCCGCTGCCCTGGAACCTGCAGCTGGTGGTGCGTGCGCAGCGCACGAGGCCGCCAGAGTTCTCGCTGAAGGCGGCGATGCGATCGCGCAGCAGCACGGCCACGAACTGCGCGAAGAACGCGCCGTTGGAGTGCCCCATCGCGTAGATCCGCATCGGGTCGACGCCATACGCGCGCTGCGCCTCGACCATGATGGCGCGCACCAGGACGAGGTCCTGGTTGTTCTCGATGTCGGCGTTGGGGGCCGTCTCCCAGTAGGTCTCCTCGGTGGCGTGGTCGAAGTCGCCGACCGGCCGCCAGCGCGAGCTCGGCGCCGCGACGACGACGCCCATGCTGTTGGCCAGCGCCTGGGCGTTGGACTCGGTCATCGCGACCGCACCGTCGCCGTTGGTGCCGTGGAACACCATCAGCAGCGGCGGGGAAGCCCCGGCGTTGGTGGGCACCACGAGCACGACCGAACGCCGCTCGCCCCGCACCGTCAGGGTCGCGGTGAAGCGCCCCGTGCGCGCTGCGAACGACCCCGCGTAGGCGACGGGATCGGACGTCGGCGGGCCCGTGGGCCCCTCGTCACGCGGGACGTCGACGGGGCTCTCGCGGTCGACAGGCACGTCGACACCGAGGTCCACGGGACTGCCGCGGTCGACGGGTACGTCAAGCCGATGTCCGCGGGCGGTGAGACTCGAAGCCGATGTCCACGGGATTGCCGCGGTCGACGGGTACGTCGAAGCCGATGTCGACGGGATTGCCGCGGTCGACGAAGCCAGTCGACGGATTGCCGGTCGATGGAACTCCACCCCGGTCGACGGGTACCGAAGCCGATGTCGACGGGATTGCCGCGGTCGACAGGCACATCGAAGCCGATGTCCACGGGATTGCCGCGGTCGATCGGAACATCCACCCCGCGGTCGACGGGCACGTCGAAGCCGATGTCCACGGGCGCCCCTGCGTCGGCCGGGTTGCCCCCCATCGACGGGCGGTGCGGCGTCGGGCGGCGCGCCCACGTCGAACGACGGGAGCGCCGCATCTGCGTCGCTCGTGTCGGCATCGCTCGCGTCACCGCCGTCATCGCCGTCGCTGGCGTCCGCGCCGCCTGCGTCGCCGGCCGCGTCTCGCACATCGCCGCGGTCACCCCCGTCGTCGCCGCCGCCCGATGGCGCGACGGCCGTGGAGGTGCCCGAGTCGATCACGGCGCTGCCGTCGAGGACCATCCAGTCGGTCCAGCTCGCATCGCCGCAGCCCGAGGCGAACAGCCCTAGCGGGAGAAGCCAACGAAGCACTGAGCCCTGCCTGCACGCCACCGACCACCTCCGGCGCTGACGCGCGACCCGAACGTGCCGCGCCTCGCGCGCGCCTGTCAACGCAGGTGGGCGCCGACGCCGCGCTTCACCACCGAGTCCCTGGCCTGCGTCAGATCGGTCTCCAGGTGGTCGAGGGTGTAGTGCAGCCCGCGCGACTCCTTGCGGCAGAGGGCGCTCGCCACGATGAGCTCGGCCACCGTCGCGATGTTGCGAAGCTCGAGCATGTCGAGCGTGACCAGGTGGTTCCAGTAGTACTCGCGGATCTCCTCCTGGAGCAGCGCGATGCGCCGCGCCGCGCGCTGCAGGCGGCGGTCGGATCGCACGATGCCGACGTAGTTCCACATGAGCCGGCGGAGCTCGTCCCAGTTCTGCGTGACCACCACGGCCTCGTCGCTCGGCGCGGCCTTGCCGGTGTCCCAGTCGGGCACCTCCGGCCAGGCCTCGTCCCCGGAGGCCCCGCTGAGGAGGTCCGCCGCGCGGCTGCCGAACACCAGGCCCTCCAGCAGCGAGTTGCTCGCGAGGCGGTTGGCGCCGTGGAGGCCCGTGCACGCCACCTCACCGACAGCCCACAGGCCCGGGATGGACGTGCGCCCCGAGGCGTCGGTGGTCACGCCGCCGCAGCAGAAGTGCGCCGCCGGCACCACCGGGATCGGCCGCTCGGTCATGTCGACGCCGTAGCGCAGGCACTCCGCGTGGATGTTCGGGAAGCGCTGCCGCAGGAAGTCCGCCGTGTGGTGGGTCATGTCGAGCCACACGCAGTCCTCGCCGGTGCGCTTCATCTCGTAGTCGATGGCCCTCGACACCACGTCCCGAGGGGCGAGGTCGGCCATCGGGTGGTGCTTCTTCATGAAGGCCGTGCCGTCCTCGAGGCGCAGCACGCCGCCCTCGCCGCGGAGGGCCTCGCTGATGAGGAAGCTCTTGGCCTGCGGGTGGTAGAGCACCGTCGGGTGGAATTGGTAGAACTCCATGTTCGCGACCTCCGCCCCCGCGCGGTAGGCCATCGCGACCCCGTCGCCGGTCGCGACGTCGGGGTTGGACGTGTACAGGTAGACCTTCCCCGCGCCGCCCGTGGCGAGCACCGTCTGCCGCGCGAGCACCGTGAGCACCACCGCGCGCTGCGTGTCGAGCACGTACGCGCCGACGCAGACGTCAGGGCCGCCGAACTTCGACAGGGTGATCAGGTCGACCGCCATGTGGTGCTCGAAGAAGCGGATGCGCGGATTGGACTCGGCGGCCTCGAGCAGGGCGCGCTCGACCTCGCGGCCCGTGATGTCCCCGGCGTGCACCACCCGGCGTGCGCTGTGGCCCCCCTCGCGCCCGAGCTCGAAATGGCTCTGTCCGTCGGCGTCGACCGCGCGCGTGAAGCGGGTGCCGAGCGCCACGAGGTCGGCGATGCGGGCGGGGCCCTCGCGCACGCACACCTCCACGATGTCGCGCTTGCAGAGGCCCGCGCCCGCCGTGAGCGTGTCGGCGACGTGGGCCTCGAAGGTGTCCGTCGGGTCGAGCACGGCGGAGATTCCGCCCTACGCCCAGGTGGTGTTGGCGTCGTCGCGGGCGCGCTTGGTGACGATCATCACGTCGCCGCTCTCCGCCGCGCGCAGGGCCAGCGTGAGGCCCGCGATGCCGCTCCCGAGAACCAGGAAGTCCGTTGTCTCTCGCATCAATGATGTCCGGCGACCTTAACCCCCAACGGCCCGAGGCACCAACGGTCGTGACCGCCCCCGGACCTGCGCGGCGCGACCCCGGGAACTGGCCGACCACCCCCGTCGTTCGCTATCCTGCGATGACCTTGCGCCCGTCCGCCCTCATGTCCTTCGCCGCCGCCGTCCTCGCCGCGGCGCCGTCCGCCTCCGGCCAGATCTGGATGTCTCGCGCCGCCGACGGGTCGCTCCACTTCACCAACGTGCCCGCCAACCGGCGCGCCAACGCGCGGGTGATCATCTCCACGCCAGACCACCGGCCGCCGCCCGGCGCCCCATCGCAGGTCATCACCGCGCCCAACCTCCCCACCGTCGGCCCCGAGGTTCGAGCCCAGTACGACGCCGCGCGGAGCGACGCCGCGCGCTACTCCCGCTACGACGCGCACATCCGCGAGGCCGCGCAGCTCTACCAGATCCCCGAGGGCGCTCATCCGCGCGGTCATCAAGCAGGAGAGCGACTTCAACGCCTGGAGCGTGTCGTCGTCGGGCGCCCTCGGGCTCATGCAGATGCTCCCGTCGACCGCCCAGAGCATGACGGTCACCGACCCCTTCGACCCGCGGCAGAACGTCCTCGGCGGCACGCGCTACCTCCGGGTGCTCGCCAACACCTTCAACGGCGACCTCGTGCTCACCCTCGCGGCCTACAACGCGGGCAGCGGGGCGGTCATCCGCTACGGCGCCGTGCCCCCCTACGAGGAGACCCAGCACTACGTCCGCCAGGTGCTCCGTTACTACTACGAGTATCGCGCGCGCTGACCGGTGTATCCTGGCGCCGTGCCGCGACCCATTCGCCTGATCATCGCGCTCGCGTGGCTCCTGCCCGCGACGGCCCTCGCGCAGTCCCCCGCCGCCGCCCCGGTCGCGGCGACGCCGCCGACGCGCGGGCCCACCCCCTTCGACCAGAGCCTGCGCCGCGGCGCCGAGGCCTTCGCCCGCCGCGACTTCGACGCCGCGATGACCGCCTTCCGCGACGCCGTGCAGCGCGACCCGCGCTCGCCCGTCCCGTGGCTGCGCATGGCCGCCGTTTCGCGCGCGCGCAACGACGCCGCCACGGCGCTGGGCAACTACCGCGAGGCCCTTCGGCTCGCCATCGAGGCAAGCGCCGACGCCGACCGCGCCCGCGCGCTCGCGGGGGTCGCCGAGCTCAACGAGGCCCAGGGGCTCTGGCGCGAGGCCATCGGCGCCTGGGGGGTCGTCGCCGAGTTCGCCGACGCGCACGCCAGCGTGACCTCCGCCGCCGTGCCCCGCGCACGCATCGAGGCCATCCGCCGGCGCGAGTCGCTCGACCGAGAGTACGCCCCGGTCCGCGAGCGCATCGCCGAGCGGCTGCGGGTCAACGCCGCGGGCGCCGCCAACGCGGCCGGCGCGACGGCCCCAGCGCCCCGGTAATCGGGGTGGACTCGTGGCTCCGGCGTCGCGCCGTCAGCGGTCGAGAGTGATCCTCGCGCCTGGCTGACCGGTCACCTCACCGATCACCGCCGCGGGCGAGCCGGTCGAGCGCAGCGCCGCGACGAGCGCCGCCGCGTGCTCGGGCAGACAGGCGACGAGCAGCCCGCCAGAGGTCTGGGCGTCGCAGGCGATCCAGGCCCGCGCCTCGTCGACCCCGTCGGACACGAGAAACCCCTGCGCCGCGAAGGTGCGGTTGGCCTTCGTCCCGCCGGCGAGCACGCCCTCCGCCGCCAGCTCCAGCGCGCCCGGGAGCGCCGGGAGCGCCGCCGCCGAGAGGCGCGCGGAAACCCCATCGCTGGCGCGCAGCATCTCGCCGAGGTGACCAACCAGCCCGTAGCCCGTGACGTCCGTCGCCGCGTGGACCTCCACGCCGAGGTCCATCACCGCGCGGGCCGCGCCGGCGTTGAGGGTGATCATCGAGGCGATGGCGACCCGCATCGAGATACCATCCTCCGTAATCCGCCCCCGCTTGAGCGCCGTGGCAAGCACGCCCGTGCCGAGCGCCTTGGTGAGCACGAGGGCATCGCCCGCGCGGGCCCCGCCCTTGCGCCACACCCGGTCGGGGTGGACCGTGCCGATCACCGCGAGGCCGTACTTGGGCTCCTGGTCCTCCACGGAGTGGCCGCCGGCGATGGAGATGCCAGCCTCGCGCGCGATGTCGGCCCCGCCAGCGAGCACCTCGGCCATCACCGCCAGCCCGAGAACCTTCGTCGGAAACGCCATGATGTTGAGCGCCACCAGGGGCCGACCGCCCATCGCGTAGACGTCCGAGAGGGCGTTGGCCGCAGCGATGCGGCCGAAGGTCCGCGGGTCGTCGACGAGCGGAGTGAAGAAGTCCGTCGTGAACACCAGCGCCAGCTCCGGGAGCAGGCGCACCACGGCCGCGTCATCGGCCGGGTTCAGGCCGATGAGGACGTTCGGGTCGACGGGGAGGCTCAGGCCGCGCAGCACCTGCGCGAGGTCCGCAGCGCGGACCTTGCCCGCTCAACCCGCGCCGTGCGCCAGCTGGGTCAGCCGGACCTGGTCTTCTCCACTCATGGGCGAGCGGCGTAGCACCCGCCGCGTCGGGAGCGCAACGCGCCGCCCGTACGTGGAGTACCATCGGCCCGCAGGCAGCCGCAGGAGGTTACTCCCCGATGATCACCCGCACCTCGATCTCGATCGCCCTGGCGACGGTGTTCGCCCTCGCGCCCGCGGCCGCGCAGCACCGCACCTCGCGGCACCGGCGCACCCCCCCGGCCCCCTCGCGGCCCGGCGCGGTCGCCGTCGTCCCGCCGACCGTCGCGACCACCGAGGCGACCCCGCAGGCGCGGCCCAACCTGGACCTGAGCGAAGTGATCCCGGTGCCGGTGTCCGCGGTCGACGGGATGCTTCGCCGCATGCGGGCGTTCCTGTTCACCCCGCCGCCGGCGAGCACGGCGTTCGGCATCGGCGCCCTCGGCCAGGGCCGGCGGATCTGGGCGCTGCTCCCGAGCTGTCGCACCGTCAACCACGACGACGACCGCGAGCCGTGCCCGGGCGATCGCGTGACCGCCGAGGCGGTCATCCGCGGCAACGTCAACGCCGGCACCCCACCTTCATCGGCGGCGTCGCCGACGGACGGCGGGTGCAGTCCTTCGTGGTCGAGCCCAGCGCGCCACGGGTGCGACTCCGCGTGCTCGGCCCCGCCAACCGCGTGCGCTACGAGGCCGTCGTCGAGGCCGATCGCCTGGTCGACCTGGGTCTCCCGGAGGGCAGCGCCGCCCCGGATGGCTTCACCTTCGACCTTACCCGCTACCCCGCCCGCTAAGGCCGTGCGCCCCGCCGCGCTCGCCCTCGTCGCGACCCTCGCGCTCGGCCGCGCCGCCGTCGCCGACCCCACGGTGGTGCAGCACGAGCGGCCGCGCTTCTCGCTCATCGTCCCTGACGGCTTCGTGCGGGTCGAGCCCGACGGCGCCACCCGCGACCTGCTCGGCGTCTTCCGGCGCGAGGGTGACCTCCCCGACGAGCCGCCGATGGTGCTCCAGCTGCTGCACCTCGACGCCATCGTCCCGCAGCGCCCGCTGCTGCCCCCCGAGCGCGCGGAGTTCCGCCGCGCCGACGGCTTCCGCTTCACCGACCACGTCGAGCACGACCGCGTGCTGGGCTTCCCCGTCGAGACCCTCGTGGGTGTCTCCGCCCTCACCAACGGCGCCTCGGTCACCCGCTTCGCCACCGCGGTCCCGCTCGACGACGACGCCGTCCTCGTCGTGCTCCTGGCGCCGAGCCATCGCGCGAGCGCCGCCCGCTCCTTCTGCGTGCCACGCTCGACTCGGTGCGCGCCCCGACCACCTGGGAGAGCCCCGCGCGTCGCGCGCTCAACGGGGTCATGCGGATGGTCCTGCTGGCCACGCTGCTCGGATCGCTGGGCTATGGCATCGCCGCCGGCATCGCTGCCCGCCGCTCGCCGCTGTCGGTCCGCACCCGGCGGCGCGCGACCGCCCTCCCTCGCGGCGCTGTGGTGGTCCGCCGCGGCGTGGCTATGCGTGCCGTGGCGCGAGCACGAGTGGCTCTTCGCGGTGCAGTCCGTCGGCTTCGCGGTGACCTTCAGCGCGCTCGCCTGGCGCGCCCGAGCGCCCTAAAGGCAGTTCGAGCGCACCTGGCCCAGGTCGGTGATGCCCTGGAGCGCCTTCTCGATGCCGTCTTGCAGCACCGTGGTCATGCCCTCACGGTCGGCCGCCTGGCGCAGCTCGACGATGGTCGCCCGCTGTCGGATGAGCGTCGCGATCGCGCCGCTGCCGGGAAGGATCTCGTGGAGCGCGACCCGCCCGCGGTAGCCCGTGCCGTTGCAGCGGGCGCAGCCCATCGCGCGGTGCAGCATGAACTCCGACGAGGTGCGCTCGGTGCGAAGCGCGAAGGCGTCGTGTCCGTAGGCGTCGGAGACCTGCTCCCACTCCGTCGGGGTGGGCGCGTAGGGCGCACGGCAGTGGGTGCAGAGGCGCTTCACGAGGCGCTGCGCGAGCACGCCGCGGAGGGCGTCGGCGAAGGCGTAGGAGTCGATGTCCATCCCGAGCAGGCGGGGCACGGTCTCCGCCGCGCTGTTGGCCTGGAGGGTGGACAGCACGAGGTGGCCCGTGAGGGAGGCCTCGACGGCGACGCCCGCGGTCACCCGGTCGCGCATCTCGCCGACCAGGATGACGTCCGGGTCCGACCGCAGGAAGGCCCGCAGCACCTCCGGGAAGCCCAGCCCGATGCGCTGGTTCGCCTGCACCTGGCGGAGCCCGGGCTGCACGATCTCCACCGGGTCCTCGACGGTCAGGCACCTTGCGGTCGGCGGTGTTGAGGGCGCCCACCGCGGCGTGCAGGGTGGTGGTCTTGCCCGAGCCCGTCGGCCCGACCACCAGCACGATCCCGTACGGCGCCGCGATGATCGCCTGGAAGCGCGCGAGGTTCACGGCGGAGAAGTCCATCTCCTCGAGCGGCCGCGGCCGCCACGCGGACAGCAGGCGCAGCGTGACGTCCTCGTTCTCACCGACCGTGGGCAGCGTCGCCATGCGCACGTCGATCGGGGCGTCCCCCGCCTGGACGCGGAAGCGCCCGTCCTGCGGTCGGCGCCGCTCGGCGAGGTCGAGGTCCGCGAGCACCTTCATGCGCTGCACGAGGCTCGAGCGGAAGGTGCCCGGCACCGTCGCGTGGTCGACGCAGTCGCCGTCGATCCGGAGCCTCACCCGCAGCCCGCCGCGGGTGCCGGTGGGCTCGAAGTGCACGTCGGAGGCGCCGCGCTCATGGGCGTCGAGCACGATGCGCCGGACGAGCCGGGCCGCGAGGAGTCGGTCTCCCGGTCGTCGGTGTCGCGGGCCTCGTCGTCGCGATCGTTCTCCGGCGTACGCACCCGCCCCACCTCGGCCAGGAGCTGCGCCAGGGTGTCCTCCGCCGTGGACCCACGCAGCGGGGGGAAGCGCGACCCCGTCGCTCGCGCGGGGGAGGCCTCGGCGCGCAGCGCCTCCAGCTTCGGGGCGAGCATCCGCGCGATCGCCTCCGCCAGCCGCTGGTCGTCCGCCCGAAACACCTCGCCGTCGAGGGAGTTGACGAACTCCAGCACGCCCACCGCGCGCGCCGCCCCGAGGATCGGCGTCGCGAGCACGCTGCGCACCCCGGGCTCCCGCGCCTCGTCGCGGGCCAGCATCGGGTGCAGCGCGCGGAGCTGCGCTGGGTCCTCCGCGTCGCGGAGCATCACCGAGCGCCGCGACAGCGCGACGAAGCCGGCGATGCTGTGCGCGTCGATCGGAACGCGCAGCGCCTGCGAGGCTCCGCCGCTGCGGGCGACGGAGTACAGAGACGCGCCGCGCTCGTCCGTGGCGAAGACCGTGACCCGCTCGGCGTCGAGCAGCGCGTGCAGAAGGTCGCCCGAGTTGAGCAGCAGCGCCCGGAGGGACGACGCCGCTGCGATGACCTCGCGGAGCGCGAGCAGCAGCGCCCGGTAGCGCGCCCGCGGCTCCCACGAGAAGTCGTCGGCGGAAGTGGCTTGGTGGGGGTCGGAGCTCATGGTGTAAGGTCGAACGGTACACCGCGCGCGGCGGTACGAGAGGCCAACGGGACGTGAGACACAGACGACGCGCGGCGGTTCCTCGGGCGCTGCTGGCCGCCGGGGCGGTGGTGGTCCTCGGGGGCGCCGGCGGCGGGATGCTCGCCTGGCAGCGGAAGACCTCCCGGCAGCAGGCGGCGAGGCGCGAGGCGCTCGCGTGGGCCGACCCCATGGCGCGCGTCGAGGGCTGCCTCTTCGGCACCGACCCGATGCCGGCGCGCCCCGACGAGCTCTCCCGACACCTCCGCCGGGTGGCCCTCGGCCCCGACGCGGGGCGCGCGTGGCCGTCGCGCTGCCTCGACCTCCTCGGCGCCAACGCTGCGCGGGACGAAGCCGTCGCGGTCGAGCGCCTCCGCGTGGCGTTGCGCGCCGACGACGGGCTCGTGGCCGCGCTGCGCCGCGAGGGTGCCTCCGCCGAGCTCGGCGCCTGGCGGCCGCGGTGGAGCGAGCTCCGCGCCCGCGTCGCGCAACGGCGGGGCTCGTGGCAGCGGGCTCCTCCCTCCGGGCCGCGTCCATGGTCGACGCCCCGCGCCCGCGCGCCGTCGAGGCGGGCGAAGAGCTCCCGGTGTCCCTCTCCGAGTCCGCCACGCTGGCGGGGTCGAGCGTCGGCGACGGGGTGCTGTCGGTGATGTGGGTCGACCACAGCCGCGAGCGCATCTTCTGCCGCAGCCGCGACGGCGGCGGCACGATCCGCTGCCGCCGGTACCCCGCGCCGGGACCCTCGGGCGGGGTCCTGGCGCTGCTGCCGAGCGACCGCGCAGAGGCCCTGGCGCTGGTCGACCTCGGCGCGAGCTCCTACGCCGCCGCGTCGGCCGACGAGCCGTGGTCGCCGCTCTTCGGACTCCGCGGCGTGCCCTCCAGAGCCTGCCGCTGCGGGTGCGCGGCGACGTCGTGCACGC
>JADJAE010000010.1 GCA_016704445.1 Deltaproteobacteria bacterium
GCGGTCTCGCGGGGCTCGCGGCGCCTGTTGTCGCCGGCCTCCCCTGCCCCTCCTCCACCAGCCTCTTCCTGACGTGGTTCGGCGGGTTGGCCCTGCGGTTGCTGGGTGATCGGGCCCGCCCGTGGGCACTCGTGATCTCCTCCATCCCCGTCACGGTCGAGCGGCCGCGCTGCGGCGGCCTGGCGCGCGGATCCTCGTGAAGGGCGGCAGGCCCACCTGGAGCAGGGCCGAAGCTCGCGGTCGTGGCGCCTGACAAGACCGGGCACGATCACGGGGCGCTGGAAGGTCCCGCCTGGTCGAGGTCGTGCCCCTGGTGGGCACACCCGACGAGGCGCGCCAGCGGGTCATGAGCGCCCCGACGCTAGCCCAGACCGACCCCGTGGCGCGGAAGCCGTGACTGCGGCGTGGGAGGGGTACTCGAGCTCGCAGAGGCCTTCGCGGCTGCTTCTCAGGGCGCGGCGTCCGCGGGCGTCCCCGGCGGCGAGGCCTACGCGCTTTCGGCAACCACCGCTTCGCTGAGGAAGAGGGCTGCGTGGGGACTGCATTGTTTGTATGTTATTCTCCGGGCGCAGGAGAATGCGAGAATGGACTGGCCGCCCCGCCCCTCCGCGGCCGGGAGGCGCTCGGCCGTGCCCGCTGTCGCCGATGCGTCCCGCGAGACGAGCGTGGAGGCGCTGCGTTGTTTCACGCATTGGGGAATAGCGGTGATGTTGAGCGGCGATAAACCAGGCTTACCGTGCGTCGGCGATCGCGCGCGCCGTGGGTGGCATCGACGACGCCCGCGGAGAGGCGTTCTTCGAGGACAAGCTCGCCGCGATCGAGGCATCGCGCGCGGCGCAATGGGGCGCTTCTGGCGCTGTGGTCGGCGACGGGGTCAACGACGCGCCTAAGTGTTGGCCTGGCCACGGTGGGCTTCTGGCACATGGGGGCAGTGGTATTGTGACACGGCCATCGAGACCGCCGACGGGGCTTCTCTATGCGCGATGACCTGCGGGCGCCGCCGGAGTTCATCCGGTTGGAGCTCGACGCACCTCGGCGATCCTCAGACCGTGAACATCGCCCCCTGCCGTCGGCAGCACCTGTTCGTACTGCCTCGCGCGGCGTGGAAGACGATGGATGGTCGTAACACGATACGGGCGCGACGCTGGTCGACGCCAACGGGTTACGCCTTCTGGCCCGGCCGATGCCGCGCAGTGCCGAGCCCCGTCGGGGGCAGGCCGACCCCTGGCCTGACGCTCGACTCTGCGCGCCCTCGTGGGCCACGCCGAAGTGGCTCCGGCACTCGCGCACGGCGGGGCGCGGACATCGCTCGCTCGCCGAGCGAGGTAGCTGGGGTGCCGGACGGAGCGGGTCGTTGGCCCCGCTGCGCCTTGACCACCGCCGCCGGGCGCGACGTGGATCCCACGCCGTGGATGAGCACCTTCGCCTGCGCATCCGCCCACACGTTGACGCCGAGCCTGAGCCGCCGACGAGCGGAGGCGCGGGACGACGCCAGCTCGGCGTTCACCCACCTGAGCCGTGAGCGCGACGTGCTGGACAGGCCGCGACGGTCGAGCACGTCCGCGTTCACCGGCGCATGCCTCAGTCTTGCGACGTCGACTGTCCGGGAGGTCTCGGCCAGGTCGCCCGGCCCCGCGGCGCGCGACGAAGACGCCCGGCCGGTGCCGCCCCACGGAAACACGGGTGGCGCCACCGCCAGCCCGATCGCCCGCCTCTGATGTTCGTCCTGCTTCCGACCTCGACGCGCGCATCCGCGAGGAGCGCCCCGGCTTGACTCGATCGACGTCGCGCTATTCCCTCCGTCTCAGCGCCTCTTCACCCGGTGACAGCGGCTGCTGGACCAGCGCTTGGCCGCGAGCCGCGTGGCGGGGCCTTCCGGGCGGGAGGAGGTCATGCCGGCCTACTCACATCACGGTTGATCTTCCGTGCGGGGGCGCACGATGAAGGCGGATCGGTTGCTGACGGGGCGAGCCGGATGGATCGGCGCCTGGGCCTACCGGCGGCGGGGCAGTTCGGGTAGGCGCGGGTCGGCGAGCGACTCCGTCGATGGCGGCGGCGCGGATCGAGGTGGGCCTGGTCTCCGAGCCGTACTGGCGCGAGTGATGGGCCACAGCGGTCGATGATGACGCTGGCCGGGAAGGCGGTCATCGGGACGAAGGGGCTGTGGATGAACATCGGGTCCATCAGCTCGGGGAAGGTGATGCCGCAGCGGGAGACCCAGCCGCGGCAGGTGGTCGGGCTGATGGCCGAGCCGTCGGTGTTCTGCACGAGGAGCCGGACGACGCGCACGCCGCGGTCGGCGTAGGGGTCGATGATCTGCGCCTGGATCTGCCGCCTCGCGCTGACAGAAGTGGCACGCACTCCAGGCCGCGGCGATGACGAGCACCCGTGGAGCTGGCTGGTGAAGAGCCGAGCCGTCAGCGCCACTGCGCCTCGTCGCCCTCGCGGGTTGCACGCGGTGAGGGTGAAGGGACGGAAGAGTCGGCCCACGCTGGCTTCGCACGGGCCCGCCGGGTAGGTCCTCCCGCCGGAGTCGCGCCTCGCGTTTCGAGCGGGCGCCCACGTCCGCGACGCCCGGAACCGATGTCGGCGGCTTATCGGCCAGTCCGCGTTACGCCGACAGCGCCACCGCCACCGCTGCCGACGAGTGCGCGGGAGTGCGAGAACGTACGCGAGTCTCATGGTCTCCCGGGTGGCGGGTGGCAGGAGCGTGAGAGGCCCAGGGGAGAGGCAACATTATCCCTACCGGGCAATGATCCTCTCATCCCTTACTCCGCGGAGGGCTTGAGGAAGGCCACCACCGCCACGACTCTCCTCGTCGGTCATCGGTGGCCGCGGAGCAGGTCCGGGTCGATGGCCCCCTGGACTGCGGATCGGCCGGTCGAGGCCCCCGCCGGCGTCGTGGCGGATCACGTCGGCCAGCGTGCTCAGGGTCCCGGCGTGGGTGAACGGCGTTGTCCGCGCCACGCCCCGGGCGTGGACGTGCGGAAGCGCCGATGTCCGACGCCAGCAGGCGAGGCACCGCGTCGATCCCCCCCCGGTCGGGCCCGCCGGGCGGGTCGTCGGGCGCGCGGATGCTGTGGACGTTGTCGTCGGAGAGGAGCGGGCTGAGCCTCCCAACGCACCTGCGGTGCCTTCACCCGGTTGTAGACGCGCACTCCTCCCATCGCTCAAGACCCATCGGCCCCGAGACACCAACGGGTTGCGTGGGGCCGCTCGCAGGGCGACTCTGGCGGCCGTGGAGGGGTCAGCGATGGACGATTGAGATGCGGTAGTGTCTTCGGCCGAGGGATGGTGGCGATGAGCATGGCGCACGCGCGGTGGGTCGGGACGATGGTGACCTCGGTGGTGGCCTCGCTGGCCCTCTCGGCCTGCGGAGGCCGTTCCAGGGGTGCGACCTACTACTACGGCAACGGCGGGCCCAGCGCGTACTACGGCGGAAGCGCTCGGCCGGCCCCGTCGGCGACCTCCGAGTGGGAAGCCGAGGTCAGCTACGAGCCGCCCTCGCCGCTGTCACGCTGGGGCTTTCGCGTCCTCGTGCTGCCCTTCGACAACGAGAACTCCACGGGCATCACACAACGCATGGCGCACGTCATCGACGCCACGCGGTCGTTCGACGTCGTCACGAGCGGCGCGGTCCACATGGCCGTCTCGGGCGCCGTGCAGGAGAGTCGCGTTGGCGACGAGGCCGTCGAGGTGGAGCCGGCGCGGTGCGTTCGCACGCTGCAGGAGACCCGCACCCGCCGCGTCCCCTACGAGGTCGAGGACCCGGCGCCGACGCCCTCGGCGCAAACCCGCGAGCAGAACTACCAGCAGCTCGGCGAGGCGATCGGCAACCTTGTCGTCGCGGCGGCCGGAGGCACACCTCGGTCGATGGGTCGGCGCACCCACACGGAGTTCCGCGAGGAGGAGTACACGGTCCCGGTCGAGCAGCCCTACCGCTGCCAGACCGTCATCCGCCACGTAGACGCGACCTTCCGCCTGCACGTCCAGGTGATGGCTCGCACCCGCCCCGTCCGCGTCGTCTACCAGCGCGACTTCTCCGAGCACGACGAGGTGCGCACCACCGGCCGACGCGGTTCCGACGACAGCGATCAGGAACCCGAGCCCGTGGACGGCGAGGCACTGCTCCGCTCGCTCCAGGAGCGTGCGCTAGAGGCCTTCGCCCGCGAGAACCTCCCGCAGTCGGCGTCGGAGACCCTGCGGTTCGAGGCCTGCGGCGACGCCCGCTGCGAGGCGACCGTCGGGTTGGTGCGCGCGCAGAACTTCGACGAGGCGATCCGCTCGCTCACCGAGCTCGTCGAGCAGGACGCCCAGCCGCGACACCATCGCGCTGTGGCCTACATGGCCGCGGCCCTCTACGACCTGGGGCTGGCGCGCACCTACTCCGGCCAGTTCGCGACGGGCATCGACGCCATGGGGCGTGCCATCGCAATGTCCCCGGGCCACGACGAGTGGGAGGCACGTCTGGCGCGCATCCGTGAGATGCAGAGCGCGGTCGGCGTCGTGACCCCGCCGACGCCAGCGCCGAGGACGGGCCGCCCAGCCCCACCCGGGGCTCGGCGCCCCGCGCGCTGAACCCCAGAAACCTCGACGAAAGCCGCATAGACGTGGTGACTATGGGGCCGCGCGGGACTCTGAGCAGGACTACGATCACCTCAACCGCACACCCGCCGAGGCGCGTTCGACGGCGTGGGTTTCGCGTCAGGCCGAGACGCAAACCACTCCACCAGTCTAGGTCTCTACGGCGGCGGCCGGTGCTGAGCCCGGCAGTCTCACGGCTGTCGCCCCACCTCGACGGACGATGCTACCTCTCGACAAGCACGAGCATCCCTTCCGAAGACGAGTTCCGCAGGGGAGCAGGACGGGCCGCCGTCCTGCTCCCCAAGGAACCCGCGGGGTGCGGGGGTGCGAGCCCCCGCGCAGGACCGGCGTTTTGACGACCTCCAACGTTAGCGTTTACCGCCCCTCCGCCCGCCGTCGCCCGACGCACCGGGATACCTGCTGACTCTGACTAGAGTACCTCCCAGAAGGGCACTCTTCGACAGTTAGTCTTTTAGTTTTCGCAGGTTGTGGTTCCGCTATCACCAGGGTCTGCCGGATTCTGGCCTCTTTGGCCCCGTGCTCTGCCGGATTTTGGCCTCCCGTTGCACCAGGGTCTGCCGGATTCTGGCCTTTTGGCCTCGTAGCCTATCGGTCGCCGAGACGGCCGAGTGCCCTGGGAGACCGAGCGACCCAGCGCGGCCTTCTCGTCGGCCTCAGCGCGCCTGATGGTTCGGATGCCCAGGCCGAGGAGTTCTGCTGTCTGCGCCTGGGTCAAGCCCCCTCGCTGAACGCCACGCCCGCAGCTCTCCCTGTCAGGACCGAAGGGCGGGGTCGTTCGGCGGGCTGAACGCGGTGGATCAGCCGATCGCGGACCCACTGGGGCGGGGTACAGATGGCACCGACCGGCGAGAGCGTCCTCTCGCCGCCCGGATCCCATCGACCCTCCCCCAGCCCTCCGATCCGCTTCAACGCGTCGAGATTGCGCTCGAGGGGCCTCCCAGGTCCGCCGGGCTTTCGGGGATCGAGGCGCAGGCCCGCGGCGTCGAGCAGTCCCCTACCCGTGAGCGTGACGCACTCACGGCCCTTCGCGAGGTCCCAGCGCCAGCGGATCGGGAGGATCAGCCCCAGGGCGAGGGCGTAGGGGTGGCGCGCGTGGTCGATGCGGGCGAGATCGGCCGGTGCTGGCGCCCATAGATTTCCCAGGGCGCCGCCGGGGCTTCGAACGCCTTCGTAGAGGGCCGGGTGGACAGCCAACTCGAGCCCTTCGAGCGCCCACCTAGATCCGCTCGTGCGCTCCGCTCGGAGCGTGGTGCTGAACAGCGGCCCGCGCATCCGCAGTTCCCCATTGCGGTGGTAGACCGTCAGCTCCAGCCGCGTGAGCAGTTCGACCTCGTCGGCCACGGCCCTGCGGACGTTGTCGTCGCGGCTGCGCTCGCCGTACCCGAGCGCGTCCATGTGGTCCCGCAATCGTGAGCAAGCATTGGAGTGCAGCCCAGTGCCGTAGTCCCTCCCAGCCACGCCAGTCGCGCACGGCGTGGATGACCCTCTCCGGGGTGTCGTGAATGTTGAAATGGAGGCCGATCCTCTTGCCTGGGGCGATGATCTCCACCCAACCGTCCTCGACCGTGCTCTCCATCGCCTCCCGGCTCTTCGACAGGTCGCGCCAGTCGCTGAGGAGGTCGTGTTGGACGGGGCTGGCGTCGAGGGCGATGAACCGCTTGTGGCGGTCGCGGTGCATGGCCCGGTCTGCAGCGAACGCCTGCGCGGCGAGCAGGAGCAGCGCAAGGCGGTGGGTCACCTCCCAGGGCCATCCCCGCGGGTCCGAGCCGGCCTCCGAGGCGCGCCTGACCCCCTGGAGCATGAGGTCAGCGGTCCCTCGCCAGTCGAACGGCGCGCCCTTCCTGATGGCCTCAGCAGGGGCTTCGCCGCGCCCTGATCCGGTGCCGTGGCCAGCCAGTTCTCGACGTCCCTGGGGGGCGACGTCCGTAGGCCAGCCGAGCACGAGCCCTCGCTCCCCGCCGTCGGCGAGCACCAGCCGTCGCTTTCCGCGCGCCGCCGGAACTCCCTCGAGAGCGCCCTCCCGCCCATGCGGACGATCTCGACGAGTGCGGGTGATCGGACGAGTGGCGCGCCGATGATTTCGGGAATGACCGACGCGAAGGTTCCCGCCAGCGAGACCACCTCCGCGGGCGTGGACGCGTCCAGGTCACACGCGCGGCGCTTCCCGCTCAGGCTGTGCTCCAAGAGGGCGTTCACGGTAGCCGCGTGCGCCTCCATCTCCCGCTGCACCTCGGCGAGGTCTTCGGCCCCGCGCGCCGTCGCCAGGAGGCGATCGACCACAGGGCCGAGCTCATCGGTGACCACCAGCGGGCCCAGGGCCCTGCAAAGCACGTCGGCGTCGGCGCGCAGCAGCATGAATGAGGAGATCAGCATCGGACCTTCGTGACAGCGGAGGCCAGGAACTCCGCCCCCGTCCAACGCATGTCCGCGCCGCCCTTGAGCGCGGCGTGGCGGTGCTTGGCGACGACCAGGACGCGCACGTCCGGCTTCTTGGCGTGACGTGCGAGCACGAGCACCCCGTCGGCGGCATACTCGATCTCGCCGCTCTCCTTCCCCAGGCCGACGAAGTCCGTGGCGTCGCGCGCGGGGTTGCTCACCAGGGCCTCGTAGTTCGCGCGGGCTGTGCTCGACAGCACCAACACAACAGCGTTGAGGTCACGCGCCAGGGCGCGGGCGACGTAGGAGACGCGGCCGACGGAGAGGCGCGGCTCCTCCCCAGCCCGCCCCCCGCAGAGCTGGAGGTAGTCGAGCACCACGAGCGCCGGGCGCAGCTCCCGGGCGTTGGTCAAGCGTGTCCGCCCCGTAGCCGTACGGGGTCGCACACTGACGTGCAGCGGCAGCACGCGCACCTGCTGCTCGCTCTGGGCGATGGCCTTCTCGACCCCGGCCTCGCCGAGGCGGCCGTACAACAGGTCGCTCCACGGGACGCCCGCCACGTTGCCCACGATGCGCGCCGCAAGCTCGCGGCGGGACAGCTCCAGCGCGAGGTACAGGACACGCGAGCCTGCGCTCGCGGCATGCACCGCCATCTGGACGGCCCACTGCGTCTTCCCGGCGCCGGTGCCCCCGATCAAGCAGTACATGCCCGGCCAGAGCCCGTCGCCGAGCGACTTGTTCACGCTGTTCCAGGGCGTTGCCAGGGGCTCTCGGCGCCCTGGACACGACGGCGGGCGGTGTCGAAGAGGTCGTCCAGGTCACCCGCGACACGCCCCGCGCTCCCGGCAGCGTGCGCGGGCACCTCCGGGGCGAGGGCGTCGCTCTCGTCGGGGTGGTCGCGAAGGTGGTCGGACACTGTGGCTTCAGGCGTCACGGGGCTCCCTCTGGTGGACGTGGTTCGGCATCTCGGTCGCGCCGCAGCCTGGCACGCGCGAAGCGATGCGCCGACTTGCGGCACGCGTGGCCCCACCCGCGCGGCGTTGAAGCGCCCTCCCCCGACGACGGCGACGATCTGCTACAGCGCTCTAACCGCTTGAAGCAGCAGCGTTATACGGCCGTTGACCGGAGAACGCTGACACGGACATTACCTGTCCAGCGACTTTTTCAGGCCCGTGCGGGCCCCGACCTCCTGGCCCTCGTCGTCCTCGAGGCGCGTGACCGCCTGAGCGGCGGCGCACTGCAGCATGAGGAGCATGTCGGCAGGGTCGCCCCGGCGATCTCCTCGGTCAGGGCGGCCGCGGTCCACGGGCGCCTCCTGCGCACGCAGGAACGTCACCAGCGCCTCGATCCGGCCCGGCAGGCCTGCGGGCCAGGAGAGCTTCGAGGCCGCCTTGGTGGCCTTCTTCGTGGGCTTGCCACCCCAGGCTTCGGCCCGTCGATCGCGAGCGCGGCCTGCGCAGTCTGTGGCGCCTGGAGGTCCGGCCGAGCCAGCGGACGACGCCCTTCGCCTCCTCGGCGGCGCGTACGGCGTTGAGGGCCACCAGGCGCGTGAGCAGTTCGCCGTCGGGCAACTCGTGGGGCCAGCCGTAGGCGTCCGCGACAGCACGATCGAGCTGGTCGTGGAGGTCCAGTACCGTGTCGGCCATTGACATGGCGCGCACCTTCTCGTCCTCGGCGGTGAGCAACTCGCCGCTGCGGAGCTTCGCAACAACATTGTATGTGGCCGTCAGCGTGAGCGCAGAGTGCTCGGCCTGTCGGGCCTTCCGGTAGGCGTCGAGCGCCCCGGCGTGTCTCCCAATAACAACGCGCTGTGCATCGGTCGCGGCGGGAAATGGGAACGGGTCGAAGCAGGCTCCTGACGTCCTGACACCACCGATGTCGCGAGTGCAATCACTCCTCCGGCGGCGCCGCCCCCCGCACGACACTTCCGCGCGGCCGCGGGGCGAGCCGTGCGTGTAGCGCCCGCCCATCCTCGAAACGCAGCTGACCATCGAGCGCGCAGAGCGCCTCGGCGATCCTCGCGTGCGGCATCGGAGGCAGCGGCAGCTCGATCTCGACCTCAACGGTCTCCTTCCCGAAGCGCATACGCCCCGGTGCTTGCACCAGGGCGGTCAGCGTCCTCGCGCGGGTCTCCTGATCCCACTCGTGATCGCTCGGCGCGAGCTTCCCACCGAGCCTCGCGAGCAGCCATCGCCGCGCGTTCTCCGTCGCGTTCTTGAGCGGCAGGAGCAGTGCGCGGTTGCTCACGTCCAGCTCGGCCCGCACCGCCTCCGGTTGGATTGTCACGCGCGGCACCTTCTCCGGCGTCTCGCGGATCTGCCGCTTCACCACGCGCTGTTGCAGCACGTTCACGTCGAGGTCCAGGCGCACCTCCGCGCGCCTCCGCTCGGTCGGCGCGGCGTGCTCGCGGCGCAGCGACATCTCCGCCTCCTTGAGCTCCCGCGACAGCGCTTGGAGCTTCGTTCGCGCGGGGTTGTTCGCCGGGCGATCGTCGGGCCGGTGATTCACGGCGCCCCGATCGTCGAGGTGGTCGATCGGCACGAACGCCTTGGCTGCCTTGATGCCGTTCTCCTCCATCCCCCGCGCGCCGCGCAGCAACCGCATCGCCTCGGTGGCGTCGATCCACGTCGGCAGGTTGGTCGTCGCCGGGAGCAGCGCCTTGCCGTCCCGCTCGACGAGCAACCGCGTCGGGTGCGTGCAGCGTGGGTGATCCCAGAGCACCTCACCGATGCCGTCTTCAGGCGGCGCGATCGTCCCGAGATCCGGAAGCTTCACCGTCGAGGGGACCCACGCGAGGAACCAGAACCCCTCCGCCGACAGCGCGGAGAGCACGGCGAAGTCGAAGCCGCCGCGGTCGAAGGCGAGCACCACCGGGCGCGCGACCCGCGAGCGATCGAGGCGCTGCGCCGCGACGAGGGCGCGTGCCGCGGCGAGCACATGCGCGTGGAGGCCATCGCCCGCGGCGACGGACAGGTCGTTCCAGCAGAAGCCGTGCAGGTCCATCAGGCGGACGGTGGCGAGGCCGCGCTCGGCGATGCGGCGCTTGGTGTTGTAGCCCTTGTCGATCGGCTCCTCGCCGCCGTACGCCTTGAAGTGCCCGTCGATCCCGTACACCGGCACCTCTGGCACGTGGACGCGCAGGAGCCCCTGCATCCACCCGACCCACCACTGCACCCGATCGAACCCCGCGACCATCTGCGCGATGGCGCGCCAGAGCGTGCGCACGCTGGGGCTGCGCTCCAGGCCCAGCACGACCCCGAGCGCGCGGGCGTCGCGCTCGTGCATCGCCTCGATCGACGGGAACCCCGCGGCCCACGCCGACGCGAGCCCGACGAGCGCCTGCTGCCCCGAGTACTGCGCGGCGTCGGGGCGCGCGACGGCGGCGAGGCCCATCGCGTGGCGGAGGCCTACGTGCAGAACGCCCGCGGCGATCAGCGTGGTGCCCGCGTACCGGCACGCATGCCACCGCCCGTCGGCCGCGAGCGGGGCGGCGGGGCCGAGCGGATCCTTTCCCGGCTCCGACGGCGCAGCCACCGCGTCGTCGGCGGCTGGCGCGAGCGCGCTGACGGACGACTCCACGGTCGCGATCGACGGTGCATCGTCCTCCGCCGCGACGACCACCCGATCCGCGGCGGGCGGCGCGGAGGGAAGCGCGATCGGCGTCGGCCCCGGTCGCACGACGACGCCCGCGGTGGCCGTGCGCACCGAACGGATGCCGACGCCGAGCTGCTCCGCAATGTCAGCGAGGGTGACGCCCTGCTCGCGCAGCGCGCGCGCCTTCGCCTTGCCGACGGGGCCGAGCGCCGGAGCCCGCCCCGCGGCGCCGCGCTCCACGAGGCCGCGCCAGCCGTGGATCGCGAAGTGCGAGAGGACCCGGCTCACCTGCGCCTCGCTGATCCCCGCGAGATGCGCGAGCGTCTTCCCGTCGAGGTCCGCGTGATGGCCCGTCACAAGGAACAGATCGCGCGTCGGCAGATCGTCCGTCGACCACTGCACGAACACCAGGCCGCCGACGGTCACGACCACGACGTCGCCGGCGCGGTGACTCCGGATGAGCGCGTCGAACCCCGGACCCGGAAGCGTCGTCTCCACGATTTCCATCGTGATTTCAACGCTCGGGCGCGGGAAGAATTCCTACGAATCGACAGCGATCGGACGATCTCAACGACCGGGAAACGAAGCGTTTCAGCCGAGGGCTGTCAGGACGTCAGAGGCTTGGTTACGCCAGCGGGGGCGATCCTCGAGTGTCGAGCCAGCGGCGCTGGCCCACGCCAGGTGAACGCGAGACGAGAGCACCCCCAAGGTAACGGACGCATCGCTCGCAACCACGTACAGCGAGTGGTCAAAGAGGTCACCGCGGCAGGCAGCAAAGGTGAACACTCTGTGCTTCGATGTCTCTGGCGTGACGATGTAACGCTTCAGCCCTTTCAAAGCATCGCGGAGCTCAGGACGAGTCCGACCGAAAATCCACCACCTTTCACGCGGCCCCGCATCGTTCAGGGCCTCTCAGATCAGCTTCACCGTCTTCAGTAGATGGTTGAACAGCCTCGGATGTTGCTCTCGGGCGGCTTCCTTCGAGAGGCCGAAGAGTCGATGACGAACCGGGCCTGGTTGCGTTGCACCACCTCCTTCCCAGTGCAGTACCCGCGAATGACAGCAGGGAGATCCGAGCAGTTGTATCCGAGGTCCTCCACCTCCTCCGGCGTGAGCCGGAACCCTTCGCCGAGGAGTGTCATGCCCATGAGGAGGGGCTAAACCCTCGTTTGCCTTCAGGAGGACGGCGGCCGTCACCTTCGCACCGACGGAGAGGTCCGGGTGGATTTCCTCGACTGTCCGCTCCTCGACCTTCACCTGCTCCAATTCAGCCGCGGCCGTCGCCGTCTCGTCCACCACCCGGCCGAATAGCGGCGCGGTGCCGCCCTTCTCGGCCACGGTCATAGCGATGCGGACCGCAGCCCCCTCGTCGTACCAGGGATGGTCAGGAATCGCCCACGCGAGCCGAACCGCTGGAGCTTCCCAGCGCCGACGAGCGCGGCGCAGCGCCACCACCACCACATGACCAGGTCCGCGGTGCCGGGCACCTCGGGGTAGGCCGCCTTGATCGCCTCGACGTACCCGGGCGGGAGCACGTCGTTGAGCCGCTTGTTGCCGAGGGAAGGGCGGGTTGCCGACCACGAAGTCCGCCTCGGGCCATAGGGGCGACCTTCACGCCGACGAGGCGCTCGACGGGCACCATGCGGCGCTCGGCCTTCTTGTCGCTCACGCCGATGGCACGCAGGACGGGCGCGCCGTCCTCATCCACGACCGCCTCCGCCTTCTTCCAGGTGATGAGCGCATCGCGGCACTCGATGTGATGCAGGTCCTGAATGAGCGGCTCCTGCATCGCCTGGAACCGGCCGGCGGTGACCTGCCACTGGAGGTACCCGATCCACAGCACGAGCTCGGCGACCTTCGCGGCCCAGGGCTTCAGCTCGATGCCGTGAAACTGCACCGGGTGGACGGACTCCCCTGGAAGTCCATCGCGCGCTTGTAGCCCTTCTGCGGCCGCAGGGCGCGATCCACCTCTCCCTCCAGCCGCTTGAGCTCCTTGAGGGCTACGTAGAGGAAGTTCCCGCTGCCGCAGGCCGGGTCGAGCACCCTCACCGTGGCGAGGCGCGTGCGGAACGCGAGCCCGACCTTCATCGCGTCGGCCTCGGCCTTCTGCTTCACCTTCCCCGTGAGCTGGATCTTCTCCATCTCGGCGCGCGCGTTCCGCCACTCGACCCGCAGCGGGGCCATCATGGTGCAGTCCACGAGCCGGCGGATGTACGCCTCGGGCGTGTAGTGCGCCCCGAGCTTGTGGCGCTCCTCGGGCGTCAGCGCTTTCGAGCAGGGTGCCGAAGATCGCCAGGCGACACCCGGCGCCAGTCCGCCGCCGCCGTGGCGCGCGCAGGGCCTCGAGCTCGTCGAGGCCAGCTCGATCGGCTCGGGGTTCTTGAAGAGGTACCCGTTGAAGCGCCGGATGGTCTCGCCCGGAGTCCAGATCCCCACCGTCGTTCATGTGCGACCAGAGAGCGCAGGCCCTTCACGAAGCGGTCGGGCTTGCCCGCCTTGGCGGCGAGGAGCCACTCGTCGAGGCGCGCCGCGTGAGCAGGCCGCGCGGGATCCATGCCGACGTCCTCGGCGAACATCGTGAAGACGCACTTCATCAAGAAGTCGCCGACCCGCTCGGCGGACTTCTTCCCGAAGCGCTTCTCCAGCCGCAGGGCGAGGTCGCTGACCTTCGCGGCGATCTCCGCCGTGACCCGCTGCCCCCTGCACCTCCTCGTTGAGCTCCTCGGGGTCTCCCAGACCTGGCGCAGGAACTTGAACACCTCGGGCCGCAGCAGGTCCTCCCAGGCGAACCCGGCCTCGAGCTCAAAGTCGCCGTAGTCGTCCTTCGCGTCGGGCTGGAAGCTCGACCAGATCCAGAACCGGTGCCCAAGGTCCGCGACGACCACAAACGGCGGCTTCGGGTCTTTGCGCTGCGTGACGTTCACGGCGTAGGCGGCCGCCTGGAAGAACCCGGCCTTCATCGCCTCGACCCACGCCGCGGTCCCCCGGGTGCCCGCCCCCTTGGCGCTCTTGGAGTGGCCGACCTTGGCCTTCGCGGCGGACCTGGCGAGCGCGTCCGCGGGCTCGGTCTTCGGGTCGGCGCCCTGCTTCGCCTCCAGCACGAAGCAGCCGCGCTTGTAGAGCGTCGATGCGGCGGTGGGCCTTGCCCTCCTTCACGTCCTCCTCGAAGCAGTAGGGGTTGTCGGCTCCCGCATGCAGGCTTCGGCGCTGCGACCCCCAGGACCTTGCAGAGGTCACGGATGATCGACTGCGAGTTCGCCAGCTCGGCCCCGCCGGACGCGCTGGTCTCGTCGAGGAACGCCCGCACGGCCTTGGGGTTGAACCCCTTCGGGAACTCGTGTTCTTCGAGCCGATCGAGCTGCCGCGGAAGGATGGCTGCCATGGTCGCCGGACGGTACACCGGCCGAAGGGCGGCAAGTCTCTCGTAGAATGCTTGGGCCGAGGTCGGCGCGCCGACTCCTGGGCCTTCGACGCCGAGGGCTCGGAGGGTGACCTTGCTGCTCGAGGTCGCATGCCTGCCCGGTGCTCCAGTCGATCGATGCCTTGACAACCTAGGCTCCTAGTCTATCAGGTCATCAGTAACCTGATGACTTGGACACTCAGTGAACCAGCTACCTGATGCATCGATCGGCGGTTCCCGCGATGGGGGCGAGGGCTTGAAGGACGCCGCAAAAGGTGGTCTGAGGTTCGACGACGTGGTTCGTCTGGCAGCGAGTGACGGATGATCGTGGACCGCCCGGGCGACTCCCTATCGGAGCCTCATGAACCCCCTCGTCGTGCGTCGCTCCGACGCTCGCGCCCTCCTCGTGCGATCCGACACCCCGACGCTCGACGGCGCGCTGCGGCCGCTGGTCGCCGATACCGTGCGGGCGGCCGTGGTCGAGGCGGGTGCGCGCCCTCGGGACTCCGCCGACACCGAACCGCATCTCGCCGCGCTCGCGGCGGCGGGCGCCGACCTCGGCGCCGACCCGGCCGCCTGGATGGCCATCGAGGTCAGCGTCGAGGCAGCGCCGGCCTCCCGCTCTGGCCCCTCGCCGCCGCCCCGCCGACGTGGTCGCCTGGCTCGGCGAGCGCGCACCGGACCACGCCGCGGCGGCCACCTGCTGCGACCGGATCCGCGGGCTCTTCGCGTCGGGGGCCGCGACGCGGGGACGACGAGCCGCCCGTTTCCGTCGCCCTCGCCGCCCGGGCGTGCCTCGCTTGGCGCGAGATCGAGCGCGACCGCGCACGGCCCTTCATGGCCCTGGACGCCGGCAGCGTCCATCGCGCTGATCGACCGTTGGCGCGACCTGCCGAAGAACCGTCGGCGCCCGTTCACGACGACCCAGCGCGACGGCTGGGCGGAGATCCTGCACCCGAGCAAACAGCTCGGCCTGCGCCTCGACGTCCAGGAGCTGCCCGAGCGGATAGTCCACGCCATCAAGGCCTAGCGATCGTGGCAGGGGCTCCGACACTGGGCCGCCCCTGCAATGCCTCTTCACCGAGGCCGGCCGCACAGGGCGCATCCGCTGGTCGCTCGAAGACCACCTCGACGCGCTCGGCTACGCTGACCGCTCCCGCCGCACGCCCGAGTTGCGCGCGACGGTCGCCGCGGAGGTCGAGGCCCTGACCCGCATGGAGGTCGCCGTCTACCACGCGGACGGCACCCTCCGCCTGCGCGGCCCGGTGCTCGCCGTGACCCAGCGCGGCGAGGCGCTGCGCGGTTCCGAGTGGGCGCTCCAAGGGCTCGAGCTCGTGATCCACCCGGCGCTCTACGAGGGGGGTCCGACGCGCCGACGGCTCCATCGGGCGTCTCTGGGCGCCAGCCCCCACCGAGCTCGCGACGATTGACCACGCCCGCTTCCCGTACGCGCGCTCGCCCTCGGGCTGATCCTGCCCATCCGATGGCGCTGGGACACCGCCGACGGGCTGGATCACCTGACCCTTACGGGGGAGAGGCTCCTCGACACGGCCGGGATTCCCGTGTCCACGCACGACCCCGGGCGGGCCTGGGCGGCGCTCGACCGCAACCTCGCCGAGCTTCAACGCGTGGGCGGGCTCGGTCTGGCCCGGTGGAACCCGAACGAGGCGCGAACCCGCGCGGGGCGCTGCCACCTGTACCCACCGCAGTGGGTCCGCGACCGGCTGGTCCACGGGATCGCGCCGACCGAACGCCCGGCGGCGCCGTCGCTGCTGACAGGCGGCGAGCTGCACGCCTGGCGTCTGGCCCAGGGCTGGACGCAGGCCCAGGCGGGCGAAGATGCTGGGCGTGGGGGAGAGGACCATCCGGGGCGCCGAGGCGACCCCCGACGACCGCTCGGCCGGGCGATCCTGGCTGGACTCGACCGGCAGGTGACCGGCAGAAATCCGGCAGACCCTGCGGGACTCCGCCGGCAGGACTGGACCGGCAGGAATCCGGCAGACGTAGCGGATGGACCGGCAGGAATCCGGCAGACGTTACGGGTAGACCGGCAGGAATCCGGCAGACGTTGCGGAAGGGCCCCTCACGAAACCCTATAAATACCGGGGGAAATCAACTTTTCGACGCTCTCTTAGAGGTTCTCTCTGAGAGAACCTCTCTGTGCTCGGTCCGTCTGAAGACGTCCCGGCACCTCAGGGCGGATGTTCCGGCCGGAGCAAGTTCGGGTGGGCCTGAACTCAAAGCGCCACGCAGGCGCGTGCTCAATCCGCCATGAACCGCCGGACGGCTTCGTTGATGAGGGCGGACATGTCCGTGTCCTCGTGCAGAGCCCGGATGGCCAGCTTCTTGGCGATGGCTGGATCCAGATACGCCACGACCCTCCGGGCGGCCTTGCCGCCGGCCCGTTCCACCAGCCCGCGGCCCTTCGCGGGAGCTTTCCGGTGTCCTGGTGCCCTGATGCTTCGATGCCTTCGTGCTTCGAGTTCTTGATGCTCCGATGCCTGTAGTCACTGAGGCATCGGTGCTCTCATCTGCCACCGCTTCGCTCTCAGCAGGAGCGCCTGGTACGGGCGCCGGCGATGGGTCCAGTGAGGTGGAGGGCTCCATGCCCTGAAGCACTGGTGCCTCAGGGCGTTGATGACTAGGCGCATCAATCGCCTGAGGCACTGGTGCCTTGGGCACCTCCATGGGCTTTCCATCGACGAAGGCAGCCGTCGCCGACGGGTCTAGCACGTCAAGACCAGGCATTTCGGGAGGCCGCCGGACGACGACGAGGGGAGGTTTACGACCCTTTGTTGAAGCCATCAGACCTTACCTCCTGCGAGGGTGATCAGTTCGTCGAACATCGCGCGGACCTCCTCAGCTCCCGGGTCCCGCGGGGCGTAGACCCCAATGCCCCGCCCGGCGTTCATCGCCTCGATGTAGGCCACCCGGTCGGTGAGCTCCGCGCGGAGCACCTGGTACCCGGCTCCCTCGCACACCTCGCGGGCGTTGCGGCCGACGAGGGTTCGCGGGCGTTGCTTCGTGATCACCACCGCCGCCCGGAGCTTCGGCTTCACCGCCCGCGCCTCGGCGAGCACGTCCGAGGTGGTGGCCAGCGCCCAGGCATCAACCCCGGAGGGACCGCACGGGATGACCGTGACGTTCGCGACGATGATGGCCGCGCGCTGGACGTCTCCCGCCCGCGGGGGGGTGTCCACCACGACGAGGTCGAAGCCTTTGGCCCTCGTGGGGAGGGTGGTGTGCATCGACGCGTCGCCCGCGACGACGGTCGGTACCGGGAACCCCCCCTCCGCGCCCACGGCGGCCCAGGTGCGGGCGCTGCCCTGGGGGTCCGCGTCTACGAGCAGCACCCGCAAGCCTCGCGCGAGGCCCTCCGCCGCAATGTTCACGGCGACGGTGGTCTTCCCGGCGCCTCCCTTCTGGCCCGCAATGGCGATGATCACGGTCAGGGCACCTAGCACTTGAAGCACTCGGGCATCAAGCCCTTCATGCCTCAGTGTGCTGAGCGTTCAGGTCACTGATGTGCTGAGGCACTGCTGGCGGGCGAGGTGGACCGCCGACGCCCATGATTTCGACGCAAACTCAGCCTACGGCGGGCGTCGGGCCGGAGCGGCGGGGGTCACCGTACGCGAGCAAACGCAGGGCGTTGGCCACGACGAGCAGCGTCGAACCCTCGTGCAGTACGACCGCGACGCCGATGCCGGCGAACCCGAAGATGGTCGCCGGGATGAGGAACGCGACCATGCCGAGGCTCGCCCAGAGGTTCTGCCGGATGATCCGCCGGCAGGCGCGGCTGAGGCCTACAGCGAAAGGCAGGGCGCGCAGGTCGTCACCCATCAGCGCGATGTCGGCCGTCTCCAGCGCCACGTCCGAGCCGCCAGCCCCCATGGCGATCCCGACGGTCGATCGGGCGAGGGCGGGGGCGTCGTTGACGCCGTCGCCGACCATGGCGACGCCGGAGCCGGACTTCGCGAGCTCGTCGATGACCCGAACCTTGTCCTCGGGGAGCAGGTTGCCCCTGGCTTCGGTCAGCCCGACCTGCCGGGCCACCGCGTCGGCGACCCCCTGGTGGTCTCCGCTCAGCATGAGGGTCTTCTTGATCCCCATCGCGAGCAGCTCCTTCAGCACCTCCTTCGCGCTCTCCCGCGGCGTGTCCATGACGCCGAGGACGCCCAGCACCCGGCCGGGCTCGCCGACCACCATGAGGGTGCGGCCGTCGGCGCGCAGCCGCTCGACGGCCGCCGTCACGTCCGCAGGCAGCCCCCCGCTCGCGTCGAAGAGCGACGGCTTCCCGACGAGGACCTCCTTGCCCGCGATGCGCGCCTTGACGCCGTGCCCGACGATCGCCTCGACGTCGGTCGCCTCGGGGACGTCGGGGATGTCGGTCGCCCCCTCGACGACCGCGCGGGCCAGCGGGTGATCCGAGAGCCTCTCGACGGCGAGCGCGACCCGCAGGAGTTCCTCCCGCGCCACGCCCGCCGCGGAGACGACATCGGTCAGCTTCGGCTTCCCTTCAGTGAGCGTCCCCGTCTTGTCGAAGGCGAAGGTCTCGATGGCGCCGAGCGACTCGAGGTGGGCGCCGCCCTTCACGAGGACGCCGCCCCGCGCGGCGCGGGCCACGCCGGCGAGGACCGCGCTGGGTGTCGCGATCGCCAGCGCGCAGGGGCTGGCCGCGACCAGCACCGCCATCGCGCGGTAGAACGTCTTGCGGAAGGGCTCGTCGAGGACGAAGCCCGCGCAGAGGAGCACGGCGACCAGCCCGAGCACGACCGGGACGAAGATGCGCTCGAAGCGGTCGGTGAACTGCTGTGTCGGCGACTTCTGGGCGTCGGCCTGGCTCACCAGCTCGACGACCCGCGCGAGGGTGCTCTCGGTCGAGGCCCGGGTGACGACCACCGTCAGCGCGCTGCCGCCGTTGATGGTCCCGGCGAAGACGCGGTGCTCGGCCGGCGCCCGGTCCGGGTCGCGCAGCGCGGCGTCGAGGTCGGGGGGCGGGGACTTCTCGACGGGCACGCTCTCGCCCGTGATGGGGGCCTGGTCCACCGTGCTGGTGCCGGCGGCGACGACCCCGTCGCAGGGGACGCGGGTGTGCGGCTTGACCCGCACGCGGACGCCACGCTTCACGTCGGCGACGGGCACCTCCCGCTCGGTGCCATCGTCGGCGAGGAGCAGCGCCGTGTCGGGGACCATCTTCGCCAACGCCTCGATCGCCTTGCGCGCGCGGCCCATGGCGAAGCCCTCGAGCGAGTGGCCGAGGCTGAAGAGGAAGAGGAGGAGCGCGCCCTCGAACCACTCTCCGAGCGCGCCCGCCCCCCCGGCGGCGACCAGCATGAGGAAGTCGATCTCGAACTTCTTCGCGCGGATGGCGAGCACCGCCTCCTTCACGGTGAACCACCCGCCGAACGCGCAGGCGAGCCAGAAGGCCACCTTGCTGGCGAAAGGCGGCGCGCCCAGCTTTCCGGCGACCCAGCCGCCGAGCGCGAGCCCGCCGCAGATCAGGCTGAAGATGAGCTCGGCGTGCTCGCCCAGCGGCCCGTCGTGGCGGTGCGCGTGCCCGTCGCCCGGGCCGTGCTTCGTTTCCTTCGGCTTGTGATCCGGCCCGTGGTCCCCGTGGTCGTGGCCGTCGTCACCCACCTGGGTCTTCGCGGCTTCGGCGTCGGCCGTCGCTCCCGCGTCTGCTACGACCTGAGCGAGGCGCGCTCGCCCGACGCGACCGGGTTCGTACTCGACGTTCGCGACCTTCGCCGAGAAGCTCACGGCCGCGTGGATCACGCCCGGCTCCTGCGCCAGCACCTCCTCGACCAGCCTCGCGTGCCGCTCGTGCCGCAGGGTCGCGAGAGGGAACCGGGCGTGGCCGAAGCGACGCACCAGATCGGCTCCGGCGCTGCGGACGGCGGCCTCGAGCTCGACGACGCTCAGGCGCTCCGGGTCGTAGTGCAGGCAGAGCCGAGGCTCCGGGCCCCTGTCGTCGAGGTGGGCCTCGACCACGCCGCGGAGCCCACGGACGGCACCGAGCAGCCTCTCGACGCAGGGGTCGGTGCCTTCGGACTCGGGCAGGATCAGCTCGAGATCGAGCTTCAATCGGGTGGTCACGGTCGGCCTCCAAGCGCGGGGCGTCCACGCGGCGCCGAAACTACTATGGTCGATCGTAGGAATCCATCGAACCGCGTCCGCCCCATGGCTGCCGGACCTTGCGGGGATCGCCCTACGGGGCATCTCGCTGCCCCTCCGCCTCGCGGGGTGTGGTCTCGTCGGGACGGAGGCCTCAGCCGCGGCGGTGACGCCGCCTGACTCGCGAGCGCATCAACGAACGGGCGAGGGCCAGCGCCGCGGCCAGCGGCGCGAGCGCGAGCCCCCGCGACCCGACGCCCGCGCGCCTCGCCACGCGACAGTCGCAGCCGCCATCCGGCCTCGCTACGCCGACGGCCCCGTCGCTTGCGAGGGGCGTGTCGCTCAAGGCGTCGCCGCCCATCGCATCGCCGGCGTCGATCCGCGTGCCGGCGTCGAGCGGCCTCGGGGGCGCATCGAGCGGCGGGAGCTGCGCGTCGAGGGGCGGCGCGCGGTCGGTGATGACCCCGTGGTCCGTGCTCGCGTCGTGGAACACCGGCGCGCTCGGCGTGCCGGAGTCGATGCTTCGCAGCAGCAGCGTCTCCGTGGACCAGAGCGGGGGACAGGTGCTCCCGACCGTCGTGCTGGAGCCGCACGTCGTGGTCGCCCCGTCTACCAGGCGCAGCGAGAGCAACGGATCGACGTGGTCGCCGCCGTCGTGGGAGTAGCCCAGTGCGAAGCCGTCGCGCGCCTCGTCCGCGCACACGAAGAGTGTGCCGGCGTGGAAGCGCAGGCACTTCACGCCGACGTCCGCCGCCATGCGCACCCAGGGCCCGCCGCGCTCCGAGCGCAGGATCCCCTCCGCGCGGTCGGCGCTCGCGATCCAGACGGTGGCGCCGTCGTCAGAGAGCGCGAAGCCCAGCATCTCCCGCGCGGTCTGCCCGGCGAGCCGGAGGGTCATCCCGCCGTCGTCGCTGCGCAGCAGCGTCGTCGAGAGGCCGCGCGTGGCTCGGAGGTAGAGCACGTCGGGGCGCGTCGGATCGACCCCGGCCAGGAAGATGTTCTGGCCGCCCAGGAAGTCGCGGGTCGCCTCCCGCACGGTGCGGCCGCCGTCGTCGCTGCGCAGCAGCACGGGCATCCCCGTGCTCCCGTACCCGGTGACGTAGACCCGCATGGGGTCGCCGGGCGCGACGTCCACGGTCTCGGTGGCGTACCCGGCGAGCCGCGCGCCGGGCGCCCAGGTGCGGCCGCCGTCGGACGATAGGTAGAGCGCGTTCTCCCCGTTGGGCCCGGCGAGCGCCACCACCGTGCGCCCGTCGGCGGTGTTCGACACGTCGGCGAAGTCGCGGGCGGGTACGCCGGCCGGCGCTGGCCACGCGCAGTAGTCGCCGGTGCTGGTCGTGAGGCCCGTGAACGACGCGAGCACCAGGGTGCCGTCCGCGCCGACCGAGATCGTGGGGTCGCTCGCGCCGACGGCGCCGTACGCCGCCTCGCAGACCCAGGCCCAGGAGCGGCCGGCGTCGCGGGAGAGCAGCAGGCCGAAGGTCGTGCGCAGCGCGAACACGTCGTTGCGCGCCCCCGGGCCCGCCACGAAGTAGCCGGCCGTCGGGAAGCGGCCGTTCGCGCTCGCCAGCGCGGGGCTCAGGGTCAGCAACGCCAGGAGCATCCCGACCCGGGTCGCGCAACGGTCTGTCATCTCTGGGCGGTCCTTTCGGCGGAGTACGTGCGTCGGGCCCGCGACGACGGCGTCCTCACGCGGCGCGGACGACCGCGCGTCTCGGGACAAATACCCGAGCGACGCGGCGAAGCAAGACGCCGCGGGACGGCGCGCTCCATCGGGCCTGTGGCCGGCTCGGGCCCGCGACGCCCCGATCATCGACCTGCGCCGTGCCTGCGGGAGGGCTGTTGCTGGCTGATGCAGTGGAACGCCCCACCGCCCCGCAGGATCGGCAGGGCGTCCACGACCTCGACCCGTCGGCCCGGGAACATCGCCTCCACGGCGCGCCCCGCCGCGTCGTCGAAGGCGGTCCGGTACGTCGGCACTACGACAGCGCGGTTGCCGATGTAGAAGTTGAGGTGGCTCGCGGGCATCACCCGTCCGTCCCCGTCCTCCACCCGTCCCGGCGAGGGGGCGAAGACCAGCTCGAGGGCCCGGCCGCGCGCGTCCCGCTGCCCGGAGAGCTCGTCCCGCAGCGCCCTTAGGACCTCGCGGTTGGGGTCGTCGGCGCCCGACGGCTCCATGAGGGCGACGACGCCGGGGGCGACGAAGCGGGCGATGGTGTCGATGTGGCCGTCCGTGTGGTCGTTGAGCAGCCCGTCGGTCACCCACAGGAGCCGCTCCGCCCCGAAGGCGCCCAGCACCGCGCGGGTGACGGCGGCCTCGTCCATCGCCGGGTTGCGGTTGGGGTTGAGCAGGCACTGCCGCGAGCTGAGCGCGGTGCCCTCGCCGTCCACCTCGACGCTCCCGCCCTCCATCGCGAAGTCGTGCGTGACCACGCGGCAGCCGGCGGCTGCGGCCACCCGGGCGCTCACCTCGGTGTCGTGAGCGAGTTCGTACTTGCCCCCCCACCCGTTGAACGCGAAGCGCACGGCGACCACCGCGCCCGAGGGGTCGTGCATGAACACGGGCGCGGTGTCCCGGAGCCAGATGTCGCCGAAGGGGATGCGGTGGAAGCGGGCATCGAGGCCGTCGAGCGCCACGCGCGCCAGGTCTTCCTGGGCGTCGTCGGGGCAGAGCACCTCCAGGCGCTCGCCACCGTCGCGTGTGATGGCCCGCGCGAACGCCGTGAAGGAGCGGCGGACCTCCGGGAGGGCGGCTCCCCAGAGGGCCTCGTGGCTCGGCCAGGCGAGCCAGACCGCGTCGTGAGGGGACCATTCGGCCGGCTGGCGCAGGGCTTCGGTTCCCATCGTGGCGGACTCTATGGGACGAGGCGGCGTTGGCGTCGATCGTTGGGCAGACACCCGTGCCATCACGGCGAATCCGTTTCAGCCGCGTCGGGCGTTGCGGACTACTACCCACCGTAGTAGAGCAGTCCGCGACCATGACCCTCCGTCTCCGACCGGGCCAGCGCGGCGTCGCTCTCCGCCTCCACGAACTCGAGGCTGAGATCATGGACATCGTGTGGTCGCGCAAGCTGCGCCGCTTCGCGGTCAGCGACGTGCTCGCCGTGCTCGAGAAGCGCCGCGAGGTCGCCTACACGACCGTGATGACGACGGTCGCCCGGCTGCACGACAAGGGGCTGCTCACGCGCGAGCGCGACGGCAAGCGCTACCTCTACGCCCCGTGCGGCGACCGGGAGGAGTTCCTCCAGGCCACCGCCCGCGAGGTGTTCGAGAGCCTCGGCGAGCCGGCGGGGCGGGAGTCGCTGGCCCTCCTCGTGGAGACCGTGTCGTCGGCCGACACCTCGGCGCTCGACGAGCTCGAGCGGCTGATCCAGCTGCGCCGCAAGGAACTCGGCTCGTGAACGAGGCGATCTTCCCGCTGCTCGGGCCGCTCCTGGTCGTGGCGGTGGCGCTCCCAGCCTCCGCGCTGGCCGCCAAGGCGGTGCTGTTCGCGCTCTCGCGACTCGAGCCCCGCACGGGGCTCCCGCAGCAGTCCGCGCTGCGGTACGCGCTGATCGTGGCGTCGAGCGCGGCCCCGCTGGCGTGGTTCCTCTCCGCGGGCCTGCACCAGGCCGAGTCGGGCGAACGGCTCATCATCTGCGCCGCCCACGGTGCTCACGGCGGAGTCAACCTCGAGGCGATCGGCTTCTCGATGGTGTTGTCGGCCCTCATCGTCGGCCTGGCGCTTCCGATCCTGCTCCGCGAGCGGGGCCGCCCGCGAGCCGCCGCTCCGAGCGCGGACTCCGCCCTCCAGCTCCGGCGGATCGACGAGCTGCTGGCCGGCCGCCCGGCGCTCCATGCCCTCCGCGGCATGGTGGCGGTGGACGACGCCTGCGCGACCCCGATCGCGACCGCGGGCGTCGTCGCCCCTCGGGTCCTCCTGCGCACCAGCTTCGCGCGCGCCCTCGACGACGAGGCGCTCTGCGCCGCGCTGCACCACGAGCTCGAGCACCTCCGCGGCCAGGACCCGCTGCGGTACTTCCTGGTCCGCTGGGCGTTGGCCGTGAATCCGCTGGGGAGGGTGCTGCTTCGGGACGAGCTCGCCCGGTGGGTGCTGGCCCGCGAGCTCCACTGCGACCGCGCGGCAGTGGTCTGCGGCGCTTCGGCGCCCGCCCTCGCCCAGGCGCTCGTCTCCGCGGCCCGCCCGCCGCCCCGCGAGCCCCAGCCCGCCCTCGGCGCCGCTCACGCGGACGCGATCAGGCTCCGCGTGGGGCTCCTGCTCGCCTACGCCGACCGACGCCCGCACGCCACCGCTCAACCCTGGTCGCTCCGCCCCGCGGTCGCGTTTCTGGGGTTCGTCCTCGTCCTTGTCCTGCCGCACCACGCCAGCACTCTCCCCCTCGACACCATTCACCGGCTCTCCGAGCGCGCCGTCGCGCGACTCGCCGGTCACTGACCGCCATGACGCAAATCGACGACGATCGATCGGGGCGACGAACTACGATCGGTTCTAGTAGGTTCTATGAGCAGGGTCAGGCGGCGCGAGACACGGACGTACTGACCGTCGCTCGACCTTCGAGCGATCGGGCGCTTCGGAACGGGTGGTGACATGCGGATGACTCTTCAGCGCATTGGCGTGACGGCGCTCCTGCTGGTGCAAGCGTGCGTCCCACGCGGCCTTCCGCCTCCTGCGGTTCCGCCGCGCAGTGTGCCGACCGTCGTGAGCGAGCTCCCTCCACCGGGTGCCGGCGAGGGCCGCGTGGTCCTGGACGCGGTGGAGGGGCCTGCGCGCGCCGACGAGGTCGTCCAGCGCTCGGAGAACATGGCCATCCCCCAGGGCGCCGTGGGGTATCGCGGGGCCCTCTTCGTGGGTCCGCAGCGCGTGACGCGACCGCTGTGCCTCCTGCCCTGCGCGGTGAATCTCTCCCTCGGCCACCACGAGGTCCTCTTCAGCGTACTCGATGACCCGTCGCGCAACAGCGCGGGATTCATCAGCGTGGGCGCCGCGCCTTCCGTGGCGCGCCACGCCATCGGTCGCAGCACGACCTCCGTGGGCGGCGTCATCGGTGCGCTCGTGATGGGGATGTTCGGCGTCGCGGGACTCGTGACCGGGCCCGTGCTCCTTGGCTTCGGCGACGACGAGGCGCGAGGGCGTACCGGCTTCGTGACCGCCGGCTGGGCCACCCTGGGGATCGGCGTGGCGCTCGGTGCGGGGGCGGTGGCCCTCGGCCTGGTCAGCCGACCGACGGTCCAGCCGGGGCGCACGATCCAGTGGAACCCGTCCGCGCTCGGCTCGTCGGCGGCGGCACCACCATGAGCACACGCTCTCTCGGCCCAGGCCTGGCCTCGTACGCGCGGGGAGCGCTGCGTGGCTTCGCGCGGTGGGTCTGCCTGGCCGGAGTCGGTAGCGCGATGCTGGCGCAAGCGTGTGCGGCCAGCGTCCCGGTCGAGCGGCCCGAGTCCATCGCCCCCCACCTGCGCTCCCCGGCGACCGCGACCGAGGGCGGTGGCTCCCAGGCGCCCGTGCGCCGTGCCGCGGCCCTGCCCGACCCGACCGGGCGGGAGGAGGTCGAGCTCTCGTCCTTCCTCGCCTACGCCGACGCACGCGCGCCGGTGCTCCTCGTGGCGCGCAGCACCCGATCACGGGCCGCCGCCGCCCGCGCGGCCGCGGCGCCTGCCCTGCCGGCGAACCCGCAGCTCAGCGTTGCCGTGGGCCCGCGCTTCGGCCTCGGGGGAACCGGGGTGGACGTGCAGGCCAGCTTCACCCAGCAGTTCTTCGTCGCCGGCGAGCGAGGGCTGCGCCTCACGGCCGCCGATCGACAGCGGGACCTCACCGACGCCGAGATCGAGCAGCTGCGCTGGGCCGTGCACTGCGACGTCCACGCGGCCTTCCACCGGGCCCTGGTCCAGCGCGACCGGGCCCTGCTCGCCGCGCGCATCCTGGCCTTCCAGGAGGAGGTGCTGCGCATCGTCGAGCGCCAGATCCGCGCCGGGGAGACCGCGGGGCTCACGCTCCGCCTCACGCAGGCCGAGGTGGCGCAGGCGCGGCAGCTCACCGTCGCCGCGACGCAGGGCTATCTCGGCGCGCGCATCCAGCTCGCGCAGCTCTCGGGCTGGCCGGTGGCGAGGCCGCCCGTCCCGGTCGGCGAGGTGGACGCGCCGCGCGAGCCCCCCGCCCTCGACGCCCTCCTCGCGACCGCGCGCCGCCAGCTGCCGACCCTCCGCACGCGGGACGCCGCCGTGCGCGAGGCCCGGTCGCGCGTCGCGCTCGCCGACCGGGAGGCGTGGCCCCAGCCGACGGTGGGCGTGCAGTACCAGCGGGAAGGCAACCCCGCCGTCGAGGGGCCCTACCACACCGTGATGGGCACGCTCTCCGTCCCCCTCCCGACCTTCCAGCGGAACCAGGGTGATCGGGCCCGGTCGAGGGCGGACGTCCGGGTCGCCGAGGCGGAGGCGGCGGCGGCCCTCAGCCTCCTCGACGGGCAGGTGGCCCTCGCGCACAGCGAGGTCACTTCCGCGGCCCGCCGGCTGCTCAGCTACGGCACCGAGGTGCTCCCCCGCTTCGAGGAGAACCTCGCCCTCCTGCGGCGCTCGTTCGAGCTCGGCGAGATCGACGTGCTCGCGCTCTCCATCGGGCGGGAGCGCTTCCTGCGCATCCAGAGCGACGCCCTCGACGCGCAGCTCGACTACTTCGTCGCGCTCGCGAACCTGGAGCGCACCGTCGGCGTGGACCTCTGGCGCGACGACCACGGACCGGAGGCCTTCCCATGAAGCGACTCGGATTGCGGATGTTCTGCGCGCTCGCTACGGCCCTCGGCGCCTGCCAGGGTGGATCCGCGCCACCGGCGCCCGCGGCCTCCGCTCAGCCCGCGGAGGCCCACCACCCCCGCGAGGTGCGTCTGACCGCCGAGGCGATGCAGCTCGCGGGCATCCGCACCGGGCGGATCGAGCGGCGCGCGCTCGGCGGCGGGGTCGCGGTGCCCGCGGAGGTGCAGTTCGAGCCCAGCAGCACCGCCCAGGTGGGCCCGCTCGTCCCCGGCAGGATCACCCAGGTCGCCGTCCGGCTCGGGGACCGGGTGACGCGCAACCAACTCCTGGGGGTCGTGGCGTCGAGCGACGTCTCCGCGGCGCGCGCCCGGCTCGGACAGGCGCGCGCCCGCCTCGCCGCGGCGGACGCCACGCTGCGTCGGCAGCGCCTCCTCTCCACCGAGGGCATCGGCGCGCAGCGCGCGGTCATCGAGGCGGAGGCGCAGGTCGGCGAGCTGCGCGCCGAGGTCGAGGGCACCCAGCGACAGCTCGCGGTCTTCGGGGCCGGGACCGCGGGCGAGCTGCAGCTGCGCTCCCCGATCGACGGGGTCGTGGTGGCCGTGCAGGCGACGCTCGGCGAGACGGCGAGCCCGGACCGAGCCGCCTTCGTCGTGACTGACCCCACCCGCGTCTGGGTGCGCGGCAACGTCCCCGAGCTGGAGATCGCGCGGGTCACACTGGGGAGCGCTGCGATCGTGCGCCTGCACGCCTTCCCCGACCTCGCGCTCCCCGGGACGATCGTCTACGTCGCCCCGGCGCTCGACGAGGGCTCGCGTTCGCTCCCGATCCGCGTGTCGTTGACCCGACCGGACGCACGCCTGCGGAGCGGACTCTTCGGCAGCGTCGAGATGGTGGGCGGCGCCGCGGACGAGCGCGTGCTGGTCGTGCCGATCGACGCGGTCGCCATGGTGGAGGGCCAGACGACGGTGTTCGTGCCGGCCGACGAGGCGAACACCTTCCGGCCGCAGGCGGTCGAGCTCGGCCGCCGGGCCGGCGGCTTCTACGAGGTCCGCGGCGGCCTCGCCGAGGGGGCCCCGCTCGCCGTGAGCGGCGCCTTCACGCTCAAGAGCGCGCTCCAGAGCGAAGAGCTCGCCGGGGAACACTGAGGCACCGACGTGAAGAAGCTCCTCGAGTTCTGCCTCCAGTGGCGCGTGCTGGTGCTCGCCTTCGTCGTCCTCGTCGCCCTGGTGGGGGTGCGGAGCGTCCTGGCGCTCCCGATCGACGCGGTGCCCGACATCACCAACGTCCAGGTGCAGGTGCTCACCCAGGCGCCGTCGCTCGGCCCCGTGGACGTCGAGCAGCGGATCACCTTCCCGGTGGAGTCGGCCATGAGCGGCCTGCCGGGGCTGACCGAGGTGCGCAGCGTGTCGCGCTTTGGCCTCTCCGCCGTGACCGTCGTCTTCGAGGAGGACATGGACCTCCTGCGCGCCCGGCAGCTCATCTCCGAGCGTCTCATCCAGGCGCGCGAGCGGATGCCGCCCGGGGTCTCGCCCGAGCTCGGGCCGTTGAGCACGGGCCTCGGGGAGATCTTCCAGTTCGAGGTGCGAAGCGACCGGCCGTGCGCGGAGGGCCAGCCCGACACCGAGGCCTGCCACACCCCGATGGAGCTGCGCTCGACCCTCGACTGGTTTGTCGCCTTCCAGCTCCGCTCGGTGCCCGGCGTGGTCGAGGTCAACGCCTTCGGCGGCGAGCTCAAGACCTACGAGGTCGCCGTGCTGCCCGACCGCCTGCGCGCCCTCGGCGTGTCGCTCAACCACCTCTTCGAGGCGATCGAGCGCAACAACGGCACCTCCGGGGGTGGCTACCTCGTGCGCGCCGGCGAGCAGCTCCTCGTGCGCGGCGAGGGGCGCATCCAGTCCCTCGACGAGATCGGCGACGTGCTCATCGAGACCCGCGCCGACGGCGTGCCGGTGCGGGTGCGGGACGTCGCCCGGGTGCACCTCGCGCCGATGATCCGGCAGGGCGCGGTGACCCGCGACGGGCGGGGCGAGGTCGTCACCGGCATCGTGATGATGCTGGTCGGCGCCAACGGGCGCGAGGTCGTGGAGAGCGTGAAGGCGAGGATCCACGAGATCGCGCCGTCCCTCCCGCCCGGCGTGCGCCTCGACGCCTTCTACGACCGCTCCGAGCTCGTGAACCGCACGATCCTCACCGTCGCCAAGAACCTCGCCGAGGGCGCCCTCTTCGTCGTGGCGGTGCTCTTCCTGCTGCTGGGCAGCCTGCGCGGCGGCCTCATCGTCGCGGCGGCCATCCCCTTCGCCATGCTCGTGGCCTTCACCGGCATGAAGGCCCTCGGCCTGAGCGGCAACCTGATGAGCCTCGGCGCCATCGACTTCGGCATCGTGGTGGACGGCTCCATCATCGTGGTCGAGAGCGCGGTGGTCCACCTGGCGGCCGCGGCGAAGGGTCAAGGGCGCCCGCTCAGCTACCGGGAGGCCGCCGACGTGGTGCTCTCCTCGACGCTCGACGTGCGCCGCGCGGCGCTCTTCGGCGAGGCCATCATCGTCATCGTCTACGTGCCCATCCTCACCCTCGCGGGCGTCGAGGGGAAGATGTTCAAGCCGATGGCGATCACGGTGCTGTTCGCCCTCGCCGGGGCCTTCGTCGCCTCGCTGACCTTCGTGCCCGTGCTGGTCGCGTCGCTGATGCGGCAGAAGCCAGAGGAGCACGAGCCCTTCGTCGTCCGGCTGCTGCACCGCGTGTACCCGCGGCTGCTGGCCAGGGTGATGGGCGCGCCGCGCCTGGTGATCGCCGTGTGTCTCGCGCTGCTCGTCGTGACGGGTCTGATCGGATCGCGCATGGGCGCGGAGTTCATCCCGAGGCTCGACGAGGGCGCCATGGCCATCCAGATCATGCGCCTCCCGAGCGTCTCGCTGGAGGAGAGCGTGCGCGGCTCGACCCGCTTCGAGCGGGTGCTGCGTGAGTTCCCCGAGGTCACCTCGGTGGTCTCCAAGACCGGGCGCGCGGAGATCGCGACCGACCCCATGGGGGTCGAACTGTCGGACGTCATCGTGGGCCTGCGCCCGCCCGCCGAGTGGCGGACAGCCCGCACCCGCGAGGCCCTCATCGCGCGCATCTCGGCGCGGCTCGCCGAGGCCCTGCCGGGCATGGGCTTCTCCTTCTCCCAGCCGATCGAGCTGCGCATGGCCGAGCTCATCAGCGGGACGCGCTCGGACGTCGCCATCACGCTCTACGGCGACGACCTCGGGACGCTCGAGCGGCTGAGCGGGCAGATCCAGGCGGTAGCGCGCGGGGTGCCGGGCGCGACGGACGTGCGCGGCGAGCAGCTCGCGGGCCTGCCCACGATGGAGGTGACCATCGATCGGGCCGCCGCGTCGCGGTACGGTGTGTCGGTGCGAGACGCGCTCGACGCCATCGAGGTGATCGGCGGTCGCGGCGTCGGCGAGGTGTACGAGGGCGAGCGGCGCATTCGGCTCCAGGTGCGCCTCCCGCAGTCGCTGCGCGACGACATGGACCAGGTGCGCACGCTCCCGGTGAGCGGTCCGAGCAACACGCTGGTGCCGCTGGGCCAGATCGCGAGCATCCAGGTGGTGGACTCGCCGGCGAGCGTCAGCCGCGAGGCCGTGCGCCGCCGCACCAACGTGGAGGTCAACGTCCGCGGGCGGGACCTCGCCGGCTTCGTGCGCGAGGCCCAGGCCCGGGTGCGCTCGCAGGTCCGGCTGCCTCCGGGGTACGTGATCCACTGGGGCGGGCAGTTCGAGAACCTAGCCGCCGCGTCCGAGCGCCTGGCCTTCGCCGTGCCGCTCGCCCTGGGGCTCATCTTCGTCCTGCTCTACATGGCCTTCGGGGAGATGAAGACGGCGCTCCTCATCTACCTCAACGTCCCGTTTGCTGCGGTCGGCGGCGTGCTGCTGATGCGAGCGCGGGGGATGCCGTTCTCGATCAGCGCGGGCATCGGCTTCATCGCCCTCTTCGGCATCGCGGTGCTCAACGGCGTGGTGCTCCTCACCACGGTGAAGAAGCTGCGGGCCGAGGGGCGCTCCGCCGAGGAGGCGGCGCGCAAGGGCGCCGAGAGCCGGCTGCGCGCCGTGGTGATGACCGCCACGGTCGCGGCCCTGGGGTTCATCCCGATGGCGCTCTCGTCGAGCGCGGGCGGTGAGGTGCAACGACCGCTGGCGACCGTGGTCATCGGCGGGCTCGTCAGCGCGACCTTCCTCACCCTCTTCGTGCTGCCGACGGTCTACGCTTACCTCTTCCGCGACGACGACGCCGAACCCCCGCCGGAGGCCTCGGACACGGAGACCGCCGCGCCCCCTTCGCCGGAGCCCACGACGTGAACGCTTCCCACACCTACCCCCGTGCGTCGTCCCGCGGTGCGGGCGCGTCCCTCCTCGCCGCACTGCTCCTGGGCGCGGCACCCGCAGGTGCGAACGGCCGCTTCCCGACGGCGCAGGACGTCGTCGTGGGCCCCGGCGCCCGGAGCGACGTCATCGTCCTGCGCACCACCTTTGGCCTGGTCATGAGCCGCGACGCGGGCGCGACCTTCCACTGGATGTGCGAAGCGCAGATCTACCGGCCGCTCTTCCTGACGGGGGAGGTGGACCCTTCGATCGCGGTCGCGGCGGATGGGAGCGTGGTCTACGGCTTCCCGCAGGGGATCCACCTATCGCCGGACGGCTGCCGCGTGGCGCGCGACCCGGCGGCCATGGGCCACCACATCGCGGACCTCACGACGGACCCATCGGGGGAGCGTCTCTTCGCGATCGAGTCCGACCCCGGGGGGGTCAACCACGTCCTCCGCGCGGACGCCCGCACCCTCCTCTTCGAGCGCCTCGGCGCAGGCGTGGCGGGTGTCCTGTTCACCAACCTGGACGTGGCCGCGAGCCGGCCGGGGCGCCTCTACGCCAGCGGCTTCGAGGCGGGCACACGCGCCCCCAGGATCTTCCGCAGCGACGACGGCGGCGCGACGCTCGTGCCGCTCTCGCCCGACCTTGGCCCCGCCGACGACGCCTGGCTGAGCGGCGTCGATCCGACCGACCCCGAGGTGCTCTACGTGCGGTCCTACATGGGCGGCGTGAGCACGGCCCTGCTGCGGAGCGCAGACGGCGGCGCGCACTTCACCCGCGTGGCCTCGACGCGGGGGCCGATGCTGGGCTTCGCGCTGAGCGACGACGGCCGCACGGTCTGGATCGGCAGCGCCGAGGACGGGCTCCTCCGCTCGGACGATCGCGGTCTGTCCTTCGTCCAGGTGAGCAACCTCCCGACGCTCTGTCTTCGGCAGCACGCAGGGGTGCTCTGGGCCTGCTCGGACTGGACGCGGCGGCCCTTCGCGCTGGGGCGCTCGCGCGACGGCGGGCGGACCTTCGAGCCCGTCGTGCGGTGGGCGGACGTCGCCGGCCCCTTCACCTGCGACCCGTCGCTGATGGGGCCGATCGTGTGCGGGTGGCAGTGGCCAGGCCTGCAGGACCAGCTGCAACGCGTCGCGGACGCCGGCGCCGGCGCGGGCGCGGTCTGGGAGGAGCTTCCGCCGGTCGCGTTCGACGCGGGGATGCGCGGAGACGCCGGCGTCTCCTCGCCGGGCGGTGGCGGCTGCTCCGTTGGAGGCGGCCGGGCGGGGTCCGTCGCGGTCCGCTGGTGCGCCGCGGGCCTGCTGGCGGCGTGGCTCCGCCGACGCGCGAAGTCCGGCGGGCGCGTCCCCGAACGCCATCCCGGTGCCTCCAACCCCTCCAAGGAGTGAGCCCATGATCCGACCCCGCGTGGCCGTCGCCACCCTCTCCGCCCTGACCTTGCCGCTGGTGCTCGCCGTCGCGTGCGACGACCACGGCGTCACCAGCGCCGCGTGCAGCGACCGGAGCATCATCAGTCTCCCCACCTGCCCGACCGAGGACGCCTTCAGCGACGAGGCGTGCCAGGGCTTCGACGACCGCACCTCCAACGGCCAGTCCACGGCGAACGACGCGCGCGCGCCCTCGATCACCGCGCCCACCGAGGGGCAGGCCGTGGCCGGCGCCACGCCCTTCACCTTCCAGTGGACCGCGCCGACGTCCCTGCGCCTTCGCCCCCCGGGGCCGCGCGCGCCGACCTTCGCCGACGAGTGGCGGCGCTGGACGACCCTCCTCCCCGAGGCCCAGGCCCACTGCCCGCCCTTCAGCGGCCGCGCCTACGACCTGATCTTCCGCCGCAGCGGGCAGGTCGTCTTTCGGCGCCAGCAGTCGGGCGCGTCGTGGACCCCCGACGCCGCGGCGTGGGCGCGCCTCCGCACGGCGGCGGGTGACCAGCTCGAGCTGACCATCCAGACCGCGACCTTCGCCGCGAACGTGATCGCGAGCGGGGCCGGGCCCTTCGTCCAGAGCGCGCCGCGCCGCTTCACCCTCACGCCCTGAGCCCACCCGGGAGTCCCATGACCTTCCGGCGAACCCTCGGAGCCCTCGCGCTGGTCGGCGCCGCCCCACGATCTCCGTTGGGCGATTGCGCCTGCGACCTCTTCCGGCCCCCGGGAGGGGCGCCCAGGGGCGGGTTTGCCGTCGCCATCGCCGCGCTCATCATGGGCGCTCGCCTCGGACGCGGGAGGCTCTCACGGCGGGTCCCGACACGGAGGCAGACATGAGTCCACAGAAGTCCCTGCCGCAGAGCCCACCGAACGCCTGGAGGGGCGCCCTCGTCGCACCGCTCCTCGTCGCCGCGGGCCTCGCCGCATGCGGGGAGGAGCGGGTGGTCTACGACTTCCCCGACGCCGCCCCGTGGGGTCCTCGCTGCGAGCGGCCGAACCTCCCTAGCGGCGACGGCGGCGTCGGCGGCGTCGCCTACGTCTCCAACAGCCTGATGAACTCCGTCTCGGTCCTCGACCTCGCCGCGGGTCGCACGCTGGCGACGCACCCGGTGGGGGTGGGGCCCCTGGCCGAGAACGGCCCGCACCACCTCGCCCTCGATCTCGCCCAGGGGGTGTTCTACTCGCCCCTTTCGTTCCCGGCGCCAGCGATCCCTGCGGGGCCCCACGCCGAGCACGGCTCGGCAAGCACGCCCGGCGTCTTCGTGAAGCGCTCGCTGTGCGACTTCCGGCTCCTCGGGCAGACGGACCTCGACCCCAACCCCGGGGACCTCGTCCTCTCGCCCGACGGGCGCACGGCGTACGTCTCCCACTTCGACCTGCGCCGTGCCCTCGCTAACACGGGCAGCCCCGACGCGCAGCGCTCCAACCTCCTCGTGATTGACACCGCCACGATGACCCGCACGGCGACGGTGCCGGTCTGCGTGGCCGCGCATGGGATGGCAGTCTCGCCCGACGGGCGCTCGATCTTCATGGCGTGTTACGGCGACGACGCCCTGGGCGTGGTCTCCCTCGACGGACCCCGGCCGACCGCGCGCCTAGTCCACATCGCGGGGCCCCCGTCGAGCGTCGTCAACCCCACGCACGGGCCCTACGCCCTGGGCCTGTCGCCCGACGGCACCACGGTCTGGGTCGGCTGCACCGTGTCGGGCGTGCTCCTCGCCTACGACATCGCCGCGGGCCGCTTCGACGAGGCGAGGCTCACCCGGCGCCTCGGGGGCAAGCCGTACTTCCCGGGCTTCAGCCCCGACGGCGCCACCATGGTCGTTCCCACACAGGGGCGGGACTCCATCGCCCGGCTCAGCACCCGCGCGCCCCTCACCGTGCTCCAGCAGGTCTCCTTTCCGCCCGAGCAGTGCGTCCTCCCCCACCAGGTCGCCTACGGGCCGGACGGGCTCTACTACCTCGTCTGCGAGGGCCGGCACGGGACCGACCCCACCCAGAACCGGCCGGGCACCGTGCTCGCCCTCCACCCCGACGACCTGTCGGTGGTGCGGACGTTCACGGTGGGCATGTTCCCCGACGCGATCGTCTTCGCGAGGCCCGCGCTGTGAGGCCCGCAGCCACGCTCACGCTCGCCCTGCTCCTCGCCGCGTGCGCCGACACCGAGCGCCGCGAGCCGCTCGCCGCCCGGGGCGCAGAGATCGCCCGCGATCCGACCGTGAGTCGATCCCGGTACAACGTGTTCGCCTGCACGACCTGCCACGCCGTGCGCCCGGCGGACGTCGGCGCCCGCCTGCTGCCGGGTGCGCCGCTGGAGGGCGCGGCGAGGCGGACGTCGTTCTGGGGCGGGGAGACGGCGCATCTGCGCGAGGCGGTCGAGCGGTGCTGGGTCTTCTTCATGCGCGGGACGTCGTCGGATCTCGACGGGCCCACCGGCGCGGCGCTCGGCGCCTGGCTCGACTCGCTCGCGCCGGAGGGCTCCTCGGCCGGCACGCAGCCGGTGGCGCACACCTGGCCCCGTACGGTCCGCTCGCTCGGCGAAGGCGACCCCTCCCTCGCGCGGCCCATCTGGGACCGCGCGTGCGCGAGCTGCCACGGGGCGGTCGGGACCGGCGCCGGACGGCTCGGCCCGAGCGTGTCGATCATCCCCGGCGACACGGAGCGCGAGCACTGCACGACGGCGTTCCCGCCGACGTACCCCGACGCCACGACCTACATGCGCACCGTGGTGGTGGAGAAGATCCGCCACGGCAGCTTCCTGGGCTACGCCGGCAGCATGCCCCCGTTCTCCACCGAGGTACTGTCCGACGACGACGTGCGGCACCTCACGATGCTCTTCCGCTGCCCATGAGCGCCGACCGCGAGGGGCACATCGACGTCGGCGATCGTTGGCGCGACGTCATGCGACGTTGCCCCCCAGTGCTGGCTCTCGCTCTCTTGGCCGTCCCCTCCTTGATTCCGGGCGTCGCGCAGGCCAACGGTCGCTTTCCCAACGCACAGGAGTTCCATCAGGGGCCCGGCGCCAACCGCGACCTCATGGTCGTGCGCTTCACCTTCGGCCTCGCGGTGAGCGTCGATCGCGGTCAGCGCTGGGAGTACTGGTGCGAGGACGCGCTGCAGTACGGCGACGGCTACGACCCGCCCCTCTCGTACGCCGCCGACGGGACGCTCCTGGTCGCGCTCCAGGACGGCCTCGTCAGCACCCGCAACGGTTGCACGTTCCGACGGCAGCCGGACCTCGAGGCGCTGGCCGTCCGCGACCTCGCGGCCTCGCCCGACGGGCGCGTGACCTGGGCGATCGCGCTCACGCCCAGCACCACCCCCGAGTCCCGGGTGGCGCGCTCGACGGACAACGGGCTCACCTTCGAGTTCATTGGCGACCGCTTCGCGAACACGGTCCTGGAGACCATCGAGGTCGCCCCGTCCGACCCGCAGCGGCTGTACGCGAGCGGCACCATTGACGGCGCTCCCGTCCTGCTCCGCAGCGACGACGGCGGGCGCCGCTGGGGCCGCACCGCCGCGCGCTTCGACGGCGCCTCCGGGGTCTACGTCTCGGGCGTCGATCCTCGCGACCCCGACGTGCTCTACCTTCGCGCGACGGCCACGGCCGCGCCCGCGGAGATGGACGCCGGCGCCGCGGGCGGCTCGGGGGTGCTCTTCCGCAGCGACGACGGCGGCGAGACCCTGCGCGTGTTGCTGCGTACCGGCGGCCCGATGCGGGGCTTCGCCCTCTCCGACGACGGCCGGCGGGTGTGGGCCGGCGGGCCCCGCGACGGCGCGTGGCGCGTCACCGACGGCGGCGCTCCAGCACTCCTGTCGGCCGAGCCGGTGGAGTGTCTGCGCTGGAGCGCGGGGGTGCTCTGGGCGTGCCGCACCTTCGAGCGCGACGGGCCGTTGCTCCTGCGCGGCGACGGCGAGGGGCCCTTCGTCCCCGTGCTCACGGCGGCCGCGATCACGGGGCCGCCGCCGCGCTGCCCGGCCGGAACGCTCAACCGGGACATCTGCCCCGGCCGCTGGAGCGTGGTGCGCACGACCCTCCTGCGAGCCGCCGTGATGGACGCGTCGAGCGATCGAGGCGCCGTCGTGGAGGTCCCGAGGCCCGGCGACTGCGGCTGTCACGCTGGGGGCCCGGCCTCGGGCGGCGCGCGGTGGATCGCGTCGCTGGGCGTGTGGTGGGCGGCCCGCCGGCGAAGGAGCGGGTGCCCGCGGTGAGGAGGGGGCGATGATCACTCGCACGTCCTCGGCGCGGTCGCGCGGCCGGCGAATCGCCGGGTGCCTGGTCGCGTCGCTCGCAGCCGACTGCGGTTCGACCCCGGTCGAGCCCTCCCTCTTCCGGGTCGCCGTCGGTGGAGCGCCCGGCGGCGCGTTCCTGGGCGTCTGGGTGTCCCCCACCGAGGCCTCGGCGTACCTCTGCGGTGGCTACGTGGGCGTGGACCCGACGAGGGTGCCCTCGGGCGGGGCCGGGCGCCTGGTGGGCTACCGGGAGGGGCGCTTCACGACCCTCTGCCGGACGCCGAACGTCCTCTGGTGGGTGTTCAGCGTCGAGGGCGCCGCGTTCGCCGTAGGCGAGGGCGGAGCGGTGCTCCGCTACACGGCCGCGCGGGGGTGTGAGCCCCTCGAAGTCGGCGGTGATTGGCCCGAGGGCCCGCCGACCTTCTGGGGCGTGTGGGGGCGAGGGGCGAACGACCTCTACCTGGTCGGCGGCTCGGCCGCGCCGACGGGCCCGCGGGGCGTGCTCCTGCACTACGACGGCGCCCGATTCGAGCGACTCGCGGTGCCGGCGGCGGCCGCGGAGGTGAACCTCTACAAGGTCGCCCACGGGCTCGGCCGGACGATCGTCGTCGGGGCTTCCGGCGCGGTCTTCTCCCGGACCGACGGAGCGACCGGCTGGGAGATAGACGCGGTCCCGTCGCGCGACCGGGACGACAACCTCTTCACGGTGGCATGTGCGCCCGACGGCGCGGTCTGCGCCAGCGTGGGCGGGGCAGAGACGGGGCGTGCGCTCCTCCGAACGGGCGCGGGATGGTCGGCGCTCCCGCTCTCGGACGGCCTGCCCGGGCTCAACGGCGTATGGGTCGAGAACGAGCGGAGCCTCTTCATGGTCGGTCGCAACGGGGTCACGCTTCGCTACAGCGGCCCAGGCGCGATCACCGGGACGCGGCTGCTCACGGGCGACACCTTCCACGCCGTCGCCGGGAGCGACCACCTCGTGCTCGCGGTCGGCGGCGAGATCGGCAACACGGACCCCGCCCAGCGCGGCACCATCCTCGTGCGCGGCGCCTCCGAGGAGCGCTTCTTCCTCGACGGTCGGGCCTACGCATCGACCCCCACCGGCCGACCCGCGTTCGGCGGGCCGACGGGGCAGTAGGCGTGCTGAGCTCCGCCGTGCGTCGCACCGCATTCCTGCGAGCCGTTCTCGCCGCGGCCCTCGCGACCCTGTCCCCGGGCGCGGCCCTCGGCAATGGTCGATTCCCGGCGGCGCAGCAGGTGGTGCTCGGCCCAGGCGCGCGCTCGGACGTGATCGCGCTGCGCGCCACCTTCGGCCTGCTGGTGAGCCGCGACGCGGGGCGCACCTTCCGCTGGTACTGCGAAGACCTCATCTATTTCCCCTTCGTCCCGGGCCTGGGCTTCGACCCGCCGGTGGAGGTGACCTCTCGCGGTGACATCACCCTGGGCTGCGAGGATGGTGCGCGCTCTCTCACCGACGGTTGCGCCGTCCGCGACCTCGCCAGCGTCTCGCACCGCGAGATCACCGACCTCGCCGCGACCCCCGACGGCGCCACGCTCTACGCCGCCGAGAGCACCACCGGCGCGCGCAGTTTCATCCTCCGAGCCGACGCGTCGCTCTTCTTCAGCCGCATGGGCGCCGGGGTCGATGGCCTGCGCTTCCTCACCGTCGAGGTCGCCGCGTCGCGGCCCGACCGCGTCTACGCCAGCGGCTTCGACGACACGCCCTCGCGCACGCCGCGGGTGCTCCGCAGCGACGACGGCGGGGCCACCCTCCGCGGGCTCGATACCCCCGGTGGCTTCGGCGAGCAGGCGTACGTCTCGGGCGTCAGCCCCGCCGACCCCGACGTGCTCTACGTGAGGATCGTCGAGGGCTTCGGCTCGGCCCTGCTGCGCAGCGGCGACGGCGGAGAGCACTTCGAGGTCGTCGCCCGCACCCGGGACGCCATGGTCGGCTTCGCCCTCTCGGACGACGGTCGGACGGTCTGGTACGGCAGTGCAGATGAGGGCCTCTTCCGCGCTACCGACGGCGGCCGGCGCTTCAGCCAGGTCGCGACGCTCCCCACCCACGGGCTGCGGTTCCACGCGGGGGCGCTCTGGGTGGTGACCGACTGGGTGCGCCAGCCCTTTGCGCTCGGCCGGTCGATGGACGGCGGCGAGCACATCGAGGGTGTGCTCCGGTTCGAGGATGTGCTCGGACCGCCGGCCTGCGCGTCGCCCTCGGAGGGCACCGTCATCTGCCAGGAGCGATGGCCGGAGCTACGACGGTCCCTCGAAGCGCCCGACGTGCTCATGGACGCCGGCACCGTGGCCCCCGACACGGGCGCCCCGGCGCTCGACGCCGGGATTCTGGTCGCGGACGCAGGGGCGGCGATGGACGCAGGTGCCGCGCGACCCCCTGCCGCCCTCGGATGTGGCTGTCACGCCGGGCCGTCTGGGGGCCGCGCCTGGGCGTGGATCCTCTTCCTCCTGGGCGCGCTGGGCTTTCGTCGGCGTCGGGTCTCGAGGGTGGAGCGTCGGCCGAAGGGCCCAGGTCTGGGGCGGGTCCGGTGACGGTCCGTCGGCGCGGTGACCTGACCGCCGAGGAGATCCGCGAGCGGGTGCAGGCCGCGGGCCTGCGCGTCACGGCGCAGCGCGTGGCCGTGGTGGAGCTACTCCAGGAGGCCCGGTCGCCGCTGACCCACGCCGAGGTCGTCGCCGCGCTCGCGCCGCACGGATGGGATCGCGCGACCACCTACCGCAACCTCACGGACATGACCGCCGCGGAACTCCTTCAGCGCACCGACGTCGGCGACCACGTCTGGCGGTTCGAGCTCCGGCGCGCGCCCGACGTCGTCGGCCACGCCGGCATGGGCCATCCCCACTTCGTCTGCGGCGACTGCGGGGAGGTCGTGTGCCTTCCGCTCGCGACGGTCCGTGTATCCGGCGGCATCGGGCTCCCGAAGGCCCTCAGCGGTGGCGCCGTGGAGGTTCAGATCAAGGGCCGGTGCGACCGCTGCCGGTGACCGGCAGCCGCCCTCCAGGCCTGGTCTGGGCCCGCAGAGGGGGCACGACACCGGCCACGGGTCTGCGCACGCGCGTGCTCATCAGGCACAGCCTCGCGCGGATCAGACAGATCGAGAAAAACAAGGCGCGCTACTGCGGCGTGCGCAAGGACCTCTACGACGTCCGCCGGACCGCGGTCGTCGCCAACCGTTTCGCCGTACGGGGTGCCGTCTTCGCCGACGTCCGCGTAGCGACTTTCCGGTCGGCGCTATGGGTGGCGACGAGATGGCGACCAGCAACTTCTTGAAATTGCTGGATCTCTGATTCGGATGGCGACCTAGACAGCCACCCGACCGAGGATGCCGTTGAACCCGGAGATGGTCGTCGGGATGAGGAACGCGACCGTGCCGAGACTCGCCCAGAGCTTCTACCGGATGATGCGTCGGCACGCCCGGCTGAGGCCCACGGCGAAGGGCGTGATGCGAAGGGCCGCGTGCGGAAGTCGTCGCCCATGAGCTCGACGTTCATGCTCGGCCCCGTCGCGGACCGCGTGATCTGCGTCGGGTGCCATGGATCGCCCCGGTCGCGGAGCGCAGGTCGAACGAGGTACGGAAGCGGGATGGCGCCGCGAAGGAACCGGAGGTCGGTGCCATGATGGCCGAGTGCATCCGGCGGGATCGCGACTGCGCCGACGCCTGCCGCTGCGCCGCGCTACTCATGGGCCGGGGAGCCCCTTCGCGGCCGAGTTCTGCGAGCTCTGCGCAAAGTTCTGCGAGGCCTGCGCAGCGGAGTGCGAGAAGCACGAGGCGCAGCACTGCCGCGACTGCCGGGCGATGGCCGGGTCCGTCTCCGGCCGGGCTCCCGCGGCCGCTCCGGCGTAATCAGGCGGCGTGGCCGAGCTCGGGGCTCAGATGGCGGCTGCGGGCGGTCAGGAAGTCCACCACGTTCGCGTCCGGCTTCTCCAGCGCGGCCGCCTTGCCCAGCCCCGACCGGTAGAGGACCTCCATCGTGGGCTCCCGCCCGGCGAGCAGCTCGCGGAGGAGGAGCTGGGTAGCCTTCAGGTTGCTGCGCAGTTCCGTCGTGTCCGCCCGCGCCAGGCCCGCCTCGGCGGCCTCCCGCGCGCGCTCCCACCGGAGGGCCTGCTCCTCACGGGCGGCGGCGCGTGCGAGGACGATTTCGGCGAGCGCATACAGGAGGCAGACCTCTGCCACCGCGCGGTCGAGCGTGCCCCGCACGCCGGCGAGGTGCTGCTCGGCGGCGGCGGCTGGCAGGGCCCAGACGGCGACGACCAGGCTCATCGCCGCCAGCCTCGCGTTGTCGGGGGCGAGCTGGCGCGCGCGGGAGAGGGCGTCCCAGGCCTCCGACTTGTTCCCTTCCGTCTCCGCGAGGCGGTAGAGCATCCACCAGAAGTTCATGGCGCCGGGGAACCGGGCGAGCACCGCGCTGAGCTCCTTGCGCGCTCGCACCCGCGCGGCCCGGGAGGGGTCGGAGGCGGGGCCGGCTTCGACCATCGCCCGCAGCGTCGGGCTCGCGGCGCCGAGGCGCGCGAACTCCTGCCGGAACGCCTCGAACCGGGGGGTGATGCGCGACAGAATCGCCTCTGCGGTCGCGGCGTCCACGGCCTCTCGCGCGAGGAGCAGGAGCCCCCACGTCTCGGCCGCGCGGAGGGGGTCGCGACCCTCGACGAAGCACCAGCACTCCTCGACGAGCGAGGAGAGCAGGGTCACGGGCGGGCACGCCGGCAGCGCCTGGACCGCGAGCCGCTGGATGCGCGCGGCGTCGTGGAGGAGCACGCACGCCCGGAACACCTCGTCGGGAGTCCCCTCGGCGAGGAGGGCTTTCGCGCGCATCTTCAGCCTGCCGCTGCTCGCGAGGTTCATCTCGTAGACGTCGTGGACGACGGCGGTCATGGCTTCAAGCGCTCCATGATGCTGACCCGCGGCGCGGCGCACCAGAGCGAAAGGTGAACCTCGGCGAGGTCCGCCCGGGCGAGGAGCTGGGCCCTCTTGCCGATCTTCGCAGGCGTCCCGTCCCGCACGACGGCGAGCGCGGCCCGCCCGCCGGCGGATCGCCCCGCCGTCTCGACGCCGCGCAGCGCGCCGGGCGTCAGGTCGAAGAGGATGTCGGGCGCCATGCCCATCTGCATGTGGGTCACCCGACGCCCGGGCATGAGCGTGGAGATCGCCACGAACGTGAGGCCGTAGGCCGCGAGCTCGGCCAGGTGCTCCCGCTGCACGCTCCGCCCCTCGCGCAGGCGCCTGGCGTGGTCCACCACGCCAGGGACGGCCTGCTCGAGCGCGACCTCGTCCCATCGGAGGTCGATACGAACCTTCTCCACGCCCTGGCCCTCGACGTGCTCGACCTCGAAGCGGAACGGCTGCCGGCTCTTCGCCGGGCTCACGCCCGGAACCCACGCGAGCACGGGAGCGACGGCGTCGATCACCCAGTCCGAGGACTGATCGACGAACAGCTGCTCAAGGGCGTAGGGGATCACCCGGGGCGCTGCCCCCGCGACGCGGCTCATCTCCGCGCGCAGCCGACCGGCTCGTCGAGCGCCGCGCGGTCGGCCGCGCGGTCCTGCGCCTGGAGGCGCTCGATCATCCTCGACACCCCGGAGTCCGCGAGAGCGATCTGGTTCTTCGTCATGGGCCCGCCGGACGCGCCGCCAACACTTCTCCTGGCCGCGACGTGGGCCGTTCCTATCACAGGCCGCGATGGGTGAAGAACGGCAGTCTGCTCCCACTGCCCTTGCAGGCTTCGGGGTGGCGGTCGGGAGGCGGAGGCGGCTCGCCCGCGGTCTACTGGGCTCGCAGCGTGAAGGTCCACCCGCTGCTGCCGCACCCCACGGTGGTGCCGCCGGCCGCGAAGGTCGCGCGGTCGATGGCGAGGTTGTAGTCGCCGCAAATGCGATCGTTGGCGGTGCCGCTGTCGTAGTCCACGTAGGAGGTCATCACGCCGGCCTGGAGCACGCCCGCGGTGGTCTCGGGGAAGGCGAAGTTCCACGACGTGGAGAAGGTGTCGTTCGCGTACGGCGTGCAGGTCGAGCGCCCGCTGATCGTGATGCACACCTGGGGGTCGGGCGCGCCGCCGAACGGGTCCCACGCGCCCGCCGCCCCCTGCGTCGCGACGGTGCCCGTCGTGACGGTGAGCACCCACCGCGAGGACGGGTCGATGTCGCAGGTGCCCGCGCCGCCGCACTGGAACCCCCGCCCACAGCCCGGCGCGCAGGTGCCGCCGCAGCCGTCGGGTCCGCACGTCCGGCCCGAGCAGTTGGGGGTGCAGACGCACTGACCGAGCATGCACGCGGTGCCCGTGGGGCACGCGCCGCCGTTGGTGCCGCAGAACCGGCCCGCGCAGTTCAGGCCCGGGTCCGCCCCGCACTGCCGCACCCCGCACTCGGACCGGCACGTCGCCACCGGGTTGGTCTCGATGCACTGCCCGGCGGCGGTGCAGGTGAAGCCGGCGCCGCAGGAGCCGCAGGAGCCGCCCGCCCCGTTGGTGCCGCACATGCGGCCCGCGCAGGAGCTGCCCCCGACGTCGCCCGACGACCCGGCGTCGAACTCGACGTTGCCGCCCGGGCCCGGGTCGGAACCCGAGCACCCTGCCAACAGCACGTACAGCACCAAGCCCACCGCTCGCTTCGCCATGGATCCCTCCTCGCGGGTTGTCGCGGGACGAGTCGGGCTCCCGCCCGCGCGTACACCGCGGGCGCGTCTATAGGCGAAGCAGTGACTTTCAGCAAAGCGCGCGTCTCGGAAACAGTCCCCTGTGAAGCCCAGGGCCTCAGGGAGCGCGCGGTACCGTTCGGCCGGATACGCCGAGACGGTGGGGCGGATCGCGGGCAACGTCCGCCGCCTTCGAGCGGCCGGCCGGTGGACGCAGGAGGAGGTCGCCGCGCGGGCGGGGCGCCTGTCCCCGCGGCTCTATCGGCAGATCGAGGCGGGCACGACCAACCTCACCGCCGCGACGCTGACCCGGATCGCCGAGGCTCTGGAGGCGGACGTGGCCGAGCTCCTGATCCCTGCGGTGCTCGTTCGACCGACGCGCGGGCGTCCCCGCAAGACGCCTCGGGAGGCGGGGCGGGGTCCCGCCGAGGGGACCCCGGGCGAGCGGGAGGGGGAGCGGGTCGGCCCGCCTCTCCTGGGCGTACAGGGCCTGCCGGACGGGGCCGTGTCTCTCCCACCGCCAGGGTCCCCTCCAAGCGTACTTGCAGGCACTGCTGGCAACCCTCGCTCGCCGAACGAGACCGAGGCGAGCGTCCCGGGGGACGCGCTCACGGAGGCGACCCGTCTGGCGCGTCGCGTCGCCGAGGTCCGTCAGGCGCTCGAGGACCGACGGAACCAGCTGGCGGAGGAGGCGCTGCGGGTCGAGTCGGCGCTGCTCGACCTCACGGACCCCACGGGGCGCGTGCTGGCGGCGCCGGCCGCACCCCGAGTGACGACGACGGCGGTGGCGATCCCTCCCCTGCAGGTCGAGCAGGGCGTCCGCGGGGCGGTGGTCGTCCTGCTGCGGGCCAACCCCGGGGGCTTGCGAACGACGGAGCTCGCGGAGGCCATCCGGTCCAGCCCGCTACGCCTGAGGAAGAACGAGTTGCACAACACGGTGAGGAGCATGTTCGACGCCGGGATCCTGTCGCGCGAGGGGTTCCGGGGCGGATTCGTCTATCGGCTGCGAGAGGCGACGGAGGGCGGACTGCTGATGGAGGCTGAGAAGCGTAGTTTTCGTGGGGGTCACGAGGGGCCCTGACCCGGCCGCCAACGCGTTGAAGGTCACCGCGCGTGGCTCGACGCCCGGTGAAGAGCGACGTGTTCCCGAGCCGGGCGAAGGGGCGAGGATAACGGTCGGATCGCACGCGTTTCCCGCGTGCCGAGAGGGGGTAACTACGAGCGCGTGGCCTGCGGGAACAGGCAAGGCACGCCGCCCTTCAGCTGCCCCGGCACGTACCCCGGCCAGGTTCCGGTCTCCGAGTACACCAGGACGACCTCGCGGGAGGTCGCGAGCCAGAGCCGGTAGTAGTGCTCAGGGATCGCCAAATTCCGATCGATGGACTGCCAGGTGTGGTTCCTGCGGAACCGCCAGATCATGCCTTCGGGGGCGGGGCCAGGCGAGCGCAGGGGCAGATAGGTGGCTGCGGACGTCGCGGTGGCCGTGCGCCCGGGCTGGGTCGAGCGGGCGGGCGTCGAGCGGTTCGAGGGGGGCGCCGGGGGTGGGGCCTTGGGCTCCCAGGCCGGGCTCGCCGGGGGGATCTTCCGCTGCGGACGTCGGGCCCGTCCCTCGGTGAAGTAGGGCTTCTCTCCGCTCCGCGGGTCCGGGACGTTCACGTACTCGACGCGCACGATGGCGCGCCGCGCGTCGCGATACTCCATGCGGTAGCGCCCTGGAGCGGGCGGCCGGCGGGTCCAGATGTTCTGCCAGCCGTCGTATTGGACGTTGTCGGCTAGGATGCGGTGCTCGCCGCGGCCCTTCTCCCGCAGGATGCGCCAGAACCACACCTCGGCGGGAGGGCCGGGCGGGGGACGTTGGCGCCGAGGTGGCGGGGAATTGGCAGCCACCGAAGTGGTAGCAGACGTCATCTGGAGGGCCCTTTCCGTCGCCAGGTAGGAGCTACCACGAGCTCAACGGAACCTAGCATAGAGGTCGGCTTGGAACACGATTAGGAAGGAGTCCACGAAGATGACTAGGAAGAAGCCTAGGAAGATGGCTTGGAAGGCCTCCAGGAGGCTGGCAACTGGCGGGATCACTGGCAGTTCGGCTCAGACGCTCGGTGGCGGTGATCGGACGGACCGTCCGGCCTCCAACATGCATGTGCTCCATCAGCTCGGCCACTGACGGCGCGGTAGTGCCCCAGACGTCGGCTTCGGCGATGCGGATGACCCACGTCCTCGACGTGCCCTCTCGGTCTCGTGGCCCTTCGACCTCTGGGGGAGCCGCGGCGCTCGCTGGCCGACGCCACAACGGAGGCTGCCGGAGCCGACGTCACCGATGCGCCGCGCCTCGCCGCCGCGCGGGCCCTCGACCAGTGGGTGCGCCGCGGGCGCGACAGAGCGGGTGCGCCTGGCCGAGGCGCAGGGCGGCGCGGGCTCGCGACCGGGCGGCGGGCAGCGCAACGACACCGGGGAACGGGTCGGGCCTCGCCCCTCCGAGCGGCGGTGCTCGGCTGGGCGCCCATGGGCCTCGCGGAGCTGAGCCCCGACGGTCGAGCGCTCCGCCCGGGTGACCTGGCGTGTAATGCCTCCGGGGCCGCTGCGTCTGTAGGGATGAACGGCGGCAGGTCCGCCCGGAGGTGACGGCATGACGACGCGACGAGGAATGTGGTGGGTGTTGGGCGCGGCGCTGGGGCTCGCGCCCGGGATGATGCCGGCGGCGGCGCGGGCGCAGGCCCCGGCGGGCGCCGTCCGCGAGGTCGAGGTGGTGGACGGCGGCTACCGGCCCGCGCGCGTCGAGGTCGCGGCGGGCGAGCGCGTGCGGCTGCGCTTCGTCCGCCGCGACTACGGCGGATGCACGCGCGAGGTGGTGTTCCCGACGCTGGGCCTGCGGCGCGAGCTGCCCACCGGCCGGCCCGTGACGGTGGACCTGCCCGCCCTGCCGGCAGGCGAGACGCCCTTCGAGTGCGGCATGGGCATGGTGCGCGGCGCTGTGGTGGTCCGCGCGGCGCCCACGGCCGCCGGTTCGCGCCCGTAGGCCGTGGCGGAGGAGCCCGTGCCGACCCGTCCACGCTACGTCCCCGCGCTGGGCTTCCGCGCGCTCACGCCGCTCTACGACCTCGCGGTCCGGCTGACCACGCGCGCGGCCCTCTTCCGCGACCGCTTGGTGCGCGCCGCGGCCCTGGAGCCCGGGGAGCGCGTGCTCGACCTCGCCTGAGGCACCGGCTCGACCTCCATCCTCCTGCAGCAGCGGCAGCCGACCGCGGCGGTCTGCGGCCTCGACATCGACCCGGAGGTCCTCTCGCGCGCCCGGCGGAAGGCGGACCGCCTGGCGCTCCCGATCCGCTTCGAGAAGCGCTCCGCCACTGATCCGCTCGACGACCTCGGCCCCTTCGACGTGGCGGTGTCGAGCCTCTTCTTCCACCACCTCGACGACGGCGCGAAGGTGCGCGCGCTCGCCAACGTCTGCGCGGCCCTGCGCGACGGCGGGCGCCTGCACGTCGTGGACTGGGGGCGCCCGAGCGGCCTTCGCACAGGCCTGGGCTTCCGCCTCGTGCGCCTGCTGGACGGCGGGCGCAACACGGCTGCGAGCGCGCGCGGCACCTTCCCGGGCCTCGTCGCGGCGGCCGGCTTCCGCGACGTCGCCGAGACCGACAGCCTGGACACCGCGCTGGGGACGCTGCGGTTCTTCCGCGCCACGGCGTGAGCGCCGTGGGCCGGTGCCGGTCGGGCGAGGTGCGGGTGACTGCGCCCGGCCGACGTCCCGCACGGACTTCGTGTAGGTACCGTCGTCGGCAGGAACATCTGCCCGTCGGAGACGGAGAATCGCCATGAACCCTCGATCGGGCTTCGGGACCTGGGTCGCGCCGTGTCTCTTGATGGCGGCGTGCGGGTCCCGTCCTCCCCCCTCGACGTCCCCCGTGACGTGGACCAGCGGCGGCGAAGCCGTCCACCACGGCGCGGGCGCGCCCCACGCGCCGGTCTTCCCGCCGGGGCCGGTCGCCGAGATGTGGGACGCGCTCCGGCCGCTGACCCACGGGCGCGCGGGGTCCGTCCCCGCGGAGCGCGACGGTCGCATCTGCGCTCAGCTCGAGACGCTTCGACAGCGCGCTAGCGCCCTGGCCGCGGCGCCCGTCCCGGCCGGGGCGGCGTCACGAGCCGACGCGTGGCGTGCCGGCACGACGCAGCTCGTGCGCGAGGCGGACGCGCTCGTCGTAGCGTGCGCGGACCCAACGCGCGCCGGGGTGTTCGAGCGCCTGGAGGCGCTGCACGTCGCCTTCCACGAGCTCACGGAGGACCTGCCTCCCTGACGTCCCGGCGCCCCGGGGGACGAAGCACGCGGCGTAGCCCCGGCCCCATCCGTCGCGGCGCTACGTCACGCCGTCGCTCTCGCCCGGGTCCAGACCCAAGCCCCCGCGCTGATCGCTACGGCCCCGCCGAGGAGTCCGGCGAGCATGCCCAACGCCTCGCCCAGGAACAGCCCACTGCACCGCACCGACCCGATCGACACGACGCCCAGCAGCATCCCGATGCCGGCGCGCGCGCTGCCCGCCGTCGCCGCGGCGGGGGAGGAGCGCCGCCATCACCACGCCGAGCGCGAGCCCGGCGAGGGCGCAGGTGCCGGGGCGCGCGCAGCAGTTCTCGCAGACCATCATCCCGGGCGGGCAGCACGGGCACAGCAGGGACATCGGGAGCAGGAGCGCCGCGAGGCCGCCCAGCAGGCCCACGTGGGCGCCCCGCAGCCACCACCCCCGCCGCCAGCCGAGGAAGGTCCAGGCGAGCACCACCAGCGCCAGGGTGAGGGGCCGCAGGGCCACGCCGGCCACGCGCGCGGCGAGCACCGACAGGCCGAGGACGATCAGCGCGCGCACGAGCCCGTCCCGGGCGAGGCCCCACTCGTAGGCCCGGCGGGCGCGCGCTTCGAGGGACGGCGGTGCGGTCGGATCAGGGGTCACGGGTCACCTCCCAAGAGGGCGCGGAGTCGGGCGTAGGCGCGGGACAGGCGTTTGCGGGGCGATCGGCGGGGGCGCCTCCTCCCCGAGTAGGACGGCGATGGCCTCGGCCGAGGTCGGGTCGAGCGCGTCCACGCTCCCCTGGAGCGCGCGACGGAGCTCGCGCTCGGCCAGGGCGTCGTCCGCCGCGGCCTCGGGGCTCGGGTGGTGCTCCGGGACGGCGCCGGCGGCGTGCCGGGTGCGACGAAGCTCGGCGCGGACCTCGTTGGCCACCACGGCGTAGAACCACGGCAGCGCCGGGCGCCCGGGGGTGAAGGCGGCCGCGCGGGTGAAGAGCTTGACCATGGCGACCTGGGCGACCTCGTCGGCGCGCGCGGGCCCGAGGCGCCGGGCCGCCACCCGCAGCGCCCGCGGGTGCAGCGCGCGGAACAGGGGCGTGAATGCCTCCCGCTCGCCCTGGCTCACGCGCGCCATGAGGTCGTCGAGCTCGGCCTCCGAGGCTTCGCGGGTCGGAGGCACGCGGGCGTCGGGTCAGCCCGCGCGGTGGCGGCCCTGGCAGCAGGGCGAGCCGGGATGGCAGCAGGGCGAGCCGGGGTAGCAGCAATCGCCGTCGCCCCGGGCGGTGCGAACGGCGGTGACCGTCGCCCCGAGGCCCGTGGCGAGGGAGAGCGCCCCAAGGATCACGAGGGTCCGGGGGGAGAGCAGCTTCATCATAGGTAGAGACCTCCTGCGCCGTTCTAGGCGGCGTTGCGCCTGTGACCCGGAATCGGTCGCCCCGTGTACGTTCCGTGATCGGGTGCGCGCACGGCCGGGTCGGCGAGTATCGAGCGGGCGCGCCCAACGAGCCGAGGGGCGGTCCGAGCGGCGCCTCGCCCCGCGAGTCGATGTACACCTCGACGGGAGCCACGGGCGGAACCAGGCCCTGGTCGCCGTTCCAACAGGCCGCGGAGAACGACAAGCGAGATGAAGACCATCGACCGCAGGGACTTTGGCGCGGTGGCGCTGGGCGCCGCCGCCGCGACTCTCCTCCAGGGCCACGACGCCGAGGCCCAGCCGCGCCGACCCGACGCGGTAACGCCCCTCGGACCGAACCCGCCGGAGGTTGCCGTCGTGCCGCTGCCCTTCGCGCCGACGTCGCTGCCGGGGCTCTCCGAGCGGATGCTGGTCTCGCACCACGACAACAACTACGGCGGCGCGGTGCGCAAGCTCAACGAGATCCGCACGCAGCTCGGCACCGCCGACCCGGCGCAGTCGGGCGCGTATTGGAGCCTCTACGGGACGTTGAAGTCGGCCGAGCTCGCAGCGCGCAACAGCGCCGTCCTGCACGAGCTCTACTTCGCCAACCTCGCGGCCGGGCAGCGGCCACCGGCCGCACTCGCGACCATGGTGACGCAGCGCTTCGGCTCGATGGACCGTTTCCGCGCGCAGATGCTCGGCGCCGCGAAGGCGGCCAACGGCTGGGTGGTGTTGGTGGCCGACGGGGTCTCACACACGCTGGAGATCGTCCAGACTGAGAGCCACGCGATGGGCGGCTGGAGCGCCTCCCCGCTGCTGGTGCTGGACGTCTACGAGCACGCCTACGCGATCGATTACGGGGCGAACAAGTCGGGCTACTTCGACGCCTTCTGGCGCAACGTCGGCTGGAGCGCCGTCCACGAGCGGGCCACGCGCGCCCTGGCCCGCGGGTAGGCGTCGGTGACCCGCACCCGGCACGCCACGGCGGCCCATGGTCTCGCATCGCGTTCGACCGTCGTCGTGCGCGTGGCAGCTACATCGCCGGGGCGCAGGTGCAGTCGGCGCACCCGTCGTCCGCGCAAGACCCGCAGCAGGCCCGCACCCGCGCGCGCAGCGCCTCGCGCGCCCGGAAGACCCGCACCGCGGCGTTGTTCGCGGTGATGCCCTCGGCCGTCGCGAAGTCCTTCACGCTCTGCCCGGCAACGGTCACCTGCCGGAGCGCCGCCGCGTACTCGGGCTTCATCGCGTCCGCCAGCCGCCCCACGCACGCGCAAGTGGTCGGCGCGAGGGCCGCCACCGGCGGTGCCTCCGGCTCATCCAGCTCCGCGGCCAGGGCGTCGAGCGCGCGGCCGTGACTCGCGTCCCGGCGTCGGCGGTCGATCACCGCGTTGCGCAGGATCCGGTAGAACCACGCCCGCGACGACTCGTCCTGCCGGAGCGAGGCGCCGTAGGTCATGCTGCGGGCGTAGGCGTCCTGGAGGATGTCCTCGGCCGCCGCGCGGTCGCCGAGGCGGCGCTCCAGGAAGGCGAGGAAGCTCGCGTGCGCGGCCAGCAGCGACTCGGTGACGTGGGCGTCCATGGGCCGGAGTCTAGCGCTGGCGGCGGGCACGGAGGGGGTCACGGCGCCCACCGCCGCAGCCGCAGCGAGTTGAGCAGCACCGAGACGCTCGACAGCGACATCGCCGCGCTCGCGAAGACCGGCGAGAGCGCCCAGCCCGTGAAGGGCTCGAGCAGCCCCGCCGCGAGGGGGATGCCGACCAGGTTGTAGACGAAGGCCCAGAAGAGGTTCTGCCGGATCGTGCGCAGCGTGGCCCGCGCGAGCCCGAGCGCCGTCGGCACCGCCGCGACGCCGCCCCGCAGGATCGTCACGTCCGCGGCGGCCGCCGCGACGTCCGCGCCGCCGCCCATGGCCACGCCGAGGTCGGCCGCGGCCAGCGCGGGCGCGTCGTTCACGCCGTCGCCCACCATCGCCACGGTGCGCCCCGCGGCGCGCAGCCGCGCCACCAGCGCGGACTTCTCCTCGGGCCGCACCTCCGCATGCACCTCGCCCACGCCCGCGGCGAGCGCGACCGCCAGCGCCGTCGCCCGCCGGTCGCCCGTGGCCATTGCCACGGACACGCCCATCGCCGTCAGCGCGGCCACGGCCGCGGCGGCCTCGGGGCGCACCGTGTCGGCCACCGTCACGAGGCCCGTCAGGGCGCCGTCGATGGTCACGAACACGGGCGTCTCGCCCCGGCCCGCGGCCGCTGCCGCTGCGGGCTCCAGCGCGTTGGCGGCGACCCCCTGCGACGCCAGCCAGCGGGTCGTGCCGACGCACACGAGCGACGCGCCGACGCGGGCCCGCACGCCGCCGCCCGGGGTCGCCGCGAACTCCGTCGCGGCGACGACTGTCAGGCCCCGCGCGGCAGCGCCCGCGACGATCGCGCGCGCCACGGGGTGCTCGCTCCCCGCCTCCGCGGCGGCCGCCAACGCGAGCAACTCGTCCTCGCCCCTCGCGCCCACGGGGAGCACCTGCGCGAGGGCCATCCGGCCCAGGGTGAGGGTGCCCGTCTTGTCGAAGAGCACCTGGTCGATCTTCGAGGCGCGCTCCAGGGCCTCGCCGCCCTTCACCAGCAGCCCGAGGGCGGCCGCGCGGCTCGTACCCACGGCGACCGCGGCGGGCGTGGCGAGCCCGAGCGCGCAGGGGCAGGCGATCACCAGCACCGCGACGAAGTGCTCGACCGCGGCGGCCAGCCCGCCCGACCCGCGCGGGAGCACCATCCACGCGGCGAAGGTGAGCGCGGCGAGCGCGACCACGGCCGGCACGAACACCGCGCTCACGCGGTCGGCGAGGCGGGCGATGGGGGCGCGCGTGCCCTGGGCTTCGGAGACGGCGTCCACGATCCGCGCGACCGCCGACTCGGCGCCACGGCGCGTCACCTCGATCACGAGGCTGCCGCCCTCGACCAGCGTCCCGCCCTGCACGGGGTCGCCGGGCCCGCGCTCCACCGGCACGCTCTCGCCGGTGAGCATCGACTCGTCCACGGCGGCCTGACCCTCCACGACCGCCCCGTCGGTCGGGACGCGCTGCCCGGGACGCACGCGCACCCGGTCGCCCGGGAGCAGCGACCCCACGGTCACCTCGAGCTCGGCCCCGCCCCGCAGGCGCGTCGCGCTCGGCGGCTGGAGGGCCACGAGGCCGCGCACCGCGTCCCCGAGGCGCCGGCGCGCGCGCCGCTCCAGGGCCTTGCCCAGCAGCATGAACGCGATGATCGCCCCGGCCGCCTCGAAGTACACCGGGACGTGGCCGTGCTCGCCGTGCGGGAGCAGCTGCGGGGCGAGCGTGACGGCCGCCGACCAGCCCCACGCCGTGAGGGCGCCGAGCGCGATGAGGACGTTCATGTCGGCGCTCCGGTGGCGCAGCGCCGCGGCCGCGAGTCGAAGGAAGCGGCGGCCTGGGCCGAAGACCACCGCGGTCGCCAGCGCGAGCTGGAGGTAGCGCCCGGCGGCGCCCGCGGTCCCCGGGATCGCGCCGTGCGACATGCCGACGACCAGGAGCGGCACGGCCAGCGCCGCGGCCACCACGAGGTCGCGCCGGTCGCGTCGGGCGTCGGCCTCCTCGGCGGCGTCGATGCGCGCGAGGCGCGTCGCACCGTCGGGCGGCGCCTCGCCCGCCGCGGGCACGTCGGGGACCTCGTAGCCCGCCCCGCGGATCGCCTCGGCGAGGGCCTCCGGGGCCGTCGCGGCCGGGTCGTAGTCGATCGTCGCGTGCTGGGTGGCGAGGTTCACCCGCGCGTCGAGCACGCCCGGGGCGCGGCCGAGGACGCGCTCGATGCGGCCGACGCAGGCCGCGCAGGTCATGCCGAGCACCGCGAGCTGCACGCGCGTCGGGTCGTTGGGAGGGGACAGTGGGTTCGCGAGCGAGGACGTCATGGGGTTCGGCTCCGGTTCGACGGGGCCGACGCAGCCGGGCGTGCCGGATTACATCCCTCGTTCGCGGCCGACCGGTAGGTCGTTCTGGATCCCGGCACGCCGGCGCCCCTCAGTGCGTGGGAGACCGCGGGGTCGTGAGCTGTCCGATGGACGGTCCTTCATGCCGGCGCGACTCCTTCCGCCTCGGGCGGTCCATCGATGCCCCCGCGACGAATCTGTCTCCTGCGCCAGACCGCGTAGGCGGCGGGCAGCACGAGAAGCGTGAGCGCCAGACACGACACCAGGCCGCCCACGACCGGAGCGGCGATGCGCGCGGAGACGTCGGCGCCCGGGCCCGCCTCCCAGAGCAGGGGCAGGAGGCCCAGCACCGTGCTGGCCACCGACATCACGATGGGCCGTACCCGCGACGAGGCCCCCTCCACGACGGCTTCATCCACGTCGCGCACGTCGAGCGATGCCTTGTCCTTCTGACGCAGCGAGAGCGCCTGATCGAGGAACTCGACCATGAGGATGCCGGTCTCGGAGGCGGTTCCGATGACGGCGATGAGGCCCACCCACACGGCGGTCGAGACGTTGTAGTGCCGGAGGTGAAGCAGCCACACGCTGCCGATCAGCGCGAAGGGCAGGCTGGTGAGGACCAGGCCCGTCTGGGCCCACCCGCGCATGGCTCGACGAAGAAGGAAGACGACCAGCAGGAGGGTGAGCGGCACCACCCAGGCCATGCGCGCCTGCATCTCCGCCATGAACTCGTACTGACCCGTCCATTGCAGCCGGTAGCCCGGAGGCAGTGACAACTGGCGCGCGACGACGGCCCTCGCGTCGCTCACCCAGCCGCCGAGGTCGCGCTGCGAGGCGTCGATGTCGGCGAAGACGTAGCCGACCAGGACGCCGTTCTCGTCCTTGATCATCGGCGGGCCGGTCACGACCCGCACGTCCGCGATCGCCCCGAGCGGAACCGTCGCCCCGGACGGTCGCCAGCGATCACTCGGATCAGGCGCGGATGCGGCGGGTGCGCCCATCGCCGGTGCCGGGCTCGCGCCACCCGGGGACCCGACCCGCATCCCGGTGCGACCTGCACCGCCGCCTCCCATGCCGCTGCCACCCATGGCCCCCTGGGCGCTGTTGCCCGCCGGGGATGAGCCGGCGCCCGCGCCGCCGGGCTCCGCCTCGCCCACCGGCTCCGAGCTGGCCACCGGGATGAGGATGCGGCGCAGCGAGTCGGGATCGGCCCGGTAGTCCGCGGCGTAGCGCAGGTTGATCGAGAACCTCGACCGGCCCGCGATCACGGTCGAGACCGCCATGCCCCCGACGGCCGCTTCGACGACGTCGTGGACGTCCCGCACGCTCAGTCCGTAGCGCGCGATGGCCTCGCGATCGGGGACGACGTCGATGTACTCGCGGCCCGTCTGGCGCTCGGCGAAGGTGCTGCGCGTCCCAGGAACGCTGCGCAGCATCCCCTCGAGGGCGATGGAGAGGCGCTCGATCTCCGCGAGGTCGGGGCCGAAGACCTTGACGCCAACGGGTGTCCGCACGCCGGTCGTCAGCATGTCGATGCGCGTGCGGATCGGCGGCGCGATCGCCATCTGGTAGCCGGGCATCCGCAGCGCCGCGTCCAGGTCGCGGCTGAGCTCTTCGAGCGTGCGCGGACGCTGCTCAGGCCAGATCCATCGGAGGGGAACCCGCAGCCACTCGGGCCCTCCGCTGTACCACCGCGCGGCATACCGCCGCGGCCACGCGCTCGTGGGGCGCAGGACCACGACGCTCTCGATCATGTCGAGCTGCGCCGGGTCGGTGGCCGTCTCCGCCCGGCCGGCCTTGCCGTGCACCGACGACACCTCCGGGAAGGATCGAATGATCCGATCCTGGGCCGTGAGCGCCCGACGCGCCTCCTCGATCGAGATGCCCGGGAAGGTCGTCGGCATGACGAGCAGGGAGCCCTCGTCGAGCGGCGGCATGAACTCCGAGCCGAGGCGCAGGGCCACGGGCACCGTCGCCGCGAGCAGCGCGGCCGCGGCGAGCAGGACGAACCATCGCGCCCGGACGGCGAGGCGCACCACCGGCCGATACATCCGGGTCAGGACGCGGCTGACGGGGTTCTCGTCGTCCCGGCGAAACCTGCCCCGCATCACGAGCAGCATGAGCGGCGGCACCAGCGTCACGGAGAGCAGCGCCGCCGCGAAGGTGGCGAAGGTGTGCGTGAGGACGAGCGGGCGGAACAGCCGCCCGGCCTGGCCGGTCAGGCTGAGGAGCGGGACGAAGCTGACGGTGACGAGCAGGAGGGAGAAGAACGTGGGGCGTCCGACCTCCTTGAGCGCGTCGAGGATGACGCGTCGCCGGTCTGCGCCGGGGGCCGCGAGCGAGAGCCGGCGCGCGCCGTTCTCGACGAAGGTCGTGGAGGCGTCCTCGAGCTCCCCCACCGCGATCGCGATCCCGGCGAGGGACATGATGTTGATCGACATGCCGGCGTGGAAGGTCGGAATGAAGGTGAGCAGGACCGCGAGCGGGATGACGACGACGGCGACGAAGGCCGAGCGGGCGCTGAACAGGAAGAGGAGGCAGATGAGCGCGACGATGACGCCCTCCTGGATGAGCGTATTTCTCAGCGTCGCGACCGAGCCTCGGATCAGCTCCGAGCGGTCGTAGGTCGGCACGAGGCGGACGCCCTTGGGCAGGCTCAGCCGCGCGATCTCGGCCTTGACGGCGTCGTTGACCTGGAGGGCGTTGGAGCCGATGCGCATCACGACGATGCCGCCGACGGCCTCGCCGCGGCCGTCGAAGTCCGCGGCGCCCCGGCGGATCTCGGGGCCGAACTGGACGCGCGCGACGTCGCGCAGCCGCACGGGGTTGCCCCCCGCGCCCACGGTCACGACGCTCGCCTCCAGGTCGGCGAGGGTCCGCACGTACCCGCGGCCGCGCAGGACGTACTCGCGCCCGGCGACCTCCAGCACGCGCGCCCCGACCTCGGAGTTGGCGTCCCGCGCGGCGCGGGTCACGTCGGCCAGCGAGAGTCCGTAGGCGGCGAGGCGGTTCGGATCGAGGACGATCTGGTACTGGCGCTCGAAGCCGCCGACCGACGCGACCTCGGCGACGCCGGAGACCGCCTGGAGCGTCGGGCGGATCGTGAAGTCCTGGAGCTCACGGAGCTGCGCGAGGTCGCGTCGCCCGGAGGTGTCCTCGAGCACGTACTGGAACACCCAGCCGACGCCGGTCGCGTCGGGCCCGAGGACGGGCGCGACGTCCGGGGGCAGGAGCCGCTGCACGCGCCCGAGCTGTTCGAGCACCCGGGTGCGCGCCCAGTAGATGTCGGTGTCGTCCTCGAAGATCACGTAGATGAAGCTCATCCCGAACATCGAGTAGCCGCGCACCGTCCGGGCGTGGGGCGTGCTCTGGAGCGCGCGCACGAGGGGGTAGGTGATCTGGTCCTCGACGAGGTCGGGGCTCCGGCCCATCCAGTCGGTGAACACGATGACCTGCGGATCGGAGAGGTCGGGGATCGCGTCGAGCGGCGTCCGCCTCATCGCGATGACGGCCCACACGATGAGGAGGGCCATCACGCCGAAGACGATCCATGGGCGTTTCGCGGACAGCTCGATGATGCGCTCGACCACGGCGGCGGCTCCTAGTGCCCCGCGTGAGGCGAGCCCGGTGGTGCTCGGAGCGGGCTCGGGACGGGCGCCACGATCGGGCGGTGCTGCGCCGGCCGGCGCTGTCTGCCCGCCGTGGGCGTGACCCGTGCCGCCCCCCGAAGCGCGCAGCCGGCTCTCCGAGTCGATCAGGAACACCCCCGAAGCAACGATCGACTCCCCTTCGCTCAGCCCCTCGCGCACCTCCACGCGGTCGTCGAGCCGGGTCCCCAGCCTGACGGCCCGGGGCACGAAGCGCCCGTCACTCCCGACGACGAAGACGTGCTGGGTCTCGCCGGTGTCAACGACGGCGTCCCGCGGGACCGTCAGCGCCCCATGAGCTCTCACCTGGAAGTTGGCTTCACCGTAGAGGCCGGGACGCAGGGAGCCGTCGTCGTTCGGGACCACGAAGCGCGCGCGCAAGGTCCGCGTGCGTTCGGTGAGGGTGGGGTAGAGGAAGTCGATTCGCGCCTCGAAGGGGGCCCGGCCCGAGGCCGCGAACTCGAGCCGCGCCGGCGTGTCCCGCTGGATCGCGGGGATGTCGCCTTCGGGGACCTCGGCCAGCACCCAGACGCGGGAGAGGTCCGCGATCGTGAGCAGCTCCGTCGAGGGGTCCACCGCGGTCCCGACGGCGATCCCGCGGTGGAGCACCACGCCCGTGCGGGGTGCCACCACGGTGACGGTGCGCAGGGGGCGGCCCGTGCTCTCGACCCGGGCGAGCTCCGCCGCGGTCATCCCGAGCACCGCGAGGCGGCTGCGCGTGGCCGCGAGGAGGCTCTGCGTGGCCATCGCGGTGGTCGGGTGGGCGAGGTTCTGGCGCAGCGCGATGAGCTCGTTCTGCGAGGCCAGCAGCTCCTGCGAGAAGATGGCGGCGAGGGGGGCGCCGCGCGTGACGCGCTGCCCGGTGGTGTTGACGTAGAGCCGCTCGATCCACCCCGCCACGCGGGTGTGAACGTGCGAGACCCGCGACTCGTCGAGCGCCACCGTCGCGACGGCGCGCACGGGCCGACCGATGTCCTCCCTCGCGACGCGGGCGATGCGCACGCCGATCGCGTCGAGCTGCCCCCGGGAGACCGCCACCGGCACGCGCCCGGGCACGGTGTGGGCCGCGTGCGGATCGACGGCCTCGGTCCCGTCGAGGGCGAGCGGCGCGGCGGCGTGCCCTCCGGGCGGATTCGCCGGCGCCATCCCGTGGTGCAGCGAGAAGGGCCAGGCCCGGCGGAGGTGCTGCGTGATGAGCGACCCCACCAGGAGGACGACCACGGCGAGCGTGGCCACCGAGAGCGTGCGCCATCCCCGCGCCACCAGCGGGTGAGCGATCATCGCGGCCTCTCCGTGAAGCGTCCGACGGCGCGCTCCAGGCGCGCGCGGGCGACGCCGACGTCGACCTCCGCCATCACCCGCTCCTCCTGCGTCATGCGCAGCGACACGATGGCTTCGATCACCGCGACGAGCGGCGCCTGGCCGGCGGCGTAGGCCGCGATCGTCGCCCGCAGGGTCTGGACCGCCTGCGGCTCGACCTCGTCGCGCAGGGCGGCCGACCGCACGCGGGCGGCGTCGAGCGAGCCGAGGGCGGCGCGCACCTCGCCTTCGATCATCGTGCGCGCCGCGCGAAGCTCGGCGTCGGCCATCGTCCCCATCGCGCGCGCCTCCTCGACGCCCGCCGCGAGGCGCCCCGACCAGACCGGCACGCTGACCCCCACCATCACCATCACCCCCGGGCCGTCGCTCATCGTGGTCGAGGCCCCCGCGCGCACGAAGGCCATCGGCGCGTACATCGCGCGCATCGCCTCGACCTCCGAGCCGTACTGGCGCCGCGAGGCCTCGACCGACGCGAGCTCGGGCCGCGAGCGCAGGGCCTCCGCGACCAGCGCCACCGCGGCCGCCGGGGGCTCGTCGGACGCGGCGGCGAGCTCCGGCACCGGGAGGTCGCCCGCGCGGCCGAGGGCGGCGTTGAGCATCGCCTCGGCCGCGACCGTCTGGCCCCGGAGCGCGGCCCGCCGGGTGGCCTGCCGGCGCGTCTCCGTGTCGGCGCGCAGGACGTCCGACTGCGGCGCCGCGCCGGAGGCGTAGCGCGCGGTGGCGACGCGGGTGAGGTCCCCGGCGAGCGCGACCTGGGCGTCGAGCACCGCGGCCATCCGACGCAGGCCCGCGAGCATGTGGAACGCCCGGAGCGCCTCCGCGGTCACGTCGAGCGCGGTCTCCCCCGCCCGGAGGCGTCGCGCGTCGGCGGCGGACTGGGCCGCGCGGCGACGGGCGCCCAGCACGCCGGAGAGCGGGAAGTCCTGCTGCACCATCACGCTCCCGTCGAAGCCCATGCCGGAGAAGGGGACGTGGTCCGCCGACACCATCACCATGGGGTCGGACAGTGACCCGACGATGGCCGGCCGCTGCCCGAGCGCCCGCGCCTCGGCCAGCGCGGCGGCAATCTCCGCCCGGTGCGCGCCCGCGTATTGGACGACGCCAACGACATCGAGCGGGCTCGGCAACACGTCGCGGGGCTGGGCGTGGGTGCCCTCCGCCGCGAGGAGCGTGATCACCGCGGCGACGAGTCCCGCACGCGCCGTTGCGACGCGCCGATCACGGGCGCCTTGAGGTCGGCCATTCACGCGAGATCCTCCATCGAGCGCTCGACGGGATCGTTCCTCCGCGCTGCGCCGATGACGTCCCCTTGAGCAACGCGCGCGCCACGTCCATGGGCGCAGAAGAATCAGTGGACTTTCGCTTTCCGCGTGTAGGACGTCAGCGCCTGGCGCAAAGGCTGCGCCTGGGCGAACGGTTTGCACCACCGACGGCCGGCGGACGTTCGCTCGGGCGCAGGATGAGGTGCGCGCGGTGTAATGCCGATGGCACCGGCCCGTCTGCGGCTCCAGAGACGGAACCCGGTGACAGATCGCAGCGACGGGCACGCAGCCTGCTCCGCGGACTGCAGGGCGACCCGCCCGCGAGGCACTCCATGGACCATCAGGCTCCGCCCGCCCTCACCCCAGGCCGGTGCGGGGCCCGCAGGGGGCGCGGCCGGATCCGGTCTGCGGCATGGACGTGGCCCCCGCGACCGCGAAGGAGCACCACGAATGGGGCGGGCGCACCTGGCACTTCTGCAGCACCCGCTGCGCGGAGAAGTTCCGCGCCGACCCCGAGCGCTACGTCGATCCTGCGGCGGCCCCTGTCGCGCCGCGCGCGAAGCCGACGACCGAGGCGGTCGAATACACCTGCCCGATGCACCCCGAGATCGTGCGCCCGGGGCCCGGCGACTGCCCGATCTGCGGCATGGCCCTGGAGCCCCGCACGCCCGTCGTAACCGACGGAGGGCGACGACCCCGAGCTCGTGAGCATGCAGCGACGCCTCGTGGTGAGCGCGGCGATCACGGTGCCGCTGTTCGCCCTCGCCATGGGCGCGATGATCCCCGGCGACCCGCTCGGCCACCTCCTCCCCTCGCACCTGCACAACGGCGTCGAGCTCGCGCTTGCCACGCCGGTGGTGCTCTGGGGCGCGTGGCCCTTCTTCGTGCGCGCCTGGCAGTCGCTCGTGAACCGCCACCTCAACATGTTCACGCTGATCGGCCTCGGCGTCGGGGTGGCCTACGGCTACAGCGTCGTCGCGACCCTCGCGCCGGGCCTCTTCCCGGCGGCCTTCCGGGGCCACGGGGGGCAGGTGGCGGTGTACTTCGAGGCCGCCGCGGTGATCGTCACGCTGGTGCTGGTCGGCCAGGTGCTCGAGCTCCGCGCGCGCAGCCGCACCGGCGCCGCCATCCGGGCCCTGCTCGGGCTGGCACCCAAGACGGCCCGGCGCCTGCGCGACGACGGCGCGGAGGAGGACGTCCCGCTCGACGCCGTGCAACCGGGCGACCGGCTTCGGGTGCGCCCGGGCGAGAAGGTGCCCGTGGACGGCGTCGTGCTGGAAGGCGCGAGCAGCCTCGACGAGTCCATGATCACGGGCGAGCCCATGCCCGTGGAGAAGCACGCGGGCGACCGCGTCGTCGGGGCGACGCTCAACGGCACCGGCGCGCTCGTGATGCGCGCCGAGAAGGTCGGCCGCGACACGCTGCTCGCGCGCATCGTCGCCATGGTGGCCGAGGCCCAGCGCAGCCGCGCCCCCATCCAGCGCCTCACCGACACGGTCGCGGGCTACTTCGTGCCTGCGGTGATCCTGGTCGCGGTGCTCACCTTCGCGGCGTGGTCGCTCTGGGGCCCGGAGCCCCGCTTCGCGTACGCCCTCGTCAACGCGGTCGCCGTGCTGATCATCGCGTGCCCCTGCGCGCTCGGCCTCGCCACCCCGATGTCGATCATGGTGGCGACGGGCCGCGGCGCCACGGTCGGCGTTCTCTTCCGCAACGCGGAGGCGATCGAGGTGCTGCGCTCGGTCGATACGCTCGTCCTCGACAAGACCGGCACGCTCACCGAGGGGCGGCCGAAGCTCGTCGCCGTGGAGTCGTCCGCGGGGGTCGAGGAGGCCGACCTCCTGCGCCTCGCGGCCAGTCTGGAGCAGGGCAGCGAGCATCCGCTGGCCGCGGCCCTCGTCGCGGGCGCCAAGGAGCGCGGGCTCACCCTCACCGGCGCGGAGCACTTCGCGTCGGTGACCGGCAAGGGCGTCACCGGCCGCGTGGGCGATCGCGCGGTCGCGCTGGGCAACAAGGCGCTGATGCTGGACGTGGGCGCCTCCGTCGGCGCCCTCGACGCGCGGGCGGAGGCGCTGCGGGCGGAGGGGCAGACGGTGATGTTCGTCGCCGTCGACGGCGCGCTCGCGGGCCTCGTCGGCGTCGCCGACCCGATCAAGGACACGGCGGCCGAGGCGCTCAAGGCGCTGCGCGAGGAGGGTCTGCGCGTCGTGATGCTCACCGGCGACAGCCGGACGACGGCCGAGGCGGTGGGGCGCAAGCTCGGCATCGACGAGGTGATCGCGGGAGTGCTGCCCGACCAGAAGGCCGAGGCGGTGAAGCGCCTCCAGGCCGAGGGGCGACGCGTGGCGATGGCGGGCGACGGCATCAACGACGCGCCCGCGCTCGCGCAGGCCGACGTCGGCGTCGCGATGGGCACCGGCACCGACGTGGCGATGGAGAGCGCCGGCGTGACGCTGGTGGGGGGCGACCTGCGCGGCCTCGTGCGCGCGCGCCGGCTCAGCCGCGCCACGATGGCCAACATCCGCCAGAACCTCGCCTTCGCCTTCGGGTACAACGCCCTGGGCATTCCGGTGGCCGCCGGGGTGCTCTACCCCCTCACGGGGATGCTGCTCAGCCCGATGCTCGCCGCCGCGGCCATGAGCCTGAGCTCCGTGTCGGTCATCGCCAACGCGCTACGGCTGCGCAGCGCGCGCCTGTGACGCCCACCCCCCGTGAGCCGATGGATCCCTTCGGGACCACCGGTTCCGCCAGAGCGCGGCGTCAGTCCACGGATCAACGATGAGAGGAGCAGTGCCATGCACCCCGCGACCGCGCGCTTGCGGCCTTCCGGCAAGGTATTCGTCGTGTGCGGCCTCTGGCTCGTTGCGCTCGGCACCTACTTCCTGTTCGCGCGCCCGGCCCTCCTGCCCGAGGACGCGCACTACATCGGCCGCTCGTTCGAGGCCCTCCGATCGGCCGCGCCCGGCCTGGAGCGCTGGCTCGGCCGGGTGTTCAACGTGATGGGCGGGTTCATGATCGCAAGCGGCGTGCTGACGGCGCTCGCGGCGTATCGCCTGCTCGCCCGGCGGGAGCCAGGAACGTTCGCGGCCCTGTCGGTGGCGGGCGCCGCCGGCGTCGCGCTGATGAGCGCGACGAACTTCGCCTTGTCCTCGGCCTTCCGCTGGCTGCTGTTGCTGCCCGCGCTCCTGTGGTTCGCCGGTCTGCTCTGCTACCTCCGGGAGGGGGCGCCTGATCGGACTCCCGCCGCCGGGCTGCGCGGCGTGCGCCAATGACGCCGGCGACCCTCGCGTCGTCCCCGCGGCGGGCTCGCCGATGAATCTCCTGATGGTCCTCTCCGTGCTCGCGCGGCGGCGCGCGCTGCGGGGCCACGAGCGGTGGTCCCGCGAGCGCCTCCTCGCGTACCAGGCCCGGCAGCTCGACCGGGCGCGCGCCTTCGCGTACGCCCGGTCGCCCTTCTACCGCGAGCACCACCGGGGGCTCGAGCGCGCGCCGCTCGCCGCGCTCCCGCCGCTCTCGAAGAAGACGCTCATGGGGCGCTTCGACGACGTCGTCACGGACCGCTCGCTCCGCCGCGCGGACGTCGAGGCGTACCTGGCGACGCTGCGCGACAACGCCCGGCTGGGCGGGCGCTACTGGGTGTCGTCCACGTCCGGCAGCTCGGGCCTCAAGTGCCTCGTCCCCAGCACCGACGCCGAGTGGGCCTCGGTGATCGCGGGGTACGCCCGCGCCAACGAGTGGGCCGGCGTTCGCGCGGGCCTCACCCGGCGCACCACCATGGCCGTCGTGAGCTCGGCGTCCGCCTGGCACCAGTCGTCTCGGGTCGCGGCCACGGTCCAGAGCCCCTTCGTGCGCAACGTCCGCTTCGACGCGGCGGCCCCGCTCGGCGAGGTCGCGGCGGGGCTCGACGCCCTCCAGCCCGAGGTACTCGTCGCCTACGCGTCGATGCTCCGCGTGCTCGCCGAGGAGCAGCTCCGGGGCCGCCTGCACATCCGGCCCCGCGCGGTGAACTGCTCGTCGGAGGTGCTCACCGGCGAGGCCCGCGCGCTCGCCACGCGGGCCTGGGGTGTAGCGCCCTTCAACGTGTACGCGGCGACGGAGACCGGGGGCATCGGCGCCGAGTGCCGCCTCCACACGGGGCTCCACGTCTTCGAGGACCTCGTGGTGATCGAGCCCGTGGACGAGCACGACCGCCCGGTTCCCGACGGCGTCGCGGGCGACAAGCTGCTGGTGAGCGTGCTCTCGGCGCGGACGCTGCCCCTGCTGCGCTACGAGCTCACCGACCGCGTGCGCCTGGCGACGCGGACCTGTCCGTGCGGCCTTCCCTTCCGCCTCATCGAGGCGGTCGAAGGGCGCACCGACGACCTGCTCCAGCTCCCCGGGAGGGACGGGGGCACGATCACGGTGCATCCCATCGCGGTCCACCGCGCGCTCGACGACGTGGCCGCGGGCGGCTGGCAGGTGCGCGAGGAGCAAGACCGGCTGCGGGTGCTCATCGCCCGCCCCGGCGCCGGCTTCTCCGGGGAGCGCGTCGCGGCATCCCTGGCCGCCGCGCTCGAAGCCGCGGGCGCGGCGCCGGTCGGCGTGTCCGTGGAGGTCGTGGACGACATCCCCGCGGGCGCGGCGGGCAAGAGGCCGCTCGTGGTGGCGCGTCGCCGGTAGGTCCCTGCCGCGGACGGGGCGGGGAACGCTGTAAGAACCGCCCTGGTGCCGCGTCTGCGTAGGTGCGAGCCGATCCGTTGCGGCCCGCAGGAGCGCGTAGCCATGAACCCCACCGAGACCCTGCTCGACGTCCGCGGCATGAACTGCGGGTCGTGCGTCCGCCACATCTCCCAGGCCCTCGACGCGCTCGACGGCGTCGAGGAGGTCCACCCCTCCCTGCCCGACAAGACCGTGCGCGTGCGCCACGACCCGGCGCGGGTGAGCGCCGAGCAACTCGCCGCTGCGCTCGCCGCCCACGGCTACCCTGCCGACGCGCGCGCCGCGTGAATCGACCCCGGCCGGGTCACAGGTCGGCCGCGCGGCCGTAGAGCCTGAGCCCGCTTCGGCTGTAATCCCCACCCACCACGCGCGTCTGCCGCCACGAAGCCCATGAACCTCCTGATCCCACGCGTTCTCATCCTGGTCGGTGCGACCGCCCTCTCGCTCGGGTGCGGGGGACGCGAGGTCCCCGTGCGCTTCGGCGAGCAGTCCGCCCTCTCGTCGGGCGCCCGCGAGGCGCCGGTCGCCGACCCCACGGTGGCCCTGACGGGCGATCCGCCCCTCCCGGGCGAGCCCACTGGGGCCTGGACCGGCCTCGCCGTGGACGGCGGCGCCGCCCCGACCGGAGGCCACGTCCATGCGCACTGAGCGCCTCCTGCCGGCCGCCCTGGCGCTGCTGCTGCCGCTCACTGGGTGCGCGACGACGTCGTTCTCCTCCGACCTGCGGCGCGTCGAGCAGCTCTCCCGCTCGCCCATCCCCCTGCGCGTCGCGGACAACCCCCCCGAGGACCACGACCCGGCCGTGACCCAGGCGGTGCTCGCCCGGCCGCTCACGGCCGACGCCGCGGTCGGGGTGGCCTTCCGCAACAACCGCCACCTGCGCGCCTCCCTGCGGGACCTCGGCGTGGCGCGCGGTTGGCTCGCCCAGGCCGGCACGCTCCCCAACCCCGCCATCGAGTTCGACGTGCGCTATCAGACCGACCGTTCGCAGCCCCTGCAGGGCGACGTGCGCCTGGAGTTCGCGCTGACGCGGGCGATCCTCACGGGGCAGCGGGCGGGCCTCGCCCGGGCGGAGCTGGAGGCGGCGCAGGCGCGCGTCGCGGGGACGGTGCTGGAGACGGGCTACGCGGTGCGCGCGGCCTTCTACGCGGCGCAGGCCTCCGAGGAGCGGCTCGCGGCCGCCCAGCAGGCCCTGGACGCCTTCGCGGCCGCGCGCGACGCCGCCCGCGCGCTCCACGCGGCGGGCAACCTGCGGGCCCTCGACCTCTCGGTGCAGGAGGCGGCCTACGAGACCGCGCGCGTCACCGTGGCGGAGATCGAGCTGGAGCGCCTCGACCGCCGCGAGCACCTCCACCGCCTGCTCGGGCTCCACGGCGACGCCACTGAGTGGACCCTCGCGGAGGGCCTACCCCCCGCGCCCGAGGCCCTCTCGCTGGAGGCGATGACCGAGACGCGCGCGCTCGCGGCCAGCCTCGACCTCGTGGCCCAGCGCGCGAACCTCCAGGCCCTCGCCCGGCGCGTCGGCCTCAGCCGGGCCGAGGGGTGGCTGCCCGACGTCACGGTGGACGCGCACGCCGAGCAGGACGGCAACTCCATCGAGGTCGGCGGCGGGGCGCGCGTCACGCTCCCGATCTTCGACCAGCGCCGGGGCGCCACGGCCGCCTACGGGGCGCAGTTCGACGCCGCGCTCGAGCGCTACTACGCGAGCGCCGTGGACCTGCGCTCGGCCCTGCGCGAGGCCCGCAACCGCCTGCGCTCGGCGCACGCCCGCGCGCGGCAGTACGACGCCGTGATCGTGCCGGCGCGGGAGCGCGTGCTGCGCGAGACGCTGCTCCAGTACAACGCGATGCAGGTCTCGGTCTTCCAGCTGCTCGAGGCCCGGCGCGATCTGCTCGACGCCACGCTCCGACGCGCCGAGGTCCGCCGCGAGTTCTGGACCGCCACCGCGGGCACCACCGCCCTCTTCGCGGGGCGCCAGGTGGGCGCGGCGGGGCACGCGTCCGAGTCCACCGAATCCATGTCCGCCGCGTCCATGGGCGCCGGCGCGTCCGCAGGAGGTCACTGAAGCCATGAACCGACGATCCTTCCTCCAGGCCGGCAGCGCGGCGACGGCGCTGGGAATCATGACCCGCGCGGAGCGGGCCGGGGCGCAGACCCACGAGGGCCACGGCGCGCCCGGGGGCCCGACGCAGGGGCAGACGGCGGGACAGACGCCGCCGCCGGCGGCGACCCCCGCCGCGGTCGCGCGCCGCTTCCCCGCCGGGCAGCCCGGGGTGACGGTGCCCAACGGGGGGACGCTGCCGCTGCGCGTGGTCGATGGGGTGAAGGTCGGGCACCTGGTGGTGGAGTCCTTCCCCAACGCGTTCAGCCCCGACCTCACCGCAGAGGTGTGGGGATACAACGGCACGACGCCGGGGCCGGTGATCGAGCTCGTCGAGGGCGACCGGCTGCGGATGTACGTGACCAACCGGCTGCCCGAGCCGACGACGGTGCATTGGCACGGCATCGTCTTGCCCAACGGCATGGACGGCGTGAGCGGCCTGAACCAGCGCCCGATCCCGCCGGGCGAGACCTGGGTGTACGAGTTCACGCTCCGGCACCCGGGCACGTTCATGTACCACTCGCACTTCGACGAGATGACCCAGATCGCGCTCGGCGCGGTGGGCATGATCGTCGTCCACCCGCGGCAGGCGAGGGGCCCGCGGGTCGATCGCGACTTCGTGCTCATGGCGCACGAGTGGAAGATCGAGGCGGGCGCCCGCCGCCCCGACCCCAACGCCATGAACGACTTCAACGTCCTCACCTTCAACGGCAAGGCGTTCCCGAGCACCGAGCCGCTGCTGGTGGGCAAGGGCGAGCGGGTGCGCATCCGCCTGGGCAACCTCGGCCCGATGGACCACCACCCGATCCACATCCACGGCCTGTGGTTCCACGTCACGGCGACGGACGGGGGCTACGTGCCCGCGAGCGCGCAGCGGCCCGAGACGACCGTGCTGGTGCCGGTGGGCGCGACGCGGGTGATCGAGTTCGTGCCGCCGGAGTCGGGCGACTGGGCGATGCACTGCCACATGACCCACCACGTCATGATGCAGATGGCCCACGGCCTGCCGAACATGGTCGGGATGGACCCGCGCGTGCTGGAGCGCCGCATGAGCCGCGCGATGCCGGAGTACATGACCATGGGCCACCGGGGCATGGGCGGGATGGGCGAGATGCGGATGGAGATCCCGCCCAACAGCGCGCCGATGCGCGGGGGCCCCGGGCCCCACGCGTACATCGACATGGGCGGGATGTTCACCGTGCTCAAGGTCCGCGACGACGTGGCGACGGCCGACCCCGCGGGGTGGTACCAGGCGCCCGCCGGGACGGTGCCCGCGGCGGCCGACGAGGCGCGGCTGCGCGCCGACGGGATCGACGTGGCGCGGACCTGGCGGCGCGGCTGACCGCCGCTACGGCACGACGCGGACGACGCCCGCCATGCCGACGTGCCCGTGGACGTTGCAGTAGAACGGGTAGTACCCGGCGGTCGCGAAGGGCACGGTGTAGGTCGTGCCCGCGCGCTGCGCCTCGATGAGGTTGGGGCTCGCGGCGCCGGCGGTCGGCCCGTGCGGCACGCCGGGGATCAGCGGGTGCGCGGTGAAGCTCATGGAGAAGGTCACCGACTGCCCGGCGCGGACGACGAGGCAGCGCGGCGTGTAGCCGGTGGTGCCGCGCGGCACCACGGTGCGCTCGGCGGCGTCGGCGCTGCGGTCCACGTAGTCCGCGACCCGGCAGTCGTTGAGGAAGGGCGCCGACGCCGCGACGTCCGCCGCGTTGCCGACGTCGCTCGCGGCGTCCTGGTCGGGCGCCGGGACGTCGGCGACCGGCTGATCCGCGGCGGCGCCGGCGTCGGTCGCGCCGACGTCCGCGACGCCCGCGTCGGCCGTGACGTGGCCGTCGTGGGTCGCGTCGTCGCCGCAGCCGACCAGCAGGGGGATCACGGCGAGGAGGAGGGGCTTGAGGTGCATGGCTCGTGGCTCTCGAGGGTAGGGGAGGGAAGCGAAACTCAGGGCTCCACGCGCAGGGTGGCCATCATCCCGTGCTCGACGTGTTCGAGGATGTGGCAGTGGTACATCCAGTGGCCGGGGCGCGCGTCGGGGCGGAACGCGATGCGCACGCGCTCCTCGCCCCGGAGCTGGATCGTGTCCTCCCACGACCGCTGGCCCTCGGGAAGGCCGTTGCGCGAGACGACCTGGAAGAAGAACCCGTGCAGGTGGAAGGGGTGCTCCATCTCGCTGGCGTTGACGAGGTCCCACACCTCGGTCGCGCCGACGCGCGTCACGATGTCGGGCACGTCCGGGTAGGACCGGTCGTTGATCGTGAAGACCACCCGCTCCGCGTCGCGGTCGATGTGCTCGTCGAAGGTCACCGTGCGGGGCGTGACGCCGTCCGTGGCGAGCGGCTCGATGCGGGCGCCGGCCGCGGGCGGGTCGAGCGCGGGCAGGGCGGGGTCGGCCGCGTAGCGCAGCCGCAGCAGGTCCACCGCCTCGGTGAGGCCGGCGCCGTGCCCGCGGGCGTAGGGGAGGACCTGGAGCACGGGCGTGGATCCGGGTGCGCCCGTGCCGTCCACCAGCACGTCGAGGCGGTCGCCCGGGACGAGGAGCAGCTCGTCGGACGCGCGCGGCGTCTCGACGGGGCCGCCGTCGGTGCCCACCACGGTGAAGCGGTGGCCCGGGAGGGCGAGGCGGTAGAAGCGCGCGCTACCCGCGTTCACCAGGCGCCAGCGTTGCCGCTGGCCCGCGCGGATGGGGAGCTCAGCGCCCGCGCGGCCGTTGACCAGGGGCACCGTACCCTCGCGTCCGTTGTGCTGTTCGACGAGGTCCCCCGTCGGCGCGATCTGACCGTCGGCGCCGAGCAGCAGGTCGTCGAGCACGAGCACCCCCTCCACGTCGGCGCGCGGCTCGCGGTCGCCCCGCACCACGATCGCCCCGTACAAACCGCGCTCCATCTGCACGCTCTCGGCGACGTGCGGGTGGTACCAGAACGTCCCCGCGTCGGGCACCGTGAACCGGTACTCGAAGGAGGCGCCCGGGGCGACGGGGGGCTGCGAATGGGGGCTTCCGTCCATGGCCGCGGGCACCCGCACGCCGTGCCAGTGGATGGTCGTGGGCTGGTCGAGGCGGTTGGTGAAATGCACGACCACCGTGTCGCCCGCGCGGGCCTCGATCGTCGGCCCCGGCACCGACCCGTTGTAGGTCATCGCCCGGACGCGCCGACCCGGCGCGTACTCCCACTCCCCGAAGCGCGCCTCGAGGTCGATCTCAACGACGCGCGGGTCGGGGTTGCGATCGACGGCTGTCGCCACGCGCAGCGCTGCGGCCCAAGGGTCGGGTCCGCTCCGCGTCACGGCGGGCGTCGCGGGTGCGTCGCCGCAACCGACGGCGATGAGCACGGCTGGCAGGGTCCAGGAGAGTCGTCGGTTGGGCGGCATGGTCATCCAGGGCACGAAACAAGGGTTGCAGCGCGCAGAGGTTGCCCGTGTATCTAGCTGCCCGGGCGGACGGTGTGACCCACGAACGTCACCGGGCGTTGCCGTTCCGGGCGTCGCCGCCCGTCAGGGGCCAGGCCGACGGGGCGGCGCCGGCCGACTCGGTCGCCACCACGAGCAGCCGGTCGTCGTCGGTGTGCAGGGCGAGGTCGCCGTTGGGCGAGAGCACGGGCGCCGAGGCGTTGGCGCCCTCCGGGATCGCGAGCGTCCAGCGCTGGCGGCCGTCCTCCCCGACGGCGTAGAGCGCCCGCCCCACCGCGAGGTAGATCAACCCCGCGCGCCCGACGGCGTGGGTGGCGTAGCGCTGGTAGTCGGTGCGGGTGGCGGTGGCCGCGAAGCCCCAGGCGCGCGAGCCGTCACGGCGGACGGCCACCAGCTCGCCGCGCGCGCCAGCTCCGCGGTGGACGTTCACGTAGACGTAGACCGTTCCGTCGGCGCCGATCACGGGCGCGCCCATGAGGAGATCGACCTGGCCGCGCGAGGAGCGGGCGAGGTCCAGCCGCCAGATCACACGGCCCGTCCGCAGCCCCCGGGCGAGGAGCACGTAGGAGCTCAGGCCGAAGAACGCGACGTAGATCCGGTCGCCGTCGATCGCGGGCGGGAGCGCGTGGCGCAGCGTCCCGTCGAGGATCTCGTAGGGCTCCGACCAGAGTCGGCGGCCCGCGGCGAGGTCGAGCGCCGTGTCGAGGCACCCCACGACCGTCCCCGAGACGGCGCACTCGTTCACGTTGGACCAGTCGGGCGCGTCGAGCGTCTGGCGACCCGCGAGGTCGAAGCCTGCGAGGCGCCCCACGGTCGTCCTTGGCGCCTGGGTCACCAGCACCGGGCCGCGCCCCGGCGGCAGGCCGACGAAGCGCATCACGGCATCGACCGTGGGGTACGGCGGCCGGGCCTCGCCGTCCCGCCCGAAGCGCCAGACCCCCCGCGCGGCGGTGTCGCCGTACAGGTTCGTGAGCAGGACGTCGCCGCCCGTGGAGAGGCGGACCTCGCCTCCGAGCACACGCCCGCGCCCGGTAGGCCGCACCGCGGGCGCGCGCCAACGCTCCCGCCCGCAGGGGTCGAGGGCGAGCACGCCGCGCCCGCGGTCGGCGGTCTCGTAGGGCGCGTAGATCGTCCCGTCGGCGTCGATGGCGACGTGCCCGGTCACGCCCGCGACGGCGAAGCGGACGCTCCCGACGGGGGTGTCCCTGCCACAGGGCGGGGGCGCGAGCGGGACGTCCTCGGGTCCGGCGTCCTGCCGATCGGAAGCGTCGGCGGGTCCGGCGTCCGCCACGTCCCGCGGCTCGTCGAGGCCGGTGCGCGCGCCGCACGCCGACGCCATGCAGGCGAGGAACAGGTGGCGTTGGAAGGAGGGGCCGCGCACCCGCTGAGGGTAGGGGCGATCCCGTCGCCCGAGCGTCGATCTTCGCTTGCGACGATTGTATCGGCGCGCTGAACAATGGCGGAGGGGACCGTCCGTCCTCCGTGCTTCCACGCCCTCCTCCGCGTCAACGCGCCCCCGAGCATGGGATGGACGATTGTGCGGGTCGCGGGGGCGGTTTGTAGGAGCCTCGGGGTCACGGACGGGATGGACACGGCTAGTACCTGCCCAATAGGACCCTACGCGACGGCCGACGGGCCGCGGAGCGTCCCAAGGAGCGAGTGACCCGATGAACCACGAAACCCGCGCGAAACTTCTGGCGATGGTGTCTGCCGCTCTGGGCGGCGCAGCCCTGGAGGGCTGCGCGAGCAATCCGCCTGCGATGGCGCAGCCCCCGACGAGCGCGAGCGCTCAACCGGCCACAGGGCAGGCCGGCAGCTGCAGTGCTGCGATGGCCCAGAGCGGCAACTGCGGCGCCAACATGGGCCGCGCCCCGGGGGCGAACCCGGCGGCTCCGGCGGCCCCTCAAGGTGCGGCGACGGGGCAGGCGATGAGCTGCGGGCAGGACGGCAACTGCGGCGCGCACATGGCCGCGTCGGCCGCGCCGGCCGCGCCGGGGACGACCGCGGCGCAGCCGACCGCACCGCCCGCCCCGGCCCCCACGACCCCCGCCGCGGCGCCCCCTCGCGCGGCCCCCGCTCGCCCTCACGCCCACTGAGCGATGGCGCGCGTGGAGGGGGTCGGCCTGGGGCTGCGGGCGCCGCTGGTCGGTGACCTGATGACCCGGGCCCCGCCCTCGCTGCGCTGGGTCGAGGTCTCCCCCGAGAACCACATGGGCCGCGGGGGCTTCTTCGAGCGCATGCTCGCCGACGCGCGCGGGCGCTTCCCGGTGGTCACCCACGGCCTCAGCCTGGGCCTCGGCGATCGGGCCCCGCCGGACCCCGCCTTCCTGCGGGCGTTGCGCGCCTTCCTGGAGTCCGTGGGAACGCCCTGGCACAGCGACCACCTGTGCTTCGGCGCCGTGGACGGCGCGCACCTCCACGACCTCCTGCCGCTGCCCTTCACCCGCGAGAGCGTCCGCGCGGTGGCGGACCGCGTGCGCCTGCTGGAGGACGCCCTCGGCCTCCCGATCGCCGTCGAGAACATCTCCTGGTACGCCCACCCCGGCGACGCGCAGATGAGCGAGGCCGACTTCCTCGGCGAGGTGCTCTCCCGGAGCGACGCGCGGCTCCTGCTCGACGTGAACAACGCCTTCGTCAACGCCCGCAACCACGGCACCGACGCGCGGGACTTCCTGCGTCGGATCCCCGCCGACCGCGTGGTGCAGATCCACGTCGCGGGTCACTTCACCGGCGCCGACGGCTTCCGCATCGACACGCACGGGGAGCCCGTCTGCGCGGAGGTCTACGAGCTGCTCGAGCTCGCCCTCTCGCGCACCGGCCGGGTGCCGGTGCTCCTCGAACGCGACGGCGGCTTCCCGCCCTTCGACGAGCTCGCGGCGGAGGTCGAGCGGCTCGACGCGATCCTCCAGCGGGCCTCGCCGTGAGCGACCTCGACGGGCGGCAACGCGCGATCGCCCGCGTGTGCCTGGGCGAGGCGCCCCCCGCCGACGCGCTGGCCCTCCTGGGCGGCGACCCGCGGCGCTGGCAGGTCTACCGCGACCTGGTCCGCACGCGCCTCTGGCGCGCCCTGCTGGAGGCGCTCCCGCGGACCTACGCGGCGGCGGGCGGCGAGCGGTTCGGCGGCTGGTTCACGCGGTTCCTCGACGAGGCGCCGCCGCGCACGCGCTTCGTGCGGGAGGTCGCCCCGGCCTTCGGGGCGTGGGTGCGCGCCGCCGAGGGGGAGGCGCTGTCGCGCCCCGCGCCCTGGCTGCCCGAGGCCCTCGCGCTCGACCTCGCCGAGCACCACGTCGCGCTCTCCGACGCGCGCCTCGACCCGTCCGAGCTGGCGGCCTTCTCGATGGACCTTCCGGCGGCCCTGGACCCCGCCCACCGCCGCGTGCGGGTGCGGTGGGCCGTCGAGGGAGAGGCCGTCGTCGAGCGCCCGCGCACGCTCCTCCTGCACCGTCACCCGACGCTGGGGTCGGTCGAGACGCTGGAGCTGAGCGCCCTGGGCGCGGACCTGTTGGACGCGATGGACGACGGGGCGACCCCCGTCACGGCGGCGATCGGCGGGGTGCTGTCGCGCCGCGGTCTCTCCGCCGACGGGGCCTTCGCGGAAGCCTTCGCCGGGCTTCTCACCGACCTGATGGAGCGCGAGGTCCTCCTGGGCTCTTTCGCGCCGATCTGAGGAGCGCGCAGCCACTCCGCATCGCCACGTCGGTGCAGCCGCAGGGGCCCCGGCCCGACACGGACGCAGCCCTTGCGAGGGAGGTGTACGATGCCGCCCGTGGGTCGTTGGGTCGTGCTCGCGTGCTTGATCCTCGGGTGCGGAGCGCGCACCGAGCTGCGCCCGCCGTCGCATCCCGCGCCGGGCGCGGACGGAGGCGTCGTCACGGACTCGCTCGTCCCTGCCGACGCCGAGGAAGACGCGCCGTTCGCCAGGGACGTCCCCCCGGCGGAGGTCCCCTTCGCGGACGTCGTGGAGCGGACGGACGTCACGGCGCGGGAGCACGGGCGCGTGGTGTTCCTCCGCGGGGCCGTGACGGGCCAGGGGGGCGTCTTCGTCGTCGGCATCGACGGCACCGGCGAGCGACAGCTCGTGCCCCCGCCCCCGATGGGCACTTACCTCTCCGTGGCGAGGACGGTGGACTCCCGTGGGAGGGTGATCGTCCGGGCGGCGAACGCCTGCGCGTTCCCCTGCGGCCCCACCGCGCCGCCGCGGCTCTTCGCGGTGGACCCGGACACCGCGGCGACCACGACGCTCATCGAGGACCCGGGCCAGCCGGCACTCGCGGCCGTGCTCCGCGGCGACCGCGTCGTCTACAGCATGGGGCACGGGCCCGACGAGCTGGGCGTGGTCACGCCCGACGGCGCGACCCGCGTCCGCCTGGCGAGGCACGGCCGGCTGCTCGGCGAGGCGCCCGACGGTCGGGTCCTCTGGCTCGATCGGGACTCGTCCGAGCTGGTGCTGGGCGCGCCCGACGGAGGCTCGAGGACCGTGGTCGCCACGGGGGTGCCCGCCAGCTCCGTCGGCGGCAACAACACCGCCCAGCTGGCCGACGGGCGGATCGCCTTCCGCGGCCGCCCCGCGGGAGGCGGCGCACCGGGGCTCTACCTGGCTCGCGACGACGGAAGCTCTCCCACCCTGCTCCTCACCGGCGCGGGTCGCGTCGCGGCCGTGCTCCCGGGCGGCCGGGTGGTGCTGCAGGTCCTCGACAGGCCCGGCGTCCAGGTGATCGACCCGGCCCGGCCCGGCGTCCCCCTCGCGCGCTTCGACACGCTCGTCTTCGCGGCCCTCACCGCGAGCGGCAGGCTCGTGATGAACCGCTACCCCACGGACGCCACCACCCCTCACGTCGAGCTCTGGACCGCGCGCCCGGACGGCGGCGAACTCCTCCGCGTGTCGAGCGGCGGCTTCTTCCTGCTGTCCTCGCTCGACGCGTGGCTGGTCTACCGGCCGTGGCCCGTCTCGACCACCACCGACGACCTCTCCGTGGTCCCCGAGCGGGGGGGACGCACGGCCGTCCTGACCACCACGGGGGACGCCCACCAGCACGGGCTGGTGGGATCGGCGCTGCTCTACTTCCAGAACTCCCCCGCCGGAACGAGCGTCCACGTCGCGGCGCTCGACGGTTCGCGCGACCGCATCCTCGTCTCCGGGAGCGGCTTCCGCGAGTTCAACGCCCTGCTCCCCGACGGGCGAATCCTCTTCGGCGAGGCCCGTCCCGACGACCGACCGGGCGTGGCCTCCGAGCTGCGCGTCATGAACCCGGACGGCTCGAGGCTCGTGGTCCTCGGGGGGGCCTCGCCGCTGCGCCAGACCTTCGGTGTCTACCTGCCTTGACGCGGTTGTCGCCCGGCAGGCGTCGGGGCAGTCGCGGTCGCGCCGCACGCCCCGGGCGTCATCGCGCCGGGCCGGCAGGCGCCGCGCGCAGCAGACCCGCCAGGGGGCGAGGTAGAGGTCCTCGGTCCCGGTGGTGCCGACGGGCACGCCGTCGTGGCGGCGCGCGTCGTGGAGCATCACGTCCCCCAGCCGCGCGAAGGTCCCGCCGTGCCCCCGCGCCTACCTCACGGGTGGCTGTTCGACGACGCGCACGACCAGCCCCCAGAGCTGCCCCGAGCACCGATAGGCGTCGGCCACGACGTACCCCTCCGCGTCGATCGAGGGCGCGCCGGTGATCGTGCAGACGCCGATGTCGTCGTCGAACATCACGTCCGCGTCGATCGCGCGGAACTCCAGGAAGGCCTCCGGCGGCACCACGCCGACGGCCACGGGGGCGCTCACCCAGGTCGGCGCGACGGTGTCCTGCGCGACGCCGGTGCCCCCCAGCGGCCGGCCGTTGAGGCTCACCGTCACGCGCACGTCCGGCGCCGCGTAGGCGCCGTTCATGAGCGACGCCACCTCGGGGGCCACGGCCGTGAGTGCCGACAGCCCGCCGGCGCTGGACATCAACCCGAGCATGGCGTGGCGCAGCGGGGGAGCGAGGCCCCGGACGGCGGCTCGCGCGACCGCGGGCGGCAGCGTACCCGTGCCGTCCCAGGGGCGGCCGTCGCTCTTGCCGGGGGCGATCAGGGCGGCCGTCACGAACACCTGCAGCGGGCCCGTGGGCCGTCGCGCGGAGGCGCCCGCGCACCCCAGCACCGCGCAGCAGAGCGCGAGCGCCGCTCCCATCGCCGGTCGGCACCGCAGCGAGCTGCGCGACCGCGGGCGCCAGCGGCAGCGGGTGAGCGCCTCGCGAACGGGCGCGGTCGCGCTCACGACGACGCCCGGCCTCCGAGGCGCTCGGCCAGCGGCTGGAGCGCGTCGTCCAAGAGCCGCTGACCCGTCACGCGAAGGTTCTCCGTCGTGACGCCCTTGCCGGCGAGCAGTCCGACGTCTACGGCGTGACGCGCCTGATCGAGCGCGAGCTCGTCATCGAGCAGCTCTCGAAGTCCGCTTCCGGCGGAGAGGCTCAGCGCGGATGACTCCTCCGGGAACGTCTCTCGGAGCGCCTCTTCCCAGCTCGGGACCCACGCCTCCGTACCGCGGCGACCGGTGAGCCATGCCAGGGCCAGCACGCGCCCGAGATCCTTCGCGGACCGCAGCAGCTTCCGGTTGCCGATTTCGCCGCTCATCTCCTTCGTGCCGACCCTCGGGTGAGCGAGCAGGTTCGCGAGGGCCAGCATCTCGGGCGCCGCGTAATGCAGGCCGCTCTCCGCCTGCTTCCAGTCGTGCCCGGCCAGGCCGAGGTAGCGGAAGCTCGGGAGGCAGTACCACCCGTCGGCCAACTCGAAGGGGATCCACTTCACGGCCTCCTTCTGCCCGACGTCCGGGAAGGCCAGGAGCTCGACGAAGTACGCGTCCGTGCTGGGCGGGTTCAGGCGGACCGCCCGCAACTCCGTGACCGGCTCGGGCTGCGCTCTTGGACTGCAATCCTCCAAGCGTCTCCAGCCGTCCGAGAGCAGGCGGGTCGCGATGGCCTGGCACTCCTTCAAGGCGCCGGCCGGGTGGATCACGCAGTCGGCGTCCTTGGTGGCGATGCCGTCGCGGTGGATCACCTCGCGGAAGTGGTAGGCGGCCGCGAGGCTGCCGACCACGAGGACGTGGGGCTGGAGCTCGACGGGCAGATCGTGGGCGATCATCTCGAAGAGCAGCCTCGGGTCGAGTCGGTCAGACATGGTCGTCTCTCTTGCGTCGCAGCACCTGCACGAAGTCGTCGGCCTGCTCGGTGAGCCGAAGGTCGTAGAGGTCCAACAGGACTTCCGCCGGGCTGGCCACCGGGTGGGGCTCCCGCGGCGACGGCGGTTCGTCCGGCGCGCCGCGCCGGCGGTGGTGAACGACGAGGACCGGCGACCGCTCCTGGGGGGTCGCCGGGCGCAGCGCCGGATCGAGGCGGGCGACCCACGACGACGCGTCTTGTTCCAGCGTGGTCACGTCCACGCGCGGGAGGCCGTTCAGATCGAAGGCCGGCACGTAGTGCCGCGCGGCGACGACCCCGCCGACCGCGACGGACGCCGGCGCCTTCGCGCGGACTCGCCGGAGGAGGTCCTCCGGGTCCGGGCGATGCCCCGAGCCATCGACGTAGCGCACCGTGCCGCGGAGGTGGTCCGCCAGCACGAGGATCTCGCCCAGGGAGCCGCGCGGCAGCGCGCGGAGGCCCGCCCGGCGCGCGCTGGTCCGGCTCACCTCGTTGCGCTCTTCCAGGTGCCGTACCGTCGCCGCGACGGTCGGGGTGCTGCACCGCGAACGGCGGGCGATCTCGCTCATCAGGAGCGGGGCCTCGCGCCCGAGCCACGCGTCGAGGAGGACCATCCACACGTCGAACGCCTTCTCCGTCCACGTCATCGTCTGGAGCGCGCGGCGCCGGGTCCGGGCGTCCGGGTCGAGGGAGGCCCGCGCGCAATGCGCCAACCACCCCAGCTCCTCGTCGTTCTGGGGGACCGTCGCCACGCCCTCGACCGCGACGGCGACGAACGCCAAGCGTGGTGGCAGGTCGGGGTGCAACGCACCCAGCACGCGCTCCCACTCCTCCTGGATCCTGCCCAGGCTGATGCGCCCGACGTAGGCCACCAGGATCGCCCTCCTGAGCCCGGGTCCCAGTGGCGTCTCCCAGAGTCCGGGTCGGGGTAGGAGTTGCAGGGCGAGCTGAATCGCGGCGGCGTGGAGGTCGCGAACGCCGTGAAGGGCAAACTTGAGCACCAGGGCTTGCTGCCCGTCGCGGCTGAGGAAGTCGTAGCCCTCGTCCCGCCCCCCCCGGAAGGGCCTGTAGGGGCCGGAGACTGCCGCGGTGAAGGCGTCGAGCCGAACGCTGAGGGCATGGCGTTGATCGAGGGGATGGCTAGGGCCCACAGCGCGATGGAAAGTAGCAACTACGGTCGCAAGTCGCAACTACCTTTCAAGTTGCGACCTCCTGTTGTTTCGGGGCACGCCCCTTCCAGTCTCGCGACAGGCGAAACTGAAACGCTCCTTTCGGTTTCGCTCCACCCCCTTCCCGGCGTACTGTCCGGGGCGTGGACACCTCCCCCAAGCGTGGCGGCCGCCCCCGGGGTAGCCGCTCCAAGGCCCGGCCGGTCGGCGCCCCCGCCCCCCACGGCCGGGCGCGCACCCGGGTGGTGGGGTACGTCCGCGTGAGCACTGAGCGCCAGGCCGACGAGGGGGTCTCCCTCGACGCCCAGCGCGCGAAGCTCCGCGCCCACTGCGCCGCCCTCGACCTCGACCTCGTGGCCGTCGAGGCCGACGAGGGTGCGAGTGCGAAGTCGCTCGACCGCCCCGCCCTGCAGCGCGCGCTGGCGATGCTCCGCGACCGCCGGGCCGACGCGCTCCTGGTGCCCAAGCTCGACCGCCTTACCCGCCGCGTGGTGGACCTGGGGCACCTCATCGAGACCTACTTCGCCGAGGGGCGCTGGGCGCTGGTGTCCGTGGCTGACCAGATCGACACCCGCACCGCCGCCGGCCGCATGACCCTCTTCATCCTGATGAGCGTGGCCCAGTGGGAGCGGGAGGCGATCGGCGAGCGCACCGCCGACGCCCTGGCCCACCTGAAGGCCGAGGGCGTGCCCCTCGGTCGGCCGGCGCTGGGGTGGCGGCACACCCCGGCGACCGACCCCGCCACGGGTCGTCGCGTGCTCGCCGCCGTGGAGGGAGAACAGGGGACCGTCGCGCGCATCGGAGCGCTGCGGGCGGCGGGGCATTCCTACGCGGCCATCGCTCGCCAGCTCGCCGCCGAGGGGCACCCCTCCCAGCGCGGGGGGCGGTGGCTGGCCAACACGGTGCGACGGGTGTGGCTGCGCGGCGGAGCGGAGCTGCTAGGGGCGGCAGTTGGGTCGGTTGAGGCCAGGGCAGGGACACCCACCGGGTATGGAAAGAGGGAAGGACGTCAAGAAGGCGTTCCTTCTGGGGGCCGGGAGGGGCCCGGGGGCGGGCCGGGAGGCGGCGGGGGCGAGACCGGGGGGGGGGGGGGGGCGTCGGGCGCGGCCACTGTGGGGGGAGGTGGGGCCCCCCACGGGGGGAGTGGGGCCGGGGCGCTGGCCGGGGCGAGGTCGCCTGCGGGTGCCCGGGACTGGTGGGGGTCGGGGGGGACCGGGGGGGGGGGCCACCTTCCGCTCGGGCGCCGGCGCCCCGCGGAAGTCGCTTGACGCCTGGCGCGGTTTGTCATGGTCTTCATTCACCGTGACGGGAGGCTGTGGCACGCGTTCACTCCGGCGGCCTACGTTGCCTGGAGCACGCCGGCCCTGCTCGGCACCACCGACGGGGTCACGAGGCACTTCCGCTACCTGGGCGGTACCGTGTTCGACTACACTCCCCCTCCGGGTCACCCGGGGGCCCCGACGGGTAGGTACGGCTGGGTGTTCGCTGCTACAGCGGACTATCGCGCAGACGGCGTCCTCACGCCGATCATGCAGGTGCCCTTGCAATACAACCCTATCGCGGGTCAGTACGTACTCGGGGTTCCCGACCTGCCGGTACCGGGCGCGTCGGCGTTGACCTTCGACACTGTCCGGGCGTTCGATGTCGGAGAATCGGTGGACTCGAATACGCAATTGCTGGCCTTCCTTCGGCCTACACTTTCTCCTTGGCAGCAGCGCCTCGTCGTGGCCCGTCGCACGAGCGCCTCGGGCCCCTTCGGCACACCCGTACAGATGCCATGGTATCACTCAGGTGTGATCTCCGGTAGCGTCGCCGTCTCATCGATGGCCGACTCCAGCGGCGAGTTCGTGATTGGGGTTGGAGGTGAGCCGTGAAATTCCTGCGATTGGCTACTGCGTTTGTTCTTCTGGCGGGCTGCGAACGGGTCGTCTCCCCTACGCCGTCGAGGGATAGCGGGCTCTCCCAGGACGTCGTCCCGGAAGTGGACAGCGAGGTCCCAGCGGACCGTGCGATTCCGGCCGACGCGGGCCTGGTCGCGCTCGCGAGACGGCTGTCGGCCGGCCTGTCGCATGTGTGTGTGCTCCGTGACGGCCGCGTAACGTGCGCCGGCGGCATCGTGGCGGGCGCGATGGGTTTCGATCCTGAGGGACGGCCGAGACCCGTCCAGGTCCCCGGAATGGTCGTGAGCATTTCGAGTTTCCAGAACTCCGCTTGCGCGCTCTCCCAAACGGGAGACGTCTACTGCTGGGGCAACAACTTCCTTGGGCTCGGCGCCGGAGTTACCGAGGTCGCACAGCCTTCGGTCGCGACGTTGTCGGAGGCCTCGTTCCTTTCGGGGGCCATCGGGCACTGCGCGCTCCGGGGCGACGGTGCTTTCTGTTGGGGGGAAGTGCCCGTGCCTGGCCCGACATTGGCCGACCGGCCGCAGCGCCTCGACGTGGAAGGCGACACGGTCATGCTTGCCGCGGGCTTCCGGTTCTATTGTGTGCTCGGCGCAGATCATCGCGTCCGGTGTCGCGGCGTAAACGATCACGGGCAGTCCGGGAGGGCGCCCTCTCCCGAGGCCGTGCCGCTCACGGAAGTCCAGGGACTCCAGGACGCCGTGGAGGTCCGATCGGGAGGCGCGGCCTCATGTGCCCGCCGGGTCTCTGGAAGGGTGGCTTGTTGGGGTTCCAATCAGTTCGGCACACTTGGCACTAGACGCGAAAGGGATCAGTTCGTCGCGGCCAATATGCCAGGCCTGGAAAACGTGATCCAAATTGCTGTCAGTGGTGCGAACGCCTGCGCGGTGACGCAGGACGGTGCGGTGTGGTGCTGGGGCACCCGGCAGGCCGGGCTTATGGGTGATGGTGTGCGGGTGGCTGACGATCAGAGCCCGGACTTCGTCCAGAGTACCCCGATTCGGGTTCCCGAGGTCGCAGACGCGGTTGAGACCGCGGTCGGTACCGAGGTCGCGTGCGCGCTTCGCCGGGATCAGTCGGTGTGGTGCTGGGGCAGGAACAACCATTCCTCACTTCCGTGGCCGAACGGCACGGTGTCTCGACCAGTACGTGTGGTTGCGGCTCCATGACGCGATGTCAGCACGGCGTTGGTATCGGTGCATTCACCCGCTGATGCACACGCGAGCTAGTTGAATCCAAGCCCCATGACCCTCCCTGACCTCCTCCGGGCCACGAACACCAACTCGACCCTCGACCGCCCCGCCCTGCTGGAAGCCGCACGGAACTACGTCGAGGCGGCCAAGGCTCCCAACACCCGCCGCGCATATCGGACCCAGTGGAAGACCTTCGCTGCTTGGTGCGCGCGCTACGGGCGGGAGTCCCTGCCGGCCGCCCCGGCCACGCTCGCGCTCTTCCTCACTGACCGCGCCCAGGGCGGGCTCAAGGTCGCCTCGCTAGCTCTGGGGCTTTCGGCCATCCGCGCGGCGCACTTCGACGCCGGGCTCGCCGACCCAGCCGCCAACCCCGAGGTCCGTACCGTCTGGGAGGGCATCCGTCGCACCCATGGCGCGGCCCAACGCTGCGCCGCTCCGCTCACCGGCGACGCCGTCCGGGCCGTGGTCGCGGCCCTGCCTCTTGGGACGTTGAGGAGCGCCCGGGACCGCGCCCTGGTCCTGGTGGGGTTCGGCGGCGCGTTCCGTCGGTCCGAGCTCGTGGCCCTCAACGTCGAGGACCTCGCTTTCGATCCTGCGCGCGGCGTCGTCGTGCGCGTGCGGCGCTCGAAGACCGACCAGACCGCCGAGGGGGCCGACGTGGCCATCCCCTTTGGCTCGCAGCCCGAGGTCTGCGCCGTCCGCGCGCTGGAGGCGTGGCGAGCGGCTTCATGTGTGGAGGAGGGCGCCCTCTTCCGCGCGGTCGATCGACACGGTCGGGTCGGCGGTCGGCTCGACGGGAGAGATGTCGCTCGCACGCTCAAGGAGCTGGCGGCGCGGGCCGGCCTCGCGCCGGCGCTGGTGTCGGGGCACTCGCTGCGCGCGGGGCTTGCGACTACCGCCGCCCTGGCGGGGCGGAGCGACCGCGCGATCATGGCCCAGGGCCGGTGGAAGTCGCGCACGATGGTGGACCGCTACGTCCGCACCGCCGATGCCTGGCGAGACAACGCCTCGGCTGGGCTGCTGTAGCGGCGACAACTGCGGTTCGATGCCGAAGTAGGCCGCGGGTGGGTCGTGGTCTGCCCCGAGTGAGGATCCGGCGATGGACAGCCCTACCCATGAGCACGACGCAAAAGCAGCCTCTCCCTTCGATTGCTCCCTACTTGGCTATAAACCAGTAATCAGACTTGGTATCCTATCGATATGAAAATAACTTCATATCAAGCAATTCCAGCATTCTTCGCGTTGTTCTTTCATTACCTAGTCGCCATCGTGGCCGTTGTGCTACCCGTTGCGGCGGTTGCCTATATCTGCCTTGCCATCTTCCACGTCCCGCTGCTGTCAACGGCAGCCTTTTTGGCCATGGTGGTGTCCTTCTGGTGGATCGTTGACCGCGTCCGTGGCGGCTGGCCCCTTAAGCCACAGGGGAGTTGATCGCACTCCAGTTCGGGCGATCGCGGCGTGGTTATGGCCTCGTGGGATGGCGTTGGAGCCCTTACACCAACAGCGCGTGCTGGAGAACCTCGCTGAACAGTGCGGCGCGGCGGGTGCTGCCCCACCGGGAGCAGCAGGTAGATCCCGATCACCCGCCAGCTCCATGTAGGTAGGACACGCACGACGCGGCCGACGGCGAGGTCCTCGCGCAGCAGGTGGCTGTACGATGGGGCGCTCCGCACACAGGTCGAGGCCACCCGCCCTGACGGCACCCACGTCCGGCTTCTGCTGGATCCCCCGCCGACGCGGCCGCAGTAGCGGCGAGGGTGGGGTTCCCCCAGAAGTGGAGGAAGGCTCCGCCCCCGTGCCCTGCCCGGTTCCCCTCCCCGCGCGCCTGCGGGCCGTCACACGGTTGTAGGCGCGCACCTCCCCATCGCTCAAGACCCCTCGGCCCCGACACCAACGGGTTGCGTGGGGCCGCTCGCAGGGCGACCCTCGCGGCCGTGGGAGGGGTCATGCGACGGACAGCCGCGATTATGTTCTGCGGCCTCGGGCTGGGCTGTGCGGGGGCGCCGCTGCGCCGTCCCACGGGCCCGCTGCAGGTGTTCGTGACCGCCGGCCTGATCGCGCCGGGCAAGAGCGACGGCCGCCCCTGGGACGGCACGGGCAGCCTCCCGCCCGACGTCGCCCGCGCCGCCGTTCGGGGTCTGCTCCCCTCGGCGCGTCACGCCCTGCTCGGGTTGATGCCTGGTGCGGGCGGCCTCCCCGCGCTGACGGCGGTGGCGCCCGAGGTCGCGGCGCTCATGAACGGCGCCTACGCCGCGCCGGACGTGCGGGTGGTGGTGAGCCTCAACGGCCGGCCGCTGGGCGGCACCGGCGTCGCCCAGGACACGCTGGCGCCGACCTGGGCCGGCGGCCCCGTGGACGTCGGGGTGATCCCCGAGGGAGCCTTCCTCGAGTTCCGTGCGATCGACACGGACCTGATGTTCGACGACGACATCGGCGTCTGCACGGTCACGGGCGCCCCGCCGCTCGACGCCGAGGGCTACGTCGCGGCGGCGGCCTACCGTTGCTCGGGGCAGCTCTGGGGGCTGGCCGTGCGCGCCGTGGAGCGACCGCCAGCGCCGTAAGAACGCTTCGGAACCATCGCGCGGTTGCGGGTCACGGAAGTGGCGGAGCGGTCTAGTACGGCGCAGGAGGTCTCCGACCATGACGAAGCTTCTCTCCCCCCGCACCGTCGCCTTCCTCGGCCTGCTCTCGCTGGCCACCGGCATCGGGGCGACCCTCACCCTCACCCGGGCCACCCAGGGCGCCGGCGAATGCTGCTACCCCGGCTCGCCGTGCTGCCACCCCGGCGCGCCCTGCTGCCAGGGCCGCCACCGCGCGGGCTGACCCGCCGCCCGCGTGCCTCCGACCCGCGAAGCCTCGGAGGCCGAGCTCGACGACCTCATGGCGCGCGTGAGTGAGGGCGAGCGCGAGGCCTTCACGCCGCTGTTCCGCGCGCTGCACCCGCGCGCGCTGCGGGTGGCGGCTCGACGCCTGGATCCCGCGCGGGCGGACGAGGTCGCCCAGGCCGCCATGGTCAAGCTCTTCACCCGCGCGGCCGCCTTCACCCCCGGGCGCCCCGCACTGCCGTGGTTCTACGCCGTGGTGGCCAACGAGGTCCGCGCCGAGCTCCGCCGCAACCGGCACGCCGCCGGCGCCGTCCCCGAGCACCACCCGAGCCCCGAGGCCGCGGCGGACGACGCCCTGGCCGAGCGCGAGCTACGCCGCGCGCTCCAGCAGAGCGTGGACGCGCTCGATCCGACCTCAGCCGAGGCCATCGCGGTGCTCCTCGGGGAGGGGGCGCCCCCGCCGATCGCGCCCGCCACGCACCGCAAGCGCCTGTCCCGCGCCTACGCCCGACTCCGCGCCCTCCTGGGAGGTGACCTGTGACCCCTGATCCGACCGCCCCGCCGTCCCTCGAAGCGCGCGCCCGCCGGGCCTACGAGTGGGCCCTCGCCCGGGACGGGCTCGTGCGCGCGCTGGTCGTCCTCGGCCTGTCGGTGCTCGCCGCACGGGTGGCCGGCGTCGCCCTCCGGCCGCTCACGCTGGCGCTGGTGGTGCTCGCCTGGACCTTCCTCGGCTGGCGTCGCGGGTGGTGGCTGCGGGGCGCGCGGGTGGGCCTGCTCGGCGGCCTCGCGGCGCTCCTGCTCCCGATGTCCCTGCTGCGCCCCTGCTGCCCGCCGGGGATGATGGTCTGCGAGAACTGCTGCGCCCGGCCCGGCACCTGCGTGCTCGCCGGGCTCGCGCTCGGCGTGGCGCTGGCGGCGCTCCTCCCCCGCCGCGGCGACAGCGGGCAGCGGGCGCGGGCCGGCATCGGCATGCTCCTGGGCGTGGTGTCGATCGGGTCGGTGCGGTGCAGCGGGCTGTTCCTGGGCGAGGCATTGGGCATGCTCGCGGGCCTCCTCGGCGGGGCCGTGGCCATCGGCGCGGGGACGTGGCTCTGGGAACGGGCGCGTGTCCCGGCGTGACGCGCGGCGGCCGGCCTGGAGGCCGTGCAGCTCGCTCTCGCCCCTAACGACCCAGGTCGCGTACGAGCGCCCGCTCGAGCACCCGGAGGCCGGGCTGCGCCTCCGCCGGGGCGTCGCGCGCCGCCTCGCGCACGGCGGCCAGCACCTCGGCGCCGCCCATCGATAGCGCCGCTACGCCGAGCGCGTCACGCTGCGCCGGCAGCTCCCGCCAGCGCCGCAGGAGCGCCCGGGCCGCCCGGACCCGCAGGGGCACGTCCACCGCGGAGCGTGCGCCGGGCCGTGCCCAGCTCGACGCCGACTCCGCGAGGCCGGCCGCCAGGGCCGCGGCGTGCGCGGGGTCGGCCGTCGCCTCGAGCTGCGCCACCAGCCACTGCGCGGCCTCGGGGTGGGCGCAGAGGCCAAGGGCCGCGGCGGCCGGATCACGCCGCACGCCGGTGGCGCCCATGAGCGCGCGCCGGTCGGCGTCCTGGCAGACCCGGGCGAGGCCGCGGGCCGCGGCGCGCAGCTCCGGCGCCTCGGCGGCCGTCGCGAAGACACCGCGGAGCACGGGCAGGGAGCGCGCGTCGCCAAGGTTGCCCACGGCCTCGAGCAGCCCCAGCCGGAGCGCCGCGCCCTCCTCCGCGGAGAGGGCGCGGGGGTAGCCGCTGAGGGCGAGGGCGTCGAGCATCGGAAGCAGCGCCTCGGGGCCCATCCCTCGCAGCTCGAGCGCGACGGATGGGCGACCGGCGCGGGTGCGGCGGTAGAACTCGGGGCGGAGGCCCTCGAGGTCGGCGACGCGGCCGTAGGCGTCCGGCCGGCGAGCGCGGTCAGCACGCACGGCGGCGGCCAGCGGGCGCGACACCTCGTCGGGCACCGCGCGCGGGTCGAGGAGCGGCGAGGCGCCGGCGAGGGCGGGGAGGGTCGCGAGCGACAGGGTCGCGAGCGCGGTCGAGATCTTCATCGGGTCGCCTCCATCCACACACTCTGCGCGGGGATCCTACGGAGTGCGTCGGTGCCGCAATGCACCTCACCGAGGGCGGTGTGGAGGATGTCCCACTGCTCGGCGAAGTGTACGGTGATGCCCTCGGCACGCATCAGGTCGGTCAGGTGGGTCTCCATGAAGTCGGCGCCGCCGATGACCGCGGCGTGCGGCCTGGCCATGACCACGTTCCGCCCGAAGAGCAGCAGGTTGACGGTGCCGGGCATGTACGCAGCGCCCTGGCCGTTCTCGATCTCCCACATGAGGAAGGGGATCTCGATGACCTCCGCGTCGGTGAGCCCGGCCTCGGCCTGGAGGGTCTCCCGCATCATGTCGATGTGCGCCTGGTCGCCCTGGTTGAAGGCCATGAGGTCGGCGTCAGCCAGGATGCTGTTGATCGTGCGGGCGGCGGAGTAGGCGCGGCCCTCCTGGGGGTGGCCCTCGGGGCGGTACCAGTTCTTGCCCTGGAACATCACCCGCTCGCCGTTGGCCGGGTCGGCCGCGACCAGCGCCTGGAGCTGCGCGCGCGCCGCGCGGGGCGAGGCGACGAGCATCTTCCACCCGCGGGGCGAGTCGGCGGGGATGAAGCTCACGACCTCATCGACGTGGCCGACGAGCAGCCACGAGGTGTCCACCTCCAGCACCGGCCCCTGCACCCGCTGGGCGTTGAGGAACTCGCGCAGCACGGGGTCGCTGGAGCGCTCCGCGACGTTGCCGTGGAAGAGCCGACCGAGCGGGTGCCCGGCGTAGGGCGGGAGGACCTCCAGGTTGCCGAAGGAGTCCAGGCTGGGGTCATGCGCCCGCCCCGTAGGGTAGCGCCTCGAGTGGTTCCAGACGTACCCGCGGTCCGGGCCCACGAAGTCGCGGCGGGTCCACGCAGCGATGCGCCGGTCGGGCCGCGGGGTGCGCATCACGACGTTCATGCCCCGGGGGGCATCGCCGCCGGGCATCGCCGTCCACCCGAACTCCATGTAGTCCTCGGTCCAGACGTCCGGCCCGCGGTCGCGCTCCCGCCACTCGGGGTCGAGCCCGTCCACGGTCTCGAACTCCAAGCTGGCCTCGGCCGTGATCGCGTCGAGGTCGTTGAGGAAGCGCGCCAGCGGCAGGACGCCGCCGCCGCCGGTCGCGTAGATGCGGGTGGCCTCGTCGAGGGAGCTGCTGACCACGAAGGGCGCCACGCGCAGCACCGCGCGGTCCTCCCCGAGCGCCTCGTCGCCGCGGGTCACCGCCAGGCTGAGGGTGATCTCGCCCGCCCAGTCGGCCGTGGGGAAATCGCTCGACTCGACGCCGAGCTCGACGCCCGCGCGCAGGTCGGCGGTGGAGAGGGTCTCCGTCGCGAGGTCGAGCCGACGCCACGCGCCGTCGTCCACGCGGAACACCCGCACCGTGGGCGTCTCCGGGCCGGTCAGCGTGAGGCGCCCGGTCGAGCCCTCCGAGAGGCCCGCGATCGGCGCCACGCGCACCCGCGCCAGGTCGGCCGCGTCGGCGTCGCCGTTGACCACGTCGTCGGCGCCGTCGAGCGCGTCGTCGTCGTCGTCGTCGTCCACGTTCGCCAGGAACACCGCGCCGTGCGTCGCGTCCCAGCTCGCACGGAAGGCCTCGTCATCGCCCGTGTCGCTCACGGTGCCGTCGCGGTTGGCGTCCACGAGCAGCCGCACCCTTGGTCGCGCCGGGGCATCGACGGCGTCGGCGCCCGCGTCGGCGTTCTGGGTGGGGGCCGTCGGGTCGTCGCTGCAGCTCGCGAGGAGCAGGGCGAGCGTCGCGACGAGCGCGTGCGGGCGGTGCTTGGAGGTTCTCACGGGCGGCATGGGAGCGCCGTCGCGGGGTGGCGTCAATGAGGGCTGTCCCTTCCGTCGGCGCCTTCCCCGAGCAGGTGATCGGCGGCTACCCCGCCGAGGACCTCGTGCAGTGGCGCGGCTTCGTCGCGGCCCAGTGGGAGCAGCTCCAGCGCTTCGAGGCCGGGACGGTTCTCGTCTGCGGCAGCGCCCACAGAGGGTCCCCTGCGGTTCAACCGCTCCACTGGTGGGCTGGGGTCCCGTCGAAGCCGACGCCCGGAGGCTCACCGAGCCGTGGCGGGGGCGCGCCGTCAGTCCGCGGGGCCGCCCCCGAAGAACGCGCGCAGGCGCCGATGGCGGTGGGTGAACACGCGCGGCACGACCGCGTCGAGCACGGGGGTCGCCAGCGCGACGCGCGGGATGAACGTGACGTCGTCGGTGAGCACGCAGCGCCCGGCGCCGTCGTCGCGCAGCGAGCGCCGGTGCTCCCACACGCGCGCGGTCGCCATGGACGACCGCTCGTGGAAGCCGCGCCCCGCCTCGACGCCGACGAGCACGATGTCGTCGTAGTCGATGGGCAGCACGCCCCCGAGGAGCAGCCAGCTGCGGAAGAGGCGCGTGTTCAGGGGCAGCCCGCGCGCGCCGAGCCCCGCGAACGAGCGCGGCATCGTCATGCGCAGCCACGGGGCGAGCTCGTGGTTGACGCCTTCGGCCGTCGTCACGCGCGACCACACGGCGTCCGCCGTGGCGTTCAACGTGCTGGCGATGTGGAAGCCGTGCATGGGGCGACGACCGTCTCACACGGCCGCCCGACCGCGACCCCGAAACGTGCGCCCGCCAGCGGCCCCACGGGTCACGGGGGCCGGCCCGCCGCCTGATCGACCGCGACCTGCGCGCGGCCCAGGGCGACGAGGGCCTCCAGGCGGCGCTGGCGGGCCTCGGCGGCCGTGCGACGAGCCACCAGCACGCTCGCCAGGTCGCGCTGCCCCAGCTCGTAGGCGCGCGTCGCGAGGCGCTCGGTGAGGCCCACGGCGTCGTCCGCCGCGCGCAGGGCGGCGAACGACCCGCGCGCACCCTCGTAGCTGGCGTACGCGGCCCGCAGCTCCGCCTCGGCCCGGGCCAGCGCCGCGACCCGCTCGGCCTGGCGCGTGGCGACCCGGGCGGCGGCGACGGCCCGGGCCGTCTGGTTGCGCTGGTAGATCGGCAGGGGCACCTCGAGGCCGCCCTGGGCGAAGTACTCGTTCTCGCGCCCGCCCTGGAAGGAGAGGCTGGGCAGCGGCACGCCGAGGCGCCCCTGGAGGCGGGCGTCGGCCCGGGCGGCGCGGACGGCGAGCTCCGCGCCCGCGAGGTCGGAGCGCCGGGGCAGGAGCGCGAGGAGGGCCCCGAGGGGCGGCGCGTCGTCCTCTTCGAGGTTCCCGGCTAGCTCGACCTGCGCCGTGGGCGGGAGGCCCGCCTCGCCGCGCAAGGCCGCCAGCAAGGCGTTGTGAGCGCCACGTCGAGGTCGTTGCCCGAGCCCGCGTCCCGCCGCGACCGCGCGCTCCGCGTGAGGTCCGCGTCGAGCGCCGCGCGGGCCTCGGCCAGACGCACCCCCTCGACCGCACCGAGCGCGCGGACCCACAGGTCCAGGGCTCGGGCAGCCGCGAGGCGCCGGGCGTCGGCGACCTCGGCCTCGGCGGCCTCCGTGGCGGCGTCCGCCAGCGCCGTGCGTGCGCCCCGCGCGCCCGAGACGTCGAAGGGCCACGAAAACGAGAGGTTCACGTCCAACAGGGGCTCCGTGTCGCCGGCGACGAAGCGCGGCCCCGCGCGCAGGGTGACGGTTGGGTTCTCCGGGGCGAGGGCGCGCGCCCCGACGTGGAGCGCCCGGGCCTCTCCGACGCGGGCCACCGCCGGACCCACCGCCGGGGCGTGCGCGAGCGCCATGGCGACGACCCGGGCCCGGTCGAGGGTCACCGCCTCCTGCGCGCCCGCGGGGCCGGCGCTCAGGAGCCCGAGACAGAGCCCGAGCAGCGCGCCGCCCCACGCCCCGCGTCGGACGCCTGCGAGCCCGCGCCGCTCAGCCCCCATGGGCCTCCTCGGGAACGTCCGCCGGGCGAGCGGGCGGCCGGGCGAGGAAGGAGTAGAGCGCCGGCAGCACGACGAGGGTCAGCAGCGTCGAGGAGAGGAGCCCCCCAAGCACCACCGTGGCCAGCGGCCGCTGCACCTCGGCGCCGACGCCGCGGCTCAACGCCATCGGGAGGAAGCCGAGGCCCGCGACCAGCGCCGTCATCAGCACGGGCCGCAGCCGCTCCAGGGCCGCGGCGCGGATGGCCTCCCGTACCTCCACGCCCGCGTCGAGCGCGCGGCGGATGGTCGAGGCGAGCACCATGTCGCCCAGCACGGCGACCCCGCTCACGGCGATGAACCCCACCGCCGCCGAGATGGAGAAGGGCATCCCCCGCAGCGCCAGGGCCGCCACGCCGCCGACCGCCGCGAAGGGCACGCCGGTGAAGACGCGCAGCGCGTCGAGCACCCGCCCGTAGGTCAGGTAGAGCAGCGCGAACACCAGCAGGAGCGCGAGGGGCACCACGAAGAACAGCCGCTCGCGGGCGCGCTCCAGGTGCTCGAACTGGCCGCCGTAGGCCACCGAGTAGCCGGGCGCGAGGCGGGCCTCGGCCGCGACGCGGCGCCGCACCTCGCCGACGAAGGAGGCGATGTCGCGCCCGCGTACGTTGGCCTGCACGATGATGCGCCGTCGCGCCCACTCGCGCTGGATGGTCGAGGGCCCCGACTCGGTGCGCAGGCGCGCGAGCCGGCTGAGCGGCACCTGGGTGCCGTCCGGGGCCGCCACGAGGAGCGCACCCACGGCCTCGGCGTCCACCGCGCGCGCGGGCTCGATGCGCAGCGCCACGGGGAAGCGGCGCTGGCCCTCGCGGAGCTCGGCGACCTCGACCCCGGCCAGCGCCGCCACGGTCGCCAGCACGCGCTCGGCGGGGACGCCGTAGCGGGAGGCGGCCGCCTGGTCGAGCTCGACGCGCAGCACCGGCAGGCCCGTCACCTGCTCGACCGAGACGTCGGCGCTCCCGGGGACGGTCCGCACGATCGCGTCCACCCGCCGCGCCGCCGCGCGCAGCTCGTCCAGGTCGTCGCCGAAGATCTTGATGCCGAGGTCGGCGCGGACGCCCGCGACCATCTCGTTGACCCGCATCTCGATGGGCTGCGTGAAGACCGTCCGCATGCCCGGCAGGTCCCGCAGCTCGTCCTGCATGGCGCGCACGAGCTCGTCCTGGGAGCGCGCGCGCCGCCACCCCGCGCGCGGCGTGAGGGTGACGAAGGCGTCCGAGAGCTCGACGCCCATGGGGTCCGTGGCCACCTCCGCGGTGCCCGTGCGCGTCCAGACGCGCAGGATCTCGTGCGGAAACGCCGCGAGCAGCGCGCGCTCGATCCGCGTGCCGTAGCGGACCGACTCGTCGAGGTCCACGCTGGCGAGGCGCACGGTGTTGACCACCACGGTGCCCTCGGAGAGCCGCGGCACGAACTCGGCCCCGAGCCGCGTCGCCAGGACGGCGCCGTTGGCCACGAGCAGCGCGGCCAGCGCGAGCACCCAGGCGCGGCGGCGCAGGGCCACCTCGACGACGGGTCGGTAGCGGCGCTGGAGCCAGGCGACCAGGCGCGGCTCACCGCCGCGCGCGCCCCGGCGGAACACGAGGCTGGTCATCACCGGGACGTAGGTGAGCGACAGGACCATGGAGGCCGCGAGGGCGAAGAGCACCGTCAGGGCCATCGGGCGGAAGAGCTTGCCCTCCAGGCCCGCCATGGCGAGCACCGGGAGGTAGACGACCGCGATCACCAGCTCGCCGAAGAGCGTCGGCCCGCGCACCTCCAGGGCGGCCTCGCGCACCACGTCCACGACCGGGCGGCGGCCCCCGTCCTCGCGCAGGCGCCGCGTGGCGTTCTCGACGGCGATGATGGCGCTGTCCACGACGAGCCCGAAGTCGATCGCCCCGAGGCTCATCAGGCTCCCGGCGACGTTCGTCAGGCGCATGGCCGTGAAGGCGAAGAGCATCGCGAGCGGGATCACCGACGCGACCACGAGCCCCGCGCGGACGTTCCCGAGGAAGACGAGGAGGACGAGGACGACCAGCAGCGCCCCCTCCAGCAGGTTGGTGCGCACGGTCGCGAGGACCTCGTCCACGAGCGTGCGCCGGTCGTAGACCACCTCCACGTCGATGCCCGGCGGCAGCGAGCGGCGGGCCGCCTCTAGCCGCGCGCGCAGGGCGGCGCTCACCTCGCGGCTGTTCTCGCCCAGCAGCATGAACCCGAGGCCCAGCACGGCCTCTCCCCTGCCCCTGGGCCGTCACCGCGCCGCGGCGCACCTCGGCGCCTTCGACCACGCGCGCGACATCCCGCACGCGGATGGGCGCGCCGCCCTCCGCGCCGATCACCACCCCCTCGACGTCCGCGAGGGAGGCGAGGAGCGCGACGCCCTGCACCAGGGTCGCCTCGCCGGACTGCCGCAGCCGCCCGCCGCCCTCGCTGCCGTGGCTGCGGCGCAGGGCCTCGGCCACGTCGTGGAGCGCGAGCCCGCGGCGCCGCAGCTCGGTCGGATCGACCCGCACCTCCACGCGCCGCTCCTCGCCGCCCCAGGCGTTGACCTCGGCGACGCCCCGCACGCTCCGCAGCTGCGGCCGCAGCACCCAGTCGTGGACGGTGCGCAGCTCGGCGAGCGACTTCCCGCGGCCCGTGACGAGGTAGTGGAACACCTCCCCCAGGCCCGTGGCCGCCGGGCCCAGGGCGGGCGGGCCCAGGCGCTCGGGCAGGCGCGCGGCGGCGATGCGCTCACCCACGACCTGGCGCGCGCGGTAGAGGTCGGTGCCGTCCTCGAAGAGGGCCGTCACCTGCGACAGGCCGAAGCGCGAGAGCGAGCGCACCTCCACCAGCCCCGGCAGCCCCGAGAGGGACTGCTCGACGGGGAAGGTCACGAGGCGCTCGATCTCCTCGGGCCCGAGGGCCGGCGCCACGGTGTTGACCTGCACCTGCGTTGGCGTCGTGTCGGGGAAGGCATCGATGGGCAGACCGCGCAGGGACCACGCCCCCAGCGCCGCCATGGCGGCCGTGAGGGCGAGCACGGCGAAGCGGTGCTGCAGCGAGAGGGCGATCAGCCGGCCGAGCACGCGGCCTCAGCCCTCGTCGCAGCAGCCCGCGCCGATGCTCCCGCGCAGGATCTCCGTCTTGAGCTCGAAGCCCCCGGTGGTGACCACGCGGTCGCCGGGCGCCACGCCCCCCTCTCGCAGGAGCACCCCGTCGGCCGAGCGGCGCGCGATCGTCACCACCCGGGCCTCGTAGACGGCGGGCGCGCGCTCGACGAAGACGACGTCCTGCGCCTCGACCCGCTGGAGCGCGTCGCGGGGCAGCACCACGCCCGCGGCGGCCGCGACGGCGATGCGCGCGCGCCCGAAGGCGTTGGCCCGGAGGCGACCGTCGGGGTTCGGGAGCTCGACCCGGGCCTCGACGGTGCGGGTGTGCGGATCGACCGTCGGGGCGAGGTACGCGATCGTCCCCGCGAGGGGCGCGGCGAAGCCGTCCAGCTCGATGGCGACGGCCTGGCCGACGGTGAGCCGCGGCGCCTCGGCGTCGGGCACGTCGAGGATCGCCCACATCCGCGAGAGGTCGGCGACCTCGACCAGGACCTCCTCGGCGGTGACCTGCTGGCCCACGGAGGCCGCGCGCGCCACGACCACGCCCGCGCGCGGCGACAGCACGCGGACCGCCCGCCCGGCGCCGCTCACGGCCGTCCCGGCGGCCGCGGAGCCGGCGAGCGACGCCCGCGCGGCGGCCAGCTCGGTCTCCGCGCGCTCGACGTCCGCGCGGCTCCCCACGCCCTCGGCCTGGAGAGCGCGCGCCCGCTCGAGCGTGAGCTCGGCGTTGCGCGCGCGGGTGCGGCCGGCCCCGACCTCCGCGCGGGTGGCGGCCGCCGCGGCGCTGTCGAGCGTGAGCAGCAGGTCGCCGGGGCGCACGAGGGCGCCGACGCCGACGGCCACCGCGCGCACGACGCCGGGCACTCGCGCCGAGACGCGCGCGAGGCGCGTGGGGTCGAAGGCGAGGCGCGCGGGGGCCGCGACCTCCTCGGCGAACGGGCGGGCCGCCGCGGTCACCGTCTCGACACCCACCCGCGCGGCGACGGCCGCGGAGGCGAAGCGCACCGTGGTGCCCGGCGCGAGGCCGGCACCGGCCGCCGGAGGGGTCCGGTCGCCGTGCTCGCCCTGCTCCGCGGGCGTCGGCGGGGCGCCGCGGGGCCGCGGCGGGGCGACCCCCTGGCGCAGCAGCTCCGGGTGGCAGGCGGCGCACTGGGACTCGGGGACGCTGTGCTCGCCACACCAGTCGTGGCGCGTCTGGAACTGCGGGATGAGCTCGGGGTTGCAGCGGGTGCATTCGGACTCCGGCACGCCGTGGCTCCCGCACCAGTCGTTGGGGTGCGCCGCCGGGCCGCCGTGGAAGCTCTGCGCCGTCGCGGCGGCCGGCGCCGCGGGCCGCGCGGGGGGCGCCGGGGCCTCGCGGCGCGAGCACGCCCCGGCGAGGGCCGCGAGCAGGGCCAGCGCCGCCAGGAGGGGCGCCCCGGGGCGGGGGGCGGGGACACCAGCCCGGCCCCTCACGCCGCCTCCGGGCGCACGGCGCGGAGGGCGCCGTCGAGCAGGGCCGCGAGCGGGCCCGCGGCGAGGCGGTAGTAGACCAGGCGCCCGGCCCGGCGGCTCGTCGCGAGCTTCGCCTCGCGCAGGAGGCCCAGCTGGTGGCTCACCATCGACTGCGAGGCCCCCGTGATCGCCACCAGGTCGCACACGCAGAGCTCGGGCCGGTCGGCGCCCACGGCGGAGCGCAGCGCGACGAGCAGGTTCAGGCGCGTCGCGTTGGCGAAGACCGTGAAGAGCCGCGTGAGCTCGGCCTGCTCCCTCTCCGAGGGCAGCGCGGCGCGCGCCGTGCGCACCGCGTCGGCGTGAATCACCTGGACGTCGCACACCTCGCCGCAGGCGTCCCCGCACCGGGCCGGCGTGGGTTGCAGAGCCGCCTCGTCGGACCCAATATATGACGGTCTGTTCATATGAGCTGAGGCTACCCGTTCGCCCCGACGGCGCAAGCGCCGCGTGGGGTGGGCCGCCTCCTCCAACCGTCCACCTCCCCGCAGGAGCCTCCGTGGCCACCCACTCGTACACGATCGCCGCGATGGACTGCCCGTCCGAGGAGGCCGTGATCCGACGGCGCGTCGGCGCCCTGCCCGGAGTCACGTCGCTGTCGTTCGACCTGCTGAACCAGCGGCTGACGGTGGCCCACACCCTGCCCTCGGACGAGACCATCGTCGCCGCTTTGACCGACGTGGGGATGCCCCCGTCGAGGGGCGCCCCGAGGTCCCCGCACGACGCGGCGGCCGGGGCCGCGTGCGCGGGGTGCGCCGCCGACACCACGGACGACAGGACCCCCGCCCCTCAACCCGCCGCGGCGCGGGTGATCGCCCCGCGCGGCCTGCTGGCCCGGCTGGGGGGCGCGGGCGCGCTCGCCTTCGGGGCGGAGGCCGTCGTCTGGGCCGGTGGGCGCGAGACCTCCCTCCCGGTCGTCGCCATGGCGTTGGCATCGATCGCGCTGGGCGGGCTGCCCACGCTCCGCAAGGGGCTGACGGCGCTGAGGACCCTCACGCTCAACATCAACCTGCTCATGAGCACGGCGGTGATCGGCGCGGCCGCCATCGGCCAGTGGCCCGAGGCCGCCGTGGTGGTGTTCCTGTTCGCTGTGGCCGAGCTCATCGAGGCCGCCTCGCTGGAGCGCGCGCGCAACGCCGTCCGCTCGCTGATGAGCCTCAGCCCGGACACGGCCAGCGTGAAGCAGGGGGACGGCGCGTGGCGCGAGGTCGAGGCCGCGCGGGTCGCGACGGGCGCCGTGGTGCGCGTCCGGCCGGGCGAGCGTGTGCCGCTGGACGGCGTGGTCACCGCGGGGGCGTCCTCGGTCGATCAGGCGCCGATCACCGGGGAGAGCGTCGCGGTCGCCAAGGGCGCGGGCGACGCGGTCTTCGCGGGCTCGATCAACGGCGAGGGGCTGCTGGAGTTCCGCACGACGGGCGGCCGGGACGACACCACCCTCGCCCGCATCGTGCGCAGCGTGCAGGAGGCCCAGGCGCAGCGCGCCCCGGCCCAGCGCTTCGTGGACCGCTTCGCCCGCGTCTACACGCCCGCGGTCTTCGCGCTCGCGGCGCTCGTCGCCGCCCTCCCCCCGCTCCTCCTCCACCAGCCCTTCCTGACGTGGTTCGGCAAGGCCCTGGTGCTGCTGGTGATCGCCTGCCCGTGCGCACTCGTGATCTCCATCCCCGTCACGGTCGTGAGCGGCCTCGCTGCGGCGGCCCGGCGCGGGATCCTCGTGAAGGGCGGCGTCCACCTGGAGCAGGGTCGGAAGCTCGCGGTCGTGGCGCTCGACAAGACCGGCACGATCACGGAAGGAAGGCCCCGCCTGGTCGAGGTCGTGCCCCTGGTGGGCACACGGGACGAGGCGCTGCAGCGGGCCGCGAGCCTCGACGCGGGCTCAGACCACCCCGTGGCGCGGGCCGTGACCGCGGCGTGGGAGGGGGCGCTCGAGCCCGTAGAGGCCTTCGCGGCCGTCGCAGGGCGCGGCGTCCGCGGGCGTCTCGGCGGCGAGGCCTACGCGCTCGGCAACCACCGCTTCGCCGAGGAAGAGGGCGGGTGCGGACCGCACGTCAAGGCCGCCCTCCGGGCGCAGGAAACGCAGGGCCGGACCGCCGTCGTGCTCCTCCGCGGCCGGGAGGCGCTCGCCGTGCTCGCCGTCGCCGACGCGCCCCGCGAGACGAGCGTGGAGGCGCTGCGCGAGCTGCACGCGCTGGGGGTACGAACGGTGATGTTGAGCGGCGACAACCAGGTCACCGCGTCGGCGATCGCGCGCGCCGTGGGCATCGACGACGCCCGCGGAGAGCTGCTCCCCGAGGACAAGCTCGCCGCGATCGAGGCACTGCTCGCGGCGCACGGGGGCGTCGGCATGGTCGGCGACGGGGTCAACGACGCGCCGGCGCTGGCCCGGGCCACGGTGGGCTTCGCCATGGGGGCAGCGGGCACGGACACGGCCATCGAGACCGCCGACGTGGCCTTCATGCGCGACGACCTGCGGGCGCTGCCGGAGTTCATCCGGTTGAGCCGACGCACCTCGGCGATCCTCACCCAGAACATCGCCCTCGCCGTCGGCAGCAAGGCCGTGTTCTTCGTACTGGCCCTCGCGGGCGTGGCGACGATGTGGATGGCCGTGCTCGCCGACATGGGCGCGACGCTGGTCGTGGTCGCCAACGGGCTACGCCTTCTGGCCCCGGCCGATGCCGCGCGCAGTGCCGGGACCCCGTCGGGGGCAGGCCTCGGGACCCCGGCCTGACGCTCGACTCGCGCGCCCCCGTGGGCCACGCCGAAGTGGCCCCGGCACTCGCGCACGGCGGGCGCGGACATCGCTCGCCGGGCGAGGCAGCTGGGGTGCCGGACGGAGCGGGTCGTTGGCCCCGCTGCGCCTTGACCACTGCCGCCGGGCGCGACCAGGATCCCACGGATGAGCACCTTCGCTCGCAGCATCCGCCCACACGTTGACGCCGAGCTTCGAGCCGCCGACGAGGCGGAGGCGCGGGACGACGCCAGCTCGGCGTTCACCCACCTGGAGCGAGCGCATGTGCTCGGACAGGCCGCGACGGTCGAGCACGTCCGCGTTCACTGGCGCATGCTCCTCTGGGGCTTGCGACGTCGCGACGTCCGGGAGTGTCTGGGCCAGGTCGTCCGCCTCTGCGGCGCCGCGACGAAGACGGCGTTCGGCCTGGTGCCCCACGGAAACACGGGTGGCGCCAACGTCAGCCCGATCGCCCCCATGCCCATCCCGCCCGACCTCGACGCGCGCATCCGCGAGGCGCGCGCCGCGGCCGACTGATCGACGTCGCCCATTCCTCCCGTCTCAGCGCCTCTCTCTTAACCGGTGACAGCTGGCCCCGGAGCCATCGCTTTGGCCGCGAGCCGCGCGGCCTTCCGGGCGCGGGTGGAGGTCGCGTTCCAATCATCGCGTTGACCTCCGTGCGGCGGGCGCACGATGAAGGTCAGATCACGTTGGACGGGGCGACGGATGGATCGGCGCCTGAAGCGCCTACTCGGCGGCGGGGCAGTTCGGGTAGCGCGGGTCGGCGAGCACCTCGTCGATGGCGGCGCGGATCGAGGTGAGGCCGGTCTCCGAGCCGTACTGGCGCCAGCGGATGCGGCCGCAGCGGTCGATGATGACGTTGGCCGGGAAGGCGGTCATCGGGACGAAGGGCTGCGTGATGAACATCGGGTCCATCAGCTCGGGGAAGGTGATGCCGTAGCGGGAGACCCAGCTGCGGCAGGTGGCCGGGCTGATGGCCGAGCCGTCGGTGTTCTGCACGAGGAGCTGGACGACGCGCACGCCGCGGTCGGCGTAGGGGTCGATGATCTGCGCCTGGATCTGTGCCGCCTCGCGCTGGCAGGGCACGCACCAGGCCGCGGCGATGACGAGCACCGTGAGCTGGCTGGTGAAGAAGTCGGGGCCGTCAAAGCGCCACTGCGCCTCGTCGCCCTCGCGGTTGCACGCGGTGAGGGTGAAGGGACGGAAGAGTCGGCCCACGCTGGAGCCGTACGGGCCCGCGGGGTAGGTCTCGGCCGGAGTCGCGCCGGTGTCGAGCGGGGCGCCCACGTCCGCGACGCCCGAACCGATGTCGGCGCCCGCATCGGCCGTCGGCGTTGCGCCGACAGCGCCACCGCCACCACAGCCGGCGAGGGCGGAGAGTGCGAGAACGTACGCGAGAGTCTTCATGGTCTTCCTCGGGGTGGCGGCGCGCAGGGAGCGTGAGAGGCCCAGGGGGAGAGGCACATATCCCTACCGGGCAATGATCCTCTATCCCTTACTCCGGGTTGAGGGCTTCGAGGAAGGCCACCACCGCCACGACCTCCTCGTCGGTCACGGTGTGCCGCGGGAGCAGGTCCGGGTCGATGGCCCCCTGGGCCCGCGGATCGGCCGGGTCGAGGCCCCGCCGGGCGTCGTGGCGGATCACGTCGGCCAGCGTGCTCAGGGTCCCGGCGTGGGTGAACGGCGCCGTCCGCGCCACGCCCCGGGCGTGGACGTGCGGAAGCGGCCGACGTCCGACGCCAGCAGGCGAGGCACCGCGTCGATCCGCCCCCGGTCGGGCCCGCCGAGCGGGTCGTCGGGCGCGCGGATGCTGTGGACGTTGTCGTCGGAGAGGAGCGGGCTGAGCCTCCCAACGCACCTGCGGTGCCTTCACCCGGTTGTAGACGCGCACTCCTCCCATCGCTCAAGACCCATCGGCCCCGAGACACCAACGGGTTGCGTGGGGCCGCTCGCAGGGCGACTCTGGCGGCCGTGGGAGGGGTCATGCGACGGACGATTGAGATGCGGTAGTGTCTTCGGCCGAGGGGATGGTGGCGATGGAGCATGGCGCACGCGCGGTGGGTCGGGACGATGGTGACCTCGGTGGTGGCCTCGCTGGCCCTCTCGGCCTGCGGAGGCCGTTCCAGGGGTGCGACCTACTACTACGGCAACGGCGGGCCCAGCGCGTACTACGGCGGAAGCGCTCGGCCGGCCCCGTCGGCGACCTCCGAGTGGGAAGCCGAGGTCAGCTACGAGCCGCCCTCGCCGCTGTCACGCTGGGGCTTTTTGCGTCCTCGTGCCGCCCTTCGACAACGAGAACCCACGGGCATCACACAACGCATGGCGACGTCATCGACGCCACGCGGTCGTTCGACGTCGTCACGAGCGGCGCGGTCCACATGGCCGCCGTTCCGGGCGCCGTGCAGGAGAGTCGCTGGCGACGAGGCCGTCGAGGTGGGAGCCGGCGCGGTGCGTTCGCACGCTGCTGGAGGAGACCCGCACCCGCCGCGTCCCCTACGAGGTCGAGGACCCGGCGCCGACGCCCTCGGCGCAAACCCGCGAGCAGAACTACCAGCAGTCGGCGAGGCGATCGGCAACCTTGTCGTCGCGGCGGCGGAGGCACACCTCGGTCGATGGGTCGGCGCACCCACACGGAGTTCCGCGAGGAGGAGTACACGGTCCCGGTCGAGCAGCCCTACCGCTGCCAGACCGTCATCCGCCACGTAGACGCGACCTTCCGCCTGCATCGTCCAGGTGATGGCTCGCACCCGCCCTGTCCGCGTCGTCCACCAGCGCGACTTCTCCGAGCACGACGAGGTGCGCACCACCGGCCGACGCGGTTCCGACGACAGCGATCAGGAACCTGAGCCCGTGGACGGCGAGGCACTGCTCCGCTCGCTCCAGGAGCGTGCGCCAGGAGGCCTTCGCCCGCGAGAACCTCCCGCAGTCGGCGTCGGAGACCCTGCGGTTCGAGGTCGCGGCGACGCCCGCTGCGAGGCGACCGTCGGGTTGGTGCGCGCAGAACTGACGAGGGCGATCCGCTCGCCCTCACCGATCCGTCGAGCAGGACGCCCAGCCGCGACACCATCGCGCCAGGGCCTACATGGCCGCGGCCTCTACGACCGGGCTGGCGCGCACCTACTCCGGCCAGTTGCGACGGGCATCGACGCGCCATGGGGCGTGCCATCGCAATGTCCCTGGGCCACGACGAGTGGGAGGCGCGTCTGGCGCGCATCCGTGAGATGAGAGCGCGGTCGGCGTCGTGATTCGCCGACGCCAGGGCGAGGACGGGCCGCCCAGTCTACCCGGGGCTCGGCGCCCCGCGCGCTGAACCCCAGAAACCCTGACGAAAGCCGCATAGACGTGGTGACCATGGGGCCGCGCGGGACTCTGAGCAGGACTACGATCACCTCAACCGCACACCTGCCGAGGCGCGTTCGACGGCGTGGGTTTCGCGTCAGGCCGAGACGCAAAACCACTCCACCAGTCTAGGTCTCTACGGCGGCGGCCGGTGCTGAGCCCGGCAGTCTCACGGTTGTCGCCCTCGACGGACGATGCTACCCTCTCGACAAGCACGGACATGCCTTCCGAAGAGGAGTTCCGCAGGGGAGCAGGACGGGCCGCCGTCCTGCTCCCGGGCATGAACCGCGGGGTGCGGGGGTGCGAGCCCCCGCGCAGGACCGGCGTTTTGACGACCTCCAACGTTAGCGTTTACCGCCCCTCCGCCCGCCGTCGCCCGACGCACCGGGATACCGCCGACTCTGACTAGAGTACCTCCCAGAAGGGCACTCTTCGACAGTTAGTCTTTTAGTTTTCGCAGGTTGTGGTTCCGCTATCACCAGGGTCTGCCGGATTCTGGCCTCTTTGGCCCCGTGCTCTGCCGGATTTTGGCCTCCCGTTGCACCAGGGTCTGCCGGATTCTGGCCTTTTGGCCTCGTAGCCTATCGGTCGCCGAGACGGCCGAGTGCCCTGGTGACCGAGCGACCCAGCGCGGCCTTCTCGTCGGCCTCAGCGCGCCTGATGGTTCGGATGCCCAGGCCGAGGAGTTCTGCTGTCTGCGCCTGGGTCAAGCCCCTCGCTGAACGCCACGCCCGCAGCTCTCCCCCTGTCAGGACCGAAGGGCTTGGGGGTCGTTCGGCGGGCCGAACGCGGTGGATCAGCCGATCGCGGACCCACTGGGGCGGGTACAGATGGCACCGACCGGCGAGCGTCCTCTCGCCGCCCGGATCCCATTCGACCCTCCCCAGCCCTCCGATCCGCTTCAACGCGTCGAGATTGCGCTCGAGGGCCTCCCAGGTCCGCCCGGGCTTGCGGGGATCGAGGCGCAGGCCCGCGGCGTCGAGCAGTCCCCTACCCGTGAGCGTGACGCACTCACGGCCCTTCGCGAGGTCCCAGCGCCAGCGGATCGGGAGGATCAGCCCCAGGGCGAGGGCGTAGGGGTGCGCGTGGTCGATGCGGGCGAGATCGGCCGGTGCTGGCGCCCATAGATTTCCCAGGGGCGCCGCCGGGCTTCGAACGCCTTCGTAGAGGGCCGGGTGGACAGCCAACTCGAGCCCTTCGAGCGCCCACCTAGATCCGCTCGTGCGCTCCGCTCGGAGCGTGGTGCTGAACAGCGGCCCGCGCATCCGCAGTTCCCCATTGCGGTGGTAGACCGTCAGCTCCAGCCGCGTGAGCAGTTCGACCTCGTCGGCCACGGCCCTGCGGACGTTGTCGTCGCGGCGGCTGCGCTCGCCGTACCCGAGCGCGTCCATGTGGTCCTCGAGCTTCCAACGGATGCGACCCGTCCGCCCCGCAATCGTGAGCAAGCATTGGAGTGCAGCCCAGTGCCGTAGTCCCTCCCAGCCACGCCAGTCGCGCACGGCGTGGATGACCTCTCCGGGGTGTCGTGAATGTTGAAATGGAGGCCGATCCTCTTGCCTGGGGCGATGATCTCCACCAACCGTCCTCGACCGTGCTCTCCATCGCCTCCCGGCTCTTCGACAGGTCGCGCCAGTCGCTGAGGAGGTCGTGTTGGACGGGGCTGGCGTCGAGGGCGATGAACCGCTTGTGGCGGTCGCGGTGCATGGCCCGGCTCGCAGCGAACGCCTGCGCGGCGAGCAGGAGCAGCGCAAGGCGGTGGGTCACCTCCCAGGGCCATCCCCGCGGGTCCGAGCCGGCCTCCGAGGCGCGCCTGACCCCCTGGAGCATGAGGTCAGCGGTCCCTCGCCAGTCGAACGGCGCGCCCTTCCTGATGGCCTCCAGCAGGGGCTTCGCCGCGCCCTGATCCGGTGCCGTGGCCAGCCAGTTCTCGACGTCCCTGGGGGCGACGTCCGTAGGCCAGCCGAGCACGAGCCCTCGCTCCCCCGCCGTCGGCGAGCACCAGCCGTCGCTTTCCGCGCGCCGCCGGAACTCCTCGAGAGCGCCCTCCCGCTCCATGCGGACGATCTCGACGAGTGCGGGTGATCGGACGAGTGGCGCGCCGATGATTTCGGGAATGACCGACGCGAAGGTTCCCGCCAGCGAGACCACCTCCGCCGGCGTGGACGCGTCCAGGTCACACGCGCGGCGCTTCCCGCTCAGGGCTGTGCTCCAGAGGGCGTTCATGGCAGCCGCGTGCGCCTCCATCTCCCGCTGCACCTCGGCGAGGTCTTCGGCCCCGCGCGCCGTCGCCAGGAGGCGATCGACCAGGGGCCGAGCTCATCGGTGACCACCAGCGGGCCCAGGGCCCTGCAAAGCACGTCGGCGTCGGGCGCGCAGCATGAATGAGGAGATCAGCATCGGACCTTCGTGACAGCGGAGGCCAGGAACTCCGCCCCCGTCCAACGCATGTCCGCGCCGCCCTTGAGCGCGGCGTGGCGGTGCGCTGGCGACGACCAGGACGCGCACGTCCGGCTTGGCGTGACGTGCGAGCACGAGCACCCCGTCGGCGGCATACTCGATCTCGCCGCTCTCCTTCCCCAGGCCGACGAAGTCCGTGGCGTCGCGCGCGGGGTTGCTCACCAGGGCCTCGTAGTTCGCGCGGGCTGTGCTCGACAGCACCAACACAACAGCGTTGAGGTCACGCGCCAGGGCGCGGGCGACGTAGGAGACGCGGCCGACGGAGAGGCGCGGCTCCTCCCCAGCCCGCCCCCCGCAGAGCTGGAGGTAGTCGAGCACCACGAGGGCCGGGCGCAGCTCCCGGGCGCGCCGGTCAAGCGTGTCCGCCCCGTAGCCGTACGGGGTCGCACACTCGACGTGCAGCGGCAGCACGCGCACCTGCTGCTCGCTCTGGGCGATGGCCTTCTCGACCCCGGCCTCGCCGAGGCGGCCGTACAACAGGTCGCTCCACGGGACGCCCGCCACGTTGCCCACGATGCGCGCCGCAAGCTCGCGGCGGGACAGCTCCAGCGCGAGGTACAGGACACGCGAGCCTGCGCTCGCGGCATGCACCGCCATCTGGACGGCCCACTGCGTCTTCCGGCGCCGGTGCCCCCGGATCAAGCAGTACATGCCCGGCCAGAGCCCGTCGCCGAGCGACTTGTTCACGCTGTTCCAGGGCGTTGCCAGGGGCTTCTCGGCGCCCTGGACACGACGGCGGGCGGTGTCGAAGAGGTCGTCCAGGTCACCCGCGACACGCCCCGCGCTCCCGGCAGCGTGCGCGGGCACCTCCGGGGCGAGGGCGTCGCTCTCGTCGGGGTGGTCGCGAAGGTGGTCGGACACTGTGGCTTCAGGCGTCACGGGCTCCCCTCTGGTGGACGTGGTTCGGCATCTCGGTCGCGCCGCAGCCCTGGCACGCGCGAAGCGATGCGCCGACTTGCGGCACGCGTGGCCCCACCCGCGCGGCGTTGAAGCGCCCTCCCCGACGACGGCGACGATCTGCTACAGCGCTCTAACCGCTTGAAGCAGCAGCGTTATACGGCCGTTGACCGGAGAACGCTGACACGGACATTACCTGTCCAGCGACTTTTTCAGGCCCGTGCGGCCCAGACCTCCTGGCCCTCGTCGTCCTCGAGGCGCGTCACGGCCTGAGCCGCCGCGGCGCACTGAAGCGTGAGCAGCATGTCGGCGAGGGTCGCCCCGGCGCCCTCCTCGGCCAGGGCGGCCGCCGTCCACGGCGCCTCCTGCGCACGCAGGAACGTCACCAGCGCCTCGATCCGGCCCGGCAGGCCCGCGGGCCAGGAGAGCTTCGAGGCCGCCTTGGTGGCCTTCTTCGTGGGCTTCTTGCCACCAGGCTTCGGCCCGTCGATCGCGAGCGCGGCCTGCGCAGTCTGTGGCGCCTGGAGGTCCGGCCGGAGCCAGCGGACGACGCCCTTCGCCTCCTCGGCGGCGCGTACGGCGTTGAGGGCCACCAGGCGCGTGAGCAGTTCGCCGTCGGGCAACTCGTGGGGCCAGCCGTAGGCGTCGGCGACAGCGCGGTCGAGCTGGTCGTGGAGGTCCAGCAGCGTGTCGGCGAGGGCCATGGCGCGGACCTTCTCGTCCTCGGCGGTGAGCAACTCGCCGCTGCGGAGCTTCGCAACAACATTGTATGTGGCCGTCAGCGTGAGCGCAGAGTGCTCGGCCTGTCGGGCCTTCCGGTAGGCGTCGAGCGCCTCGGCGTGTCTCCCAATAACAACGCGCTGTGCATCGGTCGCGGCGGGAAATGGGAACGGGTCGAAGCAGGCTTGGTTACGCCAGCGGGGGCGATCCTCGAGTGTCGAGCCAGCGGCGCTGGCCCACGTCAGGTGAACGCGAGACGAGAGCACCCCCAAGGTAACGGACGCATCGCTCGCAACCACGTACAGCGAGTGGTCCGAGGTCACCGCGGCAGGCAGGAAGGTGAACACTCTGTGCTTCGATGTCTCTGGCGTGACGATGTAACGCTTCAGCCCTTTCAAAGCATCGCGGAGCTCAGGACGAGTCCGACCGAAAATCCACCATCTTTCACGCGGCCCCGCATCGTTCTGGGCCTCTCGGATCGGCTTCACCGTCTTCAGTAGATGGTTGAACAGCCTCGGATGTTGCTCTCGAGCGGCTTCCTTCGAGAGGCCGAAGAAGTCGATGACGAACCGGGCCTGGTTGCGTTGCACCACCTCCTTCCCAGTGCAGTACCCGCGAATGACAGCAGGGAGATCCGAGCAGTTGTATCCGAGGTCCTCCACCTCCTCCGGCGTGAGCCGGAACCCTTCGCCGAGGAGTGTCATGCCCATGAGGGCTAAACCCTCGTTTGCCTTCAGGAGGACGGCGGCCGTCACCTTCGCACCGACGGAGAGGTCCGGGTGGATTTCCTCGACTGTCCGCTCCTCGACCTTCACCTGCTCCAGCCAGCCGCGGCCGTCGCCGTCTCGTCCACCACCCGGCCGAATAGCGGCGCGGTGCCGCCCTTCTCGGCCACGGTCATAGCGATGCGGACCCGCAGCCCCTCGTCGTACCAGGGATGGTCAGGAATCGCCCACGCGAGCCGTAGTCCACCCTTCTCGATGGCGGCAGTCGCGACGGCACGGTTGGACGTCTGAGTGATGCTGTTCGTCGTCACGAGCCCGAACCGCTGGAGCTTCCCAGCGCCGACGAGCGCGGCGCAGCGCCACCACCACCACATGACCAGGTCCGCGGTGCCGGGCACCTCGGGGTAGGCCGCCTTGATCGCCTCGACGTACCCGGGCGGGAGCACGTCGTTGAGCCGCTTGTTGCCGAGGAAGGGCGGGTTGCCGACCACGAAGTCCGCCTCGGGCCACGGGGCGACCTTCACGCCGACGAGGCGCTCGACGGGCACCATGCGGCGCTCGGCCTTCTTGTCGCTCACGCCGATGGCACGCAGGACGGGCGCGCCGTCCTCATCCACGACCGCCTCCGCCTTCTTCCAGGTGATGAGCGCATCGCGGCACTCGATGTGATGCAGGTCCTGAATGAGCGGCTCCTGCATCGCCTGGAACCGGCCGGCGGTGACCTGCCACTGGAGGTACCCGATCCACAGCACGAGCTCGGCGACCTTCGCGGCCCAGGGCTTCAGCTCGATGCCGTGAAACTGCACCGGGTGGACGGACTCCCCCTGGAAGTCCATCGCGCGCTTGTAGCCCTTCTGCGGCCGCAGGGCGCGATCCACCTCTCCCTCCAGCCGCTTGAGCTCCTTGAGGGCTACGTAGAGGAAGTTCCCGCTGCCGCAGGCCGGGTCGAGCACCCTCACCGTGGCGAGGCGCGTGCGGAACGCGAGCCCGACCTTCATCGCGTCGGCCTCGGCCTTCTGCTTCACCTTCCCCGTGAGCTGGATCTTCTCCATCTCGGCGCGCGCGTTCCGCCACTCGACCCGCAGCGGGGCCATCATGGTGCGGTCCACGAGCCGGCGGATGTACGCCTCGGGCGTGTAGTGCGCCCCGAGCTTGTGGCGCTCCTCGGGCGTCAGCGCGCGCTCGAGCAGGGTGCCGAAGATCGCCGGCGACACCCGGCGCCAGTCCGCCGCCGCCGTGGCGCGCAGGGCCTCGAGCTCGTCGAGGGCCAGCTCGATCGGCTCGGGGTTCTTGAAGAGGTACCCGTTGAAGCGCCGGATGGTCTCGCCCGAGTCCAGATCCCCACCGTCGTTCATGTGCGACCAGAGAGAGCGCAGGCCCTTCACGAAGCGGTCGGGCTTGCCCGCCTTGGCGGCGAGGAGCCACTCGTCGAGGCGCCGCGTGAGCAGGCCGCGCGGGATCATGCCGACGTCCTCGGCGAACATCGTGAACACGCACTTCATGAGGAAGTCGCCGACCCGCTCGGCGGACTTCTTCCCGAGGCGCTTCTCCAGCCGCAGGGCGAGGTCGCTGACCTTCGCGGCGATCTCCGCCGTGACCCGCTGCCCCTGCACCTCCTCGTTGAGCTCCTCGGGGGTCTCCCAGACCTGGCGCAGGAACTTGAACACCTCGGGCCGCAGCAGGTCCTCCCAGGCGAACCCGGCCTCGAGCTCAAAGTCGCCGTAGTCGTCCTTCGCGTCGGGCTGGAAGCTCGACCAGATCCAGAACCGGTGCCCAAGGTCCATGACGACCACGAACGGAGGCTTCGGGTCTTTGCGCTGCGTGACGTTCACGGCGTAGGCGGCCGCCTGGAAGAACCCGGCCTTCATCGCCTCGACCCACGCCGCGGTCCCCCGGGTGCCCGCCCCCTTGGCGCTCTTGGAGTGGCCGACCTTGGCCTTCGCGGCGGACCTGGCGAGCGCGTCCGCGGGCTCGGTCTTCGGGTCGGCGCCCTGCTTCGCCTCCAGCACGAAGCAGCCGCGCTTGTAGACGTCGATGCGGCGGTGGGCCTTGCCCTCCTTCACGTCCTCCTCGAAGCAGTAGGGGTTGTCGGCTCCCGCATGCTTGAGCTTCGGCGCTGCGACCCCCAGGACCTTGCAGAGGTCACGGATGATCGACTGCGAGTTCGCCAGCTCGGCCCCGCCGGACGCGCTGGTCTCGTCGAGGAACGCCCGCACGGCCTTGGGGTTGAACCCCTTCGGGAACTCGTGTTCTTCGAGCCGATCGAGCTGCCGCGGAAGGATGGCTGCCATGGTCGCCGGACGGTACACCGGCCGAAGGGCGGCAAGTCTCTCGTAGAATGCTTGGGCCGAGGTCGGCGCGCCGACTCCTGGGCCTTCGACGCCGAGGGCTCGGAGGGTGACCTTGCTGCTCGAGGTCGCATGCCTGCCCGGTGCTCCAGTCGATCGATGCCTTGACAACCTAGGCTCCTAGTCTATCAGGTCATCAGTAACCTGATGACTTGGACACTCAGTGAACCAGCTACCTGATGCATCGATCGGCGGTTCCGCGATGGGGGGCGAGGGCTTGAAGGACGCCGCAAAAGGTGGTCTGAGGTTCGACGACGTGGTTCGTCTGGCAGCGAGTGACGGATGATCGTGGACCGCCCGGGCGACTCCCCTATCGGAGCCTCATGAACCCCCTCGTCGTGCGTCGCTCCGACGCTCGCGCCCTCCTCGTGCGATCCGACACCCCGACGCTCGACGGCGCGCTGCGGCCGCTGGTCGCCGATACCGTGCGGGCGGCCGTGGTCGAGCGGGTGCGCGCCTCGGGACTCGCCGACACCGAACCGCATCTCGCCGCGCTCGCGGCGGCGGGCGCCGACCTCGGCGCCGACCCGGCCGCCTGGATGGCCATCGAGGTCAGCGTCGAGGGCAGCGCCGGCCTCCCGCTCTGGCCCCTCGCCGCCGCCCCCGCCGACGTGGTCGCCTGGCTCGGCGAGCGCGCACCGGACCACGCCGCGGCGGCCACCTGCTGCGACCGGATCCGCGGGCTCTTCGCGTCGGGGGGCCGCGACGCGGAGGACGACGAGCCGCCCGTTTCCGTCGCCCTCGCCGCCCGGGCGTACCTCGCTTGGCGCGAGATCGAGCGCGACCGCGCACGGCCCTTCATGGCCCTGGACGCCGGCAGCGTCCATCACGCGCTGATCGACCGTTGGCGCGACCTGCCGAAGAACCGTCGGCGCCCGTTCACGACGACCCAGCGCGACGGCTGGGCGGAGATCCTGCACCCGAGCAAACAGCTCGGCCTGCGCCTCGACGTCCAGGAGCTGCCCGAGCGGATAGTCCACGCCATCAAGGCCTGGCGATCGTGGCAGGGGCTCCGACACTGGGCCGCCCTGCAATGCCTCTTCACCGAGGCCGGCCGCACGGGGCGCATCCGCTGGTCGCTCGAAGACCACCTCGACGCGCTCGGCTACGCTGACCGCTCCCGCCGCACGCCCGAGTTGCGCGCGACGGTCGCCGCGGAGGTCGAGGCCCTGACCCGCATGGAGGTCGCCGTCTACCACGCGGACGGCACCTCCGCCTGCGCGGCCCGGTGCTCGCCGTGACCCAGCGCGGCGAGGCGCTGCGCGGTTCCGAGTGGGCGCTCCAAGGGCTCGAGCTCGTGATCCACCCGGCGCTCTACGAGGGGGTCCGACGCGCCGACGGCTCCATCGGGCGTCTCTGGGCGCCGGCCCCCACCGAGCTCGCGACGATTGACCACGCCCGCTTCCCGTACGCGCTCGCCCTCGGGCTGATCCTGCCCATCCGATGGCGCTGGGACACCGCCGACGGGCTGGATCACCTGACCCTTACGGGGAGAGGCTCCTCGACACGGCCGGGATTCCCGTGTCCACGCACGACCCCGGGCGGGCCTGGCGGCGCTCGACCGCAACCTCGCCGAGCTTCAACGCGTGGGCGGGCTCAGGGTCTGGCCCGGTGGAACCCGAACGAGGCGCGAACCCGCGCGGGGCGCTGCCACCTGTACCCACCGCAGTGGGTCCGCGACCGGCTGGTCCACGGGATCGCGCCGACCGAACGCCCGGCGGCGCCGTCGCTGCTGACAGGCGGCGAGCTGCACGCCTGGCGTCTGGCCCAGGGCTGGACGCAGGCCCAGGCGGCGAAGATGCTGGGCGTGGGGGAGAGGACCATCCGGGGCGCCGAGGCGACCCCCGACGAGCCGCTCGGCCGGGCGATCCTGGCTGGACTCGACCGGCAGGTGACCGGCAGAAATCCGGCAGACCCTGCGGGACTCCCCGCCGGCAGGACTGGACCGGCAGGAATCCGGCAGACGTAGCGGATGGACCGGCAGGAATCCGGCAGACGTTACGGGTAGACCGGCAGGAATCCGGCAGACGTTGCGGAAGGGCCCCTCACGAAACCCTATAAATACCGGGGGAAATCAACTTTTCGACGCTCTCTTAGGAGGTTCTCTCTGAGAGAACCTCTCTGTGCTCGGTCCGTCTGAAGACGTCCCGGCACCTCAGGGCGGATGTTACGGCCGGAGCAAGTTCGGGTGGGCCTGAACTCAAAGCGCCACGCAGGCGCGTGCTCAATCCGCCATGAACCGCCGGACGGCTTCGTTGATGAGGGCGGACATGTCCGTGTCCTCGTGCAGAGCCCGGATGGCCAGCTTCTTGGCGATGGCTGGATCCAGATACGCCACGACCCTCCGGGCGGCCTTGCCGCCGGCCCGTTCCACCAGCCCGCGGCCCTTCGCGGGAGCTTTCGGTGTCCTGGTGCCCTGATGCTTCGATGCCTTCGTGCTTCGAGTTCTTGATGCTCCGATGCCTGTAGTCACTGAGGCATCGGTGCTCTCATCTGCCACCGCTTCGCTCTCAGCAGGAGCGCCTGGTACGGGCGCCGGCGATGGGTCCAGTGAGGTGGAGGGCTCCATGCCCTGAAGCACTGGTGCCTCAGGGCGTTGATGACTAGGCGCATCAATCGCCTGAGGCACTGGTGCCTTGGGCACCTCCATGGGCTTTCCATCGACGAAGGCAGCCGTCGCCGACGGGTCTAGCACGTCAAGACCAGGCATTTCGGGGGGCCGCCGGACGACGACGAGGGGAGGTTTACGACCCTTTGTTGAAGCCATCAGACCTTACCTCCTGCGAGGGTGATCAGTTCGTCGAACATCGCGCGGACCTCCTCAGCTCCCGGGTCCCGCGGGGCGTAGACCCCGATGCCCCGCCCGGCGTTCATCGCCCTCGATGTAGGGCCACCCGGTCGGTGAGCTCCGCGCGGAGCACCTGGTACCCGGCTCCCTCGCACACCTCGCGGGCGTTGCGGCCGACGAGGGTTCGCGGGCGTTGCTTCGTGATCACCACCGCCGCCCGGAGCTTCGGCTTCACCGCCCGCGCCTCGGCGAGCACGTCCGAGGTGGTGGCCAGCGCCCAGGCATCAACCCCGGAGGGACCGCACGGGATGACCGTGACGTTCGCGACGATGATGGCCGCGCGCTGGACGTCTCCCGCCCGCGGGTGTCCCACCACGACGAGGTCGAAGCCTTTGGCCCTCGTGGGGAGGGTGGTGTGCATCGACGCGTCGCCCGCGACGACGGTCGGTACCGGGAACCCCCTCCGCGCCCCGGCGGCCCAGGTGCGGGCGCTGCCCTGGGGGTCCGCGTCTACGAGCAGCACCCGCAAGCCTCGCGCGAGGCCCTCCGCCGCAATGTTCACGGCGACGGTGGTCTTCCGGCGCCTCCTTCCCTGCCCGCAATGGCGATGATCACGGTCAGGGCACCTAGCACTGAAGCACTCGGGCATCGGGAGCCCTTCATGCCTCAGTGCTGAGCGTTCAGGTCACTGATGTGCTGAGGCACTGCTGGCGGGCGAGGTGGACCGCCGACGCCCATGATTTCGACGCAAACTCAGCCTACGGCGGGCGTCGGGCCGGAGCGGCGGGGGTCACCGTACGCGAGCAAACGCAGGGCGTTGGCCACGACGAGCAGCGTCGAACCCTCGTGCAGTACGACCGCGACGCCGATGCCGGCGAACCCGGAAGATGGTCGCCGGGATGAGGAACGCGACCATGCCGAGACTCGCCCAGAGGGTTCTGCCGGATGATCCGTCGGCAGGCGCGGCTGGAGGCCCACGGCGAAGGGCAGCGTCGCAGGTCATCGCCCATAAGGGCGATGTCGGCCGTCTCCAGCGCCACGTCCGAGCCGGCAGCTCCCATAGCGATGCCGACGGTCGCGTTCGCCATCGGGGGCGCATCGTTGACGCCGTCGCCGACCATGGCGACGCGGAGCCGGACTTCGCGAGCTCGTCGATGACCCGAACCTTGTCCTCG
>JADJAE010000011.1 GCA_016704445.1 Deltaproteobacteria bacterium
GGTCACCTCGCTCCAGCGCCACTACCCCCGCATCGTGCTCAACGCGACCCGCATCGACCGCGTGGTGCGCCAGAGCGCCCCGAACTTCGTGGCCAGCCTCAACGGCGTGGGCACCGCGGCCAGCAACGTGGGCCTCTCCGCCGTCGCCTGCGTCGCCCGCGCGGGCGTGGTGGCCACGGACATCGCCAGCCGCTTCAGCGCCTCGGCGCAGGTGAGCGTGGAGTTCAGCGCCTCGGTCTCCGTCCAGGGCACCGCCCAATAGCCGAGTGCCCCATGGGCGCCCGGACGGGTCTTTACCCGGAGGCCCTGCCTGGCCTACATCCCGGGCGCCATGTTTCTCCAGACCTTCTTCGAACCGAAGCTCGACCTCGACCGGCTGCGCGCCATGCTCGACACCTGCGGCCCGTGGGCGCGAGCCAACGCCGTGCACACGCTCACGCCCGCGCAGATGAAGGTGCTCTTCGAGGCCTGTGAGGGCGAGGCGCTCACCCTCGACGCGATGGTCCCGACCGGGGAGCCCCTGGTCGAGGTGATCCACCACGGCAAGAACACCCTGCCGATGTTCAGCCATTTCCAGAAGCGATTCTGCCGGCCCGACGGCGAAGACAGCCCCGACCAGCTCTGGGGCTACAACCACAACGGCGGCCTCGTGACGGCCGTGACGGGCCCCGGGTACTTCGTCGCCACCCTCACCGAGAAGGGCGAGGTGCTCATCGACTACGCGAAGGTCCCGCCGCGCAAGCCCGCCGGATGGCCGACGATCATGGGTCCGACCGCGCGCGCCGGGAGCCTCGTCTGGGCGGGCATGACGGACGTCCTGCGCCGCGTCACCGACCACGTCACCATCGGCACCGCTTACATGAACGGTAAGCCCAGGGGGCAGTACTTCGCCCTCTGCCGCGAAGATCCGAAGGTCTGACCTACGCTCCGCTCGCTACTGGCGTCCCGCCCGCCGCTTGCGTAGCGTCGACGGCGTGGTGGCTGATCCGATCGATCCAGGCGATCTGTCCGTTGGCGCTGAGCTCCCGGGGGCCTACACCATCGAGGAGCCCGTGGTGCAGGGGCGCACCCGGGTGATCTACGCCGCCCGCTCTGGCGAGGGCGAGCTGGTGGCGGTGCACGTGCTCGACGCGGGCCTCGTCGACGGAATGGGGGAATGGTTCGCGCAGGTCGCGACGGCGCGCGGGGAGATCCAGCACCCATCACTCCCGAGAACCCTCTCGGTCGGCCGGCTCGACGACGGCCGCCCCTTCGAGGTCACCGAGTTCCTGGAGGGCACCTCGATGCGCGAGGCGCTCGAGGCCTCGCCCGAGGGGCTCGATCCGCTCGCGGTGGTGCGCGTCGTCAACGAGGTGGCCTCGGCGCTCGACGCGCTCCACGGGCGCGCTCCGCCGGTCGCGCACCGCACCCTCTGCCCCGAGCACGTGGTCATGCTCCGGGACACCCACGAGGTCCGGCTGCTGGGGCTCTACAACGCCGATCGCCCGCAGTTCGAGGGCGTCCGTCCCGGCTACCGCTCGCCCGAAGAGCTCGCCGGGGTCCTTTCGCTGGGCGCTCGCGCCGACGTGTTCAGCCTCGCCACGCTGACCTACGAGCTGCTCACCGGCCGCCCCGCGTGGCCGCACGTCCCCGAGCTCGCGCTCGACTCCATGCGCGTCGGCGTCCGCGACCGGGTGAGCGTGCTGCGCCCGGTGCTCCCGACGGCGCTCGATGCGGTCTTCGAGCGCGCCTGGTCGCTCTCCCCGGACGCTCGCCACTCGTCCGCGGGGCGCTTCGCTCGGGCGCTTCGAGCCGCCATCGACCCGCTCGACCTGGCCGCCTCGCTGTCCAGCAACGTCTTCGACGACCGGCCCACGGCGCAGGTCCCGGTGATGTCGCTGCGGGTGCGCAACAACACCCTCCTCAACGCCGGGGCGGTCGCGCAGGCCATCTTCCCTCGCGCGGTCGTGGGGAAGGTGCGGGCCAGCGAAGCCGAGGCCGAGGCCGGGCGAAGGGAAGCCGACGCGTCCGCCGCCCCCGCGGGGGCTCCGGGCGCCGCTCCCTCCCGGCACGAGGCCCGTGCGGGCCGACGAGTCAGAGCCCCCGGCGAAGATCACGGTGCCCCGCCCGGAGGACATCCTCCCGACGCCAGAACCCTCCGAGGAGAGCCCCTCGGAGGAGACTCCCATCGCCACCTCGGCCCCGGTTCCGGAGCCCACCGGACCCACTGACGTCGTGCGCACGCTGGCCCGGAGCCCGGTCGAGTCCACCCAGCCGACCGAGCTCCCGGTCGCGCCCGTCCGACGGGGCCGCCGAGGCCCGCACGCCGGTGTCCGTCTCCGAGCCGCCCGATGATCCCACGCCGCGACCGGCCCGCCTGGCCCCGCAGCCCGAGCCCATCGAGGTCTCCCGGCCCCCGGTCGTCGAGGCCCCACCGCCCCCGCCGCCGGTCGCGGCGGTCGCCTTACCTGAGCCGGTAAGCCCGCCCCCAGCCGAGCCCGCTCCCCCCCGCGGCGCGTCGCTCCGCCGCCGCAGAGCTACGTCTACCCGCTCGACGCTCCGCCGCTCGAAGGTCGCCCCGAGTCCCGGCTCTTCCTCGACGAGCCCACGGCGGTGTTCAACACGCCGGTGCCGGCCGCGACCCCGTGGACCCGCTCTCCGGTCGCGCTCGCCGGGCTCTTCATCGCCCACGCGCTGCTCATCGTCGGCGTCGCGCACGCCATCTCGTACGCGCTGGTGCACCGTCAGACGCCGACCACGCAGATCGTCCCTGGGCCATCGCCGGTGTGCGCTCCGTGCGCGGCGTGCCCGGCCCCTCCCCCGGCTCAACCCGAGAGCGTCAACCAGGCCCTCTCTCCGGCGCGTGCCCCGGTGGCCGCGAGGGCGCTGCGCCCGGCGCCGGCTCGTGCCCCGGCGCGGCCCCAGATCATTCGCTCGGTGCCGGATTTCGGGCGGCCGCGCTAGCTGCTGCAGGGCGGCGTCACGTCGAGCACGATGCGATTGGCAGGGACGAGGTACTGCGCCGCCACCCGGCGGACGTCGTCGAGGGTCACGGCCAGGTAGCGGTCGAGCTCGGTGTTCACGATCGACGCGTCGCCGTCGTAGAGCTCGGTCATCCCCAGATACTGCGCGCGACCCACCGGCCGCTGCAGTCCGAAGACGAAGCCGGCGCGGATGTTGTTCTTCGCCTTCTCCAGCTCTCGGGCGGTGATGCCCCGGGCCACTACCTGCGAGACCAGCGCGTCGAGCGCCCGCCGGGCCTCCGCGGGCTGGTGCCCTCGCGAGCAGATCGCCCACACCGCGAGCAGGTCGGGGCCCCGGCGGTCTTCGGTGTCCACGGAGATCTCCGACAGCAGCTCCTGGTCGCGCACCAGGGACCGATAGAGCCGCGACGACTCTCCTCCCCCGAGCACGGTGGCGAGCACCTCCAGGGGGTAGTGATCGGGCGTGCGGCGCGGAGGGATGTGCCACGCCACGTGGAAGCCCGGCATCTCGGCGTGCGGGTCGACCATGGACTCGGTGCGCTCCCCGACGGGAGGCTGATAGGCCGTGTCCTGCCACGGCTCGCCGCGCCGGGTACGGATGTCCCCGAAGTGCGTTCGCACCATCGCGAGCGCCTCGGCCGGGTCGAAGTCCCCGGCGATGGTGAGCACCGCGTTGTCGGGCGCGTAGAAGCGCGTGTGGAAGGCCCGCACCCGCGCGATCTGCTCGGCCGGGGCGACGCCGGGCATCTCCAGGTCGCGCACGTCGCCGATGGTGCTGTGCGAGTAGGGGAAATAGCCGTCGTAGAAGACCTCGTCGCGCCGCAGGAACGACAGCATGTACGGGCGGTTCTCGTAGGACTGCCGACGCTCCTCCATCACCGTGAGCCGCTGGTTCTCGAAGGCCTCGGCGGTGATGGCGAGCGAGCGCATCCGGTCGGCCTCGAGCCACAGCCCCAGCTCCAGCGCGTGCGCGGGGAGCATCTCGTAGTAGTTGGTGCGGTCCTCCGAGGTCGTGGCGTTGGAGTCGGCGCCGACGCGCGACAGCAGCCGGTCGAACTCGCCCTTCGGCAGGGTCTCGGTGCCCTCGAACATCAGGTGCTCGAAGAGGTGCGCGAAGCCCGTCTGCCCCTGCGGCTCGACCCGCGCTCCGACGTCGTAATAGATCGCGATGGCCACCGTGGGCACCGAGCGGTCCGGCGAGAGCACCACCCGGAGGCCGTTCTCCAGTCGCTCTCGCTGCACGGGAATCTGCAGCGCGGAGGGCGCCGCCGAGGCCGCGGGCGCTGGGACCTGCTGAGAGCCCACGGCCCCCGAGAGAAGCGACGCCGCCACGAACAACCACACACCCAGACGACGCGCTGAACGATTCATGTCGGGCGCGAAGGTACCGGCACCCGCCTGCGCCGCCAATGGGTCGCGCGACCCCGCTCGAAGGGTGCTAGGTCAGTGCCATCGTGACCCCGCGATCACCCACCCTCCTCGTCGCCCTGGCGCTCTCCAGCGCGTGCGTCTCGCGCTCCCCCTCCGCTCCGGTCGACGCCTCCTCCGGCGCCTCCGCGGCCGCCCGGCCGGCGCGCTCAATCAGGCCCGAGCTGCCGCCGATGGTCCCCGACCAGGCCGACGGCCACGCCTGTTTCCCCACGGATTTCGAGACCACCCGCGCTCGCATCCGCGGCGACCACCTCGAGCTCTGCGGCCTCACCCGGGGCTCCCCGCGCTGCTACTCGGTCGACCCGCTGACCTCCTTCGTGAGGGTCATCGAGGTGCCCGACGCTCCCCGACAGCGACCGCCGCAGCCCCTCCTGGAGGCGCCCCTCACCCGCTCCGAGGTCTCGACCCGCGGCGCCCGCGCGGACACCCGCGGCGGCACCCTCTCGGTCGTCTCGGCGAGCGGCCCCTCCCGCACCATCAACGCCCGCTCGGTCGGCCTGAGCGCGCTCGACAACGGCGTGCTCGCACCGTGGGGCGACGGCTGGTTCATCGCGGTGTTCGGCGTCCGGGCGCCCGACCTCGGGGCCTCCGCGATCATCGAGACCGGCAAGATCCGGCTCCGCGGCCGGGCGGCCTACAACCCCTGTCCCCCCTGAGAACCTGATCCGTCGACTGTAAGCCCCGCCTCGCCGCGGGCGTTCACCCCACCAGAGGTGAACCCCATGAAGCGCTCCCTGTCACTGCTCCCGCTCCTCGCCCTCGCCGCCGCCACGGGCTGCGCGGGCCCCTCGTCCTACGTCGTCCCCGCCGGCAGCTACCGCTCGGCCCACGTCGGCACGACGAGCGTCGCGCAGTCGGGCTACGAGCCCTCCGCGCAGCCCGTGTCCTCCGCCTCGGTGACCGCCGAGTCTTCCTCGCCGGGTCGCGCCCTCTCCGACGGCGACGGCCCTCGCGCGCAGCCCTCCTCGCCGCCCGCGAGCTCCCTTCCTCGCTGCGACCCGGACTCGCGACCCACTGGGGCGAGGACCGCTACTCCACGGTGCGCACCACGGCCTTCGAGCGCGCCTCCGAGCGGCCCTTCGACGTCGCGACGCTGCACTACAACGACGCCCGGCTCTCGGCGATGCAGGCGCTGCGGGAGAGCTTCCGGTGGCTCTCGGTGCACCGTGACGGCATCCGCATCTCGCTCCGGGGTGAGTCCGGCGAGGTGCTCCCTGGCTTCATGAGCGGCGGCGAAGCATTCGTCATCGGCCAGCCCGGACAGCGCTACGCCATCGTGCTGGAGAACCAGACCTCGGCGCGCATCGAGGCGGTGCTGACCGTCGACGGCCTCGACGTCATCAACGGTCAGCCCGGCAGCACGGACCACCGGGGATACCTCGTTCGCCCGCACGGGAGCATCGTGGTCGAGGGCTTTCGCCGCAGCAGCAGCACCGTGGCGGCGTTTCGCTTCGGCGGGGTCGAAGGGTCCTACGCGGACGAGCGAGGCTCGGCGCGCAACGTGGGCGTCATCGGAGTGGCGCTCTTCGCAGAGCGCGGCGCGACGCTGGACCTCGAGGAGAATGAAGTGGAGCTGCGTCGGTCGGCGAACCCCTTCCCTGGCGGGTTCGCGCCTCCGCCGGCCAACCGGCCGTACTACTGACCCGGGCGCTTATCTCGCCCGGGCGATGATCAACCGTGGAGCTGCTGGGCGAGGTAGTTCTGCTCGCCGATCTGGCCGATGAGGCCGAGCTGCGTCTCGAGCCAGTCGGCGTGCTCCTCCTCGCTCACCAGGATGTCCTTGAGCAGGGCCTCGGTGCCGTTGTCGCCGAGGTCGCGGCAGAGCTTCACGCCGTCGTTGAGGCGCTGAAGCGCATCCTTCTCGAGCTGCAGGTCGAGCTGAAACTGCTCGGCAACGCTCTCCCCGACATTGACCTTGCTGAGCCGCTGGAGGTTGGGAACGCCCTCCAGGTACAGGATCCGCTCGATGATCCTGTCGGCGTGCTTCATCTCGTCGATGGACTCCTTCTTCACGTAGTCCGCCAGGTGCAGGTAACCCCAGTTGCGGCACATCTTGGCGTGGATGAAATACTCGTTGATGGCAGTGAGCTCTGCCGTCAGCACTGCATTGAGCAGATCGATGATCGCCGCTTGACCCTTCATGGAGACCTCCAGGCGATGGATGGTTACCCGAGGGCGGGCCGTCGAGCGTGGGAAATGCTCGACCCGGCGGATGATTGGCCTTCTCAGCCGGTCATCATCATCGGCAGCCGTGAACGGCTCCGGACCTCCGAGGGGAGCGTCTCTTCGATGAGCTCGTCGATGGCATCGCGGCACGAGCCGCAATCCGTCCCGGCGCCGCAGGCCGCGCCCACCGCATCGACGGTCTCCGCACCCTCGCGAATGACGGACCTGATCTTCTTGCAGGGAATCCCGTGGCAGACGCAAACGATCATCGGGAGCACATCTCCAGGTAGAAGGTGTCCCCTGTTATAGTGAGATCAGTTATCGTTTTCAAGCCCCCCCCTGGAGGGGTGCGGGATGGCGGCGCGGCGAAGGGTTGAGGTAGTCTGCGGCGGTGCGCAGGGCGGAACGAGTGAAGCCGGACGGCCGAGCGAGCGGCCCGTCATGACGACCAGCGAGCGTCGTTCGAGGCTGCTGCGCGAGGGGCCCGACCCCCTCGTCGGCCAGATGGTGAACGGCAAGTTCCGCATCATCGAGGAGGTCGCCGCCGGGGGGATGGGGAAGATCTACCGCGCGGAGCAGCTCCCGCTCGGCCGGGTGGTGGCGGTGAAGGTGCTTCACACCCGCTACACGGAGACGCAGGACGACCCGGCGTTTCAGAAGCGCTTCTTCCTCGAGGCGAGCATCCTGTCGCGGCTCCAGCACCCGAACATCGTCACGGTCTTCGACTACGGGCGCATCGAGGGTCTGGCCGAGGAGGCCTTCTTCATGGCGATGGAGTTTCTCCCCGGGGAGACGCTCCACCGTCGGTTGAAGCGCGAGGGCGCCCTCAACGCCGAGGCCACCGTGGCCATCGTCCGGCAGATCGCGAAGGGGCTCCGCGAGGCGCACCGGCAGGGCGTGGTGCACCGCGACCTCAAGCCCTCCAACGTGATGCTCGTGCCCGACGAGTCCGGCGAGGAGACCATCAAGATCCTCGATTTCGGCCTGGTGAAGGTGCTCCGCGACGACTCCGAAGAGCTCACCAAGGAGGGCTCCTTCCTCGGCTCTCCCCGGTACATGTCCCCCGAGCAGATCGCCCACGGCCGGGTCGACCTGCGCACGGACATCTATTCGCTCGGGGTGATCCTCTACCAGTGCCTCTGCGGTCGGCCGCCCTTCGAGGCCGACAACGCGGTGCACATCCTCATGGCCCACCTGCACACGCCGGTGCCGCCCTTCCATGAGCGCAACCCCGCGGTGGTGGTCCCCGAGCCGCTGGGCGCGCTGGCGATGCTCTGCCTGGAGAAGCAGCCCGAGCGACGACCCGCCACCATGGACGACTTCCTCGTGGCGCTGCGGCAGTGCGAGCAGTCCCTCGGCCTCCCGGGCTCGGGGATGTTCACCGAACGCTCGATGCCCTCGGGGCGGCGGCCGACGATTCCCCCGCTGCCTCCCACCGAGATGCTTCCCGCGGCCCAGCCCGCAGCCGCCTCGCGGAGTCCGCTGGCCCTGGTCATCGGCGTCATCGCGCTCGCCACCCTCGGGCTCGCCGTAGGCATTTTCTTCAAGTCGAAGCTCTCGCCGCCCGCCGTCGCGCCCCCCTCCGCCACGGCCGCCGCGACCCCCGCCGCGCCTCCCCGCGCGCCGGCCGCGCCGTATCGCCTGGAGATCGACTCCGCCCCTCCGGGCGCTGCGGTCGTCGAGGGGGGCAACGTCCTCGGGGTGACGCCCATCGGAGTGATGATCGACAGCGCCTCCGTGGCGTCGTCGCCGCGACGCTTCGTGCTTCGCCTCCCGGGTCACCGGCCCTACGAGCTCAGCGCCGGTCCCTCGACGGAGCCCTCGGTCCGCACGGTGGCGACGCTGGTGGCGGACGAGGTGCCGGTCGTCCAGACCCCGGTCGCCCCGAGCGCTCCCCGGCCGGCGCACGCCGAACCTCGTGGCCGTCGACCTCCGCGTCCTCCGGTCAACCCGTCGGGTGACTCCGACATCCGACTGCATCGGTGAACCCCATGACCCGCGCTCCCTCCCGCCGAAGCCCCCGCTGGGCCCTGGCGATCGTCCTCGCCGCATCCGTCCCCCTCCGCGCCGACGACCTCGCCGACGAGGCCGACCTGCAGTTCGAGCTGGGCGCCGACCGCTACCGCCGAGGGGACTTCCGCGAGGCGCTGGAGCACTTCCTCGCCTCCAACCGCCTCGTCCCCAACCGCAACGTCCTCTTCAACATCGCGCGCAGCTACGAGCAGCTCACCCGATACCCCGACGCCCATCGGTACTACACCCAGGCGCTGGGGAGCGAGACCGACCCCGGATCACGCGCCAACATCGAAGCCGCGCTCCGCCGGATCAGCCCCTATGTCGCCGCGCTGCGCGTCACCACCACCCCGCCTGGAGCGACGCTCTACATCGACCGCAGGGACCTCGGCCCCCGTGGGGTGAGCCCTCGGGTGCTGGCCTTCCAGCCCGGGCGCGTGCGGGTGATCGCGGAGCTCGAAGGCCATGAGCCCGTCACCGTCGAGGGCGTCGACCTGCGCCTGGGCGTAGAGACCCCGGTGGTGCTCTCGATGCGGCGCATCCTCGGGCGGGTGCACGTGGAGGGAAACGTCCGAGGCGCTTCGGTGCGCGTCGACGACGCCAACGGCCCGGTGCTCGGATCGGTCCCCTGCGACCTCGAGCTTCCTCCCGGTCGACGCACGCTGCACCTCTCCGCCGAGGGCTACCGCCCGCTCGCTGAGGGCGTGGACGTGGCGGCGAGGGACACCCGCAGCGTCACCCTCGCCCTGACCCCGGTGACCGGTCGCGTGGTGGTCAGCGCGGACGAGCGCGACGCGCTGGTGGAGATCGACGGCCGGCCGGTGGGCTTCACGCCCGCCGTCGTCGACGCCCAGGTGGGACGACGCCGGGTGCGCGTCTCGCGCGCCGGGTTTCGCACCATCGAGCAGACCGTCTCCGTCACCGAAGGGGCCCAGACGCGCCTCGACCTCGCGCTGCGACAGGTCGAGGAGGTCACCGCGGCGTCGCGCGCGGCCGAGGCCGTGGAAGACGCACCGAGCTCGGTGAGCATCATCTCCGGGGCCGAGCTCCGGGCGATGGCCTACCCCACGGTCACCGAGGCCCTGCGTGGGACGCGAGGGATCTTCCTCTCCGATGACCGCAACTACCCCACGGTGGGCTTTCGCGGGTACGGCCGCCCGGGCGACTACGGCAATCGCGTGCTGGTGCTGCTCGACGGCGCGCCGATGAACGACAGCTGGCTCAACTCGGCCTACCTCGGGTACGACCTGCGCACGGACCTCGAAGACCTAGCGCGCATCGAGGTGGTGCGGGGCCCAGGGTCGGTGCTGTACGGCACCGGCGCCTTCTCGGGCGTGGTCAACCTGGTGAGCCGCGGACGCGAGGAGCCTACCGGCGTCGAGGGCACCCTCTCGACCAACCAGGAGGGCGTCGCCCGCGCTCGAGTGATGGGGAGGTACCGCGCCAACGCCCACTCCGGGGTGTGGGCCTCGGTCTCCGGCGCGCGCAGCCCCGGACGGGACATCGCCCTGCCAGCGCTCGCGGGACCGGGCTTCGACGGCACCGCGAGAGGGGTCGACGGCTTCGAGAACGGAACCCTCCTCGGTCGGGCGTGGTACCGCGCGTTCTCGATGCAATGGTCCCTTCATTCAAGAAGGAAGGACGTCCCCGGCGGCGCGTACGACACCGTTCCGGGGCTCGCCGGCACCTACCTGGCCGACACCCGGGGGCTGCTGGAATTGCGCTTCGATCCGAGGCTCTCCGATTCGGCGCAGCTCATCACCCGCCTGTCGCTCAACCACTACGCGTACCGGAGCGTGCTGAGGCACACCGACGACCCGACCAACCCCGGTCGGGAGACCTTCAACGGCACCTGGATCGAGGGCGAGATCCGCGGCGCCTTCGAGGTCGCCCGGGGACTGCGGCTCAACGTCGGAGCCCAGGGCCAGTACCACCTCGACGCCACGCAGACCTCCGCCCTCGTCCGGGAGGATCGCATGCGCCTGCCGACGGACTTCCGCGACTCGCGAACCTTCGGCATCGCCGCGGGCTACGCCACCGCCGAGTGGGCGCCGAGCGAGCAGGTGCGGGTGTCCGGCGCGTTTCGCGGCGAGTACTTCAGCACCATCGGGAGAGCGCTTCCGGCGCCTCGGCTGGCGCTGATCATCCGTCCCTACACGGGTGGCAACCTCAAGCTGATGGCCGGTCGGGCCTTCCGCGTGCCGAGCATCTACGAGCTCTATTACAACGACGGCGGACAGACCCAGGAGGCCTCGCCGGGGCTGCTCCCGGAGACCGTCTGGTCGGGCGAGGTGGAGTTCTCCCACCGCATCGGGTCGGCGTGGACGGCCCTCGTCAGCGGCTACGCCAACTACCTCGACAACCTCATCGCGCTCCGTGAGTCGACGGCCAACCCGGCGCTGATCCGGTATGAGAACACCCGCGCTCCGGTGCTCACCCTCGGCGGCGAGGCCGAGCTGCGGCGGGAGTGGCGCCAGGGATGGATGGTGAGCGCCAGCTATTCGTTCCAGCGCTCGCGGTACATCGTTGAGGCCAGCAGCCGGCCGCAGGACGCCCTGCGCGAGGTGCCCAACGCCCCGGAGCACCTCTTCTCCGTGCGCGCTGCGGTCCCCGTGGTGCCCGAGCTCTTCACCCTGATGTCCCGGCTCACCGTCGAGGGTCCGCGCTTCGATCGCTTCGACCGGGGCACCGACCCGGCGCAGCGGCGCACCGACCCGGGCGTCGTGTGGGACGTCGCCCTCTCCGGGCGCGTCGAGCGCTGGGGCGTCCGCTACGCCGTCGGCGTCTACAACGTCTTCGACTGGCGATACGTCACGCCCGTGAGCGGCGAGTTCGACGAGCGGCTACGGTCGATGCCGCAGCTCGGTCGCAGCTTCCTCTTCAGCGCGACCGTCGCCACCCGCTGATCGCCCTCACGGTCGGCTGACCGCCACCGAGAAGCTCCCGGTGTTGCTGCTGAATCCGTCCACGGTGAAGGCGTGGATGCCAGGGCCGGGAGGGAGCGTCGCGCTGATGGACGACTGCAGCCCGCACGCGTCGTCGTTGCAGGCGTCGCCGCCGCCCGCGGCGTTGCGGAGATAGATCAGCGTGTCCCAGCTCGCGCGGCCGCAGGTCTGCGCGCTGAAGGCCCCGCCGACGAAGTCCGGGCAGGTGCGCCACCACCAGGTGGACTCCCCCGCCGCGGCGCCGCCGCACGCGCCGCCGAGGGAGCCGCTGCCCCCGGTGACGCCCGCCTGCGTCGTCGCTCCGGCCGGGAGCAGGCTCACGCCGCCGCTGCCCACGGGCAGGTGCTGGAAGCGCAGGCTGATGGTGCCGGTCTGTCCCCCGAAGCCGCCGACCATCAGGTACCAGGTTCCGGGGTTGAGCAGCGCGACCACCTGCGACTGGAGCCCGCCGTTGCACCCGGCGGAGCCCATGTCGTCGTTGCAGACGACGTCGCCGTTGGTCGTCGAGGTCGAGAGGGCCGTGCCGCAGTCGCGGGCGAAATAGAGCACCGTGTCGAAGGAGCTGCCCGCCGTGTCGGCGTAGACCAGCTCCCGCGACGGCCCTGGGACCGTGAAGCGGTAGTACACGTCCGAGGTCACCCCGAAGCCGCACGACGGGGTGATCGAGGCGGTGGCCCCGACGTTGGTTCCGCCGAGCGTGACGCTGGAGCTGGAGAACGAGATCTCCTGCGCGCCGCCGCAGGAGTCGTTGGCCGGCGCGGACTGCACGCACGACCCGCCGGCGCACGACCGGCCCGACGGGCACGCGTTGCCGCATCCGCCGCAGTTGCGCGGGTCGCTCGCGAGCGAGACGCAGCTCCCGCCGCAGAAGGTGGTCCCGCCCGCGCACACGCTGGCGCACGATCCGCCCGAGCACGCCGTGCCGGGGCCGCAGCTCCGGCCGCACGCTCCGCAGTTGGCGTTGTTGCTGGCCAGGTTGGTCTCGCAGCCCGTCGCGGGCGTGCCGTCGCAGTCCGCGAAGCCCGGAACGCAGGCGACGATCGCGCAGCCGCCGTCGGAGCACGACGCCGTGGCGAAGGGCAGCGAGCAGGTGCGCCCGCACGCGCCGCAGTGCGAGGTGCTGAGGTTGAGGTTCGTCTCGCAGCCGTCAGCCTCGCTGCCGTTGCAGTTGCCGTAGCCCGGGTTGCACGCGCCCAGCACGCACCCGCCGCCGGCGCAGGAGACGGTCGCGTTGGCGCGAGAGCACTGCGAGCCGCACGCCCCGCAGTGGGCGGTGCTCTCCCGGAGGTTGGTCTCGCAGCCGTCGCCGGCGGCGCGGTTGCAGTCGCCGTAGCCGGCGTTGCAGGCGAGCGCGCAGAGGCCGCCGGTGCAGGCGGGCGCGGCGTTGGCGCCGCCGTCGCAGCGACGCCCGCAGGCGCCGCAGTGCTGCACGTCGGACACGAGCTGCGCACAGCGGTCGACGCAGAACGTCGCCCCGCCGGTGCACACGCTGGCGCAGGTTCCGGCCGAGCAGGCGGTGCCGGCCTCGCAGCGGTGGCCGCACGCGCCGCAGTTGGCGCTCTCTCCGTTGAGGTCGACCTCGCACCCGTTGGAGGCGCTGCCGTCGCAGTCCGCCCAGCCCGTCTCGCAGCTCGCCACCACGCAGCGCGCCCCGGAGCACGCGGCGTTGGCGTGCGCCACGCTGCACCGGATGCCGCAGCCCCCGCAGTGCGCCGCGCTCGTGGCGACGAAGACCTCGCAGCCGTTGGCGGCCATGCCGTCGCAGTCGCTGAAGCCCTCCTCGCAGGTCACGCCGCACATCGCCATCGCGCAGGTCGCCACCGCGTTGGGGCCCGCGGGGCATCGCTGCCCGCAGGCGCCGCAGTGCGCGGTGCTCCGGGCGAGCTCGGTCTCGCACCCGTTGGACGCGTCGCCGTCGCAGTCGCCGTAGCCCGCGTTGCACTCCGACACGCAGGCGCCAGACACGCAGCGGGTCGAGGCGTTGACCCCCGCGGTGCAGGCCCTACCGCAGCCGCCGCAGTTCGCCGGGTCGGCCGACAGGTCGGCCTCGCAGCCGTTGGAGGGCGCGCGGTCGCAGTCGCCGAAGCCCATGGTGCAGGCGGCCACCGAGCACGCCCCCTCGACGCAGGCGGGCACGCCGTTGGGGGCGCTGCACGAGATGCCGCAGCGACCGCAGTTCATGGCGTCGCTGCTGGGCGTGGCGCAGCGCCCGAGGCAGCACGATCTCCCGTCGCCGCAGGCGTTGCCGCAGGCCCCGCAGTGGGCCGCGCTGCTGTTGACGTCGACGCACTGCTCGGCGCAGCAGGTGCTGCCCACGCCGCAGGGCTTGGCGTCGGTGCAGCCGGGGACGCACACCGCCTCGCGGCACACGGTGCCCGGGATGCAGTCGATGGCCTGCTTGCACCCGGTGCAGCGGTGCGTGGCGAGGTCGCAGCGGGTCACGCCCCCGCCGCAGTCGGCGTCGTCGTCGCAGCCGGTCGCGCAGGCCCGCGCGGCGGGGTCGCAGTAGGAGCCGAGCGCGCAGGGGGCGCCGCCCACGATGCACCCCACGCAGCGGCCGCTCTCCGGGTCGCAAAGGGTGCCCCCCGGGTCGGTGCGGCACTCGTCGTCGCTCGCGCAGCGAGGACCCCCGTCGCCCTCCACGGAGGGAGCGTCGCTCCCGTCGCGCGCGTCCTTCGAGGGGCCTGCGTCGCGCGGGTCGGCGATGGCTCCTCGGGCGCACCCCGTCAGAGCCGAGGCGCCCACGGTTGCGAGCACGAGGAGCAGTCGCAGGACGAGACCCGACGGACAGGGCATGGAAGGGATCCTTGCGCTGCGCCCCGGGGGGGTAATGGGGAGACGGCGCGGGCGCAGCATATCAGAGCGTGCCTCGCCACCCCCTGCGTCAACATGTCGTATGGCGCGCGGGGCAGGTGTCGCTACGATCGCGCGCATGTCCTCCTCATCGATTCGTACCTGGTTGAAGTCGCTCTCCCCGTGGGCCCTCTCGCTGGTGGCCCTCGGGTGTGGCCACGATGACGCCCCGGTGACCGCGGCCTGCGGCGACCCGACGCAGGTCAGCCTGCCCAACTGCTCTGCCGGGTCCGACGGCTTCTCGGATGAGGCCTGCACCGTGCTCGATGACGCGATCACCACCCGGGCCAGCTCGCAGGACGCGAGGGCCCCGTCGGTCACCGCGCCCACCGAGGGACAGCGCGTCCCTCGTGCGGCCCCCTTCACCTTCTCCTGGACGGCGCCCGTCGCCGCGCGCCCGAGGCTCCGCGCCCCCCGGGCGATGACCCTCGCGGACGAGCTTCGCCGCTGGACCACGCTCATCCCCGAGGCCGAGGCGCACTGCGAGCCCTTCTCCGGGCGCGCCTACGAGCTGCGCTTCCGGGTCAACGGCGCGACGGTGCTGCGCCGCCAGCAGTCGGCCACGAGCTGGACGCCCGACGGGCGCGACTGGAGCCTGATCGTGGCGGGGGCCGCGGGGCGCACCGTCGAGCTCACGGTGTACACGGCGCTGTTCAACAACGGTCAGATCGGCCCGAGCGCGGGGCCCTTCACTCCGATGGCGGCGAGGCGCTTCGTCCTGGAGTGACCGATCGGGTCTCCTCCAGCCAGCGGAGGAGATGTCGATTGACGGTCTCCGGCTGCTCCTGGGTGCAGAAGTGGCCGCACTGCGGAATCCGCTGGATTCGCAGGTCGCGGGCCACGCGGGAGTGCGGCGCGAGCAGCTCCAGTCCGAGGGCCTTGTCCTCCTCGGCCCAGAGCAGCAGCCCCGGCTTCTCGATGATGGGATAAGGGGCAATCGACGAGGGGCGAGCGGCCGCGCGAATGGCCTGTCGGTAATAGGCCAGCATCGGGGTCACCGCCTCCGGGCGCGCCACGCTCTCGCAGAAGGGAGCCATCGCCTCGCGGGTGAAGTTGCTCCGATCGACCGCCATCCCGCGAAACATCTTCGCCACCGCCGAGCCGCCGTCGCGGGCGATGAGCCGCTCCGACAGCCACGGGATGTTGAACGCGAACATGTACCAGCTCCGCCGTAGCTGCGCCGTCGAGGACAGGAGCGTGCGTCGCATCACCTCAGGGTGGGGGCAATTGATCACCCCGTATCGAGAGACCACCTCGGGGTGCCGACTGACGGTCTCCCAGGTGATCGCGCCTCCCCAGTCGTGACCGATGACCGTGGCCTCGTCTTCGCCCAGCGCCCGGATCATCAGCGCGATGTCGGAGGCGAGGTTGGTGATGCCATAGCCGTCGCGTGGCTTGTCGCTCAGGCCATAGCCGCGCAGGTCGGGCGCCACCACGCGGTAGCCCGCCGCGGCCAGCGCGGGGATCTGCCACCGCCAGGAGAACCAGCGCTCGGGAAACCCGTGCACCAGCAGCACCAGCGGGCCTCGGCCCTGGGTGCCGTAGTGAAAGCGCACCCCGTTCGCCACCACGCTCGACTCGTTGATTGCTTCGGTCATTCGTCGCTTCCCAGCTCCTTCGCGCGCACGGTACAACAGCCTCCCCCTCCCCTCGCGCAGAGGAGCGCATTGCCGTGATCGCCCGCATCTCCCTCGAAGACAAGGTCGCCATCGTCACCGGCGCGAGCCGCGGCATCGGCGAGTCCATCGCCCGCACCTTCGTCGCCCACGGCGCGCGGGTGGTGATCGCCTCGCGCAAGCTCGATGGGGTGCGCGCCGTCGCCGAGAGCCTCGGGGAGAGCGCCCACGCGGTCGCCGCGCACACCGGTCGAGAGGCCGAGTGCGAGGCCCTGGTGGCCGCCGCCATCGAGCGCTACGGCCGCGTCGACGTGCTGGTGAACAACGCCGCCACCAACCCCTATTTCGGCCCGATGCTCGACGTCGACATGGGGGCCTGGCAGAAGACCTTCGAGGTCAACCTCCAGGGGTATTTCTGGATGGCCCGGGGCGTCGCCCGGCACCTCCGCGACCGGGGGGCTCCAGGCTCCATCGTGTCGGTCTCCAGCGTGGCGGGCCTCGAGGCCGCGCCGATGCAGGGCGTGTACGGCATGACCAAGGCCGCGGTGATCTCCATGACCCGCACGCTGGCCTACGAGCTGGCGTCGAGCGGCATCCGGGTCAACGCGATCTGCCCGGGGCTGGTCGAGACCCGGCTCGCGGCGGCCATCACCGGCAACGCGACGCTGGTGGAGGAGGTCATGCGGAAGACCCCCCTCGGGCGAGTGGGGCAGCCCTCGGAGATCGCGGGCGCGGCGCTCTTCCTGGCGAGCGAGGCCGCGGGGTACATGACCGGGCAGGCGATGGTGGTCGACGGCGGCATGACGATGTGCTGAATACGCCTCCCTGATGGACCCCAAGAAGCTTCGCGAACTGCTCGAACAGGTGGGCAAGGGCGGACTCACGATAGACGACGCGAGGACGGGGCTGCGCGACCTGCCCTTCGCCGACCTCGGGTACGCGATGGTCGACCACCACCGGGCGCTCCGGCAGGGGGTTCCGGAGGTGATTCTCGGCGAGGGCAAGACCGCCGATCACATCGTGGGGATCACCGAGGAGCTGGCCCGCCGCGACGTCAACACGCTCATCACCCGCCTCGACCCGGCGAAGGCCGAGGCTGTTCGGGAGCGCCTGCCGGCGGTGCGCTACCACGCGGTCTCTCGCATCGCGACGCTGGAGGTGCGCCCCATCCCGTCGCTGGGCAGGAGCCCGGTCGCGGTGATCTGCGCGGGCACCTCCGACGCCCCGGTGGCCGAGGAGGCGTGCGAGACGCTCCGGATGCTGGGCGCCTCGGTCGAGCGCGTCTACGACGTCGGCGTCGCCGGGGTGCACCGGCTGCTGGCCAGGCGCGCCGTCTTCGAGCGCTGCTCGGTGGCCATCGTGGTGGCGGGCATGGAGGGCGCGCTGCCGAGCGCGGTCGGGGGCATGGTGTCCATCCCGGTGATCGCGGTGCCCACCTCCGTGGGCTACGGCGCGGCGCTGGGCGGCCTCGCGGCGCTGGCCTCGATGCTCACGAGCTGCGCCTCCGGCGTGACGGTCTGCAACATCGACAACGGCTTCGGCGCGGCCTTCGCGGCGGCCAGAATCCTCCAGAGCGCCTCGCGCTACTGACCCTTGGCTTTCTGCCGTCACCGGGGCGGTTGTTGCGATTACGATCGCGCGCCATGAGCTCCGAGGTCGCGCCCACGCCCGTCCCCTCCCCCGTCGCCAGCAACGCCACCGAGGCGGAGATCCGCTGGTTTCGAGAGGTCTACCAGGGCGACAAGGTGCCGCAGTTCACGCTGCGGTCGTTCATCATGGGCTCGCTGCTGGGATCGCTCATGGCGCTCTCCAACCTCTATGTCGGGTTGAAGACCGGCTGGGGCCTCGGCGTCGCCATCACCGCGAGCATCCTGTCGTTCACGCTCTATTCGGTGTTGAGCACCGTCGCGCCGAGGCTCTTCGGGGCGAACATGTCGATCCTCGAGACCAACGCGATGTCGTCCACGGCCTCGTCCGCGGGCTACTCCACCGGGGGCACGATGGTGTCCGCCATTTGCGCGCTGCTGCTGGTGCAGGGCCACCACCTCCCCTTCTGGACCCTCACCGCCTGGACCTTCCTGCTCGCCATCCTCGGCACCGTCATGGCCATCCCGATGAAGCGGCAGATGATCAACATCGAGCAGCTCAAGTTTCCTTCGGGCATGGCGGCGGCGGAGACGCTGCGCTCGCTCTATGGCACCGGCGGCGAGGCGAAGGCGAAGGCCCGCGCGCTCTTCGCGTCCATGGGCATCGGCGCGGTGGTGGCCTGGCTGCGCGACGCGCACGCCGCCGCGAGCACCGGCGTCCTCGCGCTGCTCACCCGCCTCTCGAAGCTGCCTTCGACGGTGGAGATCCCCGGGCTCACCATCGCGGGCCGCCCGGCGATGCAGTACACGATCGGCTTCGAGGGGTCGCTCATCCTGGTGGCGGCGGGCGCCATGATGGGGCTGCGCACCACCACCACGATGCTCTTCGCGGCGCTCATCAACTACGGGGTGCTGGCCCCTCGCATCTTCGAGATGGGCGGCATCACCCGGCTGGGCTACCGCGGCATCGTCGGCTGGAGCCTCTGGCCCGGCGCGGCCATCATGGTGACCTCGGGGCTGCTGTCCTTCGCGCTCCAGTGGCGCACGGTGGCCCGGGCCTTCAGCGGGCTCGGCAAGGCGTTCTCCCGCTCCAAGGCGTCGAAGACCACCGCGGGCGACGGGCCCTTCCGGGAGGGCTCCCTGGTCGACCCGGACGAAGATCCGATGGAGCGCATCGAGGTGCCGCCGACGTGGTTCGTCGGGGGCATGGCCTTCGCCACCATCGGCCTCGTGATCGTCGGGTACTTCGCCTTCGGCATCGCCCCGTGGCTGTCGGTGCTGGCGGTGGTGCTCTCCTTCGTGCTCGCCATCGTGGCCTGCCGCGCCACCGGCGAGACGGACACCACGCCGGTGGGCGCGATGGGCAAGATCACCCAGCTCACCTACGGGGCGCTGGCGCCCTCCAACCTCACGACCAACCTGATGACCGCGAGCATCACCGCGGGCGCCGCGGGCAGCGCGGCCGACCTGCTCACCGACCTCAAGTCGGGATACCTCCTGGGGGCCAATCCGAGGAAGCAGTTTCTGGCGCAGCTCAGCGGCACCGTGGTGGGCACCATCGTGGTGGTCCCGGCGTTCTACAAGCTGGTGCCCAACCCGGCGATCCTCGGGAGCGACCGCTTCCCGGCCCCGTCGGCGCAGGTGTGGCGCGGCGTCGCCGAGGTGCTCGCCCGGGGGGTCCACTCGCTGCACCCGACCGCTCGCTGGGCGATGCTGATCGGCGGCCTCATCGGGCTCGCGCTTCCGCTGCTGGAGCTCAGCTTCCCCAAGCACAAGAAGTATCTGCCCTCGGCGATGGGGCTCGGGCTCGCGCTGGTGATCCCGGCCTTCAACAGCGTGTCGATGTTCATCGGCGCGGTGCTGGCGGCCGCGTGGATGAAGCGCAACGAGGCGAAGGCCGAGGCGTACACGATCCCCATCGCCAGCGGCATCATCGCGGGCGAGAGCCTGCTGGGCGTCGCCGTCGCGCTGCTCGCCGCCTCGGGCTACCTCCGCTAGTCACGTCTCCGCCCCGCGCGATCCCATCGGGCGGCACGGCCGCTGCACAGGGCCGCCGCTGGAGGCATCAAGGATGACGCGCAGACGTTGGGGACTGCACCTCGCGGTGGCGATGGTGGCGGCGGGAGGAACGGTGTCGGCGCAGCCTGCGCCCGAGGCGGCGCAGCGCGAAGGGACTGTGGTGCGCGTCGACGGCGACCTGCTCGTGGTCGACCTCGGACGCGACTCGGGCCTGGTCGAAGGCGAGCGCGTGCCTGTGTTGCGCCCGATCACGGTGCGCCACCCCATCACGGGGCAGAGCCTGCGCGACCGCTTTCCGCTGGGCACGCTGCAGGTCTACAACGTCGGCGGCGCCCTCTCGGTGCTCCGCCGCACCGAGGCGCTGCTGCGCCCGCCCGCCGTGGGAGACCGGGTGGTCTCCCCGAACGCCCCGGAGCCGAGGGAGGTCGCGAGGCCGACGAGCGCGGTCGCCATGGCCACTCCCGGGGCCACCCAGCGACCCGCCCGCCCCACCCAGCAGCCGACGACGCAACCGACGATCGCGGCCGCGTGGGAGGAGTCGCCCCCTCAGGCCGCGGCGCCGTCGGCAGCGGTCGCGCCGGGCGTCGACGCCGAGGAGCGCGCGGTGCTCACGGTCTTCCTCAGCACCCTCGGCCAGCGCCCGGCTGACCGGGTCGCGCGCTGGACGGCCTACCTCCGAGAGCACCGAGCGAGCCCGTGGACCGAGCGAGTCCGCGCGGAGATCGCGTCCCTGCTCCACGCCGTGACGGATCTCCCGCCGCGTCCCTCCGCGCCGCCGGGGCCGACCGCGCGGGGCGCCCTGGCCACGTCGCTGCGGCTCGGCGATCCCGCGCGGGTGGCGCTGCAGGTCGCGGGCGCTCCGGTGCTCGGGGGGAGGATCTCCGCGAGGCGACCGGGCGCCGAGCGCTACGTCACGGTGACGCTCGCCCGCGACGGCGACGGCTTCGTGCGGGGGGAGGTTCCGCAGTCGCTGGTGACGCTGGAGGGCTTCGAGTACTTCGTCGAGCTCGACACCGAAGGGGGCGCGGCGGTGTACGTCGTGGGCAGCGCGGAGTCGCCGCGCGCCGTGGTCGTCGAGCCGAGGCCCGGAGACGCGCCCGACCCACGCGGCCGCACCCGCATCGACCTGCGGGCCGACTTCGCCGACGTCGGGTCGCGCACCATCGGATCGCGCTACGTCGCGCAGCGCTTCGTGCTGGTGGAGGGCGACTTCCTCCAGCGGCTCGACTCCCGCGTGCTCTACGGTTACCGCGTGGGCTTCGGGGTCTACGACGGCGAGGGGCTCCCGCTCTCGCAGCTCGCCGGCGACCTCGCCACGCAGCCCTCGACGGTGGTCTACGGCTACCACGAGCTGGAGTTCTCCCCGTCGGGCTTCGTGCACGTCATCGCGAGGCTGCAGGTGGGCGTGCACCGCGGCGGCCTCGTCGGCGGCGCGCAGGCCCGGCTGCGCATCGGGTACGAGCAGCGCACCAACCTGGTGGTCGGCGGCGACGTGCTCACGGAGGTCGGGCAGAAGGCCTTCTTCGCGCTCAACTTCCAGCCCCACCCCGCGGTGCCGATGCTCGCGCAGGGGGAGGTGTTCAACCAGTCCATCGCGTCGGGCGACCCGATGTTCCGCGTGGTGGCGCAGGTCGGGTGGCGCGCGACGCGCTGGCTCACCCTCGCCGCGCGCGGCTCGTACCAGCTCCGCAACATCCAGAACGGCGGCTTCGGCGCCGGGCTCTCCACGACCTTCGACTGGTGAGGACCCCGATGCGAACCGCCGCCCTCTGCCTCGCCCTCTCCCTCGCCGCCGCCGCGCGCCCCGCTCGCGCGCAGTCCCCCGCGGCCGACGTCCCGACCATCGAGCACGCGCCGCTCGTTGCGGCCAACGCCCGGGAGCCCATCGTCCTGCGCTTCGGCGTGCGCCACCTGGAGCGGGTCGCGCGCCTCGCCGTCCACTGGAGGCCGGGCGGCGCGGCCCCGTGGCGCACCGCGGTGGCCGTGCGCGACTCGGGCGCGTGGCGCGTCGACCTGCCCGCGCAGCCCATCACCGCGAGGGCGGTCGACTACTACGTCGTGCTGGAGCTTGTCGACGGCTCGACCCGCGCGAGCTTCGCCTCGGCGGAGAGTCCGCATCGGGTCGTGCTGCGCCCCGAGGAGAGCGACGGGCGCGAGCTCATCGAGCTCACCCGCAACCGCGGCCGGAGGCTGGAGCTCACCGGAGGCGGCGAGTACACCGACTTCGGCTCGGCGCCCAACGAGGGCGGAGCCCGCTGCGGCGCGGCCTCGGGCGCCACCTGCCCCGACCACTGGTACACGCTCTGGGGCGAGGTGCGGTACCGCTTCTACCGCCGGGTGCGCTCGGTGGCCGTGAGGGTCGACCGGCTCGATGGGCAGACGACGCGCTCGACCTTCGAGGGGCCTCGCACGAGGGACGTCGGGCTGGTCGCGGCGACGGCGTCGGTGGAGTTCCGGCTGGTGGAGCTGGTGTCGCTGCACCTGCTGGGGACGCTCGGGGCCAACGAGGAGACGGTGCAGGTCGGCGGCGGCCTGCGGCTCGACGTGGGCACCGGGCAGCCCGCGGTGGTGAGCCTCGCGTTCCAGGGCATCACCAGCTACGGGCTGACGGCGTCGGCGTGGATGCGCTGGGAGACGGCGCGCGACACGCCCCTCGGGGCTGGCATCGAGCTCACCAGCCAGCCGGGCGCCAACGCCCAGTGGGGGCTGCGGCTGCTGGCCGAGGGAGGGCGCCACTTCGGGCGGAACCTGACGGTGCTTGCGCGGGTGGGCTACGGCGCCCGGCAGCAGGACGCGGGCGGCTTCACCGGCGGGGGCTCGGTGCGGGTCGCGTTCTGATCGCGATCGGTCGAGCGGACTCAGCCGCATTCTCCCTCCGAATGGGTTCAGAATGGACCCGATGCGCCCCCACTCCAGACATCTCCTGGCTTCTGTCGCCGTGCTGCTGAGCCTCGCGGGCTGCTCGTCGACCGTGTCTTCGGTGACGGGAAGCGTCGACGGCGGGGGCGACGCCGAGGTCTCCCTGCCGGACGTGGCCACGCCGACGGACGCCCCGCTCTCGTGCGCCTCCGAGGCGACGAGCAGCGCCGCGATCAGGTACACCGGCCCCGACGAGGTCGCCTGGGACTGTCGCGCGACGCGCCCGACGCCTGGATCGCCCGCGTTGGTGATGTCGCGCACCGCCGCGGTGATCTCGGCGCTCGACGACGCGAGCGGCTCGACGCTGGCGCTCGACTTCTGCAGCCCTGCGGCGGACTGCATCCCGAGGCGGGGGACGCTTCGCATCGAGGCGCCCGGGTTCACCCTGAGGGCCGCGCCGGCGGGGCTGCGCACCGGGCAGTTCGTGCAGATTCGCAGCCGGGCGACGTGGTCGTGGGGATGCACGATGCAGGTCGAGGTCTCCAACGCCCCGACCTGGGACGGCGAGGTCAACACGGTGCGCCAGGGGAGCGTCCTCCTCGCGGCGGCCGCGAGCGGCGAGGGCACGGCGCTGCCCGAGGCGCCCTTCGAGGTGACCCGACGGAGCATCGGCTGCGTGATGCCCGGGACGGACTGCGGCGGCGGGAGGCCCGAGGTGTTCGCGCTTTCGTTTCAGGGGCACTGCCGCGACTGCCTTCGCGACCCCGACCCGGTGGTGGTCACCCAGGGCGCCACCGGCACGCTCCAGGTCGATGCCCTCACCTACGCGGCGCGCAACCTTCGCTCGTTCAACTCCGGCGCCTGCGACGACTACTGGAACTACTCCTGGACCGTGCGAGAGCGGGGCCCGTGACGCCGCCGCGAGCGGGTACCATAAGCGCTTCGACCTCACCCCCCCGGAGGAGCCCCCCGCCCCATGCGCATCGCCACCCCTTCCCCGCTTGGCCTCGTCGCGGTTTCCATTGCGATGGCCTGCTCTTCCACCACCACCGCGCCACCGCCGGACCCCGATGCCGGCGTCGTGTCCCCGGTCGACAGCGGTATCCCTCCGACCGACCTCGGTACTCCCCGCGTTGACGTAGGCATTCCCCCCGTTGACGTAGGCATTCCCCTCGTTGACGTAGGCATTCCCCCCGTTGACGTAGGCATTCCCCCCGTTGACGTAGGCACTCCGCCCATCGACGTAGGCACTCCGCCCCGCGACGTAGGCACTCCCCCCGTCGACGTAGGCACGCCTCCCCGCGATGCTGGCACTCCGCCTCCCACCGGGGTCGCCGTCACGACCTTCCAGTTCGATCGGGGCCGATCGGGAGCAAACCGCAGCGAGACCCGCCTCACCCCGGCTTCGGTGCGCGCTGGCTTCGGTCGCGTGGCCGCCTTCAGCCCTCGGCTCGACGGTGACGTCTACGCCCAGCCGCTCTACCTCCCGGGGCTCACCGTGGGTGGCGCTCGCCACGACGTGCTCTTCGTCGCCACGCAGAGCAACTCCCTCTACGCCCTCGACGCCGCGACGGGCGTCGAGCTCTGGCGCACCGCCCTGGGCACGCCGGTTCCCCAGTCGAGGCAGCAGTGCGGCAACATCAGCACCATCGGCGTGGTCAGCACCGGCGTCATCGACCCGGCGACCGGCACCCTCTACGCGGTGGCCTTCACCAACGAGGGGTCGTTGCAGTTCCGGCTCAACGCGCTGGATGTCACCACCGGGCGACAGCGCTCGGGTTACCCCGCCAACATCGCTCCCCCGGCGGTCGGAGGGTCGAGCTTCGACGCCACCACCACCGGGCAGCGTGGCGCGCTCCAGTTCGACGCAGGCAGGGTCTTCGTCCCCTTCGGCGGGCTCTACGGCGACTGCGGGATCTATCACGGCTGGGTGGTCGGCATCGACGCGGCCAACCCGACGAGGCAGACCGCCTTCGCGACGCCGGGGCGGGGCTCCGGCATCTGGGCCCCCGGGGGGATGTCGATGGACGAGGCCGGCCGGCTCTACGTCGCGACGGGCAACAGCACCCCCCTCGGCGGGAGCACCCCGGGCTCGATGGGAGAACGGGTGATCCGCCTCGGAGGAGGCGCGTCGGGCCCCACCGGGTCGACCGAGCCCGCGTCGTTCTTCGAGGCCTCCGACGCACGCATGCTCGACCTCCAGGACCTCGACATCGGCTCCGTCGCTCCGCTGGTGTTGCCCCCGATCGCGGGCACGCCGCGGATGGTCTGGCAGGGCGGCAAGGCGGGCGTGAGCTACCTCTTCAACCGCGACGACCTCGGCGGAGCGGGCGGTCAGCTCTTCCAGGCGAGGTACTTCTCTGGCGGCAACTTCGGCGCGGCGGCGACGTGGTCCAACGGCACGCAGACCTACGTGTTCGCGCCGGGTCGAGGCACGCGCGCCGGGTGCTCGGGCAGCGGCGGCGTCATGGCCCTTCGGGTCAACGGATCGGCGCTGGCGACCGCCTGGTGCAGCGGCTCGGTCTCCAACCCCTCCGGCCCGGCGGTGTCGTCCAACGGCAACAGCAACGGCGTGCTGTGGGTCGCGGGCTCCTCCCCGGCGACGCTGCGCGCGGTCGACATCGCGACGGGGATTGAGATCTTCGCCGACGCTCCGCCCAGCGTGCGGCAGTGGACGCCCGTCGTGGTGGCCGACGGGCGGGTCTACGTCACCGGCGCTCGGACGGTCTCTCTCTACACCACGCGATAAGGGCCGCACCGATGGCCGACCGACTCTCCCTGGTGATCCTGGCCGTCCGCGATCTCTCGCGCTCGACCCGCTTCTACGCCGACGTCTTCGGCTGGAGCGTCGCCGTCGACGTGCCCGTGTACGTCGAGTTCGCGCTCCCCGATGGGATGAGGCTGGGCCTCTACCAGCGCGACGCGTTCATCAAGAACACCGACGCGCCCGCGACGCCGAGGCTCGCCGGTCACACCACGGCGACCGAGCTCTACCTCACCGTCGACGACCTCGTCGCGACGATCGCTCGCCTCGCGGCGGCCGATGCGCCGTGCCGCTCTCCGCTCGCTCCGAGGCCCTGGGGCGACACCGCCGCGTACTACGAAGACCCGGACGGCAACGTGGTGGTGGTGGCGCGCCCAACCGTCGCCGAGGGCTAAGCCGCTCGACGGGCCACACATCGGTGCGCGACCGGCGGCGATGGTCCCCTGCTTGACTATTCAAGCGTACGATTGAATATGATGTCGCATGACGACCCCGCACCGGCGCTTCAAGGACGGCATCTACGAGCAGCTCGCCCGCATCGGGAAGGCCACCTCGTCGCCCAAGCGCGTCGAGCTGCTCGACCTGCTGTGCCAGGCGCCGCGCACCGTCGAGGCGCTCGCCGAGCTGACCTCCCTCTCGGTGGCCAACGCCTCGCAGCACCTGAAGGTGCTCCGGGCGGCGAGGCTCGTCGAGGCCCAGAAGAAGGGCCTCTACGTCGAGTACCGCCTCGCCGACGACGAGGTGTGCCGGTTCTTCGTCTCGCTGCGGGGCCTCGCCGAGTCGCGCCTCGCCGAGGTCGAGCAGGCCACCCGCGCCTACTTCGAGGGCCGTAGCGGCGCCGCTGCGGTCAGCAGCGATGACCTGCTCGGGAAGGTCAAGCGCGGCGAGGTCACCGTCCTCGATGTGCGCCCGGTGGAGGAGTTCCGCGCCGGTCACATCCCTCGGGCGATCTCCATTCCCGTCGACGAGCTCAAGGCCCGCCTCAAGGAGCTGCCGAAGGACCGCGAGGTCGTCGCCTACTGCCGCGGGCCCTACTGCGTGATGGCCGTCGAGGCGGTCGAGCTGCTCCGCGCCAAGGGCTTCAAGGCCCAGCGGATGGAGCAGGGCGTCGCCGACTGGAGCGCACGCGGGTGGCGGGTCGCGACCGCGCGCGAGGTGGCGCGATGAGCGACGTGCGCCTCGGGCTGAGGGAGAACCTCGGGCAGTTCTCGCTGCTGGTGGTGGTCAACGCCTTCGTCGGCGCGATGGTGGGCATGGAGCGCACCATCCTCCCGCCCATCGCGGAGCAGGAGTTTCACCTCGCGGCGCGCTCCGCGGTGCTCTCGTTCATCGTGGTCTTCGGCGTGACCAAGGCGCTCACCAACTACCTCGCCGGGCGCCTCTCGGACCGCTTCGGTCGCAAGCACGTGCTGGTCGGCGGCTGGCTCGTCGCGGCGCCGGTGCCCTTCCTGCTGATGTGGGCGCCGAGCTGGGCCTGGGTGCTCTTCGCCAACGCGCTGCTCGGCGTGAGCCAGGGCCTCACCTGGTCGACCACGGTCATCATGAAGATCGACCTCGCGGGCCCGGCGAAGCGCGGCCTCGCGATGGGGCTCAACGAGTTCGCGGGCTACTTCGCCGTGGCCGTGAGCGCCCTCGCCACAGGCTTCATCGCGGCGCGCTACGGGCTGCGCCCGGAGCCCTTCTACCTCGGCGTGGGCTTCGTCGCCGTGGGCCTCGCGCTCTCGGCCCTGGTGGTGAGGGAGACGAAGCACCACGTCGCCGCGGAGTCCAAGCTCCACGGCGCGCTCCCCCGGTCGGGCGCGCCCACCCAGCGCGAGGTCTTCTGGCGCACGACCCTCTTCGACAAGAACCTCTCCAGCGTCAGCCAGGCGGGCCTGGTCAACAACCTCAACGACGGCATGGCCTGGGGCCTCTTCCCCCTCTTCTTCTCCGCCGCGCACATGAACCTCCGGCAGATCGGGACGCTCGCCGCCATCTACCCGGCGACCTGGGGCGTCTCGCAGCTCGTCACCGGAGCGCTGTCCGACCGCATCGGAAGGAAGTGGCTCATCGCCTCGGGCATGTGGGTGCAGGCCGTGGGCATCGTGCTGGTGGTCCTCGCGAGCGGCTTCGCGGGCTTCGCCATCGGCGCCGCTCTGCTGGGGGTGGGCACCGCGATGGTCTACCCCACGCTGCTCGCCGCGATCGGCGACGTGGCCCACCCCTCGTGGCGCGCCTCCGCGGTGGGCGTGTACCGGCTCTGGCGCGACCTCGGCTACGCCTTCGGAGCGCTGCTCGCGGGGGTGACCGCAGACGCCTTCGGGCTGCCCGCGGCCATGTGGCTGGTCGCCGCGCTCACCTTCGGCTCCGGTCTCGTCGTGGCCCTGAGGATGCGCGAGACCCTCCAGCGACCTCCCCCTGCGCAGCCCGCGGTCGAGCCGACGTGCATCGAGGCCACGGCCCTGCGGCAGCGGTCGGGCGCGGTGGTGATCGATGTGCGCTCGCCCGAGGAGTACGCGGCGGGCCACGTCGAGGGCGCGATCAACATCCCGCTCGACCGCATCGCCCTGGGTGTCGGGGAGATTCCGAAGGATGCCTTCGTGGTCACCGCGTGCGGCAAGGGGGGCGGGCGCTCGGACAGCGCAGCCGAGCAGATGAGGGCGATGGGGTACACCTCGGTGCGCCCGCTCTGCGGAGGGACCCAGGCCTGGCTGCAACTGAACTCGCAAGGAGCCTGATCATGGCAAAGACGCTCTTCATCCTGAACGATCCGCCCTACGGCACCGAGCGCAGCTACAACGCCCTGCGACTCGCCGGCTCCCTCTCGAAGCGCGAGGGAGAGGAGGTGAAGGTCTTCCTCATCGGCGACGCGGCGAGCTGCGCCAAGGCTCACCAGAAGGTTCCGCCGGGCTACTACAACATCGAGGTGATGCTGCACGGCGCAGCGGGGCACGGCGTCGCGATCGGCGTCTGCGGCACGTGCATGGACGCCCGCGGCCTCACCGAGGCCGAGCTCACGGAAGGCACGAAGCGGAGCACGCTCGACGAGCTCACCACCTGGACCCAGTGGGCCGACAAGGTGCTGGTGTTCTGATGAGCGGAGGCGAGCACGCCGTCGCTGCGCCCGGCCGCGACCCCATCTACCTGGACCACAACGCCACGACCCCGCTGCTCCCCGAGGTGGTCGAGGCGATGCTCCCGTACCTGCGAGAGCACTTCGGCAACCCGTCGAGCAGCCACGCGTACGGCGCCCGCGCCCGGAGCGCAGTCGCCCAGGCGCGCAGGCAGGTGGCCGCGCTGCTGGGCTGCGACGAGGACGAGGTCGTCTTCACCTCCGGCGGAACCGAGGCGAACAACCTGGCCATCCGCGGCGTCGCAGAGGCCCGCGAAGACCGACGGCACATCGTCACGACGGCGATCGAGCACCCCGCGACCGAACGCCCCTGCGCCTGGCTCGCTCGCCACGGCTGGACGCTCACCCGACTGGGCGTCGACGAGCACGGTCGGGCCCGGCTGGACGAGGCTCGCTCGGCCATCGGCGAGCGCACCGCGCTGGTCACCGTGATGCACTCCAACAACGAGACCGGGGTGCTACAGCCGGTCGCCGAGTTGGCGGAGATCGCGCACGCGGCGGGCGTCGTCGTCCACACCGATGCCGCGCAGTCGATCGGCAAGGTGCCGGTGCGGGTGAGAGAGCTCGGCGTCGATCTGCTCTCCATCGCGGGCCACAAGCTCTACGCGCCGAAGGGCGTCGGCGCGCTCTACGTGAAGCGTGGGACGCCGCTGGCCCCGTTCGCCCTCGGTGCGGGCCATGAGCGCGGGATGCGCCCCGGCACCGAGAACGTCGCCTCCATCGTCGGCCTCGGCGTCGCGTGCGAGCGGGCGTCGATCGACATGGCGGACGTCGGTCCTCGCATGCGCGCGCTCCGCGACACGCTGTGGGCTCGCCTCTCGGCCGCCGTTCCGGGGCTCGCGCTCAACGGCCACGGCGAGCTTCGGCTGCCCAACACCCTCAACGTGCGCTTCCCTCGCGCCTCGGGAGAGTCCGTGCTCGCGGGGGCGCCGGAGGTGGCCGCGTCCACCGGATCGGCCTGCCACGAAGGGCACGAGCGCGCCTCAGCGGTCATTCTCGCGATGGGCGTGACGCCCGATGAGGCCCTCGGGTCGGTGCGACTCACCCTGGGGCGAGGCACGACGGAGGGCGACGTCGCGCTTACCGCGGACGCCCTGGCTCGCTCGTGGCGGATGCTCACGACAGGGTAGTACTACAGTTGCAGTTGGCTCGTGCCGGGCGGAGGCGGATAGGGCGTAACCGCCCCGTGGTCGCTGTCACGAAGGTGGTCCCGCGGCCCGGACCCCAGTCCCGCGTCTTGGTAGCGTCGAGCCCGTGAGGGCGAGGTGCAGGCCGCTCCGAGGGGGCCTTCGCCTGCACTTCGCCGCGTTTTCCCCGCCGCCCCCCCGACGGCGTTCATTCAGGTGCGCGGCCGGATGGGCACTTCGAGGCCGCAGTGCTCGCGGATGAAGCTCGCGGTGAGGGCCATCAACTGGTCGTCGAGCTTCGGCACCAGATCGTCGAGACGCGCCGCGAGCACGTCGTGCGTGGCCTCGGGCGCCGTGACGAAGAGGGTCGTCGGCGACCGCGAGTCGTCCCGATACGCCTCCAGGTTCATCGATCGGCACACCGCCAACAGCAGCGTCCGCAACAACCGGTCCTCCGCTTCATACTCCTGCTCGACCTCGGTCACGGCCGTCGAAGGGAGCGGAGCGCACACCGATCGTGCGGCGGCCTTGGATGCGTTTCGCTTCATGCGTGTCCGAGGTGCCATGACCTGCTCTCTCCTCACCACTTCTGCCCTCGTCGTCCGCTACGCCGCGAGGTTCATCGTCGGCACGCTCGGCGTCGTCGCCCGCAACGGGTCGGCGAGCTCTGGATGCGCGAGGAGCATCGCGTCCGGCAACAGCTCATCGAGTCGCGTGTGCAGGTGACCCGCGATCAACTTCGCGACGATCGCATGCAGGTACGCCCTCGGGTTGACGCCGTGCGCGAGCGCCGTCTGCATGAGGCTGAAGCCCGCCGCCCACTGCTCCGCATGCTTCTGGTCGCCGACAAACAGCCAGGCGTGTTGTCCCGAGGGCCACGGGCGGAGTTCGCGCTCGCTGCGATTGTTGGTGATCTCCACGTCCCCATCGAAGAGGAAGACCGTGAGTCGAAGCCACTGCCGTTGCAGGTACGTCAAGGCCTGTCCCAAGGGGGACTTCGGCTCCACCGAGGGCGCGAGTCCGAGCACCCATGCGCGGAGCTCGTCGAGGATCGGCAGGCTCTGCTCCTCTCGACGTCGTTGTCGCTCCTCGGGACTCACGCCGTCACGGGTGGCCTGCTTCTCGATGGCGAAGAGTCGCGCGTAGAGCCGCAAGGCCTCCATCGCGCGCAGGTCCCCGCCCCGCGCTGCTTGGACCAGCCGCCTGCGTCCATGGGCGTGGCAACCCGGTCGGCGGCGCTTCCATTTCTTCTCGACGAAGTTGAGCGTCGCGGTGCCGTCGCACTGGAAGCTGTCGGCTATCCGCGCCCTGCAACAGCGCCTCGATGGCGTCGGCGTCGCCGCTCTCCAGCGCCTCGAAGTAGACCCAGCGGCGGTCGCCGATCAGCGCCCAGAGCGTGTCACGGAAGACGCCCAGGGCGGCCTTCCGGTCGAGCACGCGGAGGCCCGTCGCGTCGAGCTGAACGCGCTCGCTGTCCTTGATCCGAACGAGGATGCGCCTGGCCACCGGCACGAGCAGCGCCAGCACCGCCGCGACCGAGCGCCCCAGCGTGCTGGCCGCGATCGGAACGCCCTGTCGCTGGAAGTCCCGCGCCTGCCGCTCGATGGGCATGCCATTGAGGACTTTGTTGCACAGCGCCTCGGTCACCAGCACGGGGCCCAGCTTGCCCCCATCGAGCACTGAGGGCGGAGCCTTGGCGCAGACGATCCGATCGCAGCGCGGGCAGGCGACGGTCTCGTCCCAGCGGCGGTGCCGGACGACCTTCCCGGGGATCACCTCCCAGGTCTCGACGCAGCGGCGTCCGAGGGTCGTCATCCTCGTGTCGCAGCGATCGCAGACGCGCTGATCGGCGGGGACGTCGTTGGGGATGTCGATGCACGCGATGTGACTCGGCAGGGGCTGCCGGGGACGAGGCTTCGCTCGCTTCTTCTTCGTGGCCGTCGTCGTCGTCGCCGAGGGTGGCACTCGCGTCCGGCGCCTCGCTCGGCGCGGTGGGCGCCACGTCGTTGCTCGGGATCGCGAAGGCGAAGGAGAGTTGACGCGCGACGAAGTCGAGGCGCTCGCTTGGGGGCTGGGGTCGGCGACCGGCGATGCGGGCGCGCAGCTCGGTGTTTTGCGCGAAGAGCGCGCGGATCATCTGCACCACGACGACCACCACCGCGTGGAAGGCGGGGCCGACGAGCTGGCCCCGAAGCCACGCCTCGAAGCCGACGAGATCGACGTGCTGGGTGTCCAGACGAGGAGCGCGCATGGGAGGTCCTGTGCGTAAGAACCACCGAGGGTCCCCGCCTATTTCCGGGAGCCGATCAGGCGCGTGACGAAGGCATCGGCGAGGGTGGGGGCGCGGGGATCCAGCGCGGGCGATGGTGGGCGCCGCGCAGGTCGATGCCCTCCAGGATCAACTGGAGCTGCGTGCTCTCGATGGCGTGCGCGGCGGGTCCGTCGGCGAGCTCCCACGGCAGATGGAAGCACCCACGCTCCAGGCGTTTGCTCAATAACCAGTAGCCGTTGTGCGAGAAGTACAGGACACGAGCGCGGTCGCGACGGCGCGAGAAGAAGACGTAGAGCGAGCCGTCCAAGGGGTCATTGCGGAGCACCGAGCGCACCAGCGGCCCGTCGATGCCCTTCCTCCCGTCTACGGGCTGCACGGCGACGAAGACACGCACCGTCGAGGGGAGGCTCAGCACGCACGCCCCGAACGCAGCACGGCGAGGAGCGCGCCGATGCTCGTGGGGTCCACGGCGCCCTCCACGCGGAGGATCTCTCCGGTGGGCAGTTGAATCTCATAGCGGGCCGTCGCAGGGGGAGTGACCGCCTCGGGAACACGGAGCTCAACGAACGACTGGACGGCATCGACGGAATCGACCGGATCGACGGCAGAGGACGCGAGGCGACGGCGCCATGCGTACAGGCGTTGGACATCAACATGGTACTGGCGAGCAACCTCGGGGAACGAGCGGCCGGTGGCTGCGACGGCATCGAGGACGCGGTGTGCGTCGGCGGGCGACCAACGAGACTGACGAAGAACGATGGCGATGGCAGGGGGCAAGGAGCGCGGCATGGGGGACCTCCGCGTGCATCCGTGCCTCGTCGCGCCACCGAGAACTACACAGCGACCACGGGGCGGTTACGATAGGGCATCCAATGACCCCACCGCCGAGGCGCTCTCCGAGGGTCGAAGCCCAGGAGCACGTCTTCCCCGCTCCCGCGAACGCCATGGAACCCGAAGGCGATTTTACTGCGTCGCGTAAGATTGGTTATGCAACCTATTGTATTTGCACTGTATTATGGTCACCAAAACAATGAGTCGGACGCTGGATGGTGGCCGAGGCCGAGAGTGAGTATTCGCATCCACGGGAGGTAATGAATCTCCATCCGATGTGAAGCATCAGCGCCCAGCGACCGCCCGCGATCGATTCGCGAAGAGATCATTGGTCGACTCGGCATCATGGGAATACGACAGGAATGGGCCGTAGCTGAGCTTGAAACGGCATGTACCAGCCATCACCGAGGAGCCCCAAGCCTCTACGGCCCCAACAGACCACGGCATCGCCTTCAAGTAACGCGCACGAGTGTGTACTACCCAGCGCCAGACCCACGACGCCGGTCAGTCCGTCAACAATTGCTGGCGACGGACCCTCGACAGACCCGTGACCGGTTTGCCCCGAATCGGACCTACCCCAGCATACGACACCACCACCGGGCGTCTGCGCGCACACGTGGCTTGCGCCAGGGCTGATGTTGATAACTGTACCAGACCACGCCATCCGAGTCGGCAACCACTGGTCGATATCGCTGCCATCCCCCAATTGTTGAAAAAGTTCTGCCCCAACACCACGCCGCATCTACCGTTCGCCCGCACGTGAAGCCTCCGCCCCCGCGAATCTCAACGAATCGATGCTCGCCAGAAACCGATCGCGGCTGAGAACTTGATGTACCTACGATGCCTGCGTCTGAGCCGAGTTGGCCGTTCCCGTTCGATCCCCAACACACTGTGGATTCCAGACGGTCGCGCGCACACGCATGCTGATATCCGGCAGTGAGTTCGACAACGCCGGTCAAGCTGAGCCTGGATGGTGATGGCAAAATTCTCGACTTCGAAGGACCAGACTGGCCGTAGTCATTTCGTCCCCAACACGAGACGGTACCGTTTGTTTTAAGGGCGCACGTAAACTCAGCTCCCGACTCGATGGAAAGCACGTCGCCGAGTTCCGTGGCCTCGGGGCCAGGACCTGACGAAATGGTCGTCCCTGCGAAACCCAGCCCGCGCTGGCCGTAGGTGTTGTCTCCCCAGCAAACAACATGACCCGTGCGGCGCAACGCACACGTGAACGCCGCACCTGCACTCAATTCGACAGCGTCATCAATGCCCGGCACTTCAACAATTTCGAGGCCCGCATTGGCGACTCTGGAGTCAACGCCGAGTTGACCATTGTAATTCACCCCCCAGCACCATACACGGCCAGCCCTTCGGATCACGCAGGTATGGAGCGACCCGGCATCGAGGAGTCGATGTTCTCGCGGCGGTGCAGGATTTGGATTCGTGTCGCCAAATGGTGCATCCGTGACGATTCGATCGTCACTCGGTGGATGGTCAGCCAGATTGAGGATGTCAGCCGTATTCGATCCATCCGTCGTGAAGCCATCCCGGCCAATACCACTGTCACTTACCGTTGCACTGACTGCACAGGAGGCCAGGCCGCACCAGATCAACGCCGCGAAGGCGCGAAGCGCAGGCCGTCCACCTCTCATCGCACCGCCGCCCGGAGCGCAGTCACGATGCGGCCCAGGCCGTCAATGCGAACTCTGGCACGAGAGGTCACAACTTCCCCTGCTTCCAATGGCAAAACCAGAGACGAAACGAATACTCCACCCTCATCTTTCCCCCAGAAGGCGATCGGTGACCCCCTGCGCGAACGCACGACATCCCGCTGATTCCACCCATCTTCAGTGCCGGGATAGGGGACGCTAACGCGACCATCGGCCGCCGTCTTTCGATAAGTGGAGATGTCGGGAACACATGCATGATTGGGCAAGACATCACTTCGCCCAGCCACCAGACCAACGTCAGAGAGACGAACCACACGACAGTCGAATTCGAGCGATTCGTCGCCGTTCACCAACCGAACATGCCGGACTTCATCAGTAACTTCACCTGCGGACGCGCTGATGACGACGTTCCCCGGCCTGGCTGCATAGCTGGCAAGTGAAGCCTCATCGCTGGGTGGTGCCTCCAGACAATTCGAAAAATATGTCACCGGCACATCTCGCTGGGCGGCCATCACCGAAGCGGTTTGTGATGCCAGCATCCCGGGAGGTTCGGACGGGGCACATCCCATTGCGCCCGCCACTGTGAGGATGATGAGGGGTGTTGCTCTAGTTGCTTTGACTGTGGTCATGTCGCATTCTCCACGGTTGGCCCGACGTCAGGGGGTTGTCAGCGCTGCCCCGACTTCAAATCGTGCCGGGATGTAGGTGTATTGAGGATAGAAGGTGAAGCTCGACCGGCTTCGGGCGGCGACGTCGATGCTGCTCCGAACGACACGCATTCCAGGCCAGGGTGGCAGGATCAGGGACCCGCCGAACGCACTGGCCGATTCAAACTTTGACTTACGAGCTACATAGAGTTGGGTGCTGCCTTGTCCGTTCGACCACACCATTACCAATTGACCGGAGCCTCGGTCTTGCGCGAGTCCGAAGTGTCGCCCCGTGAAGAAGGTAGGCCCCGTGGAACCGGTATCCGTTGGCCCGGCAAACACTGGTGCGCTCACGTCGTACTGTTGTGCAGATGGGTTGAAAGTCACATCCATTTGCACCAAGGCATTCAGTAAACCCTGTTCCAGCCAGTTCGCTGCGCCCACGGCCAAACCCATTCCATCAGCGCCGCGAAACTGAACATTTCCAAGGTATCTCAGCGGGCGACTGCTCGCGTTGTTCGGGGCAGGATAAGAAGGCGGACTATAAGCCGCACTCCAAATCGGCGCGATTGCTGCTGTCCAAGAGGTCTTGGGAGTTCCGGCATTGCTCAGAGCAATCAACACAAATCGATCCGAGTGCGGGTCATACTCCAACGCGGTTCGCGCAAAGCTGCCCAATCCGCCGAAAGCGCCGGTGGTCCATGGCCCCGTACTCGCGTTCGCGGTGAACCCCCACGATGACCATAACTTCGTTGTAGTCGCTGACCGCGACCCGCACCCAAAGGCGACTACCTCCCACACCTGAAGCCGGTGGCTGCAACCCACTCGATGCCCAGGCTGAGCTCTCGGCACGACTCTGTGTGAAGAGTGCATGAAGTGGATCCGACGACGCTCCAAACATCAAACCTGAGTACGATGCGTCGCGATGCAGTGTGGGACCGACCGTCACCGAGAGCGGAGATGCACCTCCAAGGGGAAAGGATGTACCGCCCTCCCACGCCGTTGAAGAGGAGAACACTGCTGATTCGATCCGCCAATTCGTGGTCTGCATCCGAGTTGGACTGGCTGAAGCAGAGTTCTGCTCGATTGGATACAGGTGGAGGCGATTGTATGCGGGGCCGGGATCGACGGTGCCGAACATCAGGCCGACATCGGCAAAGTAGTTGTAGTCGGCGAACCCAAATGCAGCGTGCCCGAATTCGTGAAGTAGCACCGCTTCGAGCGAGAAAGACGTCGCATCGGGGTGAAAGAGTGAAAAAACTCGGTTCTGCGTGGGGACGCCGCATGTTTTTAGGAAGACAGTGATCTGAGACGGTCCTCCACACACGCCACCACCGCCGTCAGAGCCCTCCGCGTAGGCGGCGGCGCTCGAGTGAAACGCGCAGTGATCTGTCGTGTTATCAAAGAGGACAGATATCGAATACTGCGTGCCCGGCGGGGGATATCCGTCGCCTGCGTAATACAAGAGTGTGCGCGACTGAGATTCTTCATTCCATACGTTGATCGTATGCATCAGTGACTCACGCGCCAGAGTCGCGTCATACCCTGTGCCACTCAAGCTACTGCTTTGAAAGTATACGGGCAATTGCGACTGCGAAAGATGCAGTGCCTTGTGCCAAGGCCTTGATATAGTGGCTGCGAGTTGACTCGCGCAGGGCACCGATCAGCCCGCAGATCGCCAGAATGTGCGAAAATGACGACCTTTTTCGTGTTCATGCGATTGCATCGGTACGCCCACTGCTCTCGATGTCAACGGGCGCCGCGCGCAAATCTCCCTGATATTCCGACCGGCGGCGGCGCCGGCGTTTCGCGATGACCACTCGCGCTGGTGCCACTGAGCTACCCATCGAGCTCGCCGGGAGCTCCGCGTGACAGCGATGGAGACCGCGAATTTCGCACATTGAGCGGATAGGGCATCCAGTGACCCCAACGCCGAGGCGCTCTCCGAGGGTCGAAGCCCAGGAGCACGTCTCCCCGCTAACGCGAACGCCATGGAGCCCGAACGCATTTTTACTGCGTCGCGTAAGATTGATTCTGTAATCCATCGTACTTACACAGCATTATGCTCGATGAGATGAGGGATCAGACGCTGGATGGCGCCGCCCGCGTGCGACCAGACACCCATCGTGTCCATTCGCGAGGCGATCCAGAAGAAGCCCTTGGAGCGCAACACCCCTGGCCATTCGGCGCCTGTGAGGTCCCAGAAGCGCAGCGGGTGGAAGGGCCGCCGCGCCCGGTAGACGAAGCTCTCGATGCCGTACTCCGCCGCCTCCGACCGCGCCTCGCCGCGCAGGGCCTGCAGCCAGCCGGGCGCGTTGGCGGCGCGCTCGAAGTCGAAGCGCCCCGTGTCTAACACCCGCGCGAGCGGCACCCGCCCGAACTCCGACCGCACGATCTCCGCGGCCGGGTTGAGCGAGCGCACCAGCCCCTCGAGCAGGGTCAGCTCTTCGGGGCTCGCGCGGTCGATCTTGTTGAGCACGATCACGTCGGCGAACTCCACCTGCTCGACGAGCAGATCGACCACGGTGCGGTCGTCTTCCGCCGAGAGCTCGACGCCGCGCGCCGCGAGCGCGTCGGCCGCGCGCCACTCGCGGAGGAAGCTCCCCGCGTCGACGACGGTCACCATCGTGTCGAGGCGGGCGACGTCCGCGAGCGACCGACCCTCCTCGTCGGCGAACGTGAACGTCTCGGCGACGGGCATGGGCTCGGAGACGCCCGTGCTCTCGATCAGCAGGTAGTCGAAGCACCCCTCGCGGGCGAGCCGGCCGACCTCGACGAGGAGGTCTTCGCGCAACGTGCAGCAGATGCACCCGTTCGACATCTCCACCAGGCGCTCTTCGGTGCGCCGCATCGAGGCGCCGCCCGACGCCACGAGCGCAGCGTCGATGTTCACCTCGCTAAGGAGCGCGAAGAAAGTTCCAAGACCGGTCTTCAATGTGGGTACAACCACCGGACACTGTGAGGAGAACTTCGATGAAGATGTTGCGCCGCGGGTTGCTTCTGGGTGGGTTGTTCTGCGCGAGCGCGGCGTGCGCCTCCGCGCCGCACGCGGTGCCCGCGACGGTCGCTGCGCCGCCGTCGGTCGCGAGCGCGCCGCCGGCGCCTCCGGTCGCCGCGCCAGCGCCCCGGCAGCTCACCGCCGACGCGTGGGCCGCGCTGCGCACCAGCGGCGCGTTCGCGGTCGTCGAGCTGGAGCGGGTGGGCGAGCCTCGCGAGCAATACAACGCGCAACCCAGCGAGGTCGCGACGCCGCCCGGAACGCTGCGGCTCGTGCGCTGTGCGCCGGGAGGGGGCGACGAGTTTGTGGCGCGCGAGCGAGAGAGCGGGGCGCTGTGGCGCGTGGTGGCGGTCGGCGGCATTCACGCTCCGCCGGGGGTGCAGATCTCCGCGACGCGGTGCTTCGAGGCGGACTATCGGCTCCCCGAGGGGGCGACGATCGCCGGGCGCATGACCGTGTCGTATCGGTGACCTTCGCGAGATGCCGCGCTCACCGCCGACCGCGTCGTGCGCAGAGGGGTTGGCGGTTGGGCGCAGCGCATCGACGGCCGCACCTCGTGTGCGCGTGCCCGCCCGTGAACGAGTACACCTGTCGGTAAGTTCATCATCGGTGATGGCGCCGTCGGCGACGATCTCCGACGCAGCGGTGCGCGCGCGGCCTGTTGGCCGACGGCGCTCAGCGCTTCAGGAGCAGCCGGTGCAGCGCACCTCGCCGTCGACGGCCCCGCCGGAGGGCGCGCCGCAGACCGAGGCGCAGGGGCAGCTCGCGGCGCCCCGACACGCGCTCGGCACGTCGACGCAGCGGTGCAGATCGATCGCGCCCGCGTCGCCGCCCGAGCAACCCAGCACGCACACCTGCCCGGCGGCGCACGTGAGGGTGCCGCACGCGCGCGACGGAGTCAGGGGCGCGGGGACGGGAAACGAAGGGGCGACCGACGCGTCGGCGGGCACCTCACACAGTCGTCGGTAGTCGAGAGAGGAGGTCGCGCCGCCGTCGCGGGCGACCATCCCCGTGCAGGTGAGGCCCGCGGCGCAAGGGCGGTTGCACCACGCATAGGTCCCGCAGAACTCGCCCACCCCAGCGGGCGCCGGGTTGTCGCATCCCGTCGCGGGGACGCACGCGCCGGCGCTCGCGCGGCAGCGACAGTCGGCGTCGTAGCGCAGCGTGCCGCAGGCCGAGCACGGCGCGTCGCTCGGGTAGCATTCGTTGCCGCAGGCCATGCCCACCACGCACGATCGCGTCACGTCGGGGGCCACGTCGGTCGTGACCACGTCGGTCGTGACCACGTCGGTCGCGACCACGTCGGTCGACCCCGCATCCGTCACCTCGGTCGTCTCGCTGCAGCCGGACAACAAGCCCAACGCGATTCCCACCAGCCAGCCACGTCGCATGGTCATTTCCTCGGCGGCACGAACTGGCACAGAGCGGATAGGGCATCCAATGACCCCACCGCCGAGGCGCTCTCCGAGGGGCGGCCCAAGAGAACGCCTTCCCCGCTACCGCGAACGCCATGGAGCCCGAGCGTATTTTTACTGCGCCGCGTAAGATTGATTCTGTAATATATCGTACTTACACAGCATTATGCTCGATGAAATGAGGGATCAGACGCTGGATGACTCGGCGCGTGGGCGCTCGGCGGTCCGCGACGCTGGTGGGCCCCCGACGAGCGCGCCGCGCTGGCCCTCGCCTCCGCGATCGCCGAGGTCGTCCCCGCCGGGCTCGCGGTGGTCGCGGTGGCCGCACACGTCACGCGCACCTTCCACTCCCGCGCGCTCATGGTCGCGCCCATCGCGCTCGCGGTGCCCGGCGGCGTCGCGCTCGCCGCCGTCGCGGGCGTCGTCGCGTCGTGGCCGCTCGCCCCGCTCGTGCGCCGCGCGGGTCGCTTCGCCAGCGTCGGCGCCGTCGTGATCGCGACCGCGACCGCCGCGCTGATCCCCCTCGCCCGCGCGGTCGCCCACCACCGCGACGCCCTCGGCGCCCTCGACCTGCGCGGGCTCGTCCTCGCTCTCGGCGTGTTCGCGCTCGACGCGGCCCTCGTCGTCGCGCTGCTTCGTCGCGTCGGCACCGCCCGCGCGCGCCGCCGGGTCTCCGCGGTCGCCGTCGCCGTCACCGCCGCATGCGCGGCGCTCGCGGCCGTCCCGGCGCTCGGCCTCGGTCGGCGTCAGTCGGTCCTGTTCGTGTTGGCGAACCGCACGCTGGTGACCCGCTACGCGATCGGCCCGCTGCAGCGCGTGCTCGACCGCGACCGCGACGGGTACGGCGTGCTGTTCGGCGGCGGCGACTGCGACGACCGCGACCCGCGCGCGTACCCGGGCGCGCCGGAGACCCCGGGCAACGGCGTCGATGAGAGCTGCTCGGGCCGCGACGGCCCGTCGGCCCGAACGCTTCGCCGCCGACCGCGCGGAGGCGCCCTCGCGCCGCGGTTCGAGCGCAGCCCGAGCGTGCTGTTCGTCTCCCTCGACGCCGTGCGCCCCGACCGGACGAGCGCGTACGGCTACGCGCGCCCGACCACGCCCAACCTCGAACACTTCGCCGGCGGCGCCGCGCGCTTCACCAGCGCCTACGCGGTCGCGCCGGGCTCGTTGCGATCGTTCGTGTCGACCTTCACCGGGCAATACCCGGGCGACGTCGCGTGGGGTGCCGGCTCCGACCCGCGGTTCCCGTCGGTGGCCGACGCCAACGTCACCCTCGCCGAATCATTGCGCGAGGCGGGCTACGCCACCGCGGCCTTCACGAACACGTCCTACTTCTCGGGTACGCCCGGGTTCTTTCAGGGCTTCGACGTCGTGCAGGACGAGCCCGCCTTCAAGGACGACGCCGCGCCCATGGTCCGACACGCCGTCGAGTGGATCGAGCGAGCGCGCGACCGGCCGTTCTTCGCGTGGGTGCACCTCATCGACGCGCACGCGCCGTATGGCAACCACCGTTGGCCGCAGGACTTCGGCCCGTCCGAGAGCGACCGCTACGACGGCGAGGGCTTCAACGAGCACGGCGCGCGGTACCACTATTACGACGTCCACGAGGAGTCGATCCGCGTGGTGCTCCTCGTGCGCGGGCCGTCCGTCGAGCCCGGCACCCGGCACGCGCTGACCGCCCTGCTCGACCTCCACGCGACGGTGCTCGACCTCGCCGGCCGGCCCATCGATGGTCCGTCGCCCGCGCGCTCGCTCGTCCCCGTGCTCTTCAGCCGCCACGGCGGCACCCCCGCCGACTGGCGCGACGAGGTCTACTCCGACGTCGCCGAGTTCGGCGGCGCGAGGCCCTCCGCCATGACCCTCATCGCGCCACCGTGGAAGATCCTCTTCGACGCCGCCCGCAACGGCTGGGAGCTCTACAACCTGTCCCTCGACCCTCGGGAGGAGCGCAACCTGTTCGACGAAGACCCGACGCGCGCCGCCGAGCTTCGCGCGCGCCAGCTCGACGATCGCGCGGGTGCCGGTCGGGGCGTCACTCGCCCCTGTGCGCGCAAGCCTGATTGGGGCACTGTCCGCGCCCACCGAAGGAGATCCGACCGTGCCTGAAGCACCTCATCCCCCGCCCCCGCCGCGCCTCGATGACCCGCTCGCCGAGGCCCCCGCCGCCGCCGCGCGACCGCCCACCCCTACGAGATCAAGCTCGCGGAGGGCCTCGCGCTGCGCGACCGCCCGTACACGTCCGCGGGCGTCGAGGCCATCACCCGGCAGCACGCCAAGGGGCGCATGACCGTGTGGGAGCGCATTCGCGTGCTCACACCGGAGCGCCCCGACGTGCTCTTCGAGAACTGGGGCCCCAACCTCGACGGCGCCTCGCTGGTCACCGCGGTGCAGCGCATCAACGGCCGCGACGTCGCCATATACGGGCACGACTTCACGCTGCGCGCGGGCTCCATGGACGCCACCAACGGCCGCAAGCTCGCGCGGCTCTTCGAACTCGCGGGCGAGAAGGGACTCGCGGTGGTCGGCATGAACGACTCCGCGGGCGCGTACGTCCCCGCTGGGGTCGGCGGCCTCGACGGGTACGCCGAGGCCTTCACCGCACTGCGCAAGATCTCCGGCGTGGTGCCGAGCGTGATGTGCATGTTCGGCTTTAACGCCGGCGGCGGTTCGTACCTGCCTCGGCAGGGCAGCTTCATGATCCAGCCCGAGGGGAGCTTCTTCGGGCTGACAGGCCCGGCGGTGATCAAGTCCGTGCTCGGCGAAGACGTCACGCCGGACGACCTGGGCGGACCCAAGGTGCACGGCGCCAGCGGCGTGGTCGACATCACCGTCCCCGACGAGGGCGGGGCCCTGCGCACGGCCGCGCGCCTCCTACGGTACCTGCCCGGCAACAACCGCGAGCTCGCGCCGTTTCAGCCGACGAGCGATCCCGTCGAGCGCGAGACCACGGAGATCGACGCGCTGCTGCGCAAGGCCTTCGAGTCGCCCACCGGGTTCAACACCCCGTTCGACGTCGGCATCATCATCCAGCAGATCTGCGACCACGGAGACTACTTCGAGGTGCAGCCGGGGCGCGCCCGCAACGCCATCACGGCCTTCGGTCGCATCGGCGGCAACGTCGTGGGCTTCGTGGCGAACAACTCCGCGGTCGCGTCGGGCCAGATCGACGTCGCCGCGGCCTACAAGATCGCCCGCTTCGTGCGCTTCTGTAACCTCTACAACATCCCGGTGATCTTCATGGAAGACACCACCGGCTTCCTGCCCGGCCGCGAGCAGGAGATGATGGGCATCGTGCACGCGGGGCGGTCGATGCTCGACGCGATCGTCGACGTGCGCACGCCGCGCATCCTGCTCATTCTGCGCAACGCCTTCGGCGGCGCGTACGCGTCGTTCAACAACTACCCCACCGGCGCCGACATGGTGCTCGCGCTCCCCACGACGCGCCTCGCGGTGATGGGCCCCGCGGGCAAGGAGTTCGTCTACAAGGACGAGCTCCGCAAGCTGCGCGCGCAGGCGAAGTCCATGGGGGCCGACGGGGGCGCGTGGCTGAAGGCCCGCGAGGCCGAGCTCTCCACCCGCTACGAGCGCGAGCTGATGAACCCCCGCGAGGCCCTCTCGCTCGGATCCATCTCTCGCCTCGTGATGCCGTCCGAGCTGCGCCGCGAGCTTGGTAGGTGCGTCGAGTTCTTGCTGCGGCACTACACCCCGTCGCCCATGGGCGGCGTGCAGCGGGAGTCCCACTGATGTCGTCCGGAGAGCACCTCGAGTCCGCGGACTGGTACGCCCAGAACCCGTACATCCACCGTGAGCGTCGGCTGGCGCAGCACCCCTCCGCGTGGGCGCGCGGCTTCGCCTGCGGAGACGTCCGCCCGCTCATCGTCTGCCGCGGCCCCGTCCGCAAGGAGGCGCAGGACGTCTTCCGCGAGATGGGCATCACCGCGTGCGGCATCCTCGTGTCCGACAAGGACTCCATCGTCTACACGCGTGCGCTCGCGCCGGAGATTCGTACGACCCACGGTGCGCACGTCCACCAGGTGCGGGACTACGCCGGGTCGACCAAGACCGAGCGCGTCGAGCGCGTCGCGGAGATCATCGGGCTCTGCCGCGCGCACGGGTACACGCACGTCTTCGCAGGGTACGGCTTCATGGCCGAAGACGAGGAATTCGTGCGCGCCCTCGAGCACGCCGGGGTCGGGTTCATCGGGCCGCGCGCCGCGGTGCATCAGGCCGCGGGCCGCAAGGACGAAGCGAAGCGCACCGCCCTCGCCGAGCGGGTGAGCGTCACCCCTGGTATCTCGAACGCCACCGCGCGCTGCCTGCTGCGCAAGCACCCGGACGTCGCCGCGCTCCGGGCCGTCGCGGCCGCCCACGCGCTCGCGATCGACCCTGCGGTGGTCGCGCCAGGAGCCGACCTCCCCGCGGCGGCGGACGCTGTGCTCGAGGCCTCGTACGCAAGTCGGGTCGACCTCTTCACTGTCGATGAGCTCGGCGAGGAGATCGCGCGTTGCGCCGCGGAGCTGTTCGTCGCCAACCCGGGCAGCCGCGTGCGCCTGAAGGCCATCGGTGGCGGCGGCGGCAAGGGCCAGCGCATCCTCGACGGCGTCGCCGTCGGCGCGGGCGACCTCGCGGTGGCGGCCGCGAGCGCGGCGGAGCGGGCCCCGAAGGCCGTGCGCGAGATCCTCGCGGAGGTGAAGGCGGGCGGCGTCGGCGACAACAAGAACATCCTCCTGGAGCTCAACGTCGAGCAGACGCGGCACAACGAGATCCAGCTGCTGGGCAACGGCGAGTGGTGCGTGGCGCTCGGCGGCCGCGACTGCTCGCTCCAGATGCACGAGCAGAAGCTGCTGGAGGTGTCGATCACCACCGAGGCGCTCGAGGCAGAGGTCGCGAAGGCGCGCGCGGCGGGGCGCGAGGCGAAGGCCCAGGCGCTCGAGACCGACCTCGCGACGCTGCGCGAGATGGAGACCGAGGCCGAGCGCTTCGGCCGCGCCGTGGGGCTCAACAGCGCGTCGACCTTCGAGTGCATCGTGGAGGGCGCGCGGCATTACTTCATGGAGGTCAACACGCGCATCCAGGTGGAGCACCGGGTGACGGAGCTGTGCTACGCGCTGCGGTTCGCCAACCCCGCCGACCCCACGGACTTCTTCGAGGTGTGGTCGCTCATCGAGGCGATGGCGATCATCGCGCGGCACGATGCGCGCCTCCCGCGGCCGACGCGGGTGCGGCGCGAGGGCGCGGCCATCGAGGCGCGGCTCAACGCGACCAACCGCTCGCTCTCCCCGCACGCCGGCGGGGTCATCCACTCCTGGAGCGATCCCATCGAGCACGAGGTGCGCGACGACCAGGGCATCTGCGTGAAGAACCCCGACACGGGCGTGTTCGTCCGCTACCGACTCGCCGGGGCGTACGACAGCAACATCGCGCTGCTGGTCACCGCGGGTGACGACCGCGCGCAGGCCTTCGGTCGGCTGAGCGAGGTGCTGCGCCGCGCGAAGCTGCGCGGGGCCGACCTGCAGACCAACCTCGAGTTTCAGTACGGGCTGCTGGAGTGGTTTCGCGCGCGCGACGTGTACGCGCGGCCGACCACGCGCTTCGTCGTGCCGTACCTCACGCTGCTGTCGATGCTCGCCGAAGAGGTGCAGCACATCGACCTCGAGCAGGCGTGGAAGCTCGTCGCCGCGGCGCGCGAGGCCGGCGCGGGCGATGCGGCGGCGAAGGACGCCATGCGCCACGTCGTCGCGCGCCAGGAGACGCTCGTGCTCCGACCGCTCGCGGCGCTCTTCGGCAACCCCCACGTGCTGTCCGCGTGGCTGAGCGCCCACCGCGGGCGCTACGTCATCGACCGCGAAGGCAGCGCCCGTGTCCGGTGGGTCGACAACCCCATCGAGGTGCTGCGCGACACGTACGCGCTGCTCAACATGGACTACCGCTCCGACGAGCCCGCCGCCCTCGTCATCTGGGACCACGACCACGCGCTGCTCGGGGTCGCCCTCGGGTTCTACGAGCGCCTCGCGGCGCGGCTCGGCGTGCGCGGCTGGGCGGCCATCGCGGCGCGGCTCGACGACCTGACCGCCCCGGCGGGCTTCGACGACGCCCTCTGGGCCCGCACGCGCTCGTCGCATGGGCTTCCAGAGCGCGGTGACGCTGCTGGGCTTCGCGGCGCTCGCGGGCGACCGCGTGGACTTCGAGGCGCTGTGGCTCGAAGACGACCTCACGGTGACCATCCCCCCGGCGCTGCTCGACCCGGCGGCGCAGGCGCGCGCGAAGCAGGTGCTCTCGCCGCCGCCGGAGGAGAGCCCGGACACGCTCGTCGCCGTCAGCGGCGGCATGTTCTACGCGCAGGAGTCGCCCGACAAGCCTCCGTTCGTGCGCAAGGGATCGCGCTTCAAGGCAGGCGATCCGCTCTACATGATCGAGGTGATGAAGATGTTCAACACCGTCTACGCGGCCTTCTCGGGCACCGTGGAAGAGGTGTTGATGTCCGGCGCCGAGGGCACCGTGGTGCGCCGCGGAGAGCCCCTCTTCCGCGTGCGCGCCGACGAGCAGCGCGCGGCGGTCGATCCCGCGGCGGTCGCCAGGCAGCGGGCGACGCACACCCACAGCTACGTCGACGCCGTGCTCACGGGCTGAACGCCACCGCGCGCGCCCGATGGGCGCGACGCACGATCCGGGCGAAGGGGAACAGTCTCCCCTTCCGCCCGGATCGATCAATGCCTACTGGCCTTCGCGCTGCTTGAGGTCGGCGTCGGCGATGAGCGCGGTCTTCACGAAGTCCGCGTTCATGCGAGCGATGAAGTTGATGCTGATCTGCTTCGGGCAGGAGGCCTCGCACTCGCCGTGCTGGGTGCATGACCCGAACAGCTCCTGGTCGTGCTGGAGCACCATGCGACGCACGCGGTCTTCGCGCTCCGGCGGATAGGGCATCCGATGACCCCACCGCCGAGGCGCTCTCCGAGTGGCGGCCCAGGAGACCCCCTTCCCCGCTACCGCGAACGCCATGGAGCCCGAACGTATTTTACTGCGTAGCGTAAGATTGATTCTGTAATCTATCGTACTTACACAGCATTATGCTCGATGAGATGGGGGATCAGACGCTGGATGGCGACCTCGACGCGCCAGTGACCCACCAGGGCGTGCTCCTCCGCGAGTTGGAGCAGCTCCGTGCGCCGCTGGCTCATGAGCAGCGCGTCGCGGAGCTCGGTCTCGTCCGTCGTGGTCGCGATGAAGCCGTCCACCCGACCGTCACGCACGTCGGGGGTGTAGATCGTGACCCAGTGGAGCCTCCGCCCGGCGGGGCTGACGCCCGAGCGTTCGAAGCGAACCCGCTCCCCGCGGAGCGCCGCCTCGACGTATGGGAGGTTGAGCGCGTACAGGCTCTCTCCGAGCAGCTCCCGCAGGTGCAGGCCGACCACCTTGGCGCCAGTCCAACCGAACATCGCGGAGTAGCCCCGGTTCGCGAAGCGATTGATCTGGTGCTTGTCCCAGTACCCGACCATTCCGGCGACTGCGTCGAGGACGACGGAGAGATCGGTCCTGGCGCTCCTGGCGGATCGCTCGTCGGCCCTCCGCGCCTCGAGCATGCGGACGACGACCGTCGACAGCTCGCGCAGCACGTTTGCCTGGTGGGGCGCGAGCGTCTTCGGGACGCGGTCGAACACGCAGAGCGTTCCGAGGGCGAAGCCCGCCCGGTCGACCAACGGGCACCCGGCATAGAAGCGGATGTTGGGCGCACCGACCACGAGCGGGTTGTCGACGAAGCGCTCGTCGCGCGTGGCGTCCTCCACCACCATGATCTCCGTACCGAGGATGGCGTGCCCGCAGAACGACGCCTCGCGGGTCGCCTCGGTCTCGCCGTCCAGGCCGACGGCAGAGAGGAACCACAGCCGACGCGCGTCGACGAGGGCGACGAAGGCGATCGGCGCCTCGCAGACGGTCAACGCGACGCGGACGAGGGCGTCGAAGGCCTCATCGCGCGTGGCAGCGAGGACAGCATAGGAACGCAGCGCCTCCAGGCGTCCTGCCTCATTCTCCGGCTCTCGCGGGGGATGCATGACGCCGAGACTCTGCACGGCCGAGCCTGCGAGGTCGACGCAGGAACTGCGTCGGCACAGCAGAGGGGCGAGCGCTCCCCTTCTGCGGGCGCTTAGGACGCACCGAAGATACGTGGGTTAGGGTGTCCAACGGGGCACCGAAGGCCGCTCCCACCTCCGGACGTCTGTGTCTCCAGCGGCACCCACTGGCTGCCGGTCGGGGTCCACGCGTTGGGCCTCGTGCGTCCCATCGGGCCGCCGTCTGGCCGCGTCGCCCCGATGGGGAGTAGCGTGCTTCGCCGATGCGCGATCGACAACTGTCCTATGTGCTCACGCTGGCCGCCGTCGCGTGCTCGCACCGCGCGACCACGCTGCAGGTCAACCCCGAGCCGCCGGCGGCGCCCCCTGTGCCCGCCGCGGTCCCAGCGCAACCCCCGCCGCCCGAGGGCGCCGTCACCCTCGTCACGGCGGGGGGCGTCGACGTGGTCGGATTGCACGGGCGCATCGACCGGCTGCAAATCGCCGCGTCGGGTGAGCGGGCCCGGCTCGTGGCGGAGGTGAGCGGCGTCGGGGCGCCCGCCCGCGCGACCGTGGCCGTCGAGCTCGGCGTCGATGGGGCGCTGTCGCCGCCGCGGACGTTGACGGTGGGCGCCCGCAACACGCGGGTGGTCACCTCGGTCGCCGCGGCGCCGGACGGGTTTCGCACGATGACCTTCGGGCTGCGCCGCACCGAGACCGCGGCTCCAGACTTCGGCAGCACGCATCGCTACGCGCTCATCGGAGAAGCGGGCGCGGCGCGACGCACCGAGCCGATGCTGTTCGAGGCCGAGGAGCGTGGCGGCGGCCGACGGCGAGCGCTTCGTGGCGGCGGCGGTGGGCGCGCGGATCTTGTGCTTCGAGGCGCGCTGCGCGGACGACTACCGCGAGAACTCCGGTCTCTTTTTCCACCCGCGCAGCGCCTTCGAGGTGCAGGTGGTGGGCCTCGCGAGCGGCACGCCGATCGAGAACATCCCGCTGATCGTGCGCTGCCCGACGCCGGCCGTGGCCGAACCCGACCGCCCGGCGACGCTGGTGTCCGAAGGCCAGGTCGCCCCCGATCGCTGCCGCGCGCAGCGTCGCGCGCGACCCTATGACGTCGCGCTGGCGGTGAGCGGGGGGCGCACCCTGGTGGCGTACCGCACCGACGGATCGATCGCCGCCCTCAACCTCGGCGCCGACCCGATAGACGCCTCGCCCGTGGTGGTCAGCGAGGGGCAGGTGGGCGCGCCCGCGGTGGCGTGGCGCGGCGAGGCGGTCGTGCTCGTCTGGGCGCAGCGCGCGTCCGACGGCGCCCCCTACGCGCTGCACGCCGTCGAGTGGAACCCCTACGCCACCGCGCGCCCGCCCGCCCCCACCGTGATCGCGACGGGTGCGGCGTCGGCCTTCGCCCCGGCGCTGGTGGTGCGCGGGTCGCAGGTCGTGCTGGCGTGGATGGAGGGCGACGACCGCGCCGCGAGCGTGCGGGTCGGCGCGACGCGGCGGTCGATCGAGCACGCGGTCGACCACGCGGTGACGGTGTCGACGGGAGGCAACGCGCGGGACCCCGAGCTCGCGGGCTCGGCCGCGCACGCCTGGATCGCCTGGAGCGAATACCCCGTCGGCCGCAGCCGCGAGCAGGGCGGCGGCGCGGTGCGGGCCTCGCGGCTCGGGCTGCCGTGACGTCGCGGTGGTTTACGCGGTGACGTAGCGGATAGGGCATCCAATGACCCCACCGCCGAGGCGCTCTCCGAGGGGCGGCCCAAGAGAACGCCTTCCCCGCTACCGCGAACGCCATGGAGCCCGAGCGTATTTTTACTGCGTCGTGTAATATTAATTAGGTAAACTCGCGTACTTACGAAGGATGAATGGGACGGAGATGGCGAATCGGACGCTGAATGGCGGCGATCCAACAGCAGCTCGGCGTGGCGCCGGCGCCCGGGGTCAACCACACGCGGACCATCCAGAAGGTCTATGACTCCTTCCAGCGCGGCGACGTCGCCGCCATCGTCGCGCTGTGCGCGGAGAACGTCGATTGGCGCAACGACGAGGTCGCCTCCAGGGAGTGCCCCTGGAATGGCAACTTCAGCGGGCGCAAGAACCTCCCGGCCTTCTTCAAGGCCGTCGGCGACTCGCTCGAATTCTCCCTGTTCGAGCCGCGCACCTTCGTCGAGCAGGGGAACCACCTCTGCGTTCAGCTCCGCATCGAGAGCACCGCCCGGAGGACCGGCAAGGGGATCAAGGCCGACGCCATCCACCTCTGGACCTTCGACGCCAGGGGCCTCATCACCCGCTACCGCCACTTCAACGACACCGCCGCGGAGCTGAACGCGTATCGCGCGTAAGGCGGTGAGCGGGCGCGTATCCTTCCAGGCATGGACGGCGCGCTGCTCTTCAAGTCGATGTTCCGCGGTCAGGCGCCCCTGGACGGCTTCGCGGGGGTGACCTGGATCCTGCCGACGAAGGACGGCCCCGGCCCGTGGATGCCGGAGGTGTCCCCGCTGGTGCCCTTCAAGGCGGGCTATCACCTGCACTCCCCGCGCGACCTGATCGACCACCACCTCGGCGGCGGGGTCCGCGTGTGGCTCGCCGAGGGCATCGGCGCCTCGCTCGATCGTGGGCCCGGTCGGACGTTCGTCGTCCGCGAATCCGCGCGGCTCGTCCGCGAGCTCGACTGGTCGTTTCGGACGCGGCTCAAGGTCGCGCTCGCCACGGCCCGGGAGGTGCTCACCTACGCCGGCGCCGTCGAGGCCTGCCTCCCAGAGACGCTGGCGGAGGCGGAGCGGCTCGCGGCGCCGACCCCCGAGGCCCTCCGCGAGGTCGAGGCGCGCGTGCTGCGCCCGACCTTCCCGAAGGGGCTCGCCGATTGGGAGGAGGAGATCGAGAACGACCCGGTCGGGAGGCGCATTCGCCGCGCGGCCTTCAACCGCTACATGACCGTCTCGTGGGCGCTGGCGGCCAATCCGCCCCACGTGCTCATGTACGGGCTCGGCGCCGTCGGCGGGGGCGCGTTCGCCGCGCGGATCAAGACCACCTACGAGGCGCGCACGTGGGAGGCGCTGTTTCGCGGCGACGTTGACTCACGTCTCGGGGGCGCGTGACAACCCTCGGCCGTGACCACGCCCACGCCCTCGCTCCTCTCCTGGATCCTCACCGGCCGATGGGACCCCGCCGATCGTCCGCCGCCGCCGCGGGTCGAGCCCGTTGACGGGGGCTTCTTCCGGCTGACGTTGGGGCCGCTGCTGCTGATGATCGTGACGCCCTTCCTCGCGGAGATCCTGTGGGTGGTCGGCGGATAGGGCGTCCAATGACCCCACCGCCGAGGCGCTGTCCGAGGTCGGCCCAAGAGAACGTCTTCCCCGCCACCGCGAACGCCATGGAGCCCGAGCGCAATCTTACTGCGTCGCGTAAGATTGATTCTGTAATATATCGTACTTACACAGCATTATGCTCGATGAGATGAGGGATCAGACGCTGGATGGTCGAGCGCGCGGTCGCAGGCGCGCAGCGGGTCGGACTCGCCGGTGAGCGCCTCGGCTTCTTCTTCGTTCATCGCGACGACGTTGACGTTCTCCTTGATGAACGCGCGCCAGAACTCCGGGCGCTCGGCGATGACGAAGCGGGTGCCGAGGGTGAGCACCACCGGGACGCCGCGCTCCTTCGCGAGGGCGACCGCGCAGCGGGTGGCGTCGGGCATCGGGTCGGAGTGCTTGCAGCGCATCAGGTACGCGGAGATCACCAGGCTCGACGCGCCGTCGAAGATCGCGGGCGGGACGCTCTCCGGGCGCAGCCCGTTCATCTCACCCGCGCTGATGGCGAAGGTGCGCTCTCCGTCGGGCGTCACCAGCGCGAAGCAGCGGCCGATGGGCCCCGCGACCGGCTGCAGGTGGTCGAGGTTCACGCGGCTCGAGGTGTTCGACAGGTAGCGGTAGCCTGACGTGCCGAGGCGAATCTCCTCGCTCATCACCCCGAGCAGGATCGACACGTCGTCCGCCAGGAGGGAGTAGTTGTGGAGGGTGTTGCCGACCGTTCCGCCGACGAACTCGTAGAGTATGCGCTTGTCGCGGAGGAGCTCGTCGTAGAGCGCGGCGGCCTTCTCGTTGGGGATCACGATGGAGGCGCCCTTCGCGAGCTCGTAGCGCGCCAGCAGCTCGTCGGGCACCCGCGCGTCGATGTCGACGAGCGTCTGGTCGACGCCGACGACGTGCGTCTTCGCGACCTTCGCGGAGAGCCCCGCGTGCAGGAAGAGCGGATCGCGCGCCTGAACCGGGAAGTAGTGCTTGTGCTTGCGGCGGCCGGGGAATCGCATGGTCGAAGCCCGCGTAACGAGTGGGCGGCGACGCCACCACGGCGGACGCCCGCCACCGCCGATGCGTGTGGTGAACCCTTCCGGCGCGCCTACGACTCCGACAGCGTGCAGACCGCGCCGTTCAGGGCCGCTTCCACGAAGGCGTCGCCCTTGAGGTAGAAGCGCAGGGTCTCGCAGTCGCCCATCTCGAGGGCGATGTGGTGGTCGGAGTCGAACTGCGCGCAGAAGCGCCGTCCCTTGATGCCGTGCTGCGTGGCCGCCGATGCCCATCCGCCGAACACGTGAACGCGGCCCTCGGGGATCGACCCGAGAAACACCTGATCGTGGTAGGCGCTCGCCTCGTCGCTGGACAGGCGAAGACCGGCCATCGCAGGCTCTTCGTGCTGTGGAAGCGTGAGGCGCACCCTGGGGGTGAGGAGGCCCGCCGTGGCGATTCGCGCCACTCCCTCGGGGGCAGGTGTTCGCCCGAGCTGCGACTCGGACGGCAGATGGGCAACGAACGCGAGCTCGCCGTAGTCATCCCTGGCGGAGTCGAGCTGCGCGAAGAACGAGAGCACGCCGCTCGCGGGAAGGACTCCGCTCCAGATCGTGCGCCTTCATGTCAGCGAGCACGATCTGGGCGACGAACGCGAGCGGCTGGCCCTTCACCGAGGGCCACTTCATGGTCGCTAAGCAGATCGGGATCGCCGCCGATGCGCGAGACCACGGCCTTCAGGTCGGCGAGCTTCGCCTTCTTCACGGAGAGCGCGATGCCTGGCCTCGCGAGCGCTTCGATCTCGGCGGAGCGATGCCCGAGCCCTGCCCTGGCGAGCTTCTTCTTCAACGTGGCGAGTTGCTTGTCGAGCGGCGGCACGAGCTCGTTCATCCATGCGGGTTGCAGGGCGACGGGCCTCGCCCTGGACGGCGGCTCGGGCTTGCGGGGCGGTGCCTTCGCCGTCACCTGGACGGCGCTGGGTACCTCCTCGGAGATCTCGTCGAAGCCCTCCGCGAGCAGCGCGGCGATGCGCTCAGCCGCCACTCTCTCGGCCTCTGCGCCCTCCACGTCGATCTTCTCGAAGGACCCCTGAGGTCCATCGCGATGGGGTGCGCCGCGCATGATGCGCACGCCGTTCCAGATCATGAGATGGGCTTCTTCGATCTTGCCGTCTGCCGTGCGCCGGAACTTCTTCTGGTACGCCATCGAGGAGCCTCCCTGCGAACTGCGACTCGTCACTGCCGTTCGCGAGATGCGGACGAACTGCGGTGACGCTACATCGCAGCGCGGCGGCCGAGGAATCACATGGTCGAGGCCCGCGTGACGAGTGGGCCCCGACGCTCCCACGGCCGACGCCCACCACCGCACGTCGCGCGTCGTGAACCCTTCCGACGCGCGCTGGCTCTCAGCGTGAAGCATGGACGTCAACCAGATCGTTTCGTACGCCGCGCTCGCCTTCGTGGCGTGGCGCCTCTCGCAGATGGTGATCGGCAAGACCTCGCCGCGCGCGCGCGAGCTCGTGCGCGACGGGGCGAAGCTCGTCGACGTACGCTCCCCCGGTGAGTTCGCCGGCGGCCACGTCGACGGCGCGACGAACATCCCCGTGCAGGTGCTCAGCGGCCGCCTCGAAGAGCTCGGCGAGCGCACGCGCCCGGTGGTGCTCTACTGCGCGAGCGGCGGCGCAGCGCGAGCGCGGCGCGAACGCTCAAGGGCGCGGGGTTCACGCAGGTGTTCGACCTCGGCGCGATGGGCCGCTGGGGGCGCTGACCGGCCCCGCGGCGCTGCCCTCCGTCAACCATCAGCCCCCTCACAGCGTCGCCTGCAGCTGCACCGCGATCTCGTCGACCAGCACCCGCACGCGCACGTCTTCGAGCTGCGACGCGTGATACACCGCGTGCAGGGGGAGCGTCGCGACCGGCGCGTCGTGCAGCCGCACCATCGTCTCCTGCGCGCACGCCGGCTCGCCCAGAAACGACGGCAGCAGCCCCATGCCGGCGCCCCAGGTGATGGCGTCGGCCACGGCGCTGCGGTCGTCGATCACCGCGGACGCGTCGGCCACCGCGAGCCCCGCGCGGCGCAGCATCGCCTCGTCGCCGGGCGCCACGATCAGCGGGATGTCCGCGAGCGCCACGCCCCGAAACGCCGCGCTGCCGTAGAGCCACATCGACGTCGTGGCGAGCCGCCGCGCGAGCAGGTCGGAGTCGGGTAGCTCGCCGCCGCGGATGGCCACGTCGACGCCGTCGCGCAGCAGGTCGACCCGCTGGTTCTGCAGCGGATAGGGCATCCAATGACCCCACCGCCGAGGCGCTCTCCGAGGGGCGGCCCAGGAGAACCCCTTCCCCGCTACCGCGAACGCCATGGAGCCCGAAGGCGATTTTACGGCATCGCGTAAGTTTGATTATGTAACACATCGTACTTGCGATAGATTATGGCCGCCTATGCGAAGGGTCGGACGCTGGATGAGCGAATCCAACGGCCCTTGTTCCGCCCCCTCGAGACAAGCCCCGGCCTCCCGTCGCCAGCCGTCTGCGATGCGGTCGCCGTTCTCCCCCGTCTGTCGTCCCTCGCCTCAGCTCGTGTCGTCGAAGCGCCGTGCTGGCGCCGCAACGATCCGCGCGGCGGAGAGCCCGACGTTCGTCAGGATTCGCTCGATCACGGCGCGCTCCGTGATGACGGCGATGAACCTCATGCGCCCGTTGCACCGTGGGCAGCCGAGCACGTCCCAGCCCCACACGCGGTGCAGTAGCGTGGCCCAGTCGATCCGCCCCGCGCGCTTCTCTCCCGACGCTGCTCCGGCACTCGGCGGCATCCACATCCACCGGTCATCGGTCGTCCGCTCCGCATCCGCCGCCGCGGGCGCTCCCTTCAGCGGCACACTGCCGACCCCTACGGGCGCGGTCGACCCGATGCACGCGACGCGCAGCACCTTCGATGCTGGCGGCGGGACCACCGCGACGTCGTGCTCGCCGCGGACGCCCTCGCCCGCTCGTGGCGGCTACATAAGGGGCCTTAGACCCGATTGGCGGACGACGGCGACCACGCCGCGCCCGTCTCGCAGTCGACGTGGCGCAGCGACACCCCAGCGGCGCCCACCTCGATCACCCCGAACACGATCGGCAGGTGAAACCGCCGAGGGCCTACCGAGCCCGGGTTGAACACCGTCAGCCCCCGGTCGTGCGCCGCGAAGGGGACGTGCGAGTGACCGCACACCACCAGCCCCGCTCCGCTCGCCCGGGCGAGGCGGCCCACGTCGGCGCGTATCCGGGTGCGGTCGACCGCGATGTGCGTCAGCAGCAGCCGTAGCAGGACGCCCGCCTCGCCTCGCAGCGCGATGTTCACCACGTCGGGGAGGTCCGAGGCGCGGGCGTCGATGTTGCCGCGCACCGCCGTCACCGGGGCGACCTCCGAGAGCGACGCCAGCACCGCGAGGTCGCCGATGTCGCCTGCGTGAAGGATGCGGGCCGGCGCCAGCTCGACGAGCCGACGAGCGAGCTCGGGGTGGGGCCTGGAGTGCGTGTCGGCGACGACCGCGATGCGCAGCGCTCCATCGACCAGCGCGAAGGTCTCGTCGGACTGAACCAGCGGCGGCGCTGCGGCCCTGGGCCTCATCCTGCCGAGCCGTGCGGTCGCTGCGTCACCCTCATGCGCAAGCTCTCCGCGGGGCGCAGCGTGATCGCGGCCTGCAGTCGCACCGGCGCCGCGCTGGTGCGCTCGTAGCGCACTCGCCGCAGGATCGTCGCCAGCACCAGCACCAGCTCCATCTGGGCGAAGTGGTTGCCGATGCAGACGCGCGGTCCGCCGCCGAAGGGGAGGTAGGCGTTCTTCGGGGCGCGCTCGGCCGAGCCGTCGAGCCAGCGCTCCGGGCGAAACGCCAGCGCGTCGGGCCAGAAGCGGCGGTCGCGGTGGAGGGCCCACGGCGACATGAGCACGGCGGTCCCCTTGGGGATGGCGTAGGGGCCGAGCGTGAGGTCGCGGGTGGCCTCTCGCCCGATGAGGTGCGCCGGGGGGTAGAGCCGCATCGTCTCCCGGGCGACCGCGTCGGTGACCTTCAGCGCGGCGACGTCGTCGGCGGTGGCGTCGCGCTCGCCGAGCACCCGGTCGAGCTCGTCGCGGAGGCGGGCGTCGACCTCGGGGTGGTCGCCGAGCAGCATCAGCGCGAAGGTGAGCGCGTTGGCGGTGGTCTCGTGGCCCGCGACGAAGAGCGTGACGGCCTCGTCGCGGAGCTGCGCGTCGGTCATGCCGGAGCCCTCGTCGTCGCGCGCCTCGAGCAGACGCGAGAGCAGGTCGTCGCCGCGCTCGCCCGAGCTCCGTCGCTTGTGGATCACCTCGAACACCACGGCGTCGATCTCCCGCCCGGAGGCCACGGTGCGCCGCCGCGCGGCGAAGGGGACGCTCGACGGGAAGAAGCGCCGCCAGGTCTGCACCAGCTCCTGGAAGTCGCCCATCACCCCGTCGATGGCGTGTCCCACGCGGGAGGGGTCGCTCCCCAGCGACGCGCCGAACAGGGTCTCGGTCACGATCTCCAGCGTCAGCGCGGACATGTCCGAGTGCACGTCGCGGGCCTCGCCCTCGCGCAGCCCCGCCGCGTAGTCCGCCGTGCGGCGCACCATCGTGTCGGCGTAGCTGGCGATGTGCTTGCGGGTGAGCGGAGGCGCGATGAGCTTGCGCTGCCGCCGCCACGAGGCGCCCTCGTTGGTGAGCAGCCCCTGCCCCAGGAAGGACGAGAGGTCGCGGGTGACCTTGTCCTTGATCCAGACGCCCTCCTTGTCGACGAGCACCTCGCCGACGAGGGCCGGATCGCCGAGCAGCACGATGCGGTCGTTGCCGAGGCGGAACCCAAGCACGTCGCCCCAGCGCTCATGCGCGGTGCGGAGCTGGGTCTCGGGGTCGCGCATGAAGCGCCGGAAGGTGGTGGCCACCTCGACGGGGCCGCGCGGTCCAGGGGGGTAGCTGGTGGGGAGTGGCATGGCGAAGGGGCTCCGTCGGTGGGTGTTGCGCGCGCAGGGTACACAAGCGCGACCGGCCGCGCGGGAGCGACCTACCCCGTTCCCCGCGCCGGGTGCGAGTCTCCCGCGCCATGGACCGATCCGTCGACCGCGTAGCGTCCCTTCCATCGATGATGCTGCGACCCGCGCGCGAGGCCGACGCCGTGCATCTCACGCGCATCGAGCGAGACGCAGACGCCCGCTTCGCCGCGGCGGGTCACCCCGAGCTCGCCGACGGGTCGGGCATCCCCGACGACGTCGCCCGCGCCGCCATCGCCCAGGGCAGGATCACCGTCGCCGAGGTCGACGGCGCGGTCGTCGGCTGGGTCTACATGGGACGCGTCGAGGCTGAGCTCTGTCTTGGTCAGATCAGCGTCGAGCCCTCGCACGGCCGCCGCGGCGTGGGCACCGCGCTCCTCCGCCACGTGATCGACGAGGCCCGCCGTCGAGGCGAGGATTCGATGGTGCTCAACACGCAGTCCGACGTCCCCTGGAACCGTCCCTGGTACGAGCGCCACGGCTTCGTCGTGGTTCCGCCGTCGGCGTGCTCGGAGGCGCTGCGCGCCATCGAGCGAGACCAGGTAGAGCACGGCCTCGACTGGTCGAGCCGGGTGCACATGCGCCTCACGCTCCGCTGAAGACGCCAATGTGCGACTGGAGTCGGGCTCGTGGGGCGTCGGCCCGCACCCGGCGGGCGCGATCAGGGAGGACGACCGTCGTGCGACGGTGAACCGACTTCAGCGCGTGAGGGCCCAGGCGTACCCCGCGCTGAACAACACCCCCATCACGATGCCGAACCACGCTCGTCCGGCGCCGTGCAGGTCGGGGCGCTGCTTGAGCGTGCGCAGCGCGAGCACGCCCGTGACGACCGCGAAGGGCGCGAAGATGCCGAGCATGCTGAAGAGCCCGAGGTAGCCCGCGACGATGGCCATCGGCGCCCGCCCCACCGGGAGCAGCATGCGCTCACCCGCGTTGGTGCCGAACTGCGTCGGCATCACGGGCATCCCCGGGACCTGCGCGGCGGGCAGCCATCCGCCCCACCCGTCGGTGAACACCTTCACCTGCGGACCGAGCACGCCCTGCCCCACGAGACGCACCAGCTCGTCCCACGGAATTGGCCCCACACGCTGCGCGCCGACCTCGTAGTACCACTGCCGAGAAGCGTTCTCCATGTCGTCCGAGTCCCCCCTTCGATTGGGCGCGCATTGGATCGCACGCTCCCCCGGGCGGTCAAGGTCGTCGCTTGACGCGTGGAGCGCGCGGTCGATAGCGTCGACCGTTGGTTCGCTTCAGGGGAGGGCGCGACGCATGAATCCTCAGCAGTCACCGGTGACTCCATTCGACAACAACGGCGCGGGGCCCTTTCGGGCATTCGACTACCGCGCACCTGACTTCACCCCGGCAGGCTCCGGCGGCTTCATGGCGAAGTACGTCGCGCTCGCGATGATCCCGGCGGTCTTCGCAGCCGTCGTCGCGCTCGGCGTCTTCGCCGCGGCCAACGGCTGGTCCGAGCGCGAGCTCGACGGGTTGATCGCCCCCGTCGTCGGCCCCTTCGTCCTGGTGTACTTCGGCGCCATCCTCTCGTGGATCTACAAGTCCTGGGAGTTCCTTCCTCCCGAGATGCGGCGAAACGCGAGCGGTCGAAACTTCGAGCCAGGGGCGGCTGTGCTCGGGCACTTCATCCCGATCTACGGCCTGTACTGGATCTTCGCGCAGAGCCTCGGGCTCTGCGACGCCATCGACGCCGCGCTGGTGCAGAGCGGCAGGGCCCCGGCGGCCCCGCGCAACCTCGCGGTCGTCTGCGGCGTCGTGCAGCTGATCCCCTTCGTCAACTGGCTCGTCGGGCCGGTGCTCTGGCTGACGTACATGTTCCTGGTCGACCGCGCGAAGCGGCAGCTCGCGCCCGCGCGCTGAGCGCCGACGCTACGGTCCGTCGGGCGTCGCCTCCGTCGGATCAACACGCGGTGCTCGCCGTCGCCGCGCTCACGACCCTGGGCGGCTGCCTCGGAGACGACTGCGACTGCCCTGAACTCGCGCCTCTCCGCGTCGCCGCGGGAACCCGGTGACCGCGCGATGCCAGCGGAGGCTTCAGCACCACCGAGAGCATGGTCGTCGATCGCGGGCGCATCGCCGACGCGGCGGTCCGCTACTGAGACGGACGGGGACGCGGTGGGAACCCGTTGAGGTCGACGATGAGCCTCCTCTTCGTGGGCTCTCGCAACGAAGGGGCGACCGATCGCGTCACCCGATGCGGCCTGCGCCCTCCCGGCGCGCACAGGGAACTCGCCGTGGTAGTTCTGACGGGTTGAGGCGCAGCGCCCGCACACGCGATGTGCCTCTGCGCTCGTCGGGGCTCCCTGAAGCGAGTGTGTCGGGGGAGATGAACCGCCAGGGTCGCAAGGGAGCGACGGGCGGGCCTGCGCGCCAGATCTTCGCCTCGTGTTGGAGTGCGGCATCGCTCCCACCAGCTCGCGAACCCGAGGCGCCAACGCGGCAGAGTTCGACACCTTGCGACCCTTGTGCCCTGGCGGTTCATCTTCCCCGACTCACGCGCAGAGACACATTGCGTGGGTGCTAGCTGGCCCCGCTGAGCTTCGCGTAGCTCGACCGCGCGGAGGAGCGAACGTTCTCCACCGGGTCGTCGCGCATCGGAGCGAGGGCGGCGAGGGCGGCGGGGACGGCGGCCTTGCCGACGCGACCCAGCGACAGCGCGGTGAGCCGACGCACCTCGCTGCTGGCGTCGGTCGCGAGTCGCTGCAGCTCGGCCAGCGCGAGCGGCCGCGTGGCCTTCGGATACGCCGGGCTCATCAGGAGGAGTACGGCGGCCATGCGCACGATCGCGTGAGGGCTGCGGCAGCCTCCGACCGCCGCCGCGAAGCCGTCTGGAGCGGGATCGAAGAACCGCCCCCGGCCGGGAACCAGCGCGCTGGCCATGGGCGCATCGATCTCCGGGTCGCCACGGTCGAGGGCGCGCTCGATCCAAGGGAAGCTCACCGGCGTCACCGCGGCGAGGGCGATCGCGACGTGGTGGGCCTTCGACGGGGCGTCGAGCAGCGCGGCCACCTCGTCGAGCAGGCCGAGCCGCGCGAGCCCCTGCGTCGACCACATCGACGCGGGCGTGTCGGGCTGGTGTGATGCGTGGAATCGCAGGGCGGGCGTGGCCTCCGCGGCTCCAGGCGCGCCGATGTGCGCGAGGGTGAACGCGGCCTGCCAGCCGGTGCTCGGATCGTCGAGGTGAGCGAGCAGCGCAGGCACCGCCGCGGCACCCATCGCCACCAGACGCTTTACGGCGGCCTCGCTGGTGATCGGTCCCTCGAAGACGCCGAACCTCGCCACCAGGGCGCGGGCGCGGGCGTCGGTCGGGAGCGTTGTGAGGCGCTGGTCCTCGGTGGTCTCGGCCAGGGCGAGAGCGGCGCGCGAGCCCGCACGCGGGGACGAGGTGGGGGCGGGCTTCTTCATCACCCGAGGGAGGATCGCACGAGGTCGCCGTGAGCCGCGGCTCACCCGCGGGTGACGCGGCCGTCGCCTCCGATGGGGATGCGCGGGCCCAGGTAGCGCGGGCGCGGCGTCGCGAGCGTCTGGACGGCAGCCTTCACCCTGGCGCCGACCTCGCGCACGTTGGAGCGCACGAGGCTCCCGAAGGTGTAGGGGCGTCGATCGGCCACGACCCCGTCTGCGTCGAGACCCAGCGCGTTGGCCACGAAGAGCGAGCGCGAGAGATGAAACCGCTGGGTGACCACCACCGCGCGCCTCACGCCGAAGACGTCACGGGCGCGGTAGAGGGTGTCGTAGGTGGTGAAGCCCGCGTGGTCCATGAAGATGTGCTCGGCGGGCACGCCGTGGCTCTCGAGGTAGCGTCGCATCGCGTTGACCTCGTCGTAGGACTCGGTGCCGTGGTCCCCGGAGACCAGGATGCGCGGCGCCTTCCTCGCGCGGTACAGCGCGAGGGCGGTGTCGAGGCGATCGGCGAGCATGGGCGAGACGCTCCCGTCTGCGTAGACCCGCGCCCCGAGCACGATCACCGCGTCGGCGTCGGAGACGCCATCCAGCGAGCGGATGCGCGCCGCACCGCGGGCCTCCACCCATACGTTGACCGAACCCGCGACAGCGGCGCAGGCGGCGAGCGCGATGGCGGCCCGGCGGAGGGAGTGGTTCTTCATGGGAGGAGCACGATACCGCCGACCGCGAGGACCGGCGAACTCCGCGCCTTCACATCGCCAGGAGCTGCGCGCGCCACCCCCGCTCGGGGTGCATCACCTGCTGGCGGTGGATGCGCCACAGCGTCACGACGCACCAGAGCGCGGTCGGCGCGAGCATCACGAGGCTGATGTCGACGTCGAGGCGCGCGATCACCGGATTGCCCTCGCGCCACGGCCACAGCGGAGAGAGGTCGTGGTGCATCAGGCTGTCGAGCGCGACGTGGGACAGCGCCCCGGCGAAGAAGCCCGCGGCGTAGGGGGCGCGCCGGGGGAGGCGCCATGCGAGCAGCGTCAGCGCGAGCGCGATGAGCGACGCGCCGGGCAGCGAGTGCGTCCATCCGTGCACGTCGACGGGGACTCCGAAGCCGAGCGCCAGCACGGGCTGGATGTCGATGACCGCGTTGGCCAGCACGAAGGCCACGGTCGAGAACCGATCGCGGAGCGCGAGCTCGAAGGGGAGCGCAGCGCCGAAATGCAGCGGCGTGATCGGCATCGAGGCCGACGCTACCACCGGTGCGCCAGCGATCTCCTCACGGGCAGAACCGACCACCGATGCGCTGCGCGATGTCGCCGAGCACCACGGCGTAGTCGTCACGGCAGATCGAGCCGATGACCCCGTTCTGGTAGCGCTCGTCGAAGCGACGCACCACCTCCGCGATGCGCCTCGACGGGTACGCGAAGGGCTGCGTGATGGTGTCGCACCCGGGGCGCGCCGGGTCGTACTCACTGCCCTCGCGGCGGCACGACGGCACCACGCGCGTGGAGCAGCCGGGGTTTATGTTGCGCTGCCGCATGGAGATAGGCCCCTCGGGCGACATCCCCACGTATCCGTCCGAGCCGTCGGGGTTGCTTCCCAGCAGGGTGGTCCAGTCGACGCGGCCATCGGGCCGTTGTGGAAACGAGAGGGGAACCCCGGTGATGGCGCCGAACACCACGAGCTGCGGCGCGCCAGGCTTGACCGCCGTGAAGCCGCGGAGCGGGCGCGGCGGGTCGAGGTAGCGGTCGAGGTTCCAGGTCGGGTCCTGGGCGCCGCCGGGTTCGTACATGTAGAAGCGGAGGTTGAGGTCGGTGCTCGCCCAGTCCGAGCGGGCGCTGTCGAACACCCCGGTACCATCGGCGCAGGCCGCGCCCGCTTCGGCGTAGCGGCAGTCGCGCACCGAGCCGTCGTCCTCGTCGGAGAGCACCACGATGCCGAGCACGGCGTCGTCGCGAAGGAAGCCTGCGTTGGGGCGGACGTTGCCGGGGACGTCCCGTGCGTCGTGCACGACCAGCGCGCGGTAGGCCGCTTCAAGCGGCTGCTCCAGGCCGCACCCGCTGCCCCCGGCGAGGTACGCGTAGCAGACGTAGTCCTCGCGGAGGTCATCGAGGTCGGAGCTCGCCGCGTCGAAGGACAGGAAGCTCGGGTACTGCGCAGGGTCCGTGGTGCAGCGCGCAGGGCGGGCGCCCGCGGGCGCGGCGGTCCACGGCTGGTGCGATCGAATCGCATGACCGTAGCGGATGGGGTTGAGCCGGCCGTCGTCATCGACGTCGCTGTTGGAACACGGAGGCACGGTGCTCCCCGGGGTGCCCAGGTCGGTGAAGACGGCGCCGATGCGAAGGCTGCGGGCCGGTGGATGGATCGGGCGCCCGGTGGCGGGGTTCGTCGGCGGGGAGACGAGCGCGCCGACGAAGGCCGCGATGCCGCGCGCGAGGTTGGACTGGCGCTGGTTCATCGAGCCGGAATTGTCGATGACGAAGAGGAGGTCGACGTCGCGGTCGCGCGAGCAGGAGCGCCGAGCGCCGGGAGCGTCCGACGCGGCGTCGGTCGTGGCCGCGTCGGGCACCGCGGGCATGGATGTGGCCGCGCACGATGCGAGGAGCAGCGCGAGCGCGGCGAGTGGGATGGCCGACGAGGTCACAGCGGTGGGGATCTCAACACGGACTGCCGACGGCTCGACAGTCCGCACAGGGTTGTGTTGGAGGAGGAGTGCTCTCCCGCAGCGTCTCGATGGTGCGGGCCGTAGGACTCGAACCTACGACTTCGACCGCGTGTGAGGCGCACCGCACCGGGGCCTGTTTCCCCTGTTCGCGTAGTCTCGGCCCATGTCCTCCTTCTCGCTGCGGATCGCCACGCCGGACGATGCCACCACGTTGCTGATGCTGGTTCGCGGCCTCGCCGAGTACGAGCGCGCGCCCGGTGACGTCGTCGCCACCGAGGGCGACTACGTCCGAGCGCTGTCGAGCTCGCCGCCCGAGATGGAGGCGCTGATCGCCGAAGGGGACGGCGAGGCGCTGGGCTTCGCGCTGTTCTTTCCGACGTGGAGCACGTGGCGGGGTCGCCCGGGTATCCACCTCGAGGATCTCTTCGTGGTCCCCGAGGCGCGCGGGCGGGGCATCGGTCGCGCCCTCCTCTCGAAGGTCGCTTCGATCGCCGTCGCGCGAGGATGCGCCCGCCTCGAATGGCAGGTGCTCGACTGGAACGAACCCGCGATCGGCTTCTACCGCGCGCTCGGCGCCCGCTCGCTCGACGATTGGACCGCGATGCGTGTCGACGGCGACGCGCTCACGGCCATCGCGACGATCGCCCGCGCGACGCGCTCCTGATCCACTCGTTCTTCCGGATGCGTCGCCGACGCGTGAATTCGCTTTCTCGTGACCGTCGCTCGCGGCTCGACGAGGCAGCGTCTCACCTGGTCGGGTGGCCCAGGCGGTCTCTCCACCGAGCGGTGCGTGGTCTCCGGGACGACCCCGCCGGGAGGATGACTTCGACACCAGACCGATTCGCACAGCGGCGAGCCTCGGAACTCAGGACCAAAGACCGGCACTCCAGCCCGGGTTGAAGCGGAGGAGAATCCGCCGCCATGAGATCACGCCGACCGATCGCCTCTCCGCGCAGCAGCGCGCTCCCCACGCTGGTCGCCCTCCTCGCCGCCGGGGTCTCCTTCGAGGGGTGCCTCACCGAGGCCCACGCGCAGACGCCTCCCCGGGTCGACGCCGGAACCGGCGCGCGCCCGATCCACCCCCCTCCCCCGCCGACGCCGCCGGGCGGCATCGCGCCGGTGCATCCGCACCCCACCCCGCCGCCTCCGCCGCCACCGCCGCGGCCCGAGCCCCCCATCTCGGTCGAAGGTGGCATCGGCAAGGTCAGCGCCCTGAAGTAGACGCCAGCCTCTCGCCAGCTCCCAGCGCCGCGCGTGTGTCGGCGGGGGGAGGTTCACGAGGCGCGGGCGTCAGTCCCAGGAGTAGCCGATGAACACAACCACCGATGGGGCGCCGACGGCCTCGCGGCACGCCTCCGTGGTCAGGGTGCGAACGTCGCGGTGCAGCCCGACGGCGCGCTCGCCGACGCGGTGCATGCGCACGGGGCGGTGTTCATGTCCGCGGCCTGCGCGCTGACGGGCGCGACGTACGACAAGGTCCTGTCCGCGGTGGGGATTGGTGTGCGGTAGCGCGCCGCAGCGGAGGTGGTGCGGGAGCCGATGAGGTCCGCGACGCCCGTCGCCGAGCTCACCGTGGGGACGGCGGCGACAACGAGCTCCGTGAGGCGCTCAGCAGCGTTGGAAGGGGTGAAAGGTCGCTCTCCCAGAGCGTCTCTATGGTGCGGGCAGTAGGACTTGAACCTACGACTTCGACCGTGTGAAGGTCGCACTCTACCGCTGAGTTATGCCCGCAGCGGGACAGAGGGAATACCTCCCGGCCCTCCACCCTGTCAACGACAATTCTTTACCCCTTGCGAGATGCCTCCGCGTTGACCGGATCGAGGTCCACCGCGAGCGAGCGCCGCGCCTCGTCCGACAGCGTCGCCGTCGCCTCGTAGCGCGGGTGGTGCACCCTCAGGCTCACCGCGGTCCCCGGGTCGAGCAGCCTCTCCCGCCCGTCGGGCGGCAGCGCGAAGCTCACGAAGCGCACCGCCGCGACCCGGTCCTCGAAGCGCCCCAGCGCATCGAAGGAGGCTCGGACCGTCACGTCGCCCAGCTCCAGGGTCAGCGCCTCGTCGAGGCCGACCAGCTCCCTCCGACGGCGCTCTCGCACCTCTGGGTCTTCGACCTCGATCATCAGCGTGGCCGAGAGGCCGCCGTCCTCGGGGACGAGGTCGTTGTAGACCGCGAGCTCCTCGGCCACCGCCGACGGCATCGTGATGCGCTCGGCCCGCAGCATCTCCTGCACCTGGCTCAGCACCGTGTCGTGGTCCTCGAACACGAGGGTCATCTCGGGCCGAGGTGCACGCGGCGCGCGCGCTTGTGGGCGATGATCCGCTCGCGAAAGCGCGGCCGGATCTGCTCGTACTCCTTGAGCCCGATGAGGTCATCGAGGCGAACCTTGCGCATGGCGTGTGTCTCCTGGCGAACCCGCTCTAGGGCCCGTCGTCGAGCGTCGTCAACCCATAGGCGTAGGCCAGCAGCTCCACCGGGTGCCTCACCGCGACGCGGTTCTCCCTGGCGATGCGCTGCGACGCCAGCGGGCAGTCGCTCGCCACGTAGCGCGCCTCGGCGCCCTCGATCGCCCGCACCAGCTTGCGCGAGTACTTCACCCCGAGCTCGTAGTGCTGCGACATCATCCCCCAGGTTCCGTCGACGGCGGAGCACTGCTCGATCACCGTCACCTCCGTGCCTGGGACCTTCTCCAGCAGCAAGCGCGACGGGTGCGCGATCCTCTGGGCGCGCAGGTGGCAGGGCGCGTGGTAGGCGACGGTGCCGAGCTCGTGCGTGAAGGTCTTCGGAAGCTTCGCCTCGCGCCAGAGCCGCCAGAGGTACTCCATCAGGTCGAAGGTGTGCGCGCCCACCAGCCTCGCGTCGTCGGTCCCCAGCAGCTCCGGGTACTCCTTCTTCAGCGTCATCGAGCACGACGGACCGGGCGCCACGATGTCCCTCCCCGCGCGCACCTCCGCCGCGAGATGGGCGACGTTGTAGCGCGCCTTCTCCAGCACCCGGTCGAGGTCTCCGGTGTCCATGTTGGGCATCCCGCAGCAGGTCTGGGTGGGGAGCGTCACCCGGAAGCCCGCGTGCTCGAGCACCGCCACGGCGAGCTCGCCGATGCCGGGGCGGTTGTAGTCCACGAGGCAGGTCGAGAAGATCGCCACCTCGCCGGTCGGCGCCTCCGTGCGACGCGCGCTGCGCTCATGTCGCTTGAACCACTTCGGAAACGGGGTCACCGCGTAGGTGGGCAGGGGAAACTCCGGCGCGATGCCGGCGACCTTGTCCATCGCCTTTCGCACCAGCGACTGCGCCGTCACGAAGTTCGCGAGCGGGGCCACCACCCCGGAGCTCAGGACGCCCAGCACGCCGGGCTCCCCGAGGGCCTTCTCCTGAAGCGTGGTGCCCCCCATGCGGCGGGTGCGAACGACCTTCTCCCGCCAGAGCAGCCGGGGGAAGTCCACCAGCCAGTCGAGTCCGGGTCGTCGGGCGTGTAGGGGCACTTCACGTAGCAGAGCTTGCACTGGAAGCAGAGGTCGGTGACCTTGACGAAGTCCTCCGCGTTGAGCGTGATCGCGGAGTGCGCCTGGCCGTGGAGCTCGTGGTTCTCGTCGATGCGATCGAAGAGGAAGGGAAAGCTCGGGCAGTACCCGACGCACATCCGGCAACCGTGGCAGATCTCATAGACGCGCCGCAGCTCGCCCTCCAGGTCGGCCGGGTCCCAGAACCGCGGGTCGTCGGGATTGAACGCGGGCGGTCGCTCGGGTGTGGCTTTGATCTCCACGGCAGTTCAGCGCTCCGTCGAAGTCGGGGAAGTGGGTCGTAGGGAAGGATTAGGATGGGAGGGGGAGACGGTCGCCGCGGAGGCCTCCGCGGGCGACCGGGACCTTACTGGCCCTTGATGCTGTCGAGGGCCTTGGCGAAGCGGCCCGCGTGGGACTTCTCGGCCTTCGCCAGCGTCTCGAACCACTCGGCGATGTCCTCGAAGCCCTCTTCGCGCGCGGTCTTGGCGAAGCCGGGATACATGCTCTGGTACTCCTCGGTCTCGCCATGGACGGCGGCCGCGAGGTTCTTCGCGGTCGAGCCGATGGGCAGGCCGGTCGCGGGGTCGCCCACCTGCTTCAGGTAGTCGAGGTGGCCGTGCGCATGGCCGGTCTCGCCCGAGGCCGTGTCGCGGAAGAGCCCGGCGATGTCGGGATAGCCCTCGACGTCGGCGGCCTTGGCGAAGTACTCGTAGCGCCGGTTCGCCTGCGACTCGCCCGCGAAGGCGTGCTTGAGGTTGTCGTGGGTCTTCGTGTTCTGCAGCTTGGCCATTGGGGGTCTTCCTCCACCGCGAACCACCCGGTTCATTGCGGCTCGGATGGAGTGGTAAGCCCGCGCTCACCCCGACGGCAAGACCCATCACTCTTCGGGGCGGTTGTGCACCAGCACCTTGGAGACGCCGTCGAAGTGCACCTCGATCTTGTCGTCGCCGAGCACCTGCGTGACCACGCCGGTGCCGAAGACCTTGTGGGCGACCCACTGGTCCTTGGAGAACTTGTCCGTCATCCGGTAGCCGTGGATGCGGGCTCCCGGCGGCGGGGCCACGCTGATCTGCTCCTCCGGGGCGGCGCTCCTACGTGGCGACGCCTTGGGGCGGGGCGCGCTCGTCCCGCCGGTGGTCTTCTCGGCCGGAACCGGGCTCGACTTCGGCGCCCTGTAATTGTGGGTGCCGTAGCAGGTGCGGCACTCGACCTTCACGGGCTTGTTGTTCACCACCGCGATGATGCGGTGGGTGAGGTCCATTCGGCAGCGCGTGCAATACGCGTCAATCTCGATCCCAGCTCGAAGCAGGGCCATTGCGGTGTTGCTCCATTGGGGGGCGCCGGTCGCGGCTGGTGCGCCCTCGCGCGACCGTGCTAGCAGCCTTGGGCCATGAGCGTAAAGCCCCCATCGACCTCGGAGTTCGCCCGCATCGTCTCCGTGATGCAGCGGCTGCTCGCTCCGGACGGCTGCCCGTGGGATCGCGAGCAGACCCTCGCCTCCCTCAAGCGCTACGCCGTGGAGGAGGCCTTCGAGGTCTGCGACGCCATCGACGGCCTCGGAGACGACGCGAAGCGGGCGATTACCGGAGCAGGTGAAGTCACCCGTCGGGCGGACGACCCCGCGGTCGCCCACCACCGCGAGGAGCTCGGCGACCTGCTGCTCCAGGTGGTGTTCCAGAGCGAGCTGGCGAGGGCCTTCGGGTGGTTCGGCATCGGGCACGTGGTGCACGACATCTGCGAGAAGCTCGAGCGGCGGCACCCGCACGTCTTCGCCGGCGAGCAGGTCGGAGGCTCGGCCGAGGTCATCGCCAACTGGGAGAAGCTGAAGCTGGCGGAGAAGGCAGGACGCAAGACCCTCGACGGCATCCCGAAGGGGATGCCCGCGCTACTCTACGCGCTGCGCATGGGCGACAAGGCCTCGCGGGTGGGCTTCGACTGGCCCGACGCCTCCGGGCCGAGGGCGCGCATCGACGAGGAGCTGGCGGAGTTCGACGCCGCGGTGGCCTCCGGCGACCGCGAGGCGATGGCCGACGAGCTGGGCGACGTGCTGTTCTCGGTGGTCAACACCGCGCGCAAGCACGGGCTCGACCCGGAGGACGCCCTCGCCCGCACCAACCGCCGCTTCGCCGCGCGCTTCGGCCACGTCGAGGCCCTCGCGAAGGAGGACGGCCGCAGCATCGACGCGCACAGCGAGGAGGAGCTCGAGGCCTACTGGCAGCGCGCCAAGGCCGACGAGCGCGCCCGCCGATGATGCCGCGCCGCGCCGTGTGGTGGGTCGCGCTCGCGCTCCTCGGGGGCTGCGACCTCGACATGATCGAGCTGCCCTCGCGGCGCCCGTCGCTGCCGACGACGCCGTCGATGGTGCCCATCCCGGCGCCCTCGCCCTCGCCCTCGCCCGGTCCGGTCGTGCCGCCGGGGTCGAGCGTGCACCTCGCGCTCGGCGCCCCGATGGACGCCTCGCCGCAGGACGAGCTGCTGCTGGTGAAGCCCCAGTACGTGGTCTCGTACAACCGCTTCCGCAACAACCCCAACTGGGTCGCGTGGCGGCTGACCGCGAGCGACATCGGCACCGTCGGTCGCACCCAGCGGAGCTTCTCCCCCGACCCGCAGCTCCCGCCCGGGGTGTACCGCGTGTACCACCGCGACTACGCCGGAGGGGGCTACGACCACGGGCACCTGTGCCCGTCGGGGCAGCGCACCGCCACCTTCGAGGACAACGCGGCGACCTTCCTCACGACCAACATCGTGCCGCAGCGCCACGCCATCAACGCGGGCGCCTGGGCCTCGCTGGAGCAGTGGTCCGTCGAGAGGGCGCGCGAGGGGTGGGACCTCTTCATCGTCGCGGGCGGCCTATGGGACCGCGCCTGCGCGACGGACCTGAGCCCCGCGGGCAACGTCGTCTCGGAGGCGTGCCCCACCGTAGGGCGCAGCCCCGACCCGGCGAGGCGGGTGGCGATCCCGGTGGCGACCTGGAAGGTGATCGTGATGGTTCCGCAGGGACGGGGCTTGGACGCGGTGGGGCCGGAGACGCAGGTGGTCGCCGTGGAGATGCCCAACGAGGCGGGCTCCGGGCGCGACTGGCGGCGCTACGTGATGACCGTCGACGCGCTCGAAGCGCGCACGGGGTACGACTTCCTCACGTTGCTCTCGCGCGAGCTGCAGGCGCGCATCGAGGCGCATCCCTACCAGGGAAACTGAGGGGAAGTGCCCTCCCCGGTCAGCGAGCCTTCGTGAGACGAAGGGTATGCGCTGACCGGGGATATTCGGGTGTCCCCAGGGGGAGTCGAACCCCCGTTCGCGACGTGAAAAGCCGCTGTCCTGGGCCTCTAGACGATGGGGACAGAGCGGCGCGCAACCTACTCGATCGCCACCCGATTGCAACACCTTCCTTCGCCCGCTCGCCGCTTGACGATCGCTCGCCCGCCGTGATGCACCGTCGCTCCCCCATGCAACGCCCACCCATCCGTCCGCCCGCGCGGCGCCAGCACTTCGAGCGCCCTCCGATGCGCGTCCACACCACCACGCTCTGGGACTACCCCTCGCAGCAGCACGGGGACGGCGATCAGGGCGACAAGGCCTACGTCGGCGCGACCCCCTCGCACGTCATCTGGAACGTCCTCCATCGCTACTCTCGCGAGGGCGACGTGGTGGTCGACCCCTTCTGCGGGAGCGGCACCACCCTCGACGTCGCCCGAGAGCTCAAGCGCGAGGGCCGCGGCTTCGACCTCAACCCCACCCGGCCCGAGATCGTCCGCGCCGACGCCCGCGACCTCCCCCTCCCCGACGCCTAGGCCCAGGTGGTCTTCATGGACCCGCCCTACGGCGACCATATCGACTACTCCGAAGATCCTCGCTGCATCGGCAAGCTCTCGGCTTACGACCCGAAGTATTATCAGGCCATGCGCGGGGCCTTCGACGAGGCCTTCCGGGTGCTCAAGCCCGGCGGCGTGCTCGCGGTCTACGTCTGCGACTACTTCGAGACCAAGAAGGGCCTCGCCCCGGTGGGCTTCGGGCTCTTCTCGATCTTCACCGTGCGCTTCATCCCCATCGACATCGTGAGCGTGGTGCGCCGCAACAAGAGCCTGCTCAAGGGCAACTTCCACCAGGCCGCCGAGCGGGACAACTTCTTCCTCCGCGGCTTCAACTACCTCTTCCTCGCCCGCAAGCCCGAGGAGGCGCCGCGGCGTCAGCGAGGGCGCTCAGCGCGTTGACAGGTCGGGCAGCCGCTCGATGCCCAGCTCCTCGGCGCGCTCCCTCAGCAGCACCGCCATCACCCTCGCCATCGCCAGCGGGAAGTACACCGTCGCCGCCTCCGCCGCGAAGCCCAGCGGAAAGGCCAGCACCGGAAGCGGACGGCTCAGCACTCCCACCAGCCCGAAGGTGATCCCCTTGGCGCAGAGCCAGGCCAGGGTCAGCGCCCCGATCATCGCCACGGTGACCGCGTAGTCGCGAGGGATGCGGCTCACCAGCGCGATCATCGGCAGCGGGTTGAGCGCACGGCCGAACGAGCCTCCGTAGGCCGTGGAGGCGACCGCAGCGGGCAGCAGCGCGACCGCCCAGAGCCCGCCGAGCACCAGCAGCACGACCCGCAGCGGGCCGCTCGCGAAGAGCGCGGCCACCAGCGGAAGCGTCGGGATCACCAGCGCCGTCACCCCCTGCATCACCGGGAGCGCGAGGTCCCACCAGCTCTGGAAGTCGGCCGCCGCGGGAGCGTGCTCCTCGCCCCGGGCGCCTCGCTGCACCACCACGAACAGGTAGCTCCAGAGCGCCCCCAGCGAGAGCAGCCCCCCGACCATCGGCACCCTCGCGAACACCGCCACCCCGATGCCGAGCGCCAGCCACGTCGCGACGTTGTCCCCCTTCGCGGGCCACTTCAGCGCCTCCACGAGCTCCGCCAGGAGGGGCCGCTCGACGCGCCGCACGACCTCGCCGGTGACCATCCCGCAGGCAGGGCACACCAGCAGCTTGCCGCTCCCCGCGGCGACGGCGCGACACGCGCTCTCCGGGTAGTCGGCCTCGCAGCGCCGGCAGTAACGGAGCGATGTCACGGCCGAGGTGCTCGTCATGGTCGTTGCCTCCCGTCAGGTCCTACGTCGGCCCAGCGGAGCTCATCCTCGCACGACCCGAGGGGCGCGCGTTTGACACCCCGGGACCCCCGGGGATAGATTCCCATCCGTTCATCAGCATAAGCAGATTCATGGATCTCTCCCAGTACGTCAGTGCACTGAATCTCCTCGGCGATGAGAGCCGCCTGCGGCTGTGCGCGCTGCTCCGCGACCGGGAGCTCAGCGTGACCGACCTGGTGCGGGTCACCGGCCTCTCGCAGTCGAGGGTCTCGACGCACCTTGCGCGGCTTCGCGAGGGCGGCTTCGTGAGAGACCGGCGCGACGGGCAGCACGCCTTCTACGCGCTCTCGGTGGACACGCTGCCGGGCGCCGCGAGGGTGATCCTCGACGAGGCCATCGGCGCCGCCGACCCGACGCTGGAGGGCGACCAGCGGCGGCTGCACGCGCTCGACGCCGAGCGCCGTGGGGCCCTTCCCGAGGCCTTCGCTGGGGAGATGGAGCGGCACTACTCGCCGGGGCGCACCTGGCAGTCGCTGGCGGCGGGCTTCGCGGCGCTGGTGCAGCTCGGCGACGTGCTCGACCTCGGCTCCGGCGACGGTGCGGCGGTGAGCTGGCTCGCCCCGCGGTGCCGCTCGCTCACCTGCGTCGACGCGAGCCCCCGGATGGTCGAGGCCGCGAAGCAGCGGCTCGCGCCCTACGCCCACGTCCGGGCGCTCGTGGCCGACGCTCACTCGCTGCCCTTCCCCGGGGAGTCCTTCGACACGGTGATGGTCTTCCACACGCTGACCTACGCCGAGCGCCCGGTGGGCGTACTCGCCGAGTGCGCCCGCGTGCTCCGCTGCGGCGGGAGGATCGTCCTGCTGTCTCTCGACGAGCATCGCCAGCGGGAGGTGACCGCCCCATATGGTGAGCGCCACGCGGGCTTCTCCCCGTCGGCGCTGGGCGCGCTGCTCACCCGCGCGGGGCTGCGCGTCGTCTCCTCCGAGGTCGCCTGCCGCGAACCCAGGAAGCCGCACTTCCAGGTGGTGCTGGCCATCGCCGACAAGCCCTGAGTCCGAACCCCACGGTCGCGTCGACGCCGGTTGACCGCGCCCTTTCATCCGAAGCCTAGAGGTATTCCCCCCAATGCATCATCCGATCGAAAAGCTCCTCCAGGAACGCATCCTCATCATCGACGGGGCGATGGGCACGACCATCCGCACCTACGGCATGACCGAGGCCGACATCCGCGCCCAGCGCTTCGCCCAGTCGAAGAAGGACCTGCTCAACAACGGCGACCTCTTCTCGCTGACGCAGCCGAAGATGATCGGCGACATCCACCGGCGCTTCCTCGAGGCCGGGGCGGACATCATCGAGACCAACACCTTCGGCGCGACGACCATCACGCAGAGCGAGTTCTTCGTCGACGACCCGAGAGAGCACGGCGGGCGCAAGGACGCGGCCTTCTATCAGAAGATCATCGATGATCCCTTCCTCCAGGCGCTGTCCTGGGAGATCAACGAGCAGTCCGCGAGGCAGTGCCGCGAGTGGGCCGACCGCGTGGGCAGCGCCGACGGGCGGCGTCGCTTCGTGGCAGGCGCCATCGGGCCGCTGACGGTCTCGCTCTCCAACTCCCCCGACGCCGACGACGCGGGCTTCCGCGTGGTGACCTTCGACCAGGTAAAGACGGCCTACGCCGAGCAGATTCGCGCCCTCATCGCGGGCGGGGTCGACCTGCTTCTGGTCGAGACCATCTTCGACTCGCTCAACGCCAAGGCCGCGCTCGTGGCCATCCGAGAGGTCTTCGACCAGGACCACAGAGACCTGCCGGTGATGATCTCCGCGGCGGTCGGCCGAGGCGGAGAGACCATGATCTCCGCGCAGACCATCGAGGCCTTCTGGGCCGCCGTCGAGCACGTCCGCCCGCTCTCCGTGGGGCTCAACTGCTCCCTCGGTCCGGACCTCATGTACCCCTTCCTGGCCGAGCTCTCGGAGAAGTCCACCGCGGCCATCTCCTGCTACCCCAACGCGGGCCTTCCCAACCCGCTCTCCCCCACCGGCTTCGACCTTCAGCCCGAGGACATGGGGCGCTTCCTCGGCGACTTCGCCAAGGCCGGCCTGATCAACATCGCCGGCGGCTGCTGCGGCAACACCCCGGAGCACATCGCGGCCATCGCGAAGGCCCTCGAGGGGCGGCATCCCCGCGACCTCGTCGTCCCTCCCTCCGAGCGCTTCATCAGCGTCCCCTCGGTCGAAGAGTCGCCGCGTCCGCTGCGGCTGTCGGGCTCGCAGCCCTTCACCCAGCAGCCCGGCGTCTTCATCATGATCGGCGAGCGCACCAACGTCGCCGGGTCGCCGAGGTTCGCGAAGCTCATCAAGGAGGGCAAATACGAGGAGGCCGTCAGCGTGGCGCGCCAGCAGGTCGAGAGCGGCGCCAACGTCATCGACATCTGCATGGACGAGGGGATGATCGACGGCGTCGCCGCGATGACCCGCTTCCTGCTGCTGCTCGCGAGCGAGCCCGAGGTGGCGAAGGTCCCCTTCATGGTCGACTCGTCCAAGTGGGAGGTCATCGAGGCGGGGCTCAAGTGCCTTCAGGGCAAGGGGATCGTGAACTCCATCTCGCTCAAGGAGGGCGAGGCGAGGTTCCGCGAGTGCGCGGCGGCGATCTTGAAGTACGGCGCCGCGGTGGTGGTGATGGCCTTCGACGAGAAGGGCCAGGCGGCGACCTACGAGGAGAAGATCCGCATCTGCGAGCGGGCGTACCGCATCCTGGTCGACGAGGTGGGCTTCCCCCCCGAGGACATCATCTTCGACCCCAACGTGCTCACCGTCGCGACGGGCATCGAGGAGCACAACAACTACGCCGTCGACTTCATCAACGCGACGCGCTGGATCAAGTCCAACCTCCCGCACGCCAAGGTGAGCGGCGGCGTGTCGAACATCTCCTTCAGCTTCCGCGGCAACAACCACGTCCGCGAGGCGATGCACTCGGCCTTCCTCTACCACGCCATCCAGGCGGGGCTGGACATGGGCATCGTCAACGCCGGGATGCTGGAGGTCTACGAGGAGATCGAACCGGAGCTGCGGAGCCTGGTGGAGGACGTGCTGCTCAACCGCCGCCCGGACGCCACCGAGCGGCTGGTGGACTTCGGCGAGCGATTGAAGGCCGCGAGCGCGGGCACGACCGCGGCAGACAAGAAGGTCGAGGAGCAGTGGCGGCGGGCCAGCGTGGAGGAGCGGCTCTCGCACGCGCTGGTGAAGGGCATCGACACGTACATCGACGCGGACACCGAGGAGGCGCGCGCGAAGCTCGGGCGCCCGCTCGCGGTGATCGAGGGGCCGCTCATGGACGGCATGGGCGTCGTGGGCGACCTGTTCGGGGCGGGGAAGATGTTCCTGCCGCAGGTGGTGAAGTCGGCGCGGGTGATGAAGAAGGCCGTGGCGTACCTCACGCCCTTCATGGAGGAGGAGAAGGCCGCGATGGCGGCGGCGGGCCAGGCGGTGCGCACGCAGGGCAAGGTCGTGCTCGCCACGGTGAAGGGCGACGTCCACGACATCGGCAAGAACATCGTCGGCGTGGTGCTCGCCTGCAACAACTACGAGGTCATCGACATGGGGGTGATGGTCCCCTGCGAGAAGATCCTGGAGCGGGCGAAGCTGGAGAAGGCCGACCTCATCGGGCTGAGCGGGCTCATCACCCCTTCGCTCGACGAGATGGTCCACGTCGCGCGGGAGATGGAGCGGCTTGGCTTCAAGCTGCCGCTGCTCATCGGCGGCGCGACCACCAGCCGGGCGCACACCGCGGTGAAGATAGCCCCGCATTACAGCGAGCCCGTGGTGCACGTGCTCGACGCCAGCCGCGCCGTCCCGGTGACCACCAGCCTGCTGAGCGAGGACGGCAAGGCCGCCTTCGTGGCGCAGCACCGGGAGGAGTACGAGCAGCTCCGGCGCACGCACTCCGGGCCGAAGCAGAAGCTCATCCCGCTGGCCGAGGCGCGCGCCGACCGCACCCCCATCGCGTGGCGCGAGGAGGACATCGCGCAGCCCTCCTTCACCGGGGTACGGGTGCTCGAAGACTTCCCCCTCGCGACGCTGCGGGAGTTCATCGACTGGACGCCCTTCTTCCACACCTGGGAGCTGCGCGGCGTGTACCCGCGCATCCTCGAGCACCCGACCTACGGCGACCAGGCGAAGAAGATCTTCGCCGAGGCCAACGACCTGCTCGACGAGATCATCGCGAAGAAGCTGCTCACCGCGCGCGGCGTCTACGGGCTCTTCCCGGCCAACGCCGTGGGCGACGACGTCGAGCTCTACGCCGACGAGTCACGCGCGACGGCGCTCGGGCGCTTCCACTTCCTGCGGCAGCAGTCGGCGAAGGAGAAGGCCGAGGCGCACCGGTCGCTCTCGGACTTCATCGCCCCGAAGGAGACCGGGCTGCGCGACCACATCGGCGGCTTCGCGGTCACCAGCGGCATCGGCCTGAAGGAGCTCTGCGACCGCTACCGGGCGCAGCACGACGACTACAACGCCATCATGGTCGAGGCGATCGCCGACCGGCTGGCGGAGGCCTTCGCCGAGTGCCTTCACAAGCGGGTGCGCGACGAGTGGGGCTACGGCCGCGACGAGCACCTGGGTCCCCAGGAGCTCATCGAGGAGAAGTACCGGGGCATCCGACCCGCCGCGGGCTACCCCGCCTGCCCCGATCACACCGAGAAGGGCGAGCTCTGGAAGCTGCTCGACGTCGAGCGCAACACCGGGATGAAGCTCACCGAGTCCTTCGCCATGTGGCCTGGCTCGAGCGTGAGCGGGCTCTACTTCGCCCACCCTCAGGCGCGCTACTTCGGCCTGGGCAAGATCGACCGCGACCAGGTGGTCGACTACCAGGCGCGCAAGGGCATGAGCCTCGACGAGGTCGAGCGCTGGCTGCGACCCAACCTCGGCTACTGAGCCCGCAACACCCTCACTCCAGGCGCATCGGCGGGAAGGACTCCCCCCGCAGGTGCGCGTCCAGCGACTCCAGGCAGCGGCGGCGGTAGGCCCCGTCCCCGGGGACGAAGTCCGCTTCGACCAGCACGTCGATCACCGGGCGTCCTCCCACATCGAGGCCCGGGGCGACGAGGCTCGGGCGCTCTCCCCGTACCAGCGCGAGGGCGTCGGCGAGGCTCGGAGCGTAGAGCGCAGCGACCTCCTCGGCGTGGGGTCGTAGCCCCTCGAAGGCCCCATCGATCACCGTCGCCAGCACCGTCTGCACCTCCCGGTCGACCCCCGCCGGAACGACCTTCTCGATGCGCCGCCGCCCGAGCTGCACCGTCGCCTCCAGCGCCACCGTGAGCCCGATCTCCTCGTCCGCCTCCCGCAGCGCCTCCCGCTCGGTCTCGCCCGCGCGCAGATGACCGGCGACCGACACGTCGACCAGGCCGGGGTGGGTGTCCTTGGCGAGGCTGCGCCGCTGAAGCACCACCCTCGGGCCGCGCTCGCCCCGCAGCACCACCCACAGGTGCAGCGCGCGGTGCCAGTCGCCGTCGCGGTGCACCTCGCGGCGGGATTTTACCTGACCGAGTAAGGTTCCGTCCCGGTCACAGAGGTCGAAGGGCTCGTCGGGATCCTGCGCTGCCACGGCGCAGCGTACACCGCAGAGCGTCGTTGAAGCGCGAAGGCGGTACCGCCTATCCTGCGCCCGATGAGACCTACCCAGATGCACCGCGCCCGAGGGGTGGCGGCGGTCGGCTTCGCGCTTTCGGCGCTGACCGGCGCCGTCGCCGACGCTCAGCCTGCGCCGCCTGCAGCTCCCGCGATCGACGACTCCAACACCGAGACGGCGAGGCGCTACTTCGAGGCGGGCGTGGCGGCGATGCAACGCCAGGACTGGGCCGAGGCGGTCAACGGCTTCGAGAACTCCGAGCGGCTCCGTCGCACGGCCTCGGTGTCGCTCAACCTGGGCATCGCGAGGCACCGCCTCGGGCGGCTCCTCGAGGCCCGCGCCGCGCTCAACGACTTCCTCGCGAACGCCACGCCTGCGCAGCACGCCCAGCACGACGCCGAGGTGGGCCGCCTGGTCTCGGAGATCGGCCGCCGGGTCGGGCGCATCCGACTGACCGAGCTGCGCCCGACCTCGTCCACGGTGACCATCGACGGCCAGCCCGCGGTGCTCAACGACGCGCGAGAGCTCACGGTGAACCCCGGGGAGCACCGGTTGCGCGCGGAGGCCGATGGATTCGTGACCCGCGAGGAGACGATCCCGGTAGCCGAAGGGGCGACGCGCCCGGTGGCGCTGGTGCTGGTGCCGGTCGCCGCGGTGGTCTCGCCGTCCCGCCCGGCGGAGGCGAGCCCGACCCCCGCCGCGTCGTCCGGATCGTTGGTCACCCGCTGGTGGTTCTGGACCGGCATCGCGGTGGTCGCCGCCGGAGCGACCGTCGGGGTCGTCGCGGCGACGCGCCCTGACACGGTGACCGTCGCGGTGCCGGGATCCACCACGGGCCGGGTTCTCCAGGGCATTCAAGGAGGGGGTCTCTCATGGTGAGGCGCGCCGCATGGGCCGCTGGGGCGCTTCTCTCGCTCACGTCGGGCTGCTCGGACCACGTCACCGTGGACGCCACGGCGCTCCTGGTCGTGGTCGAGGCCGACCCGGAGATGCGCACGCGCGGAGACGTGGTCACCGTGACCGTCCGCCGGGTTCGCACCGGCGGGCTCGGCATGGTGTTGAGCACGGCGCAGTTTCGACCGGGCGCCGTCGGGTGGCCCTTCACCTTCGTGGTGCAGGCCCAGGATCCAGGCGTAAGCGTCGAGGTGCAGGCGGAGATGACCGGCACGGGCGGCTCCACCCCGATCTCCGTCGCACGGGCGATGACCTCCTACACCGCCAACCGCACCCTGGTCCTCCCGCTGATGCTCTGGGGCGGCTGCACGCCGATGCGCTGCGGAGCGCTCGCGACCTGCCAGCGCCCGACGATGGACGGCCGGGTGGCCGCGGAGGACTGCGCCTCGGCGATCGTGCCCCCCGGCATGCTCACGACGTTCACCCCCGGAACCACCGTCGGCGCTTGCGGCATGATGCAGTACCGCTACGGCGCGACCTGCCGGACCTTCCCGGCGCCGATGGGCGATGGCGGCACCTGATTGACCCGCAGGGCCTGCGGGTTGTCCGTCGACTCATGGCAGTCGCGGCGACCTTCCGATAGCATCTCCATCTGCGATGAGTGACGAGACCCCATCCCGCGAGGGCGAGCTGCTGGCTGGTAGGTATCGGCTGCAGGGTCGGCTCGGGGTCGGCGGGATGGGCGAGGTCTACCGCGCCCGCAACGAGCTGGTGGGACGCGACGTCGCCATCAAGGTGCTCCGCCCCGAGCTCTGTCGGCATGTGGAGGTCGTCCAGCGCTTCCTCCGCGAGGCGCGCGCGGCCAACGCGGTGCAGCACGAGAACGTCGTCGACGTCGTCGACATGGGCACCGACAGCCAGAACGTCCCCTTCATCGTCCAGGAGCTGCTCGTCGGGAAGGACCTCGCACACCACCTCGTGGCCCGCGGCAACCGCCTCCCGGTCGAGGAGATCCTCGCGCTGATGATCCCGGTGGTCGATGCGATCGCGACCGCGCACCAGCGCGGCGTGGTGCACCGCGACCTCAAGCCCGAGAACGTCTTCCTCACCGTCGGTAAGCAGGGCCTCGTCCCGAAGGTCCTCGATTTCGGCATCTCGAAGATCGTCCAGCCCGGCGAGGAGAAGCTCACCGCCACGGGCACCGCGATGGGCACGCCCACGTACATGTCCCCGGAGCAGGTGCATGGCGCGAGCGACCTCGACGCCCGCGCGGACGTCTGGGCCCTCGGCGTGATGCTCTACGAGCTCGCCTCCGGGGTGCTCCCCTTCAGCGGACCCTCCGCGGGCGCGATCTTCGTCAACATCTGCATCCGCGACCCGGCGCCGCTCTCGCAGCACATCGCGGGCGTCTCTCCCGACTACGCCCGCATCGTGGAGCGCTGCCTCCGCCGCGACCTCACCGAGCGCTATCCCTCCGCCGCGGCCCTCCTGCGCGACCTGCGGCACCTTCAGCAGCATGAGGCCATCGAGCCCACCGGGGCGGTCGCCACCCCGCGCGCGGCTTCGATCGCGGCCGCTGACTCCGAGGTCGAGCGCCTCTCCCACGAGGCCCGCGCTCACGCCGGTGAGACGATGGTCAGCGGACGAGCCCACCCCGCCGCGAGCAGCGAGACCCTCCCTGCGTCCCCGAGCTCCACGACCGGGGTGCGCGTGCAGGAGACGATGCCGCCGGTGGTGCGCTCGTCGCCGCCGACGCGACGCACCGCGGTCTACGTGGGCTCGACCGCCGCGATCGTCGCCGCGATCGGAATCGCCGCCGTCACCTTCGGATCCGAGCACGCCCCGGCAACCACCCCTCCTCGCCCTGCCACCACGCAGTCGGCCCCCCCGGCGGTAGAGACCGTGCACGCGCTCGTCGCCCCGACGGCGGTCCCCGCCGCTCCGACGGTGCTGGCCCCGGTCGTCGACGCGTCGGTCCCCGAGGCGCCTGCGGCTCCGGCGCTACCCCTCGCGGCGGTGGCGCCCGAGCCCTCGGGGCGCCGCGCTCGCGGTCGTCGGCGCGCCGCGACGCCGCCCTCCACGGCGACCGTCGCTCTCCCGATCCTCGCGGCTCCTTCGCGCCCTGCCCCCTCGGGCGTGGGCACGACCGAGTACGAGTAGCACCGGCCTCCCGCTTTCTGTGGGGTCGGAACGGCGATGTGCGAAGCGCGCGACGCAGCGCCGCACCCCCTGGTGGGCAGCGCCCTTCGCACGGTGACAGCGGTGCACCGCGACACTATGGTCCGCCGCCGCGACGGGCCGGGCGCCCGTCTTCAACCCACACACCCTCTTTTCACACAGGATACGTAAACCCCGATGAGCGAACAAGAATGGTCCACCACGGTCTCGGGCGCGCTCCGCGACGCCGCTGCCATCCGAGGCGACCGCGGGGGATTCACCTTCGCTGACCCGCGCACGACCGACAAGCACTACAGCTGGAACGCGCTCCTCGACGCGGCCCGCGCCCGCCTGGCGGCGCTCTACGCCGAGGGTCTCCGCAAGGGCGACCGCCTCGCGATGGTCATCCCGGTGCCCGAGGACTTCGTCCTCAACTTCCTCGCGGCCACCCTCGGCGGGATCATCCCCGTCCCGATGTATCCCCCCGTCGCGCTCGGCAAGGTCGAGAGCTACGTGAAGAACGTCGAGCACATCGTCACCTCCTCCGGCGCCAAGGCACTGCTCATCAGCAAGCAGGTCCGCCCGATCCTGGGCTCGGTGCTCGACACCGGCTCGGTCACGAAGCTCCTCCTTGTCGAGTCGCTCAACCTGGACGCCCCCCGCGCCGGGACCGAGCCCGCCATCTCCCCCGAGGACATCTGCTTCCTCCAGTACACCTCCGGGAGCACCGCTTCTCCGAAGGGCGTCGTGGTCACCCACGCCAACCTCGCGGCCAACTGCAGGGCCATCGCGAGCGACGGGCTGCGCCTCGACCCCGACCACGACCACGGCGTCTCGTGGCTGCCGCTCTATCACGACATGGGCCTCATCGGCTTCGTGATCGTGCCGCTCTTCGGGTACATCCCGATCACCTTCCTCCCGACGATGGAGTTCGTGAAGCGCCCTTCGTACTGGCTTGAGATGATGCACAAGCAGCGCGCCACGGTGACCTTCGCCCCGAACTTCGCCTACGCGCTCGCCACCCGCCGAGCGAAGGACGCCGAGATCGAGAAGTGGGACCTCTCTTGCCTCAAGCAGCTCGGCTGCGGCGCCGAGCCGATCCAGCCGGCGACGCTTCGCGACTTCGTCGCCCGCTTCTCCAAGGCCGGCATCAAGGGCACCGCCCTGCTCCCCTGCTACGGCATGGCGGAGAACACCCTCGCGATCAGCTTCGCGCGTCACTCCACCAACGAGCTCCGCGTCGACACGGTCGACGTCGAGGCCTTCCGCCAGGGCGAGGCCCGCTTCTCCGATCCGGCGACCGCGGCTCCTGGCAGCACGGTCGAGGTCGTGTGCTGCGGCGAGCCCTTCCCCGGGCACGAGGTGTCGGTCCGCGACCCGGACGGCAACGTGCTCCCCGAGCGCGTCATCGGCGAGCTCTGCATGAAGGGCCCTAGCGTCTGCCCCGGCTATTACAACAACCCCGAGACCACCGCGGCGTCCTTCAAGGACGGATGGCTCTACTCAGGGGACAAGGGATACATCGCCGACGGCGCGGTCTACGTGTGCGGCCGCATCAAGGACATGATCATCGTCCACGGTCGCAACTACTACCCGACGGACATCGAGTGGGTGGTCAACGACGTGGAGGGCGTGCGCCGCGGCAGCACCGTGGCCTTCGCCTGCCTTCCGGCGTCGGCGTCGAGCGAGCAGCTCGCGCTGGTCGCGGAGTGGGCCGGCCGCGAGCGCCCCTCCGACGAGGCGCTGGAGGTGATCAAGAAGCGGGTCACCGAGGTGGTCGTCGGGACCATCGGGTTGAACCCCTGGCAGGTGGTGCTGATCCCGCCGGGGACGGTGCCCAAGACCTCGTCGGGCAAGCTCCAGCGTCGCAAGACGAAGCAGCAGTTCGAGGAGGGCACGCTCGGCCAGGAGGCGCCCACCACGGAGAGCATGGACGCCAAGGTCGCCGTCGCGAAGCAGATGGCCCGCTCCTACGTGAGCCTCGCCAAGAGCGAGGTGGTCTCCCGCCTGCCCGACCCCGTCCGCGCCTTCTTCGGCAAGAAGAAGTAGTCCTTCCTCCCCTCGCCCGCTCCCTCCTCCCTCCTCTCCAGACGAGCACCGGTGTCGGCCGTCTCCGGGTGTGCTACTCCTGCGCGCCCTATGGAGACGATCGTCCGAATCGACACACTTCGCGACCACGTTGGCGAGACCGTGACCATCCGCGGATGGCTGTACAACAAGCGCTCCAGCAAGAAGCTGGTGTTCCTGGAGGTGCGCGATGGCAGCGGCATCGTGCAGGCGATCGCGTCGCGCTCCGACATCGGCGACGAGCTCTTCGCGGTCGCCGATCACATGGCCCAGGAGACCTCCCTCAGCGTCATCGGCGAGGTGCGCGCGCACCCCAAGCAGGAGGGGGTGTTCGAGCTCGCGGTGAAGTCGCTCTCGGTCATCGGCGCGGTGATCGGCGAGTACCCGATCTCCCCGAAGGACCACGGCACCGACTTCCTCATGGACCACCGCCACCTCTGGCTGCGCTCGCGCCGTCAGAACGCGATCCTCAAGGTGCGCCACGAGATCGTGAAGAGCATCCGGGACTATTTCGACAACCACGGCTTCACCCTGGTCGACGCGCCGATCTTCACGCCCAACGCGTGCGAGGGCACCAGCACGCTGTTCGAGACCGACTACCACGGAGACAAGGCCTACCTGACCCAGTCGGGACAGCTCTACTCCGAGGCCGCGGCCATGTCCCTCGGCAAGGTGTACTGCTTCGGTCCGACCTTCCGCGCGGAGAAGTCCAAGACGCGCCGCCACCTTGCGGAATTCTGGATGGTCGAGCCCGAGGTCGCCTTCATGGACCTCGACGGCGACATGGCCCTCGCGGAAGACTTCCTCGTCTACGTGGTGGGCCGGGTGCTGGAGAACCGCAAGGAGGAGCTGAAGATCCTCGAGCGCGACACGAAGCTGCTCGAGCGCGTGCAGGGGCCCTTCCCCCGTATCCGTTATGAGGAGGCCATCAAGGTCCTTCAGGACGCCTACGACCTGCGGAAGTCCAGCGGAACGCTGGTGGTGCAGTCCGACGGAGCGGTCGAGCGTCGTCCCGAGTTCGGTGATGACTTCGGAGCCGACGAGGAGACGGTGATCTCATCGGCCTACGATCGGCCCGTCATCGTTCATCGATATCCGGCCTCGCTCAAGGCCTTCTATTTCAAGCGCGACCCGGAAGACTCAAGGCTGGCGCTCGGGATGGACGTGCTCGCCCCCGAAGGCTACGGCGAGATCATCGGCGGCGGGCAGAGAGAAGATCTGCTGGAGAACCTGGAGAAGGGCATCGCGGACCACAACCTCCCTCGCGAGGCCTTCGAGTGGTACCTCGACCTGCGGCGCTACGGGAGCGTCCCCCACGCGGGCTTCGGGCTCGGCGTGGAGCGCACCGTCGCCTGGACCTGCGGCCTGGGCCACGTAAGGGAGACGATCCCCTTCCCGCGGATGCTCAACCGGCTCGGTCCCTGACCGTCCCGTCCGGGCCCACGACGAACTCCCCTGACGAGCGCCCCCCATCCAAGGGGGCCTCGGTCACCGACCGGATCGCATCCCTCACCGCGCTCCACGCGAGCGGATCATACAAGACCCCGTGATGGCCCACGCCCGGGACCCTCACCAGGCGCGAGCCCGAGAGCGAGGCGCTCGAGGCCTCGACCAGCACGTCCTGCTCGGCGATGACCGACGTGACCGCAGTGCGCTTCAGTCGATGGAGGTGGCGGCCAGCGAGGCGATGGCAACGCTCCCTGGCGAGAGTTCCTGGGCGAGCCGCCACGGCCACGGGCGCGCGAGGGAGGTGCCGTGGTGGGGCGTGCCCATGGTGACCAGCGCGTCGACGTGCAGCCCCAGGTGCTGCACCGCGTGGCGCACGATCAGCCCGCCGAGCGAGTGCGCGACTACGATCACGGGCCCGGGAACCCGCGCGTCGGCGATCACCGAACAGAGCCGCTTCGCGTGTCGCTCGATGGTGCCGACTGGCGTGTAGTCGAAGTTCACCTGGCGGGGGGCCAGTCCCTCCCTCGCCAGCGCAAAGGCCATGGGGCGGAAGACACCAGATGAGGCAAAGATCCCGTGTACGAAGACCACGAGGTGGCGCGCGTCGCCGTGTTGCTTGAGGGTCGGCGAGGGCTGCGGGATGAGCCATCCCTGGCGGGCTACCGCGGCCACCTCGCGGAGTACCTCGACTTCCTTCTGCCATCGTCGACGGCGCTTCATCACCATCACGGTTAGCATGCGGGGTGCCGTCAACGAAATAGACAGCGTTGTGCGAAGCCCGGGTGGCATGCGGTGCAGTTGCCGCTATGTGCCCTCATCCTCCTCGGCATTGGAGGCGATCACCCATCGCTCGAGCGTCTGTCGAGCGCGGCCCGAGTCGATGGCGTTGGCCGCGAGCGTGGCGGCCTCGCGCAGGTCGGAGGTCACCTCGGCGACCACGAGGCCCGCGGCGGCGTTGAGCAGCACCGCGGTGCGCCGCGCTCCAGGCTCTCCATCGAGCACGCTGCGCACGATGCGCGCGTTGGTGATGGGGTCACCTCCCGCGAGCGCGTCGCTCGAGACCGGATCGAGCCCGAAGTCATTGGGGGTGACGGTGCTCTCGATGAGAACACCCTGACGGACGCTCACCACCTGGGTCGGCCCGGAGGGGCTCACCTCGTCCATGCCGCCGGCGCCGTGGAGCACCCAGGCCCTGCGCGCTCCCAGCCGGGAGAGCACCTCGGCCATCTTGCGGAGGTAGTTGGGAGAGTGCACCCCGAGGAGCTGGTGCGTCGCGCCCGCGGGGTTGGCCAGCGGACCGATGAGGTCGAAGATGGTGCGAAACCCGAGCTCCTGCCGCACGACGCCCGCGTTGGCCAGCGCGACGTGAAAGCTCGGCGCGTAGAGGAAGGTGATCCCCACCTCGCGCAGCGACCGGCGGACCACCGAGCGCGGGGCATCGATGCGCACCCCGAGCGCCTCGACGACGTCGGCGCTGCCGGTGCGCGAGGTGACCGCGCGGAGGCCGTGCTTGGCCACGGCGACCCCGCACGAGGCCACCACGATGGCCGCGACGGTGCTGACGTTGAAGGTCGACGCAGGACCGCCGCCGGTGCCGCAGGTGTCGAGCAGGATGCCGGGCAGCCCCTCGATGGGCTCGCAGCGGCGACGCAGGGCGCGCGCTGCCGCCCTGATCTCCGTGACGGTCTCGCCCTTCATGCGTAGCGCGGTCGCGAGCGCCGCGATCTGTGCCGCGGAGGCCTCGCCGGAGAGCACCTCCTCGATCGCCTCGGTCGCCTCGTCTTCGTCGAGGTCGCGACCGCTGATGAGCGCTCGAAGCGCGCCGTGGATCATCGCCACACGCTACCACCAACGCGCGGGTCGGAGCGCGGCGTTCACGCGCCCGCGGTGAAGTCGTCTTGACAGTCCGAGAAGCGCGACGATAGCGTCCGGGCCGCGAAAACGGCGCGAGGTCGTGACCGCCGCGAAGGAGCAGTGATCCCCGATGGCCGACGAGAAGAAGAAGCCTGACCTGAAGGCTCGATTGAACCGCACCGCGGTGGGCAATCCCCCCGGAGCGGGCGCCGCCCCCGATTTTGGAGGCGCGGGCGCTGGTACGCCTTCGGCGGGGCTCGAGCCGGTGGGCGAGCCGGTCATCGCGTCGTCGGGTTCAGACATCGCGGTCCCTGAGTTCATCAAGCAGCAGATGGCCGAGAAGGCCGCCGCCGAGGCGCGTGCCGCCGAGGAGGCCAGGCAGGCCGCCGAGCGCTCGTCGAGGGCAGCGGCCGATCGGGCGGCGCAGGAGCGGGCGCGGGCGATGGCCGCCGATCCGTTCTCCTCGTCGTCGGTCGCCGAGGCTCCGCAGGAGATCCGGCTGGTCTTCGACGACAAGGCCGTGAGCGACGCCGAGGTCGGGCGGAAGAACACCGGGGCGATCGTCGGCCTCCTGGTCGTGGGCGCCGTGGCGCTCGCGGGCGGCTACCTGATGGGCGGGTTCATGGAGACCCGCAGTCAGGGCGCGCGCACCGTGGAGGCCATCAGCGAGATCCGCCGCAGCGTCGACACCGCTGGGGCGGTCATCGCGACCATGAAGAACAAGGTCGACCACGCGGCCACCGCCGCTGGCATTCCCGCGCAGGGCGAGGAGCCCGCCGCAGGGCAGCCGGCCGCCGCACCCGCGGCTGCGACCGTCGATGAAGAACTCCTCACCTGGTTCGCGGCCCAGCCGCCCGATCCCCCGCTGATGCCGGACGTCTACGCGGGCCGCGTCGGTCGCCTTCGGCCCGACCTCGTCCAGAAGCTGATGAAGGTCCAGTTCGAGCTGGCCCAGGCCTGGGGCGACCTTCGTCGTCACACCAGCACCTCGCAGCCGAACCTGCGACTCATCCAGACCTCGATGCAGGATCTCCAGCGCGTGCGCGGCGAGTACCAGCGCCTCGGGGTGGTGTTCGCGGCCGGTCCTGAGAACGGGCCCCGGCTCATCAGCACGCTGGTCTCCCTGGGCCCGGCCGACCCCTCGGGCGCGGTGCCCATCACCCCGGCGCTGCCCGGCACCCCCCCGACCCGTCAACTCTACTCGGGCGGCGACCTTGCGGCTCCGGCTGCGATCAACACCGTCGCGATCCCCGTGTCGGTCAGCGGCGGCCTCGGCGCCGTGGCGATGGGCGGCCTGACCCGCCCGTGGTCGGAGTACGTCGCTCGGGTGCGCAACCTCCGCACGCTCATCGACACCCTCGCCCAGGATCATCGCCAGCTCGCCGACGCGCTCAGCCACGCTGGCGGCTCCCACTGAACCCAGCGCCCCCCCCTTTCGAGGGGGGGGCTCCTACGGACTCGACGGATCTTCGGTGGCGCTAGCGGCCACCGGAGCTGCCGTCGTTGCGTGCTCCGCAAGCCGCTCGAGAGCGGCGAGCTGCGGGGCATCCTCCTCCGCGACCGGCGCCTCGCCGGCGTGGTGGACGGCCAGCAGCCGCTCGAGCGCCTCGGAGAAACCAGCGAGGTCGGTCACCTGCTCGAACCCGGCAATGATCGTGGCGGGGGGGATCTTCTTCGCCCGACGGTAGGCGTCGAGCACCCAGCACAACCACTGCGAGTCGCGCTTGAGGAGCGCGAGCTTGAGCGCGTACTCGGCGATGCGAGCGAGGTAGGCCGCGTCGATCTCGCCTCCCGCGATGCGCTCCTCGGCCTCCTCGGCGGCGCGTCGGAGGATGCGGTCGGCCTCGGCGTACTTCCCCTGAGGGAGCGCACGATCCATGAAGTCGCCGAACATCTGCGCGATCCACGCGCGGCGGACCGGCACGCTGATGCCCGGAACGGTCTCCTCCTCGCGTACCGCGGTGACCGCGTGCCCGCAGTGCGGACAGACCAGCGGCCCCTCCGGGAAGGGGGTCTTGCAGCGACCGCAGAGCCGCATCGCGCCGGTGGAGCGCGGCGCGAACTGGGAGGTCTCCATCCGGAAGAAGACCAGCTCCTGCGCCCCGAGGCGCACCCGGTCTTGATCGGCCAGCACCTGCGAACCGCTCACCGGTCGCCCGTTGATGCGGGAGCCGTTGCGGCTGCCCAGATCGTGGAAGGTGACTGTCCCGTGCTCGACCACGATGCGCGCGTGCTGCCGCGAAATCAGCGGGTCTTCGATCGTAATGTGACAGTCGGGGCTGCGGCCGAGAACGGTCTCCCCCGGTGGGGAGGTCATGCTCCTGCAGCAGGAAGCGAAGCCGGAATCTCACCACGGTTCCTGATTCTATTCGGTGCGATCTCATGGGGTCAACGCGAGAATGCTCATGCTACGCTTACCTCATCGCATGACCGTTGTCTCAATTCCCGAAGGGCAAGGCGCGTTGCTCGCGCTGGTCGACTCTGTGCTGGCGCCCCTGGTCGCGAAGGACGGAGGCATCCTCCGGTGGGTGCGCCGCGTCGACGGCGTGGTCGAGGTCTCGCTCTCCGGCGCCTGCCTGGGCTGCCCGGCGCAGCGGGACACCGCCGACGCCGTGCTGCTTCCTGCGATGCGAGCGGTCGACCCGAGCGTGACCTCGGTTCGGGTCGTCCCGCGATTCTTACCGTAGCCCGTAAAGACGCGCCGCCGGTCAGAAGCCGAGGCCGCCGAGGGGGTCGTCCTCGGGAGGCGGTCGGCCGGCATCGACCGGGGCAGCCGGGCCTGCGCCCGTCGGCGGCCGCAGCGTCGCGCTCGCCGCCGCGCCCGCGTCGGCGCCCTGCACCCGGCGGATCTTCCCGGTGATGCGGTCGACGATGTCCGCGTTGGAGTCGCCGGTGGTGTTGCCGGTCTCCGGCACCGCGGCGGAGGCCGCGACGGCGGTGCGCGTCGGCGCCGCGGCGACGTTGCGGCGCAGCGTCGGGAGCTGGGCCAGCGTCGCGGACTCCTCGTAGATGAGGCAGAAGGCGTTGTAGAAGGTCGTCGCGTCGACGACGTGCAGGCGCGTGGTGTCGTCGCGCCACTCCACCGTCCGGAGGCGGGGGCCGTCCATCACCCGCCGACCCGCTCCGAAGATGGTCTCGAGCTGCGTGGCGAAGTCGTCGAGGTTGATGCGCGCGCCCGCGGTGTTGCGCGCCTGCACCCGCTTCCACAGCCGGTCGTTGATGAAGAAGAAGAACTCGCGGTTGCCGCGGCGGTCTTCGTAGACCAGCATCGACTCGTTGTTGTTGTGCGTGTACTCCTCGCCGATGAACGAGGTGTCCCAGCGACGGTGCGCCGGGACGCCGTCGAAGGCCACGTAGGTGCGCTCCACCGCGCGAATCTCCACGTCGCGCTGTTCGACCATGCGGTACTGCTCGACCTGGCCGAGGTTGCGCATCCGAGGCGCGTAGCTCGCTCGGATCATCTGACGGAAGTACTCGATCACCTGCTCGTGGTTGATGCCCCAGCGGAGCGTACCCAGCTCCTGCGCGATGCGCGGGGAGACCGGCGGCTCGGCGACCACGGCTGCCGCGGGGGGACGGCGGGGCCCTCGGGGTGGGCGACGCGGCTGCGACACTCCCGAGAGCGCGACGGCCGACGTGACAAACGACACGAGACCCACTGCCAGAAGCTTTCGCATGGAACCTCTACTTCCCTTCCGCGGTGCGGCACCATACCTCAACCTGGGCTGGCTACACGCCCGACTCTCATCCGTCTTCGCGTGGCTCCGGACACGACGACACCGCGCGGCGCTCCATTCAGTTGCGCCGAGCGCCGGGCACGGCCACGATGCGCCGCGTCCGCGAAAGGCTGCATCCATGCGCATCGCCCGCCCGCTCCACCGCGTCCTCCTCCCGCTCTCCCTCGCCCTGCTGGCGCTGCCCTCGACGGCCTTCGCCGATGACCTCTTCTCGAGCGCGCTGCATCGCTACGGCCTGACCGTCGCGCTCGCGTCGGCCTTCGTCGTGGAGCTCATGACCGCCGCCACGCCCTGCGTCTACCCGATGATCGCGATCACCGTCTCGGTGTTCGGCGCCCGCCGGGAGACCCGCGGACGAGCGATGTGGCTCTCCACCGCCTTCGTGCTCGGGCTCGCCGCGCTCTTCGTCCCGCTGGGACTCTTCGCCGGGCTCACCGGCACCGTCGCGGGACGCCTCGCTGGCTCGCCGTGGGTGCAGGGCTTCGAGGCGCTGCTGATGTTCGGCATGGCGCTCAACATGTTCGGCCTCTTCGAGATCTCGCTGCCCTCCGGCCTGCAAGACCGCCTCTCCCTGGTCGGCGGCCTCGGCGCGCGCGGCGCCTTCCTCATCGGCTTCGCGACCGGCCCCATCGCCGCCCCCTGCGCGACCGCAGGCCTCGTCGGCATACTCGACTACGTATTCCAGCAGCGCGACGTCACCGGCGGCGGCCTCGCCCTCTTCAGCTACTCGCTCGGCCTCGGGCTGCCGTTCTGGCTCGTCGGCTCGCTCTCCCTCGGCCTCCCGAAGCCGGGCCTCTGGATGGATCGAGTGAAGAGCGTCTTCGGCGTCGTGCTGATGGTGCTCGCGCTCTACTATCTCCGACACATCATCCCGGCCTTCACGGCGCCTCCGCGGGGCTTCCCCACGAACACCTGGTTCTTCGTGGCGCTGCTGCTCGCCGGCCTCGGCCTCGGCGCGGTGCACCTCTCGCTGAAGTACGGCACCCCCACCCAGCGCGCGCGCAAGGTGCTGGGCGTGGCGCTGGCCTCCCTCGGCGGCGTGTGGCTCGTGGCCTACGAGCCCCCGGCGCCCGCCATCGCGTGGATCGAGCCCACCCCCGACATCGCCGCGCTCGCACGGCAGCGGCATCAGCCCGTGCTGGTCGACTTCGGCGCGACGTGGTGCGCGGCCTGCGAGGAGCTGCTCCGCCACACCTTCTCCGACCCTGCGGTGCGCCAGGAGGCCCGGCGCTTCATCACCATCCGCGTCGACGCGACCGAGAGCACCCCCGCCATCGACGCGCTCCAGGCGCGGCATCATGTGCGGGGGCTCCCGACGGTGCTCCTCTTCGACACCCATGGGCGCGAGGTCGGCCGGGTCTCCGAGTTCGTTCCGGCGGCCCGCATGCTCCAGCTCATGCGGGGCGTGAACTGACCATGCGCATCGCCCACGCCCTGCTCGTCGGGGCCCTCGCCTCTGGCTGCGACGACACCTCACCGCTGCCCTTCGATGGGGGCGGAATCGACGCGGGCGAGTGCGGCGGCCCCCCCGCGGAGATCGAGCTCGGCACCGGGATCGACAGCTCCCTCCGCAGCTACCGGGCCCTCGCCGACGGCGACCCGGTGTCCCTCATCCCTGGCCCCCAGGGAGGCCAGCACATCTGGATCGCCCTCCGCGGGCGAGGCTTCGACCCGTCCCTCCCTCGCATCGAGCTGCGCGCCTACCGCCCCTCGGACAACGTCCTCATCGGCCGCCTCCGCATCCGGCTGCCCATGCTCACCGCGCCGGAAGACCCGTCGCGCCTCGCGCTCCCCTCGCAGACCCTCATCGTCGACGACCGCTCCTACTGCTCGGTGCTCGGCGGCGAGGTGCGAATCGAGCTCGACTTCAACGACCTCGCCGGACGCTGTCGCACGCTGCGCCGCACCGTCCGCCTCGTGGACATCGACCCGAGCGCGCCAGAGGCGATCCGCGAGTCGTGGAGGCGCTGCTGCACCGAGCGTCTGCCTCGCTGCTTTGCGCCCATGGACGCCGCGGTCTCCGAGCGACGCGGTCGCGACCGACTGAGCGCTCAGCTCCCCGCGAGCGCCCGGTCGATGGCCTCCGCGGAGAAGCCCACCAGCACGTGGCCGCGCACGTCGAGGATCGGGATCGACCCCGTCGCCACGCCCGCCCGCCGCGCCTTCTCCCGCATCTCCAGCGCCGCCGCGGCGTCCTGCTCGATGTCCTTCTCGATGAAGGCCACGTGTCGGCGGGTGAGGTAGGCCGCGGCCTGATGGCACGCGCTGCACCACGACGCGCCGTACACGATCACCTGCGAAGGCCCGTGAGCGGTCGCCGTCCCAGAGTCCGCGGCGGCCGCCGGAGCGGCCGAGCCGAGCGGCCCCTCGTGGCCCACCCGAGCAAGCAGCACCGTCGCGAGCGACTCCGCGCGCACCGCCCGTAGCGGCAACGCCCCGTTGGTCGACGGGGCGCGGAGGTTGGTCATCCAGATCCAGCCGGGGCGGCGAAGCTCCGGGCGCGAGGGGTCGACCCGGACGAGCTCCCTCGCCGCCTCGGGCACCTCCGCGGCGCGCGTCACCGCGTGCGACTGCCCCTGCGCATCGAACCAGAAGAACACCACGTCGGTAGAGTCTGTGCGCACCGTGAAGCCCGGCTCCGGCACCGGTTCGGCGCTCACCGCACCGCCGTCCGCCGCGGTGGTCGCGGAGGGGCCCCTGCGGCAACCGAGCGCCACCGCTGCCACCATCGTCAGCACCCACACGCTCCGATGTCGTCGCTGCATCACGCGAACTCCTCCGACAGCTTCATCCACTCCTCGGTCCAGGTGTCGACCTTCGCGGCCAGGACGCGCTCCTCCTCGGCCCGCTTCGCGAGCTTCGCCCAGTCGTTGCCGTAGCCCTCGGTGAGCTCCGCCCGCAGCGTCGTCAGCGTCGCCTCCGACTCCGCGATCATCCGCTCCAGGTCGGCCACGCGCTTCTTCCTGCGCTCCTCCTCGCGCGAGCGCTTGCGACGCTCCTCGTGGGACTCCTTGCCCACCGGAGCGGCCGTGGGCGCCGCCACCACCACCGGCTCGACCTTCGGACGCCGGTTGCGCGCCACGAACTCCGAGTAGGTCCCGGGGTAGAGGGTCACCACGCCGTCGTCCAGGTGGAAGACCCTCGTCGCCACGCGGTCGAGGAAGCGCCGGTCGTGGGACACCACCAGCACCGTGCCGTCGAAGTTGGCCAGGGCCTCCTCCAGGATCTCCGAGGCCGGGATGTCGAGGTGGTTGGTCGGCTCATCGAGCAGAAGCAGGTTGCGCGGCACCAGCAGCAGGCGCGCGAGGGCCAGCCGCGTGCGCTCGCCGCCGGAGAGGGAACCCACGGCGCGGAAGGCGTCATCCCCGAAGAAGCGGAAGCGCGAGAGGTACTGCCGGGCGGCGTCCACCACCATGTCGGGGCGCACCGCGCGGATCTGCTCGACGCAGCTCCGCCGCGGGTCGAGCGACTCCAGGTGCTGGTCGAAGTAGCCCATGTCGAGGTTGGTGCCGAGCCGCACCTCGCCCTCGTCGCCGAGCTCGCCGAGACCCGCAAGGCGCTTGAGCAGCGTGCTCTTGCCGCTGCCGTTGGGGCCCACGATGGCGAGCCGCTCCAGCCGGCGCACCTGGAGGTCGATGCCCTGGAAGAGCCTCCGCCCGCCGCGCTCGGCGCCGAGCCCCTTCGCCTCGATGACGATCTCGCCGGAGCGGCGACCGGGGGCGAAGCGCATCCCGAGCTTCTTCGCGTCGGCCCAGATGTCCTCCGGTCGCTCGATGCGCACCAGCTTGTCGAGCATCTTGCGGCGCGACTTCGCCTGGTTGGTCTTCTGCCCCGCGAGGTTGCGGCGAATGAAGTCCTCGGTCTTCGCGATCTCCGCGCGCTGGAGCTCGACCTCGCGGCGCTCGCGGGCGAGGTCCTCTTCGCGGAGCGTCAGGTACTTCGAGTACGGCGCCTCGTAAAGCCTGAAGCGGAACAAGCCCAGCTCCGCCGTACGGGGGCAGGTCGCGTCGAGGAAGGCGCGGTCGTGCGAGACCACCACCACCGCCCCGGGGAAGCCCCGGAGGAAGCCCTCCAGCCACTCGGTGCTCTCGATGTCGAGGTGGTTGGTCGGCTCGTCGAGGAGCAGCAGGTCGGGCTTCGCGGCCAGCACCGCGGCGAGCTGCAACCTACCCCGCTCGCCGCCCGAGAGCGACGCGACGGAGCGCTCAAGGTCCGCGTCGGAGAAGCCCACCCGGGTCGCGATCGTCGACACCTCGCGCTCCACCCCGTCGGCGCCGATGCGCTGGTAGTGCTCCTGGGCGTGCGCGAGGCGGTCGAGGTCCGCCGGGAGGCCGGTCGCGGCGCCGTGCTCGGCTTCGGTGAGCGCGTGCCGGGCTTCGCGGGCGGCGGAGAAGGGCTTCATCAGCACCTCCATCACCGTCCCCGAGGGGTCGGGCTCGTGCGACTGGTGGAGGTAGCCCACCCGCATCGAGCGCGGCATCAGCACCCTGCCCTCGTCGGGCTGCAGCTCGCTCGCGATGATGCGCATCAGCGAGCTCTTGCCCTGGCCGTTGGGCGCGACCAGCGCGAGCCGCTCGCCCGCCGCGAGCGTGAAGCACACGTCCTCGAAGAGGAGATCCACGCCGTACCCGAAGGTCACATGATCGACCTGAACGATGGTCATCGGTATTTCGGCGGAGGAATGGATGAAGGGTCGTTGGGTGTCAACGCCCGCGCAGGCCCTTGGCCACGCGCAGCACGGCCGCTCGCCCGCGAAGAGGGGTCACCATGCGAGCGCGAGGTATCCCGCACACGCCCGCCCACAGGCAACCACCGAACGCGTTGACCCCGCCAGCGCGATGGGACATCCACTCGCATGGTGAACCGCCGCTTTCTTATGCTCCTCGCCCTCCTCGCGTCGGCCGGGTGCTCGGGCACCCTCGGCGCGCCGGACGAGGACGCCTCCGTCGGCCCGGTCTCCCTCGACGGCGTGCGCTCGCTGACCATCTCGCCCTCGGAGGTGACGCTCGCCGCGGGTCCCGATCGGGTCGCCAGCCAGCGCTTCACCGTGATGGCCACCTTCGCCGACGGCAGCTCCCGCGACGTCACCTCCCAGGTCGACTACGAGCTGCGCCCCGCCCTCATCGGTCGCATCGAGCGAGGCACCTTCACGACCGCCGCCATCGCGGGCGGAGAGAGCGTCGTCGTCGCTCGCCCGAGCCGCACCTCCACCGTCACCGCGATGGCCCGCGTCCGGGTCCGCTGGACCGCCGCCGACCTGCCCTCGAGCCTCCCCTCCGACCTCCCAGCCCGCTTCGCCTCGGGCGCCGCCACCACCGCCTCCGCCCCTCGGGTGATCTACCCCTCCGACCGGGTGATGCTCCCGCCCAACCTGTCGGGCGCCGAGGTGCACTGGATGCCCGAAGGCGCTTCGGTCGCCTACGACCTGAGCTTCACCAGCGCCGCCACGGAGGTGCACCTCTACCGCGCCTGCGCCGCCTCCCACGGCGGCTGCACCGCCGCCCTCGACGGCCAGTTCTTCCGCTGGATCGCCGACACCAACCGCGGCGCCGCCCAGCCCGTCGAGCTCCGGGTGCGCGCGCTCCGCGCCGATGGGACGGTCGCCTCCTCGGCTCCGGCGCGCCTCTACTTCGCGCCCGAGAGCGTCGCCGGGGGCCTCTACTACTGGGCCGCCGCGAGGCCCCACAACGGCATCTACCGCTACGACTTCGCCCGAGGCGACCGCGCGCCCACGCCCTACGTCACCGCCGCCGACAGCCCCGCCGACAGCGCCGGGAATACCCATGCCTGTATTGGCTGCCACGCCGTCTCCGCCGACGGCCGACGCATGGCCGCGGTGCTGGGCGGAGGCCACGTCGCCAACGCCGTGCTCTTCGACGTCGAGCGCCGCGCGGTCACCGCCTCGCGCCTTGAGCGCTGGGCGCAGCTCATGTCCTTCAGCCCCAGCGGCTCTCAGCTCGTCGGAGCGCGCGATGGTCGCCTGCGCCTCCTCGACGGCGCCGACCTCGCCTCCATGCGAGACCTCGACGCGGGCGGGCTCGCCACGCACCCCGACTGGTCGCGCTCCAACAACGGCGTCGCGTTCACCCGCGTCGACGCGCAGCGGGAGAGCATCCTGGTTCGGCGCGGGGCGATCCACTGGATGCCCTTCGACGGCAACCAGTTCGGCGCGGCGACCGCGCTCGTGCCCGCGGTGCGCGGCGAGAACCGCTACTACCCCGCGCCCACGCCCGATGGCCGCTGGGTGATCTACAACCGCTCGGTGTGCCCTCGCGGCGCCGAGCCCACCGACGACTTCGCCGAGGCCGCCGGCTCCTTCGGCTCGCACCCCTGCGACGCCTACGACGACCCTTCGGCTTCGCTCTGGATCGTCGACACCGACCTCCCCACGCACCACCCGGTGGCCCTCGACGCGGTGAACGCGCGCGGCCCCAACGACACCCGCGACACGCTCACCAACTCGTGGCCCAAGGTGTCGCCCTTCACCAGCACGTGGCTCGACCGCACCATCTACTGGGTGACCTTCTCCTCGAAGCGCAACTATGGCCTCCAGCTCGTCGGGGCCGACCGGCCGCAGCTCTGGATGGTCGCCGTCGCGGTGCCCAACACCGAAGACCGCCAGGCGCTCCGCGAAGACCCCAGCTTCGCCCCGTTCTGGCTCCCCTTCCAGGACCCCATGACCAGCAATCACATCGCCCAGTGGACCCGAGAGGTAGTGGTTCCCCCATGAAGACGTTGGAAGTCGGCGGACTGCGCGTCCGCACCGCCGGGCCGGTCGCGGGCCCCGCGGTCATTCTCTGTCACGGATATGGCGCCCCCGGCGATGACCTCTGCGGCCTCTCCTCGATCATCGAGGCGGGCCCTGGCGTCCGGTGGTTATTCCCCGAGGCGCCGCTCGACCTGGGCGGCGGCGCTCGCGCGTGGTGGCCCATCGACATGGTCGCCATCCAGATCGCGCTGATGCAGGGGCGCCCCCGGGTGTTCGACACCGAGGCCGTCCCCGAGGGGATGGGCCCGGCCCTCTCGCGCACCTACGCGTGCCTCCAGGCGCTCATCCGCGACTATGGCGTCGACCCGGCGCGCACGGTCCTCGGCGGCTTCTCCCAGGGCGCCATGGTGACCACCGACCTCTTCGCCAACAGCCCCGAGCGCTGGGCCGGGCTGATGGTGCTCTCGGGGACGCTCCTCGCCGGAGGCCGCTGGCGCCCCGCCCTCGCGCAGAACGTCCGCGACCGGCCCATCTTCCAGAGCCACGGCCGACAGGATCCGATCCTCCCCTTCGCGGTCGCCGAGGAGCTCCACGAACTGCTCGTCGAGAGCGGCGCGGCCGTGGAGTGGGTTCCCTTCAACGGCCCCCATACCATCAGCCAGGGCGTGTGCTCCCGCGCAGGAACCTGGCTGCAATCGGTGCTTCGCTAGACCTTCGCCCGCGCCCGAGCGACCGCCGACTGCACCGCCGCGTGCGTCTCGGCGGTCAGCCGCTTCGTGGTCTGACCCGCCGCGGGGATGATCTCTCCAATGGACATCGCGACCGTGATGGAAGGCTGTTCCAACAGCCGTCGGCCGTGGTTTCCCAGGGACTCCTGCCAGTAGATCGCCTCGGGCTCACGGTAGGCGAGGCCCAGCGGGAGCACCTCGCCGCCCGTCCTCGTCACCGCCAGGAAGGCCCCCGCGTGGAAGGGTCGCACCTCGTCGCCGGGGTACGTGGTCCCCTCGGCGAAGACCGTCACGGTCCGGCCCTTGGAGAGACGATCGGTCACGCGACGGATGGAGGTCGCCCCGCTCGCGCTGCTGCTGCGGTCGACGTAGAGGGTGTCGGCGATGGCCGCGAGGCGATCGAACAGGGGCCAGCGCTGCAGGTCGTCCTTGGAGAGGATGCTCCCTCCGAAGCGGGAGAGCTGCACCAGGATGTCGAGCATCGAGCGGTGATTGGAGACCAGGAGTCGCCCGTTCGGAGGGACGGGAGGGAGCGTCGAGATCGAGGGGTCGTCGATCACCTGCGCGCCGATCGCCGCGAGCATCCGCCGACTCCACGAGCGGACATAGGCGTCGCGACGCTCGACGGACACGCCGAGCAGGCGGCCCTCCAGCCAGAGCGCGCCGCACTCCACGCCGGTGACCGAGGCCAGGCCGAGCGTCCTCAGCCCCGCGCGCGCCGAGCGGATGGTCGAGTGGGCATCCATCGAGCGAGAGCGCTACATCGATGCCCCGGCGGGGCGCAATCAGCGAAGAGAGATCATCGCCGAGCAGGCGCCCGCAGGCCCTGAGCGACGGGAGGGGATTCCACGGTCGAGGGCCCAGCCGCGGCCGGTGCACTGGTACCACTCGCTGTCGAAGCGGCTCTGGAGGCAGGTGCGGCCCGCCATCTCGCGGCCGTAGGTTCCGCTGAAGCAGCTCGCGACCGGGGCCGTCATCGCCGGGGTCATCGAGGGAGCGGCCGTGCCGTCGGCGCAGCCCAGCGGGGTCGTCGTGGGCACCAGCTCGGCGCGCACCGCGATGCGATCGGACCAGCCCGCGGAGCCGCGCCCGAAGAGCTCGCGAGTGATCACCGGAGAGGCGTCGATGATCGGCCGGCCCGCAGCGCGCTCGACGCAGATGTTGGGGCCGACGTCGGCGACCTGCGCCACGCACCAGCGGCCGGTGCGGGGGTTGGTCACCCGGACCCGGGCGCGACAGCCGAAGCGCCACGAGTCGGCGATGTACATCCAGCGCCCGTCCGCGACGCCGGTGCAGGCCATCCGCTGCGTGTCGACGCCGCCGCCGAAGCTGGTGATGTAGTACGTGTTGTCCGAGGGGATGGTGCGCCCGGCGATCTCTCCGCGAGTGGGGCAGTAGTGACCGCCCACCGTGAGCTCGCTCACCACCGTCGCGGAGACGCCAGCGCCCCCTCCCCCTCACCCTCGGAGAGCGCATCCTCGCTGCCGTAGCACCCCGCGACCATCGCCATCGACGTCAGGCCCAGCAGCAACCGCGACTTCATCTCCGACATGCGCACGCTCCTCCGCCTGCTCGTTGCAGCCCGTATGCCGCATGGAAAGGCTACGTTTTCAGCTTGATTCGGGGTGGTCATGGAAGCCCCAGGACACAGCGCACCCACGGAGCGGATTGTGACCTCATGACGCCGCCCACGCGGTGCGTCATCGGGATAGAGTGAGGTCCGTGCGAACCTCTAGCGCGTGGGTATTGTGTGCGTTCATGGCCGCGGGATGCGGGCTCCAGAACCCCGATGTGAGGGTGTCCGCGGACGTCGCCCCGATGACGCGCCCCGACGCTGGACTGGAGCTCGACGTGGCGCTCGACGTCCCCGCCGATGGGACCATCGCGACGGATGAGGGCGACTCCGACGCGGGATTCGATGCCGGCGAGGACGTGCTCTCGGACGACGTGGGTCCCGACGCCGCCGAGGCCGACGCCGTGGATCTCGATGTCCCCGACGCCCCGGAAGACGCTGCGCCCGATGCCGCGATGGACGACGTGGTCGATGCCGCGACGGTCGACGCTCCCATGGACATCCCCGACGCGGCAGACGCTCCGGTCGACGTCCCGGTGGACGTCCCGGTCGATGCGCCTCGCGAGGTCGGGGCGGACGTTCCTGCGGTGGACGTAGGGACTCCCATCCGATGGAACGTCGCCGATGGCGACACGCACACGACCCCATGGCGAGAAGGTTCGCCCCCGGGCGACTCGATCCGAACGCTCTATTGCCCTGCGGGTCAGTTGCTGGTGGGGCTCACCACCTGGTCGGGCTTCTATGTGAGCGGCCTGGCTCCCTGGTGCGCCCGGCTCGACGCCGATGGCACCCTCGGCATGGCCGTCCGAGGCGCTCGTCAGGGCGGAACCGCCGGCGGAGACGAGACCGACCTCTGCCCGGCCCGCCAGGCCATCGTGCGCTTCACCATCAACTCCGGCGGGGTGCTCGACCGGCTGCAGGCCACCTGCGCGCCCATCGCAGGCTGGCTCGCCCGGCGGGAGCTCGGGGCGGCGCTACGAAGCCACGGCGACAGCACCGGCGGATCCCGCCACCAGGACGACTGCAACGCCGGCTACATGGCCCACGGGTTCGAGCTGCGCACCGGGGATTACCTGTTGATCCAGCGGGTGCTGAACCTCCGGCTGCGCTGCGCCCGCGTGTCCGATCACTGACCCGCGAAGGCGACGTCGAGCGCCTGCGCGAGGTCGTTGAGCAGGTCGTCGGAGGACTCGATGCCCACCGCGAGGCGAACCAGGTTGTCGGGAATGCCGACCGCGACCCGCTCCTCCGGACTCATCTCGTAATAGGACATCAGCGCGGGTTGTTCGATGAGGGTCTCGACCCCGCCGAGCGACGGGGCGATGGCGGCCACCCGACAGGCGTCGACGAAGCGCTCCGTGCGCTTGCCGTCGCCCTTCACCAGGAAGCTCACCACGCCCCCGAAGCCGGACATCTGCGCGATGGCCACGCGGTGATCGGGGTGGCTCTCCAGCCCCGGGTAGAACACCCGCTCGATGCGCGGGTCGGTCTCGAGCGCGCGGGCGAGCGCGAGCGCCGAGGCGTTCTGCCGGGCGACGCGCAGCCCGAGGGTCTTCATCCCGCGCAGCAGCAGCCAGGCCGCGTGGGGGTCGAGGACGCCACCCAGCACCCCGCGAAAATCACGGATCGCGTCGACCAGCGCGGCCGATCCGCTGACGGATCCGGCGAGCAGGTCATTGTGGCCGCCGAGGTACTTGGTGGCCGAGTGGATCACCAGGTCGACCCCGTGCTCGATCGGTCGCTGGTTGACCGGCGTCGAGAAGGTCGAGTCGATGATGAACTTCACCGAAGGAAAGGCGGCTTTGATCGAGCGCAGCGCCTCGAGGTCCACCACGCGGAGGTACGGGTTGGTCGGCGACTCGGAGATTACCACCCGGGTCTTGCCCGGAACGATGGCGCGCTCGATCGCCTCGGGGTCACCGGGCTCGACCACCGTCGACTCCACGCCGAAGCGGGGCAGCACCCCGGTCACGAACTGTCGGGTGCGCCGGTAGCAGTCGCGCGTGAGCACCACGTGGTGGCCCGAGCGCAGCATCGCGAGCAGCGTGGTGGTGATGGCGGCCATGCCCGAGGAGAAGAGCGCGGCGTCCTCTGCGCCGTCGAGGTCGGCGACCTTGCGCTCGGCGGCGCGCACCGTGGGGTTGCCGTAGCGTCCGTACTCCTCGCGCTCGACCTCCCGGCGGTGGTGTCGCCCGAGGGCGTCGCCGTCCTCGAAGGTGAACGTCGACGTGAGGGCGAGCGGCGTGGTCAGCGAGTCGTACGCGTTGCGCCGCGACTCGCCCGCATGCACCGCGCGCGTCTCCAGGGACTTCTCTTCGCTCATCGCGGTGTGCGCTCCTGTCAGGAGTTGGGTCGTCGCGCCGGGGTGATGTGCAGCCGGGTGGCCGCCTGCTCGTAGAGCCCGACGCAGCGCAGGTGCGCGTCGCGCGCCTCGTTGAGCAGTCGCCGGCTGCGGTCGAACATCTCGTTCATGCGCCGGACCTGCTCCTCGCCGAGCGTTCCGCCGTCGCTCGGGAGCAGGGCGCGCAGCTCGGCGGAGATCTGCTGGGCGTCGTGGGCGCCGCGGTAGGTCGTCACGCACGACTCGCGCAGGTCGCTCGCCCCGGGGCTGCGGGGATGCAGGCCCTCGAGCGCCCGCAGCGCCCGGTCCTCCTCGTCGCCGGGGTGCGCCTGGATCACCCCGGAGATCGCCTGCACGACGGCGCGCAGCTCGGCCTCGTCGGATAGCTCCAGCGGGTCGTGGAGGCGGTCTTCGTGATCGGGGCCGTTGCGCGCGGCGTAGAGCAGCAGCGGGATGGTCACTGCGACGGCGCCCAGCGCGACCAGCGCGCCGATCGAGCGCGCGGGCTTCTTCTTCGGTCCGTCGACAGCGTCTGGATCGGTCGCCACGGTCCTAGACCGGAGGGACCATGTGGTGCTTTCGGGGCCGCGGCTCGCGCTTGGTCTTGAGCCGTGCGAAGCGCCGCGAGAGTTCCATCCGCAGCCCTTCGAAGGGCACCACGGCGTCGATGACCAGGTCGCTCGCCAGCTTGTAGAGGTCGACGTCCTCCCGATACTCGTCGCGGAGCTTCTTGACGTACTCGTCGCGCTCCGCGCCCGCCGGGACCTCCTGGATCTTGTTGTAATAGACCGCGTTGACCGCCGCGCTCGGGCCCATCACCGCGATGGAGGCGGTGGGCAGCGCGAGGCACGCGTCGGGCTCGAAGGCCGGCCCACACATCGCGTACAGCCCTGCTCCGTAGGCCTTGCGCACCACCACCGAGAGCTTCGGCACCCGGGCCTCGCTCACCGCGGCGATCATCTTGGCGCCCGCCCGGATGATGCCCTCGCGCTCGACCTTGGTGCCGATCATGAAACCCGGCACGTCGGCCAGGTAGAGCAGCGGGATGTTGAAGGCGTCGCAGAGCCAGATGAAGCGCGCGGCCTTGTCGGCGCTGTCGACGAAGAGCACCCCGCCCTTGTACCAGGGCTGGTTGGCCACGATGCCCACGGGCTGACCGTCGATGCGCGCGAAGGCGGTGATCATCTCCTGCGCGAAGAGCTTCTTCACTTCGAGGAGGCTGTCCTTGTCGACAATCTCCCTGATGAAATGAAACATGTTGAAGGGCTTGTTCTCGTCCACCGGGATGATCTGCTCCAGCGTCTTGCCGCTGGCGTCCGGCGCCACGGACTCGATGCGAGCAGGGATCTCTTCGAAGTTCTGGGGCATGTACGCGAGGTAGCGCTTCGCCCATGCGATGGCCTCGTCCTCGGACTTCACCAGCACGTCGCCGCAGCCGGAGACCGAGCAGTGCATCTTGGCGCCGCCCATCTCCTCCAGCGTGACCTTCTCGCCGATGACCATCTCGGCCATGCGCGGCGAGCCCAGGTACATGCTGGCGTTGCCCTCGACCATCACCACCACGTCGCAGAAGGCCGGGATGTAGGCCCCGCCCGCGGCGCTCGGCCCGAAGAGCAGGCAGAGCTGCGGGATCTGCCCCGACATCTGCACCTGATTGTAGAAGATGCGCCCCGCGCCGCGGCGGCCCGGAAACATCTGGATCTGGTCGGTGATGCGCGCCCCGGCGGAGTCCACCAGGTAGAGCAGCGGGCACTGGAGCTCCTTGGCGATCTCCTGGATGCGGAGGATCTTCTCCACGGTGCGCCAGCCCCACGACCCGGCCTTGATGGTCGAGTCGTTGGCCATGATCGCGACGGTGCGGCCGTTGACCGTGGCGGTGCCGGTGACGACGCCGTCTGCCGGGAGGTCGTGGTCGACGTTGTTGGCCAGCGCCGCCTCCTCCTCGAAGGAGCCCTCGTCGATGAGCCGGGCGATGCGCTCACGGGCGAAGAGCTTACCTTCCTTGGTATTCTTCGCGTGGTACTTCTCGGCCCCGCCGCGCTGGACGCGCGCGAGGATCCCCTTGAGTCGTGCGTCGGACATGGCGTTTGCCCTACCGCAACCCTCGCGAGATCCGCAAGGGTCGCGGCGGGGCGTCGCCGGGGAGGAGTGGCTAGAAGAGCTGGACCGAGCGGGAGAAGGCGATGCGCAGGCCGATGGTCGTGTCGTGGCCGAGGCCCCACGCCTGTCCGTTGACCGTGCGTGCGAAGAGGTCATAGCCGAGCGTGAGCTGCAGCGGCTGGAAGAGCGGAATCGAGAGGCGCCCCGAGGCGCGCACGATCTGGCTGTCGGAGTTGCCCGGATCGCTGAGGGTGTACTCCACCGAGAAGCCGCCATCGATGTTGCGGCCGCCGATGGTGAAGAGCGTCCCGGGGCGCGCCACGAGCGAGCCGACGATGGCGAACTCGGCCTTCGAGCCGGCGACCTGGCTCGGGGCGAGGGCCTCCTGCCAGTTCATACCGGCGGTGAGGTTGAGGGTCATGCGCTCGAGGAGCTCGAAGCGCGCGCCGACCGTCGGGCGCAGCGTGAGGTGGTGGTAGTCCGGGCTGCGGGGCGACGGGGGCCCGTCGATCTCGGTCTCCACGAAGCCGAGCGCCACCGGCAGCGGGTGGAACCACTTCCGATCGCCGCGGAACCAACGCCACGTGAACGCGGTGTTGTACGAGATGAGGTCGAGGTTCTCATCGAAGGGCCCGGTGGCCGGCGACGGCGCGGCCATCGTCGGCGACGGGGTCACCGAGGCGCGGCCGTACTGGAGGCGCAGCCCGTTGTCCCAGGTGAAGTAGGGGTTGTCCGCGTCGGCCCGCACCAGCGAGTCGATGCGGAGGTTGTTGGACTGAGCGCGCGAGAGCTGCGGCACGTCGTACCGGAGGCCCATCCCCTCGAAGGGGTTGGCGGCGATGGTCGTCGAGGTGAAGCCGACGTCCGTGGTCCAGCGGAAGTTCCAGCGGGTGTGGTCCGCCGGGTCGCTGGGCGCCTCGGTGATGTCGCCCGTGCGAGGGATGTTGAGCCACGCCAGGAAGGTGTCCTGCAGGCTGCGAGCGTTGTAGCGCTGATACTCCACCCCGGCGCCCACTCCGCCGTCGCCGCCGGTGGCGACGAACCCGGTGGTGATGATCCGGTACTGCTGCGCGTCGTCGATGAGCCGACCGTTGATCTTGGTGCCGTCGTCGCTCACGCCTCGGAGGTAGAAGCCCTCCGCGCGGGCCGAGGTCGCCAGCGCCTTGAGCACCGCGCCGGTGACCCGGGCGACGTGCAGCGAGTCCTCGAAGGGCAGCGCGGCGGCGATGGTGAGCGCCGTGACGTCGCCGTGCAGCGGGAAGAGCCCGGTCGGCTGCCGGATGGCGCCGCGGTTGATGATCGCCACGTCGGCCTCCGCGCGGTCGCGGAGCACGTCGAGCAGCAGGCCCGCGAACTGGTCGCGCGTGAGGTCGGCGCTCAGGTGCCCGCCCGGCATCGGCCGCGAGTAGGTGGTGCAGAGCCACTGACGCGTCGAGTTGACGAAGCTGGTGACGCCCTCCGGGGCCGTCCCGGTGCGCGCCGCGCGGGCCACCCGGGTGGCGCCGGGCTCCAGCACCAGGGCGTTGCCCGAGCGCGTGGCGACGATCGGCACGCCCGAGCGCGCCGTGTGGACAGACCCGGTGCCCGCGGGGAGGTCATGCACCACGATCGCGTCGGGGCCCTGCCCGGTCTCGAAGAGGTCGGCCAGCGTGAGCGCCTGCTCGAGCTCGTGGCGGGCCTTGGGGTCGATCATCACGATCACGTGCGCCGCGCCCGCGGTGCGCGCCGCGGTCACCGCGCGGGGCAGCGCCTCGTCGAGCGGATCGAGCGTCAGCCCGGCCGCGCGGTCGCGCGCGAGCAGCGGCAGGGCCGACGGGTCGACCATGGAGATGATGGCCACGCGGCCCGAGGGCGAGTCGACGAGCACGGGCGTGTCGTCGGCGTCCTCGACGACCTCGCAGAGCTCGCGGTGCGTCGCGTCGCAGTGGAGGTTGGAGAGCACGTGCCGGAGGTTGCGCGCCCTCAGCGCGCGGAGCCCGGCGACGATTGGCGCGCGATCGGCCGAGAGGTCGCGGTGGCCGAAGGCCATCACCCGGATGCCGCTGGCCGCGATCGCCGCGGTGAAGGCGTCAACGTCGTGCTGCACCGTGAGGCGGGTGATCGCGGAGGGGCCCAGCAGGTCGCCCGCGTCGAAGGCCAGGGTGTCCGGCTCGGCCGCGAGCTGGCCCGCGATGGTGGCGAAGGCCGGCGCCGTCGGGGAGTCGCCGCAGACCAGCGGGCTGAACTGACCGTTGATGCCCGAGGTGATCGCGACCCGGAAGGGCGGCGGGGGCGGAGGCGGCGGCGGCGGAGGCGGCGGCGGTGGTGGTGGCGGCTCTGGAGTGGCCACGGGCGTGACCTGCGCGGCTGGCCCTGTCGGCTGCCCGGGGCGCGCGGGGCGCGCGGGCGCCGCGACAGGGCGCGCGGGAACGCCGGGACGAACCGGCGGCGTCGGAGTACGCGGCTGCGCGCCCGCCACGGAGGTCATGGCAATGCACCCAAGCAGCCCAACAGATCCCAGATTTCGTCGTCGTAGCTTCATGGACTCGACTCCTCTTTGATTCAAACGACCACCCACTCGAGGCGGCGAACGAGCGGCGCCTCAGACGCCCCCCCACCGGGGGCATTCACATCACAGCTACTCGCCGCGGTAGACCGGCTTGCGCCCTTCGCTGAAGGCCGCAAGTGCCTCGCGGCGGTCGCTCGACACCAGGGTCTTCTCGTAGCAGCGCGCCTCGAGCAGCATGCCCTCGGCCAGGTCGAGGTCGGCCCCCCCGTCCACGGCCTCCATGGCCGCCGCGAGCGCGATCGGTGCGCCGCTCGCGAGCGGGGCCACCAGGCGCTTCGCCGCCGCCAGCGCGGTCTCTCCGGGCGCCGCCAGGGCGGTCACCAGCCCCAGCGACAGCGCCTCGTGCGCCGCGTAGCGCCTCGCCAGCAGGATCATCTCCTTCGCCCTCCCTGGCCCCACCAGCCGGGGCAGCCGCTGGGTGCCGCCCGCGCCTGGGATGATCGCCAGCGAGGTCTCCGGGAGACCCACCACCGCGCCCGCGCTGGCGACGCGCAGGTCGCACGCCAGCGCCAGCTCGAAGCCCCCGCCCAGCGCCACGCCCTGTATCGCCGCCACCACGGGCTTCGGGCACGCGTCCACGGCCCCGAAGCTCTCTCGATACAGGCCCAGCAGCGCCCGCACGTCGTCTTCGGTCATGCCCTGGCGCTCCTTGAGGTCGGCGCCCGCGCAGAAGGCCTTCTCCCCAGAGCCCGTCAGCACCACCGCCCTCACCGCCGGATCAGCGGCCAGCGCGCGAAACACCGTCCCGATCTCCTGGAGGAGCACCCGGGAGAGCGCGTTCATCCGCTCAGGACGTTGGAGGGTGACGACGGCGACGGGGCCGTCGAGCTCGAGGGAAAGCGCGGTGTACGGTGGAGTGGCTGCAGACATGGCGCTCCGGATTACCGGAACGCCGTTCTTCAATCAAGCCAGGAATCGCCCCGACGGCCCCGCAATTTCTGGGGAATGTACTCCTCCGTGATGAAGCGGATGCCGCGGGAGGAGAGGGCCTCGAGCTCGTACTTCTTCTGGGTCTTCTTCATCAGCGCCAGCTCTTCCTGCCAGCGCTTCGAGGCGAACCAGTCGTAGCGCATGAGCTGCTCGATGCGGGCGCTGTCTTCATCCTTCAAGGCCATGGAGACGTTGGCCTGCAGCTTGAACTTCTCCGCGTCCGAGCTCATCAGCCCGAGGAAGCGCGCCTGCGGCACCGCCATGCGCATCGACTCGTACGCGAGGTTGATGCTCCCCTGCTTGATGACCGAATAGATGTAGAAGCCCCACGGGTCGTTGTCCGTGAGCACGTAGAGCGGCAGCTTGAGCTCCTCGTGCATGCGGCGCAGCAGCCTTCGCGTGCCCCGGGCGGCCATGCCGCTGCCGTGAAGCAGCATGCAGTTGTTCTTCTGCCAGAAGCGGTCTTCGTTGAGGCGCGCCCACACGGCGCCCTTCTCGATGAAGAGGATGTACTCCGCCTCGGTCTTCATGAACTCGATGCGGTTGTCCTCGACGATGCTCGGGATGCTCCAGCCGCCCGATCCCATGCGCCGCAGGTCGATGGTGTCACCCGTGTCTCGGATGGTCATCGGCCCCACCATGGCGCCGCGGTTCTCCGCGCGCAGGTGCAGCTCCTCGCGGAGCGCGTCGATGGTCACCTCAAGGTCTTCGATGATCGGGTCGCTCTCGGCCTGCTCCTCGAAGGTGTTCTCCTTGGTGCCCGCCACCGAGTGCTTGGCGCCGTAATAGATGTCGCGAATGGAGGTGGTCGCCCCCGCTTCGATGAGCTTCTTGCAGTGCTCCGCGATCAGGAACGTCTGCATGAACAGCTTCGCCTGCTTCAGGTGGAAGAAGTTGCGCGACTGCCGCGACTCCCCCAGGCGGATCAACCCCGCCTCCTGATCGAAGCTCACATTGGACAGCGCCCTCACCGGGATGCTCAGCGCGGGGTTCTTCCCCCGTCGCACCTCCGCCAGCGCGCTGAACGCGAGGTCCGTGATCTTCTGCAGCGTGACCCGGTCGCGCTCGCCGATCTCCCGGGGCGCCTCGGTGGCGGTCTCTTCCGAGACGGCCTTGTTCGCAGGCGTCGTCCCGGCGGGGGTCTTCTTCCTAGTCGCCATTGGATTGCCTACTTCCTTCCCGACTTCGGCCGCATCTTCAGCACCAGTTGTCGCGTGTTGCCCGGCGTCACGTCCTCGAAGGGGCTCCCCTCCCCGTCATCGGACATCTCCGGCGGGCGATCGGACGGCCGCGCCTCCACCGGAGCCGTCGACTCCGTCGCGCTCGCGTCGACCTCGACAGCGCTCTCCTCGCTCCCTCCCTCGCTCCCTGCTTCGACGGTGGCGCCCGCGCTCGGGACGCCCTCCACCGGGGGGAGCGCGATGCGTACGTGGTTGGGGAGCGCCGCCTCGAAGTCCTTCTTGACGCTCTCTTCAGACACCTTGGTGATGCTGTGGATCGAGGCCGCCAGCTCGACGATGTACTTCTCGAACAGGGTCTTACGCTGCGTCTCCCAGCGCTCGGCCTGCTGCGCCTTCACCCAGGTGCCGAGCTTGCGCCCGCACTCCATCAGCGCCAGCCGGATCTCCCGCACCACCTCGTCGTAGTGCGCGACAGCCTCCTTGGCCTCGCTGGTGAAGGGCACCCACACGCTCGCCAGGTGCACGAAGATCGCCAGCGGACCGACCGGCAGCTCTCCCTTGCGCTGCTGGAGTCCATAGGACTTCCAATCGACCTTGAGCACCGCCTCGTGGATGGCGCACGCCCTCGGCTGGTAGAGCAGCGGAACCCGGTTGGCGAAGCGGAGCACGTCCGCGGAGTCGTCTCGGGAGAGGGTTCCGCCGAAGGCGACGCCCGCCTCGACCACGAAGGGATTGCCGCGATACACCGCCGGGGGGCGGGTGTGCGACGTGAAGAACTCTCCCTTGAAGCGTCGGCGCAGACCCTCCATCACCAGCGCCTCGCCCACCGGGACGATGCAGTTGGCCGGCGGCGGAAGGATCTTCACCTGCGACTGGTGGAGCGACTCGTAGAGCTTCTCCACCATCATCGGAGTGACGAGCTTCGCCTTCAGCGTCGGCTCCAGGCCCGCCTTGCGGATCACCAGGTCGGCCAGCGGCGTCGAGAAGCCGGTGCCCTCCTCCATCACCTCTTCGCGCAGGTTGCCGTCCGAGCGCGCGACCTTCGACGCGAACTTCTTGATCGGCGGCAGCGCCGCGTTGGAGGCCACCATCGCCGCGTGGAGCGCCTCGATCTTCATCGCGTCGACCCGCGCCGCGACCGCGTTGGGATCGACGCCCGCGCGCTTGCACAGCTCCTCGGCCACCGGGTGCGTCACCCGGGAGAACTCCTCCATCAGGGTCTGCGCCACGTGCCGCTTGCCCGACTCGTGGAGGATCTTGATGAGCATCCCCAGCTCGACCCCGTGCGGGTGCGGCTTGATCTCCTGCGCCTCCGGGGGGAGCAGGTCGCTCACCCTCGGGAAGTGCACCGACGCGCCCTTCGGGGGCTTGTACGTCAGCTCCAGGTGGGGATTGGCGACGACCGTCTGCTCCAGGTACGCGTCGACCGAGGTGCGGCCGCCGCGATAGAGCCCCATCAGCTCGATCTCTACGGAGGTGCCGTGGTCCTTCTCCCAGGTCACGGTGTCGTTCTTGTCGTTGAGCTGCTTGGGCTCGTTGGTGCGGGAGTCGATGCGCACCTCGACGCGCCACGCCGGGCGCCCCTTGCCGATCTTGCTCACCACCACCACCGGCTTGCCCGTGGTGAGGTGGCCGTACATGCCCGCGGCGCTGATGCCGATGCCCTGCTGCCCCCGCGACTGACGCAGCCGGTGAAACTTCGACCCGTACAGCAGCTTGGCGAAGATCTTGGGGATCTGCTCCTTCACGATGCCGGGGCCGTTGTCCTCGACGCGCACCCGGTAGCGGCCGTCGGAGACCTCCTCCACGGAGACCTCCAGCGTCGGGAGGATGCCCGCCTCCTCGCAGGCGTCGAGCGCGTTGTCGACCGCCTCCTTGATGGTCGTGAGCAGCGCCTTGGCCGGGTTGTCGAAGCCCAGCAGGTGCCTGTTCTTGGTGAAGAACTCGCTGACGGAGATGTCGCGCTGCTTGGCGCCCATCGCCTCCGCGCTCGCGCGCCGGCCGGCGGGCTTCAGCGCCTCAGGGTCCTGGATCAATGCTTCTGTCGTCATGGGGTCGGCCGCTCCGTCGGGTGTCTTGATGGAATTCAACGGGTCATCCCGGCGTGTTGAACGCCCATTCGAGTACGGCCACACTGAACATGCGTCAAGTTCCTGGACGGGCCCTCGACGCTGGCGGGGAGCGGTCGTCTGTCACGCGATCTGCGAGAAATCCAGTCCAGTGCGAAGTGGACAGGGAATGTCAGACGCAACCGATCAGCGGAAGCGCAGCGGCAGCTGCGACTCGGGGTCGCCGTCCTCGGGCAGGAACTGCTTGCTCAGCCGCAGCCGCTGGCCCTGGTAGTGCGACTGGAGCCCCTTCCCGTAGAGGTCGTCCGGCGCCTCGCTGTTGCGCAGCAGGATCACCCGGAAGAGATGGTTGCCCTCGTCGACGTGGAAGGGCACGTCGCGTCCCCTCACCTCCAGCACCACCGCCGCCGCGGCGACGCCGCGATCGTCCGCGGAGACGTAGCCGAAGCCCGAGTCGAAGAAGCCCGCGTAGTGGGTTCGCACCTCGCCCGCCCCGGCGTCGAAGGGGACCATCTCCGCGCACACCGACGGCGGCAGCCGCACCAGCTCGTTGGAGCGCAGGATGTAGAACTCGTCGGGCTCGAGCAGCAGCGGCTCGTCCGGGCTGTGCGAGATGGGCTCCCAGAACTGCCCCACCGGGTGCCGCCCTCGCAGGTCGATGGCGCCCGTGTTGCGCCGCGCGCGGTAGCCCACGGCCCCTTCGGAGCTGAGGTTCACGGACATGAACACCCCGTCCTCCACGCGCAGCCCCGCGTGGCCTGCGGGCAGGGTCTCCGGGGCCACGATGATGGGCTCCCTCGCCATGAGCGCGCGGGTCTCGTCGTCGTCGAGCGTCGGGTCGCCCACCACGAAGCGGAGCTGCGCGAGGCTGTCGCCCTCCCTCACCCTGATCGGAAAGGAGCGCGGAACCACCTCCAGGAAGAGCGGTCCGGCGAAGCCCTCGGGGATGTCGTCGAAGGAGGTCCCGTGCTCGGTGACGAGGCGGCAGAAGATGTCGAGGCGTCCGGTGCTGCTCTTGGGGTTCGCCCTCGCGCGCACGCCCGGCGGCAGCTTGAGCGACTCCAGCAGGGGGAAGAGATAGACCGCGTTGCGCTCCAGCACGACCCCATCGGGGCCCGCGTCGACGGGGTAGATCCCGAAGCGGCGTAGCCGGCTCGCCACGCCGTCGCGGCCCGGCAGGAAGCTGCACTGCACCCTGGTGCCGCTGCGCCCGATGCGGAGGTCGATGCTGTTGGGCTGGATCTGCGACGGCTCCACAGGACGAACCGCCGAGAGCGTGCCGTCGGAGAGCGCCTTGCGGATCCACTGGGATGGGAGAACTCCGCCGCGGTGGGTCATTGTCCCGGCGACCCTCCCATACGACGGCCGTTCACCGGGAATTTCAGTCAGTTCGTGCTCTCCTGGCAGCGCCTCCTGCCACCCTTCGGTGTGCCTCTGCATGTCTCCGCGATGGCCCTGCATGCCTCCCGCAGCGCCCTGTACGCCTCCGCGATGGCCCTGCATGCCTCCTGGAGCGCCCTGTACGTCTCCGCGATGGCCCTGCGCGCGTGGACTCCGTGCCGTGTACCGAATCGATGACAAGCGGTAGAGCCGTCGTTAGCATCCGCGCCCTATGGCAAAGCCCACGACCAGCAAGGCCCGACGCTCCAACCCCTCTCCGTCGCCCGTGTCGTCTGCCGTCGCGGCGAAGTTCGACGCGGCCGCCAAGGCGCTGCCCGAGGAGATCGTACGCACCACCCCGGCGTACCCGCGCTCGTGGCTCAACTGGGCGTCGCGCATCGCCGCGACCGCAGCGCGCGACGCCAGCACCCTGGTGACCGTGCCCCTCGACGACGGCAGCCTCAGCTCCGAGGAGATCCTCGAGCTCTCGCCCCTGGTCGAGTACGTGCGCGCCGCCAAGAACAACCTCGACGCCGAGCGCGCCGTCAGCACCGGCGTCGACGCCAGCGAGAGCGCCCTGCTCAGCAGCGTCCGCGCCGACCAGATGAAGATCATCCGCGCGTTTCGCACCCTGCGCTTCCGCCGCAACAAGGTCGGGCTGTCGCTGATCCGCAGCCTCGTGCGCGGCGCCCCCAACGACCCGCAGGACGCCGTGCAGGACAACACCGGCCTGCTCAGCCTCTGCAACAGCTCCGACCACGAGAAGTGGCTCGTGAGCCTGCCCAACGGCGAAGGCGCCGCCGCGCAGCGCCTCTGGGATCGTCACAACGACCTCGTCGCCCTCGCCGCGAAGTCGACCATCCCCGCGGGCGCCCACGACGCGCGCGAACTCACCCACCGCCTCTGGACTCTGCTTCGGCTGCGCCTCGACCGCGTGCTCATCGCGGGCCGCTACCTCTTCGCGGGCACCCGGGCGCGGCGCGCCGAGTACCGCGGCTTCCGCCGCCCGACGACCACCAAGAAGTAGTCACCGCCTCGCCGGGTCGACGCACCCCGAGCGCCCTCCTGCTGAACATCTGTCCATCTCCGCGGCGCCGTGGTAACTCCCGGTACCTGTAATGCGCGCTCGTCGAACCCACGTCGCGAACCGAGACGACTACGACAGCTTCGACCTCCCTCCCCCGGAGGTCTTCGACGCTCCCCCAGAGCCCCCGGTCGACGAGGCCCCGACCGAGTCCGCGATGGCGTCCGGCCCCTCGCTCACGGCTCCGGTGCAGGTCTGTCTGGTGTGCGGAGACGATCCCTCCATCGAGAGCGGCTGCGGCCACTTCGAGGTGGCGACGGTGACCGCGCTCAGCGCCTCGATGCTCCACAGCCTCGCCGCGCTGCGGGCGCAGCATGAGTCCCTGAGAGACGAGCTGCGCACGCTGCGACGCCTGACGGGCGCCGGAGTCGTTGCGGGCGACGCGACGATCGAGGTGAGGGAGCCGCCGGTGGTCGCGCCGAGGGTGGTGCTCATCCCTCCGCCGACGACGAAGCGGCCTCGCCGCGCCGCACCGGCGGTGACGGAGCAGGGGCGCTTCGGGTTCGTCGAGCCTGTGGTCGAGGTGGTGGAAGAGGCCGCGCCGGGGTTTATCCCGACGCAACCTGGGTGAGCACGGCCTTCACGTCGCCGCTGATCACGTCGCCGTGTCCAGGGAGCGCGAAGGCGAGGCCCGGAGTGGAGGCGAGCTGGCGGTAGTGTTCGTTGAGGGCCTTGCGGTCGCTCACGCCCACCAGCGACATCAGCCCGCTGACCCGAGGGCCGCCGGTGGATCCCATGGTCTTCATCACCCAGCCGGTGAAGCCCGGCATGTGGGGATGATTGAAGAGCGCGTCATTGAAGACATGCGCCGCGCGACCGTCGGGAGAGACCGCGGAGAGCACCCCCTCGGGAACCCGGCGGCTCATGCCCGCGAGGGGAGTCAGGGTGACCTTCGCGTCGCGGGGAAAGGCGTCGTAGTGCCCGTCGACGGCGACCACCTTGCGCACCGCCGCGTCGGCGTCCGCGGGGCAGAGCACCTGGATGTTGGGATAGCGCACCTTCCAGGCGTGCGCGTCGAGCCGGTGGAACCCGTTGGGGACCACCATCACCGAGGGCTCGCCCCAGGCTTCGAGCTCCCTCATGGCGGGCTCCTCCAGGCACGCGGCGCCGTGGATCACCACGCGCCCGTCGGAGAGCTTCACGGCGGTCATCCGACGGCGCAGTGCCATGTCCGGGAGGGCTCCGGAGACGGTCCATACACTCTCGGTGAGGCGCTCCCAGGCGTCATGGGGGAGCACGGTCCAGGGTCGCGGCGCGGCCATCGGATCTATCCCTTCTTCTTGCGGGCCTTCACGGGCGCCGCCGCGGGGGCGGAGAGCGCCTCGGCGACCGCCGGGTAGTCGATGGTCTTCAGCAGCTCGTCGCGTCCGGCGTGGACGGCGGCGTCGAGGGCCGCGAGGGCCTCGGCGCGGTGCTCGTAGAGGCGGCGGTGGGCTCTGGCGCGCTTGGGGTCGCTCATCAGCGCGTAGGTCACCCACGGGAAGACCGCGGTCACGTCGGCGTGCACGTACATCGAGCGGGAGACCCCCTCGGGCGAGACCTTGCCCCAGGTGTGCCCCTCGCCCGCGGGGCAGGACGAGAGCGCGCCGTTGTCCACCGGGTCGACGCAGAACTGCACGTCGATGTCGAAGCCGTCGGTGTGCACCCCGAGGATCTGCTCCAGCAGCGGCTCTCCCTGGAGGGTGTAGTTCTTCGGGACGCCGCCGCCGAGGATGAAGACGGCCATCTTCTTGTCGAGGCCGCGCAGGCAGTAGTGCTGCATCGCGCCCATCTCGTAGACGTCGTCGTTGACGTCGATCTCGAGCTTGAAGGTCTCCGGGAAGAGCCGCTTCAGCTTGACGATGTTGAGGAAGATCGAGCCGTCCTGCACGGCGCCCACGAAGATCGGGATCGCGCGGCGGTAGCAGGTGGCGAGCAGCGAGGGCTGCTTCACGCCGAGGGCCTCTTCGACCTTGGCGATGGCCTCGCCGAGCAGGTAGTGCAGCTCCGGCGTGGTCATGCGCTTCTGAAACTGCGGCAGCTGCAGGATGGCGCTGAACAGCATGTCGGTCTCGAGGAGCGTCTCCTCCCAGAAGCCGAGGTCGTAGATGCGGATGATGCGCGCGAGGCGCAGCGCGAGGTCGCCCGCGTTGGGGTCGATCTCACGGATGCGGTGCCCGATGATGCGGTGCGCGTCGTGGTAGAGGTTGGCGCCCGTGGTGGTGAGGCAGTCGATGAGCCCGCGCTCGATGAGCGGGATGAGGCACGACTGGTGGAGCCCCGCCGGGGTCATCGCGCCGGAGAAGGTCAGGAAGGTGGCGTAGTCCTCGTCCATGGCGCGGGCCATGAGCTCGTAGCCGGTGCGCTCCTGGCGGCCCACGAAGGCCGGGAAGCTCCCGCGCAGCAGCTCGTCCGGGGTCTCGCGGCCGGTGATGCCGCCGATGGAGACCTCGCGGGTGTTCTCGAAGTCGCCTCGCAGCGCCTCGCCGTGCGCCGCCACCGCCTCCTCGCCCTCGACCGCCGCCGCTTCGCGCTTGTGCTTCTTCTTCTTGCCCATTGGATGCTCTCTCCCGTGTAGCTGTGCCGCGGCTACACCCCGGCCCGCGCGCGCGTCAAGAGAACTCCCCATGACGCGGGCGGTCAGGCTATGTCAGCGCGCGGTGCGGGCGGTCTTGCGAGGGCGTCGAGCGCAGACCTATCTTCCCCGGCGCGTCGGCGGTTCGAAGCGGCGGCCGCGCGAGAAGGGTGGATGGAGGTTGCGATGGCGGGTGTGAAGTCGTGGAAGTTTGGCGATGCGGGCGCTCCGGCCTTTCCGGATGACTTCGAGATCCCGCGGAAGGCCGTGCTCCAGGTCACGGACATCAAGACCAACCACAACAAGTACTACGGCATCGAGCTGCACGAGGGGACGCTCAAGGGCAAGCCGGTGTTCCGGGTGTTCACCCACTACGGGCGCACCGACGACCTGGAGGGCAACCCCGAGGCGGGGCAGAAGGAGTGCCGCTACGCCAGCACGCTGGGCGAGGCGCAGGCCATCTACGACGGCATCTATCGGGAGAAGACCTCCTCGGCGAAGGGCTACAAGGAGCTGAGCCTCGCATCGAGCAAGATCGGCTCGCAGAAGGCGCGCGGCACCAGCGCCGGGGAGATCGACGCCAAGACGGTGAAGCGCCTGGCGGAGCAGAAGGTGGCCCGGGGCGAGCTTCCGGCCGCGACGGTGAAGGTGTCGACGCTGCACCCGTCGGTGCAGCAGATGGTGCAGTACATCTACGCCGAGGCGACCAACGCGCTGACCACGGCGGTGAACGTGAAGATCACCGCCAACGGCATCGAGACGCCGCTGGGCATCCTGACCGTGGGGCAGATCGAGAAGGGCGAGTCGATCCTTCAGGACATCTACAAGCTCTTCCAGCAGGGATCGAAGAACCGCAGCAAGATGATCGACCTGTCGGGGGATTTCTATACGACCATCCCCCACCGCATCGGGCGCACCCGAGCGGCCATCGACGAGGCCGTCATCGACACCATGGAGGACTTCCAGGGCAAGCAGGAGACGCTGCAGCTCATGAAGGACATGCTCCAGGTCAACGGAGACGGCGGCTCGGTGCTCTTCGAGAGCAAGGCCGACGAGCAGTACGACGCGCTCAAGTGCACCATCGACTTCGTCGACCACAAGCACCCGACCTACAGCGAGATCGAGCAGTTCGTGCTGAAGAGCCGTGTTCGCACGGCGAACATCAAGATCAAGAACATCTACACGCTGCGCCGCGCGGGCGAGCACGAGGTGTTCACTGGGAACATCGACAACCAGCGGCTGCTCTTCCACGGGTCGCGCATCAAGAACTGGGTGGGCATCCTGTCGCGCGGCATCCTGCTGCCGAAGATCGTGGTCAGCATGGGCGTCAACCGCACCGACGCGGGCTGGCTGGGCAGCGGCATCTACTTCGGCGACGCGGCGTGCACGAGCGCGGGCTACACGTCACCGGGCAAGGTCGGCACCCGCTTCATGGCGCTGGCCCGAGTCGCCCTCGGGAAGATGAAGCCCTATCACAAGATCACCTATGGGATCAGCGAGCCCCCGTCGGGCTTCCACTCCTGCCACGGGGTGCGCTCGAAGCCTGGAGTCGACTCGCAGTTCTCCGATGACGAGTACGTGATCTACGACTCGCGCCAGCAGCGACTGGACTATCTGGTCGAATTCTCGATGTAGCGATTGGCGGGAGGTGCTTGATGGACGCTCAGGTGATCCTGGTCGATGTGAACGCGAAGATGGTGGCGGCCTGGCGGGAGGTCTTCGTCGACAACCCCGAGGTGATCGTGGTGCATGGGTCGATGACCGACCAGGCGACGAGCGCCTGGGTGAGCCCGACCAACAGCAAGGGGATGATGGACGGCGGCCTCGACGGGGTGATCAAGAAGTTCCTCGGGCCGACGATCCAGACGAGGGTGCAGTCGGAGATCGCGCGGCTCTATCAAGGGACGATGCCGCTCGGCTACGCCACCTGCGTGGCGACGGGCGCCCCGAAGCCCCCGTGGCTCATCTCGACGCCGACGATGGTGGGCCGCTCGGACGACGTCTCCGACACGCTCAACGTGGCGCTGGCCTGCGCGGCGGCCTTCCAGGCGGTGCGGATGCAGAACGCGGCCGCGCCCGGGAGCATCGGGTCGGTCGCGCTGCCGGGCCTCGGGGCCAACACGGGCAAGGTGCCCGTGGAGATCTGCGCCGACCTGATGTGGACGGCCTACAACCTGGTGCGCTCCCAGGATTTCAAGAGCTTTCACGACATGCGCGTGGCGCTGGAGGCGGAGCTCGGCGCGCTGGGCAACGACGCCTCCACCCCGGCGCCCGTGGCGACGAAGGCCCCGAGCGCACCCGGGGTGAAGGGACCGTACTTCCCCCCGAAGGGTCCGGTGATTCCGCCGAAGGGACCGGTGGTTCCGCCGAAGGCCGTGGGCGGTGTGGTGCCGAAGCCCAAAGCCCTCGCCGACTTCGACGACACTGAATAGTCACTGACGGTAATTTGCCCATGAGCCCGCACCCGGCGCAGCGTCCCGAGGAATCTCCATGAGCGTTCGAGGGACCGTGATGCGGATGTTCCGGCCCACCGGGCCTGAGCGGCTGGTGGCCATCTCCGTGGAGCCGCTGGGGGGTAGCCCGGGGCGGGTGTCGCTGAAGGTCCAGCGCTTCTTCCGGAGGGGGAAGCTCACCGGGACGGAGGCCTACGGTCCCTTCGCGGAGGCTGAGCTGACAGGGCGCATCGCCGACCTCGCGGACGACCTCGCCGCCGAGGGCTTCACCCGCGCTGGAGTGCGGGCCATGCTCGATCGGCTCAACAGCCCGAGCGCCCGCAAGCGCGCCCTCTCGGCGCTGCGCCTGGGGTGGATCGGTGACCGGGTGGCCGTCGATCCCCTGCTCGATCGCGCGGCGCTGGAGGGCACCGAGCTGTCCTGCGTGGTCGAGTCGCTGGGTCGACTGGGCGATCCCACCGCGGCGCCGCTGGCGAGGGCCGAGGCCGCGCGAAAGCTGCTGTCGAGACGGCGCGCTGGCGCCGAGGCGGTGCGGGCGCTGGGCGACGCGGCGGGGATGGCGGAGGTCACGCAGCGGGCCGTCGAGCGGCTTCCGCAGGCCATGAGAGACGCCTGGAAGGCGGTCGACGGCTCGGCCTTCGATGAAGACGCGCTCACCGACCTCGAGGCGGTCTTCGCGCTCCTCGACGTGAAGGAGCAGTTTCTCTCGCTGGACTCGCTGTACGAGATCGGTGGTCCGCTGGCGGTCGCGCTGGTGCGGAGGGTGCTGTCGGTTCACGCGGACATCCACCGGCCGCACCGCTGGAGATATACGAAGAGCATCCTGCGGCGGTCGACGCTCCGTGACGACGGCGAGACCTTCGCGGTGATCGCCCGACGCGTCGAGCTGCTGAGCCGCAAGCCCGCATCGACCGTGGCGGTGGTGAAGAGCGGACTCGACGGTCAGAGCCGACAGACCCGTGTATTCAGCACCTATACCCAGCGCCATGTGCGGAAGACCGCGTGGCGTTACCTGGAGAGGCTCGCCCGCTACCGGCCTGCGAAGTACACCGAGGTCGCCGCGGCTGTGCTCGCCGCCTTCCGCCCGGAAGACCGCGAGCTGCCGAGGGGAAGCAGCGATGAGTGGTCGCGGGTCTATCTCTACAACCGAATCCTCCGCCGCTTCGATGGGCGGCTGCTCTTCAATCCGAAGAACCTGACGACCACGCTGAGGAGCGCGAAGTCGACGATCCCGCTGGGGCCGGGGGTTCGCACCGAGTCGTTTCCTTCGGTGTGGGATTCCCATCCAAGACCACTGCTCACCCTCCTCGCGAGCGCGAGGGTGATCGAGGTCCAGCAGTTCGCGCATCGCTCGGTGACCGCCCGGCACCCCGAGCTCCCTCGCCTCGCTACGGCGAAGGAGCTGGTGGACATGCTCACCGCGGTCTATCCCGACACCGTCGAGCTCGCCTTGCAGGAGCTCGATCGGCGCTTCGACCCATTGAATCCCGACTGGGCGCTGCTCGACGTGTTGATGTCCGATGAGCGCGAGGTCATCCGGGAGCACGCCGTCGCGCTCCTCACCCGCTGCTCCGACCAGTGGACCCACGACATCGAGCGCATCGTGCGCTTCGTGGGCGCACCCGACGCGCTGCTGCGATCGACCGCCGCGTCGCTGGTGCTTGCGGCGCTGCCGACCGCCGACGCGTGGTTCAGGAGAGAGCTGGCGGAGCGGGTGCTGGGCATCCTCCAGGGTCCGGAGCCCGCCGAGGGGGCCCATGACGGCTTCGCCCGCATCGCCCGCGATGGCTTGTCCGAAGAGCTCAATGCCATTCTCGGCCTCGACGAGATCCTGGCGATGATCGACAAGGGCTCGACCGCCGCGAAGGTCGCGGGGGGCTCGCTGCTGGGCTCGCGGCCCGAGGCGGTGGAGCTGCTGGGCACCGAGCGCATCCTGGCGATGGCGATGAGCGACATCGCGGCGGTGCGGCAGTCGGCGCACGCCCTGCTGGGCGCCTCGGTGGCCCGGCTGAAGGCCGACCCGTCGATGCTCTTCGCGCTCACGGACTGCGAGTGGAAGGACACCCGCCACTTCGCCTTCGAGCTGCTGCGCGGCCCGGTGGACGTGGCGGCGCTGGGGCTCGACGGCATCGTCGGGCTCTGCGACTCCAACCGCGAGGATGTGCAGTCCTTCGGGCGCGAGATGGCCCTCAAGCACTTCGACTCCCTCGACTCCGCGGAGCTGCTCCAACGCCTCGCGGAGCACCCCTCGCCCGTCATCCGGCGCTTCGCGGTCGACCTCGCCGTGGCGCACCTGAAGGAGGGCTTCGTGGCGCTCTCCCGGCTGGAGGCCTTCTTCCGTCGGGCCCTGCTGGACGTCCTCCCCGACCGGCGTGAGAAGCGGCTGGTGGTGGAGTTCTTGAGGGATCGGGGATTGCGCGACGAGCGGCAGGCGGAGGTGGCGTCGAGGGTGCTCGGGGAGTTCGTGCGCACCCGTGGAAAGGCGGACTTCGAGCTGGCGCTCGACGCCCTGGTGCGGCTGAAGCTGGAGTACCCGCAGGTCGAGTCGATGCTCGGAGCCGTGGCGTGATCGTCGAGTTCAAATACGCCGGGCAGAGCCGGATCGTCAGCGGGCTGCGGGACACCCACGTGGGGCTCGCGACCAACAGCGTGCGCGACCCGGCCTTCTTCCGGGGCACCATGGGGTCGCCGACGCTCTTCCGAGAGGCGATGGCGTCGCTCTATTCGGTGGTCGTCAGCGATTACAAGTTCCACCCGAGAGACCGGCTGGCCTTCAAGGCGTGGCTCGACGAGCAGGACCGGAAGTTTCTCGCCAACCTCGGCAATCGCACCGAGCAGGCGAAGCTGCGCATCGAGTCGCTGGAGTCACGGCGCGCGGTGCTCGACCAGCGGCGCATCGACCGTCTCAAGCCCTTCTACCGGGCGCGGGCGGAGTTCTTCGAGTGGGTCTACACGCACCAGTATGAGCTGAAGTACCTGCTCGACCCGGTGATCACGGTGCACCCCGATGAGCTGTCCTTCGAGGCCTTCTCCAAGGACGAGAGCTCGTATGCGCGCGTCGGGGTGAAGTACGACCTCTTCGAGAAGATCGACGAGTTCGCCTGCGGCACGACCAACATCGACTTCAGCTCCACGCTGCACGGCGAGCTCGACCGGATGCGGAGCTACCGGCGCACCCGCTTCGACATCGACCCGAGCGGGCTGGCGATGGCGATGGAGGGCGGCTCGAGCCACAAGGAGAAGAAGATCGACCTGCCCGAGAGCTGGGTGAAGGGCTTCTTGCAGGTTCAGTCGACCATGACCCTGGGGCTCACCCGGCTGCGCATCGAGCCGGTGGACCTCTACAACCTCTGCCGCTTCCTGAAGCGCCACAAGGCCCGCACCTCGCCGCGCGCGATGCGCTGGGAGCTCGTCCCGGGCAAGCGGGCGCGGGTGGTGTTCGAGCCCTGGGAGACCGCCATCGAGATGGGCGCCAGCGCCGTCTACGATGGCCCGAAGCCGCTGACCATCCGCACCTGGGGGCGCGACCGGCTGAGCACCCTCGCCCGCATCATCCCGACGGCGCAGCGCATCGACGTCTTCCTCGCGGGCACCGGGCTGCCGACCATCTGGCTGGTCGACCTCGGGGAGATCACCTTCACCCTCGCCCTCTCCGGGTGGACCGACAACGACTGGACCTCCGGCGCCGGGCGCTTCGACCTGCTCTCCCGCCGCATGGACGCCTCGCCGCTGGAGCTCACCGCCACCTGGGACGCGCTCAAGGCGCAGCGCCGGGGCACCGAGTCGGGGCTCTCCCTGGTCACGGGTCTCGGTGTCGAGAAGACCCGCAGCGCGCTCTCCTATCTCTGCCAGGTGGGAAGAGCGATGTATGACCTCGGGGGAGGCGTATACCGACAACGCGAGCTCTTCCCGGAGCCCTTCACGGTGAAGGAGGCCATCGCGGCGGTGGTGGCCCCGGCCCCCTCGGAGGCCTCGCCCGCAGGGCAGAAGGCGCAGACGATCTTCGGCAGCGGGGGCGTGCTCATCACCGCGCGGCGCCCGGTGTCCAATGGATACAAGCTCTCGGGGAGCGTGAAGGGCGTGGACGGTTATCGATATCGCCCGATGCTGGGAGTCGACGCCGCGGGGCGCATCCTCGAGGCGACGTGTACTTGCGCGTGGTCGCAGAAGCATGGTCTAACGCAGGGCCCTTGCGAACACGTGCTCGCGCTGCGCCTGGGCCATATGCACAGGCTCGAAGCGGAGGGCGCGTGACATGGTGAAGAAGGAGGTCTTCGGAGAGGTCGATCCAGGACGGGGCGTGGTGAGTGACTTAGCAATCTGTGCGGCGTTACGCCGCGCTTGTCGAAGTGCCCGCCATTCGTCACGAGCCCGTTCATCACACGCGTACCCCGACGGTGCCCGGCAGCGCTCTGGTTGGGTGCCTCCGGCACCGCGCTGCCATGGCACCATCGGGGTACGCTTTAAGTGGAACGGTCGCGTCCCAGGGATGTTCGTAAGCCCACCGCGCCCCGTCCTGGATCGATCCCCGAAGAGCCTTCTCTCGACAACGTTGTCCCTTGTGGAGGCGCGCCGTGGCCACTGACCACAAGGCCGCCCTCTACCGTCGGCTGGTGCGCGAGGCGAGCGACGCCGCGGCCATCGAGCGCATGCGCGTCAACGGCTTCTGGCCGTGGGGTCAGGGCATCCCGCGCGACCCGCCGGACGAACTCAAGGAGAGGGCGCAGATCGAGGCCGAGATCGCGAAGATCCAGGCCCAGTCGACGAAGAGCGTCGACCCGGACAAGGCCCTCGCCCAGGAGCGAAAGCGCCGCTGGGAGGAGAGCAAGAAGCGCCGGGCGGCGAAGCGGCTGGAGCGGGCCTCGCTGCTCAAGAAGCGCCGGGACGACTTCATCAGGTATCGGAAGGCGAACGTGCTCCACCTGGGAGTCGGCGTCTCCGCGGGGCTGCAGGACACCCGACCCGACACCGGCGAGCTCACCCGCCGGGGACTGCCCAGCCTCACCAACGGCTCTGACCTCGCGATGATGATGGGTGTGCCCCTCGCGTCGCTGCGCTGGCTCTGCTTCCACCGCCGGGGCGCAGCGCTGATGCACTATCACCGCTTCGGCATCCCCAAGAAGTCCGGCGGAACGCGCTCCATCTCGGCCCCGAAGCCACGCCTCGCCAACGCCCAGCGATGGGTGCTCCAGAACATCCTCGAGCGCCTCGACACCGCCCCTCCCGCGCACGGCTTCGTGCGACACCGCTCGATTCTCACCAACGCCACGCCGCACGCCCGCCGCGCCGTGGTGATGAACTTCGACCTCAAGGACTTCTTCCCCTCCATCACCTTCCGCAGGGTGAAGGGGCTCTTCCGCAAGCTCGGATACAACGAGCACGTCGCGACCATCCTCGGTCTGCTCTGCACCGAGCCGCCGCGGGCCCGCGTGGAGGTCGACGGCCGGGTGATCTACCTGGCCCTTGGCGACCGCGTGCTGCCGCAGGGCGCGTGCACCAGCCCGGCGATCACCAACGCCCTCTGCAAGCGCCTCGACGCCCGGCTGCTCGCGCTCGCCTCGCGCCACGGCTTCACCTACACCCGCTACGCCGACGACCTGACCTTCTCCGGTGACGACGGCGCGCTCGTGGGACGGCTGCGCCGCAGCGTCGTGAGCGTCGTGAGCTCCGAGGGCTTCACCGAGAACACCGCGAAGACCCGGATCATGCGCCAGGGCTCTCGACAGGAGGTCACCGGACTCACGGTCAACGACCGCCCGACCATGCCGAGAGACGAGTTCAGGCAGCTTCGCGCGATGCTCCACAACGCCGCGAAGCACGGGCTGGAGAGCCAGAACCGTACGCAGCACCCCGCCTTCGCGCAGCACCTGGCGGGAAGGGTGGAGTTCGCCTGCTGGGCCGATCCGACCCGCGCGGAGAAGCTGCGGTCGGCGCTCGCGGCGGCGCTCGCCAGGGGCTGAGCCGTCCCTCTACGGAGCGGCGGCCATCGGAACGGCCGCGACCATCGCCACCGACACCCCGACGGACGATCGCAGCGCCACCGAGCGCAGCACCCTCGGCCGGGGGAGCGTCACCACGATCTGCTGGGCGCCCCGGCGCACGGGCACGGGCTCGGTCCCGTCGACGGTGACGGTGCCGGCGTCCTCGGCCTGGAGCTGAAGGTAGAGGCGCTGCACGGGCCTCCACGAGCGGGCCGAGAGGCGGAAGATCCCCCGGCGCTGGAGGCGACGGGACGTGCCCCGCCAGCCCGCGACCGCAACACCGGGCTCCTGGGCCCGGGCCAGCAGCCCGCTGACGCGATCGAGCGGATCGCCCGCGCCGAGGGCGACGGCCATCCGGGCGACGGCCTCAGGGTCTCCGAGGCTCAGCAGGGCGTCGACCACGGCCCGCTGGGTCAATGGATACCGCCAGCGGGTAAGCGTGGCGTGAAGCGCCGGGATGGTCGCCGCGTCGCCAAGGGACCCGAGCGCCTCGGCGGCCACGGGCGCGAGCCGGGGGCTCTCCAGCAGGTGCTCCCAGGTCGGTCGAGAGCTGGGCGAACGGATCTCGATCAGGAAAGTGATGACCCGGTCTCGCTCGGCGTCGGAGGCGCGCTCGTCGATCGCCCACGCGTTGAGCACCGGCACCGCCTCGGGAACCCTCCAGCGAGCGAGCCCCAGCGCCGCCCGCCTTCGCTGCAGCTCGTCGGAGGCGCCCAGCAGCACCCTGGAGGCGAGCTCCCTCCCCCGCTCGTCGCCGAGGCGCACCAGCGACACGGCGGCCTCGTCGCAGAGCGGCGGAGAGCGCACGAGCAACGAAGCGAGCCCGTCGCGCACCACCGGGGCGTCATCGCCCAGCTCGCCAAGCGCCCTCGCCGCCCGCCGCGCGGTCTCGTCGTCGACCTGCCCCAGCAGCGCCACCACCTCCGGGGCCGCCGCCCGGTCGCCCTGGAGGGCCCTGGCCAGCGCGGCGGGGATGACGGTCTCCGCGCTCCTCGACCGGGCCGCCGCAGCCTCGGCGTGGGCCGCCTCCCAGCGCATCACCATCGCGCGGAGCCCTCGGGTGCGGGCAGGAGCCTCGTCGGCCAGGTTGTGGCGCTCGGCGGGGTCGTTCGAGAGGTTGAAACGTTCAAGCGTTCCGTCGGTGGTGTCGACGATCAGCTTGTCGTCGCCGTCGACCACCATCCGCAGGTTGCCGGTCTCCGCGAAGGCCATGGCGGTGGGCTGATCGGAGCGGGCGAGCGGGCCGAGGTCCACGCCCTCGACCCCGGGAGGGAGCGTCGCCCCGACGCCGGAGAGCACCGTGGGAAGCAGGTCGACGAGGCTCACCGGCGAGGACACCACCCGAGGCGCGACGCCGTCCGCCACGATCACCAGGGGCACCCTCGCCTGCTCGTCGTAGAGGGAGGTGCCGTGGAAGGTTCCGCCGTGCTCGCCGAACTCCTCGCCGTGGTCGGCGGTGATGATCCACGTCGCGGGCCGTGACCATCCCGCCATCAGCGTCGCCAGCGCGTGGTCGACGGCGCTGCACTCGGCGTCGTAGCGCTCCCTCGCCGCCCGCCCGTAGGGGTGCTCCGGGGTGCTGCACGTAGGGCTCGTGGGGCTCGAAGAGGTGCACCCACGCGAAGGCCCGCTGGTCGCGCCGCAGCGTGCGCACCCACTGAAGCGCCGAGCGCACCCGGGTGTCCGCGTCGTCCCAGTTCTCGCTCGCGTGGTTGAGGTCCCAGTGGCGCGAGGCCAGCGCGGCGAAGCGGTCGCCGTCGACGGAGAAGACCGCCGGAGGATACCAGCCCGCGGTGGCGAAGCCGGCCTCCCGCAGCCGCCCAGCGAGGGTGGCGCTCCGGCCGAAGCGCGCGCCCAGGGCCATCGCCGCGCGGGCGTGGGTTCCGGTCATCAGCGAGACCAGCGAGTAGCTGGTATGCGGCGTCGCAGCATAGGCCCGGCGGAATAGCAGCGCCCGCGCCGCGAGGGAGTCGAGCCGCGGCATGCGACCCCGTCCGCCGAGGGCGCGGAGCTGGTCGGCCCGCAGCGCGTCGACGGTGATCAGCACCACGTCGCCCTGGGTCAAAGGCAGCGAGGGGCCGCCCGAGCGCAGCGCGCGACGGCCGGAATCCTCGGCGTTTCCGCGAGGGATCAGCGCTCCGAGGCTGCGCGCGAAGTACTGCCCGAGCGGAGCGACCCTACGCACCGCCGAGCGGGCCCGGTTGCTGCGGGCGAGCCCCAGGGAGGACCCGAGAGAGAGGGCGATCGCCAGCGCGGTGAGCCATCGGCCTCGCCCGGTATAGGCCTCTCGGACGCCCCGGGATGCTGCGCTGCACCATAGGGCCGCGACGACCACCGCCATCAGCGCGTGGAGCAGCTCGTACTGGCGGACCAGCACCGTGGCGTGGATCCAGTAGAGGGCCACCGCCGCGACGCTGAGCTGCCAGGTCGGGATGCGAAGGCGCTCCGCGCGGCGAGCGAGCACGACGCCGAGCGCGGCGGCCAGCACCGTGGCCAGGGCGACCAGGGGGCGCTGGAGACCGAGGCGACGGACGCCCGTGCCGGAGAAGAGGGCGAGGCCGAAGAGGGCTCCTGCGGCCGAGAAGACGACGCCCGCGAGCCATGCTCGGGCGGGCGCGGGGGTGCGGCTCCAGAGCGCGACGGCGAGCGCGCGGGCGAGGCCGACCAGCAGCACGAAGGCCACGGTGGCCCCGGGGAGCGTCACCAGCGCGACGGACCACGCGGCCTCCGCGTCGCGAGCGAAGGCCATCACCCCGTCGAGGAGCGCCGCCGCCAGCGCGACCGACGCCGTCGCGTCGAGGAGCTCGCGTCGCGAGGTCGCCACGGCTCAGCCCGCCTCCTCGGCCACCGGCGATGCACCGCGCTGCAACAAGCGATGGACGGCCCGGGAAAGCGTGGGGTGCGAGGCCAGCGAAGGGTCCTCCGCCACCACCCGCGCGGCTGCCTCCCGCGCTGCGGCGAGGAGGGCGACGTCCCGCACCGGGTCGGCGAAGCGCAGCGTGAGGTCGGCCCCGGACTGCCGCTCGCCGAACCACTCGCCCGCGCCGCGACGCGCCAGGTCGCGCTCGGCCAGCACGAAGCCGTCGGCGCAGGCGGCGACCTCCTCCAGCCGGGTGTTGGACTCCTCGTCCTCGCTCTCCGGCACCAGCAGGCAGGCCGCTCGCTGCCCCCCTCGACCCACGCGCCCCCGTAGCTGGTGAAGCTGCGCGACGCCGAAGAACTCCGCCCCAAGGATCACCATCAGGTTGGCCTCCGGCACGTCGAGGCCGACCTCCACCACGGTGGTCCCGATGAGCAGCGGGTGCGTCCCCCGACGGAACGCGTCGAGCGCCTCCTTCTGGGCCTCCGCGGTCATGCGCCCATGCAGAACCACCACCCGGTCGCGCCCCAGCGCCTCGCCCAGCCACGCCTCGGCGTCGGCGATGCCGGTCTTCGGTCCGTCCTCCTCGTCGGGCGCTCCGTCGATGCGAGGAACCACCACGAAGACCCTCCCCCCAGCGTCAAGCGCCCGCTGGATGGTGCGCTGCACAAAGGCCCGGTCGCCCGGCTGCGCGAGGCGGGTCGTCACCGGCTGCCGGTTGGCCGGGCGCTCGGCGAGCGTCACCAGGTCGAGGTCGCCGTACTGGGCGAGGGCCAGCGTGCGAGGGATCGGGGTCGCCGACAGCACCAGCAGGTGCGGGCTCGGGGAGCGGCCGGCCACCATCGCGAGCCGCTGCGCCACGCCGAATCGGTGCTGCTCGTCGATCACCACCAGGTCGAGCGCCGGGGGAGTGCCCCCCGCTTCGAGGATGGCGTGGGTCCCGATCACCATCCGCACAAGGCCCTCGGCGATCACCCGCTCGGCCTGCCGCCGCGCCCTCGGGGCGGTCGATCCGAGGAGCACCGCCATGGGGCCCGCGTCGCCCGAGAGGCCCCGCTCCAGGGTCTTGGCGTGCTGCGCTGCAACAAGGGTCGTCGGGCAGAGCCACGCCACGGTACCGCCGCCGCGCAGCACCGCCAGCGAGGCCGCGATCGCCACCGCGGTCTTGCCCGACCCGACGTCACCCACCAGCAGCCGTCGCATCGGGCGACCGCTCGCGAGGTCGCCCAGCAGCGTCGCGATCACCTCCTCGCTGACCCCCGGTGAGGGTGAGCCCGAGGCGCTGACCCGCGAGCTCCGCGACGCCCGTCTCATCGGTGAAGACCCGAGCCCCGCCTGCGTTGCGGCGCGCCCGCTCCAGGGCCACGCTCACCGCGAGCAGCTCCTCGAAGGCGAGCCGGCGGTGCGCGTCGCTGCGCCCCTGCGCCAGGTCGACCAGCACCTCCGGGGAGACCGACGCGTCCGGCGCGTGGAGGAGCCGCAGCGCCGCCGCGGGGGCCGGCAGGTGCAGCGCCCTGGCAACATCCGGCGGGACCGGGTCTCCCCAGCGGGAGGCCCGCTCCAGCGCGGCGGTGACGATGCGCAGCACGGTGCCCGGAGCGACGCTCCCGATGCCTGCGTAGATGGGCTCGATGGCGCGGGTGCGCGTGCCCGGGGCGAGCACCTTCGGCTGCACCAGCTCGGGGCCGTTGGGCTGCTGCTTGAGGCTGCCGGTGAGGCGCACGGTCATCCCGGGGCTCAGCCTCGACGTCATGCCGGCCTTCGCGTGGAAGAAGACCGCGCGCAGCACCGTCGTCCCCCGAGGCTCGCGCATGGCCACGGAGAGCCGACGGGCGCGAGGGTTGCCGGCCCAGCGAGCGTCCTCGATGAGCCCCTCGACGGAGATGAGGGTGCCGCTCTGGGCGTGCCGCACCCGGCGCCAGTCGTCGGCGCCCCGGAGGTCGAGGTAGCGCCTGGGGCGCTGCGCCAGGAGGTCGCCCACGGTCGCCACGCCGCGAGAGCGCAGCACCGTCGCCACCGTGGGTCCGACGAACTGGACGCTCTCGATGGGCGCGTCCTGAAGGTCGCCTTCGGGCGGCGGGGCGATCGCGTCGGCGGGCCGCGGCTTCACGGCCTGGGCGCGGCGCGCGAGGTGGAATTGCTGCGCCGCAACACGGGAGGGGGTCTCCTACCCGTTGAAGTTGACCTCGAGGAGCTCGTAGGTGCGGACGCCGCCGGGGGTCGTCACGCTGACCTCGTCGCCGACCTCGCGGCCGATGAGCTGCTTGGCGATGGGCGACGCGATGGAGATGCTGCCGCGCCCGATGTCGGCCTCGGACGGACCCACGATGCGGTAGGTGACCTCCTCGCCCGTGTCGGAGTTGCTGATGCGAACGGTGGCCCCGAAGGTGACCTTGCTGCCCGAGAGCCGCGTGGTGTCGATGATGTCCACCCGGCCGAGGATGGACTCGAGCTCCGCGATGCGGCCCTCGATGAAGCCCTGCTTCTCCTTGGCGGCGTGATACTCGGCGTTTTCGCGGAGGTCGCCGTGCTCGCGGGCCGTCGCGATCTCCTGGATCACCTTCGGGCGCGCGACCGACTTGAGCTGCTTCAGCTCTTCGGTGTGGCGCTGGTGACCTTCGGGCGTGATCGGAACGTTTCCCTGGCTCATGGCCACTCTGGTACCAGAACAGGCCAGCGCCGCAAGCAATGCTTTGGGGGCCCCTAAAACCCCCTACCCGGGGTCTACGGCCCGACGCACGCGAAGCGCGCCACCTCGGCCCGCTCGCCCTCGACCCGCACCGCCCACGCCTGCGCCCGATCGTCGACCCACGAGGGCAGCGCCGCTCCCATGGCGGGCTCGATGTACGCCGGCAGCGAGGGCATCAGCGGCCGACCTCCCGGGTCGACCGGTCGGTGGCGGATCTCGACGCGCTCGCCGCGACGCTCGCGCCACCACACCTCGGCCGCCGCGCCCGCCGTGAGAGGGCGGGTGACCCTCGGGGCGCCGGTGGGGTTGGCGCCCTCGTCGGAGACCACCGCCATGTCGCCGGCGCGAGCGAGGCCCCGAGGACCCACGTCGACGCGCACCAGCCGCACCTCACCCCCGTCGCCGCGCCCCTCGCTGTCGCTGGGACCGCCTCCGCGCAGCCCGAGCCACACGGCGTCTTGCGTCGCGAGGGCGCTCAGCCCGAAATGGTGGTCGACGGTGCGCGTCACCCGTAGCGGAGGACCCACGGGAGCGCCGTCGGGCCCGACCACGACGCCCCACACGTCCGTGGCCGTGTCGTTGGACTCGGTCGCGTCGACGTCCCGCGCCGTCAGCCAGAACACCGCAGCGCGCCCGCCAGGGAGGGAGACCGCCAGCGGGTCGGCGGCGTCCTGGGCCGCCGGGGAGATCGTTCGTTGTGCACCGCACAAGACACCGTTGGGACCGGCCGAGGCGAGCTGCACCCGTACGCTCCCTGCCGCCGGGGCGGGGCCCATCTCGTCCCAGGCGATGAGCCATCCCCTCGCGAGGCCAGCCAGGGAGAGCGACAGGCCCTCGTCGCGTCCCTCCGCGCCGGTGCACCGGCCACCTTCGACGTCGGAGGTCCAGAGCATGTGCTCTCGAGCGCCCATGCGGGAGGACACCCACGCCGCCGCAAAGGCCCCGCGTCCGTCCGTCGCCAGCACCGGGTCGGAGCGCTCGCCTGCGCCCGACTCGATGGACGAAGGCGCCGTCTGGCCGCTGCTCCATCGCCGCAGCGCCGCCGACCCGGTGGTGCTCCAGAGCACCCGCACGCCTCCATCGGACGGGGCCGCGACGAGGGACTCCAGGCCGCCGTCCGCCGCGTGTTCGAGCGACGGGACCGGCTGACGACCGAGCGGGCGACACGCGGTGCGTACCGGGGGCGCGTCCCTCGACGCCGAGGGAAGCGCCGTCTGGTCGAGGTCACCCCCGTCGCCAGCGCCGGGCAGCGGGCGCCGGCAGCTGCCGCCGCAGCCGGTCGTGAGCAGCACCAGGACCATTGGGAAGACCCGCATCGCGAGGCATCTTGCGCGAGGAGGCCTGCGCCCGTCGAAGGGAAGATTGCCGGATTGTTGATGGGCCTCTCCGATTCACGCTAGCCGCCGTTCGTCGGTTGCGAGAGGCCGGTCGTCGGTCGGTCGCGACCCGGAGGGAGTCGTCTGCTGCCATGCGCAAGCTGGTGCTCGGTGCGGTGTTGGTTCCGGTGTTGGTGGTCGGTGCGGTGCGCGGCGCGCGCTCACCCAACAGCGCTCACGCGGCGTCGGCGCGGGACGGCGTCGCCATCGCGGTGAGCCGCGCGCTCGAGGGACGCTTCGTGGCCCCCGCGACGCGCACCGCCGCGGGCTCGCGACAGGCCGTGGCCCGCCGGGTGTGCGAGGTGACCGCCCCCAACCTGGGCGAGCACGTCTTCTACCTGGAGGACTCGTTCGCTGCGTCGCAACATCGCCCCTTCGCCTCGGCGCTGCTGATCGTGACGCCGGTCGACGGCACCCACGCGCGCATCACCGAGCTGCGCCCCGGGACATCGCCGCCCTGGCCGGGACCTGCGACCGGCGCACCACCAGCGCCCAGGCGGCGCCGGTGCTGGCCGAGCAGGGCTGCGCGCTGATCGCGGAGGTTCGGGCCCGGGGCTTGACCGCCCGCACGGACGGCGACCGCTGCCCGTCGGTGCTCAACGGCGCCCACCACCGAAGCCGCACCCTCACCATCGACGAGGACTCTCTCACGGTGCTCGACCTCGGGCTCACCCGCACCGGCGCCGTGGCGTGGGGCGATCCGAGCTCGCCGGTGCGCTACCGCCGGGTGACCACCTCCCGCTGAGCCGGAGGGGGCCGCGCGCTCCCGCAGGGCCCCCGAGGCGCGCTATGGTCCAGGCAATGCGCCTGCTACCGCTCGCTCCGGTGCTCTTCACCTTCGGCTGCATGGTTCCGGGCTCGACCCCGGCCAGCAGCGACTCCGACGCGCAGGTCGAGGACTCCCCGAGGGCGGACGACCTCGGCGTGGCGAAGGCCGACGCCGGGGCGATGGGCCTCGACGCGGGCGTCGACGTCCCCGTGGCCGTGGCGCCGGGGGACGTCCCTCCCCCTCGCGACCTGCCCCTCGTGGCGCCCACCGTGGCGCGCTGGGTGCTGCCGCGACCGTCCGACGGAACCTTCCATGAGCCCTTCGCGCTGCCGTGGCCCAACGACCTCGCGCGCGACGCCGACGGCAAGGTCGACCTCAGCTACTTCCCCTCGGCGGGAGCGCACCCGCTGGTGGCGCAGTACCTCCGCACCTTCGATCACCGCCTCGCGGGCTTCTCTCCCACCGCGGCGGTCTACTTCACCTTCGGCATGGACCTCGACCCGTCGTCGCTGCCCGCCGACCCCGCGAGCACGCGCCGCGCGGAGTCGCCGCTGCAGCTCGTCGACGTCGATCCCCGCAGCCCCAACCGCGGCGCCCGCATTCCCCTCCAGTGGTACTTCCGCCCGACCGCGACCCGCTACTGGCCCGCGCACTCGCTCGCCGTCGCGCCGGTGTTCGGATTTCCGATGCGCCCGGCGACCCGCTACGCCCTGGTCGTGACCAACACCCTCCGCGGCGTCGGTGGCGTGGCGCTGCAGCGCGACGTCGACCTCCAGCGGATGCTCGCCGATGACGCCACCAGCGACGCCGTGATCCGTGCGGCGAGGGAGATCTACGCGCCGGCGCTCGGCGAGCTGGAGCGCGCGGGCGTGATGCGAGATCGGGTGCTCTCGGTGACGACCTTCACCACCGACGACCCGACGGCGGAGTTCTTCCGCGCGGCCGACTGGATACACCAGCAGGGGGCGCAGCCCACGCTCACGGACCTCGGCGAGCCCGCCCCGGGCCCGCTCTTCACGACGCTCCACGGTCACTACGGGCCCAACCTGGTCTTCCAGCGCGGTGAGTCGCCGTACAGCGCGCAGGGCTCCGGGGACTTCGAGCCCGGGCCCGATGGTACGCCCCGGCTACAGCGCACCGAGCCCGTCCGCTTCGCCCTCACCCTGCCCCTCACGCCGATGCCCGCGGGCGGCTATCCCATCGCGATCTACGCCCACGGCACCGGCGGCGACTACCAGAGCTTCATCCGCGATCGCACCGCCGCTGCGCTCGCCGCGCAGGGCGTCGCGGTGCTCGGCTTCGACCAGATCTTCCACGGTGAGCGCGCCGCGCCGGGCACCTCCGCGGAGAGCGCGTTCTTCAACTTCACCAACCCCAGCGCCGGGCGCACCAACAACCGCCAGGCGGCGCTCGACCTCGTGCAGTCCGGGCGCTTCGTTCGCACCTTCACCTTCCCCCTCGCCGGCTCGGACGGCGGCGTGGCGAGGACCGTGCGCTTCGACCCCGCCCACGTGATGTTCTTCGGCCACTCGCAGGGCGGGCTCAACGGTCCGCTCTGGCTGGCCGCGGACGACGGAGCGAGCGCGGCGGTGCTCTCCGGGGCCGGAGGCTCCATCGCCATCGCGCTGCTGGAGAAGACCCAGCCGGTGAACATCCCCGCCCTCGTCACCACCGCGCTCGGGCTCTCCATGGGCGAGTTCGTGGCGCTGCACCCGATCGTGTCGCTCCTCCAGATGCTCGTCGACCCGTCCGACCCGGTGAACTACGGGCGCTACATCATCCGCGAGCCGCGGCCCATGATGCGCGCCGCGCACGTCTACCAGACCCAGGGCTTCGTCGATCGCTACGCCCCGCCGGCCGGCATCGCGGCCCTCGCGCTGAGCATCGGCCTCCCGCTGACGCTGCCGCTGGTGCACCCGGAGCCCTCGGCCGCGCTGGACGGCGACGGCCTGCTCGCGGTGCTGCCGCTGCGAGGGCAGCGCGGGACCCCGATGAACCCCATCACGGCGTCGTGGATGCAGTTCGAGTCCGAGGTCGGGCGCGACGGCCACTTCGTGGTGTTCGACATCCCCGGCGCGCGGCTGAGGGCCGCGGCCTTCCTGGGCAGCGCAGGACGCGACCCGGCGGGCGTCCCGACGGTGCCGGACATGCTGCCGATGGAGTGATGTCGAAGGGGGGTTAGATCGAGGGAGGAGAGGACCGGGAGAAGGCCGATCAGGCCTTCTTGGCGGCGAACTTCGTGATCGGGCCGAGGTTCATGTACTCGCCCTTGTTCGCCTTGATGGCGTTCATGACCATGAGGACGAGGTAGCCGAGCCAGAGCAGCGAGAGGATGCCCGCGAGCGCGCCCGAGATCTGCGCCATCACGCTGATCAGGATGTTGAGCGCCACCGACGAGCCGATGCAGAACACGATCGCCTGCCACGCGTGGAAGCGAACCCAGCGGCGCTGCGGCTCCTGCGGCTCGGTCACCGCGATGATGATCGCGATGATCGGGATGATGTACCCGGCCAGCGCCGCGATGTTGTAGTCGAGGTTCAGCGTCTGGGTCTTCATGCCCGGCGTGTACGGAGGCACCGAGGCGTCACCGCCAGCGCCCATCGGCTGCATCTGGTTGCCCGGCGGAGGACCGAAGCCGCCCGGCTGCTGGCCGTACTGCTGCTGCTGCGGCTGGGCGCCGAAGCCGCCCGGCTGCTGGCCGTACTGCTGCTGCTGGGGCTGCTGCGGCTGTGCGCCGAATCCGCCCGGCTGCTGGCCGTACTGCTGCTGCTGCGGGGCCGGCTGCTGCGGCTGGTGCGGCGCGAAGCCGCCCGGCTGCTGACCGTACTGAGGCTGCTGCGGAGCCGGCTGCGCGCCGAATCCACCAGGCTGGGAGCCCGGCTGCACGGGCTGGAAGCCCGGCATCGCCTGCGTGGCCCCGTACCCGGGGTTTTGCGGTTGCGGCTGCTGCTGGGGATAGCCCGGCTGCGCGCCGAACCCGCCCTGCTGCTGCTGCTGGGGATAGCCCTGCTGGGGGTACCCCGGTTGACCGCCCGGCGGATAGCCGCCGCCCGGAGGATATCCGCCGCCCGGAGGTTGCTGCATGTGAAGTCGTCCTTCCTTCTAGCGCGATGCCCGAACCTTCCGAGCCCGCTGGCGGACACCTTCGCAAAGGGCCGCGCCGGGTGTCAACGTCCCGGCACTGGCCAAATGGCTGCCTGCATCGCCCGGTTGCGCGCGCAGTCCCATCGGCGCTATGCCCCGCCGCGCGAACATGACGGAGCCGACGCCGCGCATCGCGATCGTGGTCAACGGGGAGCCCCGAGAGGTGCCGCATGGCCTGACGGTGCGGGGTCTGCTGGAGCACCTCGGCATCGCGGGCCTCGCCGCGGTGGAGCGCAACCGGGTGCTTGTTCCGCGGGCGCAGCAGGGGTCGGTGCTCGTCGAGCGGGGCGACGCCCTGGAGATCGTCCACCTCGTGGGCGGAGGGTGAAGGGTCATAGGATTCCATGAGTGATGACACGCTGACCATCGGCGGCCGCAGCTTCGGCTCGCGCCTCTTCGTCGGGACCGGGAAGTACAAGGACGTCGAGGAGACCCGCCTCGCGCTGCGGGCCTCCGGCGCGAGCGTGGTGACCGTGGCCGTCCGCCGGGTCGACCTTACCCAGTCGGGTAAAGGGTCGATGTTCGGGATGCTCCGCGAGGAGGGCTTCACGCTGCTGCCCAACACCGCCGGCTGCTACACCGCCGACGACGCGATCCGCTGCGCGCGGCTGGGTCGCGAGGCGGCGGAGACCGACCTCGTGAAGCTCGAGGTCATCGGCGATCCGAAGACCCTCTTCCCGGACACCGAAGCGCTCGTCGTCGCGGCCCGGGTGCTGGTGAAGGAGGGCTTCTTCGTGCTGCCCTACACCAACGACGACCCCATCGTGGCGCGCAAGCTGGTCGAGGCCGGGTGCCCCGCGGTGATGCCCCTCGGCGCGCCCATCGGCTCGGGCCTCGGCATCCGCAACCCGCACAACCTGCGGATCCTGATGGAGACCGTGAACGTTCCGGTCATCGTCGACGCGGGCGTCGGGACCGCCAGCGACGCCGCCGTGGCGATGGAGCTCGGCGCCGACGGCGTGCTGATGAACACCGCCATCGCCCTCGCGAAGAACCCCGTGCAGATGGCCACGGCGATGAAGCTGGGCGTCGAGGCCGGGCGCCTCGCCTTCCTCGCGGGGCGCATGGCGCCGAAGCTCTACGCCAACGCGAGCTCGCCCCTCACCGGCACCATCGCCCCTTCGGCCGCCCCGCTCTCCATCGAGTGATGCTCTCGCTGCGTCCGCTGTCGCTCGTCGCGCTGCTGGCGGCGCCGCTCCAGTGCCCGTCGAGGGCGACCCCGGAGCTGACCCGCGAGGATCGCCCCGACGACGCGCTCTGGGCCCTCGGCGAGCGCTTCGCCCACGACGGCAACGAGGCCGCGCGGCAGGCGACGTTGCGCTACCTGATCGAGCGCTACCCGAGCTCCCGCTACGGCGTCAGGGCGGCGCTCGCCCTCGACGGCTCGGTGCCCTCCGACGCCTCGCGATGAGCTCGCTGCCGAGGCTCTGGCTCTGCGCGGACCTCGGTGAGCTGGCTCCCGCCGAGCTGGTCGACCGCGTCGCGAAGGTGCTGGCGACGGGCCCCGCCGTGGTGTGGCTGCGCTCCCCAGCAGGGGCGTCGGCGCGCACCCTGGCGGAGGTGTGCTCGGCGCTGCGGTGGGTGGTGACCGGGGCGTCGGCGCTGCTGGTGGGCGACCGCGTCGATGTGGCGCTCGCGGTGGGCGCGCAGGGCGTCCACCTCACCGGGCGCAGCCTCCTCCCCTCGGAGGTGCGACGTATCGCGCTCGCCGCGGGGCGCGCCGACCTGCTGTTGTCTCAGGCCGTGCACGATGAGAGGAGCGTGGACGAGGCGCGAGGAGCGGTCGATGCGCTGGTGCTCTCTCCCTTCGGCGAGGTCGCTGGCAAGGGCCCGGCGCTCGGCGCCCAGCGCTGGGCAGCGCTTCGCCAGCGGGCCCCAGGGGTCTTCACCGTGGCGCTCGGAGGGATCATCGACGCGGGCGTCGTCGCGGAGGCGGTGGGCGCGGGCGCCGACGCGGTGGCGGTGCGTCGGGCGCTGTCTCGCTCGGCGGATCCTGCGGCGGAGTGCGCGGCGCTGCGCCCGGCGATGCCTTGACCCGTCGGCGGGTTTGGTGCGATCGAACCGCGGCCATGAACGTGCTGCGCGCCGCCTTCGCCCTGTCGCTGCTGCTCTGCCCCGCCTTCGCGAGCGCGCAGAGCGAGCCGCGGTACCTCCCGCAGATCCGCACCGAGTTGCAGGCGATGGGCTACGCGGCGCAGTGCGCCCCGGTGAGCGCCGCGGTCGGCACCTGCCGGGTCGAGCATGTGGGCGCTCAGGCGGGCGCTGGGGCCTCCGCCGGTCGCCGCTTCGCGCTGGTGGTCGAGTACAGCGACGTCACCGACACGGCCTACGTATACCTGAGCCGGTATGCGACGCTGCGGGTCGAGCAGCCCAACGCCACCACGGCGTTTCGTCGCGTGGCGGAGATGAACTGGGAGATGCTGGTGGGGAAGTTCGAGTGGAGCGCGCCCACCGGCGAGCTCCGGCTCGGCGCGGTGATGCAGACCGACTCCAACTTCGACCGTCGGGCCTTCCGCGGCGTGGTGCGCTCGCTGCTGCGCCTCGGGGATCGTTACGCGGACGAGGTCGGTCGGCTGACCGGTGCGCCGGTGGGCGAGGCCCCGGCCGCTGCGACCGGGACCATGGTGCCGGTCGCCCCGACGCCCTGAGGGGGGAACCCTTACTGACGGAGCGGGGCGCGGAAGACGATCAGCCCGTCGCCCGGCCCGAGCATGGGGGCCGGAGCCGCCGCGGCGCCCCACTGCATGGCGCCCTGGTTCTCGGTGAAGGTGAAGGTGAAGGACTCCCCGCGGGCCAGCCGGGCGCCGAGGTTGGAGGGGATGCGGGGAAGCAACGAGTCGGGCACCAGCAGCGCCGCGGGCACGTCGTTGTCCCGGCCCGAGGGGACCACCCGGCCGCCGTGCCAGAAGCCCACCGAGAGCTGCACCCGCTCGCGCAGCGTGGAGACGTTGAGGGCCTCGCGGATCGCCTTGGCTACGCGCCCGTAGGTCATCGCCCCGACGAGCGCGCCCACCACCGGCCCGCCGGTCGTCGCCCGAAGCGGAACCGCAGAGAGCATGTACCCGCGCGCCGCGGCCCCCTCGGTGGTCACGAGGTCGCCGGTGCACGAGCCCGCCGTGCCCTGCAGCGCCGCTCGCACGCAGGGGAAGCGCTCGCCGATGTCGAGGCCCGGGATGTAGTCCCGCGCGGGCTCCTGGTCGCCCGCGAGCCCCTTGCCGTCGAGGCCCACCGCCGCGATGAACCACGTCGGGTAGAGCGAGAGCTGCCGGCCCGCCGCGCTGCGGTCGTCATGCAGGTCGCGGACGCGGTTGCGCACCCGGGCGATGTCGAGCGGCTCGACGATGGCCGCGCCCACCGGCTGCGCCGAGCTCGCGAGGGCGGCCTGGAGCCCGGAGGTGAGCCGACCGACGGCGCCGAGACCCTCCCGGACGTTCGCCTGCGCGCGGGTGGCCGCGTCACGAGCGACGGCGTCCCCTCCCCCCTTCGAGCAGCCCAGACCACACAGCACCAGCGCCAAGGACCATCGCGTGTTCATCGGTGTCATCACCCTCCGGGACACCAGCACCGGGGCGGTGGTTCCCAGAACTTCGAGTACCACACGCGCTACTCGTAGCGGAGCGCTTCCACGGGGTCGAGCCGGGCCGCCCTCCGCGCTGGCACCACGCCGGAGACCACGCCAGTCGCGAAGGCGCTGCCGAAGGCGACGGCGGCGATCCAGGGAGAGAGCACCACCGGGACGTCCGGGGCGTACCGGTGCACGAGGAAGATGATCGTCGCGCCCGTGCCGAGGCCCACCGCCCCGCCGATGGTCGAGATCACCACGCTCTCCAGCAAGAACTGCCACAGGATGTCCCGCTGCGTGGCCCCCACCGCGCGCCGCACGCCGATCTCCCTGGTGCGCTCCCGCACGCTCACAAGCATGATGTTCATGATCCCGATGCCGCCGACGACCAGGGAGATGGAGGCGATGGCGAGCAGCACCATGGTCATCGCGCCGGTGATGGCGCCGAAGGTCTTGAGCAGGTCCTCCTGGCTCTGCACCGTGAACGACCGCTCACCGTTGCGCCGACGCGCCAGCACCTCCTCGATCTCCGCGATGGCCGCGGGGGTCTCCTCCTTGGAGCGCGCCGCCGTCACGAGCTGCGAGATGTGATCGAGGCCGAAGAGGTCCATCGCGGCGGTGGCCGGGATGAACACCAGGTCGTCGAGGTCGAAGCCCAGCGAGCGCCCCTTGGGCTCCATCACCCCGATCACCCGGAAGCGCCCCCCGGCGATGCGCACCGGCTGGCCCAGCGGGCTCTCGTCACCGAAGAGCTCCCGCACCACGCGACGCCCGAGCACCACCACCCTCCGGCGCGACCCGACGTCCTCCTCGCGCACGAACTCCCCGCTGTCGACGTGCATGTTGCGCAGGTCGCTGAAGGCCGGACCCACGCCGAGCACCATCGTGTCCCGCTGCCGGTTGCGGAAGCGCACCGTGCCGCCGCCCTGCACCATCGGCGACACGCCCCGGATGGTGGTGCCCTGGCGCTCCAGCGCGTGCGCGTCGTCCATGGTGAGCGGCCGCTCGAGCCCCTGCGCGGGCGGGCCGAAGCCGCGGGTCTCGGTGCGCCCGGGCACCACGCTCAGCAGGTTGCTGCCGATGCCCGAGAGGGTGTTGTTGAGGTACGCCCGGGCGCCGTCCCCGACGCTCACCAGCAGCGTGACCGCCAGCACGCCGATCACCACCCCCAGCATCGTGAGCGCCGCCCGCAGCTTGTTGGCGCTGAGCGCGAGAAGCGCGCTGATCATGTGCTCGAGCACGTCAGACCCCCTCCTGCGGCGGCCCGTCGTGCACGAGGCTCCCGTCGACGAGCTTGATGTTGCGGCGCGCCCGGCGGGCCATCGACGGGTCGTGGGTGACGATCACCACCGTCACCCCGAGGTCGGCGTTGAGCGACTCGAAGAGCCGGACGATCTCCTGCCCGACCTTCTGGTCGAGGTTGCCCGTGGGCTCGTCGCAGAGCAGCAGCGCGGGCTTGGAGACGATGGCGCGGGCGATGGCCACCCGCTGCCGTTCGCCGCCGGAGAGCCGATCCGGGGGATGGTCCCATCGGTGGCCGAGCCCCACCCGGTCGAGGGCCTCGCGGGCCCGCGCGCGGCGCTCTCGCATCCCGACGCCCGCGTACCGAAGCGGCAGCGCGACGTTGTCCACCGCCGTCGTGCGCGCCAGCAGGTTGAACGACTGGAACACGAAGCCGATGAAGCGGTTGCGCAGCGCCGCCAGCTCGTCGTCGTCGAGCGAGCCGACGTCGTAGCCCGCGAGGCGGTAGGTGCCGCGCGAGGGCGTGTCCAGGCACCCGAGCTGGTACATCATCGTGCTCTTGCCGCTGCCCGACGGGCCGATGATGGCCACGTACTCGCCGCGGTCGATGCTGAAGGTCACCCCGCGCAGGGCCCGCACCTCCTCCTCGCCGAGGGTGAACGAGCGCTCGAGGGCGCTCACCTCCATCAGCGGCCCGGTCTCGCTCACCGCGGCGCCGCGCCGGGCCGGTCGAGGGAGAGCAGCCGCACCGCCGATCCGTCGGCGAGGCCCTCGATGTTGGCGTTGAGGATCACCTGCTCGCCAGGACGCAGCCCGTCGAGCACCTCGACGGACTCCCAGGTCGCGATGCCCACGCGTACCGCCCTCCGGCGCGCCGCGCCCGCGCTGATCGTGTAGACCGCGCGGTCGGTGCCGCGCCCCACCACGGCGATCGGGGGGACGAAGATCACGTCGCTCCGGGTCGTCGCGATCACGTCGGCGTCCGCGCTCATCCCCACGCGCAGCCGCGGGTCTGCCGGGAGCGCCACGCGGATCGCGATCGACCGGTTGCCGCGCGCGTCGGACGTCACGCTGGGCGCGATCTCCTGCACGCTCCCGACGATGCGGTCGCCCGGGAAGGCGTCGAGCGAGACCTCCGCGGCCAGGCCCACGGAGACCCGACCGAAGTCCGCCTCGTCGACGTCGGTGTCCAGGTGCAGCCGCGACACGTCCGCCAGCGTCAGCAGCGGAGCGCCCGGCGCGGTCACCTCGCCCTCCTCCACGGCGGTCGTGAGCACCATGCCCGCGAAGGGCGCCCTCACCACCGCGCGCCCCATCGCCCCGCGGGTGACGGCCACGTTGGCGACGCCCTGCGCCCGCGCCGCCGCGGCCGCCAGCACCGCCTGCCGCGCCACCTCCGCCTGCCCCTCCAGCGTCTCGGCCTCCGCGGTGGGCGCGGCGCCCCGGGAGCTGAGCAGCCCCGCCCTCGCGGCCGTGCGCTGCGCCAGCCTCGCGCTCGCCTCCGCCTGCGATCGTTGGGAGCCCGCCACGGAGACCCCGGTCTCGGCCGCTCGCAGCCGGTCACGCAGGTCGGCCGTGTCGTAGCTGACCAGCGGCTCACCCGCGGCCACTCGCTCGCCGCGACGGTGATGCAGCCTCACCACGCGCCCGGCGATCTCCGCGCGCAGCGTGGCCTCCTGCCGCGCCGCGATGCGCCCGGTGGAGACCGACGACACCAGGTCGCGCACGCTCCCTCGACGCACCTGCCAGGCGCGCACGCCGAGGACGTTGGCCGGACGCCGCCGCTTCCAGACGACGCCGCCCCCGACCGCCACCACCGCGATCAGCAGCCACAGCCACCACCCGCTGCGCTTGCGCTTGAGTCCCTCAGCCACCGCTCATCCCCATCGCCCGAAGGACCTCGTCGAGCTCGTCGGGCGACTCGCAGGCCGCGCCGCGCGAGTCCACCTCCAGCACGGCGCCCGAGGGCATCAGGTCGCGCCCCCGGAAGAGCACCGCGCGCATCCCCGCGGCGCGAGCCCCGAGGTAGTCCGCCGCCCAGGAGTCCCCCACGTGCACCACCTCGGCGGGGTGGACGCCCAGGCCTTCGGCGGTCCAGTCGAAGATCGCCCGGTCGGGTTTCTCCATCCCCAGCGCTCCGCTGTCGGCCACCACGTCGAAGTCATGGGTCCAGCCCATCTCGGAGATCAAGCCCGAGAGGCCCCCTTCGGAGTTGGAGATCACCCCCACGGGAATCCCCCTCGCTCGCAGCGCCCGCACCCGCTCGATCATCCCTGCGATGGGCCTCCTCCAGAGGTTGCGCTTCGGTTGTTCGATGAAGAGCCACTCCGACAGCGGATCGACGGCCTCGTCCTCTACCCCGGCGCTCCGCAGCAGCGTGGCCATCAGCAGCACCCATGGGTGCCCCCCGAGGCCCGCGCGGATCGCCTCGTTGTAGCGACGCCACATGGCCGGGCGCGCGTCCTGCAGCGCCGAGGCGGCCACCGTCACCCCTCGCTCGGCGAGGCGCGAGGCCAGCATCGCCGTGTCGAGCTCCGCGAGGGTCTGCCCGAAATCAAAGGTCACCGCGCGCATCGGCACATCTACGCTCCCCCGCGCTGGATCAGCGCCTCGCCAGCGCCCTCCTGGACGACCCACACCAGCCCCCGCGCTCCGTCGGCGTCCCAGCATCGGGTGCAGGTCCCGTCTCGTGCGCCTGCGCTCCGGGAGAGCGCCGTGCCTCCCACGGTCACCCCCGTCACGCCCGACGCCTGCGCCCCCACGCCCAGCTCGCTCCGCAGCACCGATACCGGCGCCGTCGGTGTCCAACGAAGTGACCATCCCGTCGCGGTGCGCTCGACACGCACCGAGCCCTGGGTCGACAACATCCGCGTCGAGGCCGATGCGCCCGGGAAGGCGATCATCCGTCGGATGGAGGGCCGATCGCCCAGGTCGAGCACCTGGTCTCCCTCCGTCGTCACCAGCGACTGCACCTCCTGTGGGTTCATGGGAATCACCGCGCCCTCTCGGGCGAGCAGCACGGGCTGTCCCATAGGCGCCGCGATCGTGACGTCCATCGGGCCTGTGTAGGCCGCGCCCGTCCACCAGTGAACCCAGTTCCCTGGCGGGATGTGCACCATCCGGGTGGTCGCGCCGGCGGTGACGACAGGCGCCACGAAGAGGTCGTCGCCCAGCAGGTAGGCCTCCGTGTCTCGCGCCGAGCCGGGGTCTCCCGGGAAGGCCACCGCCGCCGACACCAGCGGCGGAATGCCCTCCCTCGAAGCGCGGGTGGCGTGTTCAATGAAGTAGGGAGTGAGGTCGTCGTGGAGGCGGGCGAGGCCGCGATAGATCCGCACCGCGTCGGGGTCGTAGGCCCAGGGGTTGTGCGAAGTGCCCGCTCCGCCAAGCTGCATGAAGGGGCTGAGCGCGGTGTGCTCGGCCCATCGCAGCAGCACCTCGCGCTCGGGCATTCCACCGCGGTATCCGCCGGTGTCCGAAGCGAAGGAGGGGAAGCCGCTCTCGGCCAGGGAGACCATCCCATGAATGGCCGCGCGCAGGCCGCCCACCCGGCCGCCTTCATGGTTGGAGAAATCGTTGTCGAGGTCTCCCGGCCAGATGAGGTCGGAGATGCGCTGTCCTCCCCAGGAAGAGGCCCTGCCGATCAGGAACCCGTCTCCCCCGGCCCAGCGATCGAGCGCCGCCCGGTAGGCCGCGTGATAACCCTGTGGATAGAACCAGTGCCCGCGGCGCTCGGTGTCTCCATTGAAGAAGCGGAAGCCCGTCCGGGTGCCCGCGAGGTCGGTGAGGATGTCCTCCGCGTAGTCGAGCTTGAACCCTCGCGCCCCGGCTTCGATGATGGGACGGAGCTGGTCGACCCAGAAGGCCGTGGCCTCGGGGTTGGTCCAGTCCATCGGGGAGCCGTAGGCGTTGCGCATCCCGCTCGGGCCGCCGTAGGGGGTGACCGTCACGTAGGGGCGGCCGCTGGCGGTGCGCACCAGCAGGTTGCGCTCCCTGGCCTGCACCCAGAGCTGCTCGGCGGGGTTCTGCGGGGTCGCTCCATCGGCCACCGCGTCGAGGAAGGGGACGCTCCAGAAGATCACCCGATATCCGAGCTGCCGGAGCGTGGCCATCATCGCCTCGGGGTCGCGGAAGCGGGTCCGGTCGATGGTGTGATCGGAGTAGGAGGTCTGCCAGGGGTTGTCGATCCACATGGTGGAGGTGGGAATGCCCTCCGAGCGCAGCCTCCTCGCGTCCTCCAGCACCTGCGCGTCGCTGTCCCAGGCGTTGCGCCACTGCTGATGTCCGAAGGACCACGACGGCGGCAGCCGCGGCAAGCCCGTCAACCGGGTATAGGCCGCGATCACCCCGCGGGGCGTCGACTGCGCGAACAGGTGCACGGTGGCGCGGTTGCCCTCGAAGCGAGCGCTCCAGCGGGCCGCCTCGGTCGCGCCCACATCGAAGGCCCCCGCCTCGGTGGTCTCGACGAAGACCCCGTATCCCAACGTGGAGACCATGAAGGGCACCGGGACGTGCGCCTCGTTGGTACCCGAGGCGGTGCCGCCGACGTGCAACTGCATCGCCACCACGCGGCCACGCGCATCGAAGCCCGCGAACTGCTCCCCCAGCCCGTGGTAGCCGCCGGCGTCCATCGGGGCGTCGAAGCGCAGCATCGCCACGTCGGGCCCCCGCGCCTCGACCACGAGCGAGAGCACGTCCGCGTTGGTGCGCACGAGGCGCAGCACCACGTCGCCGGTCGCCGGGTGCGTCAGCGTTACGGTCCCCGCGGCCTGGTCCACCGAGCGCACCGTCGTCGGCGCCACCCAGGTGATGCCCGACGGGTCGGGCTGCCTCGGGTCATGGAAGCGCGTCGCGCTGGGCCCGCCCTCGCGGGTGCCGATCAGGATCAGCGGCATCCCCTCCGGGTTCTCCAGCATCGTCGTCGCGCCGCGTCGCAGCCGCAGCCTCGCGGGAGAGCCGGAGACCGCCACGTCGAAGCCCTCGCCCGCCGCCTGGAGGTCCCATGGAATACCCGGGCTGGTAACATCGGAGGCCGTGTCGGAGGGGTCGGGCGCGTCGAGCACTCGGGCGTCGAGCCCCGTCGCTGGGGAAGCATCGTCGCAGGCGACCGGCAGCAGGGAGGTCAGGAGCAGCAGCGCGCGCTTCATGGCGGCGCACCATATCGCAGGCAGGTCAGAACTCGTGGGGCCTTCGGCGCCACAGCACGGCGGCGCCCGCGAGCGCGGAGACGACCCCTACGGCGCCGAGCAGCAGCGGCATCGCCGAGCCGGGCGTAGGCGGAGGCGGCGGAGGGACTTTCGCGCGGTCGTCGGAGGTCTCGGCGCGCCGCCGTCGGAGCTCGAGCTTCAGCGACTCCAGGCCCCGCGCCATGGCCCAATCGTGGCTGACGTCGAGCAGCGGGCGCAGCACCGAGGAGGTCGCCTTCTCCGCGCGCACGCTCCAGCGGTGGGTCACCACGCAGGCTGATCCAGCGGCTTCGAGGGTCCATGAGCCGCGGCCGTCGAGGTCACCGAAGGACTCGAACTCGAGGGTCGATGGGCGCTGGAAGCTCGTGATGCGAGCGCTCCATCGCAGGGTGTGAGGGAGCCACGCCTTGGTGACGTAGCTCAACACCCGACCGACGCCGTCCGCGCCTCCCGCGTCGACCTCGGTGACCTCCAGGTACATCGCGGGCCACCAGCGGGGGAGCGCCGTCGCGTCCTCTAGGATGCTGAACACCTCGTCGGGGGTGGCCTCCACCTCCCAGCGGGTCTCGAGCTCATGCGGCTTCGCGGCGTCGCCCATCACGTGTGCCCGGGGAGCGCGCAGAAGCCTTCGTAGTCGATGTAGCTATCGATGCTCGGGTTGCGCCCGCACATGGGGCAGTCCTCGTCGCGGCGCAGCTTCAGCTCGCGGAACTTCATCCCCAGCGAGTCATAGGTGAGCAGCCGACCGGCGAGGGGCGTCCCGATCTTCAGCACCAGCTTGATGGCCTCGGTGGCCTGGATCATTCCGATGAGCCCGGGCAGCACGCCGAGCACCCCCGCCTCCTGGCAGGAGGGCGCGAGGTGCGCGGGCGGAGGCTCGGGGTAGAGGCACCGGTAGCAGGGGCCCTCGTAGGGGATGAAGGTCGTCACCTGTCCCTCGAAGCGGAAGATGCTCCCGTGCACGACGGGCTTGCGCTTCATCACCGAGGCGTCGTTGACGAGGTAGCGCGTCGGGAAGTTGTCGCAGCCGTCGACGATCACGTCGAAGCCGTCGAAGATCCGGTCGACGTTCTCGCTGGTGAGCCGCTCCTGGAACTTCACCACGTTGAGCTCGGGGTTGAGCCCCTTCAGGGTCCTCTCCGCGGAGTCGACCTTGGGCATCCCCACCGTCGCGACGCTGTGGATCACCTGCCGCTGCAGGTTGGACGCGTCGACCACGTCGGCGTCGACGAGCCCGATGGTGCCGACGCCCGCCGCCGCCAGGTATAGCGCCGCCGGGGCGCCGAGACCGCCCGCGCCCAGGCAGAGCACCCTCGCGTCGAGCAGCTTCGCCTGCCCCTTCTCGCCGACCTCCGGCAGCAGCAGGTGCCGCGAGTACCGCTCGCGCTGGTCGGCCGTCAGCACCCGCGGAACCTCCATCGGATACCGACGGTCCTTCCACTGGGAGTAGCCCGGGTTGGCGCTCTCGACGTTGGAGTAGCCCATCTCCTGCAGCGTGCGCGCCGCGAGCGCCGAGCGCGTGCCGCCCGCGCAGTACACGATCACCGGCGCGTCCTTCCGGTGGAGCAGCCCCTCGGCCTTGCTCTCCAGGTGACCGCGGGGGATGTGCAGCGCGCCGGGGATGTACCCCGCCCGGTACTCGTCGCCCTCGCGCACGTCCACCAGCGTGAAGTCCGCTCGCGACTCCAGCCGCGTCTTCAGCTCTTCGAGCGAGATCTCCCGGATCGCCCGGCGGGTCTCGGCCATGATCTCCTGAAACGTCTTCGCCATCGGAGGAACTCCATTCAATGCGTGTGCGACCGACGGGCCCGCGCGGTGCGTCCGGGCTTCGTCAACATGATGGACGCGGGTTCTACAATACTGGAGCCCGTCGGGCCAGTGCCCTCTGCGCCGACGGCATTGACGCTTCGACGGTCGATCCCGTAGGTGTTGCCCGGCAATGGCACGACTGACGTATCGCGATGCTGGGGTGGACGCGGCCCTCGGTGACGCCGTGGTGGAGAAGATCAGGCCCATGGTGGCCTCGACGCGCCGCCCGGAGGTGCTCGGGGGGCTCGGCGGCTTCGCGGGCCTGTGCCGGCTGCCGATGGGGCTTCGCGAGCCGATCCTGGTGAGCGGCACCGACGGCGTGGGCACCAAGCTGAAGATCGCCTTCGCGCTCAACCGCCACGACACGGTGGGCATCGACCTCGTGGCCATGTGCGCCAACGACGTCGCCACGGTCGGCGCCGACTGCCTCTTCTTCCTCGACTACTTCGCGACCGGCGTGCTCGACGCGGGCATCGCGCAGGGCGTCATCGCGGGCGTGGCGGAGGGCTGCCGCCGCGCGGGCTGCGCGCTCCTCGGCGGCGAGACCGCGGAGCTTCCGGGGATGTACCCGCAGAACGAGTACGACCTCGCGGGCTTCTGCGTGGGCGTGGTCGACAAGCACAAGATGCTCGACGCCTCGCTGGTGCGCGTCGGCGACGTGCTCATCGGGGTGCACTCCTCCGGGCTGCACTCCAACGGCTACTCGCTGGCCCGGCGCGCCCTTCTGGAGGTCGCGAAGTACGGCTTCGACCAGGTCGTCGGGGGCCTCGGGCGCACGCTGGGAGGAGGAGCTCCTCGAGCCCACGAAGATCTACTCGAAGGCCGTGCAGCGCGCGGTCACCACCGGGCAGGTGCGCGCCATCGCCCACATCACCGGCGCGGGTCTGCCGGGCAACATCCCCCGGGTGCTGCCGGACGGCGTCGGGGTGACCCTCGACGCGCGGCGCTGGCCCAGGCCGGAGATCTTCTCGATCATCCAGGCGGCGGGGGAGATCGAGGAGGCGGAGATGCGGCGCACCTTCAACATGGGCCTCGGGCTCGTGGTGGTGGTCGCCGCGCAGGGCGCCGACTCGGTGCTCAGCGCCTTCCGCGACATGGGCCAGGCCGCCGACATCGTGGGCGAGGTGGTGCCCTCCGACGCGGTCGACGACGACCGCGTGGTGTTCGTCGGCTGATGGCCCCGATGCGCGTCGTGGTGCTGGTCTCCGGCGGAGGGACCAACCTCCAGTCGCTGCTCGACGCCGGGTGGACGGGCGCCCTCGGGGCGGCGGAGATCGTCGGCGTGATCTCCAACAAGCCCGGCGTGCGGGCCCTGGAGCGCGCCGCGACCGCGGGCGTCGCCGCGCGGGTGGTCGATCACCGGGGCTTCGCCGAGCGGGCGGCCTTCGACTCGGCCCTGAAGGCGGAGGTGCAGTCCCTCGGCGCCGACCTCGTGGTGCTCGCGGGCTTCATGCGCGTGCTCACGGAGACCTTCCTCGCGGGCTTCGAAGACCGGGTGATCAACATCCACCCCTCGCTGCTCCCGGCCTTCCCCGGGGTGAAGGCGCAGGCGCAGGCTTTACACCACGGCGTAAAGATCGCCGGGTGCACGGTGCACTTCGTCGACGCGGGCCTCGACTCCGGGGCGATCATCTCGCAGGCCGCGGTGCCGGTGCTCGACGACGACACCGAGGAGAGCCTCCAGGCGCGCATCCTGGCCGAGGAGCACCGGCTGCTCCCGGCGGCGGTGGCCGACCTGGCGGCGGGGCGGCTGCGGCGCGAGGGCCGACGCGTTCATCGGGTTCCGTGACGGCGCCGAGGAGCTCGTATGACGTCATCGTGGTCGGGCTCTCGCTCGGGGCGCTCGCCACCGGCGCGCTGCTCGCCCGACGGGGGTTTCGGGTGGTGGCGCTGGGCCACGGCTCGCTGCCGCACCGCTACGACCGCGACGGCCGCGCCCTCTACCGTCGGCTCGGCGCCATCACGGCGCACGAGAGCCCGGCGTTTCGTCGGGTCTTCGCCGAGCTGGCGCTGCTGCCCGCGGTGCGCCGCCGGCTGACCGCGCTCGACCCCGCCTGGCAGGTGGTGATGCCGCGTCGTCGCATCGACGTGCCCACCGCGCTCGACCGCAGGGTGGCCGAGGTGCTGCGAGAGTTTCCCCGAGGTGCCGCGCGCGGTGGAGGAGTTCTACGCGGCGCTCTCGGTCGCCGAGCCCGCCCTGGACGCCCTCTTCGGGGCCGACCTCTCGTGGCCTCCGGAGGGCTTCTGGGAGCGGCGCCGCGCCCGCGCCCTGGCCGACGCGCTGCCGCTGCGGCCGGGCTCCGACCTGCTGGGCGCCTTCGCGGGAGACCACCCGTTTCGCGCCTTCGTCGACGCCCAGTGCCGCTTCGCGGGCTCCCTCGACCCCGACGGGCTCACCACCCTCCGTCGAGCGCGCGCCCACGGCCCGGCCCGCGCCGCGATGCTCGACGGCGACGAGCACGACGAGCTCACCCGCATGCTGCTCGAGAAGATCCTCCAGCACGGCGGCGAGGTGCGCCCGAGCGACACCGTGGAGCGCATCGTGGTGCGCCGCGGTCGCGCCGTCGGCGTCGAGCTCGCCGGCGTCGACGAGGGCCTCGGCGCGGCGTGGGTGGTCACCGGCCTCGACGCGGGCGCCGCCCACCGGCTGACCCGCGAGCCACTGTCCCGGGCGTACACCCAGACGCTGCTCTCGGCGCGCCCGAGGCATTACCGATATCTCCTCAACGTGGTGGTCCGCCGCGAGGTGCTCCCGGTCGGAATGGCCCGTCGGCTCTTCGCGGTGATGGACGGCGCGCGGCCGCTGACCGAGGAGAACCTCCTGGCGGTCGAGGTGGCGCCGGGCGATGGACCCGAGGTGACGCTCCGGGTGGGCGCGCTGCTGCCGAGGGCGCTGGTCGACGCGGGCGCGACGACGCTCCGGCGGGTGCGCCCGCGGGTGATGGGAGCGCTGGCGCGGGTGATCCCCTTCCTCGATCGGCACACGCTCTGGGTCGAGTCGCCGCACGACGGACTCCCCCCGGACGACCCCTCGGGCGGCGCTCCTCCGCGGCCCTCCGCGCCGGAGCCCATGGAGCCCCTGGAGGAGTTCACCGCGCCGGGCTTCCTGGGCCTCTGCGGTCATCCGCTGCGCGGCGACGTCGAGCGGCTGCTGCTGCCCGGTCGGCAGGCGGTGCCGGCGCTGGGCATGGAGGGCGAGCTGCTCGCCGCGCTCTCCGCCGCGCGAACCATCACGCGCAGCGACCCGTCGAAGGAGCGCCTCCGCGTCGAGCTCTGGTCAAGGGTCGAGTCGTGAGCGATCGACGCCTGTCGGGTCACCGCGGCGTGACAGGCGGTTGACGGAACTCGCGATTCCACATAGCGTCCGCGCGCCTTTGCTCCGCCCGCGCCCAGGCGCGCGCGCCCGTCTCCCCTCCGGACGAAATCACTGTCGTGCAGCTGCGAACCTTCATCCACATCGACGTGCTCCAGCCCCAACTGGCTGGCTTCTTCCAGACGGTGTCGTCGGGGTTCCAGCCGCTCGCGGGGCAGGCGGCGCTGATCGTGGAGATCGCTCCGGGCATCGCGATCAACAGCCTCACCGACGCGGCGCTGAAGCACACCCGGGTGCTCCCCGGCATGCAGATCGTCGAGCGCTCCTACGGCCTCGTCGAGGTCCACCACTTCGACCAGGGCGATGTGCGCGCCGCGGGCGAGGCGATGCTCGAGCGCGCGGGGCTGAAGGTCGAAGACCGCATGGCCGCGCAGATCGTGTCGCGAGAGGTGATCCACGGCATCGACGCGCACCAGGCGATGCTGGTCAATCGCATGCGGCACGGGCAGCTCCTGCTCGAGGGCGAGACGCTCTACGTGCTCGAGATCGCGCCCGCGGGCTACGCGGCGCTCGCCGCCAACGAGGCCGAGAAGGCCGCCAACATCAACCTCCTCGAGGTGGTGACCTTCGGACAGTTCGGGCGGCTCTACCTCGGAGGTCGCGAGGAGGAGGTCGCTCAGGCGGCTGCCGCCGCGGAGCGGGCGTTGCGCGCGGTGACCGGTCGGTCGCCGAAGGCGAAGGGCTGAGCGCCATCAGTGGTCGCTCGTATCGAGTGAACGACAACGCGCGCGTCGTGGCACAACCACTCGCGTGTTTCTTGGGCGGCGCCACCCTCACGTCGGCGCGATCGTAAATTCAGTGCATCGACAGGAGGCTCCATTGAAGCGGAACAGCGGTTGGCTTTTGATCATTCTTGCCAGCATGGCCTCGGCCTGCGGCGACGAGCCCGTCAACACCCCGGCGGACTCGGGTCCCGCGGACACCGGCGTGGTGACCGACGCTGGTCGCCCGACCACGGGCCGCCCGGACGGCGGGCTCGCCGACCGACGCCGGCCCCGACGCGGGGCGCGCCCCGCCTCGCGGTCGTCGCGGGCCGCCGCTGCACCGATGACGAGGCCTGCGCCTCGGAGTCGGCCGACCTCGCCTGCGTGGTCACCACCGGCGGGCGCGTCTGCACCTCGGGCGCGGGCTGCGACCAGGGCACCACGGCGGAGGAAGAGGGCCAGTGCGGCGGTCGCTTCTCGACCTGCCTGGTCTACGCGACCCCGCGCACCGGCGCGCAGGTCAGCCTCTGCACCCGCGCCTGCGTCGCGGGCATGCGCACCGAGGCCACTGGCGCCTGCCCGTCGGGCTCGATCTGCACCACCAACTGGCTCCAGCTCCAGACCAACCAGATGGAGAACGCGGGCTGCCTGCCGTTCTGCGCGACGGACGCCGACTGCGCCGGCGCGATGGCCGGCGACGCCTCGCTGATGCGCTGCAACACCCGCCTCGGCCGCTGCGCCAGCACGGCCGTCGACATGGCGCTCCGCCCCGACGGCGCGCAGTGCAACCCGATGCAGATCCAGGCGACGGGCGTCGCGCAGTGCCGCGGCACCTGCTTCTCGCTCACCTCGGCCCGCCCGGCGGAGGGCCTCTGCGGCTCGTTCATCAACACCCGCACCGCCACCGCGGGCTGCCCCGACGACGCCATGATGGCGCCGCGCGGCCCGGCCGGTGACGAGCAGGGCGTCTGCATCTTCAAGGAGTGCGAGACCAACACCGACTGCAGCGGCGGCGCGCTCTGCGTCTACCCCGAGGACATGACCGGCATTCGCCGCGACGCGGTCCCGTACTGCGCGTACGCCACCACGCTCCAGCCGATGGGCATCCCCGGCACCGCCACCGACGGCGGCGCCGTGACCGACGTGCCCGCCGCGACCGACGTGCCCGCCGCGACCGACGTGCCCGCCGCGACCGACGTGCCCGCCGCGACCGACGTCCGCCGCGACGCGCCGCTGGCGACGCCGCCGTCGGCTGATCCGACGCCCCTCCTCCCTCCTCTCTCCCGCCCGTCTTCGCCACTCACCCGCCGTCTGCGACCGTTCACCGGACCGTCGCAGTCGGGCGGTGATTCGTGCCTTGACCTCACCCGCGATTTCCCACTAATCCCGGCAGCGCACCTAACGTTGCTTCGCGCGTCGCGGCCTCCGCCTCGCGTCGGGTCTGCGACCACCCACGAACCCCCCTTCGAGAGCCGCTGACGTGATTGGCCACATCTATCTCGACATTCTGACGTGCACTCTGGTTGCCGCCCGCGGCTGCGAGGCGGGCCGATGAGCGAACACGACGACGGCCAGACGCCGCAGCCCCACCCCCGGCTCTCGGTGGTGATCCCGGTCTACAACGAAGAGAAGATCCTGCACGCGGCGGTCACCGACCTGCGCGACCAGCTCTCCGAGTTCGGCTGGCCCTTCGAGATCATCCTCGCGGAGAACGGATCGAAGGACGGCACGGTCCCCCTCGCCCGCGCCCTCTCGGAGAAGTACCCCGAGGTGCGCTTCTTCTCGCTGGGCGAGCCCAACTACGGCAAGGCCCTCCGCGAAGGCATCTTCAAGGCCCGAGGCGAGTTCGTCATGTGCGACGAGATCGACCTCTGCCAGATGGACTTCTACCGCCGCGCGCTCGACGTGCTCACCGCCGACGAGTCCGACCTGGTCATCGGCTCGAAGGTGCTCGAGGGCGCCTCGGACGAGCGCCCGATGTCACGCCACGCCGCGACGCTCTTCTACAACGGCCTGCTGCGCCTCACGCTGGGCTTCAAGGGCACCGACACCCACGGGCTCAAGGCCTTCCGCCGCACCGCCCTGCTCGACGTCGTGCGGGCGTGCCTCGTCGACAAGGACGTGTTCGCCAGCGAGCTCGTCATCCGCGCTCAGCGCGGCGGGGTGCGCATCCGGGAGATCCCCGTGCGCATCCACGAGAAGCGCCCGCCGTCGATCAACCTCCTCAAGCGCGTCCCCAACGTGCTCAAGAACGTCGGCAAGCTCTTCGTCGCCATCCGCATCAAGGGATAGCGGCCCCCCCCCTCGCGCCGCTCTCCCTCCAGCCGCCGCCGCTCCTACCGCTCCTCGATCGCGATCACCATCGTCGGCTCCGGCAGCACCCGCCGGGCCGCGCGCCGCGCTGCGTCCTTCACGGTCTCCGCGCTCCTGCGCGACTCCACCGTCGCGTGCTCCCGCACCGCCCGCTCGACGGCCTCCCGCACCTTGCCGACCTGCTCGGCCGAGGCCATGACCCCGCGCGAGTGCACGCCCACCGCGCCGTCGAGCCGCCACTCGCTGGTCACCGGCACCGTCAGGAACATCGCCCCCGACTCGGCCATCAGCGCGCGCTCCTTCAGGGTCTCCGCGGGGATCTCCTCGCCGCTGTCGATGTGCACCCGCCCCACGCGCACCGTCGCGCCCGGCACGAGGCCGTGCGAGTCGAGCAGCAGCGTCTGGCCGTTCTCCGCGAGCTCGACGTTGCGCACGCCCAGGCCCCTCGCCAGCTTCGCGTGCTGCATCAGGTGGTGATAGGTGCCGTGGATCGGCACGAAGGCGCGCGGCTGGATCCACTCGATCATCCGCGCCTGCTCCTCGCGGCAGGCGTGACCCGAGACGTGGATCGCCGGGTCGGTGGCGCTCACGTGCACGTCGATGCCGCGGCGCTCGAACTCGCAGATGAGGTCCCACACCGCGCGGTCGTTGCCGGGGATGGTGCGCGACGAGAGGATCACCGCGTCCCCTGAGCTGAGCTTGAGCCTCGGGTGGTCGCCCCAGGCGAGGCGCGAGAGCGCGCTCTGCGGCTCGGCCTGCGTGCCCGCGGCGATGACCAGAAGCTCCGACCGGGGCACCTCCCGCGCGCGCTCGGGGGAGACCATCAGGTTGCCGGGGAACCCCAGGCGGCCGAGCTCCGTCGCGGCGCGCGCGTGGGTCTGCACGCTCCGTCCGATGAGGCAGATGCGGCGGCCGGTGGCGACGGCGATCTCGCCGAGGGTCTTCAATCGATAGATGTTGGAGGGAAAGATGCCGACGACGACCCGCTCGCGCTTGGAGGCGATGAGGGTGCGCAGGGCCTTGGCGACCTCGGCCTCGCGCGCAGAGCCGGAGAGCACGTCGACGTTGGTGCTGTCGGAGAGGAGCAGCGAGACGCCCTCGCGGCCGAGCTCCTCGAAGCGCTGCCGGTCGTAGGACTCGCCGTCGAGAGGGCCTTCTTCCAGCTTGAAGTCGCCGGTGTGCACCACGAGCCCGCCGGGGGTGTGGATGGCCAGCGCGGTGGCGTCGGGGATGGAGTGCGTGACCCGGAGCGGCTCGACCTCGAAGCGGCCCACGGAGAAGCGCTGCCGGGGGGTCGTCGCGTGCAGCTCGAGCTCGGGGACGTCGCGAAACTCCTTGAGGCGCTCGCGGATGAGGTTGAGGGCGTAGGGCGGCGCCCACACCGGGCGGGGGATCTTGCGGAGGAGATAGGGGAGCGCGCCGATGTGGTCTTCGTGGCCGTGGGTGATCACCACGCCGAGGAGGTCGTCGGCGCGGTCTTCGAGGTAATCGAACAGCGGGTGGATGACGTCGACGCCGTACTTCTCCCTCGGGAACGTGATGCCGCAGTCGATGACCAGGATGCCGTCTGGCGACTCCAGCGCCATGCAGTTCATCCCGATCTCTCCGAGACCCCCAAGCGGAACCACTCGCAGATGACTCACGTATGACTTTCTCCGGCGCGCGGCGAGGGACCGCCACGTCTGCCCGACGCTCTATAATCCCGGCGTTTTGCTCCGAGGACGGCGCGCACCCTACGTCCCGGCTCTCCGCACGGTCAAGGGTCGTTGCAGCCCTCACGCCCTCGTCCGTTCTAGCGCGTTGACGCTGCTCTCGCGTGCGTGTTAGCCCCTCGCGCCGAAGCCTATGTCCGGGTGAGACCCGTCGACTCAGGTTCCTGGAGGTCCATGCGCCGTCCGTCGCCTACCGTTCTCGCCGTAGCCTTCGCTGCCCTCGCTCCTTCCGCGCTCGCCCAGAACACCCCTCAGAACCCGTCGACCACACCCGCCGCCTCCGTCGACACCGCGGGCATCAACATGGCCGCCGCGGCCGCCACGGAAGACCGCGCGGCCGCCACCGCCGAGCGCCCGACGCCCACTCCCCCGCCCACCAGCATGCTCGACCGCATCGGCAGCATGGTGGAGGTGCACGGCTACCTCCGCGCCCGCCCGGAGTGGATGCACCAGTTCGACCTCGGGTGGGACGATCTCGCGTTTCGCAACGCCGGCGGCAACTATGCCAGCTCGCAGCTCCCGTGGGTGCGCAACCCCGACAACGGACTCCCCAACCTCTGCAGCACCGCGGCCACCGACGGCAGCTCCAACCGGATCCCCGCTGACTGCACCGGCCGCACGCAGACCATGGCCAACATGCGATTCCGGATCAATCCGGAGATCCATGTCACCGACAACATCGCGATCTATTCGCAGATTGACGTCTTCGACAACCTGATCCTCGGCTCGACCCCGCAGGGCTACTACAGCGGCAGCCAGGGCTCTCCGTGGGCCCCGGTCACCGGTTTCTCCAGACCCAGGTCACGCCCACCGAGCAGAACAGCCTCACGCCCTCCATCACCGTGAGCCGCGCCTGGGCCGAGGTCACCAACCAGACCCTCGGGCAGCTCCGCTTCGGCCGCATGCCCGGCCAGTGGGGCCTCGGCCTCCTCGCCAACGCCGGCAACGGCATCGACAGCGACTTCCAGTCCCACTCCGACCGCATCATGTACGCGGCGCGAATCCGCCCGCTCAACCTCTTCCTCGCGGCCTTCTACGACTTCGCCTCCACCGGCGCGACCTCGCGCCTCGCTCCGCTACGAGTCCGGCCAGGGCCAGCCCATCGACATCTCCCAGCTCGACGACGTGAACCAGTACGGCCTCGCCCTCGGCCACCGCGTCGAGCCCGCCGAGGCCCGCCAGCGGCTCTCCCGCGGCCAGCTGGTGATCAACGGCGGTCTCTACGGGCTCTTCCGCCAGCAGACCCTCTCCGCCGAGTTCATCAACGCCGATCCCTCCGCCATGCGCGACCAGCGCACCGTCGGCTCCGACGGGGCCTTCACCAGCGGCGCGCTCCGACGCGACGCCTGGGCCGTCATCAGCGACCTCTGGTTCCAGGTGCTGCACCGCAACTTCCGCTTCGAGCTCGAGGCCGCGTTCATCTACGGCCAGACCACCATCGGTCGCGCGGCGGCCGACCCCGGGCTAAACCCCTATCGCCTCACCCAGTTCGGCGGCGCCGCGGAGTTCGAATACCGGCTGCTCAACAACCGCCTCACCCTGGAGTTCAAGACCGGATACGCCACTGGCGACTCCGACCTCGAGGGCATCAATTACCACAACGGACTCATCGCCCCGCAGCGCGCCGGAGCGACCTCCAATACCCTCTTCCGCTTTCATCCCAACTACCGCGTCGACATGATCCTCTGGCGGCAGATCTTCCGTCAGGTCTCCGGCGCCTACTACTTCCGCCCCGGCGTCACCTACGCCTTCGTCAACTCCCCCGGCGGCGACCGCCTCTACGGCCGCGCGGCGGTCATCTGGTCGCGCGCGAGCGACTTCGTGCAGACCCGCGGCAACGCCGCCGACCTCGGCATCGAGATCAACGCCGAGCTCACGTACATGTCCAACTACCGCGACACCACCCTCGGCGACCGCCCCGGCGCGGGCTTCTTCGCGTCGCTCCAGTACGGCGTGCTCTTCCCCATGGCCGGCCTCGGCCGCGAGAGGACCAGCGCGCGACGTCCACCTACTCGGGATTCAGCTCCAGCACCGCCCAGACCCTCCGCGGCGTCGTCGGCGTCATGTATTGAGAGACATACCCTGTCACGGGTATCGTTGCGCTCCACGGTGGGCGCGCGGTAGTACCCGCCCGTGAAGGACGCCCTCGTCTTCGTCTGTCAGTCCTGCGGTGCCTCGCACCCCAAGTGGTCCGGCCGCTGCTCCTCCTGCGGCGCGTGGAACAACCTCGTCGAGGAGCGCGCCCCCAAGGGCCGCGCCGCCAAGGCCCGCAACGCCATCGCGGTGTCCGCGGGCGGGGGCGTGGTCTCGCTCGACGAGGCGATGGACGCCGAGATGCCGCGCGTCGCCACCGGGCTCACGGAGTTCGACCGGGTGCTGGGCGGCGGGCTCGTCCACGGCTCGGTGGTGCTCCTCGGCGGCGAGCCCGGCGTCGGCAAGAGCACGCTGCTGCTTCAGGTGGTGGCCGCCCTCGCGGCGCGCTCTCGTGAGTCCGACGTGCGCGGCGGCGTGCTCTACGTGAGCGGCGAGGAGTCGGCCTCGCAGGTGGCCTCGCGCGCCCGGCGCCTCGGGGTGGCGAGCGACGCGGCGCTCAAGCTGCTGTCCACGGGCGAGCTCGACGCGCTGGAGGCCGCGGTGCTCAAGACCGACCCCTCGATCATCGCGGTCGACTCGGTGCAGACCATGAGGGCCAACGACCTGGAGAGCGCCGCGGGCAGCGTCTCGCAGCTCCGCGAGGTGACGGCGCGGCTGGTGACGATGGCCAAGCAGCAGGGCCGCACGGTGCTGCTGGTGGGCCACGTCACCAAGGACGGATCGCTCGCGGGCCCGAAGGTGCTGGAGCACCTGGTGGACGTGGTGCTGGCCTTCGAGGGGCAGCGCTCGGGCGGCCCGCGGGTGCTGCGAGGCATCAAGAACCGCTTCGGCGCGAGCGGCGAGCTCTGCGTGATGGAGATGACCCGCGACGGGCTGCGAGAGGTGTCCGACCCGTCGGCGCTCTTCCTCGCAGAGCGCCCGAAGGACGTCCCCGGCTCCGTGGTGGTCTCCTCGGCCGACGGCGCGCGGCCGCTGCTGCTGGAGGTCCAGGCGCTGGTGACCCCGTCGGCGGCGCCCAACCCCCGGCGCATCGCCACGGGCATCGACGGGACGCGGCTCTCCATCCTCACGGCGGTGCTGGCGCAACGCGCGGGCTTACCCCTCCGCGACCGCGACGTCTTCGTCTCCGTGGCGGGCGGGGCATCCATCGAGGAGCCCGCGGCCGACCTCGCCGTGGTGTGCGCCCTCGCGTCGAGCGTGGTCGAGCTCGCGATGCCCGCCGACCTCGTGGTCTTCGGCGAGGTGGGCCTCGCTGGGGAGGTGCGCGCGGTGCCCCGCTGCACACCGCGCCTGGAGGAGGCCATGAAGCTCGGGTTCAAGCGCGCCCTGATCCCGAAGGCCAACGTCGACCGCGACGAGGTGCCGCCCGGCATCATCGCCCACGGCGTGTCGCACGCGCGCGAGGTGGCCGCGTGGATCGAGCGCAAGGCCCGCGACCGCGACTGATCGACGGCGTCAATTGTGCGCGCAGCCTTTGCGGGGAGCGTCGGTTTACCGCTACACGTAATCGATGGCCGCCCACCTGCCCCGGTCGCTGCGAGAGAGCCCCCTCTTCCTGACGACCCGAGCGGCGCAGGCGCTCACGCACCACTGCCGCGAGGCCCTCACGCAGGCGGGCTTCGACGACATCGGCGCCCCCGACCTCGCGGTGCTGGCGGCGCTCGAGGGCGTCGAGGAGGGAGAGAACCCCTCGAAGCTTGCGAAGGCGCTGCGCTACGAGAAGTCGTCGCTGACGCCCATCCTGGTGCGCCTCCGCGAGGCTGGCCTGGTGCTGCAGGTGAAGGACCCGAAGGACGCCCGGGCGCTGCGCATCACGATCACCCGCAAGGGCAGCCGTCGTCGCAAGGAGGCCGAGGTGGTCATCGAGCGGGCCACGCACGCGCTGCTGCGCGAGGTTCCGAAGAAGGTGCTGCGGCACCACGCGGAGTTCTGCGAAGCGCTGCTGCTCGCGGCGGAGCGCGTCGAGAAGCCGTAGACCGACCCCGGGGAGGTGTTGTTAGCTTCACGGCACCTATGACGCGACACCGCTGCACCGTGTGTGACCACCACTACGATCCGGCCGAGGGCGACCCCGACTCGGGCGTGGCTCCAGGCACCCTTCCGGCTCCGGGGCTGGCACTGCCCCGACTGCGGCGCCGCCAGGGCGGACTTCGAGCCCGCCGCCGACTGATGCCCCATCGCACCTCGGCGCTCTCCCCAGCACTCCGGGTCACCGTCGAGCGAACGATCCCGCTCTGGTACCGCGACGGCGCCGCGCCGGCCCTCGATCGCCCGGCCTTCGTGCGCGCCGGCTCCGGGGTCACCTGGTGGGGCGGACGCCTCGCGGTGGTGCAGGACGACACTGCCTTCGTGGCGCTCGTCGACCCCGCCACCGGCATCGCCGAGGGGGTTCCGCTGCCGGTGGCCGATGGGGTGCGGCAGTTCGGGGTCGCGCGCGGTAACAAGAAGCGAAAGCCCGACCTGGAGTCGGTGCTCACCCTCCCCGACGGTCGGCTGCTCGCGCTGGGATCGGGCTCCACCAGGGCGCGCGAACGGCTGCTGGTCATGGGCGACGACCAGCTCCCCCGGTGGATCGACGCGTCTCCCCTCTACCGCGCGCTGCGGGCAGAGCCGTCCTTCGCGGGGAGCGAGCTCAACATCGAAGGGGCGGCGCTGCTCGGAGACCGGGTGAGGCTGTTTCAGCGGGGCAACGGGGCCGTCGTCGACGGCGTCGACCCGCTCAACGCGACGGTCGACCTTTCGCTGCGGGAGCTCCTGGAGGAGATGCTTCGCTGGGAGAGCGCCTCGTCGGGCGATTGCCGCGTCGGCCTCCGGTCGATCACCTCGTACTCCCTCGGGACGCTCTCGGGCGTGGCGCTGAGCTTCACCGACGCGACGGCGTGGCCCTCCACCCACCCGGGGCGCGTGGCCTTCCTCGCCGCCGCCGAGGACTCGCCGGACACCTACCAGGACGGGCTCTGCGCGGGCTCGGCGCTGGGCTTCATCGACCCCGACGGAGCGGTCGGACACCAGGCCCTGCGCACGCCCGGCGGAGAGGTCTTCCGCACCAAGGCCGAGGGGATTGTCTTCGACCGCGACGATCCGACGCTCGCCTGGGTGGTGCTCGACCTGGATGATCCCGACCGCCCCTCGGAGCTGTGCTCGGTGCGGATCGTCAGCGGGTGAAGGTCACGTAGTCCTCGCGGGCGCAGCGCTCGAGGAGGGCGTCGAGCCGGGCGAGGCAGATCGGGAGCGAGGGGCGCGCAGGGCCGACCGCGGGCTCGCGCAGCGCTCGGCCATACGACGGCTCGGAGGGCGTCCGAGCCGGCTCCAGCGCCTCCCTCGCGGCCTTGAGCAGGGCCATCAGCTCCCTCCGAGGACCGCTCCAGCGGGGAGCACCTTGCCCAGCAGCGCGCGGTCGAGCGCCCACCCCGGAGGCACCGGCAGCTCGTCGCGGGTGCAGCGGTCGACGAAGCGCAGCACCTCGGAGACGACCCGGTATCCGAAGGGTCGGCCGTGCGCGGACATCACCGCGTGGAGCCGGTCGAGGGTGGCGCCTACGCCGTCCTGTCCCATGGCGAGGAGCATCGCGCGGGTCGGGTCGTGGTCGCTGTCCGCGGCCATCAGGGCGAGACGCTCGGTCTCGCTGGCGGGCTCCTCCGCGGGGGCCGGATCGATCCATGTGGTGAGCAGAGAGGTCGGCGCCGAGGGAGGAAACTCCCAGAGCCAGGCGCGGTCGAGCACCTTGGCGCTGAGTGGGTGGGTGGTCTCGTCGATGTTGATGGTCCCCAGCACGAACACGTTGGCGCCGAAGCGCACCGAGGACGGAACGCCCCCCGAGCGATCGCTGGCCTCCACCGGCTCGGCGCGCCCGTGGAGGTCGATGGGCGAGCCGCTCTCCATCGCCGAGAGGAGTTCGGCGAGGTAGTGCTCGGGCCGCGCGAGGTTCAGCTCGTCGAGGATCAGGAAGTGCGGCTCCGAGGGGTGCGCCGCCGCGCGAAGCAGCACCCGCAGCGCCGGGGTGAGCTCGTAGCCCGGCGGGTCGCGCATCACGTTGAGGTAGCCGAGCAGGCCGCGGGAGTCGATCCAGTCGGGGCGCACGGAGACCACCGCCACGCGGGGCCCTGGGCCGCCCGGGAGGGCGCCGGTGACGAACTGCGCGAGCCGCAGCGCGAGGCGGGTCTTGCCGGTGCCCGAGACGCCCGCGAAGACCGCGAAGGGGCGGGTGCGCAGCCCGACGAGCACCGCGCGGAGCAGGTCGAGCTCGAAGCGAAGCCCCTCGGCGCGGAGCGAGCGCTCGAAGCGACGCGCGACCTCCTCCAGCGTGGCGGGCCGCAGCATCGAAGGGACGATCTCCCAGGGGCGCGCGTAGCCGAGCTCGAAGCGCGCCCCCGACGAGGCAGGGACGCACTGCAGGTCGCCCAGCGCCCGCCTCGCCGCGAGCCAGAGCAGCGGGCGCACCGAGGGGTCGCCCAGGCACTCCCGCACTCCCGCCCAGCCGGAGCGGTCGAGCAGCCCCAGGTCGGCGAGCCGGGAGGCCCCGGTGGCGGCCCGGAGCGAGCACTTCGGGCGCACCTTCGAGGCGACGATCGAGGGCTCCGGGGAGACCGTCCACGGGGCGCCTTCGAGGAGGCCCGCGAGGGAGACGGCGAGGTCGCCGCTCGGGTCGGCGAGCACCGAGGCGATCAGCGCGTCGAGGGTCGGGGCGTCGCCGTCGCGGTGCTGCGCGGGCACCAGGAGCCGGGTGCGATGAACGATCGACTCATCGACGTCCGCCTCGCGGGAGCGCATCCATCGGATCCATCGAGCGAGCAGCGCCGGGTCGCCCGAGCGCCGCAGCGCCGTAGCCTCGCCCGCGGGAGCTGCGCCGACGTCGAGCCATCGCGCGTGGGCGAGCGTCGGGGGCGAGAGCGTGGTGAAGCGCTCGGGGGCGAACCATCCCGTGACCGGGTCGTAGCACCAGCTCTCCGAGGCGGGCAGCAGCGAGGCGGGCGCCGCGGTCGGGCCGAAGGCGCGCTCGTCCCAGCGGAGCGAGCGCACCGCCGCAGCGCGGTCGCTCCCCGAGGAGACCATCGCGGGAGGGAGCCGCCACCCGAGGAGCTGCGACCAGAACTCCAGCAGCCTGGCGCTGCGCTCGGCGACCCACCGTGCGAGCAGCGTCGTGGCGCCGTGCGGAGAGCGCTCGGTGAGCTCGGAGCGCCAGAGATCGACGAGGTCGGAGGCGCCGTGCGAAGGGTCGGAGGCTCGAAAGCGGATGGCGCCCGCGGCGACGGAGGAGATCCAGTCGTGCTCGGGGAGGGCCTCCTCGGACTCGCGGTGCGCGTGGAGGCTCGCTCCCGCCGAGCGCAGCGCGCCGAGGAGCGTCGGGAGCACGTCGGCGAACTCGCGCTTGCGACGGGCGAGCTCGCCGAGGCGGGGGCGACGGTCGGCGTGGTCGCGACCGCGCGAAGAGAAGCCCGCGGTGACGGTCACGTCGGCGGCGGTGACCGTAAGGACGAGGGCGGCGCCGTCGGTCGCGGAGGTAGGAGCCCAGCGAACCCGGTGGGTGCGGGACGACGGATGGTTCGGGGTGCGCACCATCGCCGAGAGCGGAGGGAGCGTCGCCTGCACCTCGGCGGCGAGATGGCGGAGGGAGCTGCGAAGGAGCGACGCGTCGACCGCTCCGGGAGCCGCGATCTCGTCGATGGGGAGCTGGTTCGATCGCGCCATCAGGTATCGCCGGGCGTGACCCTATCACGCGACCGATGCGCTCCGACCGCCGGGCGTGTACGCTGCCGCCTCGCGAACACCCCACCAGGAGTTTGGATGCGATGAGCGGGATGACGGCAGGATCACGGGTGATGGCCTCATGGCTGGGCGGCGGCTTCGCCCCTGGGATCGCGGTGGAGGTCAACCCCGCCGCGCAACTGGTGAAGGTGCGCTTCGACGACGGCCGCGAGGCCTGGGTCAGCAACATGAACGTCCGCCTCGCCCCCGCGGCTCAGGGCGCACCCGGTGCTCCCGGTGCGACGGGCGGCTTCCAGCCCATCGGGGCGCCTGCGGGCGGTGGCAACTTCGGCGCGCAATCGTCCTTCGGCGCTGGGGGGGTCACGCCCATCAACGCGGGCGGCGGCATGGTCGGCGGCAACCCCTTCGCGGGGCTCAATCCCTTCTCCCGACAGGGCGCTCCCCCGGCCCCGGGCGCCCCTCCGGCCCCCGGCGCGCAGGGCGCTCCCGGTGCGGGCTTCCTCGCCTCGGCGGCCGGTGCGCTCTCGGCTGGCGTCGCGCGCATCGCCACCTTCGGCGGTCCTCCCGGCGTCGCTCCGGCGGCTCCCCCCGCCGCCCCTCCCCAGGCCCCGGCCGCGCAGGCTCCCGGCGGCGGCTTCAATCCCTTCGCGGGCCAGCAGCCTCCTCCCCAGGCGCAGCCTCCGCAGGCTCCCGGCGGTGGCTTCAACCCCTTCGCGGCCCAGCAGCCGCCTCCTCAGGCTCAGCCCGCGCCGCAGGCTCCCAGCGGGGCCTTCAACCCCTTCGCCGCGCAGGCCCCGGCGGCTCCCGCCCCTCAGGCTCCTGCGGCGCAGTTCAACCCCTTCGCCGCGGGCGCTCCGGTCCAGCCGCCGCAGGCCCCCGAGGCGCAGTTCAACCCCTTCGCGGCGGCAGCGCCCCCGGCAGCCAACCCTGGCCCTCCGGTCGGCATTCCTGAGCCTGCCTTCAACCCCTTCGCCCAGGCCGCCCCCGCGGTCCCGGCCGTGCCCGCGAACTTCCCTCGCACCGAGGCCATGCCCGCCGTCCCGACGCCTCCCGTCGAGCAGGGCGCGGCCCAGCCGTTCAACCCCTTCGCCCAGGCCGCTCCTGCAGCGCCGCCGACGCCCTCCGCCGACGCGCCGCTGCCGCCTCCGCCGGGTGAGTTCAAGCCCTTCGTTCCGCCCGGAACCTGAGCGTTCGCTGCTCGACAGAATCCCCTCTGTTCCCCAGGTATTGCCGCCATGACTGACTCACCTCTCACGCTCCACCATCACATCGGGGCGACGGATGTCCCTTCGGACAACGGCGCCACCTTCGAGCTGCGCTCCCCGACGAACGGGTCGCTCGTGGGCCACGTCGCGCGCGGCTCCGCCGTGGACGTCGACCGCGCGGTGGCCTCGGCTCGCGCCGCCTTCACGAGCTGGTCGAACACCCCGGCGCCCGCTCGCGGCGAGGTGCTCTACCGCGCGGCGGCCCTGCTGACGGCCCGCAAGGACGCGATCGCGGAGGTGATGGCGAAGGAGATGGGCAAGCGCACGGAGGAGGCCCGGGGGGACATCCAGGAGGCCATCGACACGATGTTCTATGCGGGCAGCGAGGGGCGGCGGCTCTTCGGGCGCACGGTCCCCTCCGAGCTCAACGACAAGATGGGCTTCACCCTCCGCCGCCCCATCGGGGTCGTCGGCGTTATCACCGCATGGAACTTCCCCGTCGCGGTGCCGAGCTGGAAGATCCTTCCCGCCCTGGTGTGCGGCAACACCATCGTCTGGAAGCCCGCCGAGGAGGCGCCCGCGAGCGGCGCTCTCTTCGCGCAGACCCTCTGGGACGCGGGGCTCCCTCCCGGCGTGCTCAACGTGGTGCACGGCTTCGGCGAGGAGGTCGGCGCCGCGATCGTCGCGCACCCCGACACGAAGGTGCTCACCTTCACGGGCAGCACGCCGGTGGGCCGCGGCATCGCGGAGATCGGCGGCCGTATGCTCAAGCGCATCTCCCTGGAGATGGGCGGCAAGAACCCGGTGATCGTGATGCCCGACGCCGACCTCGGGCTGGCGATCGACGGCGTGCTCTGGGGCGCCTTCGGCACCGCGGGGCAGCGCTGCACCGCCACCAGCCGGCTCATCGCGGTGGGCGACGCCCACGGCAGGATGATCGATGAGCTCGTCGTTCGCGCGAAGGCCATGCGCATGGGCGACCCGATGGACCCTGCGACGGACGTCGGTCCGCTGGTGAGCGAGGCGCAGCGCAGGCGGGTTCACGGCTTCGTCGAGCGCGCGGTGGCCGACGGCGCGCACCTCCGCTGCGGCGGTCAGCTCCCCTCGGACGCGGCGCTCCGCGGCGGGTGGTTCTATCCCTCGACGATCCTCGATGGGGTCAAGCGCGGGAGCGAGCTCGCGATGAGCGAGGTCTTCGGGCCGGTGCTGGCGGTGATCCAGGCTTCGAGCTTCGATGAGGCCATCGAGATCGCCAATGAAGTGCCTTATGGCTTGAGCTCGTCGATCTATACCCGCGACGTCAACCAGGCGATGCGCGCGGTGCACCGGCTGCAATCCGGGATCACCTACGTCAACGCCCCGACCATCGGCGCCGAGGCCCATTTCCCCTTCGGCGGCACCAAGGACACGGGCAACGGGCACCGCGAGGGCGGCTGGGCCCCCTACGAGTTCTTCACCGAGCTGAAGACCGTCTATTTCGACTACTCCGGCACGCTGCAGCGCGCCCAGATCGACAACCGCGAAGACTGATCGCCCCGGTCTATTCGACCACGACGGTGCGCTCGACCACGTCGAAGCCGCCTCGGGTGTCCTGCGCCGTGAACAGCAAGCGCACGGAGCCGGCCTCCCGGGGCGCCATCCACCGGTTGCGGATGGGCCCGTCGGGGATCGCCACGGAGTCGACCCGGAAGGCGTTCTCCATCGTTCCCTTGTCGGTAAAGAACCCGAACTGCAAGCGCTCCTGGGTCATCACCCGGTTGCCCTGGAGGTCGAAGGTGGGCTGGATCTCGCGAGAGCCCGCGGCGACGCTCACGTCGAGGGTGTGCTCGGGGCACGGGTCGGTGGTGCAACGCGGCACACGGAGCGGCGTCTCGGTGCCGACGGTGACGGCGTCGGCGGTGGTCAGGCCGCTGCGGATGAAGCTCACCCGATCGATGGTCGGGTTGTGGTTGGGCCGCACCGTCTCGTCGGTGCGCACCAGCAGCGATCGAGTCATCACCCACGACTCGCTCCCCTCGCCCGTGCAGCGGGGCTGACGGGTGGCAGGGTCGAGGACGACGGTGCCGCCGGCGCAGGCCAGGGCGACCGCCTGGATGCGGGGTCGGTTGGAGGGGTCGACGGCGAAGTCCAGCCGCGGCACCTCGTAGGTGACCGTGGCGCCGGAGAGCACGGAGACGCCACGCGAGGTGCACCCGAAGGTGGTGCCCATCACGGTGGCCTCGGCGCAGAACACCCAGGTGACGTTGAGGGGGCGCGCAGCGGGCGCCGGGTCGACGTAGCTGAGGGTCAAGCGCACCTGCTCGCCGGGCGCCGCCTCCGTCACGCCGGGGTCGGAGGCCTGACGGGTGAGGTTCTCGATCTTCGCCCCGAAGAGCCGGAAGGAGCGGATCTCCCAGGCGGGGGCGAGCTCGTCGCCGCAGGCGCCAAGCGCCAGCGCGAAGGAGACCCCGACGAGGGCGCGGAGGGCGGTGTGCTCAGTACTCAAAGCGGACCCCCAGGTTGGGAAAGAAGGGGATGCCAGTGACCGTATTCGACTGCGTATAGTTGTAATTGTACTGCACGCCTTCGGGGTTGGCATTGTTGTAGACATTGAGCACTTCGAGGAAGAGGTTGAGGCTCCCTCGGCGGAAGGTCCATGTCTTGTCGACCCGAAGGTCGAGCTGGTGAAACGGGGCGTTGCGGGCAGAGAACGGCGCTCCGGGAATCTGCGTATAGGTCCCGGTGTCACCGTTGTAGACCGCGCCGATGATGGGGGTGGTGGGGTTGCCGGTGACGAAGCGGAAGCGCAGCCCGACCTCCCAGCCGCGGCCCAGCCGATAGCTCCCGATGAGCGTGAGGATATGGGTCTGATCGAACTGGAAGATGCGATAGGCCGACTCCGGAGAGTCGCGGCGCTCGGAGCGGGAGATGGTGTACGCCAGCCACCCGAAGAAGCGCGCCGAGGGCCGATGTCGGAAGAGGATCTCTCCGCCGTAGATGCGCCCGATTCCGCTGTTGAAATAGGGCAGACCCTGGATCGAGGGTTGGGAGATGATCTGCTGGTCGAGGTCTTTGTAGAAACCCTCTACGGAGAGCGACAGGTACTGGGAGAAGTTGTGCTCCATCCCGAGGCCGTAGTGCACCGAGCGCTGCGTCGCGAGGAAGGGGTTGCCCACGGTGGTCGCCGGGTTGAAGGAGTTGACCGCCCCTGAGCTCTGCTGCGGCTGCGGCGGTTGATTGAAGACCCCGAGGCCGCCCTTCAGGAACCAGTCCCGCGTGAACTCCCACCGGAAGGAGAGCCTCGGCTGCACCGCCCAGCTCCGGTTGGCGTCGCGGGTGTAGTCCGCGCGCAGCGAGGGGATGAGCCGCAGCCGGGGGGTGGGCGTGATCTCGAGCTCGGCGTAGGCGCCCGGTCGGTAGAGGGAGTCGGAACTCTGCGTGGAGACCCGCGCCAGGTTCTGGAGGTTGGGCATCTGCCCCTCGCTCGGCATGCGAACCCCGTTGAACCTGATCTCCGCCGGGCCGCCGACGATGTCGACGCCCAGGTTGGCCCGCACGCGGCGGTTGACCTGCGCGGTGAGCTCGTAGCGGCCGGTGAGGTTCCAGAAGTTGAGGTCGAGTCCGAAGACCTCGCCGCCGCCGATGTTGATCGAGTTGCGGCTGGCGGAGAACATCGCGCGGCTGGAGATCGTCGGCGAGAAGGTGTGGTCCCAGAGCACCTGCCCCGCGTGGAAACCGATGCCCGTGGAGAAGCTGCCGGAGAAGCGCGGCGCCGTCTCGGAGGGGCGATTGAGCAGCAGCGAGAGCGAGTCGTCGGAGCCCAGGAGCGCGAGGCGCACGCGGTCGCGCGGGCTGGGTCGATATTCGAGCAGCCCCTGATAGTCCCAATAGACGGGCAGCGAGGTGAAGGACACCGCGTCGATGCCGCCGAGCACCGCCCCCAGGATGGCGTCGACGTAGCTGCGGCGAAACGACACCGCGAAGCTCAGGTTGCGGGTGATGGCCCCTTCGACGAAGAGGCTGGCATCGATGAGGTTGATGTTGGCGACGAAGCGGTAGCCCTGACGGCGCGGGCTGCGCAGCCCGACGTCGACGATGCCGCCCTGGGCCCGCCCGTACCGGGCGCTGTAGTTGCCTGGATAGAAGTCGATGCGGTCGAGGAGCTCGGTGCTGATCACCGAGGACAGGCCGCCGAAGTGATAGATGAGAGGGATCGAGGTGCCGTCGGCGAAGATCTGCGTGTCCTGCGGGGTCGAGCCGCGGACGATGAGCAGGCCGTTGATGGCGCGAGCGACCCCGGGGAAGTTCTGCACGGCGCGCAGCGCGTCGCCGCCGGTGCCGGGCATGCGGAGAATCTCCCGGAACTCCAGCGACTGCCGCGTGACCTCCCTCGGGGGGCGTCGAGCTCGAACGGTGGCCTCGTCCTCCGGCTCCGTGGCCGAGGGCTCGCCCGGCGTCGGGGTCGTCGGGGGCGCGGCCGCTCGCACCGGGCTCAGGCGATAGGTGAGCCCGAGGTCCTCGCGGTCGGCGACGGTCTCGGTCACCTCCATCGGCTCGTGCCCGTCGGCGCTCAGCGCGATGCGAACGCTGCCGACCGAGTCGAGCTCGACGCGAAACGCTCCGCGCTCGTCGCTGGTGGCCTGGCGGGTGGTGCCGTCGGGGAGCGTGAGGCTGACCGCCGCGCCCGCCAGAGGCTGGTCGCCACGGCCGCGCACCGTCACGCGCAGCAGGGCGTGCACCTGGGGCTGCTGCGCCGCGCGGGCGGCGGCCGCGCTGAAGCGGTAGCGGTAGCGGAGAATCGAGGCGACCACGACGCCGTCTCGACGCGCGGGCTCGAACACGAAGGTCCTCGCGGCGGCGGTCGCGGCCTCGTCGAAGCCGTGCCCCAGCGGCTGCACCACCGTGACCTGCGAGACGTGACCGGTCGGGTCTACGGTGAGCTCGAGGAGCACCGAACCCTCGAGTCCCTGGGCGAGCGCGTCGGCGGGGTAGTCCGCCTGGACGAACTGGGTGAGCCGCGGAGCGGACGTGGCGGCGGGCGTGACCGGGGTTGGGTCGGCCTGCGTGGTCGCACCGATCTGCGCCGCCGCGGGCGCGCCAACGGAGAGGGTGATGGCGAGGGCGCGAGCGTGAATCCGGCGGTTCAACACGACGCCGGGTAGATGCATCGGCACGCGTCGGAGTTGCAAGCGACTCGCACGCCTGCGGTCGCGAAGTCCGGTCGGTCTCTCAGGTCGCGGCCGAAGCGCGGAGCATCTTCAGCAGGATCTCTCCATAGGCCTCGACCCTCGCGGGGCCGAGTCCGTGCACCTGCGAGAGCGAGGTGAGGTCGCCCGGGCGTCGCGCGGCGACCTCCTGCAGCGTGCGGTCGAAGGCCACCACGTAGGCGGGTAGGCCCCTCCGCTTCGCCTCCTCGGCGCGCCAAGCGCGGAGCCGCTCATAGAGCGCGGGGTCGTAGCTGGCGGGCGCGGCGTCGGGCGCCGGGCGTCGGGCGGAGGCGGCGCGCGGTCGCTCCCGATCGGGGGGCAGGCGGAAGCGCACCGGCTCGGTGCCGCGCATCACTGCCGCCCCGCTCGCGGTCACGAAGGGCACCGGGTGCTCGGTGGGGCTCAGGTCGATCCAGCCCGCGGCGAGGAAGCCACGAAGCAGGCTGAGCACCCACGGCTGGGAGCGCTCGCGCATCAGCCCGAAAGTGGAGAGCTGGTCGAAGCCGAAGCGCTGGGTGCGCTGCGACGAGGCCCCACGCAGCATCTCCGCGATCGCCTGCAACCCGCCGCGCTGCCGGGCGCGCGCCACCCCGGAGAGCCCCATGCGGACGGTGGTGTCGACCTGCGACTGAGGCGCCTCGTCGTCGCGCTGGTCGATGTTGGCGCAGACATCACAGTGCCCGCAGCCGCCGAGGATCTCCCGCTCGTCGCCGAAGTAGCGGAGCATGAAGTCGTGGCGGCAGGTGCCGGCGTCGAGGTAGCGGAGCAGCTCGCAGAAGAGGCTCCACGCGCGGGCCGCCTGCGCGGGCTCGGGGAGCTGTCCGTCGGTGCCCATCTGGGTGAGCCGGCGCCGGAGGGCGATGTCGACGCCGGAGCAGAGGAGCAGGCCGTGCGCCTCGGCGCCGTCGCGGCCCGCGCGCCCGACCTCCTGGTAGTACGACTCGATGCTCGACGGAGGCTGGAGGTGGAGCACCGTGCGGATGTCCGCCCGGTCGATGCCCATGCCGAAGGCGTTGGTGGCGACCACGACGTCGATCTTGCGATCGCTGAAGCGCTCCGAGAGGCTGGAGCGCTCCTCTGCGCCGAGGCCGGCGTGGTAGGGCGCGGCGTTCCAGCCCGCGTGGCGGAGGTCGTCGGCGAACTGCTCGGTGTTCTTCCGGGTGGCCGCGTAGACGATGGCCCCGCCCTTCGGCCGGGCGGGCTCGCCGAGCACCCGGCGCAGCTCGCGCCGCACGGTCTCCTTGGACTCCGTGGGGCCGTCGACGGTGCGCGCCGCGAGGTGCAGGTTGGGGCGGGCGAAGCCCCGGAGCACCACCTTCACCCGGTCGCGATCGAAGCGCAGCCGCTCGAGGATCTCGTTGCGCACGTCGGGCGTGGCCGTGGCGGTGCAGGCCATCAGGCGGGGCGGTCGCAGCCGCTGGATGAGGTCGCCGATGCGGAGGTAGTCGGGGCGGAAGTCGTGCCCCCACATGGAGATGCAGTGGGCCTCGTCGACCGCGAGCAGCGAGATCTTCGCGCGGGCGCAGGCGTCGACGAAGCCGTCGAACTGCAGGCGCTCGGGAGCCAGGTAGACCAGCTTGTAGCGGCCGGAGAGCATGCCCGCGATGCGCGCCCGGCGGACGTCGGGCTGGAGCGTCGAGGCGAGGTAGGTCGCGGACACCCCGCGCTGGTCGAGGGCGCGGACCTGATCCTCCATCAGCGCGACGAGGGGGGAGATGACCAGGGTGACGCCCGGCAGGCAGGTGGCGGTGAACTGGTACGTCAGGCTCTTGCCGCCGCCGGTGGGGGCGACCACCAGGGCCTGGCCGCCATCGAGGAGGGCGTCGATCGCCTCGCGCTGCCAGGGACGGAAATCATCGAGGCCAAACCGATCGAGCAGCGCGTCGCGGAGGGGGTCGCGCGCGACCGGGGGGTCATCGTCGGTCATGGGGATGACGGGCACCATAGCATCGACGCTGTGGACATCGGCGGCGCGCGGCGGGCACAGGGGCCGTGGGGGTGGACATAGCCTGTCCGTAGTGCCGCGACTCAGGCGGCGTGCCGACGCGCCGGGTTGGCGCGGGGGGTGCGCCGGACCGAGTTCGCGGGCACTTCGAGGCGGGCGAGTCGCTGGGCGGTGATGGCGAGCGAGGTCGCCACGGCCTGCGCCTGGACGTCCTGACCGGCGCCGGTCGGGATGGAGCGGGCCCAGGTCATGAGGGCCAGCGCCCGGGCTCGGATGGCGTCGCGGTCGTCGGGCGCGAACGCGCAGGTCACCCAGTGGCGCTGGCCGCTGGCGCGGTCGACGCGCCAGAGGCTGACCCGCACGTGCCGGTCGGACATACGGCGCCAGGTAAAACAGAAGCCGGCGGCGCGGAGGACGAGGGTCGGGTTGGTCATGGCGTCTCCTTCGGGGTGGGACAGACTTCGAGCACCTGCGGGAGCCGTGCGCTCCCTTCGGGCTGAACAGATGTACCCGAGGTCGATGGTCGATTCATAATTCCTGGCAACGGATGTTCAGTCAGGCGCCCCTACGGACGCGGTGTCGCGTCTTGACGGCATGGTCCCTCGTGGACGAAGAGGCCCGTCCAGGGGGCATCGGACGGGTCCTCGTCCGAGGAGGAGTGCGAGCGATGGCTGAACTGAACGCGTTGTCCACGGAGGACCGCGTTGCGATTGATCGGGTATTCGAGCGGCTGAGCGGGCGCACGCACTATGAGGTGCTGGCGGTCGCGCCCGACTCGTCCTGGGAGGCGATCACCCAGGCAGTACGCGACCTGCGCAAGCGGATGGACGTGACGCGCTTCGTCGGGGTTCCGACGGAGGAGTATTCGCGGCGCGTCGAGCTGGTGCTGCGTGCCCTCGATCAGGCGGTCGAGGTGCTCGGCGACCCGGTGCGACGCTTTCTCTACGACCAGCAGCTTCGACGCGGAGAGGGTCGGCGGGAGGAGACGCCGCCGCCGCTTCGACCGGCGGTGACGCCCGTTCCGAGGAGGCCGTCCGGAGCACCGCCGCGCGTGGAGCCCGCATCGCAGGCCCCCGACGCCGTCGCTCCTCCCCTCGTGGTCGAGTCCCCGCTGGTGGTCCCGGCCCCGCTACGGAAGGATCCGCCCGCCGGGTCGGTCGGCTCCTCCGCGCCAGGACCACGTTCGTCGAGCAGTCGCCCATCGATGATCCCTCCGCCTCTCGGCGGGGGCGGGCGGCTCGGCAGCGTGGCGCCCATTCCGATGCTCGCCGCGCCGAGCGCCGAACGGCGCGACCTCGACGCCCTGCTTGTCGAGGTCGAGCGCATCGCCGTGTCGGTGCAGTTCTGCATCGCGCAGGTGCTCGACCCGCAGGCGGCCCGGGTGTCGGCACTCCAGAACGCGGGGCAGGCGCTGGCGGACACGCGCTCTGCGCTGGCGTCCATCCAGGCAAGGCGCGACGAGGAGGCCGGGCGCTGGCACGAGGCGACGGCCAACTGGCTCCGCGCAACGCGCGCAAGGCCGCGGGACGCGGTGCTCCTCGCGCGGCTCGCGGAGTGCCATCACAGGATGGGCGATCTCCAGGCAGCCGACGACGCCGCACGACGCGCGCTGGCGGTCGATACAGGCTGCGAGGCTGCGAAGGCGGTGTTGACCGCGCTCAGCCGTCGCTAGCGATTCTTTCGGTGGGCTCCAGACCGGAGCCCGTCAGTGCGCTCAACCACCCGATGGGGCGTTGTTCTGAGCGGCCGACGGGTCCATCGCCGGGGTGGGCGGGGCGACGGGGGCGGCGACGACGACGGGTTCGGGAGCGGGTTCAGCCGGCTCGGCGGGGGCGTTGAGGCCCGCGCCCACCATGATCATTCCGACCGCGCCGAGATATCCAAGCCACTGGGTCATGGCCTTCGGATAGCACGCGGCGAAGCCGGTCGACAATGACGCTGCGCCAGGGCGCAGAGGCTCAACGCTCCCCGAGGAGCAGCGCCCGGGTGCGGGCCGGGAGGCTCTCGGCGTCCTCGAGCGAGGCCGGGCCCTCCAGTCGGATGAACGGGGACTGATCGAGGGAGGTTCGGGTGAAGCTCCCCATGGGGCCAGGTAGCACCGTGACGCGCGCGGTCGCATCCGCGCCGCCGAGCTCGCGCACCAGAGGCTCGCTGGAAGACTCGCGGGTCAGCAGCATCAGCAGCCGGGCCGCCCTCGCCGTGCGCGACGAGCCCCGGCCGAGGCACCAGCCCCAGGTGCGACCCACGGCGGCGCGCTCCCCCTCCCCCGCGGGATCGCCCATGGCGTCGAGCGTGAGCCGGTCGCCGCGGGGCGGCAGGGAGAGGGACCAGCCTGCGACACCCCTGCGGAGCCACCACGAGAGCGGCGCCCATCGGGCGACGACCGAAGGGTGCTCCGCGTCGATCGAGGGGACGACGGCACCCATCGAGCGCAGCACCGCGATCGCCGCGCCCGCGGCGGTCATCGACTCCGCCGTGGGGATCGCTCCGTCGGTCTGGGCTCCGAGCGAGCCCCAGCGCGCCACCGCCGCCGCGACGCCGGCGCCGTCGACCGGGTCCACCGTCGCGACGTGTCCCCCTCGGCGAGACCAGCACCACGACGCGAGGACCAGGTCCCACGAGGTCCACCCGTCGAGCTCGCGGCGAAGGCTCGCCCCGGACGGCAGGCGCAGTCGGCTGTGGCCCCTCAGCCAGGCGTCGAGCGCGGGGCGCTGCGCGGCGACGCACTCGCCGGCCTCCTGCATCGCGGCGTCGCTCACCCCGAAGGCCACGAGGTCGGCCGCCACCGGCAGCGCGTAGGTGCCCTCCCCCTCGGCGCCAACGCTGGCTCCCCAGCGCAGCGTCTCGGCGCGCAGTGCGGTGCGGGTGGCGAGGTACCCGGCGCCGTCGATCTCCGGGAGCACCGTGTCGAGCCGACGAACGGCGTCCGCGGTCACCATGGCCCGGAGGTTCTCCGAGGCGACCAGCGCGAGGTCGATCTCCCCCGCCCGCAGCGCCCGCGCGGCGGCGATGGGACCCTCGACGTCGACCCGCTCGACCCGCACCTCGACGCCCTCCTCGAGGCGTCGGCGCAGCGTCGGCTGCCACCATGCCACGCCGACCCCCGGCGGCATCCCGACCCGCAGCGGCTGGCCCGTCGCCACGGTGAAGCGGGGCGAGTGCTGCGGGCGGACGACGGGGCGGGTGCGGCGCTCGGCGAGGACGCTCACCGTGAGCACGCCGAGCGCGATGGCGACGCGCTCGAAGAACACCCGGCGGGGGCGGCGGGCCGGAGGCGGGGTGGAGGGCGCCGGAGCGCCCGGCGGCTCCACGGCGTCGGTGAGCGTGCGGTCCGTCGGGGCGAGCGCGGAGGAGCCGGGCTCGGCGCCGCGGGCCACCAGGGCGCGGAGGGCGTTTACATCGGATCGTAAGCCGAGGCCGTCGGCGGCGTGCCACAGCGCCGCCTGGAGGGCTCCGGCGGACTCGAAGCGGTCCGCTGGGAGGGACGAGAGCGCCAGGCGCAGGACGTCGCCGAGGGGGGCGATCGCCGGGTCGAGGGGGCCGAGCTCGATCGCTCCGCGCGTCGCCCGCTCGAGGAGATCGTCGCCCGCGGCGGCGCCGTAGACCCGCGCTCCCGTCAGCATCTCGTGGAGGATCGCGGCGGCGGAGAAGAGGTCTGCCCTGGCGTCGACGGGCTCGCCTCGGGCCTGCTCGGGCGCCATGAACGCGAGCTTTCCCTCCACGACCCTGCGCCCCTCGGCGTCGGGGCCGCGGGCGGCGGACGCGTAGGCGATGCCGAAGTCCGCCAGTTTGATCTCGCCCGAGCGGCCGAGCAGGACGTTGTGCGGCGAGACGTCGCGGTGCACGAGGCCCATCGGCGCGCCGTCCGAGGTCCGCAGCGCGTGGACGTAGCCGAGCGCGTCGAGGAGGGCGTCGATGACCGCGAGGGCGATCCCGGGCGCGAGGCGTCCGCCCTCCGCGCGGCGCAGCAGCGTGGCGAGGTCGCAGCCCTCCACGAGCTCCATCGCGAGGAAGTAGTGCTCGCCGGCGCGGCCGAACTCGTAGACCTGCACCACGTTGGGGTGGCGCAGCTTCGCGGCCACGCGGGCCTCGTCGACGAAGCGGCGCACCGCCTCGGCGTCGAGCGCCAGGCGGGGGTGGATGCGCTTGATCACCAGCTCGCGGGTGATCCCTTCGGCGCTCACGAGCTCGGCGCGAAACACCTCCGCCATCCCACCGGCGCCGATGCGTCCGAGCAGCCGATAGCGTTGCGGGAGCCCTAGCGTCACGGTCGGAGTCTACTAGAGTGGCGGCCACCCATGGACCTCGTAACCCTCCGACGGAGCGCGCAGTCGCCGCCACGCGATCTCCGACGCTTCCTGCCGACGACCCGGGAGGAGATGGACGCCCGCGGCTGGGACGCGATCGACATCCTCATCGTGAACGGCGACGCCTACGTCGACCACCCGGCCTTCGGCGGGGCGCTGATCGGCCGCTTCCTGGAGGGGCGCGGGTTTCGCGTCGGGATGATCGCGCAGCCCGACTGGCGCGACACGAAAGACCTCCTGCGGATGGGGGTTCCGCGGCTGATGGTGGGCATCACCGCCGGCAACCTCGACTCGATGCTCAACAAGCTCACCGCGCAGAAGAAGATCCGCGCGGAGGACCAGTACTCCCCGGGCGGGCGCACCGGGCTGCGCCCCAACCGCGCCTCGATCGTCTACGCCAACCTTTGCCGTCAGGCCTTCCCGGGTGTTCCGCTGGTGCTCGGGGGCATCGAGGCGTCGCTCCGGCGCATCGCCCACTACGACTACTGGTCGGACACCGTACGGCGCTCGATCCTGCTCGACTCGAAGGCCGACCTGCTCATCTTCGGGATGGGCGAGAGCCCTGTGTGGGAGGTCGCCCGGCGGCTCAAGGCGGGCGAGCGCATCGAGCAGATCCGGGACGTGCGCGGCACGGCGTACGTGCTCCGCAAGGGCCAGTGGGAGGACATCCAGCCGAGCGCACGCGTCTCGGACGGCGGCGTGGTTGTGCTGCCCACCTACGAGCAGGCGCGCACCGACAAGACGGCCTTCGCGGAGATGTCCCGCGCCTTCCAGTACGAGACCAACCCTGGCAACGGCCGGCCGCTGCTGCAGCCGCACGACCACGAGGCGGTGTACTTCAACCCGCCCGCCTTCGCGCTCGACACGGCGGCGATGGACGGGCTCTACGACCTGCCCTTCCTGCGCCAGGCGCACTGGCAGTACGACGCGCCCATTCCCGCCTTCGAGACGGTGCGCAACTCCATCGTCACGATGCGCGGCTGCTTCGGCGGCTGCACCTTCTGCTCCATCACCGAGCACGAGGGCCGGGTGATCTCCTCGCGCTCGGAGGAGAGCGTGCTGCGCGAGGTGCGGGCCATGCGCCGGATGGACGGCTTCAACGGCATCATCAGCGACCTCGGCGGCCCCACCGCCAACATGTACGAGATGTCCTGCAAGGACGAGAACATCGAGCGCTCGTGCCGTCGGCTCTCGTGCGTCTACCCGGGCATCTGCGAGAACCTGATCACCGACCACAGGCCGCTGCTCTCGCTGATGAAGCGGGTGCGCGAGGAGCCGGGGGTGAAGAAGGTCTTCGTGGCGTCGGGGGTACGGTACGATCTGGCGGAGCGCTCGCCGGAGTTCATCGAGACCCTCGCGAAGCACCACACGGGGGGCCAGCTCTCGGTGGCGCCGGAGCACTCCAACAAGGAGGTGCTCGACAAGATGAAGAAGCCCGCGGTCGAGAGCTACGAGCGCTTCGCCGAGCAGTTTCAGTGCGCCAGCGAGGAGGCGGGGAAGAACCAGTTCCTGGTGCCGTACTTCATCTCCGGGCACCCGGGCTCGACGCTGAAGGACATGGTCGACCTCGCGCTCTGGCTGAAGGCGCGGAACATGAAGCCCCGCCAGGTGCAGGATTTCATCCCGACGCCCATGAGCCTCGCGACCACGATGTACTTCACGGGCATCGACCCGCTCTCGCGCACGCCGGTCTACACGGCGCGCGACCTCTACGAGAAGCGGCTGCAGAAGGCGCTGATCTTCTACTGGGACCCCTCGCACCACGAGGAGACCCGCGAGGCGCTCGTCAAGGCAGGCCGGGCAGACCTCATCGGGACCAGGCCCGGCAGCCTGGTGCCGCCGGCGTCCGGGAAGGGATCGCTGTCGATCCACAAGCAGCGCGCGGGCGCCAAGCCCAGGCCCTGCCGCGAACGTCGCGGTTGAAGCGCCGTAACGAGCAAAGTATGGTTGCGCCCCGAAGGCGCGGCCGGTGGGTGTCGAGTGGCTTCGGAAGCCTCGACGCCTACCGCGCGTAAGACGTCGCAGAGTGGCGTAGTAGGTGTCGGGCAGCGCCCGCACCAGAGGAGCCGGTGAGCACGCATGGGACTGATCGACAGCGCGAAGAACTTCCTGCAGAGCGATGTGGTGAAGAACGGCGTCCGCGAGATGATGATCGCGCGCCCGGAGGACAACAACGATCTGATCTGGAAGCACCCCGATCAGACGATCCCGATGTTCGCGCAGTGCACCGTGCGCGCGGACGAGTGGGGCGTCTTCTCCAAGGAGGGCCGGCCCGTGGGCACGCTCGACGCGGGGCGCTGCACGCTGTCGACGGCGAACATCCCGTTCCTCTCGAACTTCATCGACCAGTACACGGGCGGCAACTTCCTCATGACGGAGCTTTTCTTCGTCAAGCGAACCCCGTTCCCCAAGAAGTTCGGCGGCACCCTCGGGAACATGATCGACCCGATGACCAGCATCCGCCTCCGGGCGCGCTGCCACGGTGAGATCCTGCTCCGCGTCGAGAACCCCGAGACCCTGATCTACCAGTACTTCGGAATGCGGAAGTACCAGGAGCACGCGGACATCTTCGACTGGTTCGTGAACTCCTTCTTCAACACGGTGAAGAGCACCATCGGCAAGCTCGCCCGCGAGCAGCGCCGCTCGGTGCTCGACATCATGGACATGCAGGACGAGCTCGCCGCCGCGTGCGTGGCCAACGCCACCGAGCTCGCGCAGGCCGGCATCCGCATCGTCAAGGTCACCAAGCTCGAGGTCGACGTCCCCGAGGAGGACGTGAAGCGCTTCGACGAGATGCGCCAGAAGGTCGCCGAGCAGATGGTCGGCCTCCAGGTCGACGAGATCTCCATCCAGCGCGCCGCGCTCCAGGCGCAGGCCGCCGCGGCCGCCGCGCAGGTCGGCGTCTCGACCGCGCAGTACCAGGCGCAGGCCGCTCAGTTCGCGCTCGACCAGCGCCGCGCCCAGGACGCTGCCTACGTGCAGATGGCCGGCGGTGACATCGGCCGCCTCGGCCAGTTCGAGGCGATGCGCGGCGCGGGCGCCGGGCTCGCTCAGGGCGGCGGCAACACCGGGCTCGCGGGCATGGCCGCGCAGGTCGGCGTCGGCGCCTCGCTCGGCTCCAACCTCGCGGGCGGCGCCCTCGGCGGCCTCGTCGGCGCGGGCGCGGGCGCCCTCGGCGGCGCGATGGCGGCCGGCGCGGTGGCCGGCGGCGCGATGGCGCAGGGACAGGGCAGCACCGTGACGTGCCCTCACTGCAACGCGCAGGTGCGTCCCGGGAAGTTCTGCGCCGAGTGCGGTGGCAACATCGCCGTGGCCGCGAAGAAGAACTGCACCGGCTGCGGCGTCGAGCTGGCCGCGGGCGCGCGCTTCTGCCCGGAGTGCGGCACGCCCTCGGTGCCGCCCGCTGCGCCCGCCCAGCGCTGATCGCCCATCCGCCCGGTAACGGCGCCTCCGACCGCGAGGCGCCGCTCCCCCCGATCCTCCGAATCAGAACTCCATCGCGAGGCCGACGTTCCAGGTCTCGGTGCCGAGGCGAAGCTGCGGCCGCGCGCCGAGGCCGCTCAGGTCGGAGCGCACGTACTCGGCGAACACGTAGCTGTGGTTGACGCCCATCTGCTGGTCCCAGGCGCGCTGCACGGCGGGCTCGAAGACGTCGAGGCGGAGCATCAGCCCGGCCGCGAAGTGGGTGCCCAGGGTGCCTCCGGTGGCGGCCTGCCCGAGGTCCGAGTCGCTGGCGGTGGCACCGGGTGAGAGCGTGAGAGAACGGCGGGAGAGGGTGTCGCCGTTGGTAATCCACCAGTAGGCATACCCGACCCCGTATTTCACATACGGAACCAGGGGGATCACCGTGCGGCGCGAGAGCACGTCGATGCGAATCACCGCGACGGCGTAGCCCGGAATCACCTGCAGGGACGTCTGCTGACCGTCCGACGGTCGCTCCCAGCTCGCCGCGGCGGGCATGGGGTTCTGCGTCAGCGGGGCGATCGCCGAGGCGGACGTGTAGCCGACCCCGACCCCGAGGCCCAGCGAGCCGATCGGGTTGATGCGGAGAAACTGCCAGTCGATTTCCGCCGAGAGCAGAAGTCGATCGGTGGTGCCGAACATGTCGGCGAAGGGCGTCGCGCGGCCGTCGAACTCCGAGTCGACCGCGGGGTACCAGGGCCCGCCCCGGAGCTCGACGAGGAAGTTCTGCGTCGACTCGTGGCGGCTGCGCGAGCAGTCGGGCCCGAAGAGCTCGAAGGTCTGCGCCCCGGCGATCGACGGCGCCGAGCCGGCAAGAAGACCCGCGACCGCACATGCCCACCAGCGACTCATCGGGTCCTCCTGCGCCGCGCCCAGAGCGCGACGCCCAACGCCACACCGATCCACGCGCCGGCACCGCCGACGCGACCCACCCCGACGCCGCACGCCCCAGGGCGCGCCTGGCCACCCGCAGCGCGGTAGGCCTCCCAGAAATCCGTGATCGGCACCGGGGTCACACAGTTGCCCGCCACCGAGATGGTGCTGCGGTTGCCGGCGAGGTCCTGCGCCACCACCGCCATCCGGTAGCCGCGCCCGTTGGTGAGGCCCTGCGCCACGCCCCGGTTCGCGGTCGCGCCGATCAGGTCGCTGCATCGGTAGCGGGCGAAGGCCTCGCTGTCGTTGGGGTCGATGGTCGAGAGCGCGGAGGAGCCGCAGGTGCCGCCGACGCCGTCCCCCTCCTCCTCGTCGCCGTCGAGCACCGCCGAGGCATCGCTCAAGCCGCCGTCCGTGGCCGCCGATCCAGGGGGCGGGTCGCAGAGCAGCCAGTACCCCTGGAGGTCGGGCGGAGCGGCGGTGGTGGTACCTCCGTCCGCCGTCGTGGAGAGCGATCCGGGGTAGGTCCACGAGACCACCGCGACCCCCTCGCCCGGGCCCGCGACGACGTCCGTCGGGGCGTCCGGAGGGGTCACGTCATACGAGATAGGGTATGTCCCGATGACGTTGGAGTCCGACGGGGGGAAGGCCAGCACCGCGAGGTAGTTGGTGTTGGAGGTCCCCTGGGTGGTGCCCGGGGTCACGCAGTTGCCGCCCTCGGGGTCGATCAGGTAACGGCTCTGGATGCGCACCGTGTAGCTGAGCGGCGTCGTCGGGTTGGTGAAGGTCAGCGACGGCGTCTGGCGGATGGGCCAGCAGCGGGGCGTGCCCGACGTCACCGGCGCGCGAGCGTTGGCCATCGCGCAGGCCATGGCGTCGGCGCCGATGAAGTACTGGAGCGAGGTGGTGGTCATCCCGCCAGGGTTGGCGGAGTAGTTGATCGTGAAGGTCCACTCCTCGCCCTCGCAGTCGCGCCGACCGATGGGCGAGGTGGTGTTGAGCGAGCCCTGCACGCCGCCCGGATCTCGCGTTCGGGGCGAGCCCGACCGGGAGATGTTGGTGAACACCTGGGCGAACCCGGGCGACGAGAGCCCGAGCACCGCGAGCGCGATCCACACCTGACGACGAAACATCCCGAAGGCGTGGAGCAAGTCGCGTTCCTCCGGACCCGAGGCACGATCGGCGGGAATCGCCGCAGATTCGGGCACTTTGCGTCCCTCGACGCGCTGCCAGGATGTCACGCGGACCGTCATGCCCTGGTCGAAGGCGTCACACCGAAGGCGCGCTCCGCGATCTGCACGGCGTTGAGCGCGGCGCCCTTGCGGAGGTTGTCGCCGACGACCCAGAGCGAGAGCGCGTTCGGGTCGTCGAGGTCCTGCCGGACGCGGCCCACGGCCACGTCGTCGGTGCCCGACACCTCCCTCGGCTGCGGGTGCAGCCCAGGGCCGATGCGGTCGTCGACCACCACGCCGGGCGCCGAGCGCAGGCAGGCGATGGCTTCGGCGCGCGACACGGGCCGACGGAAGCGCGCCCACACGCTCTGCGAGTGCGCGTTGCGCACCGGGACCCGAACGCAGGTCGGCGACATGCGCAGGCCGCGGAGCTCGAGGATCTTCTTGCTCTCGGCGACGATCTTGAGCTCCTCCTCGGAGAAGCCCGACGGCTCGTGCTTCCAGTCCGCGAGGAGGTTGCCCGCGAGCACGCCGGGGAGGATCTCCACCGGCGGCACCGTGCCCTCCATCACCGCGCGCTGCTGCCGCTCGAACTCGTCGACCGCGCGCGCGCCTTTGCCCGAGATGGCCTGGTACGTGGAGACCACGACGTGCTCGAGGCCCGCGAGGTCGTGCAGCGGCTTGAGGGCCATCAGCATCTGGATCGTGGAGCAGTTGGGGTTGGCCACGATCGCGCCGCCCGACATCGGGATGCGGTGACCGTTGACCTCCGGCACCACCAGCGGAATGCCGTCGTCCATGCGAAACGCGCTGGAGTTGTCGACGACCAGGCAGCCCGCGGCCGCGCCGACGGGGCCCCACTCCCGGGCGATGGACGAGCCCGCCGAGAAGAGCGCCACGGCGGCCCCCTCGAAGACGCTCGCGGAGGGCGCCTGCAGGGTCAGCGGCTGACCGCGGAAGGTGACGGTGGCGCCCGCCGACCTCGGCGACGCGACGACGCGCAGCCGACGCACGGGGAAGGCGCGCTGCTCCAGCACGCGGAGCATCTCCTGCCCGACGGCGCCGGTTGCGCCGACGAGCACCACATCCATGGGATCGATCATGGGGGCTCTCTCTACCGAAGGTGCCCGCCGCGCACAATCGCGCGACGGGCAATAGGTGACCTGAGGGGGGAACGATCAGCGGCGCGGGCGGTCGCCGCCGCGGGGCGGGCCGCGACGGTCGCCGCCCGAGCTGCGCGGCGGCTCGTTGTGCGACTTCTCCATCCGCTCCTTGGCGCGCTCGCCCTCCTCGCCCTCGGGGAGCGGGAGCACGGCGCGGCGCGACAGGCGGATCTTGCCGGTGCCCTCCTCGATGGAGAGCACCTTGACCTCGACGTCCTGGCCTTCCTTGATGACGTCGGCGACGTTCTCGACGCGGGTGTGGGCGAGCTCGCTCACGTGCACGAGGCCTTCGGTGCCGGGGAAGATCTCGACGAAGGCCCCGAAGTCGACGATGCGCTTGACGGTGCCCTTGTAGACGGCGCCGATCTCGGCCTCGGCGGTGAGGCCGCGGATGATGTCGATGGCGCGCTGCACCGCCACGCTGTCGGCGCTGGCGATGTTGACCGTGCCGTCGTCCTCGACGTCGATGGCGACGCCGGTCTGGTCGACGATGCCCTTGATGGTCTTGCCGCCGGGGCCGATGACGAGGCGGATCTGGTCGGGTTGACCTTGAGCGTGGTGATGCGCGGCGCGTACTTGGAGAGCTCGGTGCGGTGCGTCGGCAGCGTCGCGAGCATGCGCCCGAGGATGTGCAGTCGAGCGTCGCGGGCCTGCTTGAGGGCCTTCTCCAGGATCTCGCGCGAGAGCCCCTCGATCTTGATGTCCATCTGGATCGCGGTGACGCCCTTGGCGGTGCCGCAGACCTTGAAGTCCATGTCGCCGAGGTGGTCCTCGTCGCCGAGGATGTCGGTGAGGATGGCGATCTTGTCGCCCTCCTTGATGAGCCCCATCGCGATGCCCGCGACCGGCGCCTTGATCGGGACGCCCGCGTCCATGAGGGCGAGCGTGCCGCCGCAGACGGTGGCCATCGAGCTCGACCCGTTGGACTCGGTGATCTCGCTCACGATGCGGATCGTGTACGGGAACTGCTCCGTTGGCGGGATCATCCGCGCGAGCGCGCGCTCGGCGAGGTTGCCGTGGCCGATCTCGCGGCGGCCGGGGCCGCGCATGGGCTTGGTCTCGCCGACCGAGTACGGCGGGAAGTTGTAGTGGAGCAGGAAGCGCTTCCACTTCTCGCCGATGAGCCCGTCGATCTTCTGCTCGTCCTGCGCGGTGCCGAGGGTGCTGGTGACGATCCCCTGGGTCTCGCCGCGGGTGAAGAGCGCGCTTCCGTGCACGCGCGGGAGCAGCCCGACCTCGCAGGCGATGGGCCGCACGGTGGTGCTGTCGCGGCCGTCGATGCGGATCATCTCGTCGACGATCATCGTGCGCATCACGTTGCCCTGCACCTCGCTGAAGGCCTCCTTCAGCAGCCCCTCCTTCTCGGGGAACTCGGGCTTGAGCGCCTCGAGCATCTGGGTCTTGAGCGCCTTGAACTTCCCGTAGCGCTCGCCCTTGACGCGGGTGCGCGACGCGTCGCTCAGGCCCGCGCCCACGACCTCGCGCACGCGGCGGAACATGTCCTCCGTCGGGCGCTTGCCGGCGAAGGCGCGCTTCGGCTTGCCGACCGCCTCGCGGATGCGCTCCTGGAGCTCGATCACGCCCTGCATGCTGCGGTGGGCGAACATCAGGGCCTCGATGAGCTCGTCCTCGGAGAACTCGTCGGCGGCGCCCTCGACCATCACGATGGCGTCGCGGCTGCCCGCGACGATCATGTCGAGGTCGCTCTTGGCCATCTCGTCGAAGGTCGGGTTGGCGACGAGCTTCCCGTCGACGCGGCCGACGCGGACGCCCGCGATGGGGCCCGCCCAGGGGATGTCGCTGATGTGCAGCGCGGTGCTGGCGCCGATGAGGGCGAGCACGTCGGTGGTGTGCACCTTGTCGGCCGAGAGCACCGTCGCGATGATCTGGATGTCGTTGCGGTAGCCGTCCGGGAAGAGCGGCCGGCAGGGCCGGTCGATGAGCCGCGACACGAGGATCTCCTCGTCGCGCAGGCGCCCCTCGCGCTTGAAGAAGCCGCCCGGGATGCGGCCCGCGGCGAAGGTCTTCTCGACGTAGTCGACCGACAGGGGGAAGAAGTCGATGCCCGGGCGCTCGTCGGCGCTCGCGCACGCTGTGACGAGGACGATGGACTCGCCCGCGCTGATGAGCACGGAGCCGTTCGCCTGCTTGGCGATGCGACCCGTCTCGATGGTGATGGTGGTGGATCCGACCTCGACGCTCTCACGAATGATCGACATGCCCGATGCCTCTGCTCTCGTCGGCCTGAAAGGGACGTGGAAGAGAACGGCGGGGTCGATCGGGTCGTTCGGTGTCCTCGGTTCCTGGGCGCGCTGCGATGGAGAGCGCGCACACGAAGCGAAGACCGGAGCGACGTGACCGATCGAAGTCCTCGGCGGTGACCGGAGCGCGCCGACGTGCGCCCCGCACCGCGGAGGTGGTTCCCCGAATACACCGACGCCCCACCAGCGACGGTGAGGCGGTGGTTCAGAGGGAGCCCTGGGAGGCTTTACTTGCGGAGGTTGAGCTCGGCGATGATCTTCCGGTACCCCGCGACGTCCTTGCTCTTGAGGTAGTCGAGGAGCCGGCGACGCTGGCCGACCATCTTCAGCAGCCCGCGGCGCGAGTGGTGGTCCTTCTTGTGGGTCTCGAAGTGGCCCTGGAGCTGAGAGATGCGCGCCGAGAGCAGTGCGATCTGCACCTGGGGGGAGCCCGTATCACCCTCGGTCTGGCGGAACTTCTCGATGATTTCGGTCTTGATGGACGTGTGCAGCGACATGTTGTGCGTTCCTTACTCGAAAACGGGCGCGGAGTATCTCCGCTTATGGACTGGTGTCAATCACCCTCTGATGTGTTAGTGCGTGCGCTCCGAACCCGATGGAGGTGGTCGGTGGACGTCGAAGCTTCGACGCCCCGGATACCTCCAACGGTGACCTTAACCGGGCCGAAGCGCCCGACGCGAGCGGTTACCAATGCTGGAAGGATTCCGTAAGCACTCCAACTCGTTCTTCCTCATCGTGCTGATCGCGTCCGTCGCGACCATCTTCGGTGTGGGGCCAGGCTCGCAGAGCTGCTCCCAGGGAAGTCTGAAGGTCACCTACGCCGCCAAGGTGCATGGCCGCACGCTCAGCGAGAGCGACTTCGTGGCCGCGGTCGGGATGGTGCCCCGCATCATGCGCGCCTCGGAGGAGAACCCCGCGGTCGCCGGAGCCATCCGGCAGGGCGCCCTCGACGGCCTCATCGAGCGGGAGCTCCTTGCCCACGAGGCCGAGCGCCTCGGCATGCGGGTCACCGAAGAGATGGTCAACGAGGAGTTCCGCAACTGCCGCTTCTACGCCTCCGTGGGCGTCGGGGCCGAGCCCGTGCTCGGGGTGCAGTCGGGCCGCGTCGAGCTGCCTCCGTCGTCCTGCGGCGGCGTCGGCGACCGCTTCGACTTCCCCCAGTTCGAGCGCGTCGCGCGGCGGCTCTTCCGTCGCACCGTCGCCGACCTGCGCGAGTCCATGGTGCGCGAGATGCTCGCCCAGCGCATGCGCGACTCGGTGCGCGCCTCGGTGCAGCTCTCCGACGAGGACATGTGGCGCGACTACCAGCGCTCGCATGACCAGATGGCGGTGCGCTACCTCCGCTACAACCTGAACTTCTATCGCAACCTGGTGCGCGACGACGACGCGGCGCAGGTCGAGGCCTGGGCGGGGCAGCACACCGACGAGATCCAGCGGCAGTGGGAGCGGCGGCGCGAGAGCCTGCGCGGCCTGCGCAGGGAGTTCCGCTCGCGGCACATCCTGGTGAAGTACCCGGAGGGCGCGACGGACGCGCAGAAGGCCGAGGTCCGCGCGCGGGCCGAGGCGATCCGGGCGCAGCTCGTGGCCGGCGGCGACTTCGTCCGCCTCGCTCGCCTCTACTCCGACGACCCGGGCAACTGGCGCGAGGGCGGCATGCTCCCGTGGACCGCGGTCGAGGGCAGCAACTTCGACGCGGCCTTCGTGCGCGCCGCCACCGCCCTGCAGCCCAACGGCGTCTCGCCGGTGACCGAGACCCCCTTCGGCGCACACATCATCCAGCTCCTCGCGTTCCGCGAGGGCGACGTGCCCGAGGCCGAGGCCAAGCGCGACATCGCCCGCACCCTCTTCCGCGAGACCCGCGGCGCCGAGCTCGCCCGCGAGGCCGCCCGCGCCACGCTCGAGCGCATGCGCACGGCCACCAACCTCGACGAGGTCGGCACCCAGGCGCACGCCGCCGCGCTGCGCGAGTTCTTCCGCGGCGAGGTGCCGGGCCCGGTGACCCTCGCGAACAACGTCACGCTCACCCCGGTGGAGCGCACCGACCTCGACGCCCCGACCCTCCAGGACAGCGAGGTGTTCGCCCGCAACGGCTTCGTGGTGAACGACGTCGAGCGCGCGGAGATGCTCACGTCGATCGCGTTCGGGCTCACCCAGGAGAGCCCCCTCGTCCGCGAGCCCGTGCAGGCCGGGGACGACTGGTTCCTGATGCGCTTCAAGGACGGGAGCCGCACGGTGGCCACCCGCGAGGAGTTCGGCCGCCAGCGCCAGGAGCTGCTCTCCTCGGTGAACGCCTCGGCCCTCGCCGCGCGTCAGCGCGACGTGCTCGTGCAGTACGTCACGCACCTCCGCCAGGAGGCCGAGCACGACGGTCAGGTGCGCATCGGCAACTCGCCGCGGCTCCGCGCCCCCGCCCCCGGTCAGGAAGACAACTGACACCGTCGCGTTGATGCACGACGTCCGCACGCACCAGCTCGGCAACGGGCTGCGCGTCCTCACCATCCACCGCCCGTACCTCCACCGCGCGGTGGCCGCCGTCTACGTCCATGTCGGCTCCCGGCATGAGCGCCCTCGGCACAACGGCCTCTCGCACTTCCTCGAGCACATGCTCTTCCGCGGCTCCGCGGCGCTGCCCTCGGCCGCGCTCGTGAACGACGCGGTGGAGTCCCTCGGCGCCTCGATGAACGCCGCGACGCACTCGGACTTCACCATGTTCGAGCTCAGCGCCCCGCCGGACGCGCTCGCCCCGGCCGCCGCCATCCTCGGCGGCCTCCTCACGGCCCCGGTCTTCGCCGACCGCAAGGTCGAGGTCGGCATCGTCCGCGAGGAGCTCCTGGAGGACGTCGACGACCGCGGCCGGGACATCTCGCCGGACAACCACGCCCGGCGGCTGGTGTTCGGCGAGCATCCCCTCGGCGCGCCCATCGCGGGCACGGCGCACAACGTCACCCGCTTCACCGACGACGACCTGCGAGAGCACCACGCGCGCCACTACGCAGCGGGCAACATGGTCGCCTGCGCCGCGGGTCCCCTCACCCACGACGAGCTCCTCGACGCGGTGAAGGGCTCGCTGCACGAGATCCCCGAGGGGCCGCTGCGCGCCGCGAAGCCCTTCACCCGGCGGCACCGTCGGGGCCGACGCTCGCTCGTCCCCCACTCGGCGAGCCAGACGGCGCTGCGCATCGCCTACCCCTGCGAGGGCCTCGACGACCCGGGAGGCGCGGCCACGGAGCTGCTCCTGCGGGTCATCGACGACGGGATGTCCACGCGGCTCTACCGCCGGGTCTGCGAGGAGCGGGGCCTGGCCTACGACGTGTCCGCCGACATCGAGCGCTTCGCGGAGGTGGGCGTCATCGACGTGGCGGCCTCGGTCGCGCGCGCCTCGGTCGGGGCCGTGGTCGAGGAGGTGCTGGAGATCTTCCGAGAGCTCGCCGGGGCGGGGCCTACGCGCGCGGAGCTCGAGAAGGCGCAGCGGCGCTTCGGCTTCGACCTCGACGCGCTCGACGACGACGCGCAGCACCTCTGCGACTTCTACGGCCCGGCGGAGCTGTTCGGCCAGCGCCGCAGCCCCGACGACAGGCGCGCCGAGCTGCTGTCCCTGAGCACCGACGACCTCCGCTCCGCCGCGGCCCGGGTGCTCGATCCGGCGAGGGCCAACGTGGTGCTCGTGGGCCCGAAGGCGACGAAGCACGAGGACGAGATCAAGTCGCTGCTGAAGTCCTTCCGCGCCCGATGGAGGGACGTCGAGCCGTGACGCTCCGCGATCGACTCCGCGGGGTCCGCATAGGGTTCGAGGCCGCCTTTGCGGTCGTCTCGCTCGGCCTCGCGACCCCCCTCTACGCCGCCGCGCACGCCCCGCTCCAGGACCTCCCCCAGCACATCGCCGCCGTCTCGGTGCTGCGTCGGCTGCTCTTCGGCTCGTCGCTCGACGCGGTCTTCGAGGTCACGCTCTCGCGCACGCAATACCTGCTCGTGTATGCGCTCGGCGTCCCGCTCTCCGCCCTGCTGGGCGCGGAGGGCGCGGTTCGACTTCTGGCCGCCGCCTCGCTCGTCGCCATCCCCTACGCGCTGCGCTTCGCGCTCCGGCGATCGGGCGGCGACGAGCGCCTCGCGGCCCTCTCCTGGCCGCTGCTCTGGAACCCGCAGTTCTTCCTCGGCTTCCTCAACCTGCTCATCGGGGTGCCGCTCGCGCTGGTCGCCATCGGGCTCTTCGCCGACCCGGCGAGGCGCTCCGAGCCCCGCCGTCAGGTGGCTCTCGGGGCGCTCGCGCTCGCCACCTTCTACGCGCACCTCATCCCCTTCGGCGTGCTCGGCCTCGGCGTGCTGACCACCCTCTCGCCGCCCTCCGGGCGCCTCCGCGCGCTCGGCGCCGAGCTTCGCGGGTGGATCCGGCAGGTGGTGTTCCTGGTGCCCTCGCTGCTCGCGGCGGCGCTCTGGGTCGTGCGCTCCCCGGCCAACGACGCGACGGTGCTCGCGGGCGGCGTGGGGACCGCCGCGCACGCCGAGTGGCCCTCGGTGCCGAGCCTCGCGCGAGAGCTCAGCAACACGCTGCTGGACGTGCCCGGCGACCGCGACGAGCGGCTGCTCCTCGGCTGGGGCCTCGGGGTCCTGGCCGCCGTCGCTGGCTCTCGGCGAAGGAGCGTCGCCCCTCCGAGGCCGCGGGCTCGCCGACCCGCTGGATGCCCCTGGTCGGGGCGGTGCTGTTCGCCGCGGCCTACGCGCTGCGCCACCGTACCTTCGAGGCGCTCTGGGGCCCGGAGGTTCCGCCGGAGTCGACGTGGTCCGAGATCGGCTTCCGCGCGGCGATGCTCGCGGCGGTGGGCGCCTTCGTCGGCCTGGCCTTCGATCGCTCGTCCCTGCGACCTCCCCCGCCGATCGCCGTTCGCTCGCCTGGGTGCCCGCCATCTGCGCCCTGCTGTACGTCGTGACCCCGTCGAGCTACGGCTTCATCTGGCCGATCCACACCCGCTTCCCGCTCGTGGCCGCGCTGCTGCTGCCGCTCTGGATGCCTCGCCGCTCGCTGGGGCGCGGGGCCTGGCTCCTCGTGGCCGCGCTCGGCGCCGCCTCGCTGGGCTTCGTCGTCGACCTCCGCGCGCGGGTCGCCCGGTGGCAGGCGAGCGAGCTCGGCGACCTCGACGAGGCGCTGGCGCACGCGCGGCCAGGTCGTAGGCTGGTGGCCATCCTCGCGCCGCAGTCGAGCGCCTGGGTGCCCAACGTCCCGATGCTCCACGTCGCCGCGTACTATCAGGCGCGGGGCGGCGCGGTCGCGACCTTCTCCTTCGCGGACTTCCCCCAGTCGCCCTTCCGCTACCGCGAGGGCCAGGCCCGCCCGCCCCGGCTTCCGCCGCGCTGGGAGTGGACCGCCTCGCTCGAGGTGGCGGACCCCGACCGGAGTTATTACGACTACGTGCTGGTGCGCCGTGGCGTCGTTGACGCACCGGCGGCCGAGCCGACCCGTTACCGACTGGCGTTCTCGGGCCGCGACTGGCTGCTCTATGAGCGCACGCGAGAGGTGATTCCGTGATGGAGATCGTCATCGAGCGAGGACGCATCGTCGGCTTCGACGAGCTTGCGCCTCGCAGCATCGCCCTGGACGGCTACGTCCTCGGCCCGCGCATCGACGCCGAGTGCGAGCGCTACAGCTTCGACCACCACGGCGACTGCGTGCGCCACGCGACGCGCAGCACCGCCGAGCAGGTGCACGACGCCATCGCGCTCGGGCTCAAGCCGCGCGAGCTCATCGTCTTCCTCAACGACGTCGACCTCGACACCGCGCTCGCGGTCTGGCTGCTCCGGCACATCGACCGCGCGCAGGAGCCGCTCATCAACCGGCTCGTGCTCTGCGCGGGCCTGCTCGACGCGCACGCCGGCGCCTACCCCCTCGCGGGCGACATGCCCACCATCGTCGAGTGGCTCTCCGAGCCCGAGCTGCAGGCGCGCGCGGACGGGAGCTACTACACCCTCGACAACGCCGGGCTGCGCGCCCTCCTCGACGAGGTCGGGCGGCGCATCTCGGTCTACGCGGACGGCGCCTCGCACGCGTACACGGCCGACTTCGTGGTCGACCACCGGTACCGCGTGCTGCGCGAGGGCACCGGCTGGGAGCTCGTCGAGAGCCTCGGCTACCGGGCCCACGCGAGGCTCTTCGCCGACGGGCACCAGCGCGTGGTCATCCACTCGTCGCTGCGCGACGGATCGCACGCGTACACCGTGGCCAAGCGCTCGGAGTTCGTAAAGTTCTTCCCCGTGCGAACCATCCTCACGGCGCTCAACGATCGCGAGCGCGGATGGGGCGGCGGCAGCACCGTCGGCGGCGCTCCCCGCAACGCGGACGGGTCGCGCAGCCGCCTCAGTCCCGACGAGGTGTTCGAGATCGTAGAGTCCGTGGTGCGCGCCTCGACCGCAGCCTGCCGGATCGATTGACAGCGGGTTTCCAGCGAACCATCGTTGGCCGACCGTCTCCCTTCCTCTCCCCCCTACGAGGCGCGCCGTGCGCGTCCGACAAGGATCACTCCATGGCATCAGAGCTTGTGAAGACCGTCACCGATCAGACCTTCGACGCGGAGGTGCTGAAGTCCGATGTGCCCGTGCTGCTCGACTTCACCGCGACGTGGTGCGGCCCGTGTAAGGCCCTCTCGCCCATCGTCGACAAGATCGCGAAGGGCTACGCCGGTCGCCTCAAGGTCGCCAAGCTGGACATCGACGACTCCCCGCAGACCCCCGCCAGCCTGCAGATCCGCGGCGTGCCGACGGTGATCCTGTTCAAGGGTGGCCGCGAGGTCGGTCGCTCGGTCGGGCTCGCGCCGGAGTCGAAGCTCGTCGCGATGTTCGAAGCCCACCTGGGCTGATCCGCTCCGTCTCCCCTCATCCCCCTCTTCGAAGCCCCTCCTCAGTCGTCGTCGATCAGATCGATCTCGTCGAGCGTCTCCGCCCGCGGCACCCGTCGCTCGGCGTCGAGCATCTTCGCCGCGCGCAGCAGCTTCGGGTCGATCATGTCGTCCTCACGCAGCGAGCGCGACGGGGCGCTCGACGCTGGGGCGGGACGCTGGGGCGCCGGGCGCATCACGGTCTCCGCCTCCGGGGGCGGCTCGGCCCTGACCTGGAGGGGCGGGAGCGGTCGCGACTTCGCCGGGGCGCTGGGCGCGGAGCGCATCGGAGGCAGCGGGAGGCCGCCCGGCGGGCCGGACCTCACCGCGAGGTCGGGCGGCGGCCCGGAGGTGGTGATGGGAGCCGGAGCGCGCGGGTTGACCATCAGCGGCAGCGAGGCGGTCGCGCTGCCGAGCCGGCCGTGAGGGAGCTCCCGCGACGACTCCGTGAGAGGCGCGACGGTGGGGAGGCGCGACGACGACGACGAGCTCGCAGCAGGCGACGGCTTCGGGGGGGCCTGCGCCTCGAGGGGCGTACGAAGCGCGACCTGCTCGGGCAGCGGGAGCGGCGGGTCGGCGGGTCGCTGGGAGAGGCCCACCATCGAGGAGAGGGCGTCGAGGAGCATGCGAATGCCGGCGGGGCGCCGACCGGGCTCGCGGTCGAGGAGCGTCACGATCGCGCGGCGGAGCTCCGGGGTGAACGAGGAGAGGTCGGGGCCGCGGTCGGGCGTGGCGCCGCCGATCACCTCGGTGGTCATCGCGCCGAGCGCGTACAGGTCGGCGCTCGCCGTCGGCCGACGTCCCGCGAGGACCTCTGGCGCGAGGTAGGGCATGGCCTCGGACTGCGCCGCGCGCACGCGCTCGACGAGGCGGTCGGGGGGGATGCACACGCCAAGGATGCCGTCGGTGAGCAGCAGCCCCCGCGCGGTGACCATGACGTCCTCGGGGCGCAGCAGCCCGTGGGGCGAGGCGGTGTGCATCGCCTGCAGCGCGAGCACCAGCGAGTGGACCACGCGCAGCGCCTCCTCCGTCGAGAGCGCCGAACCGATCGAGCGGCGGGCCGACAGCACGGCCCGGAGGGACACGCCGTCGACCAGCGGGCTGACCACCGCCACGCACCCGGGCGCCAGCACGACGTCGGAGGGCAGCACGCAGCCTGCGAGCGTGCGACGGGTGAACATCTCGCACTTACCGTGGAAGTCGCGCCGCTCGCCCTCGTTGAGCAGCAGCAGCGGCCCCATCATCTTCACCGCGACGTCGGGGCCGCCGGTGGTGTCGAGTGCGCGCCAGGTGGTCCCGAAGAGCCCCTCGCCCAGCCGGGCGGTGAGCTGGAAGCGATCGCGAAGCCACTCGCCAGCGGAGAGCCGAAGCTGCGGGTTGGTGAGCGCGCTCAGCGTGTCGACATCGTCCTCCTCCAGGCGACGGCGCGGGCCTGGGAGGCCGGCACGGGCGCAGGGCGCGGCCCGGGAGGGGGGCGGGCGCATCGCGGGAGGAGGCTGCAGCCCCGCGCCCGGCACCCGCGCGTTGGGCGGGGGGCCGACGTTGAGACGCGATGGCGCGACCCTCGCGGACGATGGCGAGGCAGAGGGAGGGGCCGACGGCGAGCCGGGGCGGGCGGACGGGGGCGGCAGCGGGCGTGCGTTGGCCAGCGAGGCCTTGCACACCGGGCAGCGGGAAGCCGACGGGTCGAGGCGAGCGTTGCAGTACGGACAGTGGGTCAGCACAGCGCCTTCCGTGCCGTCACCGTACCACGTCCCTTCAACGTCCCGTCGAGCCGAAGCCTCCGGCGCCGCGGTCGGTCGTCTCGAGGCTCGTGACCTCCTCGACGGTCACCCTGCACACCGGAGCGATGACCATCTGGGCGATGCGCTCACCCCGGGCGATCTCGATGGGGTCTGGGCCGAGGTTGATCAGCAGCACCCGCACCTCGCCGCGGAAGTCCGAGTCGATGGTGCCCGGCGCGTTGAGCACCGCGAGGCCCTCCCGGAGCGCCCTGCCCGAGCGCGCCCGCACCTGCCCCCTCGTAGCCCTCGGGCACCGCGATGACGAGCCCCGTGGGCACCGAGAGCCGCTCGCCCGGAAGGAGCCTGAGCGGGGGCTCCTCGGGGATGGCCGCGCAGAGGTCGAGGCCCGCGGAATACCGCGTCTGGTAAGACGGCAGCGGGAGCCCTTCGGCGTGGGCGAGTCGTTGGAGGGCCAGTCGCATCAGTCCGAGGGATCGTCGCCGCTGCCGGTGCGGGTCAAGTTCGCGTCCGTGCCACCGGTGAGCAGCCGCAGCGCCTCGCCCGCGGCGGCCTGCTCCGCGCGCTTCTTGCTCGTCCCGACGCCGCGCGTGCGGAGGTAGGGGTCCGCGATCATCTCGACCTCCCAGGTGCGGTGGTGGTCCGGGCCCTCCGCGCGCACCACCTCGTAGTGAGGCGTGAGGGTGTGGCGGGCCTGCAGGAGCTCCTGCAGTCGGGTCTTGTCGTCGAGGTCCGGCGTCGCGCGGGTGAGCGCCGCGTCGATCTCGGGCGTGAGCAGCCGGTCGACGACGGCGCGCGCGGCGTCGAGCCCGCCGTCCAGATACACGGCGGCCAGGGTCGCCTCGAGCGCGTCGGCCAGGAGCGAGGGCTTGGTGCGACCGCCGGTGCGGGCCTCACCGCGTCCGAGGCGCAGGGTCTCCCCGATGCCGAGGGCGGTGCCCAGGCGGGCGAGCGCCGTCTCGTTGACCACCGCCGCGCGCAGCCGGGTGAGCTCGCCCTCCCTCGCCTGCGGGAGGCGCTTCCAGAGCAGCTCGCTCACGCACAGCGAGAGCACCGCGTCGCCGAGGAACTCCATCCGCTCGTTGTCCACCGAGCGGTGCCCCCGGCGAGCCCCGCGGCCCTCGTGCGCCGCCGACCGGTGCGTCATCGCGGTCTCGAGCAGCGTCGGGTCGCGCAGAGTGATCCCGAGAGAGGCCTGCAAGGCGATGAGAAGTTCCTTGTCCACGAGCCACGCCGTCTACCACCGCCGGGGCTGCGGGTTCCAGTGCCCGCGGGGCGTTCGCTCACGTGGGCAGGGGTGCTACTCCCACCAGAGGATGTATCTCCTGCTGGAAGTCGCCGTCGCGCTGTTCGTCCTCGCCATCGTGGGCTTCGCGCTCTGGGTGACGGTCTGGTCGAGGCTCCTGCGCCAGGGATTCCCCTTCGACGAGGTCGAGACCCTGACCCTCTCCGACGGCGCCAGGATCGTCCTCGGACACCTCAGGCCCCGCTCAGACGCGGCGCTGCTGCCGCCGGTGATCCTCTGCCACGGCCTCGCGATGAACCGGCACGCCTTCGCGCTCGACCCCGAGCGCTCGCTCGCCGCGCGCCTCGCCGCCGAGGGCCGCGACGTGTGGGTGCTCGAGCTCCGCGGGGCGCACCCCGAAACCCGCAACGCCGCCACCCACACCAGCACCTTCGACAGCTACGTCGGGGTCGACGTCCCCGAGGCCATCGACTTCGTGTGCGCCGCCACCGGCGCCGCGGAGGTCGACTGGATCGGGTTCAGCATGGGCGGAATGCTCGCCTACGCGTACCTCGGCGCCGTGCACGGCGGGCGCGTCCGACGCCTCGTGACCATCGGGTCGCCGGCGCGCTTCGGCAGGCACCCCTACCGCCGCTTCCTCGCGCTTCCAAGCCCGCTCGTGTCGGTCGCCGGGCGCATGCGATACACGCCCTTTCGACTGCTCGCCCTGGCCGTCGCGCCGCTGATGCTGCGCCGCTTCCCCTACCGCTTCACCAGCGGGATGCGCCCGTGGAACTACAGCACCCCGATGCTGCGCTCCGCGATGGCCAACAGCTTCGGCGACGTGCCGATCGGCGTCGCGCTCCAGTTCGCCCGCTGGATCCACCAGGGCCGCTTCGACAGCAACGACGGTCGATGGGACTACGACGCCGGACTGCAGGACATCCGCGTCCCGATGCTGGTGATGGTCGGCTCGCGAGACCGCCTCGCCCCGGCGGGCGTCGCCGTCCATGCCTTCGAGGCGAGCGGTTCGAGCGAGAAGGAGTATCTGGAGGTCGGTCGCGCGAGCGGCGCCGGGCGGGAGTACGACCACCTCGACCTGCTGCTCGGGGCGCACGCCCACGAGGAGGTCTTCCCCGCGGTGCTCGGCTGGCTCGCCCGACCCTGAAGCCCGCTACCGCGGAACAGCCAGGACGTAGACCACGAAGACCGAGTTGGGCGGAGCGTCGGGGTGGTCTCCCTGAGCGACCCCGACGCCGATGAAGCGAGAGGCGTCGTCGAGCAGCGGCTCGAGGCGCTCGGCCCCGTCGATGCGCGGGCCGAAGGCGGCCGCCACGCTGATGCGACGGTAGAGAAGGCCCTCGCGCTGCACCCGAGCGCTGGCGTCCTGGAGCGCCTGCTGCTGGGTGCGCGACGGGTCGCGGAAGAAGCCCGCCGCCGCCTCGCGGGCCGCGGTAGACAGGGCAGGACGCTCCTCGAGGGGATTGAGCTCGCGGCCCCGGCGCGCGAGGTTGATGGCCCGCAGGAGGGACTGGGCGGCGGCCGCGGTGTCGATCGCGGTCGCGACGGCCATGAAGTCCTGGGTGACGAGCAGGCCGTTGCCCGTCGGGTCGCGCACCACGCCGATGCCGACGTGGGTGACCCCGGGGTTGAGGATGTTGGCGCGGTGACCGGGGCTCGCCATCAGCCCGTCGAAGATCTCCCGGGGACCATAGCCGCGCGCGACGTTCTCGAGGACGAGCCCGCTGCGCAGCCCGGCACGCTGGAGGCGCTCGGAGGTGGTGCCCAGCGACGGGGAGTTGTGCGCGACGAAGCGGTGCTCGGCCATGTCCTGGGAGTGCGCCCTCGCCGCCGCCGTGAGCCCGGCAAGCGCGGCGAGGGGTTGGAGGCGCTCTTGCGCCCGGGCGGCGTTGAGCAGGCCGAAGAGCGCGGCCTCGACCTCCGCGGGATCACCGACGTGCTCCGGGGCGCCGTCGTCGGTGGTCTGCGGCGCGGCGGTGTCGACGTACACCGGGAAGTTGGCGAGCACCGTGTTGCCCTCCGGGCCCGTCGCCTCGAGCTCCACCTGCCACACGCCGCGGGCGTCGAGCGGAACCCGCACCAGGAACTCCGGTCCCTCGCCCAGCGGCTGGTCTTCCACCCGGCCGTCGGGGTGCGCGAGCGAGAGCGTCGGCGCCCGCAGGCCTGGCCCGATCGCGCCCTGCAGAACCAGCCGGTCGCCCCGCGCCATCTGTCTCGGCACCGCCTCCAGCCGCAGCCGACGACGGGTGAGCGCGATCACCATCCAGCGCTCGGCGCCGCGCACGACCTCCGCAACGCCCATGTGCGTCGGATGATCCTGCGACACGATCTCCTGCAGCCCCGTCGAGGTCTCCTCGCCGAGCGGCCCCTCAGCCCCCCGGTGCACGGTCACGATGCCGGGGATCGGGTCGGTGAGCCCCGCCTGCCACGCGAGCCCCTGCACCAGCCGGGCGCTCGGCGGCCGGTGTGCCGGGTCCGCCGCGACGCGCTCGGCGACCAGCCTCGCCGTCTGCGTCAGCGCCGGGTCGAGGAGCAGCGACGCGCCGCCCTCCCCGCTCGCCGCGCGCGCCACCTCCGCGAGCCGGTTGGTCTCCGGCGGGGCCGTCCACGCCGCCGCCTGGACGTAGCGGGCGACCCCCGTGGGCCCTCCCGGCGCAGGCCGCGGCGTCGACGAGCACGCCATGAGGCACGCCATCACCGCGGCCGCCCGGGCCCTCACCGCGTCACGCTCCGGAGGCGGAGGGCAGCTCGGCCAGGCCGTCGCCGTCGCGGGTGTACGCCCGGTCGCAGGCCTTGCACTTGAGCGTGGTGTCGAGTCGCTCTCCGCATCGACACATCCATCCCATGAATCGCGCCGGCACGCCGCCCACCATCGCGAAGGGCGGGACGTGCCGCGTGACCACCGCGCCGGCGGCCACGAAGGCCCCCTCGCCGATGTCGTGGCCGCAGACGATGGTGGCGTTGGCGCCGATGCTCGCGCCGCGGCCCACGCGGGTCTCGCGGTACTCGTCCTTGCGGGGGAAGGCCGAGCGGGGGTTGACCACGTTGGTGAACACCGCGCTCGGGCCGACGAACACGTCGTCCTCGAGGTGCACGCCGTCGTAGAGCGAGACGTTGTTCTGCACCCGGGCGTTGTCGCCGACGGTGACGCGGTTGCCGACGTAGCAGTTCTGGCCGAACGAGCTGCGGTGGCCGATGCGCGCGCCTCCCATCACGTGGCAGAAGTGCCAGACCTTGGTGCCCTCGCCGAGCGTCGCGCCCTCGTCGACGATGGCGCTCGGGTGGACATAGAACGACGGTTTCGTTTCAGCCATAAGGGTACAGACGCCTCCTGTGGGAGTTCGGACCTGATAGCGACTTAGAGACTGTCAGAGGATGATGGGCGCGCCGCCGCGGCGGAGCGATGCCTCGGCCGCCGCGAGCGCCTCGACGACGCGGCACGCCTCAGGGCCGCCGGTGCGCGGGGCCTTGCGGTCGCGCACGCACTCGATGAAGTGCCGCACCTCGAGCCGCAGCGGCTCCTCCATGGGCACGCTCGGGATCAGGATGTCCCCGTCGCGCAGCGTCAAAAACGCGTCGTACGTGTGGTACTCCTGCGGCCGGTCGAAGCCCTTGTCGTGGATGCGGATCTTCTCCGTGGGGTGGGTGTCGTCGAACACCAGCATCTTCTTGGAGCCGACCACGGTGAGCGAGCGGTGCTTGTGCGGGTCGAGCCACGAGAGCTGCACGTTGGCCATCACGCCGGACTTGAAGGCCACGTTGACGAACACGACGTCCTCGGTGCCGGGCCGGAGGTACGCGTGGCCTCGCGCGGAGACCGACTCCATCGGCTCGGCGATGAGCTCGAAGATCATCGAGAAGTCGTGCGGCCCGAGCGACCAGAGGGCGTTCTCGTCGGTGCGGATCTTCCCGAGGTTCACGCGCTGCGCGTAGATGTAGAGGATGTCGCCGAGCGCGCCCGAGCGCACCAGCTCGACCACCCGCTGGAAGGCCGGGTGGAAGACCATCAGGTGACCGCACATCAGCACGCGCCCGAGCCGCGCGGCCTCCTCGGTGACGGCGCGCGCGTCGGCGACGGTCTGCGCGAGGGGCTTCTCGACGAAGACGTCCTTGCCCGCGGCGAGCGCCTGGCGGGCGAGGCTCGCGTGCGAGGAGCCCGGCGTGGCGAGCACCACCGCGTCGACGTCGGACATCGCCAGCAGCTCGTCGTACGAGCCGGTGACCTTCGCGCTCGGGTACTCCCGGCGCACGCGGGCCTGCACCTTCGCGTCGGCGTCGCAGACCGCGGCGAGCTCGGCCCCCTCGGCGGAGGCAAAGTTGCGGACCAGGTTCTTGCCCCAGTAGCCGGCGCCGACGCAGCCGATGCGGACCTTGCTGCTCACAGCGAGGCCCCCTCGACGGCGCGCACCGCGTCGCGCAGCGCGTGACCGACCGTCTCGACCTCGGCCACCTCGAGCTCGCTGTGCACCGGGATGGACAGCACCTCCGCGCACGCCCGCTCGGCGTTGGGAAACTCCCCGGGGCGGTGCCCGAGCGAGGCGAAGACCTTCTGGTAGGGCATCGGCATCGGGTAGTAGACTTCGCTCCCGACGCCCTTCGCGCGCAGCGCGGCGGAGATCGCGTCGCGCCTAGGGTGGCGGATGGTGAACTGCGCGTACACGTGCCGCCCGTCGGGGTCGTCGGCCGGGAGCACGAGCTCCGCCGAGACGCCCTTGAGGGCCGCGCGAAGCCGGTCGGCGTGGTCGCGGCGGCGGGCGATGCGGGCCTCGTAGTGCGGGAGCTTCGCCCGCAGGATGGCGGCCTGGATCGGGTCGAGGCGGAAGTTGCCGCCCGGGAGTTCGTGCACGTTCTTGGCGGTGGCGCCGGTCACTCGCACCTTCTTCATCAGGTCGGCGAGCGTGGGGTCGTTGGTGACGCACGCGCCGCCGTCACCCGCGGCCCCGAGGGGCTTGGCGGGGAAGAAGCTGAAGCAGCCGATGACGCCGAGGGTGCCGGTGCGCCGGCCGTGGCGTTCGGCGCCGGCGGCCTGGGCGACGTCCTCGACGAGGTGGATGTTGCGGTCGCGCGCGAGGGCGGAGAGCGCGTCGGTGTCGGCGACGCGTCCGAAGAGGTGCACCGCGAGAATGGCGCGGGTCTTCGGGGTGATGCGCTCGGCGACGCGGGCCGGGTCGAGGTTGAAGGTCGCGAGGTCGATGTCGGCGAAGACCGGGGTCGCGCCGACGCGGTGGATGGCGCTGGCGGTCGCGAGGTAGCTGAAGGCCGTCGTGATGACCTCGTCGCCGGGCCCGATGCCGAGCGCCTGGAGCGCGACGACGATGGCGTCCGAGCCGTTGGAGACGCCGACCGCAGCGGCGGCGCCGCAGTACGCGGCGAACTCGCTCTGGAAGGCCTCCACCTCGGAGCCGAGGATGTATCCACCCGAGCGCAGCACGCGCAGGGCGGCCTCCTCGATCGGGCCTTGGAGCTGACGGTGTTCGCGGGCGGGGTCGGCGAGGTTGATCACGGCAGGAAAGGCCTCCTCGGGGGGTTACAGGCCGCGCCGTCTAGCATGAAGCGACGGGGGAGTGAACCGCTCCGCGAGTCAGCGAGGTCGGAGCTCGGTGCCGGCGTCGGCCCTCGCGCCGACGCCGCCGTCGAAGCCGGAGACCACGGCGGGGATCACCTCGCGGCGGATCTTCGTGGCCACCCGGTCCCCCGCGGTGCGGAGGTCGACGCCGAGCTCGCGAGCCTCCTGGGTGCCGAGGATGCGGCGGGTGTGGTCCCAGAGGGTGCGGGTGCCGGTCAGGGGGATGAAGAAGTAGACGTACAGCACGACCAGGGTGACCATGCTCGACAGGATCCAGCGGGCCGCTCGGTACATTCCACCGCCCAGGAGAGCGCGTCGCCCCGCGGTCGCGCAACATTCCAGCGCGCTTGACACGCCCGTCGCGCCGGTGGTGCTGTCCCGCCGTCCATAAGCCTAGGAGAGCCCTCGATGGCCGATCGACCCGTCCGCAAAGCCCCGCAACGACCCGCCCAGAGCGCCGCCGCTCGCCCCTCGCCCAATGATCCGAAGGGCTACCGCGGCCCCGGGTTTCGCGACGCTCCGACCTACGATTACAAGATCGACTATGCGGGGCTCCCCAAGGACGAGGAGGAGGACGCCTCGCTCGCTCCCCCCGCCGGTCCTGCGCTCCCGAGCGCGGTGCTCACCTCGCACGAGGCCCACAACCGCGGCGGCCGCTCGCCCCGCGGAATGGGCGGCCGTCGCCCGGACCGCGGAGGCACCGACCCCAACGCCTACCGCAGCCCCGGCTTCAGCGAGCAGCGCGACGCGCGCTTCCGCGGGCACCCGATGACCCGCGGAGACATCGGTCCGGCCCCTGGCGCGGACGCCCCGACCGAGGGCGAAGAGGTCGTCGAGGCCGAGCAGCCCAAGCCCCCGACCGACTGACCCCCAAGCCCCCCTTCGCTCTCCCTCTCTACGACTCCTCTCGGAGGAATCGCTCGGCCTCGGCGACGTCCTCCGCGCTCCCGATGTACAGCGGAACCCGCTGGTGCAGCGAGGTCGGCGCGACGTCGAGGATGCGGCTGGTCCCGGTGGAGGCGGCCCCGCCTGCGGCCTCGCAGAGGAAGGCCATCGGGGCGGCCTCGTAGAGCAGCCGCAGCTTGCCCTGCGGGCTCTTCTTGTCCGCGGGGTACGCGAACACGCCGCCCTTGAGCAGCGTGCGGTGGAAGTCCGCCACCAGCGAGCCGACGTAGCGCGCGGAGTACGGCGTCCCCATGGTGCCGTCGCCGTTGGGCTTCGGGGTCTGCATGTCGGTGATCCAACGGCGCAGGCCCGCGGGCCAGAGCAGCGAGTTGCCCTCGTTGACCGAGTAGATCTTCCCCTTCTTGGGGATGCGGATGTTCTCGTGCGAGAGGAAGAACTCGCCGACGGCCGGGTCGAGCGTGAAGCCGTGGACGCTCTCGCCCATGCTGTACACGAGCACCGTGCTGGAGCCGTAGATGACGTAGCCCGCAGCGACCTGCGAGGCGCCTCGCTGGAGGCAGTCGGCCTCGGTGCCGTGACGCCCCACCGTGATGCGACGGTGGATCGAGAAGATGGTGCCGATGTTGATGTCGACGTCGATGTTGGAGCTGCCGTCGAGCGGGTCGAACATCAGCACGTACTTCCCCGTCTGGAACTGATCGGGGATGCGGACGATGCCCTCGTTCTCCTCGCTGGCCATCACGCAGAGGTGGCCTCCCGCCTCGACCGAGCGGATGAGCACGTTGTTGGCGAACTCATCCAGCTTCTGGACCTCCTCGCCCTGCACGTTCTTCTCCCCGGTGAGGCCGAGGATGCCGGCGAGGCCCGCCGAGCGGACGCGCGAGTTGATCACCTTCGCCGCCAGCGCGATCTGCTGGAAGAGCCCGGTGAAGTCCCCGGTCGCCCCCGGGATCGCGAGCTGCTGCTCCAGGATGTGTCGCTCCAGGGTGATGCCCTGCGTCGAGAGTGCCGAGCCTACGTACATCGCTACCGCTCCTCCTGTCCGTGTCCTACGGGCCGCCAAGGGCCGCCGTGCAGGTTCTTGCACGGCCCTCGTCAGGCCATCAATGGGTGTCTGCGCCGTCTTCCGCCAGTAGCCTCGCCGCCGCGATCGTCTCCGGCTTCACCCGCCCGTCGCGCGCCAGCGGCACGAGCACGCGCGCCAGCACCGCCCGATAGAGCGCCCGCACCGTCGGATCGTCGGCCATCACCGCGAGGTGCCGGGCCACGGTCTCGGTGTCGTCGCGCAGCAGCGGCGAGGCGAGCGAGGCGTCGGGCCCGAGGTGCTGGATGTTCCTAGCGACGCTCACCAGCAGCGAGGCCGTCGCCGCGCGAAGGTCCTCTTCCGAGGGCGTCGGCTGGACGGCCCCGGCCAGCAGCCACGCCGCGCCCTGGGCGAGCGCCACCGCGCCGGAGGCCACGAGCGCCGCGCCCGCGTGGTAGCGAGAGCGGTCGACCGCCTCGGCGACGATGAGGGTCCCCCCGGCCAGCGCGGCGATGTCCCTCGCCGACGCCACCGCGGCCGGATCGCCCTCGACCATGAAGGCCGCGCCGGAGAGCGAGCCCGGCGGGTCGAGGGTCGCGATGGCCGCCAGGGGGTGCAGCGCGCCGACCGCCGCGCCCGCGCCGCGAGCGGGCTCGAGCTCCGCGAGGCCCCGAGCGCCCGCGAGGTGCAGCACCACGTCGCCAGGGCGAAGCGCCGGGAGCAGCATCTTACAGACCGTGGTAATCGCCTGGTCGCTGACGGCGAGGATCCACACCATGGACTCGTCGCGCAGGCGCTCGGGCGCGACGCCCCGGGCCGGATATCCAGCGGCCGGGACGGCGTGGGTGCGGGCGAGCGCCAGGAAGGCCCGGCCCATGCGCCCGAGGCCCACGACCATCCACGGCGCCGTCACGGGGCTCCGTAGAGGCGATGCTCGCGCGCGTATTCGATGACCCGCCGAGGGACGACGTCGTCGACGGCGAGGCCCCTGGCGAGGCGGCTGCGGACCTCCGTCGAGGACACCTGCGGGATCACCGACGGCGGGGCGTCGGCGTGGGCGTGGCCGAGACGCCCGAGCACCAGCGGGGGGGCCATGCGGACGATCTCGGGCCAGCCGAACCAGCGCTCGGTCTCGTTGAGGATGTCGGCGCCGATGATCAGCCGGAGCGACCAGTCAGGGTGCGCGGCGGTGAGCGCTCGGAGGGTGTAGAGCGTGCGCGAGGTCTCACCCATCTCCTGCTCGATGGCGGAGACCTCGACGTGGCGCAGGTGCTCGAAGGCCCGCTCGCACATGGCCTTGCGGTGCGTGAAGGGCGCGAGCTCCTTGCCCAGGGGGTGGTCGAAGCAGGGCACCACGAGCACGCGGTCGATGGGCTGCGTGGCGAGCACGTAGGACACCGCGAGGACGTGGGACACGTGGGGCGGGTTGAAGCTCCCGCCGAAGAAGCCGACGTTCATGCTGGGCGCAGCCTAGCCCAAGGACGATTCCGGCGCGCGGCCGCGTGATAGAACCGCCGTCCCCAAAGACCTTCCACCTACGAGGAGTCCACATGAACGGTCGCTGCACGATCATCCTGGCCGCGGGCCAGGGAACCCGAATGAAGAGCGCGCTGCCCAAGGTGCTGCACCGGGTCGCGGGCGTGGCGATGGTCCACTGGTCGATCGAGGCGGCGCTCGCGGCGGGCTCGGACGATGTCGTGCTCGTCGTGGGGCATGGGCGCGAGGCGGTCGCCGAGGCCGTGAAGGCGCGCTTCGGAGAGCGCGTGCGCTTCGCCGTGCAGACCGAGCAGCGGGGCACCGCCGACGCGGTGCGGGCGGGGATGACGGAGGTCCCAGCTACGGCGACGGAGGTGCTGATCACCTACGGGGACGTGCCGTGCGTGCCCGCCGAGGCGCTGCGCCAGCTCATCGAGGCGCGCGCCCGCTCGGGCGCACCGCTGGCGATGATCACCACCGAGGTCTCCGACCCGACGGGCTACGGTCGCGTGCTGCGCGACGAGGCTGGGGCCATTCGCGCGATTCGCGAGCACAAGGACTGCTCCTCCGAGGAGCGCGCCGTGCGCTGCGTGAACCCCGGCCTCTACGTGGCGGGCAGGGAGTTCCTCGCCGGGTCTCTCGGGAAGATCGGCTCGACCAACTCGCAAGGTGAGTTCTACCTCACCGACCTGGTGGAGATCGCGGCGAGCGAAGGCGGCGTCGGGGAGCTCGCCTGGGAGCCCATCTCGCTGCGAGGGGTGAACGACCGGGCCGAGCTCGCGGCGACCGAGGCCTACCTCTGGCAGCGCATCGCGGACGGCCATCGCCGCGCGGGGAGCACCGTGGCTCCGGGCGCGTGCATCGACCGCGATGTCACCGTCGAGGCGGGCGTCACCATCGGCCCCAACGTGGTGCTGCGCGGCGCGACCTCGCTCGGCAGCGGGACCACCGTCGACGCGGGCTGCGTGCTGGAGGACGCCTCCATCGGTCGCGACGTGCTGCTCAAGCCGTACACGCTGGTGACGCGCTGCGAGGTGCACGAGGGGGCTCAGCTCGGCCCCTTCGCCCACCTGCGACCGGAGAGCGTGGTCGAGGCCGGGGCGCACGTGGGCAACTTCGTCGAGCTGAAGAAGACCCGGCTCGGCAAGGGGGCCAAGGCCAACCACCTCGCCTACCTCGGCGACGGCGTGGTGGGCCCGAAGGCCAACATTGGCGCCGGGACGATCTTCTGCAACTACGACGGCTTCCGTAAGCACGTGACCACCATCGAGGAGGGAGCGTTCATCGGCTCCAACAGCTCGCTCGTGGCCCCGGTGACCATCGGCAAGAACTCCTACGTGGGCTCAGGATCGGTGGTGACCCGGGACGTCCCGGAGGACGCCCTCGCGATCGGCCGTGCCAAGCAGGAGAACAAGGAAGGCTACGGCAAGCGTCTCCGAGAGCGCTTCGCTCCGAAGCGCTGACGACGCCACGAGAGCGCCGCGAAGAGCCCCGCCAGCAGCGCGGGGCCGCGCCCGCTCGGAGCCGTCCCACCCACCCGACAGCCGCACCCATCCTTCTGCTCGTAGACCGCCACCAGCCCGTCGTCGGTCGCGGCGTCGATCTTCGCGCCGGCGTCCGGCTCCTCCGGCGGAACATCCCTCGCCCCGAGGTCGAAGAACCCCACGTCCGCGAGCGGCGTGGCGTCCCTCGGGACGCCCCCATCGGGCACCGGGATGGTCACGCATCGCCCCATCTCGCAGCGCTCCCCGCCCGGGCAGCGAGCGCCCTCGCAGGCGTCCACGCAGCGCCCCTCGACGCAGGTGGTGCCCACGCCGCAGGCCACCGTGGCGCAGGCCGTCGCGCGGCAGCGCCCGTCCGACCCGCAGGCCTGTCCGTCGGCGCATCGACGACACTCGCAGCGAGGGACGCACACGCCGTCGACGCAGGCCTGGTCGCTGTCGCAGCTCACGCTCGCGCAGGCGTCGACGCAGCGGCCGCCCCGGCAGAGCGATCCCGCCGGGCACGTGATGCCCTCGCAGGCCCCTACGCAGCGGCCGCCCTCGCAGCGCTGGCTGGCCCCGCAGGTGACGGTCTCGCACGCCGCCTCGACGCAGGTCCCTCGGTCGGTGCAGCGCAGCCCCGGGAAGCACCCGAGCTCGCCCATGCAGCGGTCGACGCAGACGCCCCGGTCGCAGACCATCCGCGCCCCGCAGAGGCCGTCGCCCTCGTCGACCATGCCGTTGCAGTCGTTGTCGACGCCGTCGCAGCGCTCCGCCGAGGCGGTCACCGAGCCGACGCAGACGAGCGCTCCAGCGCGGCACTGGAAGGTGCCCGCGCCGCAGGCGCCCTGCATGGAGGTCATACAGCTCGCGCCGCCGCCGGTGCACACGATCTCGTCGACGAGCGCGATGAAGTCGGTGAAGTTGTTGTCGCCGCCGGAGTAGAGGTCCTCCCAGGCGAAGTAGAACGAGCGGGGCCTGACCCTCGAGTCGTAGGTCAGCAGGTGGATGTACGAAGGGTCCGTGCCCGAGTTGTCGGGGTTGTATCCCCGCTCGGAGAAGAACGACCAGCCGGTGCGCGAGAGGTCGGCGCAGCAGGCGCCTCGGAGCATCGCCCGAGGACATCCGCCTTCGGGAGTGCGCAGGAAGAAGCCGATCTCGCCGCCCAGGTACTGGGGATTGCCCCGGAGGTTGAGGTGAACTGCTGTCCCGGCATCGCGTCGCAAGGGATCAGCACCTGCTCGGGGCGCACCCGGGCGGGGGATTGCTCCGCGAGGGGGTCACGCCCGGCCGCACGTTGTACCAGCCGAACACGTTGCGAAAGGCCGCGTTGCCGCGGGTGATCAGCGTGAACGTCAGGTTGCATCCGGGCACGAAGCGCTCGGGCACGATGGCGGCGTCTTCGCGCACCCGGATGGCGCTCTCGCCGCGGGCGTTGAAGATCTCCTGGAGCTGGTTGCCGACCGGGATCTGCGCGCCGTTGGGCTGGTTGATGGCGAGCGCGGATGAGGACAGCAGCAGCGAGGTGAGGAAGAGGGACGCGACGCGCATGAAGGCCTCCCGATCGACGGATGCGGGAGGTTGTACCGCGGCGGATGCGTTCGCCGCGAGGCGTTCAGGCGGCGGCGGCGCGACCGCTGACGAGGGCCTTGAGCGCGGCGGTCATCGCGGCGTCGGGGCGCTTCGGCAGGTTGCGAAGGCGGTCGTAGGTGAAGGCCAGCTGCTCCATGACCGCCTGCGACTTCGGATCGCGCCGGACCGGGACATCCAGCGACTGCACCCAGGCCACCAGCGCCATGGCGCCGGCGTAGGCGCCCTCGCGGTGGGGCTTGCAGGTCGCCCGGGTCACCCAGTAGCGCTCATGACCGTCTGCGGACTCCCGCCACATCTCGAGCGTCGCCTTCCGGCCGCCCTCGGCCGGGGCCCAGGTGAACAGATACCCGGCAGCGCGAAAGAAGCGTTCAGTGTCGGTCATGGGGTGGGGCCTCGGTGGTTCAGGGGTGTCGAGGAAACCTTCTGGAGCTCTGGATTGTTCCGCCAGCAAGGCATGGGCCACCAGATGGACGTCTGGCTGCTCGTCAGCGTCGGCCCTGACGGGTCGCAGCCGCGGTGGGAATTCTCCGTGTCTTCGAGGTCACCTGGGGTGGTGCGAGGCCTGCGCCGTCCAGCCACACCGTGGCAGGGATGCACTCACGAGTGTCCATGCACGACTTGCGTGGTCGCTGGGAGCCGCGCAAGCGATGCATGGAGGACGATGAGGGTTTGACGCGCGCTCCGCCCCCGGTGCAACCCTGTCGCCGATGCGAAGCTTCGTCATCGCGCTGTGCCTGCTGGTCGGATGTGGGGGGACCACGGGTTCACCTACGGCGACCGACGCGGGCTCCGTCGATGTGGCGACGAGGCGTACGACGCTGCGGGTGCACTACCCGGTCGGAGCCCGCTCGCTCAGCCTTCGCGGCGACCTCGCAGGGCTCTCCTGGGAGCGCGGGGTCTCCCTCACCCGCATCACCGCCGACGTCTGGGAGTGGTCCTCCGACCAGGTCGCTCGCTCGTTTGAATGGAAGCCCCTCCTCGATGACCGCGAGTGGTCCATCGGGAGCAACTACCGCGCGTCTCCCGGTGCCACATTGGACATCTATCCCAGGTTCGTCGCTCGCTCGGGACGCTGGTCCCGTGTCATGTCCGCGTTTCACTCCGCGGTGCTCAACAACGACCGCGGGCTCTGGCTCTATTTCCCGCCCTCCTACGACGAGAACCCCACCGCCCGCTTCCCCGTCGTCTACATGCACGACGGGCGGAACCTCTTCAACCCGGCGACGGCCTTCGGGGGAAACCCCTGGTACGCGCAGGACGCGCTGAACCACGGCGCCGAGATCGGATCCATCCGAGAGGCCATCGTCGTCGGCATCGAGAACACCCCCGACCGCATCGACGAGTACACCCCCAGCCGCGACGCGGGCCGCATGGCAGGAGGCCGCGGCGCCCTGTACCTCCGGATGCTCATCGAGGAGGTGAAGCCGCTCATCGACCGCAGCTACCGCACCCGCCCCGGCGCGGCGGACACGGTGCTCCTCGGATCATCCCTCGGCGGGCTGATCTCCGCCTGGGCGGGCGTGCATCATGGGCAGGTCTTCGGAAACATCGGCGCGATGTCGCCCTCCACCTGGTGGGACGATCGGATGCTGTTGCGCGAGGTCGCCATGCTTCGCAGCCTCGAGGCGAGGCCCCGGCGCATCTACGTCGACAGCGGTGACGGCGGGGAAGGCCGAGACGACGTCGACAACACCGCGATGCTGGCCCAGGCGATCAGGGCGGCGGGCTACCGCGACGAGATCGACCTCCGCTATGTGGTGCAGCGCGGGGCCGTCCACAACGAGGTGTACTGGGCGCAGCGGCTGCCTGGAGCGCTGGCGTTTCTGCTGGGGTCGAGAGACCCGTAGGCGGGGACCGCTCAGGGGATGAGCAGCACCTTGCCGACGTTCTTGCGGTCGTGGATGCGCTGGTGCGCCGCGGGGGCGTCGTCGAAGGAGAAGGTCGAGTCGATCACTGGCTTGATCGCGCCCTCTCGATAGAGCGCGAGGAGCTGGTTGAGCTGCCCGAGCAGCATCTTCGACTCGCCCCAGAGGTGCCCCATGTTGACGCCGAAGATGCCGCGGTTGTCGTTCATGAGGTTGAAGGGGAAGAGGTCGATGAGGGGCATCTGGAGCACGCCCTTCAGCAGCGAGAACACGTCCCGCCTGCCATCGGGCGAGAGCGAGGCCGCGCCGAACGCGAAGAGCCGTCCCGTGGGCGCGAGCACGCGGAAGCTCTTCTTCAGCGACGCCCCGCCCTGCGCGTCGAGCGCGATGTCGACCCCGCGGCCGCCGGTGATGCGACGCACCTCGGAGGAGAACTCCTGCGTGTGATAGTCGATGGCGTGGTCGAGCCCGGCGGACTTCAGGTACGCGTGCTTCGAGGCCGAGGCGGTGCCGATGGTGACCGCGCCCGCGTGCTTGCAGAGCTGTAGCGCCGCGAGCCCTACGCCCCCGGCGACCGCGTGGATGAGCACCGTGTCGCCCCGCTTCACGTTGCCGAGGTAGACCAGCATGTGATGCGCGGTGAAATAGACCACCGGCAGCGCGGCGCCCTCCTCGAAGGACATCGACTCGGGCAGCTCGATGGCCATCCCGCTGTCGACGCAGACCGTGTCGCTGTATCCGCCGAAGCGAACCACGGCGAGCACCCGCTGGCCGACCCGCGAGGCGTCGACCCCTTCGCCTACCGCGTCGATCACCCCCGAGACCTCGTACCCGACCACCATGGGCGGCGGCGGCGCGTCGGGGTACATCCCGATGCGGGCCATGACGTCGGCGAAGTTGACGCCGCTCGCGCGCACCCGCACCCGCACCTCGCCCGCGGCGGGAGAAGGGTCGGGCGCCTCGCGCACCACGAGGACATCCGGGGTGCCGTGACGGGTGATCCAGATCTGTCTCATGGCTCGCAGGGCTATCACGCGCCCCGGAGGAGTGTCGATTCAGCGCCGGGGGATGAGGGCGCGCAGGGCGGTGTCGAGCACCGGGCCGTACGGAGGCCGGAGGAGGAAGGAGCCGTTGACGCGCGCCTGGTGGAAGACAGGCTTCATCTTGGACATCGCCTCGAAGCCCTCGCGGCCGTGGTAGTGGCCCATGCCGCTAGGGCCGACTCCGCCGAAGGGCAGGTCTTCCTGCGCGAAGTGCAGCATGGTCTCGTTGATCGAGACGCCGCCGGAGACGGTGCGGTCGATCACCGACTGCACGGCGACGTGGTCGTCGCCGAAGGCGTAGAGCGCGAGCGGTCGCGGTCGGTCATTGATGTACGCGATGGCCTCGTCGAGCGTGTCGTAGGGGACCACCGGGAGGATCGGCCCGAAGATCTCCTCCTGCATGACGGCCATGTCGTCGTTGACGTCGAGGAGCAGGACGGGACCGAGCTTCTTCGATCCCTCGAAGGACTCGCTCGCCGGAGCGAGGGAAACGACCGTCGCGCCCTTGGCCCGGGCGTCGTCGAGGAGGCCCTGCAGTCGGCTGCGGTGGTGCGCGTTGACGATGGAGGTGTAGTCGTCGTTGTCGCGCACGATGGGGTAGAGCTTCGCCGCGGCGGACCTGCACTCCGCCACGAAGGCGTCGCGCTCGGCGCGGGGGACGAGGGCGTAGTCGGGGGCGATGCAGGTCTGGCCGGCGTTGAAGAGCTTGCCGGAGACGATCGAGGTCGCCGTGCGGGACAGCGAGGCGTGCGGGGTGACGAGCGCCGGGGACTTGCCTCCGAGCTCGAGCACCACGGGCGTGAGGTTCTCCGCGGCGGCGCGCATCACGTGCTTGCCCACGCGGGTCGAGCCCGTGAAGAAGAGCAGGTCGAGGGGCAGCCGGCAGAACGCCTCGGCGACCTTCGGGCCGCCCTGGACGAGGCACACCTGGTCGGGCGCGAAGCACTCGTGGACGAGGTCGGCGATGAGGGCGCTGATGCGAGGGACGAGCTCCGAGGGCTTGAGCATCACCCGGTTGCCCGCCGCGAGCGCGTAGATGAGCGGCGCGCCGAGGAGCTGGAAGGGGTAGTTCCAGGGGCCGATGATGCCGACCACGCCGAGGGGCTGGGGGACGATCTCGGCGCGGCCCGGCTGGAAGAGCCAGCGCACCGGGCGGGCCGTGGTGCTCATCCACTCCGCGAGGTGCTCTCGGGTGTGCTGGATGGACTGGAGCGTGACGAAGACCTCCGCGACGAGCGTCTCGTGCCTGGAGCGATGTCCGAAGTCCTCGGAGATGGCCCGGGCGATGTCGTCCTGCCGACGGAGCATCGCGCTCGCGAGCCGGTCGAGGTCGCCGATGCGCTCGTCGTAGGTGCGCGCGAGGCCATGCCGCGTGGCGCGGTGCATCGGGTCGAAGAGCGCTCGGAGCTCGGCATCGCCGGGCTCGGCGGGGCTGCTGGTCTTTGCGTCGATCGATACTTCGGTGGTCATGGCGGGAGCCCTCGTGGTGGACGTCAGCCGAGCGCAGACTGGATGGCGCTGCGAAGCTCCTGCGACTCCGGCGAGACGCTCGAGCCGAAGCGGCCGACGACCTCGCCGCGGCCGTTGATCAGGAACTTCTCGAAGTTCCACTGGACGTCGCCCGGCGGGGTCGCCGCCGAGGTCAGCCATTGATAGAGCGGGTTCTGCCCGGCGCCCTTCACCACGATCTTCGCCGCCATCGGGAAGGTCACGTGGTAGTTCGTCTCGCAGAACGACCTGATCTCGTCGTTGGTCCCGGGCTCCTGCGCGCCGAACTCGTTGGACGGCACGCCCAGCACCATGAAGCCGCGGGGCTCGAGCTCCTGGTGCAACTGCTGGAGACCCTTGTACTGCGGCGTGAATCCGCAACGGCTCGCGACGTTGACCACCAGCACCGTCTTGCCGCGCAGCACGGCCAGGTCGCGCTCGGTGCCATCGATCGCGTAGAGCTTGAAATCATGCAGTGTCGTCATTGTGTGGTGGGACTCCTTCGGTTCAGCTCGCGCTCGTCTCGTCGAGGCTCTTCATCTTGCGGTGCAGGGCGGTGAGCTCGCCCTCGTACTCCTGCAGGTGCGACCAGGCCACGTAGAGGGCCACGCAGACCAGGGTGATGATCGAAAACGCCGCGAGCGCTGCCGCCGCGAAGCCCCACCGCCAGCCGATGAGGGGGACGGAGAGGAGCCCGAGGCCCATGTACGGAGCGCGGGTCATGCTCGTCCGAAGCTCGGTGATGTTGCCGAGGAGCCACGTCTCCCGATCGGCCATCTTGGTGCGTCGCTGCTCGCTTGCTTCCACGAGGACGGTCCTTAGCTCACCGGACGATCGTCCAGCGACCCGAATATCTTGCAGCAAGGAAGCCGAACGCAAAGGGCTGCTCGTCGGTCGCGGCCACCAGGGGCGGCGCGCCGGAGGCGTCGGTGACGCGCACCATCCTCCCCTCTGCACAGGGGACGGCCGCGAGCTGGGAGGGATCGAAGGGAGCCACGCGCCACGTCGGGTCGGCGAAGAGTCCATCGAAGAGCTCGCGCTGCCCTTCATCGATCTCCGACACCGGGACGTCGAGGGCGCGAGCGAGCTCCTGGGACTTGAGCGCCGTGAGAGAGAGCAGGGCGTCGACGTCCTTCGCGACCAGCGCCGCGTGGACCTCCCCGGCGAGCGCCACCAGCGCGCGCGCGTCAGCCTCAACAGGGGGGGCGTCTGGCGCGTCCTGCCACACCCAGCGACCGAAGGCCCGCTCGGGGATCACCGTGAACTGCCGACCCCACACGCTGGCGAGCTCGCCCGGAGGCACCGGCATCGTCGCCTCGTCCCATCGGAAGGTGGCGACCACCCCCTGCGGACCGGGCTCGCTCCCGTGCTCTCCCGCGATGAGCTTCACGGTGATCGCGCGCGGAACTTCAAGCGCCCGGCCCTCGTCGTCGGTCATCGGCGCGACCGAGAGCTCGAGGCGGTTGGAGCCCTCGACGATGTACGGGTTGAGCTTCGCCTGAAACTGCCGCGCCCTCCCCTCCCACTCATTGAACACGTCGATGTCATTGAGGGTCACCTGGGCGACCAGACCCTCGCAGGTGACGTCGAGCACGTAAATCCAGTGCGGCATTGGGCGGTCAGCTCTCTCCGGGGGCGATGGCGCGAGGAAGCTACGACGGCTGTTGCTGCGCTGAAACCCGGAGCCCAGAATTAGATCAGCCCACCGATCGGTTGATCGGTGGGCTGACACCCGGTGCGAGCGAAAGGACTTGAACCTTCACGGTGTTACCCGCTGGAACCTGAATCCAGTGCGTCTGCCAATTCCGCCACGCTCGCGTCGAAGGGAGGCGGTGTCTACCTCCGACACTCGGGGGTCGTCAAGAACTAAAAGCCTGGCTCTCTCTCGACGCGCGCCACGCTTCACGAAGTGCTTGCTGATCCCGCGTACGACCCTACGCGCCGTCACCCCCCGCGTCGCATCACCGGCTTCGCACCGATGGCTCATTTCGACCTGTCGAAAACGCTGCATTGCCCGTGAAAGCGGGAGAAGGGAGAGGGGTGGCACGGTGACTGCTGAAGTGTTCACCGAACGGAGCACGAAGATCATGGCGTTCAGCGACGAGTGGATGGTCGGCGGGGTGAGCGAGGGGTCGGAGCAGTCGCTGCAGATCCTGGCCCGGAGCATCATTCGGGAGATGAAGCGGTCGGGGTATTCGAAGGCGCAGATGGTGGGCCTCGCGAGCGAGGTCATCGACCTGGTGAGCCGCGATCTCCGCGCCGAGTCCTCCTCCTCCACGCCCAACGTCTGAGCCTTTCGCGGCCTTGCCATCGGGGCACCTTCTGACTACGGTTCCGCCGCCGCGCGGGCCCGATTTGGAGGCCCGCCTATGGAGGACGCAATGGCTCGCAAGATCGCGATCAACGGGTTCGGCCGCATCGGCCGGTGTGTACTTCGGGCGCTGAAGCAGCAAGGGACCCACGACCTTGACGTCGTTGCCATCAACGACCTCACGGACGCCAAGACCCTCGCCCACCTCCTGCGCCACGACTCTGTTCACGGCCGCTTCGACGCCGATGTGAAGGTCACCGAGAAGGGACTCAACGTCGCCGGCGACGAGATCGCCGTGTTCGCCGAGAAGGACCCGTCGAAGCTCCCGTGGAAGGCCCTCGGCGTGGACGTGGTGCTGGAGTGCACCGGTCGCTTCACCGACGCGGCCGGCTGCGGCAAGCACCTCGAGGCCGGCGCCAAGCGGGTGCTCCTCTCCGCGCCCACCAAGGGCGAGGAGGACAAGGACATCCTCACGCTCGTCTACGGCGTCAACCACACCTCGTACGACCCGTCGAAGCACCGCATCCTCTCCAACGCCTCGTGCACCACCAACTGCCTCGCCCCGATGGCCAAGGTGCTCCACGAGAGCTTCGGCATCGTGAAGGGCCAGATGACCACGGTGCACAGCTACACCAACGACCAGGTCATCCTCGACGCGCCCCACAAGGACCTGCGCCGCGCCCGCGCCGCGGCCAACAGCATGATCCCCACCTCGACCGGCGCCGCGCGGGCCGTGGGCCTCGTGCTCCCCGACCTCAAGGGTCGCCTCGACGGCTTCGCGATCCGAGTGCCCACGATGGACGTCTCTATGGTGATCCTCTCCGCGAACGTCGGTCGCCGCACCAGCAAGGAGGAGGTCAACAACGCCCTCCGCGCCGCGGCCAACGGCCCCCTCAAGGGCGTGCTCGCGGTGAGCGACGAGCCCCTCGTCTCCTGCGACTACATCGGCAACCCGGCGAGCTCCACCGTCGACCTCGCGCTCACGCAGGTCATCGACGGCGACTTCGTGTCCGTGAGCTCCTGGTACGACAACGAGTGGGGCTTCTCCGTCCGCATGCTCGACGTGATGAAGTACCTCGGCTCGGTGGAAGGCTGATGGCCTCGCTGCTCGACCGCATCGTCCCCGTCGACGCCCTCGACGTGGCCTCGCGACGCGTCTTCGTGCGGGTGGACTTCAACGTCCCCCTCACCGACGACGGGCAGGTCGCCGACGACACCCGCATCCGCGAGGCGCTCCCGACGATCCGGCACCTGGTGCAGGCGGGCGCCCGCGTGGTGCTGGCTTCGCACCTCGGTCGGCCGAAGAAGGGCCGCGACCCGAAGTTCTCGCTCGCCGCCGCGGGCGAGCGCCTCGCCGACCTGCTCGGGAGCGAGATCGTGCTCACCGACGACTGCATCGGCGACGGCGCCCGCAAGGTGGTGCACGACCTCCGCGACGGGCGCGTGGCGCTGCTGGAGAACCTGCGCTTCCACCCCGAGGAGGAGGCCAACGACGAGGCCTTCGCGCGCGACCTCGCGAGGCTCTGCGACATCTACGTCAACGACGCCTTCGGGGCGGTGCACCGGGCGCACGCGAGCGTCGACGCGCTCCCGAAGCTGGTCGGGACGCGCGGCGCGGGCTTCCTGCTGATGAAGGAGCTGAAGGTGCTCGGCGCGCTGGCGGCGGGCCCGGAACGCCCCTACCTCGCGGTGCTGGGCGGCGCGAAGGTGAGCGACAAGATCGCGGTGATCGAGGCGCTCTGCACCAAGATCGACGCGCTGCTCATCGGCGGGGCGATGGCCAACACCTTCCTGGCGGCGCAGGGCCGCCCGATGGGGCGCAGCCTCTTCGAGGTCGACAAGCTGCCGCTCGCCCGCGACCTGCTGGCGAGGGCGCAGGAGAAGCGCGTCACGGTGGTGCTGCCGACCGACCTGGTGGTGGCGTCGCACGTGGGCGCGGCCGAGGGGCGCGTGGTCGCGGCGGACGCGGTCGGCCCGGAGGACATGGCGCTCGACATCGGTCCCGACACGGTGGCGAACTTCCGCAAGCACCTGCTCCGCGCCCGCAGCGTCTTCTGGAACGGCCCGATGGGGCTCTTCGAGAAGTCCCCCTTCTCGCAGGGGAGCATCGGGGTCGCGAAGGCCATCGCGGAGGCCTCGGCCTTCTCGGTGGTGGGCGGCGGAGACTCGGTCGCCGCGGTGCACCAGGCGGGCCTCGCCGAGCGCTTCACCCACGTCTCCACCGGCGGCGGCGCCAGCCTGGAGCTCCTGGAGGGTCGCACGCTCCCCGGCGTGGAGGCGTTGCGGACGTGACCTCCCCCACGAGGCGCCCGCTCATCGCGGGCAACTGGAAGATGCACCGCACCGTCGACGGCTCCGTCGAGCTGGCCCGCTCGCTGGCGGACTCCGCCCGCGTCGGGCCTCGCACCGACGTGGTCGTCGCGCCGGTGTTCACGGCGCTGCACGCGGTCTCGAAGGCCCTCCTCGGGTCGGCCATCGGCCTCTCGGGGCAGCACTGCCACTGGGAAGACCAGGGGGCCTTCACCGGGGAGATCGCGCCGGCGATGTTGAAGGACGTCGGCTGCGCGTGGTGCCTCGTGGGCCACTCCGAGCGTCGACAGCTCTTCCAGGAGACCGACGCGATGGTGCACCGCAAGACCGTGGCGCTCCAGCGGCACGGCCTGAAGCCCATCGTATGCGTCGGCGAGACGCTCGCCGAGCGGGAGTCCGGCGTGACCTTCGAGGTGCTCCGGCGGCAGCTCGACGGGGCGCTCGGCGGCCTCTCGGGCGACGACGCGCGGGCCTTCGTGGGCGACATCGTGCTGGCCTACGAGCCGGTCTGGGCCATCGGAACCGGGCGCACCGCCCGGGCCTCGGATGCCCAGTCGGCGCACGCCTACCTGCGCGATCGCATCCGTAACGAGCTCGGCGAGGTCGCGGACGGCGTGCGAATCCTGTATGGGGGCAGCGTGAAGCCTGACAACGCCGCCGAGCTCCTGGCGCAGCCCGACGTCGATGGCCTCCTCGTCGGCGGCGCCTCGCTCGACGCGGCGGGCTTTACCCGAATCATCCAGGCCGCGGGATAACCTCCGGCACCATCGAGAGTTCTTCGTCCATGCAAACGCTGCTCACCATCATTCACGTGTTCGTCTGCCTGTTTCTCGTCGGCGTGGTGCTCCTGCAGTCGGGTCGTTCCGGCGGCATGGGCGTGCTCTCCGGCGCGGCCACGCAGACCGTGTTCGGCGGCCGAGGGGCCAGCGGCTTCCTCGCCAAGGCGACCAGCGTCTGCGCGATGTTGTTCATGCTGACCTCGGCCTCGCTGGCGTAC